>NZ_QXGS01000001.1 GCF_003604215.1 Teichococcus vastitatis
CGCAGCGCCGTCGACGCATCCATCGGCGCACGATTGGCAACACCCCGGATCCCATCCGTGCCAAACAGCCGGCGCTCCGCGTGAGACATTGCTGGCATTCCCTTTGAAACGACGTCGCAGAAAAAGTGATCTAGCAGCTTATCCGGAACGGCTCCGAGGTTCCGCTCAGACCTCGCCCAACCGGCCCTCGACGCAGGCCCGCCACATGCGCAACGCCTGCACCGTCTCGGCCACATCATGCACCCGCAGGATGGCAGCGCCACCACCGGCGGCAGCCTGTGCCACCGCCAGGCTGCCGACCAGCCGCTGCGATGCCATTTCCACATCGGTGACGGTGCCGATGAAGCGCTTGCGCGACGCGCCCACCAGCACGCGGCAGCCGATGCCGGCCAGCAGCGGCAGCCGTTGCAGGATGAGCAGGTTCTGCTCGGCGGTCTTGCCGAAGCCGAGGCCGGGATCGATGGCGATGCGGCCGCGCGGAATGCCCAACGCCTCGGCGGTCTCGACGCGCTGCCGCAGGAACCGGGCCACGTCCAGCACCGGGTCATCATAATCGGTCGCCGAATGCATCGCCTTCAGCTCCAGCGCGGGCATGTGCATCAGCACCACGGGGGCACGGGCCTCGGCCACCGCGCGGGCGGCACGCGGATCCTGCCGCAGGGCGGTGATGTCGTTAATGATCTCGGCGCCCGCATCCAGCACGGCCTGCATGGTGGCGGGATGGCGGGTGTCGACGCTGACCACGGCGGCCTTGGACAATTCACGCACCACGGGGAGGATGCGGGCGATCTCCTCCTCCGGCGTCACCGGCGCGGCGCCGGGCCGGGTGCTCTCGCCGCCCACATCCAGCATGTCGGCACCTTGTTCCAGCATGGCGTGGCCGGCCGCGATGGCGGCGCCGGCATCCGCCCACTGCCCGCCATCCGAGAAGCTATCGGGCGTGACGTTGACGATCCCCATCACCAGCGGCCGGTCGGCGGGAAGGCCGGCGAAGGGCAGCGGCCGCCGGGTCAGCAGGCCGAGCAGCGGGCTCCAATGCTCCGGCAGATCCCGCGCCGGATGCAGGCCGAGGTCACCGCCGTCCTCGATCAGCCGCACCAGGGTGAAGGCGGTCGGCCCGCCGGCGAGCGGCAGGGCATGCCCGTCCCGCACCGCCTGGAAGGCAACAGGACCGTGCAGCAGTGATACCGGCTCGATCCATCGTTCCGTCATTCCGCCGATCCCCAGATGCGAAAAAGGCCCCGTCGCCGGGGCCCTTCTATCGCATCGCACGGCCGCACCGCCAGAAGGGGCGGCCGCCCCGGGATCAGGTCCCCGGCTGCGGCGCCGGGTTGCCGAACCCGCCGCCCGGCCGGGTCGGCCGGCCAGAGGTCGGCACGCTGCCCCGTCCCGACGGCACCGGCTCGTCCGGCCGGTTGCGCACTACGGGCTCGCCCTTGATGACGTTGCGGATCTCATCGCCGGACAGCGTCTCGTGCTCCAGCAGGCCCTTCGCCAGCGCATGCAACTCGTCGATGTTGGTCTGCAGCGTGTGCTTGGCGCGGGCATAGGCATCGTCGATGATCGAGCGGATCTCGCTGTCGATCTCGCGCGCCGTTGCCTCCGAGATGTTCTTCGACTGCGTCACCGAATGACCGAGAAATACTTCCTGATCGTTGGAGCCGTAGGCGATCATGCCGAGCTTCTCGCTCATGCCCCATTCGGACACCATGCGGCGGGCCTGGTCGGTCGCCATCTTGATGTCGCCCGAGGCGCCGTTGGACACCTTATCGGCGCCGAAGATCAGTTCCTCGGCGACGCGGCCGCCCATCGCCATGGCGAGTTCCGCCTTCAGCTTGGACTTGTGCTTGGAATAGCGGTCGCCGGCCGGCAGGGACATCACCAAGCCCAGCGCACGGCCGCGCGGGATGATGGTGGCCTTGTGCACGGGATCGCATTCCGGCTCATGCATGGCGACCAGGGCGTGGCCGGCCTCATGATAGGCCGTCATTTTCTTCTCATCATCCGACATGACCAGCGAGCGCCGCTCGGCGCCCATCATGACCTTGTCCTTGGCCATCTCGAACTCGTGCATGCCCACCGTGCGGCGGCCACCGCGGGCGGCCAGAAGCGCGGCCTCGTTCACCAGGTTGGCGAGATCGGCGCCCGAGAAGCCCGGAGTGCCGCGCGCGATGGTCTTCGGATCGACGTCGGAGGCCAGCGGAACCTTGCGCATGTGCACGCGCAGGATCTTCTCGCGGCCCATCACGTCAGGGTTCGGCACCACCACCTGCCGGTCGAAGCGGCCGGGGCGCAGCAGCGCCGGGTCCAGCACGTCCGGACGGTTGGTGGCGGCGATCAGGATCACGCCCTCATTCGCCTCGAAGCCGTCCATCTCCACCAGCATCTGGTTGAGGGTCTGCTCGCGCTCATCATTGCCGCCGCCGAGGCCGGCACCGCGGTGCCGGCCCACCGCGTCGATCTCGTCGATGAAGATGATGCAGGGGGCATTCTTCTTGCCCTGCTCGAACATGTCGCGCACGCGGGAGGCGCCGACGCCCACGAACATCTCAACGAAGTCGGAACCCGAGATGGTGAAGAACGGCACGTTGGCCTCGCCGGCGATGGCGCGCGCCAGCAGCGTCTTGCCGGTGCCCGGCGGGCCCACCAACAAGCAGCCCTTGGGGATCTTGCCGCCGAGGCGCTGGAACTTCTGCGGGTCGCGCAGGAAGTCCACGATCTCCTCCAGCTCGCCCTTGGCTTCCTCGATGCCGGCCACGTCCTCGAAGGTGACGCGGCCCTGCTTCTCGGTCAGCAGGCGGGCGCGGGACTTGCCGAAGCCCATGGCCCGGCCGCCACCGCCCTGCATCTGCCGCATGAAGAAGATCCAGACGCCGATCAGCAGCAGCATCGGGAACCAGGACAACAGGTAGTGGAAGAGCGGGTTGACATCGCTCTCCTCCGGCCGCGCCACCACGCGGACGCCCTTGTCGGTCAGCTTGCTGACCAGGGTCGGGTCCTCGGGGGTGTAGGTCGAGAAGGAGCGGCCATCCGACAGCTGACCGGTCAGGGTGCGGCCCTGGATGGTGACATCGCGGACGCGGCCGCTATTCACCTCGTTCAGAAAGTCGCTGTAGGCAACCTGCTGGCCGTTCTGGCGGGTGGAGGAGGAAGGCTGGAACAGATTGAAGAGCGCCACGAGCAGCAGCGCCACAATCACCCAAAGCGCCAGATTGCGGCCGAAATTGTTCACCTGAGGGTTCCCATTCGTGTGCCAGCCGGCGGAGAGGTGCCGGCCTGCGCTGAATGCAAGATAGGGTGCCTCGCGCCGTTCTGAAACACCGGCCTGCATCCCATCTTGCAACCTTGTCACTTTAGCCGAGAAGCGGCCCGCCTGCGGGATCAAAATCCAAGCAGCCGGGCTCCGTCAGCGGCGGCACGGCCTCCAGCCTGCCGTCCCGCCAGAGCGCCGGCAGCCCGCTCAGCACCAGGGCCGGCAGGCCGCGCCGCCGCCCACGGGGCAGGTCCGATGCCGCCACGCCCAGCGCCCCGATGCTGAGGCCCGGCCGGGGCGCACCACGCAGCCGCCAGCGCCGGTCCCAACGCCGGTCAGGGACGGCGGGGACCGGCGCGGCGCAGCCCGACGGCTCGCGGCACAACAGGCCCTCCCGCCACAGGACGCCGCCCAGCGTGCCGCCGCCGCGCCGCCGCAGCGCCCGCACCGCTCCGGCGGCCGGAGCGTGCTCGGCCCCCGCGACCAGCCGCAGCAGCGCGGCCAGCGCCTCGTCGGCCAGCGCGCCCTCGCCCAGCGCCGCCGCATCGAGCCGCACCCAGCCTTCCGGCATCAGGGTCGCCGCGCTTGTCAGGCACTCGGCGAGCGCGCGGCGGCGCGCAGCGCGGCGCAGGGCAAAGGCCGCGCCTGCCTCGGCCAGCGCGGCCACGGCCGGGCCCTGCCCCCCCGGATCACCCAGCGCCTGGCGCAGCCGGACCCGGGTGAACCGCGGATCCGTGTTTGAAGGATCACGCAGCGGAACGATCCCGCGGGCGGCCAGGGTTGCTTCCAACCGCGCGGGCGGCACCCCCAGCAGCGGGCGAAGAAGCAACGCGGAAGCAGTCGGCCGCAGCGCCGCCATGCCCGCCATTCCGGCCCCGCCGCTGCCCCGCAACGCGCGGAACAGCACGGTTTCCGCCTGATCCATGCGGTGGTGGCCCAGCAGCAGCCATGGCCGCCCCTGTTTCGCACAACAATCCAGCAAGGCGGCCAAGCGGGCGTCGCGGGCACGCTCCTGCAGGGCTGCGCCCCCGGCCAGATCAAGAGCAATCAGCTGCGCCTCGACGCCCGCATCACGTAGGGTGCGGATCGTCCATTCCGCTTCGGCGGCGCTGCCGGAACGCAGGCCGTGGTCGGCCACCATCCCCACCACGCTTCCGCCGCGGGCCTGGGCGAAATCCTGGGCCAGCAAGGCCAGGGCCAAGGAGTGCGGCCCCCCTGACACCCCTGCCGCCAGACGCGGTGCCGGCCCGAACGGACCCAGCGGCGCCATCAGCGCCGCGAACTCGGCGGGGCCGAGCGGCTCCGCCGTCAGCGGCAATTGCCTCGCTGCCGCGCCTCGGCGGCGCGGCTGGCGAGGGAGCCGGACAGGCGCGGGAATTCGGAACGCAGGTCGGCCAAGGTGGCGCAGGCCTCGCGCGTGGCGCCGAAGCCCAGGAAGGAATTGGCCAGGCCGAGCAGCGCTTCCGGCGCCCGGGCGGCGCCGCGGTTGCGGCGATAAGCGTCATCATAGGCCAGCGCCGCGTTCTGGAAATCACGCTTTCCGAGCAGCGCATCGCCCAGCAGCAACTGGGCATCCTGGGCGCGGGCGGTGTTGCGGGCGGCGATCACCTCCCGCGCGGCAGCCTCGGCAGCGGAATAGTCGCGTCGGCCGAGCGCCGCCTGGCCTTCGGCGATGGCGCGCTCGGCGGTGCGCGGCGCGTTGCCGGCTGGTGCCGACGCGGTCGCCGGCGCTTCGCTGCGCTGCGGCGGCCGGGGCGTTTCGGCCGGGCGGGAGGAAGCGCCGCCGCCGCCCTGCTCCATCTGTTGCAGGCGGTAATCGACATCGCCCTGCAGCTTCTCCAACGCCTGCTGGGTGGTGCGCACGCGGTAGTCGGATTCCTGCAGCTGGCCGCGCAGCCGGCGGACCTCCTCCTCCAGGGTGCCGACGCGTTCCAGTAGCTGCCCGGTCAACTCGCCGCCGCCCGCACCCGGGCGACCTTGCGGCGCCACCGGAACCGGCGCCGCATAGCCGCCGCCACCGGAGCGGCGAAGCATGTCAAGCTCTTGCCGCAGCTGAAGGATCTGGTTCTGCAGCGCGATGCCCTCGCGGCTGTCCATCTGCGCCCAGGCGGGCGCCGCGCCGAGCAGCGGCAGCAAGGGCGCCATCAGAAGGATCTTGCGAAGCATCGGCGGTTTCCCTCTCCGCGGGATCGGAACACATGAAACGGCGAAACGGCGGCGCCCGGTTCCGGGTGCCGCCGCTTCTCTCAATCGGCCGACGCCGCGTCAATGCGGGACGGCGCGATGATGCTTAGCGCACCACCGTGACGGCGCGGCGGTTTTGCGCCCAGGCATCCTCGGAGGAGCCCAGCGCCGCCGGACGGTCCTTGCCGTAGGAGATGGTGCTCAGGCGGGCCGAGGATACGCCGGAGGCCACCAGCACGTCGCGCGCCGCGTTGGCGCGGCGCTGGCCGAGCGCCAAGTTGTATTCGCGTGTGCCGCGCTCATCAGCATGGCCTTCCACGGCAACCTGCACCTGCGGGTACTGGGCCAGCCAGGACGCCTGACGCTCCAGCGTCGGACGCTGGTCGGCGCCCACCGAGGAGCTGTCCAGCGCGAAGAAGACGCGATCGCCGACATTGGCGACCAGATCCTCCTGGCTGCCGGGGCGCACGGCGCCGGCACCCATCATGCCGGTGCCGCCGGTCGCACCGGCGCCGGTGGCGGCGCCCGAGGTGTCCTCGCTGGCACAGGCGGACAGCAGGGCAGCGGCGGCAAGTGCGCCGAGAAGCTTGGTATTCATCGCGCGACTCCTGTTAGCAGGGCGAATTACCGCTGCGGTTACGCTTGGATTGAGGCAGGTTCAAGGCATTTAAACCAGCGCGCACGGAATGGTTACTCTGCCGAAACTGCAAACCTCCGGTTGAGTTGCGGCTACCGGCCTCACGAGGACAGCAAGGGCGACCAACTCGGGTCGGTGGCATCGGTGGGCGTGATCACCTGCCGCTCATTGAAGCCGGCGATGTCGATCATGGCCAGACGCGCCGAATAACCGCCACCGCGCGAGTCGCGGGCCCGGGTTTCGCGGTAGAAGGTCAGCACCCGGCCGTTCGGCGCGAAGCTCGGGCCTTCCATGGACCAGCCTTCCGACAGGATGCGCTCGCCCGAGCCGTCGGGGCGCATCACGCCGATGCCGAAGCGGCCGCCGCCCATGCGGGTGAAGGCGATCAGGTCGCCGCGCGGAGACCAGACGGGCGTGGCGTAGCGGCCATTGCCGAAGGAGATGCGGCGCACCCCGCCGCCATTCGCATCCATCACGTAGATCTGCTGGTCGCCGCCGCGATCGGAGTTGAACACGATCTGCGAGCCGTCCGGCGAATAAGAAGGCGACACGTCGAGGCCGCCGCCGGAGGTCAGCTGCCGTTCCCGGCGCGACGCCAGATCCACCACGAAGATGTTGGCGTCGCCGCCGCGCGCCGAGGACAGCACCACCGAGCGTCCGTCCGGCGAGAAGCGCGGCGACAGGGTCATGCCCTGGAAGTTGCCCAGCACTTCCTGCCGGCCGCTGTTCAGGTCGAACAGGTAAACCCGCGGCTGGTTGTTGTTGTAGGACATGAAGGCGATCTGACGCGCATTCGGGTGAAATCGCGGCGTCAGGGCCTGGAAGGTGCCGTCGGTCAGGAAGCGGTTGTTCTCGCCGTCCTGGTCCATGATGGCGAGGCGCCGGGTGCGGCGGTCGCGCGGGCCGGACTCCGCGACGTAGACGATGCGGGTGTCGAAATAGCCCTTCTCGCCCAGCATGCGCTCGTAGATCACGTCGGAGATGACGTGCGCGATCTGCCGCCAGTTATTGGCCGCAGCGGTGTAGGCGGTGCCCTGGAGCTGCTGCTCCGAGTTCACTTCCCACAGCCGGAACTCGATGCGGGCGCGGTCGCCCTGCGGTTCGGCACGGCCGGTGACCAGGGCCTGGGCGCCGATCACCCGCCAGTCCTGGAAGCGCGGCGCGCCCGCGGCGGCTTCCGGCGTCTGGATGTAGGCTTCCCGCGCCACCGGGCGGAACAGGCCCGAATTGCGCAGGTTGTTGGTGATCACCTGGGTGATGTTCTGTCCCAGCCGCTGCGCATCCGGCGAGGAGCCGGCGAAGTTTGGCAGTGCGATCGGGATCGGATCGGTGCGGGCCCGGTTGATGTCGATGACCTGGCCCGCCGTGGCGGCCGGCGCCTGGGCGCGGGCCAGCGAGGACGCCCCGAGCAGCCCGGCACCGCCCAGCAGGGCGACGCGGCGGGACAGGAGAAGGTTCGGCTGGTTCATCGGACGAGACCCTTCGGATTGAAGCGGAAGGTGGCACTGGCGAGGGAGGGAATCTTCTCGCGAGGGATCGGCAACGGGCTGCATTTGGGGTCCAGCAGCGCGCGGCGCGCACTTTCATACACTGCCCGAGCACGGGGCTCCGACGGAACACCGCCGGCGGACCGCACGTTGCGGATGGTGCCGCCGCCGTCGATGTCCACCCGCAGCTCCACCGTGATCTGGTCGAGCCCGAGCATGCCCGCATCCACTGACCAGCATTCGCTGATGCGGTCGGCGACGCCCCGCACCTCGCCCTGGGTCAGCAGCGCGTTGCCGGTGGGGGTGCCGCCGCCGGTCGCGGTGCGGCCGGCCTGCGGCGCCGGCCGGGCGGCGGGCGCCTGCTGCTGCTGTGCCGCCCGCAGCCGTTCCAGCGTCGACAACACGGAGGTGGAGCGCTCGGCGGTGCGCGGCGGCGGCTCGGTGCGGCCGGTGCCCGCTTGCTCGCTCGGCCTCGGCGGCGGCGGCGTGGTGGAAGGCTGTGTCGGGGTCGAGCGCGGCGGGTTTGCCGGCGCGGGCTGCTGCTGCGCCTGCTGCGAGGGGCGTTCGGGCCGGGCTGGTTGCGGCGGGGCGGGTGGCGCAGGGGCCGGCGGCGGCGGCATGGGCAAGGGCGGCGAAGGCTGCGGCTGCTGCACCGGCTGCTGGCGCTCCGGCGGCGTCGGCATCGCATCCGGCACGGCAGCCGGTGGCGCCGGCGCGGGCGGTGGCGGACTCGGCAGCGGCGGCACAGGCGCGGGCGGTGGTGGGGCCGAGGGCGCCGGGGTCGGCGGGCTGGGCGCAGGCGTCGGCGGAGCAGGTGTCGGCGGAGCAGGTGTCGGCGGCGCCGGGATGGGCGGCGCGGGTGTGGGCGGCGCGGGTGTGGGTGCCGGGGCGGGCGGTGGCGGAGGCGGCGGAGGCGGCGGCGATGGCGGCGTCGGGCGCGCTTCCGGCTCGGCCGGAGCATTGGTGGTCGGATCGGGCTCGGGTTGCGGCGCTGGCGGCGCCGGCAGCGGCAGGGGCTGCTCGGCCTGGGCGATCTGCGGCGCCGTGTCGGGGGTGACGAACTCCACCGGCACCGCTTCCTGCGGCGGCGGAATGTCCCGCCCCGGCAGTTTCAGCAGCAGCAGCAGGCCCAGCAGCACGTGCAGCGCTGCGGAAACACCGCCCCAGAAGCGAAGGCCATGACGGGCCATGGTGATGCTGTCCGTTCGGCCTTAGCGGCGCGGCTGCTGCGGCTCGGCAGGGCGGGCACCCTGCGGCACTGCGGCAGCCGGCCGGCCGGAAGGCTGCTCGGCCAGCAGCGCGACCTTGGTGAAGCCGGCGCTGTTCACCGTGCCCATCACCTCCATCACCCGGCCGTAGTTGATGCCGCGGTCGCCCCGCACGAAGATGCGGCGCTCCGGCTGGCCGGCGGGCTGGGCGTCGATGATGGCGCGCAGCTGCGGCACCAGGTTCTCCAGCGGCACCTCGGTTTCCTGAAGAAAGATGTTGCCCTGAGCGTTAACCGAGATGGTCAGTGGCTCGGTCTCCTGGTTCAGCGCGCTCGCATTGGTTTTCGGCAGGTCGATCGGCACACCCACCGTCATCAGCGGCGCCGCGACCATGAAGATGATCAACAGCACCAGCATGACGTCGACCAGCGGCGTCACGTTGATCTCGGCCATGGCGCGATAGCGGCCGCGCCGGCCATGGCCGCCCGGGCCATTGCCCCCTGTGGACATGCCCATGGCGTCAGGCCCGTTCCTCGGCCTGTCGGCTCAGGATGGCGCCGAACTCGGCGGCGAAGCCCTCCAGGCGGGAGGCGAAGCGCGAAAGGTCGGTGGTGATCTTGTTGTAGGCCAGCACCGCCGGAATGGCGGCGACCAGGCCGATGGCGGTGGCGAACAACGCCTCGGCGATGCCCGGCGCCACCACGGCGAGGTTGGTGTTGTTCATGCCGGCAATGGCCGAGAAGCTGTTCATGATGCCCCACACGGTGCCGAACAGGCCGACAAAGGGACCCACCGAGCCGACCGAGGCCAGAAACACCATCCACCGCTCCATACGGTCCATCTCCCGCTGGATGGCGACGTTCATGGCCCGCTCGGCGCGTTGCTGCATGCCGGCGAGCTGGACCTCGCTGCCCTCGGGGCGGCTGCCGCTGCGTTCCCATTCGCGCATGGCGGCGCCGAACACGGCGGCGATCGGATGGGTCGGGCGCTCGCCTTCCTGCTGGTGCAGCGCATCGAGGCTGCCACCGGACCAGAACTTGTCCTCGAAGGCATCGGCCGCACGGTTGACCCGGCGGATGGTGGTCACCTTCTCGAACACCACCGCCCAGACCCAAACGCTGGCGGCGAGCAGCCCCAGCATCACCAGCTTCACCACCCAGTCCGCCTGCAGAAACAGGCCCCAGAGGGAAAGATCGTGCGCCACCTGGCCGAGGTTGGACGCACTCACGCTCTCACCCACGGCAATCTCCTTCAAAGGCCCCGCGCCATGCCGGGCGGGGCGAAGCATTCACTTGGTCAACCGGAGCCCGGCTCCAGCGCCGCCTGCAGGGCGCCGCGCCACGGCTCGGGGATCGCCAGGGGGCGCATCCCTTCCGCGCGGACGCAGACCAGCCCCACCTTGAGCCGGGCTCGCACCCCACCGCCCTCCGCGACAATGTCCTGGCCGAGATCAACCGAGGCGCCGCCCAGGCGGCGCACGCGAGTCTCCACCACCAGAGCGTCATCGAGGCGTGCGGGCGCGACATACTCTACTTCTACGCGCCTTACCACGAGCAACGAAGCGTGACGTTGAATCATAAGTTGATGCGGCAAATCCATGGCCCGCAAGGATTCTGTCCGCCCCCGCTCGGCCCAGCGGAGATAGGTGGCATGGTAGGCGATGCCCCCCGCATCGGTGTCCTCGAAATACACCCGCACCGGCCACCGGTGCGGCCATGCGGCGCCGCCCGGCATCACAGATCCCCCAGCAGGTCCGACTGCCCGCCGGCCGGTGGCGCCAGCCCGAGATGCCGCCAGCCGAGGTCGCCCAGCACCCGCCCGCGCGGGGTGCGCAGCACGAAGCCTTCCTGGATCAGGTAGGGTTCCACCACCTCCTCCAGCGTGTCGCGGCCCTCGGCCAGCGCGGCGGCCAGCGTCTCAACACCCACCGGGCCGCCATGGTGGTGCTCGGCGATACGGCGCAGGTAGCGGCGGTCCATCATGTCCAGGCCGCGCCGGTCGACTTCCAGCCGGTTCAGCGCACCGTCGGCCATGGCACGATCGGCCACGTGGCCCGACACCAGGGCGAAGTCGCGCACCCGGCGCAGCAGCCGGCCGGCGATCCGCGGCGTGCCGCGGGAGCGGTTGGCGATCTCCTGCGCGCCTTCCTCGCTCAGCGCGAAGCCCAGCTTCTGGGCCCCGCGGCGGACGATCAGCAGCAATTCCTCCGGGGTGTAGAATTGCAGCCGCAGCGGAATGCCGAAGCGGTCCCGCAGGGGCGTGGCCAGCAGCCCGGCGCGGGTGGTGGCGCCGACCAGGGTGAAGGGCGGCAGGTCGATGCGCACGGTGCGCGCCGCCGGCCCCTCGCCGATGATCAGGTCGAGCTGGAAATCCTCCATCGCCGGGTAGAGGGTCTCCTCCAGCGCCGGCTGCAGTCGGTGGATCTCGTCCACGAACAGCACATCGCGCGGCTGCAGGTTGGTGAGGATGGCGGCGAGGTCGCCAGCGCGCTGCAGCACCGGGCCGGATGTGGCGCGGAACCCCACCCCCATCTCCCGCGCCACGATCTGCGCCAGGGTGGTCTTCCCGAGGCCGGGCGGCCCGTGCAGCAGCACGTGGTCCAGCGCATCGCCGCGCACGCGGGCGGCCTGGATGAAGATGGCGAGGTTCTCGCGCAGCGATTTCTGGCCGGTGAAATCATCCAGCGTCTGCGGGCGGAGGGTGGCCTCGGCGGCGTCCTCCTCGGAGCGGTGCGGATCGGAGATGCGGTCACTCATCGGCGGTACAGTGCGGGGAAAGCTGTTCCTCCGCACCCCCTTCTCGTTCTGTCAGGTCGGGACTGCGCGGCTCGGGGTTGCGCGGCCGGTCACCGGGGTGCCAGTTCCTTCAGCGCCTCGCGGATCAGCGGCTCCAGCGCCGCATCCTCGCCCAGCCGCTCGGCGACGCGGGCCACGGCCGCCACCGCTTCCGGCCGTTTCCAGCCGAGATTGGTGAGCGCCGAGATCGCCTCCGCCACCGCGCGGTCGGCGGGGGGAAGCTGCGCCGCCACCGTCATGGTGTTCGGCGAGAAGCCGGGGCCGGTCGGCATGGCGCCGACGCGGTCGCGCAACTCGGAGATCAGCCGGATCGCCAGCTTGGCGCCGACGCCCGGGGCGCGGCTCAGCGAGCCCTTGTCGCCGGCCATCAGCGCCCGCGCCAGATCGGCGGGGGCGAGGGTCGACAGCAGCGCCAGCGCCACCTTGGGCCCGACGCCCTGGATCGCCGTCAGCAGGCGGAACCAGTCCCGCTCGGAAGCATCGGCGAAGCCGTACAGGATGATGGCGTCTTCGCGCACCACCGTTTCCACCAGCAGCGCGCCGATGGCCGGCGCCTGCGGCAACGCCGCCAGCGTCCGGGCCGAGCAGGCCACCAGATAGCCGACGCCGTTCACGTCGAAGATGCAGCCGCCGTCGAAGGGCGTGTCCAGCGTGCCGCGCAGCTTGCCGATCATGCCGGAACATAGCCCCGGGCCAGGGCAAGGCGGCTGCCGCGATGGTGGGCGTGGCAGATGGCAACGGCCAGCGCGTCGGAAGCATCCGCTCGCTTCAGCGTGGCGCCGGGCAGCAGGCGGCGCACCATGTCGGCCACCTGCACCTTGTCGGCGTGGCCGGTGCCGACCACGGCGCGCTTCACCTCCATGGCCTGGTATTCGGCGACAGCCAGCCCCGCCAGCGCCGGCGCCAGCAGCACCACGCCGCGCGCCTGGCCGAGCTTCAGCGCCGCGCCAGGGTTCTTGTTAACATAGGTGTGCTCCACCGCCGCCTCCTCCGGCTTCCAGATGTCCATCAGCGCGTTCAGCGCCCGGTGGATCTGGCAGAGCCGCTCGGCCAGTGACAATTCGGTGGTGGTGGAGATCACGCCGTCGGCGATGTGGCGCAGCCGGTTGCCGCTGCTTTCCACAACTCCCCAGCCGGTGTGCTGGAGGCCGGGATCAAGTCCGAGCAGCCGGACGGTCTGCATCATGCGGCCGGATCACTCCGCCAGCGCCGCGGCCACCGCGTCGGAGACCTCGAAATTGGCGGTCACGGCCTGCACGTCGTCATGCTCGTCCAGCACGTCGATCAGCTTGAGCACGGAGCGTGCCTTTTCCTCGTCCAGCTCCACGGTGACGCTGGGGCGCCATTCCAGCTTGGCGCTCTCGGCGGGGCCGAACTTCTCCTCCAGCGCGTCGCGCACGGCGAACAGATCCTCCACCGCGGTGGTGACGTCGTGGCCGTCCTCGCCGCTGGCCACGTCCGCGGCACCGGCCTCGATGGCGGCTTCCAGCATGGCATCGGCGTCGGCGACATCGGCCGGGTAGCGGATGGCGCCGACCCGCTCGAACTGAAAGGCCACCGAATTGGTCTCGCCCAGCGCGCCGCCGTACTTGGAGAAGGCGGAGCGGATGTCGGAGGCGGTGCGGTTGCGGTTGTCGGTCAGCGTCTCGACGATCACCGCGACGCCGGCCGGGCCGTAGCCCTCGTAGCGGACCTCCACGTAATCCTCGCCGCCGGCCGCGCCGGTGGCCTTCTTGATGGCGCGGTCGATGGTGTCCTTGGTCATGTTGGCGACGCGCGCCGCCTGCACCGCCGAGCGCAGCCGCGGATTGGCAGACGGGTCGGGCAGGCCCTGCCTCGCGCTGACCGTGATCTCGCGGATCAGCTTGGCGAAGATGCGCGCCCGCTTGGCGTCCTGCGCACCCTTGCGGTGCATGATGTTCTTGAACTGGGAATGGCCGGCCACGCGGTGCTCTCCGGGATTCTCGTGATGTTCCGGGCTGATCCGGCCCCTATACCGCCGCGCGCGTCGCGAAGCGAGAGGGTGGCTGGCCGCGCGCCTGCATCGCCGCACGCCGTGCCGGAGCCGCGCGGGAGGCGAGGTGACGGAGTGCAACAGCCACGCCCAGGCCTCTTCGCAACAGCAGCAAAGCACCGCACATGAAGCTTCCACATTCCCGATGGAGCATCCGGTGGCCCTTCGCTGGCGCGACACCCCCGAGGCCTACGGCCTGATCAGCCGTGCCCTGCACTGGAGCATGGCCGCATTGTTTGCCTGGCAGTTCGCCGGCATGGCCCTGCGCCAGCTCGGCATGCTGCCGCCGCTGGCCCATGTCATCCGGGGCAGCCACACCTCGCTGGGCACGCTGCTGCTGGCGCTGGTGCTGCTGCGCGGCGCCTGGGGGCTGCTCAACCTGCGCAACCGCCCGCCTGCCCCGACGCATGGGCCGGGGCGGCTGGCGACGCTCGGTCACCTGGTGCTCTATGCCCTGATGCTGCTGGTTCCGCTGCTGGCGCTGGCCCGCGCCTATGGAGTTAACCGGGCCTTCAGCCCGTTCGGCATCCCCTGTTCAGCGGCATCCAGGGCGAAACGCCCTGGATGGTGGCCGCCGGCAACGCCTTGCACGGCGAGCTGGCATGGCTGCTCCTGGCCCTGATCGGCGGACACGTGATGATGGCGCTGGCGCATCGATGGCTGTGGCGGGGCGACGTGATCCACCGCATGGCGGGTTCGGGAAGCCCCGCCACGTCCGGCGGGCACCACTGGGCCTAGCTGGCGGCGGCCCGCCCGCTCCCCTCTCCCGCACCGGTCAATCGTGGCGCGCATGTCTCGATCGGCCGCAACCCCTGGTCAGTGGCTCCCTTGCCCGCCCTGAGCCAGAAAGCGCTGGCTTCATCGGGAGTCGAACAGTATGGGCATCCGCGTCATCGAGACCCGGAGCTATGACAGCTACCGCATCCAGATCTGCGAGCAATCGAGCGCGGGTTGGCTGGTGCGGCTCTACGCGCAGCGCGGGCAGCGCGGCCATGACATCCGGTGCTTCACCACCGACGCCGCGGATGGTCTGCCGGCGCTGCTGGTCCAGGCGGAGCGCGAAGCCACCCGAAGCTGAGCACGCGACCGCCAGGAGTTGGCTGGCGGGGCGCGCCTCGCGCTGCACCTACCTTGAAGACACAGGATGCTGGTGACCGTCCCGGCTCCACGGGAGCGGGATCGGCGAGGGCCGGCCCCGCCGATGCTTCAGTCATGCCCGAAGCGTCGGCCGCCAAGTTGCGCTAGGCTCCCGTTCATGCCGAGTTCATCCGTCCTGAGCACCGCGGCCTTGGCCAAGACCGCCGCCCTGATCGGCGATCCGGCCCGTGCCAACATGCTGGGAGCGCTGATGGACGGCCGCGCCCTCACGGCCGGCGAACTGGCCGCCGTCGCCGGCGTGGCGCCGCCCACCGCCAGCGGCCAACTGGCGCGGCTGGTCGCCGCCAGGCTTCTGGCGCAGGAACGGCAGGCCGCCACCGCGATCATCGCCTCGCCTCGCCCGCCGTGGCGCAGATGCTGGAAAGCCTGATGTCGGTGGCCGCCGGCGCGACGCGCCCGCCGCGTCCGGTGCGGGTCGGCCCCAGGGATCAGGCCCTTCGCCGCCTGCGCACCTGCTACGACCACCTCGCCGGGCGCATTGCCGTGGCGATGGCCGACCGCATGGTGGAGCGCCGCGAGCTGGAGATAACGGCCGATGGCGGGCGCCTGACGGAGAGCGGGGCGGCCTTCCTGGACACCCTTGGCGTGACGCTGCGGCCGGGCGCACCGGAAGGCCCGAGGGGCCGCATCTTCTGCCGGCCCTGCGTGGATTGGAGTGAGCGGCGGCCGCACATCGCCGGGGCGCTGGGCGCGGCCTTGTGCGAATGCTGCGTTCGCCACAACTGGGTCCGGCGCCAGGAGGGATCGCGCGCCCTGGCGATCACCCCGGCGGGCGACCGGGCGCTGCGCGAATTCTTCGGCCTCGACGCCGGCTGAAGCCTCAGACCGCCGGCAGGGCCGGCGCCAGCAGACCACCCAGCCGCACCGGCTCGACCCGCTGCGCCAGGCCGGTGGCGTCGTCGGTTTCCACGAACGCCCCGGACAAGGTGGCGGGACCCTCGGCGGGGGCGAGCTTCTCGCCCGGCACCTTTTTCCAGAAGCGCAGCGCGGCGCCACCCTTCTGCATGCCAATGACGCTGTCATAGTCGCCGCACATGCCGGCATCGGTCATGTAGGCGGTGCCGTTCTCCAGGATGCGCTGGTCAGCGCTCGGCACGTGGGTGTGGGTGCCGACCACCAGGCTCACCTTGCCATCGAAGCTGTGCGCCAGCGCCATCTTCTCGGAAGTGGCCTCGGCATGGATGTCGATCACGACGGCCTGCACCGTGCCGCCGGCGCCCATGCTGTGCTGCGCCAGAACCGCCTGCACGGCGCGGAACGGATCGTCCAGCGGCTCCATGAACAGCCGGCCCATGGCGTTGATCACCAGCGCCTTGCGGCCGCCGGGAACCTCCACCACCGTGGCGCCGCGGCCGGGCGTTCCCGGCGGATAGTTCAGCGGCCGGATCAGCCGCGGCTCGCCGTCGATGAAGCCGATCAGCTCCTTGCGGTCCCAGGAATGGTTGCCGAGCGTCAGCACGTCGGCGCCGGAGCCCAGGAAAGTACGCACCATGTCGGGCGATACGCCGAAGCCGTGGCTGGCATTCTCGGCGTTCACCACCACGAGATCGGCCTTCAGCCGGGCGCGCAGGCCCGGCAATTCGGTGGTCAGCGCGTCACGGCCGCTGCGGCCCACCACGTCGCCCAGAAACAGGATGCGCAAAGCTCGAAACTACCTTTTCAGCGAAATGAACCCGGCCTCGGTGGCGATAGCCGACAGCGGGGCGTCATGCGGCCCGACCGGCACCGCCGGCACCTCCTGCCCCGCATAGCCGATGCCGATCGCCACGGCCCCGGGCCAGGCGGCAATGGTCCGGTCGTAATAGCCGCCGCCATAGCCGAGCCGGAAGCCGCGCCGGTCAAAGGCCAGCAGTGGCACCAGCAGCCAGTCGGGCCGCACCGGATCGCCCGGCGCCGCCGGCACGGAAGTGCCGAAGCGGCCGGCCACCAGCGCCTCGCCCGGTGCCCAGCGCTGGAAGATCAGGGGAAATCCACGCCGCGGCGTGACCGGCAGGGCCAGCCGGCAGCCGGCACAGTGCAGCATCTGCAGCACGGGCCGGAGGTCGATCTCCTCGCCCATGGGCCAGAAGCCGCCCACGAGTGCGCCGGGCGGGATGCTGGCGGCCAGAAGGTTTCGCGCCAGCGCCTCCCCCGCACCCGGAACAACAAGGGCGGCGCGACGCGCCAGCGCCACACGGCGCTGCGCCGCCTTCTGGGCGGCCAGTTCCGGCGGATCGGATGTCACATCATTGGAAATGGAGTGCGGAGCCGCCATGGCCGTCGGCGTATTATCCTCCTAAGGCCTGCGTTAGCAGGTGGGCGCCAGATAGCCGAACCACGATCCGGCCAGAGCCAGCTCCCGGAGGATGCTTATTGGCCCCAGGGATAAGTTGCCCAACGCACCGGGCAGCCCCGCGACACAACATTTAGGGACGCTCGAGCGACGCCGCAATGCCCTCGATCCGTTCGGCCACGCGGCCCAGCCGTTCCGCCAGGGCGGGATCGGCCGGCGCAGCGCCGCCCATGCCGGAGCGGGCGCGGGACAGCTCGACGCGCAGGTCGTGGATCTCGTCCGCCAGCAACAGCGCCGCCAGCAGCAGCAGCCGGCTTTCGCCGAACTGCCCGCCCATGGCGCGGATCGAGGACACACGGCGGTCCACATCCGCCGCAAGCGCGATCAGGTGGCCTTCCTGCCCGTCCTCGCAGGAAACGGGGTGGGTGTATCCGCCAACACGGACCGTGACTTGACCCAAGCTCAGCTCCCCTTCTGGTTGTCGGGCGGCAGGGCGGTGGCCTGTTCCGCCGGCTCATCGCCTGGTTCGGCGCCTTCGAGTTCCGCCAACGCGCCGCGCAGCCGCTCCAGCGTGTCATCCAGCCGGGTCGACAGCGCCGCCACCGATTCGGCCGACACGCCGGAAGCCCCGGCCGGATTGGCGGCCAAGGCGGCCGCCAGCCGTTCCACTGCCCGTTCCAGCCGGCTCGCGGCCTCGCTCACCGCATCACTCATGCTGCCGCCTTTGCCTGCGTCATAATCTTCCTGGCATGAGGCTTTACGCGGCGGCCACATCCAGGGTCAACGGCAGCCGCCATCGCAGCAGCGAAAGCGTGACGGGGAATCGATGGAATCCGAGGCGGAAATCCGGCGAAGCAGCCCAGCGCCGCGCCCATGGCCGCGTGGCGTGGTGATTCGCAGCGCCGCGGAGGCGGCTTCAGCCCTTCGCGTGGCCACCGAGCTCGGCCTGAACGGTTCGCTGCCCCTGCTGTCCCTGCCCCTGCTGTCTCTGCCCGGCGCCGGGCTGTGGCTGGGACCCGGCCTGTTCCTGACCCTGGTGCAACGGGCCGCCGCGGCGCAGCCACTTGTGTCACCATGGCCGGTGCTTGATTGCGCCGACGCACCTGGGCACGCCCTGGCGGCGCTGCGCGGCGGCGTCGCAGCGGTGGTGCTGGACCCGGACGCGCCCGGCTACGCCGCGGTGGCCGCCGTTGCCGCCGGGCTGGGCGGAACGCTGCTCCCCCGGGCACCGCCGGCAGCGGGACCGTTCGCCGCGGATCACCGGGAAACGCCTGCGCAACTGGCGGCCTGGCTGGAAGGCCGAGGTGACAGCAACAGGGACGTCAGGTAAAGCCGGCTCCGCGCCGGTTCCTGTCACCGGACGGCGCCACGGCACACAGGGAACGCTTCCGGGGCAGCACAACCCGGGCCCGGCATTCTCCGCTGGACTCCCCCTCCATCGGCGGGCCAGGACACGGTTCCCGGGCAAGGATAAGGACGCACCATGAAGCTGACGCGCCGCGTAAAGGAGATCCTCTCCTGGTACGAGAGCGACAATCCCGGCACCAAGGCCAATCTGGCCCGCATCCTGATGGAAGGAAAGCTGGGCGGCACCGGCCGGCTGGTGATCCTGCCGGTGGATCAGGGCTTCGAGCACGGCCCGGCCCGGTCCTTCGCCCCGAACCCCGCCGCCTATGACCCGCGCTACCATTTCGAGCTGGCGATCGAGGCGGGCCTTAACGCCTATGCCGCGCCGCTCGGCATGATCGAGGCAGGCGCCGCCACCTATGCCGGCGCCATCCCGACCATCCTGAAGGTCAACTCCTCCAACTCGCTTTCCACCACCAAGGACCAGGCGGTGACCGGCAGCGTGGCGGACGCGCTGCGGCTCGGTTGCTCGGCCATCGGCTTCACCATCTATCCGGGCTCGGAATACCAGTTCGAGATGATGGAGGAGCTGCGCGATCTGGCCGAGGAGGCGAAGTCGGCCGGCCTCGCCGTGGTGGTCTGGAGCTATCCGCGCGGCCCGATGCTGGACAAGGTCGGCGAAACGGCGCTCGACATCTGCGCCTACGCCGCGCACATGGCGGCGCTGATGGGCGCGCACATCATCAAGGTGAAGCCGCCCACCGAGGCGATCTCCCTCGACGCCGCCAAAAAGACCTACGAAAAGAACCCGGTGGACGGTTCCACCCTGGCCGGGCGCATCAAGCACGTCACCGATGCCTGCTTCGGCGGGCGGCGCATCGTGGTGTTCTCCGGCGGCGAGGCGGGCACGGCGGAGTCGATCGTGGAGATGGCGCGCGGCATCCATGCCGGGGGCGGCAACGGCTCCATCATCGGCCGCAACGCCTTTCAGCGCCCGAAGGCCGAGGCGCTGAAGCTGCTGTCCGACATCATCGCCGTCTATCGGGCGCAGGCCTGACGCCATGGCTGGCGGGGATGAAGGCTGCCGTCTGTACCTGATCACCCCGCCGGCGCTGGAGCCGCGCGCCTTCGCCGACACGCTGGCGCGGGCGCTGGATGCGGGCGACGTCGCGGCGCTGCAGTTGCGGCTGAAGGCGGTGGAGGAGGATGCGCTGCGGCGCGCCATCGACCTGCTGCTGCCGGTGGCGCAGTCGCGCGGCGTCGCGTTTCTGTTGAACGACCGGGCCGACCTCGCAGTGCGGCACGGATGCGACGGCGCGCATCTGGGCCAGGAGGATGGCGACCACGCCGCCGCCCGCAAGCTGCTGGGACCGGACCGCACCCTCGGCATCACCTGCCATGGCAGCCGCCACCTGGCGATGGAGGCCGGCGAGGCCGGCGCGGATTACGTGGCCTTCGGCGCCTTCTTTCCCACCGCCACCAAGCAGGCCGAGCACAGCGCCACGCCGGACGTGCTGGAATGGTGGACCGAGATGTTCGAGCTGCCTGCGGTGGCGATCGGCGGCATCAACGCGGAGAACTGCGCGCCGCTGGTGCGCGCCGGCGCCGACTTCCTGGCCGTGGTCGGCGCGGTGTGGAACCATCCGGAGGGCCCGGAAGCCGGGGTGCGGGCGATGAACGCGGCCATCGCCGCGGCCTGAGCCCCGGCCCCTGGAACCCTCAGTCGCCCAGCGCCGGGGTTGCGCGCGCCAGGCCGCCATAAAGGTCCAGCATCCGCTCGCGCCACAGGAAGACCGGGTCGTCCGCCGCGAGCAGGTCCAGGGGCGAGACCACCCTCGCCCACTGGAAGCCGCCGAACACCGCATGGTCTCGGTAATCCGGCGCGTCGCCCCCCAGGAAAGGCTGTTCCGATACCACCGCGCGCATCGGCCCGAGCTTCTGCCGGAATTCGGGAAGGCGCGCCTCCCGCCCGGCGGTGACCTCCGCCAGGGGTTGACCGAAGCGTGCCTCGCGGCTGCGGATGAAGTAGGCCTGCGCCGGCTCGTCCAGCAGCGGGGGGATGTCGCTGACGATCAGGCGCACCAGCGCGGCGTTCAGCACCCCGTCGGCCCAGGCCGTCACGAAGCGCGCCGCCGCCACGCCGGCCGGAAACAAGGCCGGCCGGTCGGGGTAGCGCTCCTCCAGATAGCGGGCGATGGCCCAGGAATCGGCCACGGCGCTGTCGCCATCCACCAGCACCGGAACCTTGTCCTGGCCGGAGAAGGCGATGGCCTCGCCTTCGGTAAAGCGCCAGACGGCGCAATCCGCCTCCAGCCCCTTATGCGCCAGCGCCATGCGGGCGCGCCAGCAATAGGGGGAGAAGCGGCGGGCCGGATCGGTGCCGGCCAGTTCGTACAGGCGGCGCACCATGCGGCTCAGCCGGCCTTCGGCGCGCTGGACGGGGCGGTGGACTGCGCCGTCTGGCCGAACAGCACGGAGCGCGAATCCTCGTTCACCGTGGCTGCCTGGCTGACCTGGGCGGCCAGGGCGTAGGCGCGCTCGGTGGCCGGCCGCGCCTTCACCACGGCGAACCAGCGGCCCAGATGGGGGAAATCCTCCAGCTTCTGGCCCTGCCGCTCATGCCGCGCGATCCAGGGATAGATCGCCATATCGGCGACGGAGTATTCAGCGCCGGCGACGAATTCGCGGTCGGCCAGGCGGCGGTCCAGCACGCCGTAGAGCCGGTTGGTTTCCTTGACGTAGCGGTCGATGGCGTAGGGGATCTTCTCCGGCGCATAGAGCGAGAAGTGGTGGTTCTGCCCGGCCATCGGCCCGAGGCCGCCCATCTGCCAGAACAGCCATTGCAGCACCTCAACCCGGCCGCGCACGTCGCCGGTGGGCGGAATGAAGCGGCCGATCTTCTCGGCGAGGTAGAGCAGGATGGCGCCGCTCTCGAACACCGGCACCGGGGCGCCGCCGCCGGCGGGATCATGGTCCAGGATGGCCGGGATACGGTTGTTGGGCGCAATGGCCAGGAATTCCGGCCGGAACTGCTCGCCCTTGCCGATGTTGACCGGGTGCAGCCGGAAAGGCAGGCCTGCCTCCTCGAGGAACATCGTGATTTTGTGGCCGTTCGGGGTGGTCCAGTAGTGCAGGTCGATCATGGCGCCGACTCCAAAATGGTCCCGGCGGCGCCGTCGCGGCGCATCCCGGTGGTTAGCGACGACGCTAGCCAGGGGATGGGGTCGCGGCAAGCGACGCCCGGAGCGCCCCCCGGCCGGCACTAGCGCATCTGGCGTGGCAGTCCCGGCTCCGCTACACGTTGGCCGTGTATCCTGATCCGCCTTTTCGGTCTTCCCGTGAAGGCGCGGGAGATGCGAAACTCACTAACCGCGGATCCCGGAGCGCCATGGCCACGATCCTGATCCTCGATGACAGAACAACGAACCGCAACATCTTTGCCCGGTTGGCGATGTCGTTGGGCCAGAATATCCGCGTCGAGGCGTTTGGCGAGCCCGAGGCCGCCCTGGTGTGGCTCCGCGAGAATGAAGCCGACCTGATCGTCACCGACTTTCGCATGCCCGGCATGGATGGTGCAGAATTCACGCGTCAGTTGCGTGCGGTTTCCCGCGGCCCGGCCGAGGCCGATATCCCGGTGATCGTGATCACCGCCTACAATGATCGTGCCTATCGAATGCGGGCCCTGGAAGCCGGCGCCACCGATTTTCTGCTCAGCCCGGTCGATCATTATGAATTTCTAACAAGAGCGCGAAATTTGCTGCGCATGCGTTGGCAGCAGCAATTGATTCTGGATCGCGCGGTGAACCTGGAACGCGAGCTGGAGCACAGCACCCGCTCGCGGGAGGAGCTGCTGCGCGACAGCCGCAATGCCCTGGCGCAGGTGATCGACACGGTTCCGGCGCTGATCAGCGCCACCGACAAAGATGGCCGCTGCGTGTTCATCAACGCGTCCCAGGCGCGCTTCAGCGGCTCCGATCCGGATTCGCTGGTTGGCCATGATATCTCCCTGATGCTGGGGCAGGCGCGGGCCGCCCGCTCCCGCACCCTCGACCAGCTGGTGTTCGAGACGGGCGAGCCGCTGCCGGCGCGAGAAGAGGAGGCGATCGGCCCGGACGGCACGCTGCGCTCCTTTCTGACCACCAAGGCTCCGCTGCACGATCGCGACGGCAAGGTCACGGCGGTGCTGACCACCTCCATCGAGATCACCGAGCGCAAGCAGGCCGAGCGCCGGCTCAGCCACATGGTGCACCATGACGCGCTGACCGGGCTGCCCAACCGGGCGCATCTGCGCGACCGGCTGCGGCGGGAACTGGCGCGCGGCCGGCGTGGCGACCATGTATTCGCCCTGATGTTCCTCGACCTTGACCGCTTCAAGGCGGTGAACGATGCCTACGGCCACCACCTGGGCGACGCGTTGCTGCACGACGCGGCGCAGCGCCTGATCGAGGCGATGCGGCCGGGCGACATGGTGGCGCGGCTCGGCGGCGATGAATTCGCCATCCTGCTGACCGACATCGCCGGGCAGGAGCAGGCGGAGGAACTGGCCGCCGAGGTGATGGCGACGCTATCCGCCCCGTTCCAGTTCGAGGGCGTCTCGCTGTCGGTCACCGCCAGCATCGGCATCACCCTGCATCCGCGCGACGGTACCGATCCCGACGAGTTGCTGCGCAATGCCGACCTCGCCATGTACCGCGCCAAGGCGGAGGGGCGGAATGGCTGGCAGTTCTTCGCCGTGACCATGGAGGCACGGGCGCGCGAGGTGATGCAGATCGAGGCCGATCTACGCCAGGCGTTGGCGCGCCGCGAACTGGTGCTGCACTACCAGCCGCAGATCGAGCTGCGCAGCGGCCGAGTGGTCGGTGTGGAGGCCCTGCTGCGCTGGCGCCGCAATGGTCGCCTGAGCGGGCCCGGCCCGTTCCTGGCGGTGGCCGAGGAAACCGGCCTGATCGGGCCGATCAACGAATGGGTGCTGGCCGAGGCCTGCCGCCAGGCCGCCGCCTGGGCCACCGAATGGAAGGCCGCCGGGGTGGAGCCGCTGCGCGTCGGCGTCAATCTTTCCCCCGTGCAGTTCCGCCGCCAGGATGTGCCCGCCCTGGTGCTGCGCGTGCTCGGTGAAACCGGTCTCGACCCGGCACTGCTCGACCTGGAGCTGACCGAGGGCATCCTGATGGATCAGGGCGCCGAGATGGCGGCCCGGCTGCAAAGCCTGCGGTCGCGCGGCATCTGCATCTCGGTGGACGATTTTGGCACCGGCTATTCCTCGCTCAGCTACGTCAAGAACTTCCCAGTCGACCGCCTGAAGATCGACCAGTCCTTCGTGCGGGGCATGACCACCGACGCCAATGACGCAGCCATCGTGCGCACCATCATCGAGTTGGCGCATGTGCTGCGCCTGCAGGTGGTGGCCGAAGGCGTGGAAACCGAGGCGCAGCTGGAAGCGCTCCGCGCCGAGGGTTGCGACGAGGTGCAGGGCTTCCTGTTCAGCGAGGCGGTGCCGCCGGACAGCATCGACGCCCTGCTGCGCGGCGATCCTACTGGCCCTTATCTAGCGGCCGGCGCCGCCCTGCGGAGCCCGGACAGCGGGCGGTGAGGCCATCATGGCGGTGATCGCTTCGAGGGGCGCGGGATGACCACAGCGGAGGGCCCGGCGCCGCGCCGTCCGGGGCTGCTGCGACGCAGCCTGGGGCGGATCACGGCGCGGCTGCGCGGGCGCTCCGACAGTGAGCACGAGATGAGCTTCAACCGGCTGGCCTTTGCCGGGATCATCGCGCTGGTGATGCTGTTCAGCACCTCGCCCGGCACCAGCACCGCCCTGCTGGTGCTGTTGACCCTGTACATCCCCCTGGCCTGCGGCATCCTGCTGCACATCGTGCTGCGCCCGGCGGCCAATCCGCGGCGCCGGATGGCCGCGCTGGTGCTGGATTGCGGCTTCCTGTCCCTGGAGCTGTATCTCGGCGGCGAGTCCGCCTCGATGTTCTTCGCGATCTATCTCTGGGTGATTTTCGGCAACGGCTTCCGCTTCGGCCTGAAGGCGCTCCACGCCTCGATGGCCTGTGCCATGGTGGGCTTCAGTGTGGTGATCCTAGCGTCGCCCTTCTGGTGGCAGCAGATCCACCTGTCGCTCGGGCTGTTGGCTAGCCTGTTGGTCTTGCCGGCTTATGCCGGGCGGCTGATCCAGCGATTGTCGCAGGCCCGGCAGCAGGCGGAAGCGGCGAGCAAGGCGAAGTCGCTGTTCCTGGCCGCGGTCAGCCACGAGCTGCGCACACCGCTGAACGCCATCATCGGTATGGGCGGGCTGTTGCGCGAAACCCGCCTCGACACCGACCAGGCCGAAATGGCGCGGACGGTGGACAGCGCCGCGCGCACCCTGTTGTCGCTGATCGAGGACGTGCTGAACCTGTCCCGCATCGAGGCGGGCCGCATGCCGGTCAGCCACGAGCCGTTCGAGCTGATGGAGTTGCTGGCCGAGCTGCGCAGCCTGCTCACCGCCCAGTGCAACGCCAAGGGCCTGCGGCTGAGCCTGCATGTCACGCCGCGCACGCCACCGCGGCTGGTGGGCGATCGCCGCCAGTTGCTCGAGGTGCTGATGAACCTCGCCGGTAACGCTGTGAAGTTCACCACCGAGGGCGGCGTCACCGTGGCCCTCGACGTGGCGCCCGATCCTGCCGCGAAGGGTCGCGCGCGCCTGTCGGTGGAGGTCTCGGACACCGGCATCGGCATCGCGCCGGACGCTCAGGGGCGGATCTTCGAGGATTTCACCCAGGCGGATGCCAGCATCATCAATCGCTTCGGCGGCACCGGGCTGGGGCTGGCCATCTGCCGCCGCATTGTTCAGCTCCTGGGTGGCGAGATCGGCGTGGTGTCGGCCCTCGGCACCGGAAGCACCTTTCACTTCCACCTCCCTATCGCCCCCGCGGACGCTGACAATATGGCGCGCCCCGCGGCCCTGGACCGGCTCAGCATCGTGGTGCTGGAGCCTGACGTGGCGCGGCGCCAGGTCCTGCTGCAGCGGCTGGGCAGCCTGGAGCCGGGCCTGCTGCGCGCCGCCGACGACACCGCCGTGGCGCTGCGCCTGCTCAACGGGCCGCAGGATGTCGGCGCGCCGCCTCCCCTGTTGCTGACCGGGCCGGACACGCCTCCGCCGGCGGGCTTCGATCCGTGCCGCTGCCTGCGGCTGGCTAGGGATGTCCCGGACGGTCTGCCGCCCGAGATGCGGCGGCGCGATTGCCTGTCGCTCCTGCCGGCGGATCCGCCGGCGGCGCTGCTGCGCGATGCGCTGCGCCTGGGCCTGCTGCTGGCCACGGCCCGCGGCCAGCTTCCCCCGCGCGTGGCGGAGGAGCCAGGCACGGAAGCGGCCGGGGCGCCGCCGCAGCGGCCCCTGCACGTGCTGGTGGCCGATGACAGCCCGGTGAATCGCCGCGTGCTGGACCGCATCCTCCAGCATGGCGGCCACAGCGCGGTGCTGGTGGAAGATGGCGAGGCGGCGCTCGACGTGCTGGAAACCTCGGCGGACAGCTTCGACCTGGTGCTGATGGACGTGAACATGCCGCGCATGGACGGGTTGGAAGCGACCAAGATGTTCCGCGTCATGGCCCTGGGTCAGGCGCACCTGCCGATCCTGGCGCTGACCGCCGACGCCACCGCCGATACCACCCAGCGCTGCAAGGCGGCCGGGATGGATGGCCATCTGACCAAGCCGGTACGGCCGGACGAGCTGCTCAGCGTCGTGGCGAACCAGGCGCGGGCGCCTCGCCGGCCTGGACCGGCCGTCTTTCCCGCGCCGCGGGGTGGCGCGGTGGTGGCCGAGATGGCCGCGCATCCCCGGTTTCGCCCCGCCAATGCCGTGCTGGACCCGGAAACCGTGGAAACGCTGCGCCAGCTCGGCGGCAACGACTTCCTGCGCGAGCTGGGCGAGGATTTCCTGCAAGATGCCGGACATCTGGTGGAGGCCATCGCCGAGGCGGCCGAGGCTGGCGATTCGGCGCGGTTCCAGGCGGAGGTGCATGCACTGCGCTCCAGCGCCGCCAATTTCGGCGCCGTCGCGGTGACGCGGCTCTGCGGCGAATGGCGCGGCCTGGAGCGGGAGGCCATGATGCGGCAGGGCCGTGCGCTGGCGGAGAGCGGCCGGGATGCGCTGGATCGGACCCGGACGGCGCTTCACGAGGAAGCACCACCCGGCTGAGCGCCGGCGGTGACGGCCAAGCCGACGAGCGGGGCGGCGCGGGGGGATTTTCCCCCCTGTCGTGCGGCAGGCGCGGCATGGCCGCTTATTCCGCCGCGTTCGCGTAGCCCGGCGACGCCAAGCCGGCCAGACGGCGCTCCTGCGCGGCCACCAGCCGGCCCATCTTCTTCAGGTCGGCTTCGCCCAGATTCATCGCCGCTTCGGCCCACATCTCCACCACGTCGCGCAGTTCCTCCAGCGTCACGGGATCGACGCGACGGCGGGCACGATGCAGGGTGAAGTGCGCGTTGTGCTTGCGACTGTGGCGGGCAATGTAGTCCCGTGCGACGGCCTCGCCCTGCCCGTCCTCCGCCAGCACGTCCACCACGCCCATGGCATGCAGTTCCTCGGCGGTGTGGATCCGGCCGGAGGTGATCAGCTCCTCCGCCTGGCGGCGCCCGATGCGGCGCGACAGGAAGCTGTAGGCGCCCATGCCGGGGAACATGTTGAACAGGATCTCCGGCAGGCCGATCTTGGCCGAGCGCTCGGCCACGATCATGTCGAAGGACAGCGCATGCTCGAAGCCGCCGCCGAGAGCGTCGCCCTGCACCAGCGCCATGGTGATCAGCGGCAGGTCGAAGGCGACGCTGTTGCGGTGAATGGCTTCCACGGCAATGTGGCCGTAGCGCACCAGGGAAGCGTGGTCGCGGGAGCGGATCCGCTCGGCGAAATGCGCCAGGTCGCCGCCCAGATTGTAGATCCCCGGCACCGCCGAGTTCGTCACGAACCAGTCGGCCGGGCGCTCCTCGCCGGCCGCGTGCCGGGCGGCGAAGAAGTCCACCGTCGCCTGCTGCATGCGGTGCACGTCCTGCATCAGCTCCAGGGTGTAGGAGGGGCGGCCCTGGGGGCGCATGGTGCACCACAAGGTACGGCTCGGCGCCTCCAGCCGCAATTCCAGATTGTCGAGCTGCAGCGGTAGGCCCATCGGGACAACGGCCGGGGTGCGGTGTCCGGCGGACAGGGCGGCGGGGATGATGGAGCGGGAAAAGAACATACGGATTCTCCTGCGGGGCGGCATTGCCGCCGTGTCGCGAGCCGCCTTCCTGCCGACCGCCGGCAGGTTCTGGGCGGATTTCGCAGGGCCATCCTAAAGCGCACAGATTGAAGATTGGGGGATAGGTCTTCGTGAAATCGACAGGTCTGGCGCCCTGATCCCAGACCAGGGATGGGGGCTGAACAGGCTTTCCTGGCGGGCAACCGGCCCGAGCAGGCCGACGTTTCACCTTGGCAACCTGTTCAGCCCGGTCCGATGTCGCTGATCGACCAAGAGATCCTGTCCTGCCTGCCGGATCTTCGGGCTTATGCCCGTTCGCTGACGCGCGACCGGGACGCCGCCGATGACCTGGTGCAGGACGCGGTGCTGCGCATGCTGAATTCCGCGGAGCGTTACCAGCATGGCACACGTTTCAAGGCCTGGGCCTTTACCATCCTGCGCAACCGCTTCCTGAACGAATTCGCAGCCCGCCGGCGGCAGCAGTGGCATGCGGGGGAGGAGGCCCTGGTCCGGCTCGCTGTGGCGGCCCGGCAGGAGGAAGGGCTGGAGATGGTCGACCTGCGCCGCATCTTCCACGAATTGCCGGAAGAACACCGCTCGATCCTGTCGCTGGTTGCCGGGTCCGGGATGCCCTACGAGGAAGTGGCGAGGGTGCTGAGCTGCGCCGTCGGCACCGTCAAGAGCCGGGTTCACCGGGCGCGTGGCGCCCTGGTGCGGCTGATCCTGGCGGAACAGGCACCGGCACGGCCCCGCACCCGGCGGCTGGGCGCGGCGATCCGCGCCAGCAGCCGGCTGCGTCCGCCCTGAGCCGCTACAGCCCGTCGCGTGATCCGTAGGGAGATGGTCCGTAATGGTCGCGGACCCGCTCGCCCCAATCCGCGTCGGACCAGTCCACCGGCTTGTCGGCGGAGAAGGATGGCGCGTTGGCCAGTTGCGCCTCCGTGACATCGACCACGTAGCCGCCGAGGCCGATGTCGTAGCGCAGCTTCTTCCAGGGCAGCGGGTAGCTCGAAGCCCCCAGCCCCAGGAAGCCACCGAACGACAGCACGGCATACTCAACCGTGCCGGCGACCTTGTCGATCATCAGGGTGCGCACGGAGCCGAGCCGGTTACCGGTCGGATCGTACACCGCCGTGCCTTCGACCCGGTCGGACGCGATCAGCGGCTTGGCACCGCGCGCCGCCGGGTCGGAGCTGGAGGAAGCGGCCGCACCAGCGGCCGCGCCGTGCATTGGTTCGGACATCCGCCGTCTCCCTCATCTGCAAGCTTCGGGGAATCAACGCGGCGTAGCCGGCGCGGTTCCCTGTGGCCGCGCGGCAACCCCACCGCCACCGGCGCTTTTCATTCCTCATGAGGCGGCTGTGCCTAGGCATAGCCGCGACCCGCAGGGAGACTTCCATGTCGCACAGCCAGAATGACACACCTCGTGAGCAGGTGATCCAGCCGCCGCCCGGCAAGCACGAGGCACCCATGCCGGAGAACCCGGTCGGTACGGATCAGGCGCGGCAGGGCGAAACCTCCGGACGGGTGCGCTGGGTTCTCGGCGCCGGGGTCGTCCTGGTTGTGATCGCTTTCGTACTAGCCTTTGTTTTCTCGGTATGAATTTCAGGATTGTCTGAAACGTGGCGCCACCTGCAGCGTTGATCACACAAGCTTGGGCGCATCCTGCGCCGGGCGGCGCGGTTTGGCGGGAACTTGGCCGGGATAACGCGGTTGTTTCTGAACCTGGCGCAGTGTTGCGGCGGGTCGGCATAACCGAAGTCCTGGTTCCTGGCCGGGCCGCCGGAATGTGCAAAACGCAAAGGAAGGATCTGGGAGATGGCTCCATCCCGTTCAGGCAGCGGAAAGCAGGGTTTTGCCTCTATGGACGAGGCCAAGCAGCGCAACATCGCCTCCAAGGGCGGGCAGAGTGTTCCGGCGGCGAAGCGCAGCTTCGCGCAGGATCCGGCGCTCGCTGCTGAAGCAGGGCGCAAAGGCGGTCAGGCCGTGCAGGCCAGCGACCGCTCCTTCTCCCGCGACCGTAGCCTCGCCGCCAGCGCCGGCCGCAAGGGTGGTCAGGCGACCCACAGCAAGGGCCGGGGCGCCAATGGTAGCCCTGATGTCGCGACCTGAGCCTTCGCGCGGGCACCGTGCCCGCGCGTCTTGATGGCCTTCGGAGACCTCCATGGCGCCTCAGCCTGATGCCGTTTTGCGCGATCGCTCCCCGACCGACTCGCCTTCCTACGCCTTGCGGGCAGATCTTGCGGACCGGCTGGCGAGGCATCGCCGTGCGACCCGGGACGGCGACCGGTCACCCGAGCCCATGAGCACGACCCTTGGACGGCCGATCGCAATACCGCTCCGGCCGGAGGGTGCCACGCCGGATGTCGCCGCCTGAGCGGCGGCATCCCGCATCGGAGGAAACGGCATGACTGAGACGAGCGACCAGGGCACCAGTGGCGCCGGTCCCCACATCCAGGGTGGGCCCAACACGCCCGGGCCGCAGACGCCTGCGGAGTCGCCGGTCGCCGGCCGCCGCGACGCCGATCCGCCGCAGCCCGCCACGCCGGAACGCGAGGATCCGGAACCGGAACAGGTGCCGCCTGAGGCCAACAAGGACTTTCCGCAGAACCGCTATGGAACCGCGGCACCGCAGGATCCGCCGCCCGCCAAGCGCGAATGACCGATTCGTCACGGATGGCGGAGCAAGGAGCTTTCCCATGAACGATGCTGGCCGCCCTTCCGAGCCAAGCCGCACTGGCGAATCCGCCATCCGTGCGCTGAGCGCGACGTTGCAGGCCAGTCATCGCGGCTACGAGCAGGCGCGGCACCTGACCGCCGACCGCTTCCTGCGCATCGAGTTCGCCGAACTGGCTGACCGGCGTGCCAAGATGGCGCAGGATCTCGACGCCCTGCTGCCTGCCGGGGCGGACCAGAAGCCGGCAGCGCCACTCAGCACCGTGCACCGGGTGTTCCTGGACCTCCGGGGCAATCTGTTCCGTCAGGGACGGGCGCGGGTGTTGCGCGAGGTGGTGCGGAACGAAGCCTCGCTGGAGGATGCCTTCGACGAGGTGCTGGAAGCCGACCTTCCCGCCGCATCCCGGGCATTGCTGCAGCGCCAGCATCGGCAGGTGCGCGCCACGCGGGACCGGTACGCTGCGATGCTGGACGAGGAAGCCGAGCTGCCGCCATCGTCCCTGCAGGACCATGGCTGGCTGGCCAGCTTCAACCGCATCACCCAGCCCGTGACCAGCAATCCCATTCTGTCCGCCATCGTGGTCACCGCGGTCTCGGTCCTGACCGCAAGGTTGCTGCGCGGCCGTCGCTATTGAGCGCGGCGGGCGCCGGGCGCCCGCTCCTTCTCCGCCTTCCGCCGAACCGCGCCAAGCGGGCATCTCGGCCCGATCAATGCCGGCGCGCCCCGGCGCGCGGGGCAGCTTGGCGCCCCATTTCCCCTCTTTGCCCCGGCCTTGAAGAAGCTCTGGCGAAGCCGCCTTGAGCCGCGCAACTTTGGGCTGCGCCGGAACGTTGGCCGGTCCGAGAACCCACCGATCTCGCACGGCCCGCGCTCCCCGCCATCACCTCCCTTCCGCAGCAACAGCCGGAAGGGTCAGCCTGGCAAAGAAGGACAGAAACCCGTTGCCTGCTGCTGTCGCCAACCCCGCCTCCGCCCTCTATTACATCAACCCCCTGGCTCTCGGGCCGCTGGAGCAGTGGCCCGCCGAGTTCGAGCGCATCGCCACGCTGGGCTTCGACGGGGTGGTGCTGGCACCGCCCTTCGAGACGGTAAGAGGTCAGCCCTTCCTGGTGCGCGACCACGCCCGCCTGCACCCGGCGCTGGGCGGCGGAGACGCCTTGACGGGCCTGCGCCGCGTGGCGGAGGCGGCTGCGGCACAGGGGCTGTCCGTGCTGCTGGATCTCGCCACCGACCGGGTGGCGCGGGCTGCGCCGATGCTGCGGCAGGCGCGTGACTGGGCTCAGGCGGCGACCGCCACCGACGCGCCGCCCGACCCGCGCCTGCCGCCTGGCGGCAGCGAGGCGGCAGAGCTTTCGCGTCCGATGCCCCCGGCCCTGCAGGATTTCTGGCAGCAGCGGATGGGCGAATGGGCGGATGCCGGCGTGGCGGGCCTTCGTTGCATCGCGCCGCATCGGGTGGGCCCCGCCTTCTGGCAGGCCGTGATCGCGGCGGCGCGGAGGCGGCATCCGGGCTTGCAAATGATCGCATGGACGCCCGGCACGCCGCAGGCGGACGCCGTGATGCTGGCAGGCTGCGGCTTCGATCTCAGCGCTGCCTCCCTGCCCTGGTGGGATTTCCGCGCCAGCTGGTTCGGCGAGGAACTGCAGCGCATGAACAGCGTGGCGCCTCCGCTGCTGGCTCCCGAGGCGCCCTTCGCGACGCGGCTCGCGGCACGGGACCTTTACCGCGGGCATGGGGCGGCCGCGGCGCGGCGGGCGCTGCGGTTCGCCGCTCTGGCGGGTCCGGCCTGGATGCTGCCGATGGGCTTCGAATATGGTGCCCTGCATCGCATGGGCGACGGCACCGGAGAGGCCGAGGCCTTCGCCGCGTTGCGCGATGCGCCGCGGACGGATCTCACCGCCATTATCCGGGACATCAATGCGGAACGGCGCCAGATGGCGGCGGCCGGGGTGCCGCGGCTGATCTCCGCCCCGGGGGCCGCCGTGGCGCTGCTGCGGGATGCGGCCGGGCCGGGATCGCGGCGCAGCCTGGTGCTGGCCAATCCCGCACTGGACCGGCCGGCAAGCCTGTCGGCGGCCAGCCTGCTGGGCGCCCTGCCCCGGCCCGGCAGCCTTCCGGCCGCCACGCTCGACAACAAGGGGGCCTTGACGCTGGCCGCAGGAGAAGTGCGAAGCATGCCGATCCAGGATGTCACGCCCGTGCGCCTGCCGCTGCGGGGCGGCCAGCGTGCCGCGCTTGCCGCGACCGAATGGCCGCGCATCGCCATCGAGGAGGTGAGCCCGGCGGTGGATGCCGGCCGCTTCCCGGTGAAGCGCGCAGTGGGCCAGCCGGTGGACGTCACCGCGGATGTGTTCACGGAAGGGCATGGCAAGATCGCCGTCAGGCTGCTGTGGCGCCCGGCCGACGAGCCCGCCTGGCGCGAGATGCCGATGCGCTTCGTCGTCAACGACATCTACGCCGCAAGCTTCGTGCCCGAGCGGATCGGCCGGCACCTGTTCTGCATCGAGGCCTGGGTCGATCATTTCGAGGCGTTCCGCGATGAGATCCAGAAGAAGTTCGACGCCGCGGTGGACATCAAGCTGGAGCGCATCGAAGGCGTGAACCTGATGGAGGCCTCGGCCGGCAATCTGTCAGGCGAGGCGGCGGAGCGGCTCAAGGCGATTATCGGCGAGATCAAGGCGGCCGAGGATGCGCAGGCGGTGGCGCTGTTCACCGCGGCCGAGACACGCGCCTTGATGACCGACGCCGATCCACGCCCGTTCAAGATCCGCAGCGACCCGTTCAAGCTGGATGTGGAGCGGCGGGCCGCCGGCTTTGCTTCCTGGTACGAGATCTTCCCGCGCTCGCAGAGCGGCGACCGGAACCGGCACGGCAATTTCGACGACGTGATCCGTGCCCTGCCGCGCGTGCGCGACATGGGGTTCGACGTGCTGTATTTCCCGCCGATCCACCCGATCGGCCGGAAGAACCGCAAGGGGCCCAACAACACCCTGACGCCGGGTCCGGAGGATGTGGGCAGCCCCTACGCCATCGGCTCCGAGGAAGGCGGCCATGACGCGCTGCACCCGGAGCTCGGCACGCTGGAGGATTTCCGGCGGCTGGTGCGTGCCGCGGCGGAACACGGGCTGGAACTGGCGCTCGACTTTGCCATCCAGTGCTCGCCCGACCATCCCTGGCTGAAGCAGCACAAGGACTGGTTCGACTGGCGGCCCGACGGCAGCATCAAATACGCCGAGAACCCGCCGAAGAAGTACCAGGACATCGTCAATGTCGACTTCTACGCCGAAGGTGCCCGGCCCGCCTTGTGGGTGGCGTTGCGCGACGTGGTGCTGTTCTGGGTCAAGGAAGGCGTCAAGCTGTTCCGCGTCGACAACCCGCACACCAAGCCGCTGCCGTTCTGGGAGTGGATGATCGCGGAGGTACGGGCGCGCGATCCCGAAGTGGTGTTCCTGTCGGAAGCCTTCACCCGCCCCAAGGTGATGTACCGCCTGGCCAAGGTCGGCTACTCGCAGAGCTACACCTACTTCACCTGGCGCAACACCGCCTGGGAGATGCGCGAATACCTGGAGGAGCTGAACCGTGCTCCGGTGCGCGACTTCTTCCGCCCCCATTTCTTCGTCAACACGCCGGACATCAACCCGGTGTTCCTGCAGAATTCTGGCCGCCCCGGGCACCTGATCCGCGCCGCGCTGGCGGCGACGCTCTCCGGCCTCTGGGGCGTCTACAACGGCTTCGAGCTGTGCGAAGCCCGCCCCCTTGCCCCCGGCAAAGAGGAATACATCGACAGCGAGAAATACGAGATAAAGGTGTGGGACTATGACCGCCCCGGCAACATCACGGCCGAGATCACGCATCTGAACCGGCTGCGGCGGGAGAACCCGGCGCTGCAGACGCATCTCGGCGTCACCTTCGTGCCCTCCAACCACGAGGGCATCCTCACCTTCGTGAAGCAAACGCCGGATGGCTCCAACGCGGTGCTGGTGGCCATCTCGATGGATCCCCACCAGGTGCTGGAGACGCATTTCGAACTGCCGCAGCATGCCATGGGATTGCCGCCCGGTTCCGGCCTGACCGTCGAGAACCTGCTGGGCGGCGGCGAAGAGCAATGGGGCGGCACGCATCGCTACATCCGCCTCGACCCGCACCAGAACCCCTATCTCATCTGGCGCATCCGCGCCGCCGCCTGAGGCCTGACCCATGCCCAACGACAAGCCGGAGATGCCGGCCGACCCGCTCTGGTACAAAGACGCGGTCATCTACCAGCTGCACATCAAGTCGTTCTTTGACGCGAACAACGACGGCGTGGGTGACCTGCCGGGATTGATCAGCAAGCTGGATTACGTTCAGGCGCTGGGGGTGGACGCCATTTGGCTGCTGCCCTTCTATCCATCCCCGCGCCGGGACGACGGCTACGACATCGCCGAATACAAGGACGTGCATCCCGAATACGGCAGCATGGCCGACATCCGCCGCTTCATCGACGAGGCGCATGCCCGTGGTATCCGCGTGATCACCGAGCTGGTGATCAACCACACCTCGGACCAGCACCCCTGGTTCCAGCGCGCGCGACTGGCGCCGCCTGGATCGCCGGAGCGTGATTTCTACGTCTGGTCCGATACCGACCAGAAGTATGACGGCACGCGCATCATCTTCCTCGACACCGAAAAGTCGAACTGGACCTGGGATCCGGTGGCGGGGCAGTATTTCTGGCACCGCTTCTACTCGCACCAGCCAGATCTGAACTTCGACAACCCTGCGGTGATCGAGGAAGTGCTCGATGTGATGCGCTTCTGGCTCGATGCCGGGGTGGATGGGCTGCGCCTGGATGCCATCCCCTACTTGATCGAACGGGATGGCACCAACAACGAGAACCTGCCCGAAACCCATGCGGTGCTGAAGAAGATCCGTGCCGCGCTGGATGCGCACGCGCCGGGCAAGATGCTGCTGGCCGAGGCGAACCAATGGCCGGAGGACACGCAGCAATATTTCGGCGACGGCGACGAATGCCACATGTCCTTCCACTTCCCCCTGATGCCGCGCATGTACATGGCGATGGCGCAGGAGGACCGCTTCCCGATCACCGACATCCTGCGGCAGACACCGGACATTCCGGAAACCTGCCAATGGGCCATTTTCCTGCGGAACCATGACGAGCTGACGCTCGAGATGGTGACCGACAAGGAGCGCGACTACCTTTGGGAAACCTATGCCTCCGAGAAGCGGGCACGCATCAACCTCGGCATTCGTCGCCGGCTGGCGCCGCTGCTGGAGCATGACCGCCGTCGCATCGAGCTGATGAATTCGCTGCTGCTGTCCATGCCGGGCACGCCGGTGCTGTATTACGGCGACGAGATCGGCATGGGCGACAACATTCACCTCGGCGACCGCGATGGCGTGCGCACGCCGATGCAGTGGTCGCCCGACCGGAATGGCGGCTTCTCCCGCGCCAACCCGGCGCAGCTGGTGCTGCCCGCGATCATGGACCCGATCTACGGCTTCGACGCGGTGAACGTGGAGGCGCAGTCCGCCGATCAGCACTCGATGCTGAACTGGACACGCCGCATGCTCACGGTGCGCAAGCGCCACCAGGCCTTCGGCCGCGGGACCTTCGGCTACCTGTATCCCGGCAACCGTAAGATCCTCGCCTATCTGCGCGAGCATGATGGGGAAACGATCCTGTGCGTCTGCAACCTCTCGCGCACCGCGCAGGCGGTGGAGCTCGACCTGTCCGGCTTCGCCGGCCGCGTGCCGGTGGAACTGCTGGGCGGTCAGTCCTTCCCGCCGATCGGTCAGCTGACCTACCTGCTGACGCTGCCCCCTTATGGGTTCTACTGGTTTGTTCTCGCCACGGAGGCTGCCATGCCGAGCTGGCACATGCCGGCGCCTGAGCCGATGACCGAATTGTCCACCCTGGTGTTGCGCAGCGGCCTGGCCGAGGCGCTGCAGCCGGCGATGCGCAAGACCATCGAGCAGGAAGCCCTGCCCCGCTACCTGCCGAAGCGCCGCTGGTTTGCCGGCAAGGGCGATGCCGGCTCCGCGCCGCGCCTCGCCTTCGCCGAGGCGCTCGCCGGGCGCACCACGGAGGTGCTGCTGGCCGAGGTCGAGGTGGCGGAAGGCAGCGGGCACGCCCGCTATCTGCTGCCGCTCGGCATCGCCTGGGAGGACGAAACCAGCGCCGCCCTGCCGCAGCAGCTGGCCCTGGCGCGGGTGCGCCGTGGCCGCCGCGTCGGCGTGCTGACCGACGCTTTCGCGCTGGATGCGCTGCCGACCTCCGTGCTTCGCGGCCTGGCGGAAAGCGCGGTGATGAAGCTGTCGGAAGGCGAGATCCGCTTTCTGCCGACCTCGCTCTTCCCCGAGGTGGAGATCCCGGCCGATGCCGAGATCCGGCGGCTCTCGGCCGAGCAGTCGAACTCCTCCCTGATCATCGGCGAGCAGGCCGTGTTGAAGCTGGTGCGCCGCGTCACTGAAGGCATCAGCCCGGAAACGGAGATGACCCGGCACCTGACCGAGCGCGGCTTCGGCCAGACCGCCCCGCTGCTCGGCGAGGTGGTGCGGGTAACGCCGGATGGCGTGCCGCGCACCCTGGTGGTGGTGCAGGGCTTTGTCCGCAACCAGGGTGATGGCTGGGGCTGGACCACAGAGTTCCTGTCGCGCGCCGTTGGCGAGATGGCCGTCACCGAGGCGCCTGAAGAAGAGCAGCAGGACGCCTTCACCGGCTATTCCGTGTTTGCCACCGCCCTCGGCAAGCGCCTGGCGGAAATGCACGCCCTGCTGGCCGAGCCGACCGACGATCCGGCGTTCCAGCCCGAGCCCGCCTCGGCGCAGGATGCGCAGGGCTGGGCCGAAGGCGCGCAGCGGCAGCTGGAGGCGGCGTTCCGCGCCATCGCCGCACCGCGCGACGGTGGCCGTGCGGAGGATGCCGAGCGGGCCGAGCGGCTGCTGGCGCAGCGTGACGCATTGATTGCCGCCATCGGCCGCATGGCCGCGTCGGTGGAAGGCGTGCTGAAAACGCGCATCCACGGCGACTTCCACCTCGGCCAGGTGCTGGTGGTGCAGGGCGATGCCTGCATCATCGATTTCGAGGGCGAGCCGGCCAAGACGCTGGAGCAGCGCCGCGCGAAATCCTCGCCGCTGCGCGACGTGGCGGGGCTGCTGCGCTCGATCGACTACGCGGTGGCCACGGCGCAGACGCAGGATGGCGGCGCGGTTGAAGTCGGCGAACGGCATCTGGCAATGCTGGAAAGCTTCCGCGAGCGGGCCGTCGGCGAGTTCCTCGACGCCTATCGCGCCGTGCACGCCGCCGCGCCGCGCCCGTGGGCGCCGCACGAGGCCGAGGCCACGCTGCTCGACCTGTTCCTGCTGGAGAAGGCGGCCTACGAGGTCTGTTACGAAGTGGCGAACCGCCCGACATGGCTGCACATTCCATTGCGCGGTCTCGATGAACTGGCCAGCCGGCTGCTGAACAAGGAGACGCCGCATGGCTGAAGCCTCACTGCATCCTGAAGCCGTCGTCGCGCTGGTCGAGGGCCGCCACGGCGATCCCTTCGCGGTGCTGGGCCCGCGCGACGGCCAGGTCCGCGTGCTGCTGCCCAACGCCCGCACCGTCGAGGTGGTGACGAGTCAGGGCGCCGCGCCGCTGGTGCAGGTGCATCCGGCCGGCCTGTTCGAGGGACCGCTGGCGGAGATGCCTTACCGCCTGCGCATCGACTGGGGCGGGACGGTTCAGGAGGCGGAGGATGCGTATGCCTTTCCGCCGCTTCTGGGCGAGTTGGACCTGCACCTGCTGCGGGAAGGCACGCACCAGGATATCGGCCGCTGCCTCGGCGCCCATCCCTGCGTCGTGGAGGGCGTACGCGGCGTACGCTTCGCCCTTTGGGCACCGAATGCGCGGCGGGTCTCGGTGGTGGGCGACTTCAATGGCTGGGACGGCCGGCGCAACCCGATGCGGCTGCGGCACGAGGCCGGCATATGGGAGATCTTCATCCCGCGCCTCGGCGTCGGCGCCATCTACAAATTCGAACTGCTGGACCCCAATGGCAGTCTGCTGCCGCTGAAGGCCGATCCCTGCGCCTGGCGGGCCGAGGTGCCGCCCGCTACCGGCTCGATCGTGGTGGACACCGCGGCCATCACCAAGCCGAAGCCGCGCAGCCTGCCTGAGCGGCCAGAGACCCAGCCCATCTCGGTGTACGAGGTGCATCCCGGCTCCTGGATGCGGGGCGACAACAACAGCGTGCTGAACTGGGAGGAGTTGGGCGACCGGTTGATCCCGTATGTCGCCGGCATGGGCTTCACCCACGTCGAGTTCCTGCCGGTGATGGCCCATCCGTTCGGCGGTTCCTGGGGCTATCAGCCGCTCAGCCAGTTCGCCCCGCACGCCCCCTTCGGTCCGCCGGAACATTTCCAGCGGCTGGTGGCCCGCTTCCACGAGGCGGGGATCGGCGTGATCCTGGATTGGGTGCCGGCCCATTTCCCGACCGACACGCATGGCCTCGCCCGTTTCGACGGCACCGCCCTCTACGAGCATGCTGATCCGCGCGAGGGGTTCCATCACGACTGGAACACGCTGATCTACAATCTTGGCCGCCGGGAAGTGCGTAACTTCCTGATCGGCAGCGCCATCCACTGGCTGGAAACCTATGGCGCCGACGCGCTGCGGGTCGATGCCGTGGCCTCCATGCTGTACCGCGACTACAGCCGGCCGCACGACCAGTGGATCCCGAACGTCCATGGCGGCCGCGAGAACCTGGAATCCATCTCGTTCCTGCAGGATTTGTCCCGCGTCATCGCCGAGCGCTGCCCTGGCAAGCTGCTGATCGCTGAGGAATCCACCGCTTTCCCCGGCGTGACCCGCAAGGCTGATGAAGGCGGCCTCGGCTTCGACTTCAAGTGGAACATGGGCTGGATGCACGACACGCTCCACTACATGGAGCGCGACCCGATCTACCGGCAATACCAGCATGGCGGCATGACCTTCGGGATGGTGTATGCCTTCACCGAGAAGTTCATGTTGCCGCTGAGCCATGACGAGGTGGTGCACGGCAAAGGCTCGCTGATCGGCAAGATGCCTGGCGATGACTGGCAGAAATTCGCCAATCTCCGGGCTTACCTGTCCTTCATGTGGACGCATCCTGGCAAGAAGCTGCTGTTCATGGGCGGCGAGATCGCGCAGTGGCGGGAATGGAACCATGACCGTTCCCTGGATTGGCACCTGCTCGACCAGCCGCATCATGCCGGGCTGCAGCGCATGCTGCGCGACCTGAATCGTCTGTACCAGGACCTGCCGGCCCTGCACGCCCTGGATTGCGATCCGGCCGGTTTCCGCTGGGTGGTCCTGGATGACAGCGCCAACAGCGTCTTCGCCTTCCTGCGTCTCGGTCCGGATGGAACCGCGCCGGCGCTGGTGGTGTGCAACATGACACCGGTGACGCGCTCCGGCTATCGCCTCGGCTTGCCATCGGCGGGGGCTTGGCGTGAGGTGTTCAACTCCGATGCCGCCATCTATGGCGGCAGCAACAATGGCAATGGCGGCACGGTGCATGCTGCGGCCGAGCCCTCGCACGGTCTCGACGCCTCAGCGGCCCTGGAATTGCCGGGACTGGCGACCCTCGTGCTGGTGCCGGCGGAGGGCTTCGTTGCCGCGTCTGCCTGATCGGTTGCTGCCCGGGCGCCCCCACGCATTGGGGGCGCACTGGGACGGCCTCGGCGTCAACTTCGCGGTGTTTTCCGCGCATGCATCGAAGATCGACCTGTGCATCTTCGATCCGGCGGGTCGCCGTGAACTGATGCGGATGGAGCTTCCGGAATGCACGGACGAGGTGTTCCATGGCTACCTTCCGGAAGCGCGGCCTGGCCTCGTCTATGGCTACCGGGCGCACGGGCCGTTCCAACCGGAACAGGGCCACCGCTTCAACCCGCACAAGCTGCTGCTGGATCCCTATGGGCGGCAGATGCTGGGCAGTCTGCGCTGGTCGGATGCGCTATTCGGCCACCGCGTCGGCGCGCCGCGGGCTGACCTGTCCTTCGACCGGCGCGACAGCGCCGCCGCCATGCCCAAATCCGTGGTCACGGATGATGCCTTCAACTGGGGCGACGACCGGCCGCCAGATGTTCCGTGGGACCGAACCGTCATCTACGAGGCGCATCTGCGCGGCCTGACCATGCAGCGCCAGGACATCTGGCCCCGCGAACGCGGCAGCTTCGCCGCGCTGGCCACGCCGCCGATGATCGAGCACCTGCACCGCCTTGGTGTCACCGCCGTCGAGTTGCTGCCGATCCATGCCTTCTTGCAGGACCGCTTCCTCGTGGAAAAGGGCCTGCGCAACTATTGGGGTTATTCCACCCTCTCCTTCTTCGCGCCCGAGCCTGCCTACCTGTCGACTGGCCAGCTCGATGAGATCCGCATCGCCATCCGCCGCCTGCACGCCGCCGGCATCGAGGTGATCCTGGATGTGGTGTACAACCACACCTGCGAAGGCAGCGAAACCGGGCCGACCCTTTCCTGGCGCGGGCTGGACAATGCCAGCTATTACCGCCTGATTCCTGGCGGCGAGCGCGCCTTCATCGATGAGACGGGCTGCGGAAACACCGTCAACTTGTCGCATCCGCGCGTGTTGCAGATGGTCATGGACAGTTTGCGGTACTGGGCCACGGCCTTCCGCGTCGATGGTTTCCGTTTCGATCTCTGCTCCACCCTGGGGCGGGAGGGCAATGGCTTCGACCCTGGGTCGGGCTTCTTCGATGCCATTCGGCAGGATCCTGTGCTGTCCCGTCTGAAGTTGATCGCCGAGCCCTGGGACATCGGTCCAGGCGGATATCAGCTCGGCCGCCATCCACCCGGCTTCGCCGAATGGAACGACCGTTATCGCGATGACATGCGGCGCTTCTGGCGCGGCGATTCAGGTCTCCGGGCCAACGTTGCCAAGCGCTTGTCCGGCTCGGGCGATCTGTTCGAGCACCGCCGCCGCCGGCCCTGGAGCTCGGTCAACTTCATGGCCGCGCATGATGGCTTCACCTTGCAGGATCTCGTCTCCTATTCCGAACGCCACAACCTGGCGAATGGCGAGAACAACCGCGACGGCCATGGTGACAATTGTTCCAGCAACTGGGGCGTCGAGGGCCCGACGGGTGATCCCCGGATCCTGGCGCTGCGGGCCGCGCTGAAGCGCGCCATGCTGTTGAGCCTGTTCGCCTCGCATGGCACGCCGATGCTGCTGGCGGGAGACGAGTTCGGCCGCAGCCAGCGCGGCAACAATAACGCCTATTGCCAGGACAATGAGGTGTCCTGGCTGGACTGGCGGCTGGAGGAGAGCGAGGCCGGAGCGCAACTGCAGCGTTTCGTGTCCCGTGCCATCGCGCTGCGGCACCGGCTGGCGACCTTGCGTTCGCCGGATTTCCTGCATGGCCGCACCGAGCCACTGCCCGGCCTTCCCGATATCGGCTGGTTTGGTGCCGATGGCGAGCCGCTCCCCACCGAGGAATGGCACGATCCGCAGGGTCGCGTACTGGCGCTGCGCCGGGCCTGCCTGGCGCCGGGCCCGATACCGGCGGAGCCGCCGCAGGTCGAGGTGACCCTGTTGCTGCTCAACGCGTCCGCCGAACGCCAGATCTTTCGGCCGCCAGCCCCGTCCCTGGACTGGATTTCCGCTCTCGACAGCAGCGAGCCGGACGCGCCGGAAACGCTGCTGCGCTCCGGGTCCGTCACCGTCGCGCCGCGGTCAGCCCGTCTCTTGATCGCCTTTCTTCCCGCAAAGGATTCATCGCCATGAGCGATCGGTACAGCTTCGGCGCCCTTCCGGGGGAAAACGGCCGCACACGCTTCCGCCTATGGGCCCCCGGTCAGCCGAAGGTGACGCTGGAGCGCCGCGATGCGCCCGCGCTGCCGATGCAGCAGGAGGCCGATGGCTGGTGGTCGGCGACGGCGGACGCCGCGCCGGGGACCCGCTACCGCTACGCACTGGGCAACGGACCCACCGTCCCGGACCCCGCATCGCACGCGCAGGATGGCGATGTGGATGGCTGGAGCGTGGTGGTGGATCACGGCTTCGCCTGGCGGCACACCGACTATGCCGCGCTGCCCTGGCCGCGCGCCGTGGTGTACGAGCTGCACGCGGGCGCGATGGGTGGCTTTCGCGGCATCATGGGTGAGCTGCAGCGATTGGCGACGCTCGGGGTGAACACCATCGAGATCATGCCGGTGGCCGATTTCGCCGGCACCGCCAATTGGGGTTATGACGGCGTGCTGCCTTACGCACCCGACGAGACCTATGGCACGCCGGATGATCTCAAGGCACTGGTCGATGCGGCGCACGGGCTCGGCATCGCCGTGATGATGGACGTGGTGTACAACCACTTCGGCCCGGCCGGCAATTACTGGCACAGCATCGCGCCCGACTTCTTTCGCAAGGATATTCATACTCCCTGGGGCGATGCCATCGACTTCCGCGAGAAGCCGGTGCGCGATTTCTTTATCGAGAACGCCATCTTCTGGCTCACCGAATACCGGATGGACGGGCTCCGCTTCGACGCTGTGCACGCCATCACCGACGATACCTTCCTGCAGGAACTTTCCACGCGGATCCGTGAGGCCACGCAGGGCCGCAATGTTTATCTGGTGCTGGAGAACGAGACCAACGACGCCGCGCGGCTGGAGAAGGATTTTGATGCGCAGTGGAACGACGACGTCCACCACTGCCTCCACGTGTTGCTGACCGGCGAGCACGACGCCTATTACGCCGATTACGCCGATGATCCGGCCGGGCATCTGGCCCGCGCCATGCAGAGCGGCTTCGTTTATCAGGGCGAGGTTTCGAAGAACCTCGGGCATGCGCGCGGCAAGCCCAGCGATCATCTGCCGCCCTCCGCCTTCGTCAACTCGCTGCAAACGCATGATCAAGTCGGCAACCGCGCCCTGGGCGAGCGAATCTTCGCGCTCGCGCCGGCCGATGGCGTGCGGGCGGCGATGCTGCTGCTGCTGCTGTCGCCGCCGGTGCCGATGCTGTTCATGGGTGACGAGTACGCCTCGCAGAAGCCGTTCCTGTTCTTCACCGGCTTCCCCGACCAGAACCTGGCCAAGGCCGTTCGCGAGGGGCGGCGCAAGGAGTTCGCGCGGTTTCCCGCCTTCAACGACCCTGAGAAGCGCGAGAAGATCCCCGATCCCAATGACCCGGCGACCTTCGAGGCCAGCAAGCCGGAGCCGGAGGAGCGGCAATCCGAAGCCGGCCTGCACATGGAAAGCTTTGTTTCCACCTTGCTCCGCGCGCGCAACATGCGGCTCGGCCCGCATCTGGCGGGCGCCAAATCCGCGGGCTCCGAGAAGCTGGGCGAAACCGGGCTGCGCGCGCAATGGACGCTGGCAGACGGCGCGGTGCTCACTATCGCGGCGCAGTTCGGCGGGGAAGCGCTGCCCTGCGCCGCCGCGGATGGTCACGTGCTGGCCGAATCGCGTGAGGATGTGGCCGATACGGTCGCGCGGGATGGCCAGTTGCTGCCGCATAGCGCGGTGGCCTGGCTGAAGGCGGCCGCCGCATGAGCGGCGGGAGCGAATTGCGCCGTCTCGCCCGCTCCGTCGGGCTGATGGCGGAATGGGAAAACGCGCATGGCAAGCCGCAACAGGTCTCGCCCGAGGTGTTGCGCACCGTGCTGGGGGCTCTCGGCTATCCTGCGGACAGCGAGAAGGCGGCGCGCGACAGCCTCACCCGGTTGCGCGAGGCGCAGCGTTCCGCGCCCCCGCCGCTGCTGACGGCCATCCCCGGCGAAGCGGTGCGGCTGCAGGGGGCGCGCGCCGGCCGCTATCGCCTGACCGCCATGGGGGGCGAGACGGTAGAAGGCGAGATGGCCGCCGCCGCCGGCGGGGCCCGCATCACCGCTCCTACCCTTCCCGGCTACTACACGCTGGAGAACGGTGAGCGGACGCTGACCCTGGCGGTGGCACCCCCGCATGGCCACCGGATCAGCGATGCCTGCGGCGGCGACAAGGCGTGGGGCCTCGCGGTGCAGCTTTATTCCCTGAAGCGCATCGGGGATGGCGGCGTCGGCGATTATCGCGCGCTGCAGGATTTCGCCCAGGGCGCCGCCGCGCAGGGTGCCGATGCCGTGGCGATCAGCCCGGTGCATGCGCAATTCACCGCCGATCCGTCGCGCTTCAGCCCTTACGCGCCCTCCAGCCGGCTCTGGCTCGACGTGCGCTACGCCGAGGGCGAGACACTGGTGCCGCACGCGCCCGCCTTTGCGCCGGGGCTGGCGGAGGAATGGTCCCGGCTGGAGGCGCTGGACCTGGTGGAATGGCCGGATGTGGCACGGGCCCGCATCCTTCGCGCCCGCCAGCTTTATGCCGCGCAGCTGCAGGCGCCGCAGGAAGCGTTGCGCGACGCGCTGGAGGCATTCCGTGCCCTGGGCGGCACCTCGCTGGAGAACCATGCGCGGTTCGAGGCGCTGCACGCCGCGCAGCTGGCCGAGGATCCGTCCCGCTGGAACTGGCGGGACTGGCCCGCCGCACTGCGCGACCCGGACAGTGCCGAGGTGGCCCGCTTCGCCGAAGCCCAGGCCGAGGAAGTCGGCTTCCACATATTCCTGCAGTTCCTGGCCGATCGCGGCCTCGCCTCCGCGCAGGCGACGATGCGGGACAAGGGCGCCCGCATCGGGCTGATCGCCGACCTCGCCATCGGCGTCGATGGCGGCGGCAGCGATGCCTGGGCCCGCCAGACCGAGTTCCTCTCGGGCGTCGAGATCGGCGCGCCGCCGGACATCTTCAACACGCGCGGCCAGGGCTGGGGCATCACCACCTATTCGCCGCACGGGCTGGTGGCCAACGGCTTCGCCGCCTTCCGGGAAATGCTCGGCGCGGCGTTCCGCAATGCGGGCGGCGTCCGCCTCGACCATGTTCTCGGGCTGCGGCGCCTGTGGCTGGTGCCTTCCGGCGCATCGCCCGCCGATGGGTGCTACCTGCGCTATCCGATGGATGACCTGCTGCGGCTGGTGGCCCTGGAATCGCATCTGCACCAGGCGATCGCCATCGGCGAGGACCTCGGCACCGTGCCGGAGGGCTTCCGGCCGCGGCTGCAGGAAACCGGCGTCGCCGGCATGCGGGTGATGTGGTTCGAGCAGACCTCGCGCGGCTTCAAGGCGCCGCAGCGCTGGTCGCGGGAAGCGGTGTCGATGACCTCGACGCATGACCTGCCCACCGTAGCCGGCTGGTGGTCCGGCGCCGATCTGGTTTGGCGGAACAAGCTGGGCGGCGGCCCCAAGGATCAGGCGCAGACGCGTGTGGCGGAGCGCGGTAAGCTATGGGCCGCCTTCCGCCAGGCAGGCGTGGCGAAGGGCGCACCGCCGCCGCTGGCCGATGCCGCCCAGGTTGCCGATGCTGCCGCTGCCTTCATCGGCCGCGCGCAATGCGACCTCGCCCTGCTGCCGCTGGAGGACGCCGTCGCGGCGGTGGAGCAACCCAACCTCCCCGGCACCGTTGACGAGCATCCGAACTGGCGCCGGCGGCTCGATCCACCCGTCGAGCGCCTCTTTGCGGACCCCGCCATCGAACAGCGCCTGCGCGGCTTGGCGCGGGCGCGGAGAGCCCCATGACGCCGCCCGTTCCTCCCCCCGCCGGCACCACCCCGCGCTCCACCTACCGCATCCAGTTCCATGCGGAGTTCACGCTGGATGACGCGGTCGGCGTCGTGCCCTACCTGGCGCGGCTTGGGATCAGCCACCTCTACGCCTCGCCTCTGCTGCCGGCGGCGCCCGGGTCGATGCATGGCTACGACATCACCGCGCATGACGCGATCAACCCGGCCCTTGGCGGCAAGGCGGCGCTGCGGCGGCTGGTGGCGGCGTTGCGGGCCGAGGGAATGGGGCTGCTGATCGACATCGTGCCCAACCACATGGGCGTGGACGGGCCGCACAATGCCTGGTGGCAGGACGTGCTGGCGAATGGCCGCGACAGCCGGTTCGCCCGCTTCTTCGACATCGATTGGGACAACAAGGACCCGACGCTGGCCGGCAAGATGCTGGCCCCCTTCCTCGGCAAGCCTTATGGCGAGGCGCTGGCGGATGGGGAGCTGTCCCTGGTGGCCGATGGCCCGACCGGATTGTCGGTCGCGTATTACGACAACCGTTTCCCGATCGCGCCGCGCGACGCCAACACCATCCTCGATGATCGCGACGGCCTGACGGCCTATGACCCGGCCTCGTTGAACGGCCTGGCGCGGCTGCATGCATTGCTGGAACGGCAGCATTACCGCCTCGCCTGGTGGCGCACCGCGACGGACGAGATCAACTGGCGCCGCTTCTTCGACGTCACCGGGCTTGCCGGGCTGCGGGCCGAGGAACCGGAAGTGTTCGACGCGACGCATGAGCTGATCCTGCGCCTTTATGCCGAGGGGCTGATCGACGGCGTGCGCATCGATCATGTGGATGGCCTGGCCGATCCGGGTGCGTATTGCCGCAAGCTGCGCCGCCGCATGGCCATCGCCGGCGCCCGCCGCCCGGCCGGCGCGCCGGCTGGCGAGCCCTACATCCTGGTGGAGAAGATCCTGGCCCCAGGGGAGCCGTTGCCGGCGCGCTGGCAGACCGACGGCACCACCGGCTATGACTTCATGGATCAGGTCGGCGCCGTGTTGCACGATCCCGCTGGCGAGGCTCCCTTCTCTGCCCTGTGGCGCGAGACCAGCGGCAGTGCCCTCGATTTCCATGCCGAGGAGATCGCGGCGCGCGCGCAGATCCTGCGCGACAGCCTGGCGGCGGAACTCGACAATTGCACCCGGGCGCTGCATCACCTGGCGCGCGGCCATATCCGGTCCCGCGACTTCTCGTTCAACGCCATCCGCCGCGTGCTCCACGCGCTGCTGCTGAACTTTCCGGTCTACCGCGTCTATGTCCGCGTTGGCGCGCCGACGGAGCAGGACGTCGCGGTGCTGCGCCAGGCGGCGGACGCGGCGCGGGCGATGCTGGCGCCAACCGACCACATGCTGTTGTCCCAGGTGCTGCTGTGGCTGGCCGAGATCTCGCCGCGCGACCTGCCGCGCGGCGATGCGCGCCACGCCCTGCTGACGGCCCGGCAACGGTTCCAGCAGCTTTCCTCGCCAACGGCCGCCAAGTCGGTGGAGGACACCGCCTTCTACCGCTACGGCCGGCTGCTGTCGCGCAACGAGGTCGGCTCCAGTCCCGGCCAGTTCAGCCTGTCGCCGGAGGGGTTCCACCAAGCCGCCACGGCGCGCGGCGAGGCAACGCCCGGCGCCATGCTGGCCACCGCCACGCATGACCACAAGCGCGGCGAAGATCTGCGCCTGCGACTGGCCCTGTTGTCCGAGATGCCGGATGAGTGGCCGGCCGCGCTGCGCGGCTTCCTCAACCAGGCGAAGCCGCTGGTGCAGGACCAGGCCGCCGGCCCGGCGCCGGAGCCCGGCGATGCCGTGATGTTTCTGCAGATGGTGCTCGCATCCTGGCCGCTTGGCCTGTCGGTGGACGACCGTGCCGGCGTCGACCGCTGGATGGAACGGCTGAGCGGCTGGCAGCAGAAAGCGATGCGGGAAGCCAAGCGCCGTTCCGGCTGGGCCATGCCCGACGAGGCCTATGAGAAAGCCAGCCTGGAGTTCCTGCGCGGCGTGGTCGATCCGTCCCGCTTTCCGGAGCTGGCCCGCGGCCTGCAGGATTTCGCCGGCCGCATGGCGCGCGGCGGCGCGGCCAAGAGCCTGTCCCAGGTGGTGCTGCGCTACACCCTGCCCGGCGTGCCCGACCTCTACCAGGGCACCGAGTTCTGGGACGAATCGCTGGTCGACCCCGATAACCGTCGCCCCGTGGACTACGCCGCGCGCCGCGCCGCGCTGGAGGCGAATCTGGCGCCGGAAGCGCTGCTGGGCGAATGGCAGGGCGGCGCGGTGAAGCAGGCGGTGATCCATCGCCTGCTGGCGGAGCGCAATGCCGCCCCGGCATTGTTTGCCCAGGGTGGTTACCAGCCCCTACCGGCGCCGGAGGGTCAGCTGGCCTTTCTCCGGCAACACGGGAACGACGCGCTGCTGGTGCGGGTGGCGCTGCGCCATCCGGCCGGGCTGGGCGAAGCGGATTTGGCAGGAACGGCGGCGGTGGATCTGGAACTGCCGGGCGAATGGGCCGGCCGTGGCTGGCGCTGCGTGCTCAGCGGCACCGATCTGCCCGCCTCGGCCCGGCTGTCACTGGGCGGCCGTCTGCCCGTCACGGTGCTGCGCAGCCGCTAGGCTGCCGCAACCATCGAAGGCTTGGCGGTTTCAACCTACGGCATTGCCTGGGCGACGCCGTCCAGGCATGCCGTTCCGTGTCACCCCGGGCCCGGCCGCTCCAGGCCGCCCCGGGGTGGCACCGACAACCGCGAGGAACGAAACCACATGCGGACATTCACCTTGGCGGCGGCATTGGCCGCGCTCGTCGCGGCTCCGGCCTTGGCGCAGACGGGCTCCGCCCCCGCACCCGGCGGCATCATCACTCATGCCAGCACGGCGGGCGACCTCGCCGCGCTCTGCGACCCGGCGCCCGACAATCCCCGCCGCCTGGAGTCGATCGCCTATTGCCAGGGATACATGACGTCCGCCGGGCAGTTCCACGCCGCGCTGAACCCGCCCAACTCAACCCGCCGGCCGCTGTTCTGCCTGCCGAGCCCGCCGCCGACCATTGCCGAATCCGGCCTCGGCTTCGCCGCCTGGGTGCGCCAGAATACACAATACGCCAACGACACGCCGATCGACGGGCTGTTCCGCTGGGCGCAGGCCACCTATCCCTGCCCCGAGGCCCCCGCCTCGCGTGGCCGCCGCTGAGATGAGGAGCCCGCGCATGATCCGCCACGCCCGCTTCGCCCTGCCGTTGCTCGCCGTGCTGTCGCTCGGCGCCTGCGCACCAGGCAGCATGAATCCGCAGGCCCGCAACGTTGTCGGCGGCACCGCCGGCGGCGCCGCGCTGGGCGGTATCGTCGGCTCGTTCAGCGGCAATGCCGGCCTGGGCGCGCTGCTGGGCGCAGGAGCCGGCGCCGGTGCCGGCTACCTGTACGACCAGTCGCAGCAGCGCTCCTACGGTCCGCCGCCGCGCGGTCGTGGCCGCTGGTGACGCCTTCTTCGGGGGAAGCGATTCTCCCGAAGCCCGGCCGTCCCGCTCAGGCCCGCGATCAGGCCGAGGTCGGGCGCAGCGCCTCGGCCACCGCGGTCTCGATCCGCAGGGCGGCATCCAGTGCCGCGCGGCCGGCCACACCATCGGCTGCCAGCGTGAGGCGGTGGGGCGGCCTGCCATCCAGGCACGCATCGACGAAGGCGGCCTGCTCGGCCTCCAGATTGTCGTGCTCGGTCCAGGACAGGCTGTCGATGCCATGTCCGGGGATCTGCTCCAGCGGCTGGCCCTGTCCCTTGCGCACCAGCTTCATCTCGCGGCCCAGGAAGTCCAGGCTGGCATAGCCCTCGGTGCCGAAGACGCGCAGCCGGCGCTCCATCTTCAGGCTGGCGCGGCTGGCGGTGACGGTGGCCTGGACGCCGTTGGCGAAGCGCAGCCGGGCATTGGCGATGTCGATTTTGTCCGACACCACGGCGGTTCCCGCCGCCTCCACCGCCACCAGTTCCGATCCGGCCAGCCCGATCACCAAGTCCAGATCATGGATCATCAGGTCCAGGATCACCGTGACGTCGAGGCTGCGCGGCCGGAACGGCGCGATGCGCACCGCCTCCATGTAGAGTGGCCGCCCCACGCCGGCGCTGCCGCGCAGCGTCGCCATCCCGGCGGAGAAGCGCTCGATATGCCCGATCTGCAGCACCCGGCCGGCGGCGGCGGCCTCGGCCACCAGCGCATCTGCCTCGGCCAGGGTGGCCGCGATCGGCTTTTCCACGAAGACGTGGCAGCCAGCCGCGAGGGCGGCGGAGGCCAGGCCATGGTGGAAGGCGGTGGGCGCGGCGATGATCACGGCATCGGCTTCCCGCATCAGCTCGTCGCCATCCCAGGCGCGGCACCCCGCCTCGGAGGCCACGGCGGCAGCGCGCGCGGGGTCGGCATCGGCCAGACCCACGAAGTCGACGCGGGGCCCGCGGCCCGCCTTCAGCGCGTGGAAGCGTCCGAAATGTCCCGCGCCCAGGATGCCCAGCTTCAACCGCATGGTTCCGCCTCTTGCCTCGATCGATCTGGCGCGGCGTGTAGCAGAGTGTGGCCGGGTGCGCATGGTGGGTTGCATCCTGACCGTCCAGCCAGCATTTTCCGCACCCTCTGAGCTTGGGGGGCCTTTGCGGCCATGCTGTACTTCGCGCGGTGGAAGGTCGCCGCCATTGCCGGCGTCATCCTGCTGGGTGTGCTGTTGTCTCTGCCCAACCTGTTTCCGCGCGCCAGCATCCCATCCTGGCTGCCGGCCCGCCAGATCTCGCTGGGGCTCGACCTGCGCGGCGGCTCCTACCTGCTGCTGGAGGTCGACCTCGCCGCGGTGGTGCGGGAACGGCTGGAGGGCCTGGCGGATGGCGCGCGCACGCGGTTGCGGCAGGCCAATATCGGCTACCTGAACCTCGCCGCCGACCCGGCCAATGAGCGCCTGACGCTGCGGGTGCGGGACGCGGCCCAGGTGCCGGCCGCCGTTGCCGCCCTGCGCGAGATGGCCAATCCGGCCGGCACGGCCGCGGCGCCCGGCGTGCCGGCTGATGTCAACGTGACCTCCGCCGAGGATGGCACCGTGACCCTGACGCTGAGCGAGACGGCGCTGCGGGCACGGGCCAGCGGTGCGGTGGAGCAATCGCTGGAGATCGTCCGCCGCCGCATCGACGAGACCGGTACCTCCGAGGCGCTGATCGCGCGCCAGGGGCAGAGCCGCATCCTGGTGCAGTTGCCCGGCGTCGAGGATCCGAACCGGATCAAGGAGCTGCTCGGCCGAACCGCCCGCATGACCTTCCGCCTGCTGGACGAGAACGCCAATCTCCAGGCTGCCGTGCCGCCCCCCGGCGTCGAGTTCCTGGAAGGCGAGACTCCCGGCCAGCGTTACCCGGTGCGCCGCCGCATCGAGGTGGACGGCGCCAACCTGTCCGATGCCCGTGCCGGGCAGAACGGCCAGACCGGAGAGTGGGTGGTGAACTTCTCCTTCGATTCCGTCGGCACGCGCCGCTTCGCCGACATCACGCGGCAGAATGTCGGCCGGCCCTTCGCCGTGGTGCTGGACAACAAGGTGATCACCGCGCCCGTGATCCGTGAGCCGATCACCGGTGGCCAGGGGCAGATCAGCGGCAGCTTCGACGCCGCATCGGCCAACGATCTCGCCGTGCTGTTGCGCGCCGGCGCCCTGCCCGCACCGCTCACCGTGGTGGAGGAGCGCACCATCGGGCCAGAACTCGGGGCCGATGCGATCCGCGCCGGGCTGATCAGCCTCGCCGTCGGGGCCAGCTTCGTGTTTCTCTACATGGGCCTGGCCTATGGCCTGCTCGGCTGGTTCGCCAACATCGCGCTGCTCGTCAACCTGCTGCTGATGCTGGCGGCGCTGTCGGTGCTGCAGGCCACCATCACCCTGCCCGGCATCGCCGGCATCGTGCTGACGCTGGGCACCGCGCTCGACGCCAACATCCTGATCAACGAGCGCATCCGCGAGGAAACCCGCCTCGGCCGCCCACCGGCCAGTGCGCTGGAGGCGGGCTTCACCAAGGCGTCCGGCACCATCATGGACAGCAACCTGACCAACCTGATCGCCATGGCCTGCCTCTACGCGCTCGGTTCCGGCCCGGTGCGCGGCTTCGCGGTCACAGTGGCCATCGGCACCATCGTCCAGATGTGGACCGCCACCACGCTGGTGCGGCTGTTCGTCTCGATCTGGTATCGCCGCCGCCGGCCCAAGCTGCTGCCGGTCTGAGGGAAAATCCGATCATGTTCCTGGCCCGTCCCCTGTTCCGGCTGGTGCGCGACGACACCGCGATCCCCTTCATGAAGGGGCGCAAGCTCGGCATCGCCTTCTCGATCATCCTGTCGGTGCTGTCGGTTGTACTCGCCTTCTACCCAGGCCTGGAGAAAGGCATCGACTTCCGCGGCGGCATCCTGATGGAGGTGCGCACCAGCGGCCCGGCCGACCTCGGCGCGCTGCGCTCCGGCATCGGCAGTCTCGGCCTCGGCGAAGCCGGGGTGCAGGAATTCGGCGATGCCTCCACCGTGCTGCTGCGCCTGCCCGTGCAGGGTGACGAGGGCGCCACCCAGACGGCGGTGAACCAGGTGCGCGCCACGCTGGAGCAGGTCTCCCCCGGCGCCCGGCTGCTGCGCACCGAGGCGGTCGGCAACCGGATCAGCGACGAACTGTTCACCGGCAGCCTGATCGCGCTCGGCCTCTCGATGCTGGCGATGATGGCCTATATCTGGTTCCGCTTCGAATGGCAGTTCGCCGTGGGCGCCATCGTCACGCTGCTGCTGGAAACCACAAAGGTGGTCGGCTTCCTGGCGGTGACCCGCATCGAGTTCAGCCTGACCACGGTGGCGGCGGTGCTGACGATCATCGGCTTCTCGGTCAACGACAAGGTCGTGGTCTATGACCGGATGCGCGAAAATCTCCGCAAGTATAAAACCATGCCGTTGCGGCAGCTGATCGACAAATCGATCAACGAAACCTTGAATCGCACCCTCGGCACCTCGGTCACGCTGCTGTTATCCGCCTTGCCGCTGGCGCTGTTCGGCGGCGATACGCTGGCCGGATTTGCCTGGACCATGGTGTTCGGCATCGTCGCCTCAACATCGTCCTCCATCTTCATCGCCGCGCCGATGCTGCTGTTCCTGGGCGAGAACCGGCTGCGCCGCGTCACGGAGGCGCCGAGCCCCGCCGCACGTGCCGCATCCGGAACCTGACGCGCACCGGGCTGTGGGATGCCCTGTTTCAGCTCCTGACACAGTCGGGCGCTTTGTCTAATTATTAACCAGATCTTTACTTTAGGTGATGCGTCCCTAACATCTCCCCTGCCCTTCTCCGCGAAGGGGAGGATGATGACCCTTCAGATCCCGCCGAACTCCCTTGACCTCGAACCGCCGCTGCTGCTGGCGGACGATCCTGCCATCGTCACTGCCGCCCAGGCCGCGGTGATGGGAATGGCCGGCGTTGCGCCGCAGCGCATCGCTTCAGGGCGTGAGGCTCTGCGTCACCTGTTCGCGGGCGGCGGAACGCGGCGGCAGCTGGTCTGCCAGCCTTCCGCGGCCGGCTCCAGCTGGCCGGCCCTGCTGGCGGCGGCGCGGGATCCGTTCGGGCAGTCCGGGATCGTCGTGGTGCTGGAAGATGGCATGCCGATCACCGGCATCGATTCGGTACGCCCGCATGCCGCCGATCTGGCGGCGGCGCTGCGCGGCCAGGGCCACGCTCATCCAGCTGCCCCGCCCCTGACGGACGCCGCCGACCTGGCGTCCGGCTTGCTGCGGGGGGAGATCACGGTGCGATACCAGCCCATCCTGCGCATCGCCGACCATCGTCCGGTGCTGCTGGAGGGACTGGCCCGCTGGCACCGCACCAGCACCATGCCGGTGGGGCCGGATTGCTTCGTGCCGCTGGCCGAGAGCAGCGGCCAGAGCCGCGCGCTGACCGAGGCCGTCGCCGACGCCGCCTTCCGCGAGATGGCGGCCGCCCCTGCCCGTCTCGGCGCCTCGGTCACGCTGAACCTGCCGCTGGCGCTGTTGCTGGAGCGGGACGTGCTGTGCTGGCTACGGCGCCTGATGGCCAGGCACGGCTTTCCCGCCTCGGCCCTGGTTCTGGAACTGACGGAAACCACGCCGGTGCGGGACCGCTCCGCCCTTCGGCGGGCGCTGCGCCGTCTTGCCAGCGCCGGTGTGCCGGTGCTGATCGACGACATGGGGCTGGAGGATGACCGTGCCGCCCTGATGGAACTGCCCTTCGCGGGCATTAAGCTGGACCGGCACCTGGTCGCGGCGATGCCCACCAGCCGCCGGGCCCGCGCCGAAGTGTCCCGTCTGGTCGGCCGCGCGCATCTCCGGCGCATGACCGTGACGGCGGAAGGCGTCTCCGATGCCCGGCTGTGGCGCGCCGTCGCGGCGGCTGGCGCCGATCATGTGCAGGGCTATGCCGTCAGCCGCCCCCTGGCCGCTGCCGCCCTGCCGGGCTGGGCCTGGGCCTGGCGCAGCCGTTCGCCCATGGGCGGCGTGTCGCCCCGGCGCATCGCGGCCGGCTGACCAAGCCGCCCATTCAGCGTTTCCGGCCCTGGGCTGTGCCGGCCGGGCGGGTCAGGATGACCCCGCCATGGCCCTGCTGCAATCCGCTCCGCTTACTCTGCTTCTCCTGTTGCTGGCCTCGGGCCGGGCCGGGCCGGTTGGGGCCTGCCTGGCAGCCTTGGTCGCCGCCTTGCCTGGCCTGGCGCTGACGCTGCCAGGAGGTCCGGCAGCCACGCCGGCTTTTCTGCTGGAAGAAGCCGCGCGCGCGGTGTTCCTGGGGCTGCAGCCGGTCGCCGTGCTGACCGGCGGCTTGGTGTTCCACCTGGCGGTGTCACGGCTGCAGCGGCAGGACGGGGTCCCGCCGGCGGCCACGCCACGCCGCGTGCTGGCGGCGACGCTGCTGGGCGGCAGCTTCGTGGAAAGTGTCACCGGCTTCGCCGTCGGCGCCGTGTTCGCGCTGGCGGCGCTGCGCCGGATGGGGATCGGCGGCGCACCGGCCGGCGCCCTGGCCCTGCTGGCGCTGGCGATGGTGCCGTGGGGCGGGCTGGGGCCCGGCACCGCGCTGGGGGCTGCGCTGGTGCATCTACCGCCGCAGGTCCTGGCGCAGGCCACCGCCCTGCCCCATGCGGCCTGGCTGCTCTGCCTGCCCTTTCTGCTCTGGCATTTGTGCGCCCTGGCGGGCCTGCCCGTGTCGGCGGCGGAGAAGCGGGCGCAATGGAGCATCGTGGCCGGCATGGCGATGCTGCTGCTGCTGGCTAATCGCTGGCTGCCCTTCGAGGTGGCGGGCATCGTGGCCAGCGGCCTGCCATTGCTCGGGGTGTTGTGGCGGCTCGATCCGCCGCGAAGCCGGCAGGAATGGTGGCGGGCCGGCGCGGCCCTCGCACCCTGGACCTTTCTGACCGTCATGCTGCTGCTGGCCCGAAGCTGGCGCAGCGCGCCCGCCTTCCAGCCCTGGCCCGACCTGCCGCCGCTGCCGGTGAGCCATGTGGCGGTGGTGCTGTGGCTGGTGGCGGCCATGCTGCTGGCACTGCGGCCGGCCGGCGCGGCCCGTGCGGCCCGGCAGTCGCTGCGCCGCGCCGCCCGGCCGGCCCTGGCCATGCTGTTATACGTGCTGCTCGGCCGCTGGCTCGCCGGCAGCGGCATGGCCTCGGCGCTGGCCAACAGCGCCGCCACGATGTTGGGGCCCCTGGCCGTCTACGCCCTGCCGCCCATGGCGCTGGTGTCGGGACTCGTGACCGGCAGCAATGTCGCGTCCAACGCCGCGCTGATGCCGGTGCAGGTGGCGCTGGGCTCCGCGGCGGGGTTGCCGGCGCTGCTGGCGGCGGGACTGCACAACGCCATCGGCGCGGCGGCGGCCGGCATGAGCATCGGCGTCACCGCCATGATCGCCGGGTTACTGGGCGGGAACACCCGCCCCCTGGACCTTTGGCGGCACCTCTGGCCCTCGATGCTGGCCTTGCTGCTGGTTGGCTGGGTGCGGCTCTGGCTTCCCGCCTTCTGATGCCGGCGCCACACTGCGCCGCATGAGCCGGAACCTCTTGATCTACCTCGCCGCGGCCCTTGCCGAGATTGGCGGCTGCTTCGCGTTCTGGGCCTGGCTGCGGCTCGGCCAGGGCACGTTCTGGCTGTTGCCAGGGATGGCCAGCCTCGCCCTGTTCGCGTTTCTGCTAACGCTGGTGGACAGCGCGGCGGCCGGTCGCGCCTATGCCGCCTATGGCGGCGTGTACATCCTGGCTTCCCTCGCCTGGCTCTGGCTGGCCGAGGGAATGCGGCCGGATCGCTGGGACCTCACCGGCGCGCTGATCTGCCTCGCGGGCGCGGCGGTGATCCTGCTGGCGCCGCGCCCGGGCTGAGCGCTCAGGCGCCGCGCTCGCGATCGTGCTTCGGCAGGTCATCGCCGGGGATGACCCAGGCGATGCGGCTGCCGAAGAAGATATGGTCGCCCGGTGGCTGCAGGGACGGATCGTCCAGCGTCGCGGTCGCGATGTCCAGTTCGGGCAGCCCGGTGCCGTGATAGGTCAGGCTGGTGCCGCAATCGGCGCAGAAGCCGCGCCGCGCCCGATCACTGGATGCGTGGCACCGCAGGCGGCCGGAAACCAGGCGAAAGCCGGACACCGGCACGCTGAACCACGCCATGGCCGGCGCGCCGCTGCTGCGCCGGCAATCGGTACAATGGCACCAGGCCGCATGAAACGGCTCACCCGCGGCCTCGTAGCGCACCCGCCCGCAGTGGCAGCCTCCGGTCAGCATCGCGGCACCTCCGTCAGGCCTTGGCTGGGAACCCAGGCCCGGGCGGATCGTTGCAAGGGGAGGAACATCGAACAGGAGAACCCCGCATGGCCGAGGAACGCACGCCAGGCACCGACACCACCGGCAGCGAGAGCACGCATCGGGAGATGGGCACGCCGCCGCGCAACCCCTGGCTGGAACGCAAGCCGCGTCCGGTTTCGGCCGGGCAGAAGCTGGACGGCGAAACGGAGCGCACCCGGGAGATGCCGCCACCGGTGCGACCCGGCAAGTAGCAGCAGGGCGGCGCGGCCTCAGCCGCGACCAGCCGGCCTCAGACGCGCCAGCCGCAGCACCGCCACCAGCAGGGCCAGGGTCAGCGTGCCGCCGAGCATCCAGCCGATCCCGGTCCATCCCGCCCGGGCCCAGACCCATCCGCCGGCGACGCCCATGATGCTGGCGCCCATGTAGTAGGCAAACAGGTAGAGTGACGAAGCCTGGGCCCGCGCCGACTGGGCCCGCCGGCCGACCCAGGACGAGGCCAGGGAATGCGCGCCGAAGAAGCCAAAGGTCATCGCCGCGATCCCCCCTACCGTCAGCGGCAGCGAGGGCGGGAGGGTGAGCCCGAGCCCCGCCAGCATCAGCAGCGCCATCGACCACAGCATGGTGCGCCGGCCGTAGCGGTCGGCCAGCCACCCGACCAGCGTGGACGCGCCGATGCCGACGATGTAGAGGGTGAACACCAGCGCCACCGCGCTCTGGCCGAGGTCAAAGGGCGGCGCGATCAGCCGGAAGCCGATGTAGTTGTAGAGCGTGACGAAGCTGCCCATGAACAGGAAGCCTTCCAGGAACAGCCAGCGCAAACCGGCATCGCGCAGGTGCAACGTGTAATTGGCCAGCAGCCCCCCGAGCGCCAGCGGCCGCGGCTCAAAGTGCCGGGACGGCGGCAGCGCCCACCAGAAGGTCACGGCCGCGGCGAGGCCGAGCAGGCCGATGGCACCCATGGCCCAGTGCCAGCTTCCCCAGTCCAGCAGCAGGCCGGTGATCACCCGCCCCGCCATGCCTCCGGCAGCGGTGCCACTGATGTAGAGCCCCATGGCGAAGCCGCTGGCGGAGGGCTCCATCTCCTCCGTGATGTAGGCCATGGCGATGGCGGGCAGCCCGCTCAGGGCGATGCCGAGCAGCACGCGCAGGGTGAGCAGCGCTTCCCAGCCCGGCGCCAGGGAGCAGCCCAGGGTCAGCACCGCCGAGAACAGAACCGACGCCACCATCATCGGCTTGCGGCCCAGCGTCTCCGATAACGCGCCGGCCACCAGCAGGCAGCAGGCCATCACCGCGGTGGGCAGGGAAAGCGACAGGCTGCTGGTCGCCGGGCTGACGCCGAACGCGGCCGCGAAGGCGGGCAGCAGCGGCTGCACGCAGTACAGCAGCGCGAAGGTGGCGAAGCCGGCGCACAGAAAGGCCAAGTTGGTGCGGCGGAACTCGGCCGTGCCGCGCCGGATGAACGGGATGTCGCGGGATGAAGCGTGGCGTCTGTCGGCCATGAGGTCCGGGCGGGATGTTCTTGCGTTGCAGCATGAACGCGCGGCGATGGCTTGTCATCGCGCGGCACCCCAGGTTCGGCCCAAAAAGATCGGACGCGGCTTTCTTCCGGTTCGAGCCGAAGCCGAAGGCTCCATCCAGCAACCCGCCACCGCCGCGCCGTCCGGGCTATCGCGTTCCGCAGCAACGAGGCGGGTTCGGCGGTGCGGATCTTGATCTGCACCATGTGGCAGGTCGCGGCGCATGGACGGCGGGCGGCCCGAGCCTCGGGCTAATGCCGGGCGGCGAGCGGCGCCGATATGGATTCCAGCGATCGGCGTTCGGCCGAGAATCCCAGCTTCCATTCGGTGACCGCGGCCACCAGCATCAGACAGGCGGCGAAGGCGAAGCCGCCGGCGATGTAGATCCGCTCGCCCCCCTCGATCAGCCAGCCGAACAGCGCCGGTCCGGCGATGCCGCCCACCGCCGTGCCGAAGGCGTAGAACATGGCGATAGCCAGGGCGCGCATCTCCAGCGGAAAGCTTTCCCCCACCGTCAGATAGGCGGCCGAGGCGGCGGGCGAGGCGAAGAAGAAGATCACCGTCCAGGCCAGTGTCTGTTCCCAGGCGGTCAGCCACCCCTGCTGGAAGGCATAGCCGGAGATCAGCATCAGGATGCCGGAGATGGCATAGGTCAGGGTAATCATCACCCGGCGCCCGATGCTGTCGAAGAGCGGTCCCAGCACCAACGGCCCGAGCAGGTTGCCGAGCGCGAAGGGCAGGATGTACCAGCCGATCTGACTGGAGGCGATGCCGTAGAACTTGGTTAGCACCAGGGCGTAAGTGAAGAAGATGGCATTATAGCAGAAGGCTTGGCAGGCCATCAGCGTGATGCCGAGCACCGTGCGCTCCCGGTGGTGGTGCAGCATGATGTGCAGCACCTCCCGCATGGTCGCCTGCCCCCGCCGCTTCAGTCGCACCGGCCCGTATTCCAGCGGCGGCAGGGGCTTGCCGTAGCGTGCGGCAACGCCGGCCTCGATTTCGTCCACCACCCGGTCGGCCTCGCCCGGCTTGCCATGGGTCATCAGCCAGCGCGGGCTCTCCGGCACCCAGCGCCGCAGGAACATGATCACGATCGCCAGCATACCGCCCACGATGAAGGCGGCGCGCCAGCCGATCTCGGGGTCCACCACGTCGGGGTCGAGCACCACCAGGGCCGAGGCCGCGCCCAGGGCGGCGCCGGCCCAGAACGTGCCGTTCACCGCCAGATCCACCGTGCCGCGCTTGCGGGCCGGGATCATCTCCTGGATGGCCGAATTCACCGCGGCATATTCCCCGCCGATGCCCGCCCCGGTCAGCATGCGGAAAAACGCGAAGGACCAGAAATCCCAGGAGAAGCCGGTGGCGATGCTCGACAGGATGTAGACGATGACGGTGGCGAAAAAGATCTTCCGTCGCCCGAGCTTGTCGGTCAGCCAGCCGAAGAACAGCGCCCCGGCCACCGCGCCGATCAGATAGGCGGAGGCCGTCAGCCCCACCTGGGTTTCGCTGAGCCTGAGAGAGGGACTCTCGTGGATGGCGGCGGCCAGGGAGCCGACCAGCGTCACCTCCAGCCCGTCCAGCGTCCAGGTGATGCCCAGCGCGGCGATCACCAGCCAGTGGAAGCGGTCCCATGGCAGGCGATCCAGCCGGGCGGGCACGCTGGTTTCGAATACCTCGCCCTGCTGGGCGCTGTTTCGCGACATCGGCTTCCTTTCCCCGGCGGCCTGGGTTTCGTCCCTGCGCCGGTCAACGTCACGGTGGCGGCAGCGTTGCGGCTTGGAGGTGGCGGCGGCTAGCCTGCCTCCGTGACCCACCGGACGATTCGCCCCCGACACCCCTGGCCCTGCGCATGAACGCCTGGCTGATGCTGGCTCCCGCCGCTCCTGCCCGCAAGCTGGCGCCGCGCCAGGCGCGCGCTGCCCTGGCCGCCGATCCGGTGCTCGGCCCGGTGGTGCGCCAGGTCGGCCCGTTGCGGCTGAAGCCGCTGCAGCGCGAGCCCTACGAGGCGCTGGTGCGCGCCATCGCCCACCAGCAGGTGCATGGCCGCGCCGCCGAGGCGATGCTGGGCCGGCTGATCGCGTTGTTTCCCGGCCAGGATTTCCCTCATCCGGAGGGCGTACTGGCCTTGCCCGAGGGCGCGATCCGCGGTTGCGGCTTTTCCGGCGCCAAGCAGGCCGCCATCCGCGACATCGCGTTGAAGACCGTGGGTGGATTGGTGCCGAACCGCCGTGCCGCGGCGCGGCTGCCGGACGAGGAGCTGATCCAGCGGCTGGTGGCGCTGCGCGGCGTCGGCCGCTGGACGGTGGAGATGCTGCTGATCTTCACCCTTGGCCGCCCCGACATCCTGCCGGTGGATGATTTCGGGGTGCGCGAAGGCTACCGCCTCGCCGCCGGGCTGGATGCGCAGCCGAAGCCCAGGGCGCTGGCGGAGATCGGGCTCCGCTGGTCGCCCTATCGCTCGGCCGCGGCGTGGTACCTGTGGCGGGCCGCGGACCTGAACAAGGAAGGCCGCTTCAAGGCCCCCGTGGCGATCTAGCCCAGGAAGGCGGTGAGCGCCGCGACGAAGCCGTCCGGCTTTTCCGCGTGCAACCAATGGCCGGCCCCCTTCACCGTGCCGAACCGGGCGGCGGGGAAATGCGCGCGGAACACCGGCCGGTGTTCCGGCCGGACGTAGTCGGAGTGCTCCCCGGACAGCACCAACGTGGGTCCCTCGTAGCGCGCATCGGGCGGAAAGCCGGGTGCCGCCTCGATCTCCGGCATCGCGGCGGCGATCTCGGCGAGGCCGTTGCGCCAGGATGGCGCCGGCTCGCCGAAGCGCAGGTTCTGCAGCAGGAAACCCCGCACGCCGGCATTGGGAATGGCGCCGGCCAGCGCCGCATCCGCCTGCCGCCGGTCGAGGCCGGACCGGAGCTCCAGTGCCAGCATCGCCTCGGCATAGGGCCGGAAGGCCGGCGGATAGTCGACCGGCGCGATATCGGCCACCACGAGGCGCGACACTAGCGCGGGCCGTGCCAGCGCCAGCGTCATCGCCACCTTGCCGCCCATGGAATGGCCGAGCAGCGCCACCGGGCCGGTGCCCAAGGCCTGCAGTGTTTCGGCGACGTCCTCCGCCATGGCGGGATAGCTCATCCCTGTCGCATGCGGGGAGTTGCCATGGTTGCGCAGGTCCAGCGCCACCACCTTGCGGGAACCGGCCAGCACCTTCTGCACCGAGGTAAAATTCTGCGCCTGGCCAAACAACCCGTGCAGCAGCACCAGGGTGTCCGCTTCTCCCGTGCCCATCTCCACTGCCTTGAGCCGCATTTGCCCTTCCTTGTCCGTGCACGCCATCCCCCGCCTCCGGCCCCGCAGGGCTGCGAGGCTCAGCCGCGCGTCGCCACCACGACGCTGGCACCGATCAGCAACCCGGCCAGGATCACGTCGGGGCCGACCGGCTCGCCCAGCCACAGGGTGGACACCACCACCCCGATCACCGGCGCCAGCAGAAAGCCGACCGACGCCACCGAACCCGGCAGGCGCCGGCCCGCCTCGATCACCGCCCAGGTGCCCAGCGGGGCCACCACGCCGCCGATCACGGCCGCATGCCAGAACGCGCCCGGCCCGATGCCGCCATCCGGCTCCAGCAGGGCCGCCATCGGCACCAGCACCGACCCGCCCAGCAGGAAGCTGAAGGGCAGGGTTTCCAGCATGGTGTGGCGCGGCGGGTAGCGCCGGGTGACGATGATGGCACAGGACCAGAAAAACGCCGCCAGCAGCAGCATCATATGCCCGGCCAGCATGCCGGGTTGCCGCCAATCCACCGACCAGGGCCCCGCCAGCACGGCAACCCCGGCCAGCCCCAGCGCCGCCGCCAGCCAGCGTCCCGCCGAGACCCGCTCGCCCAGCAGCAGCACCGACATCGGCACCAACCAGTAGATGGTGACGTTGGCCAGCACCGCGGTGCGCCCGGCCGGCACCAGAGCCACGGCCAGGTGCGTCAGGGCGAAGAAGCCGCCGAGCTGCAGCAGGCCGACCCCCAGCATGGCCGGCCAGTCGCGCGGCGAGGGCCAGTTGAGCCGGCGCAGCACCACCAGCACCAGCCCCGACACCAAGGCGCCCAGCATTGTGCGGGACACGGCGAACCAGAGCGGGGTGGCATCGGCCAGCGCCGCCTTGGTGATCGGCCAGGCACCGCCGAACAGCGTCACCGCCACCAGCAGAAGGCGCAGATCGGCAAGCCGCAGCATCAGGCGGTGCTGTCACCCACCGTCAGGATGATCTTGCCGATATGCGTGCTGCTTTCCATCAGCGCGTGTGCCGCCGCCGCGTCCTGCATCGGGAAGCTGGCATGGATGGTGGGCAGGCACTCGCCCCGCGCCAGCAGCGGCCAGACCTTGTCTTCCAGCGCCGCGGCGATGGCGCCCTTCTCGGCGGTGGTGCGGGGCCGCATCGTGCTGCCGGTGACCACCAGCCGCTTGAGCATGATCGGGCGAAGGTCGGCCTTCTCGACCTCGTGCCCCTGCAGGAAGGCGATGATGACGAGGCGGCCATCCCGGGCCAGCACCTTCAGGTTGCGCGGGAAATAGTCGGCGCCGACCATGTCGAGCACCACGTCGACGCCGCGGCCATCGGTATGGGCGCGCACGGCCTCGGCGAAATCCTGTTCGCGGTAGTTGATCGCCAGCTCGGCCCCGAAGCCCTCGCAGGCGCGGCACTTGTCGGCGCTTCCGGCCGTGGCGATGGCGTGCGCCCCGAAGGCGCGGGCCAGCATGGTGGCGGTGACGCCGATGCCGGAGGTGCCGCCATGCACCAGCACCCGCTCCCCGGCTGACAGCCGGCCATGGCCGAACAGATTGGCCCAAACGGTGAAATGGTTTTCGGGCAGCGCGGCGGCGCGCAGCGCATCGAAGCCATTGGGCCAGGGCAGGGTCTGCGCCTCGGGCGCCGTGCAGTATTCGGCGTAGCCGCCGCCATTGGTCAGCGCGCAGACGCGGTCACCGACGCTGAAGCGGCGCACCTCGGCACCGGCCGCCACCACTTCGCCCGCCACTTCCAGGCCGAGCACCGGGCTGGCGCCGGGCGGAGGCGGATACAGGCCCTTGCGCTGCTGCACGTCCGGCCGGTTCACCCCGGCCGCCTGGACGCGGATCAGCACCTCGTCCGGCTTTGGCAGGGGCACCGGGCCGGTGGCCGGCACCAGCACGGAGGGCTCGCCGCCCTGACCATGATCGATGAAGCGCATCTGCCGGGGCAGGTCAGTCATGCTGCGGGTGTCCTCCTGGAGCCGGCGAGCCAGGGTCCTGCGGCGTGGCGGCGCCGTCAAGGCCATGCTGGCGAAATGAAGCGGGCGGGGATCGCTCCCCGCCCGCGTCGAACTCAGTCGGCCTTGATGCCGGCTTCCTTGATGACCGGCTCCCATTTGGCGATCTCGTCGGTCAGCCATTTCCTGGTGCTGTCCGGCGTGCTGTCGCTGCGGGTCGTCATGGTCAGGTCCGACAGCCTCGCCTTCACGCTGTCCATTGCCATCACCTTGTTGATGGCCTCGTTCAGCTGCGCGACCACCGGCTGCGGCGTCCCGGCGGGCGCCAGCACCATGTGCCAGGTATAGGCCTCGTAGCCCGGCACACCGGCCTCGTCGAAGGTCGGCACGTCCGGCAGCTGCGGCAGGCGCTGCTTGGAGGAGATCGCCAGCGCCTTCACCGAGCCTTCGCGCACGAAGGGCAGGCCGCTGTTCGCCACGTCCAGCATCATCGCCACCGTGCCGTTCAGCACGTCCGGCATGGCGGCGGCCGAGCCACGGTAGGGGATATGGTTCACCTTCAACCCGCCGGCCTGCTTCAGGAACAGCTCGCTCGCCAGGTGCAGCGCCGCGCCGCTGCCGGTGCTGGCATAATCATACTCGCCCGGCTCCTTCTTGAAGAGCGCGATCAGCTCCTGCAGGCTGTTGGCCGGGACATCCTTGTTCACCATCAGCAGCATCGGGATGGTGCCGGTCAGCGCCACCGGCTGGAAGTCCTTCACCGGGTCGAAGGGCAGGCTCGGGTAGATGGCGCGGATCGCCGCCTGGGCGATGGTGGTGTAGAGCAGCGTGTGGCCATCCTTCGCGGCCTTGGCCACCGCGTCGGCACCGATCACCGTGCCGGCGCCGGTGCGGTTCTCGACGATCACCCGCTGCGGCAGCATCTTCGAAAGCTCGTCGGCGATCAGACGCGCCGGGATGTCGGTCGGGCCGCCGGGCGAGAACGGCACTACGAGACGGATCGGCTCCCGCGGAAACGTTGCCTGCGCCCGCGCCGCGGCGGGGATCAGGGCCGGCGCCGCGAGGGCGGTGCCCAGCGCCAGAAGGTTGCGGCGGTGCAGCATCATGAACTCACTTCCCGGTGGATAGGTGGACGCTTTATCATCTTCAGGCCACGGGAAAGTCCAGCCCTCGATGCGCCGATTCCGCCCGGGCAACCGCCGCCAGGCGGCGCCCCGTGGTGGGATCGAACAGGTGCAGCCGGGCCGGCGGCAGGCCGAGTCCGAGCTCCTCCCCGCGTGCCGGCGCCGCTTCCGCGGGGCTGTGGAAGGCGATCGCGGCGCCCCCCTCGAGCTGCGCGTGCACCAGCACCGAGGCGCCCAGATCTTCCACCATCTCCACCCGCGCCGGCAACCCGCCGGTGGTGACGTGTTCCGGGCGGATGCCGAGGGTGACGCGGCCGCGTTCCGCCAGCGGCTCCGCCAGCCGCACCAGGTGGCCGCCGGCGAGGCGCAGGGTATCGCCGCCTTCCAGCACCTCGGCCGGCAGCAGGTTCATGGAGGGGGAGCCCAGGAAGCCGGCAACGAACAGGCTGGCAGGACGGGAATACACCTCGCGCGGGGTTCCGGCCTGCTCCACGCGGCCGTCCTTCATCACCACCAGATGGTCGGCCAGCGTCATGCCTTCCTGCTGGTCATGCGTCACCAGCACCGAGGTGGCGCCCAGCTTCTCGTGCAGCCGGCGCAGTTCCAGGCGCATCTGCACGCGCAGCCGCGCATCGAGGTTGGAGAGCGGCTCGTCATACAGGAAGACGCGCGGCTGCCGGACCATGGCACGGCCCATGGCGACACGCTGGCGCTGGCCACCGGACAACTCGCCTGGCCGGCGGCCGAGCAGCGCGCCGAGTTCCAGCGATGCCGCGACCTCCGCGACCCGGGCCTGGCGCTCGGCACGCCGCATCCCGGCCACCTTCAGCGGATAGCCGATGTTCTCCGCCACCGTCATGTGCGGGTACAGCGCGTAGTTCTGGAACACCATGGCGCAGCCGCGATCCTTGGGCTCGCGCTCGTTCATGCGGTGGCCGCCGATGCGAAGCTCCCCGGCAGTGATGGTCTCTAAACCCGCCACCATGCGCAACAGCGTGGACTTGCCGCAGCCGGAGGGGCCCAGGATGACGATGAAGGCGCCTTCCGGCAGGGCCAGGTCGATGCCATGGATGGCAGTCTGGCTGCCGTAATCCTTGCGGACGCCGATCAGGTCGATGGCGGACATGGCTTTCACTTCTCCGTCTGCACGAGGCCGCGCACGAACCAGCGCTGCATGAAGATGACCACCGCCAGCGGCGGCAGCATGACCAGAAGCGCGCCGGCCATGACGACGTTCCAGTCGGGGATGCTGTCACCGCGCGGCACCATGCGCGACAACTCCACCATCACCGTGGCGCGGTCCGGCTCGGTGGTGACCAGCAATGGCCAAAGGTACTGGTTCCAGGAATACACGAACAGGATGGTGGCGAGCGCCGCGATGGTGGTGCGCGATAGCGGCACCAGCACGTCGCGCAGGAAGCGCAGCGGCCCGGCACCGTCCATCTTGGCCGCCTCCACCAGCTCCTCCGGGATGGTGAGGAAGAACTGGCGGTACAGGAAGGTGCCGGTGGCGGTCGCGATCAGCGGCAGGATCAGCCCGGCATAGGAATTCAGCATCTGCCATTGCAGGCTGATCTCGATGCCGCTGACCGCCGCGACCAGCGTGGTGATCCCGGTTGCGTCGAGGATCGCCTGGAACGGCGCCAGGGCGTTGGCCGCCACCGCATAGGTCGGCACGATTCGCACCTCCAGCGGCAGCATCAGCGTCAGGAAGATCAGCCAGAACACCACGATCTTGGCACGCCATTGAAAGAACACCAGGGCGAAGGCCGCGAGCATGGCCAGCAGGATCTTGCCGGCGGTCACGCCGACCGCGACGATCAGGCTGGTGCCGAAGCGTGTGGCGAAGCTGCCCCGCTGCCAGGCGGCGGCGAGGTTGTCCAGCAGGTACGGGCCGGGCAGCCAGTTGATCGGCACCCGGTTGACGCCAGCCAGGTCGTGCGTGGCCGCGACAAAGGCCAGCCACACCGGCAGCAGCAGCGCCAGCGCCGAAAACAACAGCAGCACATGGGTGAAAACATCCAGCCAGGGACGGCGCTCAACCATGATCCCCCTCCCCTCAGCGGTAACGCATCTTCCGCTCGACGAAGCGGAACTGGATAAAGGTCAGCGCAACAACCAGGAGCATCAGGATCACGCTCTGCGCGGCCGCGCCGGAATAATCGAGGCCTTTGAAGCCGTCGGAATAGATCTTGTAGACCATGATGTCCGTGGCGCGCGCCGGGCCGCCGCCGGTCATGATGTCCACCAGCCCGAAGCTGTTGGTGAAGCTGTCGGTCAGGTTGATCACCACCAGAAAGAAAAAGGTCGGCGCCAGCAGCGGCACTTGGATGTCACGCATGCGGCGCAGCGGCCCGGCGCCATCCATCGCCGCAGCCTCGGTCAGCGGGCGCGGGATGCTTTGCAGGCCGGCGAGAAAGAACACGAAATTGTAGGCGATCAACTGCCAGGAGCCGGCGAAGATCAGCATCACCATGGCATGGGTGCCGTTCATCGACGGGTCCCAGAAGCCGGGCGAAACGGCGTTGAGCAGGCTGAACACGCCCGCACGGGCATCGAACACGAAGCGGAAGATCATGCCGATGGCCGGGGCCGCGACGGCATAGGGCCAGATCAGCGCCACCCGCCAGCCGCGGCTGCCGCGCACCTCGCGGTCGATGAACAACGCCAGCAGCAGGGCGATGACGATGGCCAGCGCCGAGGTGCCGAAGGCGTAGATCATGCTGACCCGCACCGAAGCCCAGTAATGGGTGCTGACGAAGATCTCGAGGAAGTTCTGCCAGCCGACCCATTCGCGCCCGCCGCCCCAGGGCTGTTCCAGCGTGAAGGCCCAGCGGAAAGCCTCCCCGCTCGGCCAGTAGAAGAACACGAACACGATCAGCAGCTGCGGCAGCACCAGCAGCCAAGGCAGCAAGGGAGCACGAAAGGTGGCGCGGCGTTCCACGGGATCAGGACCTTACCGGATGGAAACGGAAACGCCGCGCGGGCAGGCCCCCGCGCGGCGCAGCATGGATCAGGGCAGCGTCTTGCCGCGATAGGTCTGCTCGAAACGGCGCAGCAGCTTGTTGCCTTCCGTCGCGATAGCATCGAGCGCCTGGTCCACCGTCTTCTGGCCGGAGAAGGCCGCCTGCATCTCGTTGGCGTACAGGGCGCGGACCTGGGTGAAGTTGCCGAGGCGCAGACCGCGCGTGTTCTCGGTCGGCTCCGTCGCAAGCAGCGATTCCACGGCGATGTCGCGGCCGTGGTTCTCGGGCTTGTTGTAGAAGCCGCTCTGCTTGATGCCTTCGTAGCCCGCGCGCGTCACCGGGATGTAGCCGGTGTTCTGCGCCATGAAGAGCTCCTGCTGCGGCTGGGCGATGAAGTTCAGGAATGCCGCGGCGCCCTTGTACTCACCGGCCGGGCGACCCTTCAGCACCCACAGCGAGGCGCCGCCCACCATGCTGTTGGTGCGGCTGTGGCCCTCGTAGAGCGGCAGCATCGCCGGCGTCCAGTCCAGCCCTTCCCGGGCGGTGCGGGTGATCGCCGCGTGGTTGGCGATGGACGCCATCATCATGGCGCACTCGCCGGAGGCGAAGCTTTCCGGCAGGGTGCGGCCGCCGGCCTTGGTCCGCACCTGGACCAGACCGTCCTTGTACCACCGGAACAGGGTGTTGGCGTGCTGACGGAACAGCGGCGCGATCTGGATCTCGGCATCCAGGCCACCGAAGCCGTTGCCCTTGGTGGCCATCGGCAGGTTATGGATGGCGTTGAACTGTTCCCAGTGCTGCCAAGAATCGAAGTCGATCGCGATGGGGCAGGCATGGCCCTGCGCCTTGAGCGCGCGCGCCGCCTTCTCCACGCCCTGCCAGGTTGCCGGCGGCGCCTCCTGATCGACGGCGCGGTAGGTGCCCTTGTTCCAGTACATCACGGCGGTGGACGAGTTGAAGGGGAAGCTCAGCATCTCCCCCTTGCTGGTGGCGTAGTAGTTGCCGATCGAGGAGATGTAGTTGTCCCACTTCACCTGGTAGCCGTTCTCCGACATCAGCTGCCGCGCTGGCATGTACTGGCCGGACAGCATCAGGTCGGTGGTGCCAACGTCGTAGACCTGCACGATGGTCGGGTGCGCGCCGGCCCGGAAGGCCGCGATGGTGTTCTGCAGCGCGTCGGCATATTCGCCCTGGCCGGTGCAGGTGATCTCGAACTGGTTCTGCGAGGCATTGAAGTTGCGGCAATAGCTCTGCATCACCTCGCCGAGCTGGCCCGTCAGCCCGTACCACCAGGTGAATTTCTGCTTTTCCTGCGCTTCGGCGCGCGCGGCGCCCAGGCTCAGGACCGCGCCGATGGCCAGCGCCGTCACCGGAAACTTCATGACAGACTCCCGCATTTACCAATATGGCCCGATGGGTGCCGGGCCGATGGTGCGGGGACTTAAAGCCGCTTCGTGACAGTGGCTTTACAGCCCTGTGACGCTACGAAGATGCATCGGCACCAGATGATCATAGAGCGCAGGGTCCGTGGCCCCTTCCGTGCCGAAGACGAGAACGCGGCTGTCATGCCGCAACTCGAGATCGCCGCGCGCCGTCGCATCGCCTGCCGCCAGCAGCAGGCCCGCCAAGCCCGCCGTGGCGCTTTCACCCGCCGTGATCCCGCAGGATGCCAGCCGCCGCATGCCGTCCACCGCCGCATCGTCCGGGATGCACATGAAGGCGAAGGCGGCCCGCTCCAGTTCCTGCCAGGCCAGCAGGCTGGGCTCGCCGCAGGCCAGGCCGGCCATCAGCGTGTCCAGCTCGCCGGGCACGCTGGTCAGGCCGCCGGCCTCGGAACTGGCCAGCAGGCAGGCCGCCTGATCCGGCTCCACCACCACCAGGCGCGGTGCATCGATGCCGTGGCGCGCGCGCAACTGCACCGACACCGCCGCCGCCACGCCGCCGACGCCGCCCTGGACGAACACGTGGGTCGGCGGCAGGTCCAGGGCATCGAGGGCCTCCGCCGCCATCAGCCGGTAACCCTGCATCACGTCCCGTGGCACCTCGGTGTAGCCGGGCCAGGAAGTGTCGGAGATGACGAACCAGCCCTCGCGCTCCGCCACCGCGGCGGCCTCGCGCACCGCATCGTCGTAATGGCCGGGCACCACGCGGATCTCGGCGCCATACGCGGCGATGGCGTCGCGCCGGCCCTGGCTGACATGCTCATGCACGAAGATCACGCAACGCGCCCCAAAGCGCCGCGCACCCCAGGCGACGGAGCGCCCGTGATTGCCATCGGTGGCGCAGGTGACGGTGATGCCGCGGGTTGCGGTGGCATGCTGCCCGGCCTCCAGTGCCGCGAGGCGGGCGGCATCGGCCACGCCGCGCCGCGCCAGCTCCGCCGCCAGCAGCCGTCCCACCGCGTAGGCACCGCCCAGGGCCTTGAAGCTGCCGAGGCCGAACCGCCCCGCCTCGTCCTTGTAGTGGAGGGCCGCGACGCCGGCCGCGGCGGCCAGGTCCGGCAGCGGCCGCAGCGGCGTGGGCGCGTAGCCGGGCCAGGAGGTGATTTCGGCGGCCGCGCGGCGGAAGCCGCCTTCGGGTAGCACCACCACGCCGGGCGTGCCGTGGCGCGGGTTGGGGAACAGGCGAAAGGCGTGGCGCTCGGTCATGCGCCGCAGCCTGCCCCTGCCCCGCGCCGACGGCAAGGATCAGCGTGGCCCGGAACTGATGTTGAGGCTCCCGCGGCCAGGGCGGCGACAGCCGCCCCCGTCAGGGAAAACGCGCCCGCCAGGGCGCCGACCGTCAGCCCGCCTGGTCCTTGCAATGCTGCGCCAGCTCGGCATGGGTGGCGAACCACACGCCTTCATGGCCCTTGATGTGCTCGATCAGCCGCCGCAGCAAGGCGATGCGGCTGCGGTGGCCGATGATGTGCGGGTGCATGGTCAGCAGAAAGGTGCCGCCCTCGGCATAGGCGCCGTCGAACTCGACACGGAAGATCTCCTCCACGGCGGAGGGCGGCGTGTAGGGCCGGATGGCCGAGAAGCGCAGCATGTTCAGATAGGGCGCGTCGTCGCGGATCCATTCCGGCGGCAGCTCGATGATGCCGGTGGGCTCGCCATGCGCCAGCAGCTCATAGGGCTCGTCATCGGCCATGAGCGAGCTGTCGTAGAGCAGTCCCATCTCGCGGATGATGTCGAGCGTGTCGGCGGAGAAATCCCAGCTCGCGGTGCGGATTCCCACCGGGCGGATGCCGGACACCTTTTCCAGCGTGTCGGCGGCGCGCAGGGTCAGCTCGCGCTCGACGCCGGGCGGCAGGCTGGTGTTGGCCTCGTGGATCCAGGAATGGATGCCGATCTCGTGACCCTCCCCGGCGACCTCGCGCACCTCCTCCGGGTGCAGCAAGGCCGACACGGCGGGGTAGAAGAAGCTGGCACGGATGCCGTGCTGCCGCAGCAGCGCGCGGATGCGCGGCACGCCCCGGCGGGCGCCATACTGCCCCTGGCTGATCCGCATCGGGCTTTCATCCGCGTCGCGCAGCGGAATGGTCTCGTGGTCGGCATCGAAGGACAGGGCCACGCAGCAGCGGGCACCGTTCGGCCAGCCATTGGGCGACAGGCTGCGCCCGCCATAAGCGCGGCCCACGATGCGGCGCCATTGTTCTTCCGGCCATTCCCAGGGTTTGGGAGCATTGCTGTCGGCCATGGCGTGAAATCCTTTGATCCAGGAGAAGCCGAGATTCTGCGCCGCCCTGCGCCCCGGGGAAACCCCCCGGCCTGTGGCACGCCCGTTGCTGGACCCGTTGCGCAGGAAACCGGAGGGTGGGTTGATGGATGTCGGCGTGTTCATTCCGATCAACAACAATGGCTGGCTGATCTCGGAACATTCCCCGCAATACATGCCGAGCTTCGAGCTGAACCGGCAGATCGTGCAGAAGGCGGAGGCCTACGGCCTGGATTTCGCGTTGTCGATGATCAAGCTGCACGGCTTCGGCGGCAAGACCGGGTTCTGGGACCACGGGCTGGAAAGCTTCACCCTGATGGCCGGCCTGGCCTCGGTGACCAGCAAGATCAGGCTCTATGCCTCCACCGCCGTGCTGACCCTGCCCCCCGCCATCGTGGCGCGCATGGCAGTCACCATCGACAGCATTTCGGGCGGCCGCTTCGGGGTGAACATCGTCTCGGGATGGCACAGCAGCGAGTACAGCCAGATGGGCCTGTGGCCGGGCGAGGACTATTTCGGCCACCGCTACGACTACAGCACCGAATACGTGCAGATCATGCGCGAGCTCTGGGCAGAGGGTGAATCCGACTTCAAGGGGCGCTTCTTCCAGATGGACCGCTGCAAGCTGAGCCCCCGTCCCGCGGCACCGATCAAGGTGGTCTCGGCCGGGCAGAGCGGGCGCGGCATGGAGTTCTCGGCACAGCATGCCGATTATAATTTCTGCCTGGGCCTCGGCATGAACGAGCCGGCAAAGGCAGCCCCGATCGCGGCGCGGATGCAGGCGGCGGCGGCCAGGACGGGCCGGGATGTCGGCTCCTACATGCTGTTCATGATCATCGCCGAGCCCACCGATGAGGCGGCCTGGGCCAAGTGGGACCACTACGTCGCCGGCACCGACCAGGCCGCGCTGGAATGGCTGGGGCTGAAAACCGGCGAAGACAAGAAGGCGGAAGCCGGTTCCACGGCGGATGCCATGGTGCGCGGCTCCTCCCCGGTGAACCTCAACATCGGCACCTTTGTCGGCTCCTACGCCACGGTGGCCCGGCTGATGGACGAGGCGGCGGGCATCCCGGGCGTGAAGGGGCTGATGCTGACCTTTGACGACTTCGTGGAGGGTCTCGACAAGTTCGGGCGACAGATCCAGCCGCTGATGCGCAGCCGCGCGCACCTGCTGCAGGCGGCCTGACGGGTCAGGCCTCCGGCGCGGCCGGGGGAACCGGCGCGGCGCTGAGCCGCTCCGCCGCCTCCCGCATGAAATCGACCTCGCTGAAGCTCCAATCCCGTGGCTGGTCGGCATGCACGAACAGCATGCCGCACAACCTCCCGTAGCGCCGCACCGGCACCTTGATAAAGGCGCGCGCGCCGATCGAGGCATAGGCGCCGGCATCGCCCCCGAGCCATGGCGAAGCGGCGATGTCGGACACGGCGATCACCTGCCCCGCGGCCAAGCGGTTGATGGTCTCGATGAACAGCTCGGTGGAATAATTGCCGGCGATGCAGGCCACCGGCGGCGCGGCCCAGTCGTCGCGGATGCGCAGCGTGGAGGCACCGCCATCGAGTTGGGCGTAGCCGGCCCGCGCGGCACCCAGGGCATGGCCGATCATGCCGCTGACCTCCAGTTCCAGCCCGTCCCGCGGCTTCTCCACCTGCAGCAACTGGCCGATGCGGCGCAGGGCCTCGGTGCGTTGCGCGGCGCCCGACGGCGATGGGCCTTGTGCCGGATGATCAGACATTCTGCCTCTCCTGGTTGTGCTCTGCGATTCCCTGCACGCAGAGCCGCCACCATGAAGGCGTCCCTGTTTCGGATTTGCAACCAGTTCCGCATCCTTCCGCGGCAAGACTTTCCGCGGGGGCCGGGCCGGCGCTAATGGGCAGGACGTATTGTGGAAGGCCTTTTCCCATGTCCGACACCGATCCGGCACTGATGTCTGCCGAGCAGCTCGTTTCCTGGTATGCCAGCCGCCGCCTGTCCCCGGTGGAGGCGCTGCAGGCGGTGCTGGAGCGGGTGGCGCGCTACAATCCCTGGGTCAATGCCTTCGCGATGCTGAACCCCAAGGCGCTGGTGCAGGCCGGCGAGTCGGAAGCGCGCTGGGCTGCGGGCCGCCCCGCCGGGCTGCTCGACGGCGTACCGGTCACGGTGAAGGATCTGCTCAACGTCCAGGGCATGCCGACGCGGCGCGGCAGCAAGACCACCGCCAGCACCCCCGCCACCGAGGATGCCCCGGCGGTGCTGGGCCTGAAGGCGGCCGGCGCGGTGATCTTCGGCAAGACCACCACCACCGAGTTCGGCTGGAAAACCCCGGGTGACTGCCCACTGCACGGCATCAGCCGCAATGCCTGGAATCCGGAGCGCACCGTGGGCGGCTCCTCCTCCGGCGCCGGCGCGGCGGGGGCGGCCGGTTTCGGGCCGCTGCATGTCGGCACCGATGCCGGCGGCTCGATCCGCATTCCCGCGGCCTATTGCGGGCTGGTCGGCCTGAAGCCCAGCTATGGCCGCATTCCGCAATGGCCGCACAGCGCCTTTGGCCAAGTATCCTGTGCCGGGCCGATGACGCGCTCGGTGCGCGACGCGGCGCTGATGATGTCGGCCATGGCGCAGCCCGACATCCGCGACCCGTTCTGCGTGCATGAGGAGCCGCGCGACTGGCGCGCCGGCATCGAGGACGGCGTGGCCGGGCTGCGGGTCGCCGTGGTGCGCCGCCTCGGCTATGCCCCGCCGGTCGACGCCGAGGGCGAGGCCGCCGTGCTGGCCGCCGCCCGCATCCTGTCGGAACAGGGCGCCATCGTGGAGGATGCCGATCCCGAGCTGCCGGATACGCGGCAGGTGTTCGGCCGCGTCTGGGGCGTGGCGCTGGCGCGGCTGGTGAAGACCATGGCGCCGGAACAGCGGGCGCTGCTGGACCAGGGATTGCACGAGGTGGCGGAGCGCGAGGGCGGCATGTCGGCGGTGGACTTCCTGGGAGCCGAGGCGCTGCGCACCGAGGCGGCGCACGCCATGGCCCGCTTCCACCTGAAATACGATCTGGTGCTGTGCCCGACCACCCCCACCGCCGCGTTCGCCGCGGATGCGCCGACGCTGAAGCCGACTGAGGCGCTGTGGCGGGACTGGGCGCCCTGGACTTTCGCGTTCAACCTGACCCGCCAGCCCGCCATCACCGTGCCCTTCGGGCTGGATGAGCACGGCATGCCGCGCGGCGTGCAGCTGGCCGCGGCGCAGCTGCGCGACGACCTTTGCTTCCGCGCCGCCCGGGTGATCGAGCAGGCGGTGGCGATTCCGGTCGCCTTCCCCGGGTCAACGGCGGATGCGCAGGGCTGCGGCCATCATCACCATTGACCGGCAGCCTCCTGGCAGGCCGGGCGTTGGGCACCGCATGACCTTTTCGCGACGGGCCTTGGCCCTGCTGGCGCCGCTGCTCGGCGGCTGCTCACCGGCCAGGCTGGCCAATGCGCTGACCCCGTCCAGCGGCTACGCATTGCGGGACGGTCTGCGCTACGCACCCGGGCCGCGCGGCCTGCTGGACCTTTACGAGCCCAAGGATGCGCGGGCCACCGCGCCCCTGGTGGTGTTTTTCTATGGCGGCGGCTGGCAGAGCGGGGAGCGCGGCGACTACCGGTTCGCGGCCGAAGCGCTGACCAGCCTGGGCTACGCGGTCGCGATTTCCGACTACACGCTGATGCCGGGGGGCGCCTGGCCCCGCTTCCTGCAGGACGGGGCGGCCGCGCTGCAGTGGGTGGCCGACGGCCCGGGCGCTGGGCGGCCCCTGGTGACGATGGGTCATTCAGCCGGGGCCTTCATCGCCCTGGCGCTGGCGACGGATCCGCGCTGGCTAGGCCGGGCGCGGCGCGATGCGCTGAGCGGTGCCATCGGCCTTGCCGGCCCCTATGCGTTTCAGCCGGAGGAGCCGGAATACGTGGCCACCTTCGCCGCCGCCCCCGGCGGCCGGGCCATGGCGGCGCCGGACGCCGATGCCGACCTGGCCCGCGCGCCTCCCGTGCTGCTGCTGCACGGCCTGGACGACCAGACCGTCAGCCCGGAACGCTCGCGGGAGCTGGCGGCACGGCTGCTCCGGGTCGGCGGCCGGGTGGATCGCGTCGACTATGCCGGCGTCGGGCATGTCGGCATCATCGCCGCCCTGGCCGCGCCGCTGCGGCGTGTCGGTCTGGCGGCCGCGCCGGTGCAGCAGGATATCGCGCGCTTCATGGCGAGCCTCGATCCCGCCGCTGCATCCGGTGCCGCCTGATCGGAGCGCCGGTCACGACCTGATCGCCGCGCCGCGGCGGCTCACCGGCGCAGCTGCGCCACCGCCGCCTCCAGCTGCCGCATGGCATAGGGCTTGCCCAGGAAGCCGACACCCTGCGTGAGCTCCGGGGGCAGGTTCAGCGAATCCGCCGACTGGCCGGTGGTGATCAGCACCGGCAGGTCCGGATGGCCGCGCCGCACCTCCAGCGCCAGCGCCACGCCGTTCATGCCGGGCAGCCGCAGGTCGGTCAGCAACAGGGCCGGCGGGCCGTTCTTGTTGATCCAGTCCAGCGCCGCCTCGGCCCGCGGCACGGAATGGGCCTCGAAATCCAGCATCTCCAGCATCTGCACCAGATTCATGCTGATCAGCGGGTCGTCCTCGACCACCAGGATGCGGGTGCCCAGCGGCCAGCCGGTGCGGCCCGCCTGCGTTTCCGGATCGGAAGCGCCGCCCGGCGCCGCTGTCGGTATGTTGCCTGAACTCAAGACCGGCTGCTCCATGATGCCACGGCGGTAGCCAGATTCCGCGACGCTGTCCATCATTGGCATATTCCACCGTAAGGCGTCTTCACGGCGCGGAGCCAATCCGCCACCCTTCCTGCCCGTGACGAGCAGGAGACTCCGCATGCCGAGCACCGAAACCCCCATCGCCGAGTGGCTGGCCACCCAGCAGGACGCCATGCTGGCGGAGCTGGAAGCCATGGTGAACATCGATGGCGGCAGCTACGACAAGGCCGGCGTCGATGCGGTCGGCGAGCGGGTCAGGAACTTCTGCGCCCGCCACGACATCGCGGTGGAAACCATCCCCGGCGACAGGCATGGGGACTGCCTGCGCGCCACCGTGGCAGGTGGGGACGGGCTCGCATCCGGCAATGCCCGGCAGAACATCGTGCTGATGGGCCATCGCGACACCGTTTTCCCCAAGGGCGAGCCGCAGCGCCGCCCCTTCGCGGTGAAGGACGGCATCGCCACCGGCCCCGGCGTCTGCGACATGAAGGCCGGGCTGGTGCAGAACATGTTCGTGCTCGCCGCCTTCGCGCGGTTCGGCGGCGCGCCAGGACCGCTGGTCGGGCTGTTCACCGGCGACGAGGAAATCGGCTCGCCGGAGGGCCGTCCGGTGATCGAGCGGGAAGCCCGTTCCGCCCGCGTGGTGTTCAATTCCGAGCCAGGCCGCCCCTCCGGCGGCGTGGTCACCGGCCGCAAGGGCGGCGTGTTCATGGTGATGGACATCGAAGGCAAGGCAGCGCATTCCGGCGGCAATTTCGAGAACGGCATCAGCGCCATCGAAGAGCTGGCGCGCAAGGTGCAGGCGATCCACGCCCTGACCGACATTCCGCGCGGCATCACCCTGAATGTGGGCCTCATCTCCGGCGGACAGAGCGTCAATACGGTTGCACCCTGGGCGCAGGGACAGATCGACCTGCGCTACATCCACCCCGAGGACCGCGACGAGGTGATGGGCCGCATCCACGGCATCGTCGAGCAGAGCTTTGTTCCCGGCACCCGCGCCAAGCTGGCCATTCGCGGCGAGTTCCTGCCGCTGGCGCAGAATCCGGGCACCGAGGCGGTGTTCGCCCTCTACAAGGAAGCGGCGGCGGCCAGCGGCCTCAACACGCAGCCCGAATTCGCCGGCGGCTGCGCCGACAGCGGCTTCACCGCCGCCCAGGGTGCGCCGACGCTGTGCGCCGTGGGGCCGGTCGGCGGCAAGGCCCACAGCCCGGAGGAATATCTGGAGGTCGCGACCCTGGTGCCGCGCGCCCAGGCGCTGGCGCGGGCCATCCTGAAGCTGGACGCGGCCGGGATCTGAGCCGGCCGGCCCACTAGGCGGACGGCGGGGATGTGGCAGTGCCGCCCCGCCACCCCATATGGGCAGCCATACCCCCGCTTGGAGGCAAAACGGCATGTCCATCGCCGAAAAGACTTATCCCTTCACCCTCAGCGATGCCGAATGGCGCGAGCGGCTGACGCCAGAGCAGTACCAGGTGATGCGGCGCCATGGCACCGAGCGCCCGGGCAGCTGCGCCCTGCTGCACGAGAAGCGCCAGGGCCGCTTCACCTGCGCCGGCTGCGGCCAGGCGCTGTTCGCCTCGGACGGCAAGTTCGAGAGCGGCACCGGCTGGCCGAGCTTCGGCGAGCCGATGGAGGGCTCGGTGGAAACCACCACCGACCGATCCTACGGCATGATCCGCACCGAGGTGCATTGCAGCCGGTGCGGCAGCCATCTCGGCCACGTGTTTCCGGACGGGCCGCCGCCCACCGGCCTGCGCTACTGCATCAACGGCGTGGCGATGGATTTCAAGCCGGCCTGAGGCGCCGCGCGGCCGGCGGCGGGCTCAGCCCAGGCCGGCCGCGGCGCCGCAGCCCTCGCCTTGCCGCCGGTAGACCTGCAGCCCGTCCACGGTGGCGATCTGCCGGTACCGGGCCCAGACGGCGGCGAAGCCGGGATTGGCCTGCGACAGGATGGCGGGGTAGTTGATCGCCTCGCCGCGCCGGTCCACCACCACGAGGTCAGGGCAGCCTTCCATGAAGTCCTGCACCACCCAGTGGCGGATCGGCCATTCTTCCGGCGCCACACCGTCGCGCCGCGCCTTCCACAACTCGCCGCGCAAGGCCCACATGCTGTCGAAGCGCGAGGCCCAGGTGACGTCGGTGTTGTTGACCACCGGGAAGCCCAGGCCGATCCATTCCGAGAAGGCGACGTAGGAACGCACCTTCTCGCGCCGGATCAGCCGCTCCAGCCGCACCTCCACCGTCTGGTCCGGCTCCACCGCCAGCACCAGCCGGCCGTAGAACCGGGCGGAGCTGTCCTGCGCGAACAGCAGCAGGGGCAGCGCCGCGAGGGCCAGCAACGCCGGCCGCAGCTTCACGCTGTGGGCCCGGTGCAACGCCACGTCGGCGCACCAGAACAGCAGCGCGAACACCACCGCCATCAACGCCGGGATGCGATGGTAGAACCAGTTCTTGCCGTCCAGGAACATCGCCACCGTGGCCGCGGCGGCGAAGGCGGTCAGCACCAGCATGACGCCGGAGGCGGCGGTGCCGCGCGGCGTGCGCCAGCCCAGTACGACACAGGCGCCGAGGCCCAGCAGCAGCATCCAGCTTTCCGCCAGCAGCTGCAGCGGCGTGGAATCCGTGCCGCCATACAGCGTCAGGGCCAGCGGCACCGCGCGCTCGATGAAAGCGGGGTACCAGATCAGGATGGACAGGGCGTAGAGCCCGGCGGCGAGCAGCGCCATCAGCGGGGCCAGCCGCAGCCGGAAGCCGCGATGCAGCCATCCTGCCAACTCCACCGCCGCGACGCAGAGCAGGTAGCGTGGCTTCAGCCCGCAGGCGAGGCCGGCCAGCAGCCCGCCCCCGGCCGAGGCCGCCGGGTGCACCGGAAGGCCTTCCAGCCCGCGGATCAGGATGGCGAGGTGGGGCAGCATGCCGATCACCAGCAGGTGCTCCCGCTGGCCGAACTCGACGCCCGGCATCAACAGCAGCACGCAGGCGATGGCGGTGAACACCGGCACCGGGCGCGCGAAAACCGGACCGACACCCTGCAGCAGCCGGGCGCTGACCCAGGCCGACAGCATGGCGGCGGCACCGAACAACGGAATGGCGATCTGCTTCGCGGTTACGCCGAGCACATCCGCCAGCAGCACCGGCAGCGCGCTGATCCAGACGATCAGCGGCGGATTGACCTCGACAATGTCCACATACAGCTCGTCGCCGCGCAGCCACTGCCGTGCCACCCAGATCAGCCAGGCGAGATCATCCTTCATCGGCGTGCGCAGCAGGGTGAACAGCACCACCCCCGCCGTCAGCGCCACGATGCCGAGGCATGCCAAGTTTGTCAGCTGGCCGGCACGCAGCCGGCGCTGTCCGGGGAACACGCCTTGCGGCCCCCCGGGAACGCTGTAGGTCACGCGGTTACCCCCCTCTCCGCCCGGTCCGGCGATCCGGCAGGCGCGCCATCGTCATGGCTCAGCAAACCTGCGCGAAATCTTCGCCAAAAGCGAGAGGTTTCGTTTCAAAAAGCTGAATTCCGCACAGAATTGGCTCAGGCCGCCTGCGCCGCTACGGACCGGCCGAGCAGGCTGCGCGCCACCGCCTCCGCCGTGCGGATGCCATCCACGCCGGCCGACAGGATGCCGCCCGCATAGCCTGCTCCTTCCCCGGCCGGAAACAGGCCGCGGGTGTTCAGGCTGTGCCCGTCGGCGCCGCGCCGCACCCGGACGGGGGAAGATGTGCGGGTTTCCAGCCCAGTCATCACGGCATCGGGCCGGGCATAGCCTCTCAACTGACGGTCGAAGGCCCCGATCGCTTCGCGGAGCGCGGACACTGCGAAATCCGGGAGCAGCGCGGCCAAGTCGGTCGGTGTCACGCCCGGCTTATAGGACGGCACCACCTCCCCCAGCGAGGTGGAGGGGCGCCCGGCGAGGAAATCGCCCACCGTCTGCGCCGGGGCGCGATAATCGCTGCCGCCGGCGCGGAAGGCGGCTTCCTCCAGGCGGCGCTGGAACTCGATGCCGGCGAGCGGGCCGCCGGGATAATCCTCCGGCCCGACACTGACCACCAGCGCGGCGTTGGCGTTGCGCTCGGCGCGCGAATACTGGCTCATGCCGTTGGTGACGACGCGGCCCGGCTCCGACGCGGCCGCCACCACCGTACCGCCTGGGCACATGCAGAAGCTGTACACCGCGCGGCCGTTGGAGGCGTGGTGCACCAGCTTGTAGTCGGCCGCGCCCAGCGTCTTGTTGCCGGCGAAGTCGCCGAAGCGGCAGCGGTCGATCATGCCCTGCGGATGCTCGATCCGCACGCCGACCGAGAAGGGCTTGGCTTCCAGGTAAACACCGCAGCGCTCCAGCATGGCGAAGGTGTCGCGGGCGCTGTGTCCCACCGCCAGCACCACGTGGTCGGCTTCCAGCACCTCGCCATTGTCCAGCGCGACGCCGCGCATCTGCCGCGCGCCATCCGCGCCGGTCTCGATCAGCAGCTCGGCGACCTTGCTGCCGAACCGGTATTCGCCGCCCAGGGATTCGATGGTGGCGCGCATGCTCTCCACCATGGTCACCAGGCGGAAGGTGCCGATATGCGGCTTGGAGACAGTGAGGATCTCCTCCGGCGCGCCGGCCTTGACGAACTCCTCCAGCACCTTGCGGCCGTGATGCTGCGGGTCCTTGATCTGGCTGTACAGCTTGCCGTCGGAGAAGGTGCCGGCGCCGCCTTCCCCGAACTGCACGTTGGATTCCGGGTTCAGCTCGGAGCGGCGCCATAGGCCCCAAGTGTCCTTGGTGCGCTCCCGCACCACCTTGCCCCGTTCCAGGATAATCGGCCGGAAGCCCATCTGTGCCAGGATCAGCGCCGCCAGCAGGCCGCAGGGCCCGGCGCCCACCACCAGCGGGCGGCGCGGCAGGTGCTCCGGCGCGCGGCCGAGGAAGCGGTAGCGCATGTCCGGCGACGGGTTCACATGCGGGTCGGCGCTGAAGCGACGCAGCACCGATGCCTCGTCCCGCAGCACGAGGTCGAGGGTGTAGATCAGGTGGATCGCGGATCTGCGGCGCGCATCGTAGCCGCGGCGGAACACCCGCATCTCCAGCAGCGCGTCATCGGCCAGGCCGAGGCGTTCCAGCACGGTGGAGCGCAGCGCCTCCGCCGGATGGTCGAGGGGCAGCTTCAGTTCGGTCAGTCGCAGCATCGGGGGGTTGTTATCCACCTGGAAGAGCGAGGGTCGGGCAGTGCCGCGCCATATAGCCCCGCCCTTCGCACGATTCCATCGGCCGCTATCGCGCCTCTGCCCGCAGCGCCGCGCAGACCGTCTCCACCTGCTCGTCGGTCAGTTCGGGATAGATCGGCAGGCTCAGCACCTCGCGCGCCGCCAGCTCGGTCTCGGCGCAGGCGGCGGGGCCGAGTGCGATCCGGCCGAAATAAGCCAGCTGCTGGTGGACCGCCGCCGGGTAATGGACGGCGGTGGCGATGCCCCGGGCCCGCAGCCGCGCCGCCAGGGCCTCGCGGTCCGGGCTGCGCACAACATACTGGTGGTACACGTGCTCCACGCCCGGTCGGCAGGACGGCGCGGCGATCGGGCCGCCTGCCAGGGCCGCGTCATAGGCGGCGGCGATGGCCCGGCGGCGAGCATTGGCGGCCTCCAGCAGCGGCAGCCGGACCCGCAGGATGGCGGCCTGCATCTCGTCCAGCCGGCTGTTCACCCCCACGGTGTCCGACAGGTAGCGCTGCTTCCAGCCATATTGGCGGATCGCGGCGATGCGCTCGGCCAGCGCCTCGTCATCGGTGGTCAGCACGCCGGCATCGCCCAGCGCGCCGAGATTCTTGGTGGGGTACAGGCTGAAGGCGGCGGCATCGCCGAACCGCCCGACCCGGCCGCCCTCCAGCAGCGCGCCATGCGCCTGGGCGCAATCCTCGATCACGGCCACCCCGGCAGCGCGGCAGGCGACCACCATCGGCCGCAGGTCGCAGGGATGGCCATACAGGTGCACCGGGATCACGGCACGGATCGGCGGCAGGCCCGGCGGCGGGTCCTCCAGCACGGCCACCAGCTCGTCCGGGTCCATGGTGTAGGTGTCGGGGTCGATGTCGAGCAACAGCGGCGTGGCGCCCACCATCTCGATCGCCGCCACCGTGGCGACGGCGGTGTGCGACACTGTGGCCACCGTCATGCCCGGCCCGATGCCGAGGCCGCGCAGGATCAGCATCAGCGCGTCGGTGCCGTTGGCGCAGCCGATGGCGCGCTTCTGTTCCATCCAGGCGGCGTATTCCCGCTCGAATGCGGCGCCTTCACCGCCCAGGATGTACCAGCCCGAGGCCAGCACGCGGCCCACTGCGGCGTCGATGGCGTCCTGCTGCGCCCGGTAAGCGGCACCGGGATCGGCCTGCGGAACAGTGATCGAGGGCACGTCCATCGGCGCAACTCCTGCGGCGTTCATAGGTATTGCGAAAGGCGCGGGCGGAACCAGTCGAGGCTGCGGCGCAGCCCCTCCGCCAGCGGAACGCGGGGTGCCCAGCCGGTGACGGCGCGAAAGGCCGAATCATCGGCATGAAAGCTGCCGATGTCGATTGGCGCCCGCTCGGCGGGGAAATCGCGCACGGTGAAGCCGCCCTGCCCGCCATGCGCCTGCACCGCGGCCTCGGCAAGCTGCAACAGGGAGACCGGCGGTGCGCCGCCGATGTTGAAGAACCGCCCGGCGCAACCCGGCGTCGCGGCCGCGGCCAGAAAGGCGGCCACCACGTCGTCCAGATAGGCCAGGTCGCGCAGCTGGTCGCCCCCCCAGACCTCGAAGGGCTCGCTTTCCAGCAGCCGGCGGAACCAGATGCCCAGAAAGGTCTGCCGCGCATCCTTCACCCGCAGCCGCGGGCCGTAGCAATTGGTCAGCCGCAGCGACACCACCGGGCGGCCCTGCACGCGGCTCTCCATCAGCCAGTACTGCTCGCCGGCAAGCTTCGACACGCCATTGGCGTCAGGCGGGCTGAGCGGATGGTTCTCATCCACGGGCAGGTAGCGCGGCCGGCCGTAGAATTGCCGTGTCGAGGCGTGCACCACCACCGCCCCGGGGGAGCCGACGCGCAGCGCCGCGATCAGCCGCAGCTGCGCCGTGGCGTTCACCGCCAGGTCGGTGAAGGGATCGGCCATGCTGCCCGCGTGGCTGGTCTGCCCCGCCAGGTTGAACACCGCGTCCAGCCCATCGGTCAGCGGCTCCAAAGGAGCATCGCGCAGATCCGCTACCACCAGCCGGGCACCGCAACCGTGGAGGTTGGCGGGGTTGGCCCCGCTGTCCGGCAGCATGGCGTCCAGCGCGGTGACCCGGGCGCCCGCGGCGTCCAGCGCATGGCACAGCCCGCTGCCCAGGAAGCCGGCGCCGCCGGTGACCAGAACATGACGGCCCGACCAGGAGAAGCCGCTCACGCGCGGGCTCCCGCGTGGCAGGGTTCGGGGTGCGGCACCAGCATCGTCACGCTGCTCCAGGCGGTTGACCGGCATTGCACCGGACCTTGATCAGGCTTTGCGGCGGAAGCAGGGCCATCGAAGAGCCTGGGCAAGGCGCCCGCCGCGCGCGGAGCATGCCCTGCCCCGCCCGCGAAATGAAGTCATTATCACATACGCGAGAGCATGATCTTCCGGATGTGGCGCCCCGTTCCGGGATTATTCGGCCGCGCCGCGCGCCGGCGCCGGAACGGCATCATCGACGATGTGGCTGTGCGGCCCGCGCGCCAGTTCCGACCTCAGTTGCTCGGGGTGCAGCTCGCCTTCCCAACGGCTGATGGCGACGCAGGCCACGCCATTGCCGATCAGGTTGGTCAGCGCCCGGCACTCGCTCATGAACTTGTCGATGCCGATCAGCACCGCCAGCGCCGCGATCGGGATGTCGGGGATCACCGACAGCGTCGCCGCCAGGGTGATGAAGCCCGCCCCGGTCACGCCCGAAGCGCCTTTCGAGGTCAACATGGCGACCAGCAGGATGGTCAGCTCCTGCCCCAGCGTCAGCGGCGTGTTGGTGGCGTAGGCCAGAAACATCGTCGCCAGCGTCATGTAGATGTTGGTGCCATCCAGGTTGAAAGAATAGCCCAGCGGCACCGTCAGCCCGACCACGTTGGGCGAACAGCCGAGCCTCTCCATCTTGCGCATGATCTGCGGCAGCACGCTCTCGGAGGAGGAGGTGCCGAGCACGATCAGCAGCTCCTCCCGGATGTAGTTGATGAAGCGCAGGATGGAGAAGCCGCAGAACCGCGCGATGCTGCCCAGCACCAGCAGCACGAACAGTGCCGCGGTGATGTAGAAGGTGGCCACCAGCTCGCCGAGGCGCAGCAGCGAGCCGATGCCATACTGGCCGATGGTGAACGCCATCGCGCCGAAGGCGCCCACCGGAGCCGCCTTCACCACGATACCGACGATGCCGAAGAAGATCGCCGCCATCTGGTCCACGGCATGCGCCACCGGCACCCGCGCCCGCTCCGGCAGGGCGTTGATGGCGAAGCCGGTCAGCACGGCGATGAACAGCACCTGCAGCAGGTCGCCATTGACGAAGGCCTCGAAGAAGGTGTCGGGAATGATGCCCATCAGGTGGGCCACCAGGCTGTCGCCCTGGGCCTTCTGGGTGAAGCCCTGCACCGCACGGGCGTCGAGCTGGGACGGGTCGATGTTGAAGCCCTGCCCGGTGCGGAACACCTTGGCGACGATCAGGCCGATGGCCAGGGCGAAGGTGGACACCACCTCGAAATACAGGATGGCCTTCAGCCCGACGCGGCCGACCTTGCTGGCCTCCCGGACGCTGGCGATGCCGTGCACCACGGTGCAGAACACCACCGGCGCGATCACCAGCTTGATCAGCTTCACGAAGCCATCGCCGAGCGGCTTCAGCGCCGCCCCCGTTGCGGGCCAGATGGCGCCCACTAGCACGCCCAGCACGATCGCGATCAACACCTGTACATAGAGCAGGCCCAGCCAGCGCCTCACCATCGATCCGGTTCCTCGATCCACGCGCCACCGCGCAGACCGCCGGGAACGTCCGGACGGCACGGCTGCGGTGCCGGGGGAGCGCGGGCGGCGGCGGCGGCGGTCAGTTCCTGGCGCGCAGCGCCGCCACGCCGCCAGGATGCCCGGTTCCGCATGGCGGGCGCTGCCCGTGCGGTGGGGCCTAGCGCCTTCGCTTTCCGGGCAATATGGCCACGGGCCCGGGCGGCCTTCACGGCCCCGCGCGCGATCCCGCACCGCCCCCCGAAAGCCGTTTGTTATGAACGGCTTCCGGGCACATGTCCGAAAGCTGAAATCAAGGACATGTTGCCTGGCCAGGATGCCGGCCGCGGCCTGGCGGGCGGATCAGCGCGGCGCCAGCGCGATGCCGGTGATCTCCACCTTCCATTGCGGATCCACCAGCTTGCCCTGGATGGTCATGCGGGCCGGCTTGTGCGCGGGGTCGAGCCAGCGGTCCCAGGCGCGGTTCATCGCCGGGGCATCATCGATGTCGGTCAGCACGATATTCACCTGCAGCAGAGCGCGCTTGTCGGTGCCGGCCTCGGCCAGCAGGACGTCGATCTGCGCCAGGATGTCGGCGGTCTGCCCCTCGGCATCGAGCGAGGCGTCATCGGCCACCTGCCCCGCCAGGAACACGAAGCCATTGGCGACGGTGGCGCCGCACAGGCGCTGCTCCTCAGCGAGACGGCGGATGGTATCGGGCATGCGGCGGCCTTTCCTGTTGAATTGAGGACGCCGAGGCTGCCATGCCGCGCCGCGCCGGGCGACCCCCTTAGCCGGCGAGGTGCGGCCGCCGCCACAGCCGCGCCAGCAGCCCGTCCGCCGGGCCGAGCAGCACGGACACCACCCAGAGCGCGCCGGCCACCAGGACGATGGCGGGCCCGGTGGGCAGGTCAAGATGGTACGACGCGAGCAGGCCCGAGACACTCGACAGCAGCGCGATCAGCACGGCGGCATAGGTCATGCCGCCGACGCTGTGGCCCCAGTGGCGCGCCGCCACGGCAGGCAGCATCATCAATCCGACTGCCATCAGCGTCCCCAGGGCCTGGAAGGCGGACATCACATTCAGCACCACCAGCCCCAGGAAGACCATGTGCCACGCCCCGCCATGCGCCCTGGCGGCGGCGGCGAAGCCCGGATCGAAACATTCCAGAACCAGCGGCCGCCAAGCGAAGGCGAGGGCCAGCAAGGTGATGCTGGCCACGCCGGCCATCAGGAACAGGGCCGGATCGTCGACGCCGAGAACGCTGCCGAACAACAGGTGGGACAGCTCCATCGAGCCGGCCCGGGTCGAGATCAGGGTCACGCCGAGTGCCAGCGCCACCAGGTAAAGCGCCGCCAGCGCCGCGTCCTCGCGCCCGCCCGTGGCGCGCGACACCGCCCCCGCCCCCACCGCCCCCACCAGCCCGGCCAGCAGCCCGCCCAGCGACATGGCGGTGACCGACAACCCGGCCACCAGGAAGCCCGCGGCGATGCCGGGCAGAATGCCGTGTGCCAGCACCTCGGCCGTCAGGCTCATCCGCCGCAGCATCAGGAACACGCCGAGCGGCGGTGCCGCCACGGACAGGGCCAGGCAGCCCACCAGCGCGCGCCGGAGAAAGCCGAACTCGACGAAGGGCGAGAAGATCAGGTCGAACACGCGGCGCTCAGGCTGCGAGGCCGCAGGCTTCGGCGTCGGCGTCCCAGGCTTCCGACATCATCCGCGCCTTCAGCCGGTTCTCGGCGGTCAACACCTCCGCGGTGGGTCCCCAGGCGATCGGCTCGCGCGCCAGGATCAGGGTGCGCGGAAACTGCGCCCGCACCAGGTCGAGGTCGTGCAGCACGGCGATCACGGTGCGGCCTTCGCCATGCCAGCGGCGCACCAAAGCCAGCAGGTCGGCGGCGGTGCGGGCATCGACGGCGTTGAACGGCTCATCCAGCAGGATCACCGGCGCATCCTGCACCAGCAGCCGCGCGAACAGCACCCGCTGGAACTGGCCCACCGAGAGGCTGCCCACCGGCCGCCGCTCGAAGCCCTCCAGCCCCACGGCGGCCAGGGCGTCGTGCGCCGCCCGCCGCTCCGCCGGGCCCAAGGCACGGAAGGCGCCGGCCCGTCCCCAATGGCCCAGCTGCACCACCTCCAGACAGGAGATGGGAAACTGCCGGTCGGTGGCGGCCGCCTGCGGCAACAAGGCGATCCGCTCCCGCGCCACGCTGAGCCGGCCCTCCTGCGCCGGGTGCAGCCCGGCGATGGCGCGCAGCAGGGTGGATTTGCCGGCCCCATTCGGACCGATCACCGCGGTCAGGCTACCGGCCGCGAAGTCGCCCGACAGATGATGCACCGCCGGGCGCCGGCCATGCAGCAGCGTCACATCGCGCAGGATCACCGGCGCGCTCACGCCAGCAACGCCCAGGCCACGCCGGCCCACAGCACGGCCAACACCGCCGCCGCCAGCAGAAGGCGGGCCCCCGATCCCGCGGACAGGGCGAGCGGGTCGGAGAGGGGAGGAAACAAGCGTTGGGGCATAGTATGTTATGACATAACATAGACGTCGCAGGGCTCAAGGGTTTGTTGGATCCGCATTGTTTCGCCAACGCGCCTCCCCGCCCGGGCGCCGGCGCACTACGTTGGCCGGGATGCACGGCATGACCCCTCCCGCCCCTTTGTCACCCCTGGCCGATTCCGAGGCCGATCTGCGCCGCCGGCTGCGCATTCATCGCCGCTTCGCCACCGGATTGCTGGTGCTGATGGGCGGGCTGATGCTAGGCACCTACGCGCTGCCGCCCGGCTACTGGACCGACGTGCTGCAGGCCTCCGCCAAGGCGGGGCTGGTGGGCGGCCTGGCCGATTGGTTCGCGGTGACCGCGCTGTTCCGCCGGCCGCTCGGCCTGCCCATCCCGCACACCGCCATCATTCCGCTGCAGAAAGAGCGGCTGGGCCGCGGCCTCGGGCGCTTTGTCGGCAACCATGTGCTGACGGAAGCCGAGCTGGGCCGGCTGCTCCAGCGCATCGACGTCGCCGGCATCCTGCGCCGCGTGCTGAGCGACCCGGCCACCACCCGCCCGGCCGCTGAGGCGCTGGCGGCGCAATTGCCGCGCCTGCTGGTGTCGCTGGAGGATGGCCGGGCCCGCCGCCTGCTGCTGCGCCTGCTGCCACGCATGGTGTCGGGCCCGGCCGCCGCCCGGCTGCTGGCCCGCACGCTCCGCACCATGATGGCAGGAGGCCAGCACCAGGCGGTGTTCGGGCTGGCCCTGGCGCAGATCAAGGTGCTGCTGGCGGCCAAGGAAACCGACCTGCGCGACGCCATCCAGACCCGTGTCCGCGCCGAGGGTGGCGCGCTGGTCGGTTGGCTGGCGGGAGGCACCGTGGCGCGGCGCATCCTGGCCAGCATCAATGCCGAATTGAACAAGGTGGAACCCGGCGACAGCGAGCTGCGCGCCGCCTTCGAGGCCTGGCTGAACAGCGAGATCGACCGGCTGGAAAACGACCCGGAACGGGCCAGGGCCGTCGGCCGGGCCCTGCGACAGGCGCTGGCGCATCCCACCGTCTCGGTCTGGCTCCTCGACGTGTGGGACCGCATGAAGGCGGCGCTGGCCGCGGATGCCGCCCGGCCGGATGGGCGCGGCGTTTCCCTGATCGCCGGGCTGTTCAGCAATCTCGGCGCCATGCTGGCCGAGGATGCGCGCATGCGGGACCAGTTGAATGGCGGCGTCGAACGGATGCTGCGTGGCGCGCTGCCCTCGGCCCAGGCGAAGATCGCCGATTTCATCGCCGGGGTGGTGGCGCGCTGGGACACCGCCACCGTGGTAGACAAGATCGAGCTGCGGGTCGGGCGGGACCTGCAATATGTGCGGGTGAACGGCACGCTGGTCGGGTTCCTGGCCGGCGGCACGCTGTTCATGCTGCTGCACGCCGTGTTCGGCCGCGCCGCGTTTTGAGTCAGGCCGGCGCAGCCAGCGCCGGCGCCGCGCCCTGGACGCCGGGGCAGCCCTGCGCGGCGATCGTGGCCGCCTCGGCCGCCGGCATGGCGCGGCCGAACAGCCAGCCCTGCCCCACATTGCAGCCCATGGCCTGCAGCGCCTCCGCCTGCGGCGCGTCCTCGATGCCTTCCGCGACGGTGGGCAGCCCCAGGCTCTGGCCGAGCCCCACCACCGCGGCAACGATCTTGCGGCTCTCCGGGTGGCACGCCATGGAGCGGATGAAGCTGGCATCGATCTTGATCTTGTCGAAGGGCAGCGTCCGCAGATGGCTGAGGCTGGAATAGCCGGTGCCGAAATCGTCCAGCGCCAGCTGCACCCCCATCTGCTTCAAGGCGCGGATGTTGATCAAGGCCTGGGTCGCGTTGGCGATCAGCGCGTTCTCGGTGAGCTCGAGTTCCAGCCGCCCGGCCGGGAAGCCGGTATCGTCCAGCACGCCCTGTACCATGGCGGGAAGCGCCCGGTCGCTGAGGTGGATGGGCGAGAGGTTGACCGCGATGGTCGGGCCGGCCGCCCAGTTCAGGCTCTCCCGGCAGGCCTGCCGCAGGATGTCTTCCGTGAGTGGAACAATCAGTCCCACATCCTCCGCGATGGCAATGAAGGTGCTGGGCGGGACCTCGCCGCGGTCCGGATGAGTCCAGCGGGCCAGCACCTCGAAGCCGGAGAGGCGGCCGGTGGCGAGTTCGAACAAGGGTTGGAAATAAGGCCTTATGACGCCGCTGCGGATCGCCTGACGCAGATCATGCTGCAGCGCATGGCGCTCGCGCGACTGGGCGTCCATGCCGCTTTCGAAGAAGCGGAAGCAGCCACGGCCTTCCTGCTTGGCGCGGAACAGCGCGATGTCCGCTTGGCGCAGCAACTGCGCCGCGTCCTGCCCATCTTCCGGTGCGAGGACGGCACCGACGCTGGCGCCGACCACCACGGTTGTGCCGCCGCCCAGGTCGAATTCGGTCTGAAGCGCGGTGACGATCCGCGCGGCTAGGCTGACCGGGCCGGCGCCGTCGATCGGCAGCCAGACCACCATGGCGAACTCGTCCCCGCCCAGCCGCGCCACGGTGTCCTGTTCCCGCGCCAGCCCGAGCAGCCGCTCCGCCACCAGTTGCAGCAGGCGATCCCCGGCAGGATGGCCATGGAGGTCGTTGACCGGCTTGAAGCGGTCGAGGTCGATCACGAACAGCGCCACCCGCTGCCCGAGAGCGGGCGCATCTCCGGCCAGGGCCTGTTCCAGCGCCTGCCCGAGGCGGCGGCGGTTGGGCAGGCCGGTGAGCGCATCATGCGCCGCCAGCCGCCGCGCCTCCTCCTCGGCGCCGGTGCGCAGCGCCACCTCCCGCCGCACCTCGCGGGCACGCCGCCAGGCGAAGAACAAGAGGCCAAGGGGCGAGATCAACAGGGCCGGAAGGATCTCGTCGATCTGCCATTCCTCGTGCGCGGCGATCAGCTCCGTCAGCGCCTCGAAGCCGTCATACCAGACAGCCGCCGCATAGGTGATCAGCGAGAGGATGAAGGACAGCAGCGCGTCGGCCATGCGCTGGCTCACCGCGGGCATCCGGCTCGTGGATCGCTGCACGACATATTGTCGCATTCCCGTCGGAACCATGGCGCCTCTCCCGTTCAAGATGCGGCACCGGAGCAGAGCGCATCTGGCCGCAGCTTAGGCCGCCACTTCTTCCAACTTGGTTAAGGTACGCCCCCTGCTCGCCGAGGGCGGCGGGTTGCAAGCCCCTGCCGGCGGGAGTAAAGGCGCCCGCGCTCCTACCCGCCCGGGCCACCGCCCGCAACGTGCGGAACGGTTCGTTCATTCAGTCCATCGAGAAGCAGGTGCCCCGCCCATGAAGCAGCAGGCCAACCAGATGCGCCCCGGTCAGGTCATCGAGTATGAGGGCCGGCGCTGGACGGTGCTGAAGATCCAGATCATCACCCCGGGCAAGGGCGGCGCCTTCATCCAGGTCGAGATGCGCGACATCAAGACGGGCACCAAGAAGGACGACCGCTGGCGCACCGCCGACACGGTTGAGCGGCTGATGACCGAGGACAAGGAGTTCACCTACTCCTACGCCGATGGCGAGAACCTCGTGCTGATGGACCCGGAGACCTTTGAGCAGACCGTGGTGCCGGCCGCCATCCTGGGCGACCGCCTGCCCTTCCTGGTCGAGAACATGACGGTGTCGGTGAAGCTGATCGAGGGCGACCCGGTGGGCATGGAGCTGCCGGCCAGCGTGGTGCTGGAAGTGGCCGAGGCCGATCCGGTGGTGAAGGGGCAGACCGCCTCCTCCTCCTACAAGCCGGCCCTGCTGTCGAACGGCGTGAAGACCCTGGTGCCCCCCTTCGTCACCGCCGGCGAGAAGATCGTGGTGAAGACCGAGGACGGTTCTTACGTCGAGCGCGCCAAGGGCTGATCCGCCGCGGCGGGCGCGACGCCCGCCGGACCCTGCCGGGCCGCAGGCCCCGGCACCTGTTCGATCGCGGGGGCCATGCGGCCCCGCCCTGGTGGCCTCCTGGCCGGGCCTGTCTGTGTCCCGGCGGGGCGCCTGCCCCATTCCGCACCGGAGTTCCCCCCGAGATGGCTCCTTCCGCACGCCTTTCCCCCGCCCTGAACGTCGTGGTCGCCGCCGCCCAAAAGGCCGGCCGCCGCCTGTTGCGCGATTTCGGCGAGGTGGAGCAGCTGCAGGTCAGCATGAAGGGCCCCGGCGACTTCGTGTCGCAGGCCGACCTGCGGGCCGAGGAAACGCTGCGCGCCGAGCTCGGCCGCGCCCGGCCCAACTTCGCCTTCTTCGGCGAGGAGCAGGGCGAGACCGGTGCCGCCGACTGGGAATGGCGCTGGGTGATCGACCCGCTGGACGGCACCACCAACTTCCTGCACGGCATCCCGCACTGGTGCGTCTCGATCGGCATCGAGAAGCGCACCGGCGAATCCACGAGCGAGATCATGGCGGGCGTCATCTACAACCCCGCCGCCGACGAGCTGTTCTGGGCCGAGAAGGGCGTGGGCGCGTTCCTGAACGACCGCCGGCTGCGCGTGTCCGGCCGGCGGGACATGCTGTCGGCGGTGTTCGCCACCGGCATCCCCTTCGCCAAGGTGCAGCGCAAGGCGGAGTTCTCGGCCACGCTGGCCAAGCTGATGCCGCAGGTCGCCGGGGTGCGGCGCATGGGCGCCGCGGCGCTCGACCTCGCCTGGACCGCCGCCGGCCGCTACGAGGGCTATTGGGAACTCGGGCTGCAGAAATATGACATGGCGGCCGGCATGGTGATCCTGAAGGAAGCCGGCGGCTATTGCACCGACCCGGAAGGCAACGACCCCTACCCCACCGGCAATGTGGTGGCCGGCAACCCCTTCCTGCAGCCGAAGCTGCGCGAAGTGGTGCAGGAAGGCATCGCCGCGGTCAGCCGCGCCCGCAGCGAGGGCTGATCCCGGCAGCGGCTGCGGAGCCTTCGGCAGCGCCGCAGCCGCCACCCTGCCTGCGGCCGTTTCCGCCGCCGTCTCCGCTGCCGTTTCCGCCTGGGCGCGATCTGCTCTAGGGTGGCGCCATCATGCTGCCTCGCCTTGTCCTGGTCCGTCGCCTCGTCCCGGTTCTGCTGCTGGCTGCCGCGCCGCTTCCGGCGCAGCCTCTGCCGGCCGACCCCGCAGCCTCCGCCCCCACGCCCCCCGACCTGACGCGGCCGCCGCGGCCCGCCACCTCCCTACCGCAGCCGGGCATCAGCCTCGCGCGCGGGATGGAAGCATTGCCTGGCGGCGGCTGGCGGCTGAACGGTGCGCTGGCGCAGGGCCGCCTCGACGCCGCCGCCCGCGCCAGCATGGCCGAGATCGCCCGCTGGCTGGACCAGTCCACCACCGGCCGCGTCACCGTGTCGGCGCAGGTGGCAGGGCCGGAGGACGATCTCTCCGTGGCGCGGCGCGAATCGCTGGCCCACGGCCTCGCGATCCGGCAAACGCTGGAAGAAGCCGGGCTGGATGGCACCCGCATCGATGTTCGCCCGCTCGGCCGCACCGCCGAGGCGCGCGACAGCATCGAGCTGCTGCCCCCCGGCCAGCGGAACCAGGACCGGAACCAACCGCCGGAGCGCCAGAGCGGCGCCCGCCAACCGTGAGCCAGCGCATGACACGCCCGACCCACTTCCTGATGCGCATGGTGCTGTTCCTGGCCGCCGTGCTGGTGCTGGTGGCGGTGCTGTCGGGCACGCTGCTGAGCGCCTTCGCGGCCAACCCGATCCTGAATGGCGTGATCCTGGCGGTGCTGCTGCTGGGCATCGCCTGGAACATTCGGCAGGTGATGGCCTTGAAGCGGGAGGTGGAGTGGCTGGAAGGCTTCCGCGCGCCGCGCCCGGGCGCCGGAACGCGCCCGCCTCCCCGCCTGCTGGCGCCCATGGCCTCGATGTTCGCGACGCGGCGCGGCGACCGTCTGGCGCTGTCGGCCTCCTCCATGCGCTCGGTGCTGGACGGCATCGGCGCACGGCTCGACGAGGGGCGCGAGCTGTCGCGCTACATGACCGGGCTGTCGATCTTTCTCGGCCTGCTCGGCACCTTCTGGGGTCTGATCCTGACCATCGGCTCGGTGGCCGAGGTGATCAACACCATGTCGGTCGGCTCCGGCGACCTGAACCAGTTGTTCAACCAGCTGAAATCCGGCTTGGCGCAGCCGCTGACCGGCATGGGGGTCGCCTTCTCCTCCTCCATGCTGGGTCTTGCCGGGGCGCTGGTCCTGGGCTTCCTCGATCTCACCGCCGGGCAGGCGCAGGGCCGCTTCTATAACGAGCTGGAGGAATGGCTGGCCGGCGTCACCCGCCTGTCCACGGGCGCCATCGGCGGCGATGGCGAGCTGGGCGGCTCGGTGCCCGCCTATGTTCATGCGCTGCTCGAGCAGACCGCCGAGAACTTGGAAAACCTGCAATCGATCCTGGCGCGGGGCGAGGAAGGCCGCGCCACCACCATCCAGGCGCTGAACAGCCTCAATGACCGGCTGGCTGCCATGGCGGACCAGATGCGCGCGCAACAGGCGCAGATGCAGCGCTTCGCCGAGCATCAGGCCGGCCTCGTGCCCGCGCTGCAGCGGCTGGCCGAGGCGCAGAACCACATCCAGGCGCATGGCGCGCTGGACGAGGCGTCCCGCACCCATTTGCGCAACCTCGAAGTCTACATGGCCCGGTTGTGCGAGGATCTGGCGCATGGCCGTGCCCAGTCCACCGCCGAGATCCGCAGCGAGATCAAGGTTTTGGCGCGCACCATCGCGGCGCTGGCCGAGGAAAACCCGTGAGCCGCGCGGCCTCGGGCGGGAGGGCCTGAAGCATGCCGCTCGGTCGTCGCCGCGGCGCCCGCGAGCAGCCGAATGCCTGGCCCGGCTATGTGGACGCGCTGTCCACCCTGCTGATGGTCATCATCTTCGTGCTGCTGGTGTTTGTGCTGGCGCAGGGCTTCCTGTCCGCCACGCTGTCGTCGCGCGATCAGGCGCTGGACCGGCTGGACCGGCAGGTCGCCGAGCTGACCGACCTGCTGGCGCTGGAGCGCGGCCAGGGCAGCGAATTGCGCGCCAGTGTCGGACGGCTGACCGAGGAACTGCGCTTGGCCACGGCGGCGCGCGAGGCGGCGCAGGCCCAGGCCGGCGCGCTGGGCGAGGAGCGTGATCGCCAGGCAGCCGAGCGCGACCGCCTGCTGGAGGAGCGCACGAGGCTGCAGGCGCGGCTGTCCGACCTGGAGCTTTCCAGCAGCGGTGCCAGCACCCGCATCGCCGGCCTGGAGCAGCGTCTCGCCGAGGCGCAGGCCCGCGCCGAGGCACTGGGCGGCGGCACGGCCCAGACGGTGCGCGAACTGACCGAGGCCCGCCAGCAGCTGCAGAGCGAACGCGCCAGCAATGCCGAGCAGGCGCAGCAGCTGTCCCGCCTGGCCGACCAGATCCGCGCCCTCACCGCGCTGCGCGACGAGCTGGAGCGCCGCGCCGCCGAAGCGCTGGCCCGCGCCGAGGGCGAAACCCGGTCACGCCAGCAGGCCGAGATCGGTGCCGCCGAGCAAACCCGCCTCGCCGACAGCGCCCGCGCCCAGGTGGCGCTGCTGAACCGGCAGCTGTCCGAATTGCGCTCCGAATTGTCGCGCATCGCCGGGCTGCTGGATGCCGAGGAAGCCGCCGGCCGCGACAAGGAGGCGCAGATCACCTCGCTAGGCCAGCGGCTGAACGCCGCCCTGGCGGCGCGGGTGGAGGAGTTGCAGCGCTACCGTTCCGACTTCTTCGGGCGCCTGCGCGACGTGCTGGGCGAGCGGCCGGAAATCCGCGTGGTCGGCGACCGCTTCGTGTTCCAGGGCGAGGTGTTGTTCCCGGTGGGCGGCGCCGAGCTGTCAGATGCGGGGCGCACCCAGCTGCGCTCCCTGGCCGGGGTCCTGAAGGATGTCAGCCAGCGCTTCCCGGCCGACCTGCCCTGGATCCTGCGGGTCGACGGCCACGCCGACCGCAACCCAGTGCGGGGCGGCGGCCGCTATGCCTCGAACTGGGAATTGTCGGCGGCGCGGGCCATCGCCGTGGCGCAGTTCCTGATCGGCGAGGGCTTGCCGGCCAACCACGTGGCCGCCGCCGCCTTCGGCGACAACCAGCCCCTGGATCCGGGCGATTCGCCCGAGGCACTGGCCCGCAACCGTCGCATCGAGCTTCGCCTCACCGATCGCTGATCCTTCGGCCCGCTCCGGCCCCGCGGCCGGTGGCAAGGTGATCGCGGGCTAGCCTCCGCGAGGTGACCGCAAGTCAGGGGCGAGCTGTTGCCCACCGTTGGCCGTTGCTGCGCCGTCCCTCAGGGCCATGATGGGGCCGCAGTGTCGGATGGCGGCGTGGTGCCGATGCCGTTTGCGGAAAATGGCCAAGTCTTGGTGCGGGTGGTCGGACTCGAACCGACACTCTGTTGCCAGAAACGGATTTTGAGTCCGTCGCGTCTACCATTCCGCCACACCCGCAGTGAGGCGCGGAGCTTTTGCCACAGAGCGGGGCCGCTGTCACGGGCTGCGGCGACGCAACAGCGTCACCGCCAGCAGCAGCAGCGCGGACAGCAGCACCAGCACCATGGCCGCGGCCATGATGGTCAGGCTGATCGAATCGTTGAGCCCGGAAAACATCTGCCGCGGCAGGGTGCGTTGCGCCGGGCCGCTGATGAACAGCGCCACCGCCACCTCGTCCAGGGAGGTGGCGAAGGCGAACACCGCCCCCGCCGCGACGCCCGGCAGGATCTGCGGCAGGCAGACGCGCAGGAAGGCGCGCAGCGGCGAGGCCCCGCAAGAGGATGCGGCGCGCAGCTGCACGGCGTCGAATTGCTGCAGCGCCGCCAGCACCGTGACCACCACGAAAGGCGCGCCCAGCGCCGCATGCGCCAGGATCAGCCCAGTGAAGCTGTTGGTCAGGCCGAGCGGGCCGAACGCCAGCAGCAGCGCCACGGCGACGATGATGGCCGGCACCACCATCGGCGCCAGCAGCACCGCCATCACCAGGCTCTTGCCCGGAAATTCGGCACGCCACAGGCCAAAGGCTGCCAGCGTGCCGAGGCTGCCCGCCACCAGTGCCGCCCCGGTGCCGACCTTCAGGCTGTTCCACAGCGCCGGCAGCCAGAACTCCGAATTCCAGAAATCGGCGTACCAGCGCAGCGAAAGCCCTGGCAGCGGGTAGAACAGAAAGGAGCCGGAGGAGAAGGACAGCGGCAGCACCGCCAGCACCGGCGCCATCAGGAACAGGATGGCCAGGGTGCCGAAGCACCACAGCAGGATGCGTGACGGCGTCATGCGGTGCGCACCTTGCCGAAGCCGACCAGCCTTCCGTACAGCGCCACCACCAGCGCCACCGCCACCAGCAGCAGCACCGACAACGCCGCCGCCATGCCCCAGTTCACCGTGCGCGAGGCATAGAAGGCAACGAAATAGGGCACCATCTGGTCATTGGCGCCGCCGAGCAGCGCCGGGGTGACGTAGAAGCCGAGTGCCTGGATGAACACCAGCAGGCAGCCCGCGCCGACCCCCGGCATCGACAGCGGCAGCGACACCCGCAGGAAGCTGCGCAGCGGCGAGGCGCCGAGCGACATGGCGGCGCGCGGCAGCCGCCAGTCCAGCGCCCGCAGGCTGCCGTAGATCGGCAGCACCATGAAGGGCAGCAGGATGTGCACCATGGCCAGCAGCACGGCGCCCCGGTTGAACAGCAGGGGCAGCGGCTCCGCGGTGATGCGCAGGGCCTGCAGGGCGGCGTTCACCACCCCCTCGCGTTGCAGCAGCACCATCCAGGCCGCGGTGCGGACGATCAGGCTGGTCCAGAACGGCAGCATCACCCCGGCCACCAGCCAGGGCACCCAGCGCGGCGGGGCGGTGGCCATCAGCCAGGCCAGCGGATAGCCGATGGCGAGGCAGATCAGCGTCGCCAAGCCGCCGATCCACAAGGTCCGCCACAGCACGCTGCGGAAGATCGCTTCCCCGGCCGGCGCGGCGGCGATGTCGCCGGCGGCATCGCGCTTCAAGTCCAGCACGGCCAGGAGGTTGAAATCGGACACCGGGCCGCCGGCACGGCGGATGGCCCCCCAGGGCAGGGGCGTGCCCCAATCTTCGGAGATCGACAGCAACGCGTCCCGCGGGGGCCCCTCAGCCGCCACGATGCGACGGGCGGTCATCGGCAGCAGGGAGCGGAAGCCGGGCCAGTCGGCGTTGAGCCGCGCCGCAGCCCGTGCCACCGCGCCGGCGCTAGTTTCCTGGTCGCGGGCGCGCGCCTCGCGCAGATCCTCGGCCAGGGCGGCGAAGGCGGCATCACCCGGAAGTGCAGCGCCGTCCCAGTCCGACAGGGCGGCAACGGTGCGCGGCAGCACCGGCGCCACGTCCTGCTCCTGCACCGCGCGCAGCAGGAAGGCGCCGATCGGCGCCACGAACACGGCCAGCAGAAACAGCAGCAGCGGCGCCACCAGCGCCGCCGCCTTCCAGCGGGCGCTCATCGCACCGCCATGGACCGGCTCCGCGTCACCGCGCGACCCAGGTGTTGAAGCGCTGGTTCAGCTTGTCGAGGTTGTCCAGCCAGAACTGGTCGCTGATCTGCAGCGAGCCCTCGGCGTTCTTCGGCTCGGTCGGCAGGTTGGCCAGCACGGCAGGCGACAACCCGTCCTGGGCACCCTTGGCGGTGGGGCCGTAGGGGATGCGCGGCGGCAACTCGGCCTGCCGCGCCGGCTGGGTGACGAAGTTGATGAACTGGAGCGCCTTGTTCTTGTTCGGCGTGCCCTTCATCACCACCCAGCTGTCGAGGGTGAACAGGTTGTTAGTCCAGCTGATGCCGAAATCGCGGCCATCGCCCTGGTTGGCGGCGGTGATGCGGCCGTTATAGCCCACCGTGGCCACCACCTCCCCCGAGGCCAGCAGCTGCGCCGGCTGACTGCCGCGCTCCCACCAGATCAGGTCGCCCTTGATGCTGTCGAGCTTGCGGAAGGCGCGGTCCACGCCGGCATTGGTGCCCAGCACCTTGTAGACCTCGCCGGGCGCCACGCCATCGGCCAGCAGCGCGATCTCCAGCGTCGCCTTGGGGCCACGCCGCAGGCCGCGCTTGCCGGGGAATTTCTGCGTGTCGAAGAACTCGGCCCAATTGGCCGGGCCGGTCGGCGTGCGCGCCTTGTCATAGGCCAGAATGAAGGAATACAGGATGTTGCCGACGCCGCACTCGCTGACGGCAGAGGAAATGAAGCGCTCCTTCCCGCCGATGGCGGACCAGTCCATCTTCTCGAACAGGCCTTCCTCGCAGCCGATCAGCAATTCCTCGCTCTCGACCTGCACCACGTCCCAGTTGTTGGCACCGGACTGGATCTTGGCGCGCAACACGCCGACGCCGCCATCCCAGGTTTCCTCCAGGAGGCGGCTCCCGGTGTCCTGCTGGAAGGGGCGGAAGAAGATGTCGCGCTGCGCGTCCTGATAAGCGCCGCCCCAGGACACCACCGTCAAGTCCCGTCCCGAGCCGCCCTGAGCGTGGGCGCCTCCGGTGGCCAGCAACACCGCACCCAGCGCCAGCATGGCGCCCATACCCCGTCGCAGCATCGTTCCGCACTCCCCCCCGAATGGGCGCCGGCCGGCGCCTGGTGCGGAACGATCCTAGAGCCGGAACGCGACACTTGCGAAGGGGCGCCGCCACCTCACTCGGGCGGCAGCGCGGCGTCGAGCAGCTTCAGCCCGGTGCGCTGCAGGGAATCCGCAGCGGTGAGATGGCCAAGGTAAGGTGCTGAGGCGTAGGCGCCCTCGATCATCATCAACAGCGCGTCGCCGAGCACTTCCGGCTCCGCCGCGCCCGCCTCGGCACAGATCCCATGGATGGCCTGGCGCACCTTCAGCTTGTAGGCATCGGCCACCCGCCGCGCTGGGTGCTCCGGATCCGGAAATTCGACGATCGCCATGCCCACGGGGCAGCCGCGATACCCGTTCACCCGCATCGCCTCGGCCGCCGCCAGCAGATAGGCCCGCGGTCGCTCGCGCGGCGGGATCGCCTCGTCACGCGTCTTATCGAACCAGCAGGCATCGGCGCTGCAGTCATCGCGCAGCACGGAGGCGATCAGCTCGTCCTTGGACGGATAGGCGCGGTACAGGCTGATCTTGGTGGTGCCGGCGACGCGGCACAGCTCCTCCACGCCGGTGGCGCGGATGCCCTGCTTGTAGAACAATTCCTTGGCCACGTCCTTGAGGCGCTCCGCGGCCGAACGGGGGTCGCGTTTCCCGGCTTTCGGGGTTTCGGACACGGCTGTTTTCCCACTCCCGCTGGATATGTGCCGCGGCTGGTGTTTCGCGGCATCTTGCAATGTGACCGACCGGTTCGTATCAATGGTACGAACCGGTCGGTATCATCCGGCCATGGAGATAGGCAATGCCGACCCTCATTCGCAAGACCTTTCTGGCTTTTCCTTTGTTTTCGCTGGCCCTCGCCACCCCCGCCTTCGCCCAGCCCGCGCCGCCCACCGTGACCGTCGAGCAGCCGCAGCGCCGCCAGCTGACGGAGTGGGAGGAGCACATCGCCCGGCTGGAACCCTCGGCGCGGGTGGAATTGCGGCCCCGCGTCTCCGGATTGGTGGAACAGGTGCATTTCCGCGATGGCCAGATCGTGCGCGCCGGAGACCTGTTGTTCACCCTGGACAAGCGCCCCTTCGCCATCGCCGTGCAAAGTGCCGAGGCGGCGCGGGACGGCGCCCGTGCCAGGTTGGAGCTGGCACGGCAGGATATCCGCCGCACCCTGCCGCTGATCGAGGGGCGCATCGCCCCGCAGGCCCAGCTCGATGCCCGCCGCGCCGCGGAGCGGCAGGCTGAGGCCGAGCTGGCCGATGCCGAGGCGCGGCTCCATGAGGCGCAGCTGGAGCTGACCTGGACCGAGGTGCGCGCGCCGCAGCCCGGCCGCGCCTCCGACCGTCGCGTCGATGCCGGCAATCTGGTGCAGGCGGGACAAACGCCGTTGACCACCATCCTGACGCTGGACCCGATCTATGCCAGCTTCGATCTCAGCGAGGCCGATTACCTGCGCCTGGCGCGCGGCGGCGGCGCGCGGCAGGACGCCGCGGCCCCGGAGGTGCGGCTGAAGCTGTCGGATGAAACCGACTGGGACCGGCGCGGACAACTCGATTTCCTCGACACGGAGCTGAGCGCCCGCTCCGGCACCCTGCGCGCCCGCGCGCTGCTGCCGAACCCCGACCTGTTCCTGACGCCCGGCGTGTTCGCCCGGCTGCGCCTGCCGGCCGGCCAGGGCGAGCGGCTGCTGGTGCCCGATGCCGCCATCGCCGCCGACCAGGCCAGCCGCGTGGTGATGACCGTTGCCGAGGATGGCACGGTGGTGGCCAAGCCGGTGACGCTGGGCCCGCTCGTCGACGGGCTGCGCGTGGTCCGGGAGGGCCTTTCCCCGCTCGACCGGGTGATCACCGCCGGGCTGCACCTGGCACGTCCCGGCGGCCGCGTCACGGCGGAGGCGCGCGGACCCGACGGCCGCCTCGCCGCGGCGCGCTGAGAAAGGAACGGCGCCATGCGCTTCGCCCAGTTCTTCATCGCCCGGCCGGTGTTCGCCGCGGTGATCTCGATCGCCATCCTGATCATCGGCGTCATCGCCGGGACCCGGCTGCCGATCAGCGAGTACCCCGAGATCGCGCCGCCCACCGTGACCATCACGGCGCAATATCCGGGTGCCTCCGCCTCCGTGATCGCGGAAACGGTCGCCTCCCCCATCGAGCAGGAGATCAACGGCGTCGAGCGGATGCTCTACGTCTCCTCCCAGTCAACCGGCGATGGCAGGCTGACGGTCAACGTGGTGTTCGAGCAGGGCACCGACATCGACCAGGCCCAGGTGCTGGTGCAGAACCGCGTCGCCATCGCCGAGCCGCGCCTGCCCGCCGACGTCCGCACCCTCGGGCTGATCGTCAGGAAGGCCTCGCCCGACATCATGATGGTGATCCATCTGGTGTCGCCCGACAAATCCCGCAGCGACCAGTATCTCGCCAATTATGCCACGCTGAACATCAAGGATCGCCTCGCGCGGCTCGACGGCGTCGGTGACGTGCAGCTGTTCGGCGGCGGCGGCGACTACGCCATGCGCGTCTGGCTCGACCCCGCCCGCATCGCGGCGCGCGGCCTGACGCCGGGCGAGGTGGTGGCGGCGCTGCGCCGGGCCAACGTGCAGGTGGCGGCGGGCGGCCTCAACCAGGCGCCGACCAGCAACAGCTCGGGCGAGGCGTTCCAGCTCAACATCTCGGCCCTCGGCCGGCTGCGCTCGGTGGAGGAATTCGGCGAGATCGTGGTCGCCACCGGCGAGGGCGGCGCCGCGCTGCGCCTGAAGGATGTTGCGCGGGTCGAACTGGGCAGCCAGGACTACACCCTGCGCGCCTACCTTACCGGCGAAAGCGCCGTCGCCATGCCCGTGTTCCAGCGCCCGGGCTCCAACGCGCTGGCCACCGCCGGCGCCCTGCACCGGACGCTGGAGACGGCGAAGCGCGACTTCCCGCCCGGCGTCGACTACCGCATCGTCTACGACACCACCCAGTTCATCGAGCAGTCGATGGAGGCGGTGATCCATACCTTCGTGGAAGCCATCATCCTGGTTGTGCTGGTGGTGATCCTGTTTCTGCAATCCTGGCGCGCCTCGATCATTCCGCTGGTGGCGATCCCGATCTCGATCATCGGCACGCTCGCCTTCATGGGGGCGCTCGGCATCTCGCTGAACTCGCTATCGATGTTCGGCCTGATCCTGGCGATCGGCATCGTCGTCGACGACGCCATTGTGGTGGTGGAGAACGTCGAGCGGCACCTGGCGAACGGCCTCGACCCCGTGACCGCCACGCGCCGCACCATGGACGAGGTCGGCTTCGCGCTGATCGCGATCGCGCTGGTGCTGTGCGCCGTGTTCGTGCCCACCGCCTTCATCGAGGGGCTGGCCGGCGCCTTCTACCAGCAATTCGCCGTTACCATCGCCGTCGCCACGCTGCTCTCGGCGCTGGTGTCGCTGACCCTTTCCCCTGCCCTGGCGGCGCTGCTGCTGCGGCCGCATTCGCATCACCGGGCCACTGGCTGGCGGGCGGTCGTGGGCGCACCCTTCGGCCTGTTCTTCCGCGGCTTCAACAAGGTGTTCGACGCGCTGTCGCTCGGCTATGGCGCGATGACGCGGCGGCTGGTGCGCATGTCGGCCATCGTCATGCTGCTGTTCGGCGGCTTGCTGCTGCTGACCGGGCAGACCATCCGCGCGACGCCGACCGGGCTGATCCCGCCGCTCGACCGCGGCTACCTGATCGCCGCCTTCCAACTGCCGCCGGGCGCAACCCTTGGCCGCACCGACGCGGTGATGCGCGCGGCGTCGGAGCAGATGATGAAGGTTCCGGGCGTCGGCAACACGGTGATGTTCACCGGCTTCGACGGCGCCACCTTCACCAACGCCCCCAACACCGGCGTGATCTTCGTGACGCTGGACAGCTTCGAGGAGCGCCGGGCCGCCGGCATCACCTTTCCGGGGCTGATCGGCGCGGTGCAGGCCGCCGTCGCGACGCAGCGCGAGGCGATGGGGCTGGTGATCCCGCCGCCCTCCGTGTCCGGCATCGGCACCGGCGGCGGCTTCAAGCTGTACATCCAGGACCGCGGCGACCGCGGCCCCCGGGAACTGGAGGCGGTGACCAACCGCGTCGTGGCCGCGGCCTTCGGGCGGCCCGAGATCGCCATGGCCTTCACCCTGTTCAACACCGCGACGCCGACGCTTCGGGCCGAGGTGGACCGCGCCAAGGCGGAGATGCTGGGCGTGCCGCTTGACCGCGTGTCGGAAGCGCTGTCGGTGTATCTCGGCTCGGCCTATGTGAACGACTTCAACATCCTCGGCCGCACCTACCGCGTCACGGCGCAGGCGGAGGAAGCGCAGCGCCGCGACGCGCGCGACGTGTCGCTGCTGCGCACCCGCAATGATGCCGGCGACATGGTGCCGGTCGGCTCCGTCGCCACGCTGGAGCCGGACACCGGACCCTACCGCGTGCCGCGCTACAACCTCTACCCGGCGGCCGAGGTGCAGGGCGCGGCGGCGCCGGGCGTTTCCACCGGCCAGGCGATCGCCGCCATGCAGGAGCTTCTCGCCAAGGAACTGCCCCCTGGCTACAGCTACGAATGGACCGAGATCGCGTTGCAGGAAACCACCCAGGGCAACACCGCGCCGATCGCCTTCGGCCTCGCCGTGGTGTTCGTCTTCCTGCTGCTGGCGGCGTTGTATGAAAGCTGGCTGCTGCCGCTGGCGGTGGTGCTGATCGCGCCCATGTCGGCGCTGGCAGCGCTGTCCGGCGTGGTGTGGCGTGGCCTTGACAACAATGTGCTGGTGCAGATCGGCCTGGTGGTGCTGATCGGCCTCGCCGCCAAGAACGCCATCCTGATCGTGGAGTTCGCGCGGCAGGCGGAAAGCGAGGGCATGACGCGGTGGGAGGCCGCCGAAGCGGCGGCACGGACGCGGCTCAGGCCGATCCTGATGACCTCGTTGGCCTTCATCCTCGGCGTGCTGCCGCTGGCCATCGCCACGGGGGCCGGGGCGGAGATGCGGCAGAGCCTCGGCACGGCGGTGTTCGCCGGCATGCTGGGGGTGACGATCTTCGGCCTGGTGTTTACACCCGTGTTCTACGTGCTCGCCCGCGCCATGGCGCGGCGGCAGCGGCAGCCGGCGGCGATGCAGCCGGCGGAATGATCGGGAGTCGCGCATGGACCAGGACGTCGCCAGCCCACCGCCGATGCGCAGCATCACGCGCGAAACGCTGCTCGACGGCTCCTTGCTGGCGGCGGTGCGGGCCACGCCCGGCCTGACCCTGCGCAGCGACGCGGAAATGGCCGCGACCCTGGCCGAAAGCCTGGCGGCACGCCCGTCCGGGGCGCCGGTCTGGGTGTTCGGCTATGGCTCGCTGATGTGGAACCCCAGCTTCCACTTCGCCGAGCAGCGGCGCGCCACGCTTCAGGGATGGCAACGCCGTTTCTGCATGTGGCTGCGCGCCGGCCGCGCGTCGGCCGAGCATCCCGGGCTGATGCTGGCGCTGGACCGGGGCGGCCACACCGACGGCGTCGCCTTCCGGCTGGCCGCCGGCACCGAGGAACAGGAACTCCGGCTGGTCTGGATGCGCGAGATGGCGGCGGTCGGCTACCTCGCGCAATGGGTGACGCTGCACACGGCGGAAGGCCCGGTGGCCGCCATCACCTTTGTCGCCGACCGGGCGCAGGACACCTATGCCGACGGCCTGGACGACGCCGAGAGCGCCGCCCGCATCGCCGAGGCGACCGGACCGCTCGGCAGTTGTGCCGAATACCTGATGCAGACCGTGGAGCACCTGGACGGCATGGGGCTGCAGGACGAGGGGCTGGACCGTATCCGGCGCCTCGTCGCCCAACGCACCGGCTGAACCCGGGCAAAGGCGGCCCAGGCCGCCCTGCCCGGGCTGCTCACGCCGGCTCGCGCATTCGCGCGCGGTCGCCGAGCCGCACCAGCATCCGGTCTGCCGCCAGCATCACGATCAGCGACAGCCCGACCAGCGGAAACACGATCCCGCCCAGCACCAGGATCGCCACCACGCCGCGCAGCACCCGCCGCTCGCGCGGCAAGGGCGGCACGCCCAGCGCCCCGCGCGGCCGGCGCTTCCACCACATCACCGCGCCACTGACGCAGAGCACCACGATGCCGAGGCAGACGATCACCAGCCCGAGCTGGTTCGCCAAACCCCATTCCTGCCCCAGATGCACGTTGATGCCCCATTCCAGCGCCCGGCCGGCCGGTCCGTAATCGGCATAGCCCATGTCCAGCAGCGGCTGGCCGGAATACTGGTCCAGGTGCACCACGCGCTGCTGCGCCAGGTCGCTCGGGTAGACGGAGCCGGAATAGACGCCGCTGCCCCCGGCCGGCAGGGACACGGCGTAGCCCGGCGCCAAGCCCAGCCGGTCGAACTCCGCCACCGCGGCATCCAGCCCGATCGGCTCCGCCGCAGGATGCGTGGATCGTGGCAGGCGCGCCTGCTCCAGCGACCAGCTGGTGGGGGCGCTGTGGCCGAGATGCTCGTCCGACATCGGCAGGGCCACGCGCAGCCCGGCCGGGTAGCCGAAATCGTGACCGTTGGCCCATTGGTTCACCGCGCTGCCCCAGACGCCCGACCATGGCATGCCGGTGGCGGCCAGGAACACCAGGGCCAGGCCGACGAAGGCACCGGTCACCGCGTGCAGATCGCGCCAGAAGATCCGCCGGCGCGGCGTGCCGCGCAGCGTCACCACCCCGCCCTTCTCCCGCGCGGGCCGCGGCCACCAGAGATACAGGCCGGTTCCGACCAGCAGAATGCTCCAGCCGGCGGCGATCTCGATCAGGCCATTGGCGACGGGGCCGAAGAAAGCCAGGGAGTGGATGCGGCGGACGATGCCCATCGCCGTGCCCTTCTCGGCGATGGCGCCGAGCACCCGGCCGGAATAGGGATCGGCATACACCACCCTGCGCTCGCCGGTCGCATTGCGGATGGCGATCTCGGCCGAGGCGTCGGGCCGGGATGGCGGGGTGTAGCGGAAAGCGGTGCCCGGCTCGGCGCGCAACGCGGCGGCGACCAGTTGCTGCGGCAACTGCCGCGGCGCGTCCTGCACCGCCACCCGCAGCTTGTCGTGGTGGATCAGCGCGTCCAGCTCGCCGTGAAAGGCGTAGAGCGCCCCGGTGACCGCGAGCAGGATCAGGAAGGGCAGCACCAGCAGGCCAGCATAAAAGTGCCAGCGCCAGACAGCGCGATACAGGTCGGGAACGCCGCCCGGGCGCCCGGACGCAGCCTTGGATGAGAACAACATGCCTGAGAACATCCCGGAAGAAGGCGGCCGCGCCGGAGTGGCAGGGCCCGGAGGTCGGGGGGATGAGACGTCAGGCGTCGAAGGGTGGGGCGCGCGCGCCATAGGCGGTGCGGAGGGCGCCCGCCGGCAGCGGCTGCGCCGACGGCCAGCCGTGGAACAGCAGGCGGCCGGCCGGTGCGGGAAGCAGCGGCGCCACCGGCGGCAGCGCCGGCAGGCCGGCCTGGGCGATCCCGCAGGCCAGGATACAGCACAGGGCGTGCTGGTCGCGCCCGGGGTGCTCCTGCGGCGCCTCGCTTTTCGGCGGATGCAGGCTGCACAGCACCGAAGGATTGACCGGGGCGCCGCGCGGGATCGCCGCCTCGGCACCCGCCATGAGCTGCAGGAACAGCGACAGGGACAAGAGGACGCACAGCATCTCCCGTCCCAACGCCCGCCAGGTGTCCGGCCGCGTCCGCATGCGGATCACCCTAACGGCGGCGCAGGATCCGGGGAAGTCAGGGGGCGAGAGCTCCGTTGACGAACCGGCAGGCCGTCTCAGGTGGCGAAGGCATGGGCATGGCGGGAATCCCATGCCACCGCCGCCGCGCCACCCGGCTCCGGCAGGGCGCCGCCGCCCACCGCCCGCTTGGCCAGGATCTCGCCGCCATCCCCGATCGACAGGCGAAGCCGGATGTGGTCGCCCTGGAAGATCGCTTCCTGCAGCGTGGCGGGCAGCGCCCCTTCCCCGAGATCCTCGGCGTTCACCGGCGCCACGGCGATGCGCTCGGGCCGGATCGCCACCATGCAGCGGTCCCCGGCGCCGCCGGTGTCGACGATGCGCGCCTCCACCACCGGCCCGCAATCCAGGGCCACGCGCGTCATGTTGCCGTCCGAGCCGATGACGCGGCCCGGCAGCCGGTTGTTCTCGCCCACGAAGCCGGCGACGAAGGCATTGGCCGGCGCCTCGTAGATCCGCCGCGGCGCCGCCAGCTGCCGCACCAGCCCACCCTCGAACACGGCAATGCGGTCGGACAGCGTCAGCGCCTCGGCCTGGTCGTGCGTGACATACATCATGGTCAAGCCAAGCCGCTGATGCAGGGCGCGGATCTCGTACTGCATCTCCTCGCGCAGCGCCTTGTCGAGCGCGCCGAGCGGCTCGTCGAGCAGCACGATGGGCGGCTCGAACACCATCGCGCGCGCCAGGGCGATGCGCTGCTGCTGGCCGCCCGACAGCTGCGACGGACGGCGCTCGCCGAAGCCGTCCAGCCGCACCATCGACAGCGCGCGGGCGACGCGGGCGGCGCGGTCGGCCTTCGGCACGCCCCGGACCTCCAGCGGAAAGGCGACGTTCTCGGCCACCGACATGTGCGGAAACAGGGCGTAGGACTGGAACACCACGCCGATGCCGCGCTTGTGCGGCGGCAGCCGGGCGATGTCGCGCCCTTCCAGCAGGATGCGGCCTTCGCTGGGCAGCTCAAACCCCGCCAACATCATCAGCGTGGTGGTCTTGCCCGAGCCGGAAGGGCCGAGCAAGGTCAGCAGCTCGCCCTTCTCCACCGACAGGTCGAGCTGCTTCACCGCATAGCCGGATGCCGCCGGGCCATAGGCCTTGCGCACGCCTTCGAACCGCACCAGCGCCTCGGCCATCCCCGCATCTCCTGTTGAGCCCGTGCCGGGTTGCATCGCGGCAGGCGGGGCGGCTTGTCAACCGGCTGCCCCGCCGCGACGCTGCATTCCGAAGCAAAGGAGGATCCGCATGACAGAACCCAGCCTGACCGCGCGACGCGAGGGGGCCGTGGGCTGCCTGCTGATGAACCGGCCGCGCGCCATGAACGCCCTCGACATGGCGATGATCGACGGCTTCGCGGCGGCAATCCGGACATGGGGCGCCGACCCGTCGCTGCGCATGGTGCTGCTGGAAGGCGCCGGCGGCCGCGCCTTCTGCGCCGGCGGCGACGTGCGGCGCGTCCGCGAATTGGCGCTGGCGGGCGACACGGCCGGCATCGAGGCGTTCTTCGCCGCCGAATACGCGGTGAACGGTGCCATCGCCGCCTTTGCCCAGCCCTGGGTCAGCCTGATCGACGGGGTCTGCATGGGGGGTGGCATCGGCGTCTCGGTGCATGGCAGCCACCGCGTGGTGTCCGAGCGGGCGCTGCTGGCCATGCCGGAAACCGCCATCGGCCTGTTTCCGGACGTGGGCACCAGCCATGTGCTGCCACGCCTGCCCGGCGGGGTCGGCCGGTGGCTGGCGCTGACCGGCGCGCGGCTGCGGGGCACCGAGGCGGTGGAGGCCGGGCTGGCAACCCATTTCGTTGCGTCGGAGCACCTGCCGGAGCTTCGCGCGGCACTGCTGTCGGAGGGTGACCCGGCGGCCATCAGGCGCTTCGCCGCTCCGGTGCCGCCGGGCCGCATCGCCGCGCTGCGCCCGGCCATCGACCGTTGCTTCCGGCATGACCGCCGCCCGGCGATCGAGGCGGCGCTGCGGGCCGAGGGCACGGAATGGGCCGCCGAGCAGCTGGCGATTTTGGACCGGGTGTCGCCCACCTCGGTCGCGGTGACGCTGGAGCTGCTGAGGCGCGGCGCCACTCTGGACCTGCCGGACTGCCTGGAGATGGAACTGGCGCTTACACGTCGCGTCACTCGCCACGCCGATTTCGCCGAAGGCGTGCGCGCGGTGCTGGTGGATAAGGACAATGCGCCGCGCTGGCGGCCCGCGCCCGAGCGGGTGGCGGCGTTCTTCGCCTGAGGCGATTGGAACGCCAGGGCCACGCCGGGCGTTGGAACCGGAGCCAGCCAGGAAAGGGGCCTTCATGTCCGAGAAGCCGAAGGAAGGGCCGAAAGCGCGGTTTTCTGCCGAGGAAGCCAGTGAGGCCTACATCCCGCGCCCGCCCAGCGAGGACGAGCAGAACAAGGTGAGCGAGGCGCAGGAACTGATCACCGACGAATGGACCGGCGATCCGCTGCCCGCCAAGCCGAAGACCTGACCAAGCAGCCTGTCAGCCGGCAGCCGCACCCTTCCGGCGGATCAGCGCCGCCATGGCGAAGCCGGCGGCCGAGACCAGCAGCGCCGCGCCGAACACCGCGGCGTGGCTTTCCGCGGTGGCGCGGAACAGCGCCGCCAGCGCGAAGCCACTGATCGCCTGCGCCGCCGCGTATACCGCTGTGGCGCGGGCCCAGAGCAGCCCCGCCGCCGGCCCCGCCTGCTCGCGCGAGGCGGTCAGGGCCACGGCGGAGATGCCGACGCCGGCGAAGCCGCATAGCGGCGCCGCCAGCAGCACCGCGATGCTGCCCGGCACCAGGCTCACCCCTAGCGCCAGCATCTGCACCACCATCCAGGCCAGCATCGCCGGGCGCCCGCCGAGCCGGCCCGCCAGGCTTCCCCCGATCAGCGTTCCAGCGACGCCGCCGCATCCGAACAACACCCAGAGCAGGGCCACCAGCGCGCCGCTCAGGCCGTGGCCCCGCACCGCGAAATCCGCCAGGTACACCATGGGTGCCGCCATGCCGGCCCCGGACAGGCCATAGGCTGCCAGCAGCGCCACTGCCGGCGGCGCCCGCAGCCCGGATGGCAGCCGGGTCAGGCCCGGCGGCGGCGTGGGCCAGGCAGGGCGCAGGGCCAGCCAGATCAGCGCCGCGAGCCCCGCCAGGCCCAGCCAGGCCGCCACCACGCCGGCGGCCAGCAGCGCCGGCACCGCCAGGGCCCCCAGCATGATGCCGCAGCCCACCCCGGACATCACCAGCCCGCCGGCGGCGCCACGCCGCTCCGGCGGCGTCACCGCCTGCACGGCGGGCCCAGCGAGCGCCATCATCAGGCCACCTGCCAGGCCGGCGAGACCGCGCCACGGAACCATCCAACCGAGTCCCCAGGGCAGCGCACAGGCCAGAAAGGACAGCACCACCAGCGCCATGCCGAGGTCCAGCGCCGCCGGCACGCCCAGCCTGCGCCCAACTGCCCGGCCGCCGAGGGCGCCCAGGAGATAGCCGAAGAAATTGCAGGCGCCGAGCAGCCCCGCCCCGGCCCCATCCAACCAGCCGGCGCTGACCAGCGCCGGAAACAGCGGCACATAGGCGAAGCGGGCCAGCCCCACCCCCACCGACAGGCTGCCAGCCCCGGCCAGCGGCGTGCGCCATGCGGCCACCGGCGGACGCGCCGCCACGGCTGGTTCCGTCACGCCCGCTTCTCCGGGCGGCATGGATCAGGGCCGGGCGAGGCCGGGGACCGGCTCTTCCCGCGCGGCCCGCAGGGCGCGGCGCAGCCGCGTGGCGCCGGCCCGGAAATGCTCGGCCTGGCAGAGCGCCTGCCCTTCCAGGCCCAGGCTGAGCGCGGGTTCGACCCGCCCGCGCGGGTGACGCGCCAGCCGGTCGGCGAGCGAGATGCAATCCATCCTGGTGGGCGAAAGAACCCGAACCTCCTGCGCCGCCGCGGAGCCGGCCAGAAGCAACAGCAGAAGCATGCCGGGCGGCAGCATCGACATGCCGCGCAATCTGGCGCTTCCCGAATTGCCCGGCGATGGTTGGGGGATGAAGCCTCGGTCATGCCTCGGCCGCGGCAGGCTCCGCCGCGGCAGGCAGGCGGAACAGCACCGCCAAGCCGGGCCGCTCCGGAGGGCCGCCGGCATCGGCGAACCACAAGGTGCCCCCATGCATCTGCACCACGGCCCGCACCAGCGAGAGACCGAGGCCGGAACCCGGCGTGGTGCGCGCAGCATCGGCGCGGAAGAAGCGCTCGCCGACCCGGGCCCGGTCCGGCACCGACAGGCCGGGTCCCTGATCGGCAACCCGCACCAGCACCGAACCGCCGTTCAGCACTGCGGCGATGCGGATGGTGGCACCCGGCGGGCTGAACTTCACGGCGTTGTCCAGCAGGTTGGCCAGCACCTGCAGCAGCAGGTCGCGATCGCCCAGCAGGGGCAGCGTGTCCGGCCACTCGGTTTCGAGCACCTGGCCATGCGCCTCGGCGGAGGCGCCGTATAACTCCGCCGCATCCGCCAGCAGCAGGGCGAGGTCGAGCGGCGCGAAGGCGGCGCGGCGCGCGCCATGCTCCACCTCGGCAATGCGCAGCACCGCCTGGAAGACGCGGGTGACGTTGTCGAGGTCGGCAATGCCCCGCTCGATCGCGCCACGCAGCGCCGCCGGATCGTCATGCTCGTCGAGCAGCGCTTCCTCCAGGCCGTTGCGGGCGCGGGCGATGGGGTGCCGCAGGTCGTGGGCGATGGCGTCCGAAACCCCGCGCACGCCATCCATCAGCTGCGCGATGCGGTCCAGCATAGTGTTCATGCTGGCGCCCAGCCGGTCGAATTCATCATCATGTGGCGACAGCGGCACGCGCGGCGACAGGTCGCCGCCGGCGATCAGCACCGCGGTGCCGGAGGCCGCGGCCAGCCGGCGCTCCAGCGCCCGGCGCATCAGCCACGCCCCGATCACGGCGCAAACCAGTGCGGCGCCGGTGGCCCAAGCCAGGCCCTCGGTCAGCAGGTCGCGCAGCTGCTGCTTCTCGCCCACCTCGCGGCCGACGGCGAGGCGGCCGCCATCCGGCAGTTCCACCAGCAGCAGCCGGCCATCACCCGGCGGGCCATCCTCATGATTCAGCGTGACGCTCTGCCAGGCGGAATTGCCGTCGCGCTGCGGCAGCTCGGCCAAATTTCCGGCCAAGCGCGCGCCGCTGGCGTCCTGTAGCAGGTACAGGGTCTGGCCTTCCGCATCGACGGCCAGGCGTTCCTCGATGGCCTCCGCCACGGAGCCGGATCCGTCGTCACGCCAGCGTTCGGTCAGGGCGTGCGCATCGGCCCGGATGGCGGCATCGGTCTGCCGCTCCAGCGCACCGGCGGTGCCCCACCACAGCACCCCCCCGAAGGCCAGCGCGGCCAGCAGGAACACGGCGGCGAACAAGGCCGCGAAGCGGAAGCCGGCGGAGGAGAACAACCGCCAGACCGGCCCCGGATGCTGCCGGCGTGGCCGGGCTTCCAGCATGGCGATGCGGTCAGCCCTCGCCCCGGATCATGTAGCCCGCGTTGCGCACGGTGTGGATCAGCGGCTTGTCGAAGCCCTTGTCCAGCTTCTGGCGCAGGCGCGAGACATGCACGTCGATGACGTTGGTCTGGGGGTCGAAATGGTAGTCCCAGACCTTCTCCAGCAGCATGGTGCGGGTGACGACCTGGCCGGCATGGCGCATCAGGTGCTCCAGCAGGCGGAACTCGCGCGGCTGGATGTCGATCTTCTTGCCGCCGCGCGTCACCGTGCGGGACAGCAGGTCCAGCTCCAGATCGGCCACCCGCAGCCGCGTGGCGGGCGCATCCACCGCCGGGCGGCGCCCCAGCGCCTCGACCCGCGCCAGCAGCTCGGCGAAGGCGAAGGGCTTCACCAGGTAGTCGTCGCCGCCGGCCTTCAGCCCTTTCACCCGCTCATCCACCCCGGCCAGCGCCGACAGGAACAGCACCGGCGTGTGGTTGCCCTGGGTGCGGAGCGTTTCCACCAGCCTGACGCCATCGACGCCGCCGGGCAGCATGCGGTCGAGCACGAGCAGGTCGAAGCCCTCGCTGGCGGCCATGAACAGGCCGTCGCGGCCATTCTGCGCATGCTCCACCGTGTGGCCGGCCTCCTGAAGGCCCTTGCGCACGAACCGGCCGACCTCGGCATCGTCTTCCACCAGCAGGATGCGCATGGTGTGCTTACTCCATCTTGCGGGCCTGCGCGGCCGCTGCGCCCGACAGTCCGGCGGGCTTTCGCTGGTCCCGCCAAGGCCAGGCCACCGGCTGGCCGGGCACAAGATGCCCTGCCCCGGGCCTTCATGCCAGAGCCCCTGACATTGTGGCCCGAGGCTTGCGGGTCGTGCCCGGAGTGCTTATGAGTGTCAGATGCGAATGCATCTCACTATCGTCTTTCCCGCCGAATGACCGATCATCCGCCTGAGGACCCCCGCGCCGCCCGCCGCGAGCGCCACGTGACGCGGCTGCGCCGCCTCACCGTTCTGTCGGCCGAAAGGCTGACGCCGCACATGCTGCGGGTGACGCTGGGCGGCGAGGAGCTCCGCGGCTTCCACAGCCCGGGCTTCGGAGACCATGTGAAACTGTTCTTTCTGCAACCGGGCCAGGATGCCTCGGTGCTGCCGGTTCAGGGCCCGGACGGCGTCGTATTTCCCGCCGCCGAGCGGCCGGCAGCGCGTGACTACACGCCCCGCCGCCACGACCCGGTGAGCAACACGCTGCAGATCGACTTCGCCCTGCACGAGGCCGGTCCGGCCACCGCCTGGGCGCAGCAGGCCGCGCCCGGCCAGATCCTGCTGGTGGGCGGCCCGCGCGGCTCGCTGATCCTGTCCACCGCCTTTGACTGGCACCTGCTCGTGGGCGACGACACCGCCCTGCCTGCCATCGCCCGCCGGCTGGAGGAGTTGCCGGCCGGGCAGCGTGCCGTGGTGATCGCAGAGGTGGAGGATCCGGAGGACCGCATCCCCTTCGCCAGCGCGGCCGAGCTGTCGACGCATTGGGTTTATCGGCGCGGCGCGCCGGCCGGCGAGGCGGCCAGGCTGTTGGCAGAGCTTGGAGCTGTTTCCTTTCCGCCCGGCGCATTCCAGGCCTGGGTGGCGTGCGAGTCCGGCGTGGCCCGCGCCGTGCGCCAGGCGCTGCTGGAGCGCGGCGCGGAACCGCGCTGGCTGCGCGCCGCCGGCTATTGGCAGCGCGGCGCCGCCGGGACGCATGAAACGGTGGGCGAAGCCGGCTAGCCTCCCGGCCGGGCGACACCGCGCCGGACCTCAGCAGCCGGACGGCAGCGGGTCCAGGCTCTGCATCACGGCGTTCACCGCGAAATCGCCGAAATCCATGTTCATCTCGTCGGCCACGCCGTTGGCGTAATAGCGCAGGCCGACCTCGTATTCCGGCGCGGCGGCACCGGCGGCGCTGGCGGCATTCTGGCCAAAGAAGGCGATGCGCATGCGGGCGCTGCCCTGGTTCGCCAGCAGCGGAAAGCGGACCGCGGGCTTCGGAGCGGTCCAGCCGGACAGAATGGTGGTGCTGTCCTGCGCGCCATCCTCGCTGGTGCCATCGAACAGCGGCGTCACCAGCAGGCGTTCCCCGGCGCGCGCCATCTCCAGCGTGCGAATGGTGTGCGCCATCGGCAGCAGCGTGCCCGGGGCCAGCTTCACCTCCGTCTGCGCCGGCGATTCGTAGCGCACCGCACCCTCCTGCCCCGCGCCTTTCAGCACGGCTTCGCCACTGATGCGCTGGGTCACCGCGCCCTGAGCCGACTGGGTCAGGGTGAAGCGCAAGCGCCTGCCGTCCTTGCTTTCCCAGGTGGAATAATCGGATGCGGTTTCCACCAGCGAGCCGGCGCGGTCCGCCACCGTCAGTTGCAGGCGCTGCCGGGTGGTCCAGCCATCGCAGGCATCCAGCACCTCGAACAGCATGGCACCCTCGGCGCCGATCACCTCGCCGCCCTGCCGCACCCGGTCGAGATTCAGCTTATAGGCGGCGCGATGCGACACCATGGATTGCGGCGATACCTGCGCGTTGGCGGCCGGGGCGATGCCGGGCTGCGCCACAGCCGGCGACATCATCAGGCCGAGGCCCAGCGCCGCCGCCAGGGACAGCGCCGCCACAGGGCGGATGATCGCGTATCCGGTCATGGTGTCGCGCAAGGGCATCGCATGGTCCTTTTCCTGGGGCATCCCGGGGAAGCATCTCGCGCGGCGGAGCGGACCGCCACGCGCATCGCGCTGGACTTAGGAAGCCTTGGGCGCCGCGGCACCCTTGGCGGGCGGCAGATCCAGCTTGATGGACAGTTCTTTAAGCCGCGCCGGCTCCACCGCCGCGGGCGCCCCCATCATCAAGTCCTGCCCCTGCTGGTTCAGCGGGAACAGGATCACCTCCCGGATGTTCGGCTCATCGGCCAGCAGCATCACCATGCGGTCGATGCCGGGGGCCGAGCCGCCATGTGGCGGGGCGCCGTAGCGAAAGGCGTTCAGCATGCCGCCGAAACGCTCCTCGACATCCTTGGCCGTGTAGCCGGCGATCTCGAAGGCCCGCACCATGATGTCCGGACGGTGGTTGCGGATGGCGCCCGAGGACAGCTCAATGCCGTTGCACACGATGTCGTACTGGAAGGCCTTGATCTCCAGCGGGTCCATCGAGTTCAGCGCCTCCAGCCCGCCCTGCGGCATGGAGAACGGGTTATGGCTGAAATCGACCTGCCGGGTTTCCTCGTTCAGCTCATACATCGGGAAGTCGACGATCCAGCAGAAGCGGAACTCGCCCTGCTCGATCAGGCCCAGCTCCTCGCCCAGCCTGGTCCGCACCTTGCCGGCGAATTTCGGGGTCTCGTCCTTCTTGCCGGCGGCGAAGAACACGGCGTCGCCAGGGTTCAGGTTGCAGGCGCTGCGGATGGCTTCCACACGATCGGCTTCCAGGTTCTTGGCGATGGAGCCCTTGGGGCCGTCCGCCGCGAACTGGATGTAGCCGAGGCCGCCGGCGCCCTCAGCGCGGGCCCATTCGTTCAGCTTGTCGAAGAAGCCGCGCGGGTTGGCCGCCGCGCCGGGAGCCGGAATGGCGCGCACGATGCCGCCGCCGGCCACCACCTTGCTGAACAGGCCGAAACCGGAGTCGCGGAACTGTTCCGTCACATCGGTGATGCGCAGCGGGTTGCGCAGGTCCGGCTTGTCCGAGCCGTAATCCAGCATGGCGGTGTCGTAGGCAATGCGCGGGAACGGCGCCGGCGTCACCTTGCGCCCCGCCCCGAATTCGTTGAACACGCCTTCCATCACCGGCTCGATCGCCGCGAACACGTCTTCCTGGGTGACGAAGCTCATTTCGAAGTCGAGCTGGTAGAACTCGCCCGGGGAACGGTCGGCGCGGGAGGCCTCGTCGCGGAAGCAGGGGGCGATCTGGAAGTAGCGGTCGAAGCCCGCCACCATGGCCAGCTGCTTGAACTGCTGCGGCGCCTGCGGCAGCGCGTAGAAGGTGCCGGGATGGTTGCGGGAGGGCACCAGGAAGTCGCGCGCGCCCTCGGGCGAGGACGCCGTCAGGATCGGCGTCTGGAACTCGGTGAAGCCCTGCTCGATCATGCGGCGGCGGATCGAGGCGATGACGCCGGCACGCAGCATGATGTTGCGGTGCTGCTTCTCGCGCCGCAGGTCCAGGAAGCGGTAGCGCAGGCGCAGGTCCTCTGGGAATTCCTGATCGCCGGCCACCTGGATCGGCAGCACCTCGGCCTGGGACTGCACCTCCAGGGCGCGGACCCGCAGCTCGATGGCGCCGGTCGGCAGCTTGTCGTTCACCGTGCCGCCTTCGCGCGCCACCACCTCGCCGGTGACGGTGATCACGCTTTCCGGGCGGATGGCATCGGCTTGCGCGAAGACCTCCGAGCCGGCCGGGAAGACGCATTGCGTGATGCCGTAATGGTCGCGCAGGTCAATGAACAACAGCCCGCCATGGTCGCGCTTGCGGTGCACCCAGCCGGAAAGGCGGGCGGTCTGCCCCGCGTCGCTGGCGCGCAGCGCGCCGCAGGAGTGGGTGCGGTAGGCGTGCATGGATCAGTTCAACCCCGAGGCTCGGACGGAAAGGGCCGCAGAAGGGGCGCCCCGCCGCCCGCTGTCAAGCGAAACCCAAGGAGCATCCCGGAGCCGCCCGCACTTTGCGCCACCGCCCGGCTTCGCTAAACCCTGTTCCCATGAGCCGACGCACCCAGGCGCAGGACGCCGACCCGGTCCTGATCACCACCACCGAGGCGCTGGCCGAGCTGTGCGCCCGCCTGCGTGCCGAACCCTTCGTCACGGTCGACACCGAGTTCATGCGGGAGAAGACCTACTGGCCGGAATTATGCGTGGTGCAGCTCGGCGGCCAGACGGACGTCGCGGTGATCGACGCCCAGGCGGAAGGCCTGGACCTCGCGCCGCTGGGCGAGCTGTTCGCCGATCCGGCGGTGACCAAGGTGTTCCATGCCGCGCGGCAGGACGTGGAGATCTGCATCCTGCGCTTCGGCGCCCCTCCCCGCCCGCTGTTCGACACGCAGGTGGCGGCGATGGTGGCGGGCTTCGGCGACCAGGCGTCCTATGACAGCCTGGTGCGCGGACTGGCCGGTGCCTCGATCGACAAGGCGCACCGCTTCAGCGACTGGTCGGCGCGGCCGCTCTCGGCGGCGCAGGTGGCCTATGCCGCCGCCGATGTGACGCATCTGCGCCGCGTCTACACCGCCCTGGTGGAGCGGCTGACCGAGGATGGCCGGCTGTCCTGGGTGGCCGAGGAGATGGCCGAGCTGATGGATCCGGCCACCTACCGCCAGGATCCGGACACGGCATGGGAGCGCCTGAAGCCCCGGACGAGCAACCGCCGCTACCTGGCCGCCATCCGCGCCGCCGCCGCCTGGCGGGAGCGCGAGGCCCAACGCGTCAACATCCCGCGCCAGCGTCTGGTGCGCGACGAGACGCTGCTGGAGATCGCTGCCACCCAGCCCGCCACCGCCGGCGAACTGGCCCGGGCCCGCGGCATCACCAAGGGCTTCGCCGACGGCAAGACCGGCGCCGGTCTGCTGGCCGCGCTGGCCGCCGCCAAGGAGTTGCCCGAGGCGGAACTGCCGGAACCGCCCCGCCAGGCTCAGAACCAGGGCGCCCCGGCCTCTCCGGCGCTGATCGCGCTGCTGAAGGTACTGCTGGCGGCGAAGGCCGAGGAACACCACGTGGCGCCCCGGCTGATCGCCAGCTCCGACGAGCTGGAGCGGCTGGCCACCGAGGCCGAGCCCGGCATTCCGGCGCTGCATGGCTGGCGGCGGCAGGTGTTCGGCCAGTCCGCCCTGGCGCTGAAGAACGGCAAGCTCGCCCTGGGAGTGGAAGGCCGGAAGGTGAAGCTGATCCAGGGCTGAGCGAGTCAGGCCTTCGCTTCCAGCGGGTCTGGGCCGAAGCGGTTCGGCCCGCGGGATCCGTCGCGGCAGCCCAGGCTGATGAACACCCAGATCCAGCCGATCACCGGTACCAGCAGCAGCAGGCTCCACCAGCCGCTGCGGTTCCGGTCATGCCAGCGCTTGGTCATTCCGGCGAAGCCGGGGATGCAGGAGAGCCACCACCAGGCGTCGCTGACCGGTTCCCCAAGATGCATGGAATAGCGCGTCCCGCCCTCCGTGGCGGAGGCGGACGGCACGAGGCCGGGATCGATGCTCCAGCCCAGCCAGCCGAACAGCAGAAGATCGATCCCGAGCGCCAGGCAGTGGAGGCCGAACAGCGGCAGGACGTAGAGCAGCCAATAGCGGCCCAGGGCGATCCGGCCCTTGAAGCTGATCCAGCGCAACAGCACGTCCGGCCATCCGTCCCGATGAGGGTGACGGAAGCTTAAGCATGACATTGCACCTGCGGCCAGCCTTGCGCGGCAGTTCTGCAGGCAGGGCCGGCTAGGAGGGCGTTCTGTCCGCCGCCACCTCGACCGAAGCGCCGAGGCCGAGAATGGCGGCCAGGGCTTCCACCCGGCGCTGCACGCTGTCGCCAGCGAAAACGCCGCCGCCCTCCACCAGCCGCAGCGTCAGCCTGCCATCGCCGAGGTGCAGCGCCGTGCCGGCCAGCAGCGTCGGCGTGCCGCCCGAGAGCGTATAGGCGAGCCGCAGCGCCGCCCCCAGCACCTCCGCCCGTCTCAGCGAAACGCTGTCCAGCAGCGTGCGCGCGGTGGACAGCCAGGACGCGTCCAGCTCCGGCTCGTAGCGGAGCGCGACCGCCAGGGCGAGGAAGGCGCGCTCGTGATGGTCGAGCCCGATGCCCGGCTGGCGCAGCACGCGCAGGAAGCTCTGCTCGGCGCGGTAATCCGGGTGGTCATGGCTGCCGATGTCGGAGAGCCAGCACGCCGCCTGCCGCAGCGCGCCGCTGGCCGGCGTCTCGCCGACGAAGATCGGCGCGGTCCAGGCCGACAAGGCGGCCGGCAGGGCGGTGTCGCGGCCGAAGCGGGCCGCCATCTCGCGGCCGGCGGCGAGCAGCGGATCCTCCCCCCGCACCACGGGATCGAGGTGCCGGGCATACCAGCCTTCCCGCAGCCCGTTGGCGCTGAACACCACGCGGCGGGCGCCGGTGGCGCGCAACAGGCGGCGCAGCGCCACGGCGGCGAAGGGCAGGTCCTGCAGGCGCTTAGAGGGCGCGCCGGGCAGCCGCTCCAGCGTGCGGCGGGTGGCGGCCATCACCAGCCCGCACAGGTCGCGCGCCTCCTCCCGCCGCAGCACGTAGTGATGCACGATGGACAGCGGATAGGCGGTCTGCGCGATGTGGATCTTGGCCAGGGCGCGCCAGGCGCCGCCTACCAGATAAAGGTCCCGGTCCTTGCCATGCGCGAGCCAGGGCAGCCGTCCCAGCTCGGCCTCGGCGATGGCGCGCGCCTTGCCGATGTCGCCATCCGCCTTGTCGGCCAGCCGGATGGCGCCTAGCGGCAGCGAGGCGATGGCTCCGGCCCGCCCCTGCCCCAGCTCCACCAGCTCGAGCGAACCGCCGCCCAGGTCGCCCAGGATGCCATCCGCCTCCGGGAAGCCGAGCAGCACTCCGTCGGCTGACAGGGAGGCCTCCTCCTCCCCGTCCAGGATGCGGATGGGAACGCCCGGCATGCGCTCGGCGATGGCGGCGGCGAAGGCCGGGCCGTTCTCCGCGTCGCGCACGGCGGCGGTGGCCAGCACCTCCAGCGGCCTGACGCCCATGCCGCGGGCCACCGCGCCGTAGCGTTCCAGCACGGTCAGCGCCTGCGGCACCGCCTCCTCGTTCAGCTTGCCGGTGTTCTGCAAGCCACGCCCGAGGCCCAGCACCGCCTTCTCGTTGAAGATGGCCAGCGGATTGCGGCCCGAGCCCTCGAACACCACCAGGCGCACGGAGTTGGAACCCAGATCCACGATCCCGCTGCGCAGCGGATGGGCCAGCTCGGCCGCGGTGGCGGGGGCGTTGATGTCCAAGGTGGCGGAATTCCCTGACGAGGTGACGGATCAGTCCTGAGCGACGCGGTCCTGCCGGCGGCGCACCGCGGCATTGCTCTGCTTCAGCGCGCTGCCGCGGCCGGACAGCGACGGGTTCGTCATGAAATACTCATGGGCCGAGATAGGTTGCGCCCCCGGCGGCAGGCGCCGCCAGGAGGCATCGGGGCGCAGCTGCCAGGATTGCGCGGTGTCCTTCAGGTTGGTCACCATGATCTGGTCCAGGATCTGCGCGTGCACGGTGGAGTTCTCCACCGGCACCATGGTCTCGACCCGCCAGTCCATGTTGCGCGCCATCCAGTCGGCCGAGGAGATGAACACCCGCGCCCGGCGCGACGGCAAGCGGTGGCCGTTGCCGAAGATGTAGATGCGCGAATGCTCCAGAAAGCGGCCGACGATGGATTTCACCCGGATGTTCTCGGACAGGCCGGGCACGCCGGGGCGCAGGCAGCAGATGCCGCGCACCACGCAATCCACCTTCACGCCGGCCTGGCTGGCCCGATACAGCGCGTCGATCAGCTGCTCGTCCACCAGGGAGTTCATCTTCAGCCAGATGCCGCCCAGGCGGCCTTCCCGGGCATGCACGATCTCCGCCTCGATCAGCCCGAGCATGGCGGGCCGGATGGTCAGCGGCGAGAAGGCCAGCTTCTCCATCGCCTCGGGGCGGGCATAGCCGGTCATGTAGTTGAACAGCTTCTGCGCATCGCGCGTCAGGTTGGGATCGGCGGTGAAGTAGGACAGGTCCGTGTAGATGCGGGCGGTGACCGGATGGTAGTTGCCGGTGCCGAAATGCGCATAGGAGCGCAGCGAGCCGCCCTCGCGCCGCACCACGAGCGACACCTTGGCGTGGGTCTTCAGGTCGACGAAGCCGTAGACCACCTGCACACCCGCCGCTTCCAGCTCCCGCGCCAGAGCGATGTTGCGCTCCTCGTCGAAGCGCGCCTTCAGCTCCACCATGGCGGTGACGGACTTGCCCATCTCCGCCGCCTCGATCAGGGCGCGGGCGATCGGGCTGTCGCGGGAGGTACGATACAGCGTCTGCTTGATGGCCACGACGCTGGGGTCGCGCGCCGCCTGCCTGAGGAACTGCACCACCACGTCGAAGGATTCGTAGGGATGGTGGACGACGATGTCCTTGGCGCGGATGGCGGCGAAGCAGTCGCCGCCGAAATCCAGGATGCGCTCCGGGAAACGGGGGGTGTAGGGGGTGAACAGCAGGTCGGGCCGGTCGTCCACGATCAGCTGTTTCAGATCGGCCAGACCCAGCAGCCCTTCCACCACGAAGATCTCGGCGCGCGGCGCGTCCAGTTCCTCGACCACGAAATCCACCAGGTCGGCGGCCATGTGCGCATCCACCGAGAGCTGGATGGCGCGGCCCCGGCGCCGGCGCTTCAGCGCGCTCTCATAGGAGCGGACGAGGTCTTCCGCTTCTTCCTCGAACTCGACGTCGGTGTCGCGGATCAGCCGGAACATGCCCTGCTCGGCATTGATGTAGCCGGGGAACAGGCGGGGCAGGAACAGGCTGATCAGGTCTTCGAGGCGCAGAAAGCGGATCGGCCCGGTGCCGGGGGTGATCTGCGGGGCATCCTCGGCCGGCGGCAGGCGCACGAAGCGCTCGATCTGGGACGGCAACGGCAGCAGGGCGCGCATGGTGCCGCCATCCTCCTCCCGCACCAGCTTCATCACCATGCACAGCGCCAGATTGGTGATGAAGGGGAAGGGATGCGCCGGGTCCACCGCCAGCGGCGTCAGCACCGGGAAGATCCGCTCCAGGAAATAGGTCTCCAGCCATGCCCGGTCGGCTTCCGAGAGTTCCTCGTTGCCGCAGACGATCAGGCCGGCCTCGCGCATCTGCACGCGCAGGCTGCGCCAGGTCGCCTGCTGCTCGTCGATCAGCGCGGCGGCGCGGGCGTGGATGGCCGACAATTGCTGACCTGGCGTCAGCCCGTCCGGCGAGGAGGGCTGGATGCCTGCCCGCTCCTGCCCCACCAAGCCGGCAACGCGGACCGAATAGAATTCGTCGAGGTTGGAGGCCGAGATCGCCACGAAGCGCAGCCGCTCCAGCAGCGGGTGGTGCGGGTTGGCCGCCTCCTCCAGCACGCGGGCATTGAAGTCGAGCCAGGACAGCTCGCGATTGATGAAGCGCTCTGGCGCGGTCATCGCGATGGCGGGTGCCTGATCCTCGCGCGGGCGCGGCGGCTCGGCGGGGCGCGGCGCGGCGGCGGGGCGCGTCGGGGCGGGGGCAGTGCCGCGGCTGGCGGCGGCCGGAGCGTCGGTGTCCATCGAAGAACCTTACAGCAAGGCCGGCGTGCCCGGCGAGGCAAGCTCGGCAAGTTCCACCGAAACATCATCAAAGCCCTGGAACCCGGGCCAGTCGGCCAGGGCTGCGCGGGCCAGGGAGCGCGTCACGGCGCCGCCGACGGCCAGCGCGGCGCGGTCCAGCCGCGCGGCGGCGATGGCCACTGCCGCGGCCTCCCTCGGCAGGCGGGCCAGCAGCCAGTCCTGCACCGCCTCGGGCACGCGAAGCTGCCGCTCGGCGAAATGGCGCGCCAGCAGGGCGGCGAGCAGCGCGTCGGAGGGTTCGCCGATGCGCACCGCGGCGGTGGCGCGCAACCGGCTCCGCAAATCGGCCAGTTGCACCGGCCAGCGCGCCGGTGGCGTGCGGCCGACCAGCAGCAGTGGCAGGCGCTGCGCCGCGCAGGCATTGATCAGGTGAAACAGCGCCGCCTCCTCGGCCGCCGCATCGGCATCGTCGAGCGCGGTGGGCGCCGGCTCCGGCACCCCGCGCAGCGCGGGGCCGGACAGGACGCGCCAGCCATGCGCCGCCGCTTGGCGCTGCAGCAGGTGCGACTTGCCCACGCCTTCCGGGCCGAACAGGGCGAGGCGGCCGACCGGCCATTCCTCGACACGGGCCAGCCAGGCGCGCGCCTCGGCATTGGAACGGTCCGGCAGCATCTCCCCGCTGAACAGCACCGGCAGGTCCAGTGGCAGGGCCAACTGCATGATGCCGGCGGGAGGTGGAGCGGAGGTCGCGGCGGGCATGACGCCCTACTCACCCGTTCGCGGCGGATCGAGGTAGAGTGGGCTTTCCAGGTAGCGGCGCAGCCAGTAGCGGGCCAGCACGCCGATCGCGGCGGCCATCGGCACCGCCAGCAGCACGCCCAGGAAGCCGAAGGCCACGCCGCCGGCGAACAGGGCGAAGATCACCCAGACCGCGTGCAGCTCGACCCGGTCGCCCAGCAGCCGCGGATAGATGATGTAGCCTTCCACCACCTGGCCGGTGACGAACACCGCCGCCACCATGCCGATGCCGCTCCAGGTGCCGAACTGGCCCACCGCCAGCAGCAGGGCCGTACCGAGCCCGGTCATGGAGCCGACATAGGGGATGAAGGACAGCAGGCCGGAGGTCAGCCCGACGATCAGCCCCAGTTCCAGCCCGACGGCGGAGAGGCCGATGGCGTAGTACACGGCCAGCAGGGCGCAGCACAGCAGCTGGCCCCGCAACCAGGCGGACAGCACGCGGTCGGTGTCGCGTGCCAGCTGGCGCAGCGTGGCGGCATAGCGGCGCGGCAGCCAGCGCTCGATGCGCAGCATGATGCTGGGCCAGTCGCGCAGCAGGTAGAAGCCGACCACCGGCGTCACCACCACCAGGGTGAACACCGAGAACAGGGCGTAACCGCCGCCGATCAGCCGCGTTGCCGCGGTGCCCAGGAAGCTCAGGATGGCGCCGATCTGGCTCACGGCGAGGTCGCGCAGCCGGGTGTCCAGCACCTCTGGCCCGAAGCGCTGCTCCAGCGCCTGTACCGCTTCCTGCATGGCGGACCCGACCCCCGCGATGTAGCTCGGCAACCGGGCCAGCAGCGTGCCGACCTGCGAGATGATCAGCGGGTAGAGCAGCAGCAGGGCCAGCAATGCCAGGGCCATGATGGTGGTGATCAGCAGCAGCGCGCCGAGGCCCCGCGGCACGCCGAGCCGCGACAGCCGGGCCGCCACCGGATCCAGGAAGTAAGCGATGCAGGCGGCCAGCACGAACGGGGTCAGGATGTTGGAGAACAGCCAGAGCAGGAACAGCGCGGCCGCCAGCAGGCTGAGCACCAGCGTGATGCGCTGCCCCCGGGTCGCGGTGCGCACCGAGGGTCCGGGCGGGCGCACCGACCGGGGCGACGCCGCCAGCGGCGGAAGGCCGGCGCGGGGAACCGGCAGGTTCGGATCGCGCGGGCCAGCGGGAGGGGCTGCGTTCACAGCGGCACCCCGCCGCGCAGTCCGCGCAGGAAATAACCCGCCCCGGACAGCACGGTGGTGACGGCCACCACCACGATCATCAGCTCCACCAGCGTTTCGGCGGGCAGGGCGAAGCCCGCGGTGGCGAGGGCCAGACCCGCCAGCACGATCTGTGCCGCCGTGTTCCATTTGGACAGCCGGAGCGGCGCCATGCGCGGCGGCTGGCCCAGCAGCGCCAGCAGCGCCACGCCGCCCACGATCAGCGCGTCACGGAATACCACCAGAATGGTCAGCCAGTCCGGCAGCACCCCGCGCCAAGTCAGGCACAGATAGGTGCACACCAGCAGTGCCTTGTCGGCCACCGGGTCCAGCATGGCGCCGAGCGGCGAATGCGCGTCGAGGCGCCGTGCCAGCCAGCCATCCAGAGCATCGGACACGCCCGCCGCGGCGAACATCAGAAAGGCGGCGTCGAGCCGGTCGTGCAGGATCAGCCAAACCGTGGCCGGTACGGCGCAAAGCCGTGCCAGGGTGATGGCGTTGGGCAGCAGGCGGAGCATGCCGCCCGCCGGAATGCCCTCAGAGGCCACCCGTCAATCCGAGTTGCCAGGGTCCCATCCCTGCTTCGGCCGGAGCGGATGGCACCGTCGTGGCGGGTGCGGGCGCACCCCAGGGCACCGGGGGCGCCAGCCGGCCCGGCGCCGGCGAAGAAGCGGGCTGCGGCGACAGGCCGGGCGCCATGGCCAGCCCGCTGGAGGGCAGCGCCTGCGCTGCGGTTTGCGGATCGTGCCGGAGCCCCAGCCGCAGCCGGGCGCCATCCACCGCGATGGCTTCCACGTCCACAGAGGCGATCTCGGGGTTGCTGGCCAGCCGCCGCCGCACTTCCAGCCATTCACGCAGGCCGCTGTAGCGCACCTCGGCCTGGATGAAGCCGGCGGGTGCCTGGCGCGGCATCACCGGCGGGGCCGCGGCATCCCCCGGGCGCAACGGCGGCGCCGCGCCGCCCGCACTGCCGGCCATGCCGCGGTTGGCGCCCGGCAGCCGGTTGGGATTGAAATTAATGGTGAAACGGCCGCTGTAGCCGGTGCGGCTGCTGCGCTCCTCCTCGACGATGATCGAGGACACCATGGAATCGATCTGCGAATCGCTCAGGCCCCGCGGCAGGCCGAGCTCCGTCGCCATCCGCTCGTAGGCGATGCGTTGCGCCGAGGCGATGGCGCGGGTGCGGGCGATCACCGCGTTCTCCGCCGTGGCCTCGGCCGGCACGCCGCGCTGCGTGGTGCTGCTGGCCACTGGGTCGATCGCCGCATCCGACAATGGCGGCAGCGCCTGGGCCAAGGCCGGCGCCTGCATCACCGCCCCGAAGCCCATTCCGGCCAGGCTTCCCACGACAATGGTTGCGGCGAGACGCCGAAAATGTTGCATTCCGCCCCCTTGGATACCCGGCCTCGCGGAACTCTTGCGTCCGGGTCTTTTGCGCATAGCCGATCGGGCCCCCTGATGACCAGTCTCACCTACCGCGACGCCGGCGTTGACATCGAAACCGGCGACGCGCTCGTCGATGCCATCAAGCCGCTGGCGCGGGCCACCAGCCGCAGCGGCAGCATGGGCTCGCTCGGCGGCTTCGGCGCCTTGTTCGACCTCAAGGCGGCCGGCTACACGGACCCCGTCCTGGTGTCCTCCACCGATGGCGTCGGCACCAAGCTGAGGCTGGCCATCGACACCGGAATGCATGACGCGGTGGGCATCGACCTGGTTGCCATGTGCGTCAACGATCTCGTGGTGCAGGGTGCGGAACCACTGTTCTTCCTCGACTACTTCGCCACCGGCAAGCTGCAGCTGGATCAGGCACGCGCCGTGATCGCCGGCATCGCGGAAGGCTGCAAGCAGGCCGGCTGCGCGCTGGTGGGCGGCGAGACGGCCGAGATGCCAGGCATGTACAGCCGGGACGACTATGACCTCGCCGGCTTTTCGGTGGGTGCGGCCGAGCGCGACGGCCTGCTGCCGAAGCCCGATGTCGGTGCCGGCGACGTGGTGCTGGGCCTGGCCGCCTCCGGCGTGCATTCCAACGGCTTCTCCCTGGTGCGGCGCGTGCTGCAGGCCACCAACCAGAACGCGAACACGCCGGCCCCGTTCTCGGCCGGCCAGACATTGGGCCAGGCACTGCTGGCACCGACGCGGATCTATGTGAAGTCGGTGCTGGCGCTGCACCGCGCGGGGTTGGTGAAGGCGGCCGCGCACATCACCGGCGGCGGATTGCCAGGCAACCTGCCGCGCGTGCTGCCGGCCGGCATGGTGGCCGTGCTGGACGCCACCGCCTGGACGCTGCCGCCCGTCTTCGGCTGGCTGGCGCGCAACGGCAACATCGCGCCGGAGGAGATGCTGCGCGTGTTCAATTGCGGCATCGGCATGTGCGTGGTGGTGAGGGAAGCCGACGCGGACGCCGCCACGGCCCTGCTCACGGAGCATGGCGAAACCGTGTTTTGCATCGGTCGGGTCGAGGCCGGTTCCGAAGGCGCTGCGCCGGAGGTGCGGGTAGAAAAGCTGTCGCCGGGCTGGCCCGCCGCATGAGCGGGCGACGCCGTACCGCCATCCTGATTTCCAGCCGCGGTAGCAACATGGGCGCCCTGCTGGCCGCCGCCGCCGATCCTGCCTATCCGGCGGAGATCGCGCTGGTGCTGTCGAACCGCGCCGACGCCGCCGGGCTGGCCCTCGCCGCGGAGGCCGGGATCGACACGGCCGTGGTGGAATCGCGCCGCTTCGGCCGGGATCGCGCCGGCTTCGAGGCGGCGATGGAGGAAGTGCTGGGGGCGCGCGGGATCGAGCTGATCGCGCTGGCCGGCTTCATGCGCGTGCTGACAGAGGGTTTCACAGCCCGCTGGTCGGGACGGATGCTGAACATCCATCCTTCCCTGCTGCCGGCCTTCCCCGGCCTCGATACCCATGCGCGCGCCCTGGCCGCGGGCGTGCGGCTGCATGGCTGCACGGTGCATCTGGTGACGCCCGGCGTCGATGAGGGGCCGATCGTGGCACAGGCCGCCGTGCCCGTGCTGCCGGATGACACGGAGGACGTTCTGGCGGCCCGAGTGCTGGCCGAGGAGCACCGATTGTACCCTGACGCGCTGCGCTGGCTGGCGGCGGGGCAGTTGCGGCTGGAGCAGGGCCGCGTCCAACTGGACAACGCCCCTGCCCCGCATGTCGGGGCGCTGCGCAACCCCGGCTAACCCGGCCTCCGTCAGCGCAGTTGGGCGGTCACCGGGAACGGGCAGGCTTCCGGCGCGAACTCGACCCGGCGGTCCAGCGCATCGGCCAAGTCGTCGGTGCCCGTGCCCACGAGCGGCGCGGCGGCTCCGGCACCCTCCGCTTCCGTGCGGCGGGCCAGCACGGCTTCTTCGGACACCAGCGATTGCCGCACCGTTTGCGCCCGGCCGAGCGACAGGCGCTGGTTCCAGGCAGCACTGCCGGTCGGACTGGCATGTCCGACCATGGCCAGGCAGACATCGCGCGGCGCCGTGCGGTGCGCGATCTGCCGCAGCCACATCGGGTAATCGCCGCTGATCTCGCGGTTCGGCCAGAACTCGGTGGTGCCGGGCCGGAACAGGAACTTCACCGCCAGCTGGCCACGATCCAGACCGTGCTCCACCACGTCGCCGAAGGCCCGCTCCGCCGCCGCCGCATCGCCCAGCGCACGGTTGCTCAGATAGATGCCGTTGCGCACCTTCAGCTGGTCGCCGCCCGGCTGCTGCAAGGCCGCCTGATAGAAGGACAGGGCCTGCCGCGGCTCGCCGCCCTCATAGGCGCGGATGCCATCGGCCACCAAGGCCTGGGCCTGCAGGGCCTCCAGGTAGCGCGGGTCGATCGGGTCGCCCGGATTGCCGGCACAGGTCTGCAGATAGGCGGTGGTGATCGTCTCGTTCGCCCAGGTCGGGCTGTCTCGGAAAAAGCCGGTGGGCGTCGGGTCCACGACGTCGCCCTGCACCCACGACGTCTCGTGCGACACCACCTTGCCGGTGCGCAGATCGCCCAGCACGGCCCAGATACGGTAAACATTCGGGCGCGGCTCCCGCGTCGGCGGAATGATGCCGGCTCCCGCCACCGGCGTGATGGCGCCGAGCAGGATGATCGGCTTCTCCGCCAGCGAGGCGCTGGTGAAGGGCCGCAGCTCGAAATCACGATATCGCTCGCGGACCACGGCGCCGATCCGCTGCTCCATGCCGCGCGTGGTGACGGATTGCACGCCGGTAGCGCGGTCGATCAGCGGATCGATCACCAGATCGTAGCGGCCGGACGGCCCGGGGGGATCGATGCGGGCGCGGTCAAACAGCGCCACCGTCATGTCGAGCACCGCCTGATCCAGCGATTGCGCGGTTTTCGGGGGCGTCGGCGCATCCGCCACGCGCATCGGCAATGGCGTACGCGAGGCCAGGGCCTCGCGCGACGAGCCCTGGGCCTCGCCGCCGCCAGGATGGGCGCAGGCGGCCAGGACCGCCAGTCCAAGCCCGGCGAGCATCAGACGCGCGGGCCGCATCCGGCCGTCAGCGACAGCCTTCCTGCAGGAAATCTTGATCAGCACGCGTCGGCTCCTCTCCTAGCTGAGCCCTGAGAATGATGGCACGGCAGCGGCGTTGCATCGGCCCGGGCATCGAGACCGGCTGCACCTGCATGGCGGAGCGTTCCACCGCCATGCGCACCGGTGCGGAACGCGGCGGCGTCATGGTTCGCTGTGGCGCGGAATTGCGTGCCGGTGCGGAAGGCCGTGACGCGGCCGGGGCCGGCGGCAGGGCCGCGACCATGGACGGCATGGTTTCCTCGGCCGGGCGCGCCGTGAACAGCTCGGGCAGCGCCAGGGAGGCCATGGCGGCGGGGGGTTCGACCAGCAGCGTCTTCGCAATCGCGGCCGCGCCGGGCGCCGGTACCGGTGATACCGGCAGCGCCATGGCAATCGCCGGAAGTTCGGCTTCAACAACGGACTCGGGCGCCAGCGCCGCCAGCACCTCGGGCTCCGGCCAGCTGGACCGGGGCGTGTCGAGGCGGTCCAGCGTGGCCTGCATGGCGTCGGCCTGCCGCAGCAACTCCTCCACCTCGGCCAGCAGCGCTTCGGCCTCCTGCTCCCTGGTCTGGCCTTGGCTTTCCGCAAGATCCTGAAGATCGCCGGGGGCCGCGGCAGGCATGCCGCGCGGTGCCATCCGGGCTGCGCCCTGCGTCGTTGGGCGCTGGGCGGCGGCGATGTCGACCGACTGGTCCAGCGTGGGAAGATGCGGCAAGGGTTGGTGCGCGGACCACACCAGAGTGCCCAGGGTCACCAGCAACCCCGCTGCGAGACCTGGAATGGCTGCCTGACCCGCAAGCCTCTCCCATTGCCGTATTGGCTGCTGCGTTTCGCTTTTCATGCTGCGCTCCGGTTCGTCCCGAGCCGTGGGCCGACGATTGGTCCACCTAACTAGGGTGCCTGCTCCTCAACGTCGCGTCTGCCTCACGAAGCTGTCATGAGGGTCACATTGACAGGAGGCGCCGCTCCGAGAACGTTCTCTCCTAACAATCCGGGCCCGGAGAGGCCTGATGGAGGAGGACGCCATGACCCCGGGGCATTGCCCGCGCACCCGATCGGCCCGCCCATGCCCACGCGGCTGACGCAGCGCATCACTATCAAGGATCTGGCGCGCGAGCTCGGCATGTCCGTGGCCACCGTGGCTCGTGCCTTTCACCCGGAAGCGGACATCGCTGCCGGCACGCGCGCCTCAGTGCTGCGGCTGGCGGCCGAGCGCGGCTACCAGCCGGATGCGCTGGCCCGCAGCATGATCACCGGCCGCACCCGCATCGTCGGCGTCGTCGTGGCCGACCTGCACAATCCCTTTTATCCGCAGGCCCTAGCGCTGCTCAGCCCGGCGCTGCAGGGCGCCGGCTTCAACACCATGCTGGTGGTCGCGGAGCCTGCCGGAGCGGTGGATGCGGCGCTGCGCCTGTTGCTGTCCTACCGTCCCGAATACGCGGTGGTGCTCGCCACGAGCCTGACCACGGAAGCCACCGCCACCTGTGCCGCGGCGGGGGTGCCATTGCTGTTCGTCAACCGCGTGCCGGATGCTCGGGAAGCGCGGGCCGTGGTCTGCGACAACCGTGGTGGCGCCGCGGCCATGGCGGCGCACCTGATCGCTGGCGGCATGCGGCGCCCGGGCTTCATCGGCGGGCAGGAAAACACGTCCACCCACCGCGAGCGGCGCGAAGGCTTCATCAAGCATTGCGCGGAAACGGGAATGGCCGTGCGGGAGGAGCCCGGCGGCGCCTTCACCTATGACGCGGGGCGGGAAGCGGCGCGCCGATTGTTGAACCGTGCCGACCGGCCGGATGCGCTGTTCTGCGCCGGGGACATTCTGGCGCTCGGGGCTATCGACGCGGCCCGGTGCGATCTCGGGCTGCGCGTGCCGGAGGATCTCGCCGTGGCCGGTTTCGACGACATCCCGATGGCCGCCTGGCCCGCGCATGACCTCACCACCATGCGCCAGCCGCTGGCCGCCATGGTGGAGAAAACCCTGGCCTGGGTGCTCAACGCGCCCGACGCCGCGGTGGATGCCGGCTGCGTGCTGCGGCTGCCCGCCGAATTGGTGGCGCGGGGCACCACGCGCCCGGTGCCGCTTTCCTTGTTCCAGGAGACTTGCCCATGAACACGACCTCGCTGAACACCGTGGCGGTTGTTGGCTGTGGTCTGGTCGGATCCGGCTGGGCGCTGGTTTTCGCCCGCGCCGGCGCCACCGTCCGGATCTACGATGGCGACGCCGCGCTGCGCGCCCGCGCGCCGGAGCGCATCCGCCAGATGCTGCAGGACATGCAGGGTGCCGGGCTGGTGCAGGAGGTGGATGCGGCGCTGGCCCGCATCACCGTGTGCGACACGCTGGCCGACGCGGTGGGCCCTGCCGACTACATCCAGGAATCGGTACTGGAGCGGGTGGACGTCAAGCAGGCGGTGTGCGCCGAGATCGGCGCGGCGATGCGGCCGGATGCGATCTGCGGCTCCTCCTCCTCCGGCATTCCCGCATCCGCCTTCACCGAGGCGCTGGCCAGGCGGTCGCGCTTCCTGGTGGCGCATCCGGTCAATCCGCCGCACCTGGTTCCGCTGGTGGAGCTGGTGCCGGCGCCCTGGACCGACCCGGAAATCCTGCCGGTGCTGCGGGACGCGATGCAGCGCTGGGGCCAGGCGCCGATCGTGGTGAAGGCCGAGATCGAGGGCTTCATCCTCAACCGGCTGCAGGGCGCCCTGCTGAATGAGGCCTGGGCGCTGTACGAGGCGGGCCTCGCCTCCGCCGCCGACATCGACCTGACGGTGTCCCAGGGCCTGGGCCTGCGCTGGGCGTTCATGGGGCCGTTCGAAACCATCGACCTCAATGCGCCGGGCGGCATCGCCGATTATTCCGCGCGGCTGGCGCCACTCTACCACAACATCGCCGTCTCCCGCGCCGATCCGCAGCCGTGGTCTCCGGCGGCGATCCGCGCCGCCGAGGCCGAGCGCCGCGAGATCCTGCCCGCCGACCAGCTTCAGCAGCGCACCGACTGGCGCAACCGGCGCCTGATGGCACTGGTCGCGCATCTGCGCAGCCAGCCGAAGTAACGGACTGAGCTTCACACAACGAGGAGTTGTTCCTGCATGGGAACCCTGGCCATCGTCTTATCGCTCGCGGGGCTGATGTACTTCGCCTATCGCGGCATCAACGTGCTGATCCTGGCCCCGATCATGGCGGCCTTTGCCGTGCTGCTGGCGCAGGGTGGCCCGGTGCTGGCGACCTACACGCAGGTCTTCATGACCAGCATGGGCCGCTACGTCGTTCTGTTCTTTCCGATCTTCCTGCTCGGCGCCATTTTCGGCAAGCTGATGGCCGATAGCGGTTCCTCCACCACCATCGCGCACACCATCGTGCAGAAGCTCGGGGCGAAGCACGCCATCGCCGCGGTGACGCTGGCCTGCGGCGTGCTGACCTATGGCGGCGTGTCGCTGTTCGTGGTGGCCTTCGCGATCTACCCGATCGCCGCGGCGCTGTTCCGCGAGGCGGGCGTGCCGAAGCGGCTGATCGCCGCCGCCATCGCGCTCGGCTCCTTCACCTTCACCATGACCGCCTTTCCCGGCACGCCGGCGATCCAGAACGCGATCCCGACGCGCTTCTTCGGCACCACCACCTTCGCCGCCCCCGGCCTCGGCCTGATCGCCGGCTGCATCATGCTGTTCGGCGGGCTGGCCTGGCTGCAATACCAGTCACGCCGGGCCCGGCTCGCCGGCGAAGGATACGGGCAGCACCAGGAAAACCTTCCGCAGTTCGAGGATGGCGAACGCCCGGGCTTCGCCCTGTCGCTCCTGCCCATCGTGGTGGTGATCGGGCTGAACGCACTGTTCTCCCTTTGGGTGTTTCCCGGCATGGACCTCGGCTACCTGTCGCAGCAGGTCTACGGCAATGTCGCGCCCACGGCGGTGATCGGCACCTGGGCCCTGGTGGTGGCACTGGTCGGCGCCATCCTGAGCGTGCTGCTGCTGCAGCGGCGCTACCTGCGCGATGCGCAGAAGACGCTGAACGAGGGCACGATGGGCTCGCTGCTGCCGATCTTCAACACGGCGAGCGAGGTCGGCTACGGCGCGGTGATCGCCTCCCTGGCGGCCTTCGTGGTGGTGCGCGATTTCGTGGTCGGAATCGCACCCGGCACGCCCACCATCTCGCTGGCCATCGCGGTCAATGCGCTGGCGGGCATCACCGGATCGGCCTCGGGCGGGTTGTCGATCGCGCTGGACACGCTGGGCAGCACCTATCTGGCGCGCGCCAACGAGCTGGGCATCAGCCCAGACCTGCTGCACCGCATCGCCACCATCTCCTCGGGCGGCTTCGACTCCCTGCCGCACAACGGCGCGGTGATCTCGCTGCTGACCATCACCGGGCTGACGCATCGCTCGTCCTACAAGGACATCTTCGTGGTGAACCTGCTGATCCCGGTGACCGCGCTGATCGTGGTGATCGTGCTCGGCACCCTGGTGGGGTCCTTCTGAAGGCAGCGACCGGCGGCGGCGAGCGCCCCGCCGCCGGGCATCGCTCAGGGTGCAAGGCGTAATCGGATCCGTGCGAGCCGGTTCCCGGCCGCCAGGGAAACGGCCCCGGGCCGCGGGACGCAGGTTCGTCTCCGCGGCCCCGTACCAGCGATGTTCGCCCGCCGGGGTTCAGAGGGATCCGCGCCGGACCAGGCTGGCCGGCAGCCGCGACGCCTGCGCCGCCGCGGCGCCATCCTGCAGCAAGTCCACGGTGCGCCGGGCCATCGCCTCCACCGGCTGCCGCAGCGTGGTGAGGTTGTAGGCGGGCCAGCCGGCCATCGGGATATCGTCGAAGCCGACCACCGCCACCTCGTCCGGCACGCGCAGCCCGGCGGTGTGGCGCAGCGCGTCGAGCCCACCCAGCGCCAGGATGTCGTTGGCGAAGAAGATGCCGTCGGCCGATTGCTCCAGCGCCTGCAAGGCCGCGCTGTGTCCGGCCTCGTAGCTGAAGGCGCCGGCCTCGATGCGGCATGCGGCGAGCCCCTGCTCGGCCAGCGCCTCGCGGAAGCCCCGCTCGCGCTCCCGGCTGGTCGAGGTGTCGCTGCGGCCGGCCACGAAGGCGAGACGCCGGCGACCGCCCGCCAGCAGCGCGTCCGCCGCCATGCGGCCGCCCGCCACATTGTCGCAGGCGACGCTGTGCAGCGCCGATTCCCCGGCGGCGGTGCGATTGAACAGCACCGCCGCGCGGCCATCGGCGATCCAGTGGGCGGCCCCTGCGGAGGACAGGTTCGCCGAGGTCAGGACCACGCCATCCACGTGGTATTGCCGCAGCATCGGCAGGCAGGCATCGGCCTCCTCGCCACGCGGCACGGTCAGCAGCAGGCATTGGAAACCCGCGGAGCGCAGCGCCTCGGAAAGGCATTCGAGCACGGCGGGATAGAAGGGGTTGGACAATTCGCCCATCACCACGCCGACGATGCCGCTCCGCCGGCGCGACAGGGCCGAGGCGATGACGTTGGGCCGGTAGCCGAGTTCCGCCGCCGCCGCGAGGATCCGCGAGCGCATCTCCGGCGCCACCGAGGCGCCGGGGCTGAACGCCCGCGACACCATCGATTGCGATACGCCGAGATGCCGCGCCAGATCCCGCGCGGTGACGGGACCCGGCAACGGCTCAGGCAGCGTTCTTGCCGCCATAGCGCCGCACGCGGATGTCGGCCTGTTCCTTGTGCCCGGCGAAATTCTCGATGGCGCAAAGGCGCGAGCAATACTCGCCGATCATCGCGGAAGCCTCGGGCTTCACCTGCTGCCAGGTGCAGGTCTTGATGAACTTGCCCACCCACAAGCCGCCGGTGTAGCGGGCCGCCTTCTTGGTCGGCAGGGTGTGGTTGGTGCCGATCACCTTGTCGCCATAGGCCACGTTGGTTTCGGGGCCAAGGAACAGCGCGCCGTAGTTGCGCATGTTGTCGCGGAACCAGATCGGGTCCCTGGTCATGACCTGCACATGCTCGGAGGCGATGTCGTCCGCCACCTGCAGCATTTCCTGCTCCGTGTCGCAAAGGATCACCTGGCCGTGGTCGCGCCAGGACACGCTGGCGATGTCGGCCGTGGGCAGCACCTTGAGCTGGCGCTGGATCTCGTCCTCGATCCCCTCGGCGATCTTCTTCGAGGTGGTCAGCAGCACCGCCGGCGAGGTCGGGCCGTGCTCGGCCTGGCCCAGGAGATCGGTGGCGCAGATCTCGGCGTCCACGGTGTCATCGGCGATCACCAGCGTCTCGGTGGGGCCGGCGAACAGGTCGATGCCGACGCGGCCGTAGAGCTGGCGCTTGGCCTCGGCGACGAAGGCGTTGCCGGGGCCGACCAGCATGTCCACCGGCTTCACCGTCTCCGTGCCGATGGCCATGGCGGCGACGGCCTGGATGCCGCCCAGCAGGTAGATCTCGTCGGCGCCGGCCATCGCCATGGCCGCCACGGTGGCGGCGGGCGCCACGCCGTTCAACGGTGGGGTGCAGGCGACCACGCGGGGCACGCCCGCCACCTTGGCCGTCAACACGCTCATATGGGCGGAAGCCACCATCGGGTAGCGGCCACCGGGGATGTAGCAGCCGACACTTTCCACCGGGATGTGCTTGTGGCCCAGCGTCACGCCCGGCAGCGTCTCCACCTCGACATCCTGCATGGAGGCGCGCTGCACCTCGGCGAAGCGGCGGATCTGCGCCTGGGCGAACTTGATATCCTCGATCACCTGCGCCGGCAGGCTGTCGATCAGGCCCTGGATCTCGTCCTGCGACAGGCGGAAGCTGGCCGGCGACCATTTGTCGAATTTCTGTGAAAGCTCGCGCACCGCGGTGTCTCCGCGCGCTTCCACGTCGGCGAGGATGCCTTCCACCGTTTGACGGACCTTGCGGTCATATTCGGCCGTCTCGGCGGACTCGGCGCCCTTCTTCAGGTAGCGGATCATGGCGTGCCTCTCCTTCTTGCTTGGCTTCACGACAAAGATTGATGATGTTTGCATCCGGATGCAAGAACTTTGCATCCGGATGCATCGCTCTCCGCCGTGGTGCCGGTCAGTCGGCCGTCCAGCCGCCATCCAGCATCACGGCGCTGCCCGTCATCAGCGCCGATGCATCGGACGCCAGGAACACCACCGCTCCCATCACATCCTCGACCACGCCGATGCGCCCCAGCTTGATCTTGCCCAGCGCCCAATCACGGAATTCGGGCTTCTCGAAGAAGGGGCGGGTCAACGGCGTTTCAATAAAGGTCGGACACAGCGTGTTCACCCGGATGCCGTGGCGGCCCAGCTCTACCGCCATCGCCTTGGTCAGGCCCTCCAGCGCGTGCTTGCTGGCGCAGTAGACGGTGCGGCCCGGCCCGCCGACATGACCCATCTGCGACGACATCTGGATGATCGAACCGGGGCGGCCAGTCACCATCAGCCGCCGCGCCACCGCCTGGGCCACAAAGAACGCCGACCGCACGTTCAGCGCCATCACGGCGTCGAAATCCTCCGGCGTCACATCGACGAAAGGTGCCGGACGGTTGGTGCCGGCGTTGTTCACAAGAATGTCAAACGGTTCGGCGGCGGTCAGGGCCGCCGCCACGGCGGCAAGATCGCCGACATCCAGCACCAGGGCCTCGGCCGAGTCTCCGCGGCTGCGGAGGGCGGCAGCGGCATCCTCGATCTCGGCAACGCTACGGGCGGCAAGGGTGACATGCGCGCCCGCCGCGGCCAGTGCCGCGGCGGCCGCCAGGCCGATGCCGCGACCGGCGCCGGTGACCAGGGCACGGCGCCCTTCCAGGCGCAGGCTGGGCATGGTGGGCAGTGAAACCATGATGCGGCGTCTCCTTGATAGTTCGGTACACAGGATGGAACAATTCGGCCGGCAGTGGATACCCGGACCCCCCGAACCCATCTAGAAGATCGAGGCGCCACCTCCGCCGGTCGGCGCCAGCGGCCACACCGCCTGGGAGCGTCAGCATGGGCTGGGATTTTCTGCCAAGCGCACTGGACCTCGCCCGGTTCCAGTTCGCCTTCACCATCGCCTTTCATTTCCTGTTTCCCGCCTTCACCATCGGCCTGGCCAGCTTTCTGGCCGTGCTCGAGGGGCTGTGGCTGTGGACGAAACGCGACGTCTACCTCGACCTGTTCCGCTACTGGCTGAAGGTCTTCGCCATCGCCTTCGCCATGGGCGTCGTGTCGGGCGTGGTGATGTCCTACCAGATCGGCACCAACTGGTCGGTTTTCGCGGACCGCACCGGCAACGTGCTCGGGCCGGTCATGGGCTATGAGGTGCTGACGGCATTCTTCCTGGAGGCCGGCTTCCTCGGCATCATGCTGTTCGGCCTGCAGCGCGTCGGCAAGGGACTGCACTTCACCGCCACCTGTCTGGTCGCCGTCGGCACGCTGATCTCGGCCTTCTGGATCCTGTCGGCCAATTCCTGGATGCAGACGCCCGGTGGCTTCAGCATCGACGCGGATGGGCGCTTCATGCCGGAGGATTGGTGGGCGATCGTCTTCAACGCTTCCTTCCCCTACCGCTTCGTGCACACGGTTACCGCCGCCTACCTGACCACCGCTTTCATCGTCGGCGCGGTGGGGGCCTGGCACCTGCTGTATGACCGCCGCAACGAGCGCACCCGGACCATGTTCTCCATGGCGATGTGGATGGCGGCCATCGTGGCGCCGATCCAGATCCTGATCGGCGACGCGCATGGGCTGAACACGCTGGAACACCAGCCCCAGAAGGTCGCCGCCATGGAAGGGCATTGGGAGCGGCAGCGTGGCGCGCCGCTGATCATTCTCGGCCATCCGGATATGGAGCGGGAGGAAACCCGCGTCTGGTTGGAGATCCCCAAGGCCTCGGCGCTGATCCTGACGCATGAGTTGGATGGCGAGACGCCGGGCCTCAAGGATTTCCCGGCGAACGAGCGGCCAACCAACGTGCCGCTGGTGTTCTGGGCGTTCCGCGTGATGGTGGGACTCGGCAGCGCCATGGCGGCGGTGGGGGTGGTGTCGCTGCTGCTGCGCTGGCGCGGCAGGCTGTATGACAGCCGCTGGTTTCATCGCATCGCCCTGTTGATGGGCCCCTCCGGCCTGATCGCGGTCACCGCCGGCTGGATCACCACCGAGGCCGGCCGGCAGCCCTTCACCGTCTATGGTCTGCTGCGTACGGCGGACAGCGTCGCGCCGCTGGCCGCGCCGGCGGTGGGTGCCTCGCTGCTGGCCTTCATCGTGGTGTACTTCATCGTCTTTGGTGCCGGCATCTGGTTCCTGTTCCGGCTGTTCGGCCACGCGCCCTACCCCGCCGAAAGCGGGCCGCGGCAGGACGAACCGATCCGCACCAGCGGCATCACCCCCGCCCCCGGCATCCGCCATGCCGGCCACGGCGACTGAGGGAGAGCACGTCGTGGAATTCTATCTTCCGCTCATCTGGGCCATCCTGATCGCCACCGCAGTCTTCCTGTACGTGTGCATGGATGGCTTCGACCTCGGGCTCGGCATCCTGTTTCCCTGGTTTCGCCACAAGGATGACCGGGACGTGATGGTGAATTCGGTGGCGCCGATGTGGGACGGCAACGAAACTTGGCTGGTGCTGGGCGGGGCTGGGTTGTTCGCGGTGTTTCCGCTGGCCTACGCCACCATCTTCCCGGCCCTCTACATGCCGCTGATCCTGATGCTGCTGGCGCTGATCTTCCGTGGCGTGTCCTTCGAGATGCGCTTCAAGGCGCATAACGAACGCGCCCAGACCTGGTGGGACCGCGCCTTCTGCTGGGGCAGCTACGTGGCCGGCTTCTGCCAGGGCATCTGCCTCGGCGCCCTGGTGCAGGGCATCCGGGTGGAGAACCGCGCCTATGCCGGCGGCTGGTGGGACTGGCTGACGCCGTTCTCGCTGTTGACTGGCGTGGCGCTGGTGGTGGGCTATGCCCTCCTCGGCGCCTGCTGGCTGATCTGGCGCACCGAGGGCCCGCTGGCGGCGCGGGCGCGGCACATGGCGCGGCGCCTCGGCGTCGCGACGCTGGGCTTCATCGTGGTGGTCAGCATGATCATGCCGTTCCAGCAATCGGCCTTTGCGGCGCGGTGGTTCACCTTGCCCTGGCTGGCGCTGGCCGCGCCGGTGCCGATCCTGGTGGCGCTGTTTACCTGGCGCTTCTTCCGCGCCATCGATTTCACCGAGACGCGGGAGGCGCAGGCCGCGCACGATCCCACCGGCCGTTCGTTCCGTTGGCGGGACGGCGCGCCGTTCCTGTACGTGCTCGGGTGGTTCTTTCTCTCTTATACCGGACTCGGCATCAGCCTGTGGCCCAATATCGTCCCGCCCTCCATCAGCATCTGGCAGGCCGCTGCTTCGCCGGCGTCACAGCTCTTCCTGCTGGTCGGAGCCTCAGTGCTGATCCCGATCATCCTCACCTACACGGCCTATGTTTACTGGCTGTTCCGCGGCAAGGTGCGGGTCGGCGAGGGTTATCACTGATGCCTCCCCTCCTGCGGCGCCTGGGCTGGTTCGCCCTTCTCTGGGCCGCAGGCGTGGGCAGCCTGACGGCCGTGGCGTACCTGATCCGCTGGGTACTCGGGATGGGCTGAGACAGGGTGGCCGGCAATTGCGGCTCAACCTTGCGCCAACGGGCACATCGAGAGTGCAGATGCCGGCGCCTTGAGGGTTCCCCAACATCCATCCCGCTGTCTCTCTGCCGACTGAGGAAGGTTTCCGTTTGTTCCTTGACGGAGCGGGCGCCTGTTTCCGGCCGGCGGAACGATCCTGTTCCGCCGGCCGGCTTTCCTCACGCGGCGCCCGCGCGTTGTGCCACCGGCGCGTAAACACCTCGCTCCCCCGGAACCGCCGCGAGCCTGTCGGTGAGTCCCAGCACCGTTTCCGCGCCCCCCAGATACAACACTCCGTCGGGTGCGAGCTGGGCTGCCATCGCGTTCAGCACCCGTCCCTTGGTTGGAGGGTCAAAATAGATCAACACGTTGCGGCAGAAGATCACATCGAACCGCCCGAGCATGCGATGGTCCGAGAGCAGGTTACGCTCCTCGAAACGGGCCATGGCACGCAATTCCGGCACGACGCGCCAGCGGCCGCTTTCCTGCCTGAAATACTTGACCATCATCTGAACCGGCAGGCCACGCTGCACCTCGAACTGGGTGAAAACGCCCTCGCGTGCGCGCTCGACCACCTCACGTGACAGATCGGTGCCGTAGATCTCCGCGTTGCGGACGCCTAGATCCGCCAGCACCATGGCCACAGAATAGGCTTCCTGTCCGGTGGAGCAAGCCGCGGACCAGATCCGCAGCCGGTGCCCCGCCGGCCGGGCCGGAAGCAGGCCCGGCACCAGCCGCTTTAGGTGATCGAACGGCTTGCCGTCGCGGAAGAAGCTGCTCTCGTTGGTGGTGAGCGCTTCCGTCACGGTTCGGGCGAGGCTCTCCGCGCGGGGATCGCGCAGCCGCATCGCCAGCATATCGAGGTCCTGGATGCCCTGCGCCTTCAGCAGCGGCGTCAGGCGCGTCTCCAGCATGTATTCCTTGTCGGGCGTGAGCACGATTCCGGACCGGGCCTTCACCAGCGCCGCGATCGAGGCGAAACCTTCCGCGTTCATGCCATTCCCCCTGCGGCAGCCAGTGCCGTTCCCAACTGCGCCACCACACGTTCCGCCAACTGCTCCGGCGGCAGCAGGACCTCGGCGAGGCCCGCCTTTGCCACCGCGCCGGGCATGCCCCAGACCACGCTGGATGCCTCATCCTGTGCCATCACCGTGCCACCCGCCGCCGCCACAGCCTTGCATCCCAGCATCCCGTCCTGGCCCATGCCGGTCAGGATCACCGCCAGAACCTTGCCGTCACAGGCCTTCACGGCGCTGCGCAGCATCGGATCCACGGCAGGCCGGCAGAAATTCTCCGCCGGATCGCTGGTCAACCGCCCCACGAGCCCTCCCGATGCCGCTTCCACCAGCAGGTGCCGGTCGCCCGGCGCGACATAGAGCCGTCCTGGGCGCAGCGCCTCGCCATCCTGCGCCTCGGCCACACCGGGGCCGCCAAGGCGCGACAGGTGATCGGCCAGCATGGCGGTGAAGCCGGCCGGCATGTGCTGCACGATCACGCCCGGCACCGGCAGCGGCGATGTCAGCCGGCGAACAAAGCTGGCCAGCGCCTGCGGCCCGCCGGTGGAGGAACCGATCGCCAGCAGCCGCGGCCGTCCACGCGGCACCGCGGCCAGGGACGGTGCCGCCGGACGGCGCGGCACCGCGGTCGCAGGCAGCACCACCGGCGCCGGTGCCGCCGCAGGAGCGGGCCGCCGCGCCGGCACGAAGCGCGGCATCGGCAGGGCCGCCTGCGATGACGGACGCAGCGCCGAACGAACCCGCGCCCATCCCCTCACCTTCGCCAGCAGCTCGGCGCCGAAGGCCGGATCGCTCATGCCGCCGGCGCTTGCGCTGGGCTTCGGCACATAATCCGCCGCGCCGGAGCGCATCGCGGCCATGGTCACCTCCGCCCCGCGCTGGGTCAGCGCACTGGCGACGATCACCGCCAGGCTCGGCTGCAGCTTCAGCAGCAGCGGCAACGCCGTCATGCCGTCCATCACCGGCATCTCGAGGTCCAGCAGCAGCACGTTCGGCCGATCGGCCGGCGGCAACGCCGCGATGGCGTCGAGCGCCTGCTGGCCATCGCCCACGCGACCGATGATCTCGATGCCCGGATCATGGCCCAGCAGCCGGGCGAAGGCGGAGCGGACGGTGGCGCTGTCATCGCACAGCATGACGCGCACTACCTGCCGCGCACCACCCGAAGGGGCCGGGGACAAGGGAGTCACGGCTCCGCTTCCTCAAGCAGGCCCAGCTGCACCAGCTTGCCGGCGACGATCTCATCGTCGAACGGCTTCATGATGTACTCGTTGGCGCCATTCTGCAGCGCCAGCACGATGCGGGCGAACTCGCTTTCCGTGGTGCACAGCATCACCAGCGGCTCGTCAGGGCCGAACTCGGCCCGCAGCACGCCCAGGAACTGCATGCCGTCCATCACCGGCATGTTCCAGTCCAGCAGCACGAGGCGGGGCATTTCCGCGCGGCAGGCCTCCAGTGCGAGGAGGCCGTTCTCCGCCTCGCGGACGGAGAAGCCATGTCGCTCCAGGATGCGCCGGGCGGCCTTGCGCACGACACGGCTGTCATCGACACACAGAACGGTTTTCCGGTCGCTCATGGCGATGGTTCCTCAATCAATGGTCAGGATGCGGTCGACGTCGAGCACGATCAGCAACTGCCCATCCTGCCGGTGCACCCCTTGCGAAACCTCCCGCCACACGGTGTCCAGGGTCGGCGGATTGCTGGCGAAGCCCTCGGACCGCAGCGGCACCACCTCGCCGACCGCGTCGCACAGCAGGCTGTACAGCTCGCTGCCCTGCTCAACGACCACGCTCATCGGCGGCGGCGCGCCAGCTTCCCGCAGTGGCAGGCCGAGTCGCCGCCGCAGGTCGATGGCGGTGACGATGCGGCCGCGCAGGTTCAGGCTGCCCGCCACTTCGCGCGGCGCCAGCGGCACGCGGGTGATCGACGGCGCGGCCATGATGTCGCGCACCGCCAGCACCGGCACGCCGCAGAGCTGCCCCGCCACCGTCAGCGTCAGGTACATCTGCGCCGCGCTGTCGCCCATCAGCACGGTGCCGCCGCGCGTCGGCGTCCCGGCGCCCTGCATGTTGGTTTGCATCGCCTCTTGTTCCTCAGGCCAGGGTTTGCGCGGCCAGGCAGTCGCCCAGCGCCGCCAGCAGGGCGTCGCGGTCGGATTTGCCGAGCCCAGCGTTGAAGCCGGCAGCTATGGCGCTGCGCAGCCGGTCATGGTCCATGCGCCCGCTCAGCGCGATCATCGGCAGATCCCGCCACGGCCCTTCCGCGCGCACGGCGCGGGCCAGGCCGAGGCCGTCGAGATCCGGCATCTCGATATCCGACACCACGATGTCGAACATGGCGCCCTGCTCCCGCAGCCGCAGCGCTTCCGCGCCGCTGTTCACCGCCGTCACGGCATAACCGGCGGCGCCCAGGCCCGGCACCAGGAGATGGCGGAAGAAGGCGCTGTCCTCGACCAGCAGCAGCCGGAAGGGCGCGACCTCGGAGCGCTGGCGGAACCAGTCGTCCCCGGCCTGGTGCAGCCACCAGGAACAGTCGATCACATCGGTCACCTTGCCGCAGATCACCGAGGAACCGAGGAAGCCCGGCTGCTCCGAAGCGCCTTCGATGTTCAGGCATTCCTCCACCACGTCGAGGATCGCGTCGACCATCAGGCCCATGGCGCGGTCGCGGTCGTTGAACACCAGCACCGCCTGGCGGCGGCCCGGCTCCGGCGGCGTCCAATGGCCCGACATGGGCACCAGCGGCATCAGCTTGCCGCGGTACTGCACCAGGATCTTGCCGCCCGAATGCTCGATGCTCTCGACCGGCAGGTCCTCGAGCCGCGCCACCAGTCCGAGGGGCACCGCCTTCGGCGTGCCGTCTCCGGCGGAGAACAGCAGCAGCGCCGTGCGCTCGCCGGACCCCGCGCCGCGCAGCATCGCATTGGCCTGCGCCAGCTCATCCGTCGGTCCATCGGCGCCGACGCCGGTGGCGCGGGCGATGCCGTTCGGGTCGAGGATCATGATGACGCTGCCATCGCCCAGGATGGTGTTGCCGCTGAACATCGTCACGTGGCGCAGGATCGGCGCCACGGGCTTCACGACGATCTCCTCGGTGTCGAACACCTTGTCGACGATGATGCCGAAGACGTTGCCGCCTACCTGGGTGACGATGACGAAGCCTTCTTCCTGGCCGGCCTCCTCCGGCCGCTGGTCCAACTGCAGCAGCCGCGACAGCGACACCAGCGGCAGCAGGCGCTCGCGCAGGCGCATCACCGGCGTGTCGTGGATGCGCTCGATCTGCGCGCCTTCCACGCTGCCGCCGGCGCGCACCAGCTCCACCACGCCGATCTGCGGCACGGCGAAACGCTCCCCCCCGGCCTCGACGATGAGCGCCGAGACGATGGCCAGCGTCAGCGGGATCTTGATGAAGAAGGTGGTGCCCTTGCCTTCCACCGAGCGCAGCTCGATGGTGCCGCCGATCTTCTCCACGTTGGTCTTCACCACGTCCATGCCGACGCCGCGGCCGGACACGGAGGTGACGGCGGCGGCGGTGGAGAAGCCGGCGCGGAAGATGAAGTGCTGGATCTCGCGCTCGCTCATGCCGGCCAGTTCGGCCTCGGTGGTGAGGCCCTGGCTCAGCACCTTGGCCTTGATCTTGTCCACCGACAGGCCGCGTCCGTCATCGCCGATCTCGATGATGATGTGGCCGCCTTCGTGATACGCGTTCAGCGTGATGCGACCGACATCCGGCTTGCCCGCGGCGCGACGCTGCTCCGGATTCTCGAGGCCGTGGTCGCCGCTGTTGCGCACCATGTGCGTCAGCGGGTCCTTGATCAGCTCCAGCACCTGCCGGTCCAGCTCCGTGTCGGCGCCCTTCATCACCAGCTCGATCTTCTTGCCGAGCTCGTTGGCCAAGTCGCGCACGATGCGCGGCAGCTTCTGCCAGGCGTTGCCGATCGGCTGCATGCGCGTCTTCATGACGCCTTCCTGCAGCTCGGATGTGATGTGCGACAGGCGCTGCAGTGGCACGGTGAGCGCGGCATCGCTGCGGGCGCGTACCAGCTGCAGCAGCTGGTTGCGGGTCAGCACCAATTCGCTCACCAGCGTCATCAGGTCTTCCAGCACGTCCACCGAGACGCGGATGGTCTGGGCCGGCGTGATCGGCCCGCCGCCGGCGGCGGGCGTGGCGGCGGCCGTCACTTCCGTCTCCTCAGGGCGCGCGAGGGCCGCGGGCGCCGATGGTTCAGGTGCCGGCGATTCGGAAGCCAATGGTTCGGGCGCGGCCTCGAACAACGCCTCGGCGGCGGCGGCTCCCAGGGCGGGCGCTTCGCCGCGCCAGGCGGCATCCAGGGCCGCGATCAGCGGCGCATCATCGCCGGCCGGCTCGCTGCCGGTGCTTTCCAGGCCGGCGACGATGCTTTTCAGCCCGTCCAGTGCCGACAGGATCAGCGTGATACCTTCCGGGGTCACCTGAAGCGTGCCCTCGCGGTAGCGGCCGAGCACGTTCTCCGCGGCGTGCGCGACCTTCTCCAGGCGCGCCAGGCCGAGGAAGCCGCAGGTGCCCTTGATGGTGTGGACGTTGCGGAAGATCTCGGAAAGGGTCTGCCTGTCATCAGGCGCCTTTTCCAGCTTCAGCAACGCACCATCCAGGGCGGCCAGCCCCTCGTTGGTTTCGGTCAGAAAATCGGCGAGCAGATCGTCCATCACAGTCCCCGACAGGCTGGGTTCGCCTCTCAACCTGTGCGGCAGACCGACAACAACCGGTAAATCGCGGTGCCGGATTCGCACCTCCCGGCGCCTCCCGGACGCGGCGGCGGCGCGCCGCCTCGTCCGCGCCCTGCGGAACGCTGGCTTCAGCCCTGCAGGGGGTGCAGTTGCAGGGCCGGCTCCCGTTCCACGATCCGCATCATCCATCCGGCCAGTTCCGCATGCCGCCGCAGCAAGCCGGCAGGCACTTCGCGCGGGCCCTGGGCCGCACTTCCGGCCAGGGTGGCCAGCAGCGCGGGGGGCCACGCCACGATCCGGCCCTCCGGCCGCAGCGTGAAGCCGTCATTCTCACGCAGCAGCATCACGGTGCCGCCGCGCGGCAGCGCCTCCCCCGCCAGCAGCGCAGCCACGAGCAGCATCTGTGCCACCGCGGCTGGCAGTTCCTCGTCGGTATCCAGGCCCTGCAGTTCCAGCCGCGCCCGGCCGCCGGACAGCAATCCGTCAAGCAACCCGGTGATCTCCGCCACGGCCATGCTGCCGGTGCCGCCGCCGCAGGCGACGCGCCAGAACTTCAGCCGCCGCCGCATGTCCGCGGCGGCATCGCGCGCCAGTTCCGCCGCGTCGGGGTCGTCGCGCAGCATGTCCAGCGCGCCGGCCACCGTGCCGAGCGGCCCGACCAGATCGTGGCACAATCGCGCGCACAGATCCTGCGCCAGCGTCGTTTCAAGATCCATGCTCATCCCTCCAGCCCTGGCCCGAACGGCACGGACCCAGCTTCGTGATGTAGCGGCTGCTTGTTGAGAGAAGCTTAAGATTTGCTGAAACGCTGGATTCGCCGCTGGCGTCGCGCCTCCGGCGGCGGCACCCTCGCGGCATGATCACTCCGCTAGAGCCCGGCCTGTTCGTACGCCATCCGGTTCATCCCGAATGGGGAACCGGCCAGATCCAATCCGTGGCCGGAGACCGAGTCACGGTGAATTTCGAGCATGTCGGCAAGCTGCTGATCAACACCGCCCAGGTCGCCCTCGACGTGGTTGACCCTGAATGAAAGGCCCAAGCCGCAGCCGGGCCTTGCGCCGGCGGGGGGTGACGGCCCAAATGACATCCTGGTTCCGCTTCATCACCCGCCGGGGAGTTGCCCGCCATGATTGATCCGTTCGGCCGGCGGATCAGCTATCTGCGCGTTTCCGTGACTGATCGCTGTGACCTGCGCTGCGTTTACTGCATGGCTGAGCACATGACCTTCCTGCCGAAGGCCGAGGTGCTGACGCTGGAGGAGCTTGACCGCCTGTGCGGCACCTTCATCGACCTCGGCGTGCGGCGCATCCGCCTCACGGGCGGCGAGCCGCTGGTCCGCAAGGATGTGATGCGCCTGGTGCGCAGCCTGGGCGACCGCATTGGTCCGGACGGGCTGCAGGAACTGACGCTGACCACCAACGGCACGCAGCTCACCAAATATGCCGGGGAGCTCGCCGCGGCCGGGGTGCGCCGCATCAACGTGTCGCTCGATTCGCTGGATCCCGGGCGGTTCCGCGCCCTGACCCGCTGGGGCGACATCAACAAGACGCTGGACGGCATCTTCGCCGCCAAGGCGGCGGGCCTGCAGGTCAAGATCAATGCGGTGGCCATGAAGGGCGTCAACGAGGACGAGTTCGACCGCATGGTGATCTGGTGCGGCGAGCACGGTTTCGATCTGACCCTGATCGAGACCATGCCGATGGGCGAGATCGATGCCGAGCGGGTCGACCAGTACCTGCCCCTGTCCGTGGTCCGCGACCGGCTGCGGGCGCACTGGACGCTGCAGGAGACCGACTACGCCACCGGTGGCCCGGCGCGCTACTGGGTGGTCCAGGAAACCGGGCAGCGGCTCGGCTTCATCACGCCGATGACCCATAATTTCTGCGAAAGCTGCAACCGGATCCGCCTGACCTGCACCGGCACGCTGTTCATGTGCCTGGGCCAGGAAGATGCGGCCGATCTGCGCAATGTGCTGCGCGATCCTGCGATGGATGATGAGGGGCTGCGGCAGGCCATCGAGGATGCCATCGCCCGCAAGCCGAAGGGGCATGATTTCGTGATCGACCGCCGGCGCGACCGCCCGGCGGTGGGCCGGCACATGAGCATGACGGGCGGGTAAGCCATGGAGGATGTGCGGCAGATGGTCTCATCCCTCGCGATCCCCGGCATGCCGGAATGGACCGGGCTGCTGCTGCTGCTGCTGGGGCTGCTATGCGCCGCGGCCTTTCTTCTGATGCCATTCAGCGTGTTCGGGGTGAAGGCGCGGCTCGAGGCGCTGGAAGTGCAGCTCGATGAGATCCAGGGCGAGATCCGCGAACTCGCCTTCGCCCTGCAGGACCCCGTGGCGGCGCGCCGTGCCAGCGTCAGCAGCGATGGCTGGGTGGAGCCGCCCTCGTTCCAGAACACCGCGTCGCAGGACCGGGCGCCGCGGATCGTTCCACCGGTGCTGCCGCCCGCCTCCTATCCGGACCGGCCGCCTCGCCCTTCCCGCGCCGAGCCGCGGCTGGACTGGCCGCGCCAGCGCTGATCCCGGTGAACGCATCGGCGTGCGGACATCGCCGGCGCCACCGCGTCAGCGCGCCGCGTCGCCTGCCGCCGGCACACCGCGCGTGGCCAGTGCGATGCCGCGGGCGAAGCCATCGGCATCCAGGTTGAGCAGGCTGCGCTGCCGCTCCGGCACCGCCACGAACACCTTCAGGAAGCGGCCGCCGGCAACACCGACGCAAACCTGCTGCCACATCGCCGTGCGGCCGTAGCTGCCACCCAGCACGGCACATTGCAGCGGCCCGCCACCGGCCACCGGCAGGGCATGCCGCTCCCGCTCCGTCATGCTGCGCCCCGGCGCCGGGCTCAGCGCCTCGGCCACGCCTTCCCCCAGCTTGGCCAGAACGACGGCATCCGGCGTATCGGAGGGCAGCGGCGGGACGCCGTGATCATACACCATCACCGAGGCGATCGCCGCCCGCGCCGCCACGCCGTCACGCGCGGCGGTCGCGTAGTCCACGGCACGTCCCTGGCCTGGCTGGCTGGCCTCCATGTCGGCGGTCATGCCGCGGGTGAAGCCGGCGGCCTCCACCGGCAACCGCCCCACCACCTGGTCCAGCGATGGGCGCAGCGCGGCGTCATCCTGCGAACCGGGCGCGACGCAGGCGCCCAGGGTTCCAGCCAGCAGCCCGGCGGCGGCCAGGCCGCGCAACCTCAATGGCTCGCCTCGGGCAAGCCGAGCCCAAGGCCCAGCACCGTGTTCGCCATGATCAATCCTTCCCACAACAGCTCCAGCCCCACATAGGTGATGAGCGCCACGCCGATGTAGGCGATGAACCTGTACCGATCCAGCAGCTTGGCCAGCAAACCGCCCAGCAGGCCCATCATCAGGATGGAAACCACCAGTCCGACGATCAGCAGCGGCAGGTTGGCCCGGGCCACGGCCGCCACGGCCAGCACGTTGTCCAGGCTCATCGAGACGTCGGCCAGCACGATCTGCCACAAGGCCTGCACCAGCGTCTTTTCGGCCGGCGCCGCACCTCCATCCGCCTGATCGCTGCCGCCGTGCCGCAACTCGCTGAAGAAGCTCCAGGCGATGTAGAGCAGCGCCAGACCCCCCAGCAGGTCGATCCACCACAAGGCCAGCAGCATGCTGGCGAACACCGAGAACACGATGCGCAGCACGGCGGCGGCGACTACGCCGAACATCACTGCCTTGCCGCGCTGATGCGCCGGCAGGCCCGCCGCCGCCAGCCCGATCACCACCGCATTGTCGCCGGACAGGATGATGTTGAGCCACATGATCTCGGCCAACGCCGGCAACATGCTGGTGAACGCTTCCATGGAACCTGCTTCTTTCCCGAGCCTGCGGGGCGCCGAACGCTGCGCCCCGCTCCAAAAGCCGGCACGCTAGTGGAGGGAAAATGGATCGGGAAGGCACAGTCCCCTGAAATGACAGGGGCTTAACCGGGCCGCAAACTAAACGGGCCGCTTCCTTGCGGAAGCGGCCCGGGTCTCGAACCATGAAGCCGGTTCAGGGCGTCGGCGTGGCCGATCCGTTGCCGGTGACGTAGGGCAGCACCTCTCCGCCGCCGTGCCAGATCATCTCCACCGCGACGTACAGGATCACCAGCAGGCCGACCCAGGCGATCCAGCGATGCTTCTCCAGCAGCTTGGCGATGAAGGTGGCGGCAACGCCCATCAGCACCACGGAGATGCCAAGACCCACCACCAGGACCCACAGGTGCTCCTTGGCCGCGCCGGCCACCGCCAGCACGTTGTCCAGGCTCATGGACACATCGGCCACCAGGATCTGGATGATGGCGCTGCGCAGGGTTTTGCGCTCGCCGGTGCCGCTGGCCTGCTGCGCTTCCAGCTCGGCCTCGGTGACCTCCGGCTGGTGGCCCCGCTGCAACTCGCGGAACATCTTATAGCAGACCCAGAGCAGCAGCACGCCGCCGGCCAGCGTCAGGCCGACGATCGCCAGCAACTGGGTGGTGATGGCGGCGAAGCCGATGCGCATGACGGTGGCGGCGACGATGCCCCAGAAGATCGCCTTGCGGCGCTGCTCCGCAGGCAGGCCGGCCGCCGCCATGCCGACCACAATGGCGTTGTCGCCGGCCAGCACGAGGTCGATCAGCAGAACCTGCCCAAGCGCGATCAGCTCAGGCATGAAGGCGGCCAAATCCATGAACCTGTTCCCGTTCCCATCAACAGTTGCTCGCGCTTAGAGCCCTCCTGTGCATTGCACAACCTTCATGTCCCTTTTCTAAACATTCCTTCATGTTCGCTCGCCGCCCGGAACAGGCCGCGACGCGGTTGACGGAGGCGGTGAAGATGGCCATTCCCCGGCCCCGTCACTGTTTCCATCGGCTCGTCCCCGGTTGGCCGCCATTCTCCTTCCCAGGCAGGAATCCGCCCATGGTCCCGCGCTACGCCCGCCCCGAGATGACCGCCATCTGGTCGCCCGAGTCCCGCTACCGCATCTGGTTCGAGATCGAGGCGCTGGCGGCCGAGGCGATGGGGCAGCTCGGCACCATCCCCGCGGAGGATGCCCGCATCATCCGGGAGAAGGGCCAACCACGCGCCGACGCGATCTCGGCCGCCGACATCGCCCGGATCGACGAGATCGAGCGCGAAACCCGGCACGACGTGATCGCCTTCCTGACCTGGATGGCCGAAGGAATCGGCGACAGCGCCCGCTTCATGCACCAGGGCATGACCTCGTCCGACGTGCTGGACACCTGCCTGTCGGTGCAGCTGGTGCGCGCCGCCGACCTGCTGCTGGCCGATCTGGACCTGCTGCTGGCCGCGTTGCGCCGCCGTGCCGAGGAGCACAAATTCACCCCCACCGTGGGCCGCTCCCACGGCATCCATGCCGAGCCCACCACCTTCGGCCTGAAGCTCGCCGGGCATTATGCCGAGTTCGCCCGCTGCCGCGCGCGCATCGTCGCGGCGCGGGCCGAGGTCGCGACCTGCGCCATCTCCGGCCCGGTCGGCACCTTTGCCAGCGTGGATCCGAAGGTGGAGGAATTCGTCGCCGCCAGGCTCGGCCTCCAGGTGGAGCCGGTGTCGACCCAGGTGATCCCGCGCGACCGCCACGCCGCCTTCTTCTGCGCCCTGGCCGTCACCGCCTCGGCGATCGAGCGGCTGGCCACCGAGGTGCGCCACCTGCAGCGATCCGAGGTGCGGGAAGCGGAGGAGTTCTTCCACCCCGGCCAGAAGGGATCCTCGGCCATGCCGCACAAGCGCAACCCGGTGCTGAGCGAGAACCTGACCGGCCTGGCGCGCGTGGTGCGCGGCTATGCCACCCCGGCGCTGGAGAACGTGGCGCTGTGGCACGAGCGGGACATCAGCCATTCCTCCGTGGAACGCTTCGTCGGCCCCGACGCTACTATCACCCTGGACTTCGCCCTCGCCCGCCTCACCGGCATGATGGACAAGCTGACGGTGTATCCGGACCGAATGGTGGCCAACCTGGAAAGCCTGGGCGGCGTGGTGCACAGCCAGAAGGTGCTGCTGGCCCTGACCCAGGCCGGGCTGTCGCGGGAGGGCGCCTACAAGGCCGTGCAGCGGGCCGCCATGGCCACCTGGACGAAGCTGGCAGAGCCGGGCGGCCAGAGCTTCCGCGACAACCTGCTGGCGGATGAGGAGGTGGCTGGCAAGCTGGACGCCGCCGCGCTGAATGCCGCCATCGATCCCCGCCGCGACTTCCGGCACGTGGACACCATCTTCGCCCGCGTCTTCGGCGGCTGACCACGGGCGGAGGTTGCGCCGCGGCAACACGCGCTCGTGTTGCCGCGGCCACCTCCGCGCCGCGCCGCCGCCACGGTTCTGCCCCGAGCCGCTCACCATATGGAGGGCATGACGAGGAGGACCGAAGCCATGCGCCGCTTGCGTCAACTGGCCACGATCGGGCTGGCCGCCGCCGGCCTGGTGCTGGGCACCGCCGCGACCCTTTCCACCCCTGCCAAGGCCGACGAGATCGTTCTGGTGCGGGATGGATGGCGCCGCGGCCCGCCGCCCGGATGGGGCCGGGGCTATTATCCGCCGCCACGCCGCTACTACCGGCCGCCGCCGCGGGCCTATTACGCGCCGCCGCCGCGGGGCTATTACCGGCCGCCGCCACGAGCCTATTACGCGCCGCCGCCGCACTTCTACCGCCCGCCGCCGCCACGTTATTACTACCGCTACTGACTAATCGGGCGGGGGCTATGGTCCCCGCCCGTCTCGCGTCAGCCGATATCCTGTTCCGGCAATGGGCCGGGCTTCGGCGTGGAGGTCCCGGAGGTGTCCGGCTCCACCACCGGCGGCGCGCCCGCCGCCATCGGCTCCACCTTCGGCCCGGCGGCACCGCCGAGCTTCGCCTCCAGCGCCGCGACCCGCTGCGCCAGGGCCGAGCTTTCCTCCCGCGCCCGCCGCGCCACTTCCAGCGCCGCGTCGAGGTCCTCGCGCTTCACCAGGTCGAGCCGCTGCACCAGCACCTCCAGCTGGGAGCGGGCCATGGACTCCACCTCGGCGCGCAGGCCGGCCGCGACGGAGAAGGCGCCGCCGGCCATGCCGGCGAGATCGTCAAAAAAGCGGCCGCGGCGGCCGGGGCCGCCCCCTGTGCCTGTGTCGGAACCGGTGTTCATGCGTCGGGTACTCCTCTGGCGGCGCCTGTGCCGCGTTGCCTTGATCCGCCTCCAACTTGCCCCGCGGCCGGCACGGCGCCTATACCCGGCCCGGCCGGCGGACGGCGATCCGGCCACAGGGGATGTCGCCCAGGCGGTGTTCCGCCTCGCAGCGGTTGGAGGTCTCGCGCTCATGTATCTGGTCACGGGCGGTGCCGGTTTCATCGGCTCCAACCTTGTTGCGGCGCTTTGCGAGCGCGGCGCCGAGGTGCTGGTCTGCGACCGGCTACGGGCGGGCGACCCGGGGCGCGAGAAATGGCGCAACATCGCCCACCACAACATCGCCGGCATCCTGCCGCCGGAGCGCCTGTGGTCCTGGCTGGCCGAGTCGCCGAAGCCCGAGGCGATCTTCCATCTCGGCGCGGTCAGCGACACCACCGTCACCGATGGCGACCTCGTGGCGGACAACAACCTGTCCCTCACCCTGCAGCTCTGGAGCTGGTGCGCCGAGCACGGGGTGCGCCTGATCTACGCGTCCTCCGCCGCCACCTATGGTGATGGCGGGCACGGCTTCGAGGATGATGCGGCGCCGGATTTCCTGGCCAGGCTGCGCCCGCTCAACCTGTATGGCTGGTCGAAGCACGCCACCGACCGCCGCATCGCCGACCTGCTGGCGCGCGGCCACGCCGCGCCGCCGCAATGGGCCGGGCTGAAGTTCTTCAACGTCTACGGCCCCAATGAATTCCACAAGGGCCGCATGGCGAGCGTGGTGCTGCACAAGTTCCGCCAGATCATGACCGGCGCGCCGGCGACCCTGTTCCGCTCGGACCGCGACAACATCGCCGATGGCGAGCAGCTGCGCGACTTCGTGCATGTGGATGATTGCGTGTCGGTGATGCTGTGGCTGCTGGACCATCCCGGCACCTCCGGCCTGTTCAACGTCGGCACCGGCACGGCGCGCTCTTTTCTCGACCTGACCCGTGCCATCTATGCGGCGCTGGACAAGCCGGCCGACATCGCCTTCATCGAGATGCCGGCGGATCTGCAAGGCAAATATCAGTACTTCACCCAGGCGCGCATGGATCGCCTGCGCGGCGCAGGCTATGAGGGCCAGTCGACCCCGCTCGAGGAGGGTGTCCGCCGCTACGTGCAGGATTTCCTCACCCAGCCCGACCCGTATCGCTGAGCGCCCGATGCTGTTCGCTCTCCCCTTTCCCGCGATCGATCCGGTGCTGGTGCAGATCGGCCCGTTCGCCATCCGCTGGTATGCCCTGGCCTACATCGCCGGCATCGTGATCGGCTGGCGGCTGATGCGCCGCCTCGTGGTGCTGGAGCCGGTGGCGGCGTCGCAGGACCAGGTGGATGATTTCGTCACCTGGGCGGTGTTGGGCGTGATCCTGGGCGGTCGGCTCGGCTACGTGCTGTTCTATCAAACAGACCACTACCTGTCGGCGCCGTGGGAGGCGCTGTATCTGTGGCGGGGCGGCATGTCCTTTCACGGTGGTGCGGCGGGGGTGATTGCCGCCATCATCCTGTTCTGCCGCCGCCACGGCCTGTCCATCCTGCGCTTCGGCGACCGGCTGACGGCGGTGGTGCCGATCGGCCTGTTCTTCGGCCGCCTGGCCAACTTCATCAATGGCGAGCTGTGGGGCCGCCCCGCCGACCTGCCCTGGGCCATGGTGTTCCCTCATGGCGGGCCAGAGCCGCGCCACCCGAGCCAGCTCTACCAGGCGGCGATGGAAGGGCTGCTGCTGTTCCTCCTGGTGCAGCTGGTCGTCCGTGTCCCGGCGCTGCGGGCGCGGCCCGGCTTCACCGCCGGTACCTTTCTCGCCGGATACGGCGTGGCCCGCATCATCGGCGAGTTCTTCCGCCAGCCGGATGCGCAGCTCGGCTTCCTGTGGGGCGGCGCCACCATGGGGCAGCTGCTGTCGATCCCGATGGTGCTGGCGGGCCTGCTGCTGATGGTGCTGTCGCGGCCGGTGCCGGCGCGGGCCGCCGCTTGAGCGGCGGCACGCCCCTGGGCGGAACGGCCGGCCGGCCGGAGCGGCTGGACCATTTCATGGCCCGTGCCGCCGCGGCGTATTACGCCGGCCGCGACCCGTTCGGCGCGCGCGGCGACTTCATCACGGCCCCCGAGATCAGCCAGGCCTTCGGCGAGTGCCTCGGGCTATGGGCCGCCGTGGTGTGGCAGGAGATGGGACGCCCCGATCCGGTGCTGCTGGTGGAACTCGGCCCCGGGCGCGGCACGCTGATGGCCGATGCGCTGCGCGCGGTGGCCGGCGTGCTGCCCGCCTTCCGCGCGGCGCTGCGCCTGCATCTGGTGGAACAAAGCCCGGCGCTGCGGGAGGCCCAGCGCCGCGCCCTCGGCCAAGCCGATCCCATGTGGCACGACGAGCTGTCGAGCCTGCCCGCCGGCCCGGCGCTGGTGCTGGGTAACGAGTTCCTCGACGCGCTGCCGATCCGCCAGTTTATCCGCCGCGGCGATGGCTGGCGCGAGCGCTTCGTGCAGGCGGGCGCCTTTGTGGAGCAGGACGTCGGCCCCGGAGTGCCGCTGCCCCCCGACGCGCCCGAAGGCGCGGTCCAGGAAGTCAGCGAAGCCTGTCGCGCCGTGGCGGCGATGCTCGGCGCGCGGCTGGCGGCGCAGGGCGGCGCCGCGCTGTTCCTGGATTATGGCCCGGCCCGCAGCGGCCTCGGCGATAGCCTGCAGGCGCTGTCCGTGCACCGTGCCGCCGATCCGCTGGCCGCGCCGGGCACCGCCGACATCACGGCGCATGTGGATTTCCAGGCGGTGGCGGAGGCCGCGCGCGCCGCCGGCGCCGCCGTGCAGGGCCCGTTGCCGCAGGGGATGTTCCTGCAATCGATCGGGCTGGTGACCCGCGCCGCGGCCCTGGCCGGCGCGGCGCCGGCCCATGCCGGCCGGCAGCTTTCCGCCGCCCAGCGCCTGATCGCGCCCGAAGGCATGGGGCGGCTGTTCAAGGCGCTGGCGCTTTGCCACCCTGCCTTGTCCTCTTTGCCCGGGTTTCAGCCTTCATGAGCGCCGAATTCATCACCGCCGACCCGTTTGCCGGCCTGCCGCATGGCTTTTTCACCCGGCGGGGCGGCGTGTCCGGCGGCGGCTTCGCCACGCTGAACTGCTCCCTGTCCGGGAAGGACGACCCGGAGCGCGTGGCCACCAACCGCGGCCGCGCCATGGCGGCGTTGGGGCTGCCGGCCTCGGCGCTGTCCGGGGCCCATCAGGTGCACGGCATCGAGGTGGCCGAGGTGACGGCCCCGATCGCCAATGAGAACCGCCCCCGGGCCGATGCCCTGGTGACGCGGGTGCCGGGCCTGGCGCTCGGCGTCGTCACCGCTGATTGCGGGCCCGTGCTGTTCGCCGATCGCCAGGCCGGGGTGGTGGGCGCAGCCCATGCCGGCTGGCGCGGCGCCGTGGCCGGCATGCTGGAGGCAACGCTGGTGGCCATGGAGCGCCTCGGCGCCCGGCGCACCGACATCGCCGCCGTGGTGGGACCCTGCATCCGGCAGAATTCCTACGAGGTCGGTGCCGACCTGCGCGACGCGGTGCTGGCGCAGAGCCCCGAGGCCGAACGCTTCCTGATCGCCTCGCGCCGTCCCGGCCGCTGGATGTTCGATCTCCCCGGCTATTGCGCGGCCCGGCTGGTGGCGGCGGGAACGGGAAGGGTGGGGGTGATCGCCGCCGACACCTGCGCCGACGCCGAGCGGTTCTTCAGCCATCGCCGCCGCACCCTGAACAATGAGGGGCCGATCGGCCACCAGCTTTCCGCCATCGCCCTCCCCGCCTGAGGCTGCCATGCCCTACATGGTGATGTTCGTCGTCCTGATGCTGCTCACACTTCTGGTTTCCTGCTTTGCGCTGGTTTAGCCGCTTCTCCCTCCTGCTGCCCTTGCTGCTGCTGGCCGCGGGCTGCACCGACCTGCGGCCCTTTGCCGGCAATCCCGGCGGCAACGCCCCCCGGCTGATCGTGCCGCCGGCCTACCGCATCGCCGTGCCGGTGCCGGATGGCGCAGGCCTGCCGCCCGAGGCCGCCGCTCGCTATGCCGCACTGCTGGCGGAGGCGCTGGTCGCCGCCGAGGTGCCGGCCAGCGCCACGGAAGGCAATCCGTTGGACTGGACGCTGCAGGTGGCAGCTGACCGGCAGGGTGCCCAGGTGGTGCCGCGTTACGCCTTGCGCGACGCCGATGGCTCCTCCCTCGGCCAGGCCGCCGGGCGGCCGGTGCCGGCGCGCGACTGGGATGGGGCGGCTCCCCCGCTGCTCAAGGAAGTGGCCGCGCGCGATGCCCCGGCCATCGCCACGCTGCTTGGCCAGGTGGAAGCCAGCCGCAAGGCCAGCGACCCGGCGGCTCTGGCCGGCAAGGGACCCCTCAAGGTACGTCTGGCGGGGGTGCGGGGCGCCCCGGGCGACGGCAATACCAGCCTGAACAGCCGCCTGGCCGAGTTCCTGACCAAGTTCGGCCTGGTGCCGCAGAACACCGCCGACGGCGCCACCTACGCCGTGCAGGGCGTAGTCAACGCGGTGAACGTGGCGGACAACAAGCAGCGCATCGAGCTGCAATGGATCGTCTCGCGCCGGGACGGCTACGAGCTGGGCCGGGTGGTGCAGTTGAACGAGGTGCCGCGCGGCACGCTGAACGGGCTGTGGGGCGACGTCGCCTATGTCGCCGCCGAGCAGGCGGCGTCCGGCATCAGGCAGGTACTGGACAACGCCACCCAGGCACCGCCGGAGGCGCCGGAGGGCGCCCCGCCCGCCGGATCCGTACCCCCGGAGCCCGCCCGGCCGGCTGCTCGCTGAGGCCGCACAGCCACCTTGCCCCGGGGTCGGCTGCTGCGTCGCTGCAGCAGGTCATGGACATCACCCCGTCACCTTGTTACGACGCGCCCGTTCCTCGCCGGGCCCGAACCAATCCCGGGGTTTCCCCCCGGCGCTTCCCCCAGGGCCTTCGCGGGTCCCGCTGCCCGGAGATGCCGCCCCCATGAAGATCGTCGCCTGCAACAGCAACCGCCCGCTCGCCGAGGCGGTGGCCGCCGCGCTGAACCTGCCGCTGACCCAGGCCTCCATCCGCCGCTTCGCGGACATGGAAGTGTTCGTGGAGATCCACGAGAACATCCGCGGCGAGGACGTTTTCGTGGTGCAGAGCACCTCCTACCCGGCCAACGACAACCTGATGGAGCTGCTGATCACGCTGGATGCGCTGAAGCGCAGCTCGGCGCGGCGCATCACCGCCGTGGTGCCGTATTTCGGCTATGCCCGGCAGGATCGGAAGTCCGGCCCCCGCACGCCGATCAGCGCCAAGCTGGTGGCCAACCTGATCACCGAGGCCGGCGCCGACCGTGTCCTCACGCTCGACCTGCATGCCGGGCAGATCCAGGGCTTCTTCGACATCCCCGTGGACAACCTGTATGCCGCGCCGCTGTTCGCCCGCGACATCCTGGAGCGCTACAAGGGCCGCGACCTGATGGTCGTGTCCCCCGATGTTGGCGGCGTGGTGCGCGCCCGCGCCATCGCGGCCCGCCTGCACACCGACCTCGCCATCATCGACAAGCGGCGCCCGCGCGCCGGCGTGTCGGAGGTGATGAACGTGATCGGCGATGTGGAAGGCCGTGACTGCATTCTGGTGGATGACATTGTGGATTCGGGCGGCACGCTCTGCAACGCGGCCGATGCGCTGATCAAGAATGGCGCCAAGTCGGTCAGCGTCTACGTCACCCACGGCGTGTTCTCGGGCGGCGCCGTGGCCCGCATCGGCGCCGCCAACATCGAGCAGATGGTGGTCACCGACAGCATCCAGGCGACCGAGGCGGTGCGCGTCTCCTCCAACATCCGGCAGCTGACCATCGCGCCGCTGCTGGCCGAGGCGGTGCGCCGCATCTCCGAGGAAAGCTCGGTGTCCACCCTGTTCAACTGAGCCGGCCGGAAGGGGGCTCCCGCGCCCCCTTCCCGTTCGGCTCAGCTCATCGGCAGCGCGACGTGCCGGGCATAGGCAGGGCGGGCCAGCAGCCGCTCATACCAGCCGCGCAGCCGCGGCAGGTCGGGCCGTTCCACGGGCAGGTTGAACCAGCGATGCGCGAAGATGCCGAGTGCGATGTCGGCGAGCGAGAACCCGCCTTCCAGAAAGTCACCGCCGGCCAGATGCCCATCCACCACCCGCCACATCGCCGCCGCGCGTGCCAGTGCTGCCTGCGTCGCCGGCCAGTCGCGCTCCGCCTCCGGCGTGCGGACATAGGTGAAGAAGATCACCGTCATCGGTGGGGTCAGGTGGGCGAGTTGCCAGTCCATCCAGCGTTCGATGCCGGCCCGGCGGCGCGGCTCGACCGGCCACAGCGCGGTGCCCTGCGGATGGGTGGAGGCCAGATAGCGGAGGATGCTGTTGCTTTCCCACAGCGTCCAGCCATCGGCCTCCTCCAGCATCGGCACCAGCGACATCGGGTTGTGGGCCTTGTAGGGTGCCTCGCCGACCACGCCGAAGGCACCGCCGGCATCGCGCCGCTCGAATGCGATGCCCGTCTCCTCGCAGAACCACAGCAGCTTCATCACGTTGCTGCTGTTGCTGCGGCCCCAGATCACCCTCATGCCGGCCTCTCTTTTTCCCGATGGGACGGTATGCGCGTGCCGCCGGTCGGTCCAGCCGCGACCATGCTTGACCCAGGGCGGCGGCGGGGCCAGCTTTCCCTTCGGTCACAGGCCTGCGCGGCCGCCGGCCGCGAGGAGCCCGCATGAACAAGCCCGTGCCGCATCTGTCCGCCACCGAGCCGGCCGGCGCCAGCCACCAGCCCAGCCAGATGCTGGACCCGGTCTGGTCGCGGGTGCGGCGCGAGGCCGAGGCTGCCGCCGAGAGCGAGCCCGAGCTGGCCGGCTTCCTCCACGCCGCGGTGCTGCAACATGCATCGCTGGAATCCGCGCTGGCCGGCCGGATCGCCGCCCGGCTGGAGCATGCCGACCTTCCCGACGCGCTGCTCCGCCGAACCATGGAACGCGCCCTAGACGCCGACCCGCTGCTCCGGGAAGCGATGCGGCGCGACATCGTGGCGGTGCTGGACCGCGATCCGGCGACGCGCCGGGCGCTGGAGCCGCTGCTCTACTACAAGGGTTTCCACGCCATCTCCGCGCAGCGCCTGGCGCACCGCCTGTGGCTGGACGGACGGCGGGATATGGCGCTCTGGCTGCAATCCCGCGCCTCGGCAGTGTTCGCGGTGGACATCCATCCGGCCGTGCGGCTGGGCTGCGGCATCTTCCTCGATCATGCCACCGGGCTGGTGGTCGGCGAGACGGCGGTGATCGAGGATGACGTGTCGATCCTTCAGGGCGTCACCCTGGGCGGCACCGGAAAGCAGGGCGGCGACCGCCATCCCAAGATCCGCCACGGCGTGCTGATCGGCGCCGGCGCCAAGGTGCTGGGCAATATCGAGGTGGGCGCCTGCGCCCGTGTGGCCGCCGGTTCTGTGGTGCTGAAGGCAGTGCCGCCGGGCACCACCGTCGCCGGGGTGCCGGCCCGGGTGGTCGGGCAGGCCGGCTGCGCCGAGCCGGCGCGCAGCATGGACCACATGCTGAACGAATGCGACGCGCCGCTGGGCCACGCCTGACATTGCCGATGCCGTTGCTGATCGCCCTGCTGGCCGCCGCGGCACCGCTCCTCGCCATGGCCACGGAACGCTGGGGCGGCCTCAATCCCTGCCTGCTCTGCCTGTGGCAACGGCCGTCCTACTGGGTGGCGGCGGTGCTGGCAGTGCTTGCCCTGGTTCTGCCGCGGCGGCTGATGCTCACCCTGGCGGCGCTCGCCATCCTGTTCTCGGGCGCAGCCGCCCTTGTGCATGTCGGGGTGGAGTTCGGCTGGTGGCCCTCCCCGCTGCCCGGTTGCGCGGCGCCACATGCCGGGCAGGCCCGATCCATCGAGGACATGCTGGCGACCCTGTCGGTGCGCCCCAACAAGCCCTGCGACGAGCCCACCTTCCTGATCCCTGGCCTGCCCGTCTCCATGGCGGCCATGAACCTGATCTACGCGGTGGGGCTGGCGGGCGTCACGCTGTGGGCGGCGCGGCGCCGGCGCTAATTCTCCAGTTCGGTGTCCCAGTACAGGTAGTCGCGCCAGCTCTCATGCAGGTAGTTCGGCGGAAAGGACCGGCCATTGTCCTGCAACTCCCAGCTGGTCGGCTGGCGCGGCGTGCGGCGCGGAAACATGCGGATCTCGCGCGGCAGGCGGTTGCCCTTGCGCAGGTTGCACGGCCCGCAGGCGGTGACAACGTTGTCCCACGAGGTGCGGCCGCCGCGCGAGCGGGGGATCACATGGTCGAAGGTCAGGTCGTGCGTCGGATGATGCTCGCCGCAATACACGCAGGCGAAGCCGTCGCGCAGGAAGACGTTGAAGCGGGTGAAGGCCGGACGGCGCGCCGCCGGAATGAATTCCTTCAGCGCGATCACGCTGGGCAGGCGAATGGATTGGCGCGGCGAACGCGCGGCGGTGTCGTATTCCGACAGCACGGACACCCGATCCAGGTAGACCGCCTTCACCGCATCCTGCCAGGACCAGAGCGACAGCGGAAAATACGACAAGGGCCGGAAGTCGGCATTCAACACCAAAGCCGGATGGCCGCCGGCAGGGCCGGCCTGGCCACCCATCAACATCCCGTCAGGCAAGCGCCGCTCCTTTCAAGCGCCGCGCCTCAACCGCTGGGGCCGGACCGGGCGGGCAGGCCCCAGATGTCGTGGCGCCGCCGGTGTGCGACAGGATTCATGCCAGTCCGCAACGGGTGGTGCAACAGCCACCCGCAACAGTTTCACAGGGCCGTCACGCTGAGGCTGGCAATGTCGATGCGGCGCGTTGCAGGAACAGCGATCCGACATTGAGCCCGGCATCATCGATGCCGTGCGCCAGCCCCGGCGCGTAGAGCGACTCGACCGGCACCCCGGCCTCGCGCAGCGCGGCTTCGGCGGCGCGGCTCGCTTCCGCCGGCACGACCTGGTCGGCCTCGCCATGCACGATCAACACCGGCGGGCGCCCGGCGATCTCGCCGCCCAGCAGGTCCGGCCCGATCAGCCGGCCGGAATAGGCCAGAATGGCGGCCGGCGCCGTTTGCCGCCGCAGGCCGGTGAACAGCGCCATCATGGCACCCTGGCTGAAGCCCATCAGCACCACATGGGTTTCCGGCAGGCCGGCGGCCCTGCACTCGGCGGCGATGAAGGTGTCCAGCAGAGGCCGGGCCGTTTGCGCGCCGGCCAGCAGCATGGCAGGGCTGCGGTCCTGCAGGGAGAACCATTGCCGGCCATATGGCCCCGCCTCGCAGGGGAGCGGCGCGTGCGGCGACACGAAGAGGGCCTCCGGTACCGCCTGCGCCCAATGCGGCGCCAGGTCGATCAGGTCATTGCCATCGGCGCCGTAGCCATGCAGCAGCACCACCAGCAGCTTCGGCGCCCCGCCATGCTTCGGACCCCAGCGCGGCCCTTCCAATGCGGCCATGCCACCTCTCCTGTTCCGCCACCCGGCTTGATCGCCGGCCTGCTCCTCCGCTACGCGCCGGAAGCCATGCCCGCAACCCCGCGCACCATCGTCACCCGCTTCGCGCCCAGCCCTACTGGCGGGCTGCATCTGGGCCATGCGCACAGCGCGCTGATCGGCTGGCGGGCGGCGCGCGAGTCCGGCGGCCGCTTCCTGCTGCGCATCGAGGACATCGACCCGGTGCGATGCCGGGAGGAGTTCACCGACGGCATCCTGAACGATCTTCGCTGGCTCGGCCTCGATTGGGACGGGCCGGTGCGGGTGCAATCGCGCCACCTGCCCGGCTATCGCGCGGCGCTGGACCGGCTGACCGGCATGGGCCTGCTGTATCCCTGCTTCTGCACCCGCGCCGATATCCTGCGCGAGGTCGTGGCGATCGGACATGCGCCGCACGGCCCCGACGGCGTGCTGTATCCTGGCACTTGCCGGCGGCTGTCACCGGCCGAGCGATCGGACCGGATCATGGCCGGCGCGCCCTACGCGCTGCGGCTCGACATGGCGGCGGCGCTGCGGCACGCCCCTGCCCCCTTGGGGTTTCTCGAGATGGGCGAGGGCCGCATCCGCTGCCATCCCTCCCGGTTCGGCGATGTGGTGCTGGCGCGAAAGGATATTCCCGCTTCCTACCACCTGTGCGTCACGCATGACGACGCGGCGCAGGGCGTCACCCTAGTGACCCGCGCGCTGGATCTGCGTCCCGCAACTGATCTGCATCGCCTGCTGCAAGCGCTGCTGGGCTGGCCGGCGCCCCGCTACCGGCACCATGGATTACTGCTCGGGGCTGACGGCAAGCGCCTGTCCAAGCGCGACAAGGCGCCGACCCTGGCGGCGCTGCGCCGGGAGGGCCATGAGCCGGCCGCGGTGCGGGCCATGGCGGCGGGGGCGGCGACCTCCAGCGCGGCGATCTGGCTCGCGGGTCCTGTAGCCCCGCTAGGCTGAACCCTTCATTAGGAAGGTGCGGCCGCGCCCGGATCCTGCTTCAGCGGGGCGGCGCCGCGGTGGCGCCGGCCCTGCCCCGGCGCATCAGGCGCGGCCGTAGGTGTCCTCGAAGCGGACGATGTCGTCCTCGCCGAGATAGGAGCCGGACTGCACCTCGATCAGCGTCAGCGGGATCATGCCCGGATTCTCCATCCGGTGGACGCAGCCGAGCGGCAGATAGATCGACTCGTTCTCCCGCAGCATGATGCGCTCGGCATCGCGCTCCACGATGGCGGTTCCGGCCACCACCACCCAGTGCTCGGCCCGGTGAAAGTGCTTCTGCAGCGACAGCTTGGCGCCCGGCTTCACCGAGATCTTCTTCACCTGGAAGCGGTCGCCCTTGATCAGCCCTTCGTAGTGGCCCCAGGGGCGGTACATGCGACGATGCTCGGTGGCCTCCTTGTGGCCGTTCGCCTTGAGCTGCTCCAGCAGCTTCTTGACGTCCTGCGCCCGGTCGCGATGCATCGCCAGCACGGCGTCGTCGGTAACCACGATCACCGCGTCCTTCAGCCCGACCACGCCGGTCAGCATGCCCTCGGAGCGGACATAGCAGTTGCGGGCGTCGTACAGCTCGACCTTGCCTTCGGCCACGTTGCCCGCCGCGTCCTTGGGGGCCACTTCCCAGAGCGCCGCCCAGGAACCAACATCGGACCAGCCGAGCGAGGCCGGCACCACCGCGCTCTGCGTGGTCTTCTCCATCACCGCGTAGTCGATGGAAATATCCGGCGCGCCGGCGAAGGCTGCCGCATCGAGGCGGACGAAGTCGAGGTCGCGGGTGGCGCCCTGCACCGCCGCGCGCACCGCGGTCAGCACCTCCGGCGCCAGCCGCTCGAGTTCCGTGAGCATGGTGGCGGCGGTGGCCACGAACATGCCGGAGTTCCACAGATGGCGGCCGCCCTCCAGGTAGAGCTTGGCCGTCGCCAGATCGGGCTTCTCGACGAAGCTGGCGATGGCGGACACGCCATCCAGGCCTGGCAGGGCCGCCCCTGCCTCGATATAGCCATAGCCGGTCTCGGGTGCCGTCGGCTTCATGCCGAAGGCAACGACGCGGCCGGCCCGGGCAGCCGCGGCCGCCTTGTCGAGCGCCAGGTGCAGCGCCTCGGCATCGGTGATCGCGGCATCAGCGGCCATCAGCCACAGCACCGCCTGCGGATCGGCCTCATGCGCCAGCAACGCGGCCGCGGCGATGGCCGGGGCGCTGTTGCGGGCCACCGGCTCCAGCACGATCTTCGGTTCCTGGATGCCGGCGTCGCGCAGCTGCTCGGCCACCAGGAAGCGATGCGCCTCGTTGCAGACCACCACCGGGCTCTTGAAGAACGGCCCACGCGCGCGGTTCACAGTGTCCTGCAACATGCTGTTCTTGGACAGCAAGGGCCAGAACTGCTTCGGGAAGCCCTCACGCGACAGCGGCCACAGGCGGCTTCCTGTGCCCCCACACAATACAACCGGGACGATAGTGGGGTGTCCTGTCACGCTCATCAACCCAGCTCCTCACAACTTCGAGAAGAATACGGTGCACTGCAAAAAAAGTAAAAGCCGTTCCGGCCCTGCGGCCGGAACGGCTCCTTAATTTAACCGACTTGCCCCATCAGGGCCAATTGGTCAGCAGGCTCAGCCCGCCATGGCGGCTTCCTTTTTCTTGCGCAGGCCGGGCAGCAGCATCAGGCCGAGCGCCAGCGTCGCGATCAGTAGCAGCACGGCCGAGATCGGCCGCTCGATGAAGACTGACGGATCGCCGCGGGACAGCAGCATGGCGCGGCGCAGGTGCTCCTCCATCATCGGCCCGAGCACGAAGCCGACCAGCAGCGGCGCCGGCTCCATCTTCAGCTTGGAGAAGGTGTAGCCGAGAATGGCGAAGAACACCGTCTGGTACACGTCGAAGACGTTGTTGTTGATGGAATACACGCCGATCGCGCAGAACGACAGGATCGCCGGGTACATGTACTTGTAGGGCACCTGCAGCAGCTTCACCCACATGCCGATCAAGGGCAGGTTGATGACCAGCAGCATCGCATTGCCGATCCACATAGAGCAGATCAGGCCCCAGAATAGGTCGGGCTGCGATTCCACCATGCGCGGGCCGGGCTGGATGCCCTGGATGATCAGCGCGCCCACCATCAGCGCCATCACCGCGTTGGACGGAATGCCCAGCGTCAGCAGCGGGATGAAGGAGGTCTGCGCCGCGGCGTTGTTGGCCGCCTCCGGGCCGGCGACGCCCTCGATGGCGCCGTTGCCGAACTCGGCGCGGCCCTTCGACATCTTCCGCTCCATCATGTAGGAGCCGAAGGAGGCCAGCGAGGCGCCGCCGCCCGGCAGGATGCCGAGCGCCGAGCCGATCAGGGTGCCGCGCAGCACCGACGGGGTGGCGCGCTTCCATTCCTCCTTGGTGAGGAACATGCTGCCCACCTTGGTGGTCAGCACTTCGCGCACCTCGGGCCGCTCCAAGTTCAGGATGATCTCGGCGATGCCGAACACGCCCATGGCGATGGCGGCGAAGTTCAGCCCGTCCGAGAGTTCCGGCACGCCGAAGGTGAAGCGCTGCTGGCCAGTCTGCACGTCGGTGCCGACCAAGCCGAGGGCCACGCCGAACACCACCATGCCGACCGACTTGATCACCGAACCCTGCGCCAGCACGGCCGAGATGATCAATCCGAGCAGCATTAGGGAGAAGTAGTCGGCCGGCCCGAAGCTCAGCGCCACCTCCGTCAGCAACGGCCCCGAGGCCGCCACCAGGATGGTGGCCACCGAGCCGGCGAAGAAGGAGCCGAGCGCCGCGATGGCCAGCGCCGCGCCCGCACGGCCGTTGCGCGCCATCTTGTAGCCTTCCAGCGTGGTGACGACGGACGACACCTCACCGGGAAGGTTGAGCAGGATGGCCGTGGTGGAGCCGCCATACTGCGCGCCGTAATAGATGCCGGCGAGCATGATGATGGCCGTGGTGGCCGGCTGGCCGAAGGTGATCGGCAGCAGCAGCGAGATGGTGGCCACCGGGCCGATGCCCGGCAGCACGCCGATCGCCGTGCCGATCAGGGCGCCCAGCAGCGCGAAGAAGAGGTTGTCGAAGCTCAGCGCAACGCCGAAGCCATGTGCCAGATTGGCGAAAAGCAGGTCCATGGTCTCGCGCCCTCAGAAAACCGGCCAAACGTTGACGCGGATATCCAGTTCGTAAATGAACACCCACCAGCACAGCACGAGCAGAAACACGATGCAGCCCAGCACGCCGAGCGGGCGATGCGTCGGATCGGCGAAAGCCGCCACCACGATCAGGGCCGCCAGCGCCAGCATCAGACCGCCCTGGTCGAGCAGGATGCCGAACACCGTCATGCCGGCCAGCACCAGGGCCAACTTGCGCCATCCGGGGCTGACCGCCATCACGCCGAGCCCCAGCATCAGCGCGATGCCGAGCGGGTACCAGTTGTTGGTCAGGGCCGGCACCGCGGCGATGATCGGATAGGCGCCCAGCGTGACGCCGATGCCGACGAAGAGAGTGACGAAGTCCAGCTTGGCCCATCTCTCCAGCGAATCCTGGCCGCTGAAGAACGAGATCCCGAGAACAATCGCGCCAAGCCCCAAGAGTACCCAGAAGGTCATCATCGGCATGTAGCCGGGGCCCATGCGGCGGGCGGAGCCAAGCGTGTGGTCCAAGTTCAGCCAAAGGCCCACGCCGGCCAGCGTCAGCAGCAATATCCCCGACCAGAAGTCTTTTGCATTGATCCTCATGCCAGTCCTTTCTTGGAACCCTGCGTGCAAGCACGCACCCTGTCCAACAGTGCAGGATGTCGGGTCGCCCGGCTAGTATCGTCGGGTGGTCCGATCATCCGATAAGGGTCGTTCTTCGCCCGAACGGGGAAGCTCTGCTCGTGATGACGACAGGTGGCACTGGTGCGACGCAGCGACGAGCCTGGCCGATCTCTGCGGATCGTGTAGCCCTACCAGCGCATGCTGGTCCGCTTTCGCGGCAAAGCATTGCGGTGGCCCGCGATTTCGCCCCTCCCCCTCAGACGCGATCGCCGGCAACCTATGGCACCGCGATGCCCGGGAGCAAGTCGGCCGCGTCAGCTTGCTGAAAGTTTATGGATGCTGCGGCGCAATGATGCTGTTTGCCATGTGAGGCCCGGGTTCCCAATGAAAAGTCGAGAACGATGCCAAGCGAATTTTTGATCAATGATCCCGTGACCCGCCTGAACCAGGAAGCATCGGCCCTGATCCCCTGGATGACCGCCCTGCGCCGCGACCTTCACGCGCATCCGGAACTCGCCTTCGCCGAAACCCGGACCGCGGGCATTGTGGCGGCGGAACTGGCACGGCTCGGCATTCCACACCGCACGGGCATCGGCCGCACCGGCGTGCTCGGCATCATCGAAGGCGGGCTGCCCGGCCCAACGCTGGCGCTGCGCGCCGACATGGACGCGTTGCCGATCCACGAGGAAACCGGCCTTGATTTCGCCAGCACCGTTCCGGGTCAGATGCATGCCTGCGGCCATGACCTGCACACCACCACCCTGCTGGGCGTTGCCGCCGTGCTGAAGGGCCTGGCCCCCCAGTTGGGTGGCCGCATCGTGCTGGTGTTCCAGCCGGCCGAGGAAACGCTGGAAGGCGCCGCCGCCATGATCGCCGACGGCGCGGCCGAGGGCGTCGACATGGCGGTAGGCTTCCACAACCATCCGGACATGCCGTCCGGCACCTTCGGCTTCGTGCGCGGCCCGGCCCTGGCCGCGTCGGACCTGTTCGACCTCGATTTGCGGGGCAAGTCGGGCCACGCGGCGCATCCTTACGCGGCGGTCGATCCGATCGTGGCGGCGGCGCATTTCGTCACCCAGGCGCAGACGGTGGTCAGCCGCGAGGTGCCTCCCTTGCAGCCGGTAGTGGTGACCATCGGCCAGTCCGTCGGCGGCACCACCTACAACATCATCCCCGAGCGCGTTCAGCTGAAGGGCACCGTGCGCACCCTGCACGCCGAAGCCCGCAACATCGCCGAGGCGGCACTGCGCCGGCTGGTCAGCGGCATCGAAACCGGCCTCAGGGTCCAGGCGACGCTGAGCTACCGGCGGATGATCTCGGCGCTGGTCAATGACGACCGGGTGCTGGACCCGGCCGTGGCGGCGCTGCGCGCCCAGTTCGGCGAGGCGCGGGTCGAGGAAGGCGAAGCCTCCATGGGTTCCGAGGATTTCGCCGCCTTCGCCGAACGGGTGCCATCGGCGCAGCTGCGCATCGGCTCCTCCGCGCCGGGCCGGCAGGATCGGCTGCACAACGCCTTCTACCAGCCGGACGAGGGGTGCCTGCCGGCCGGCGTCGAGGCGCTGTCCCGCGTGGCGCTGGAGCTGCTCTCCCGCCGCGCCTGATCCATGTTTCCTGTCGGGGCCGCCCAAGGCCCCCAACCCGCCGGGTCCCGGTGCCGTTCTGGCCCCGTTCCTGCTTGAACCGGCGGCACCTGAAGCGAGGACGATGTTGCCATCATGAAGATCTGTGTGTTCGGCGCCGGCGCGATCGGCGGCCATGTGGCGGCCCGCCTGGCCCTCGGCGGCGCGGAAACCAGCGTGGTCGCGCGCGGCGCGCAGCTGGAAGCGATCCGTGCCCGCGGCCTGACCATCCGGGCGCCGGACGGCACCCACAGCGTGCGTCCGAAGGCGGGCACGGCGGCCGAGCTGGGACCGCAGGACGCGGTGATCGTCACGGTGAAGGCGCCGGCGCTGCCGCAGGTGGCTGAGGCGATCGCGCCGCTGCTGCGGCCCGACACAACCGTGGCCTTCGTGATGAACGGCATCCCGTGGTGGTATTTCGACCGGCATGGCGGCGCGCTGGACGGCCGCCGCCTGCCCGTCATCGATCCCGGCGACGCGCTGCGCAACGCCATCGGCGTCGACCGCACCCTGGGCGGCGTGGTGTATTCCGCCTGCACCGTCACCGAACCCGGGCAGGTGCTGGTGGAACACGCCAACAACCGCGTCATCCTGGGCGAGGTGGACGGGCGGGACAGCCCCCGCGCCCGCGCCATTGCCGCTTATTTGAGCAAGGGCGGCATCTCCGGCGAGGTCACGGCGGAGATCCGCCGCGAGGTCTGGATGAAGCTGATGGGCAACCTATCGCAGGGACCCTTCACCATCCTGTCGCGCCAGGGCATGTCCGGCACCTTGTCCGACCCGGCCGTCCGCGGCGCGATCCGCCGGGCCATGGGAGAAAGCATGGCGATCGCCGCGGCGCTGGGACAGGGCTTCGAGTTCGATCTCGAGAAGCGCCTCGCCGGCTCGGCCAAGATTTCCCACAAGCCCTCCATCCTGCAGGACCTGGAGCTGGGACGACCGATGGAGGTGGATGCGCTGTTCCGGGTGCCGCTGGAGCTGGCCCGCATGGCGGGGGTGGAGACACCGACGCTGGATCTTTCGGTGGCATTGGCGACGCAAGCGGCCCGCGCCGCGGGACTCTACAAGGATTGAGCGGCCGGGGCCTGGGTCAGGTCCGCGGCAAGGCGGTCTGGCCCAGCACCCAGCCTTCCCAGCGCCGCACCCAGGGATCGTCCGGCACGAAATCCGGCCGGACGCCCTCCAGCACGCCGATCACGCAGAGCAGCCCGAGTAGGCTGTCGAAGCGGTCCTCGCCAAAGGCGTCGGTGCCGAAGCCATCCTCCAGCGCCTGCCGCAGCGCAGGCTCCGCCCGCACGCCGAGGCAGTGCATGGCCAGGCACAGGGACGGCCCCGCGGCGCGCCGGGCTTCGCGGGCCCGCTTGCTGCCGGACAACACAACACCGAGGTGCCGCAGCGCCTCGGCCGGATATACCTCGGCCAGCACGGCGGCGCCCGGCGCCAGCAACTCCCGCACGCCTCCGCCGAAGGGCCAGAGCCGCAGCGGCGCCCCGGCCCGCAATGCCGGGCAGAGCCAGCCGCGCCAGGCGGCAATCGCCGCCTTGCCGGTCTGGTTGGCCCCGAGCGTCCAGAACAACGGCGCGCCGGCCGGGCGTTCGGCGGTGGCGCGGTCGCACCAGCGGTTCAGTGCCGCCGCGTCCGGCAGGCCCAGCGCCGCCGCATGGGCCGCGCGCGTCATGCCGCGCACCCCGCGCAACGGGTAGAAGGGGCGCCCCGGCGACACCGTGTCCAACCCGGCATTGACCTGGAAGAAGGGATCCTCGGCGCCCAGCCCGTGCAGGAAGCGCGGGAAGTCCGGCTCCGGCCGCCCCGCCGCGAAGCCGCGCGGCAGGCCCAGGGGCAGGTCGAGGCCGAGCACCACCGCATCCGCGTCCCGCAGCAGCGCGGCGAGCAGGACGGCCGGATCGCCGACCGGGCGCGGCGCGGCTGCCTGCCAGACCCCCTCCTTGCGCCGGGCCAGTGTCACCCAATTCTTACGAGGGTCGACACTCCAATCGGCATGCGCTGCGATCACCGGCGCCGCCCGGCGGGCGTGGCGTCGGGGAGGATGCGATGCGCTACACACGCACGGCGCGCTGGCTGCACTGGATCACCGTGGCGGCCGTGCTGTCCCTGGCGGTGCTCGGCCTCTGGATCGGCCGGTTCGAGCCGGCGGACGAGGCCTTCAAGCTCAGGCTCTACAACATCCATGAAAGCCTCGGCCTGACCCTGCTGCTGCTGACCCTGGCGCGGCTGGCCTGGCGCCGGCGCCATCCGCCGCCGCCGGTCCACCCGCCGCTGCCGCCGGTGCTGCACGGCGTCGCCTTTGCCAATCATGCGGCGCTGTACGCGCTGCTGATCGCGCAGCCGGTGGTGGGGTTCCTGGCCACCAATGCCTGGGGCTTTCCGCTGGTGGCCTGGGGCGTGATCCCGGTCCCCAGCCCGATCGGCCGCAGCGAGGCCTGGGCGCCGGTGCTGTCGGCATGGCACGAGATGCTGGCGCTGGCCCTGGTTCTGCTGGTGGCACTGCACGCATCCGCCGCGCTGTGGCACCATTTCGGCCGCCGCGACGACACGCTGCGGCGGATGCTGTAGCGGCCTCAGCCGATCGGACGCTGCGCGCGCTCCAGCAGCCGCGCCAGGAAGCCCTGCTTCTTCGCCGGCTCGGCCGCCTTGGCCGTGGCGGCGGCCAGCTTCTCGCGATCCTGCGCCTTCATCGACAGCCACTTCTCCAGGCTGACACCCGCCTTCGCCGCCCGCTTCGCCTCATAGGCGCGCTGGCCTTCGCTCAGCCGCACCTGCTCCTTCGCCGCCATGGATCCGCTCTCCGCCTGGGCTTCCCGCCAGCCGGTGGATGACGCGGCAGCCGCGCCGCCGCAAGGTGTTTTTGCCGCTTGCATCGGCCGCCGTCGGCGTCACCCTGGTGGGCATGGAACCGAAAGTGAAGGCTGGGCTCTGGGCGCAGATGGCGCTGCGTCTGGCCGATATCGCCGGCCGCTCCGGCATGGTGCTGCGCAAGGGCGATCCCGATGCCGGAGGCGTGCTCTGCCTGCTGCGCGGCCGCGAGGGCTGCGTGGTCCTGAGCCAGACGCGCGACGCGGAGGGCAACGCCGCGTGGCTCCGGGGCACCGGCAAGAACCCGGTGCCCGAGCCCGACGCGGACAGCTACGTCCAGCGCCAGGTCGGGCGCGATCCGGACCTGTGGGTGCTGGAGTTCGACGCCCCCGACCTGCTGCCGCCCTTCGAGGCGAAGATCCTCTAGCCGAACACCAGGTCCACCTGGGCCGCGCTGCCCGACCCGGTGCCGATGAAGCCGAAGCTGGCGCTCTGCTCATCCGCCAGCGTGCCGTTCCAGGCGAGGTTGCGGATCAGGTAGCCTGCCGCATCGTGCGAGACGATCTCGGCATTCCAGATCTGCGTGATCTCGAACGGCATGTCGAGGCGCAGGCTCCAGCCATTCACCGGGACGGGCCCGTGGTTCTGCACGGCCACGCTGCCCTGAAAGCCGCCGCCCCAGGCATTGGCAACGCTGTAGCGGCCGTCCAGTCCAGAGGGTGCTGGCGGCTCGGGCGGAACCACCACGGGCGGCGCTTCCACCAGAGGCGGGGCCGCCGCATCGTCGTTGCGGATGGTGCCGGCTCCGGCCAGCTGGGCTGGCGCCGCGCCGCGCAGGTTCGAGAGTTGCAGGGTGAACTGCTCGTCCGGCTCGACCCGGACATCGGCTGTGAGCGCCACCGCCACCGTTTTGCTGGTCTCGCCCGGCGCGAAATGCAGCGTGCCGGCCACGGGAGTGAAGTCCGAGGCATCCGCGCTGCCGGCGATGGTGGCAAAATCCACCCAAACGTCGCGACTGGCGGCGGCCGAGAGCTGCACCGCGAAATGCAGTGCCTGGCCACCTGGGCCGGCGGAGCCGCCACCGGCCGGCTCCCCGTCGAGATCAAACATCAGCGGGTCCAGCCAGGCGGTCTTGGCGCCGATCACCGTGCTCCAGTCATCGGCCAGGATGCCTCCGGTATCGCCGGAATTCGGGTTCCATGACCACCAGGTCCAGCTCACCCCCTCGGCACCGGCCGGGATGTCGTGCGCGCCGTCGGCGTCGAGATCGCCGGAGAGGTAGGCGGTCAGCTTCTCAAGCCACACCAGATCCTTGGGGTCGGAGAGCTTGCTGCCGAACTCGCCCAGGAACACGGGGGCGATGCCTTCCTTGTAGATGTAGCCCCACATCTGGTCGAACTTGGCGGTGAGCTGGCCTTCCCAGCCGCCGCCGCTGAACCAGCTCTGGCCATAGATCGAATTCGGATAGTCATGCGCCGAGTAGACCAGCTTGTTGGCGACATCGAGCTGCACCGGCCGGTCCCGCACCCCCATCAGATTGCCGCCCCACCAGTAGCTGTTGCCCTGGTAGGTGCCGATGCCTTCCACGAAGATCAGCCAGTCCGGATTGGCCGACAACGCGGCGTTGCCGGCGCGCTCCGCCGCGGCGGCCCAGTCGGTGGCGGAGTTGTCGCCCCAGCTGCCATTGTAGGGCTCGTTGTGCAGGTCGGCGCCGATCACCGTGGCATCGCCGGCATAACGTGCCGCCAGCATCGCCCAATCCGCGATCCACTGCGCCTCGGAGTGGCCGCCGCCATACCACAGGCCATTGTCCGAAGCGCCGGCGCCCGCGCTGCCGCGATGGTGGTCGAGGATGATGCGCAGCTCAATCTCGCCGGCGTAGTCGATGATCCTGTCCATCACCTCCAGGCCGGACAGCCCGGCGAGCTCCGGGTTCTTCGAGAAGTCGATGCCATTCGGCACTTGAGTGGTGTGCAGCAATTCGGAGGAGAATGGCAGGCGGATGGCATTGAAGCCTTCCGCCTTCATCTGGTCCATCATCTCCTTGTAGCCGCGTGCCCAGAGGCCGTGCGGCGCCAGATTGCTGGATTCGAGACCGAACCAGTTGACGCCTGCGATCTTCACGGCCTGCCCGGCGGCATCGACGATCTGGTTGCCGCGCGTGCTGAAGAAGCCGGCCGCCACTCCGTCGCTGGCGGCGTCCGGTGTGCCCTCAAGCCCTGCCGCGTCGGAGACAGACAGCACCGGCAGCGGCGCCGGCGGAGGATCATCGTCCCGGATGGTGCCGGTGGCGACCCCGCCTCCGGCCAGGGTGGCCCCGGACGGATTGGCCAGCAGCAGGGACAGGCTCTCGGTTCCCTCATGCGCCGCGTCGTTCAGCAGGGTGACGCTGACGGTTTTGCGGGTTTCGCCTGGTGCGAAGGTCAGGCTGCCCCCAGCCGTGCGGTAATCCAATCCGGCCAGCGCCGTGCCGTCCGCCGTGGCATAGCTCACCGTGACCGGGATGGCCGAAGGCTTGTCGAAGCTGATAGTGAAATGCAGCGGCCCCTCCGCCTCGGCGGCACTGCCGGCGCTGACGCCGATCGCCGGCGGCGGCTCGGGTTCGGGAGGCGGCGTGGTGCCGCCCTGCGCCGCGCCGTTCAGAGCCAGGCCGCTGGCCGCGCTGTCACCGCTGCCCTGGAAGCCGAAAGAGAAGCTGCCGCCGGGCGGCACCACGGCATTCCAGCCGAGGTTCCGTAGGACGTAGTGGGTGCCGACATGGCTGACGATCTCGGCGCCCCATGTGTTGGTGATGGCGAAGCCGGCATCGAAGGCCACCATCCAGCCATTCAGCCCGGCATCGCCACCGTTCAGCGTCAGGTCGCCAAGGAAGCCGCCGCCCCAGGACTGGGGCACCGCGTAGGTCAGGGTCGCTGGCACGCTCGTTCTCCGCAGGGCGGAACGGCCGTGCCGTCCGGGCCCGTCCGAAACAAAAGAGGCGCCGGTTTTCGGCGGACATGTCGGTCCGCCTGGGCAGGCAGCTCGCGATCACAAACTTATGATCACGACCTTGACCATGGCAATGAAATTCCGCCGCCGGAGCGAACCTGGCGGCAGGTCAGTTAGACAGATGCCATCTTGATCGGCGGTGTCAGGTCATCCGGCAACGGGCAGACATACGGGCTGGCATCGGTGCGGGCCTTCAGGTCGGCCTTCGCCTTCTCGATCAACGCCGGGTCCTTCAGCGCGTCCACGGCGACCCCGGCCATGATCTTGGCGGCATGGACCATGCCCTTGTGCGCGAGCGGCGACTGACCCTGCGCCGTCAGCTGCCAGGAATGGCCCGGCGTGCCGATGGCGTAGGTGGCGCCGCGCGCCTGCACCGTCGGCACCACCCAGGACACGTCGCCCACGTCGGTGGAGCCCACCATGGCCGCGCCCTTGGCCTCCAGCGGGATGATCTGGTCGGCCAGCGGCACGCCGCGCCGCACCGGAACGCCCATGCGCTGGAAAGCGGAGGCGATGTCCTCGTCCGAAAGGGTCTTCTGGAATTCGGCGGCCAGCGCCCGGTCGGCATCGTCAAAGGGCGGCGGGCCGAGGCGCTCGATGTTGTTCTGCATCGCCCGCTCCAGCGGCGTATTGCCGAGCAGGTTGGACACTGCCGAGACCACCTGTGTGGTGACGCTGGTCTCGGTCATCAGCGCGGCGCCATCGGCGATCTTGCGCACCCGCGCCACCAGGCCGGTCAGCATCGGCAGGTCGGAGGCGCGGATCAGGTAGCGCACCTTGGCCGTGCCCTGCACCACGTTGGGCGCGATGCCGCCGGCATCGAGATAGGCGTAGTGGATGCGCGCCTCGGCGGGCATGTGCTCGCGCATGTAGTTGACGCCGACATTCATCAGCTCCACCGCATCCAGCGCGGAGCGGCCGAGATGCGGCGCCGCGGCGGCGTGCGAGGACCGGCCCACAAAGGAGAAGTCGATGCGGGTGTTGGCCAGCGACTTCGCCTCGTTCACCGCGGCGAAAGGCGCCGGGTGCCAGGAGATGGCGATGTCCACGTCCTTGAAGGCGCCGTCCCGCACCATGAAGGCCTTGGCGGCGCCGCCCTCCTCGGCAGGGCAGCCGTAATAGCGGACCCGGCCCTTGATGCCGTTCTTCTCCAGATAGTCCTTCACCGCCGTGGCGGCGAGCAGCGCGCCGGAGCCGAGCAGGTTATGGCCGCAGCCATGGCCGGAGCCATCCCCCGGCAGCGGGCGCCGCTCGGCAACGCCGGCCGCCTGGCTCAGTCCGGGCAGCGCGTCATATTCGCCGAGGATGGCGATCACCGGGCCACCCTCGCCCGCCTCGCCCATCAGGGCGGTCGGGATGCCGGCGAGGTTTTCCGTCAGGCGGAAGCCGTGCGCCTCCAGCTCCTTCTTGTGTTCGGCGCAGGAGCGGAACTCCGCATAGGCCAGCTCCGGCATGTCCCAGACGCGATCGCTCAGGGCGATAAAGGCGTCCTTGTGGTCATCCACCAGACGCCAGATTTCTTCGCTGTTCTGCATCGCGACCTCCCATGCTGTGTCAGTCAGGCACAGCAAACTGCGGCCGCGGCCGGCACTTGTCGAGAGTGGCCGGGCCGCTACCCGCCGGCGAACCGGGCTGCCAGGCTGCCACCCGTGATGCCGTCCAGTTGCTGCGTGACATGTTCCGCCAGCCCAGGCTTGCGATAGATCAGCAGGGCGGCCAGCGCCTGGGCCGCCAGGACCCGCGCCCCGCCCTCATCGCGCAGAAACAGGGCATCGCCCCAGAGCAGGCGGTCGTTCGAGACGCCGCCGGCGGCTCCCTGATAGCTGTAGCGCGCCTCGGAGGTGAGATCGATGAAGCTGAAGCCCCGCATGCGCAGGTGAGCGGCCACGTCCTGGAACAGCGGCTGGCCGAGATAGATCGGGGAGAACTCCACCTCGCAGTGGATCAGCGCGGTGCGGCCGAGCACGGCGCCGGCGCCTTCCAGCGCCATCAACTCCGCACCCTGGATGTCGAGCTTGAGGAAATCCACCGGCCCGGGCGGCACCACCTCGTCCATGCGGCGGGTCTCGACCTCCTCCTCCCGCACGGTGCGCAGGGTGTTCAGGTGGTTGAAGTGCTGGGTCAGCGCCCGGTTCAGCGGAAACAGTGACGAGGTCGCATCGTCGTTGTTGACGTGCAGCCGGTGCCGCGCACCATCGCCAACGGCATGGGGCAGCATCTGCAGCGTACCGCCGCCTTCCGCCGCGACACGCTCGGTGATCCGATCCTGCAACGGCTCGAAGCCGATCACCCGGTGGCGGATGCCGGCGCGCAGCAGCGGCTCGTAGATGTGCGGCTCGCCCAGCATCTGCGCACCGACATCGACGATGGTGAACGGCTCGTCGCCGAGCACCTCCGCCAGCCCGTCCAGCAGGGCGGGTGGCGGTGTCCATGCGGGCACACCCTGGGCGAGGCGGAACTCCTCGCTGCCCAGGATTCCCGCGAGCACCGCCGTGGGATCGCCGCCACCGGCCAGTTCGGCGACCCAGTGCGCCAGGCCCGCCGCATCCGGCTCGCGCTTCAAGGCCAGGCGATAAAGCTGCGACACATAGGTTTCAGGATCGAGAGCGGCTGGCGGCATGTCGAGGTCGAGCCCGGAAAAACACGCGCCATCCTAGATCCTGGCGGTTTCGGGCGCCACCGGCCGCGCCGCGAACCAGGATCAGGGGCCGGACGCAGCCAGCTTCGCGAGGCGGTCGATGCCCCCCGCATCGGCCAGCACCGCCGCCAGTTCGGCACGCGGCAGGCACAGCGCCTCGCGCAGGGTCTCCGCCTCCTCCAGCTTGGCAAGGCCGATCAGCAGCGAAGCGTCGATTGGGTCGAACCGGGGCCGTCGCGGCGGCGGCAGCATGCGGCGATGCGCGTCCAGCAAGGCCGGCTCGCGGAACAAGCGTGCCACTTCCGCCTCGCCCGCGACGTCCCGCCATTCCGCCAGCAGGGCACGGGCCCGCGCCAGAACCGGCGGCGTCGCCGCTTCTTCCGGGGTCAACAACAGCCCGAGGCGCCGCAGCCCGACGCCGACGCCGCGCCGTGCGGTCCAGGCCGCGAGCGGGATCGCCAATGCCAGGCCCAGCACCACCGGCGACATCCACAAGGCCAGGTAGGGTGAAACCAGCCACGCGGCGGCACCGAAGATCAGGCCAAAGGCGGTATGCTTCCAGTACAGCCGCGCCACCTGGCCGAACGGCACGGAGCCGTCGTCGCGCCGCTGCGCATTCCAGCCGGAATCCCGCCCCATCAGGATGGAGAACACGTCCGCCGACTGGGTCAGCATGGTGACCGGCGCCAGCAGGCCCGCGACCAGCGTTTCCAGCAGCATGGACAGAAAGGCGCGGATAGCGCCGCCGCTGCCGCGCCGGTCGCGGCTGTGGAACAGCAGCGCGAACCACGCCATCACCTTGGGCAGCAGCAGCAGGCTCATGGTGCCGATGAACACCCACATGGCGCGCACCGGATCCACCACCGGCCAGTCCGGGAACAGTGCCGGACCGGCCGGGAAGTATTCCGGGCGGATGAAGCGCGCCTGGATGGCGAGCAGCACGCCGCACGCCAGGAACACCAGCCAGATGGGCGCGGTGATGTAGGAACCAATGCCGGTCAACAGGTGCAGCCGGCTGACCCAGTGCAGGCCGCGCGCCGGCAGCACCGCGGCGTGCTGCAGATTCCCCTGGCACCAGCGCCGGTCGCGGATCGCGAGGTCCATCAGGGAGGGCGGGCTTTCCTCATAGGTGCCGCGTAGCCACGGCACCATGTGCACCGCCCAGCCGGCGCGGCGCAGCAAGGCCGCCTCGACGAAATCATGGCTCAGGATGTGGCCGCCGAACGGCTTGCGGCCGTGCAGCTCCGGCAGACCGGCGGCGGTGGCGAAGGCCTCGGTGCGGATGATGGCGTTGTGGCCCCAGTAATTGCCTTCGGAGCCGTGCCACCAGGCGATGCCCTCGGCGATCAGCGGGCCGTAGACGCGGCCGGCGAATTGCTGCATCCGCGCGAACAGCGTGTTGCCGCCGGCGATGATCGGCAGGGTCTGGATCAGCCCCACATCCGGGTGCCGCTGCATGGCATCGGCCAGGCGCAGGATGGTGTCGGCGTCCATGACGCTGTCGGCGTCGAGCACCAGCATCTGCGGATAAGCCCCGCCCCACCGCCGTACCCATTCGGCGATGTTGCCGGCCTTGCGCTCGATGTTCTTCGGGCGGCGGCGATAGAAAATGTTGCCCGCCTCCCCTGTCCGCTCGCGCAGGGACAGGTAGGCGGCTTCCTCGGCGATCCAGGCGGCAGGCTCGGTGCTGTCACTCAGGATGAAGATGTCGAAACGGGCCAGCGCGTGCGTGGCCGCCAGCGATTCGTGGATCGCCTGCAGGCCGGCCATGATGCGCGCCGGATCCTCGTTGTAGGTCGGCATCAGCAGCGCGGTTCTGACGCCGGGCATCGGCGGCGGGCCATCCGGCGCAATGCCCAGCCGGCGGTCAGGCCCCAGCAGCAGGCGGACGAAGCCGCAGCAGGCGCTGGTGAAGGACAGGGCGATCCAGGCGAACAGCACCACGAACAGCACCAGCACGAAGCCCTGCAGCGGCGTAGGATTGCCGCTGCCGAGCACCAGCCACATCTCGCGGGCGCCATAGATGGTCAGCACGATGGCGGCACCGATCACCAGCAGCCGGCGCAGCCACATCGCGGCGGGTCGGGACGCGATCCCGCCCGCGCGCCGCACCGGGCGCTGCCGCAGCGATTGCACGGGCATCTCCAGCGGCGCTTCGGGCGGAAGGGCGCGCCAGCCGCCCCCGGGCTTCAGGCCGTCCATCGGTACAGCATCGTCTCGGCCAGCGGCCTGCCATTATGCCTCAGCTCGGCGCGCAGCTCCGCCACCCGCTCATTGCCGAGGATCAGTTCGAAGCTCAGGCGCCAGCCGCCGGTTTCCGGGTTGCGGTGCGCCACCGCATGACGGACCTCGCCGCGATCCGTGGCGACCACGACTTCGACCGCGGCATCCTGCGGCAGCCTGTCCAGCGTGCCGCCCCTGTAGTCGAGCACCACCTGCCGGCCATTCTTGTTGAAGTTGCTGCCGGAACGCGCCTCGGCGATGCGCGCCAGCGCCGGATCGACCGGCGCCTCGTCACACCAGTGCATGCGGTAGGTGAAGCGATACTCGCCCTTGGCGCGCAACGGCTCCTTCGGCCGCCAATAGGCCACAATGTTGTCATGGATCTCGCCCGTGGTGGGGATCTCCACCAGTTGCACCACACCTTCCCCCCAGTCGCCGATCGGCTCGATCCACAGGCTCGGGCGCTTCTCGTAGCGTGCTTCCAGATCCTCGTAGCTGCTGAACTCGCGGCGGCGCTGCATGAGACCGAAGCCGCGCGGATTGATGTCGCCGAAGGAGGAGATCTGCAGGTCGCGCGGGTTGTTCAGCGGTCGCCAGATCCGCTCGCCGCGGCCGGTGGACAACAGCAGCCCGTCGGAATCATGCACCGCCGGGCGCCAGTCGTCGCGCCCGCTCCGGTTCATCGGCGAGAACCAGAACATGCTGGTCAGCGGCGCGATGCCCGGCGTCGGCATGTCGTTGCGCGGGAAGATGGTGGCCTCTACGTCGAACACCGTGACCTCGCCGGGGCGGATGGCGAAGCGGAAGGCGGCGGCGCAGGAGGGGCTGTCAAGCAGCGCATGCACCTGCGCGGCGTTCACGCCGGGGCGCGGGCGCTCCACCCAGAAGGCACGGAACAGCGGGAATTCCTCGCCCTTCGGATCCGCAGTGCCGATCGCCAGGCCCCGCGCCGACAGGCCGTAGATCTGCGCCTTGGCCACCGCGCGGAAATAGCTGGCCCCGAGAAACGCGCACACCTCATCGAAATAATCGGGCTGGTTGATCGGCGCATGCAGGCGGAAGCCGGCGAAGCCGAGATTGCCCGCCTCGGGGCGCTGCAGGTTCTGGAAGGAAAACAAATTCGGGTCGTACAGCACGGGATGGGCCATGCCGTCCCGCACCTCGTACACGTCGATCTTCGGCTTGTAGAGGAACCCGCGATGAAACAGCTGCATCTGGAAGGGCAGCCCGTCCTGCCGCCAGAACGCCCGGTCGGGATTGAAGCGGATGTCGCGGTACTGGTCGTAGGTCAGGTCGTTCAGCACCGCCGGCAGATCCTCGGGCGGCGCCTTGAACGGCACCTGGGCGATCTGCCGCGCGATGTCGTGCACCGTGCCGGCCTCGAAGCGCGTCGGTTCCGGACTGGCCGCGGGCTGGGGCGCCGCCGCGCGGCCCGGATAAGCGGCCAAGGTCAAGGCGGGAAGCGACAAGGTGGCCAGCAAGGCTTCGCGGCGAGTCACGGTGGCCCGATCTCCTGGAGCAAAAAACGGTGCGGTGCGTAGCAGGGATTGATCGCGCAACGTCGATCGGATCCGACGGTTGCACAGCCACGGTCAAGCTGGCAATCGGCTTCGCCTTCGCCGTCCGCTGACGGATCAGAGCCCGCGCATGCGGCGGAATCATGGCCGATTCAGGCGATGGGCGTGAACTGCCCATCCACCAGCCGCGACCAGAGACCGGTGCGGATGTCGAAGGAGCCGCCATGCAGCGTCAGGCTGCCGGAGGCGATCCGCTCCGCCACGAAGGGAAAGGTCAGCAGGTTCCGCAGCGACAGCTTCACTGTTTCCAGCTCGCATTGCGCCTGGGCCTCCTCGGCCTCAACCGGGGTGCAGGCCAGGGTGCGGCGCCGCGCCTCGGCAGCGATGCCGGTCATCCACGGCTGCACGAAGTCACGGGTGCCATCCGGAAAACCGTTCAACAGCGCCCTCACGCCGCCGCACATGGCATGGCCGAGCACAATGATCCGCGGCACCTCCAGCACGCACACGGCGAATTCGATGGCCGCCGACGTGCCGTGGTAATCGCCATCCGGCTTATAGGGCGGCACCAGGTTGGCGACGTTGCGCACGATGAACAATTCGCCCGGCGCCGCGTTGAATACCATGGCCGGGTCCACCCGGCTGTCGGAACAGGCGATCACCAGGGCCCGCGGGCTCTGCCCGTCCCGGGCCAGGGCTTCGAACAGCTTGCGGCGCTCGGGCCAGACCTCGGCGCGGAAGCGCTGATATCCGGCGAACAGGTCTTCGAGGCCGGCCGGGGCCTGCGGGGTCATGCTGGGATGGCTGTTCATCGTCGGGTTTCCGCTCAAGCTCCGCGGGCATCTGGTGGTCCTCTCCTAACGCCTCCATGCTGCGATGCAAAATATTACCACGGCCCGGCCCCACTCAAGGCAGTGGTGCATCGATCGGATCGCCTTGCAACTCGCCGGAGCCAGCTAGGCCCAGGGCCGGCGGCAGTCGCTGGGCCAGCAGGATTCGCAGCCCCGCCGCCTGTCCCTGCAGGCGCTCGGGCACCGTGCGCTGCGCCGGATCCGTGATCGCGTCCTCCAGCACCGGCGGCAGGGCGGCGGCGCTTTGCTGCAGCTCCTCCGCGGCGCGGCGCAGCGTGGCGGCCAGCGAGGCCTCGCCGCCGCCCTCCAGCACCGGGCAGAAGCCCTGCCCCAGCATGGCCGCGGCGGCATCGAGGTTGGCCTGGATCGCACGCCCGGACAGGCGGCTGCGCCAGCATTCCAGCCAGCGCGGCTGGGCTTCCGCGGCCGAGGTGGCCAGCGCGGGGCCGAGCTTGCGATCCGCCACGACGGCCACGGCACCGATCACGATGCGCAGCAATTCCCGCGTCGCATCCTGCGGCGTGGCATAGGGGACGCGCGGCTCGGTCAGCGCCGCGGCATGCGGCGTTTCGCCCCCGGTCCAGCCGCCCAAGAGGTCGCGGCCCAGGGCGGCGAGATTGCCGCCGATCGCCCGCAGCAGCGCGGCACGGTAGCCGGCCCCGGCATCGCCGGCCGCCAGGGCCTCGGCCGCTCCCGGATCGAACAACAGCCGCTCCAGCGCCGGCAGGCCCTGCACGGTGACGGCATTGAGCGCGTTGGAGCGGATTTCCAGCAGGCTGGTATCCCGGTTGGCGATGGCACGCGCCAGATCCCGGCTGACCCGGTCCTGCGGGTCCGGCCAGAACTGGATCCGCGCATGGCGGCTGAACAGGTCCGCCGGTCCGGAGCGAACGGGCTGCACCGCTTCCCAGGCGAGTTGCGTATCGGCGAAGCCCTGCTGCGCCGATGCCAGCGCCGCGGCGTCGCCCGGCGCGCGTGACAGCGCATCGAGCCGGGCCGTGACATTGGCGGTGACGGCGGTGAAACGCCGGTAGCCGGGCAGCAGCACCTGCTCCACCACGGCGCGGTTCAACCCGCGCAGCGCCGTGTCGTCCGGGGCGGCACGGGCGCGGCCGGCCAGCAGAACCGGAAGCAGCAATGTGGCACGGCGGCCGAGGCGCATGGCGGGGTGATCCAGCTGCGGGGCGGCGGGGCCGCCCGAGGAACGCCTGACGCCAGAATGCGGGACGCCGGGTCATCCTTCATCATGGCGCAGGATCGGCGGTGGGAAAACGCCTGGCGGAGCCCAGGCGTCTCGAAGCCGGCCACCGCGCGCCGAATCTGGATTGACCGTGACGGCTCATCGCCCTAGCAAATGCGAATAAGTATCACTTGCGGACGTTTGAACATGACCAGCCAATCCGGGCCGCGTGGGGCCAGCTCGCATGCCGTGGTGGCCGCCGGACTCGCCGCCGGCCTTCCAGGCCTGGCCCTGGCCCAGGGCGGGGCGCCAGCCGCAGGCAGTGGCGTGCTGCTGCTGCCACAGGTGGATGTGGAGGCCGCCGAGCCCGCCAACACCCTGCGCCGCGCCGTGCCGATCGGCCGCCTGCCCGGCTCTGTCCAGGATACCCCGCAAACGGTGAATGTGATCCCGCGCGAGGTGCTGGAGCAGCAGAACGTCACCACGCTGGAACAGGCGCTGCGCAACGTCCCCGGCATCACCATGTCCGCCGGCGAGGGCAATGGCGGCGTCGCCGGCGACCAGTTCCGCATCCGCGGCTTCGCCGCGCAGAACGACATCTACGTCGATGGGCTGCGCGATTTCGGCGCCTACCAGCGCGATGCCTTCACCTATGAGGACGTGTCGGTGCTGAAGGGCCCGTCCGGCTTCGCCCTGGGCGCCGGCGCTGTGGGTGGCGGCATCGCGGTGCAGACGCGCACGCCGCACCTGGGCAATTCCTATGGCGGCACCGCGACCGGCGGCATGGGCCCCTTCGCGCGCGGCGTGCTCGACCTGAACCAGCAGATCGGCGAAACCAGCGCGATCCGGCTGAACCTCATGGGCCAGTCCAGCAAAGTGGTCGGGCGCGAGGATGTCGACAGCAGGCGGTGGGGCATCGCGCCCTCCATCGCCTTCGGCCTCGGCACCGACACCACCTTCTCGCTGCACTACCAGCACTATGAGTACGACAACGCCACCGATGCCGGCGTGCCGATCGTGCGCGTGCCCGGCAGCACCACCGGGCGGCCGATCACCGAGTATGGCGTGCCGCGTGGCACCTGGTACGGGCTCGGCAGCGACCGGGACGAGGTGACGACGGACGTCCTGACCGCGCGGCTGAGCCACACGGTGAATGACTGGCTGACGCTGCAGAACGACACGCGGCTGTCCTTCATCGATCGCGACTTCGCCTACACCACCGCCTCCTGCGATGCGGCCTGTTTCGCTGGGCTGCGGGCAGGCGGGCGGCCCAACGTCACGGTCGGCGCCGGGCCGAGCACGCCCTATCACCAGGAAAGCTGGGCGATCCAGAACGTCGCCACCGCGACGGCGCGTTTCACTACTGGCCCGCTGCGGCACGAACTGGTGGGCGGCATCGACGTATCCTACGAGGATTTCGACCGCACGGGCTATGGCTACGCTTCGGCACGCCCCGCCGTTTCGGTGTTCGGCGGCACCGACAACGTATCCCTGTCCCGCGGCGCGGCGAGCAACAATCGCACCGCCGGCATCACCACCTACGCCGCATTCCTGAACGAGCGGCTGTGGCTGACGCCGGAACTCTCCCTAATCGGTGGCCTGCGCGTTTCCCGCTTCGAGGTGGATTACAACTCCCTCGCCTTCGCTACCGGCGCGGCGGACAGCATCAAGACCGACAGCACCGTGGTCGACCCGCGCGCATCGGTGGTGTGGCAGCCGACGCCCAGCCAGACCTATTACGCGACCTACTCCACCTCCTCGACGCCGCCGGGCTTCCTGTTCACCACCTTCCCCGCCGCCACCCTGAACTATCGGAGCGGCTTCGACCCCGAGCGCAACACGCTGTGGGAGCTGGGCGCGAAGGTGGGCGTGCTGAACAACCGGCTCGGCCTGTATGGCTCGCTCTACCGCATCGACAAAGACAATGCGACGCAGACGGATGATGCCGGCGCGGCGTTCCAGACCAGTGACCAGCAGCGCAACCAGGGCGTCGAGGTCGGCGTCACCGGCAACATCACCCCCGCCTGGATGATCACCGCGAACTATACCGCGATGGATAGCGAGACGCGCGAATCCATCAATCCCGCCAATCTCGGCAAGCGCGTGCAGTACGTGCCGCAGAACGCGGCGTCGCTCTGGACCACCTACGAGGTCAACAAGGACCAGCCCTGGAACCTGACGCTGGGCGGCGGCGTGACGTGGCGCGACAAGGTCTTCACCGATGCCGCAAACACCAACGAGGTGCCGGCGAACCTGGTGTTCGATGCGCTGATCTCTCACCGGATCAACAGCAACCTCCGCCTGCAGGTGAATGGCTATAATCTGGGTGACGCGCTGAACTACGAAGCATTCTTCAATAGCCGCGCCGTTCCCTCCCCCGGGCGCACGGTTCTGGTGTCGCTGGCCGCGGAGTTCTGACCGCCATGCTGGTGCACATCCCGGACCTGCTGACCGCCGACGAGGTGGCCTATTGCCGGCAGGTGCTGGCCGCGGCCGCCTGGGTGGATGGCCGCGTCACCGCCGGCGACCAGTCGGCCCAGGCGAAGCGCAATCTTCAGGTGCCGCAGGATTCACCCCAGGGCCGCGAGTTGAGCGAGCTGGTGCTGCGAGCGTTGGGGCGCAGCGCGCAGTTCGCCACCGCCGCGCTGCCGCTGAAGGTGTTTCCACCTTTGTTCAACCGGTATGACATGGGCATGACGTTTCATGCTCATGTGGACAACGCCATCCGCCCCGTGCCGGGCACCGGCGCGCGCATCCGCACCGATGTCTCTTCCACCCTGTTCCTGACGCCGCCGGATGATTATGACGGCGGCGAGCTGGTGGTGGAGGACACCTATGGCCAGCAGCGGGTGAAGCTGCCGGCCGGCCACATGGTGGTGTACCCCGCGAGCAGCCTGCATCGGGTGGAGCCGGTGACCCGGGGTTCCCGCTGGGCGTCGTTCTTCTGGACGCAGTCCTTGGTCAAGCAGGATGACCGTCGCCGCATGTTGTACGAGATGGACCTGTCGATCCGCCACCTGCGGGCGGATCTGGGCGATGGCCACGCTGGCGTACTGGGAGTGACGGCGGCATACCATAATCTACTGCGCGAATGGGTTGAAATGTAGTCCTGCGTTTCGCGCATGGGGCTATGCATGCGTGCCCGCCGGAGGAGCCGGGCAATGTTGTGCGTTGTGGAACGGCGGCGGAGCCCTCATCTCCCGGCCCGCTCGCCATTCCCGGCGCCAAACTGGACCCCGCCTTTATGATCCGTTCACGGCCTTTGGACATCGGCGGCTGCTTCATGGGCGTCGCCATCGCAGCCCGGGCGCGGCCCGGCTGGATGTTTCGCGCCGTAGCGCAACAAGCCCTTCAGGCTGACGGCCTCAGGTCGGACAACCTTGGGGAACTGGAGCGGCAGGTGCGCCGGGCGGTTCAGTTGTTCCGCGCCGACGGCCGGACACGGGAAGGCCGGGAGCAGGCCAGAGCCGCCTGATCCCGGTTGCCAAGCAAGGCCGCGGCATTCCGCGAGCGGGCGATCAGCGCCAGGCGGGACGGCCGAGATTGACGCTGTCGGGGCCCGTCAGCGCGCCACCTGCGGCACCCGCGGCACCGCCGATCAGGGCTCCGGCGCCGGCATTGCCCGAAAAGGAGCCAATGGCCGCACCCGTGCCGGCGCCCAGCAGGCCGCCCGACGCCGCACGGTCGCCCGTGCTGTAGCCGCAGCCGGTCAGGCCGAGCGCGGCGCTCGCCAGCACGGCCAGGGTGATCTTGCGCATGAGATAAAGCTCCTCAAGCCATTTTCGTGGGGGGATGCTGTGGCCGGAACGCAACCTTGGCGGGAAGGTTTCGGCACGATCAACGATTGCAGCTTGAGCCACCCTTGCCGCAGCGGTAATCCACGGCGCCCTGTCACGCCGGTTCGCGCCGGGTGACTTGCCCGGAAGGTCCGCTGCATGTTCTCCCGCTTGTTCGGCTTCCTCTCGGCCGATATGGCCATCGATCTCGGCACTGCCAACACGCTGGTCTACGTGAAGGGGCGCGGCATCGTGCTCAACGAGCCGTCGGTGGTGGCGATCGCCGACATCAGGGGCCGCAAGCAGGTGCTGGCCGTGGGGGAAGAAGCCAAGATGATGCTGGGCCGCACGCCGGGCAACATCGCCGCCATCCGGCCGCTGCGCGACGGCGTCATCGCCGATTTCGAGGTCGCGGAGGAGATGATCAAGCATTTCATCCGCAAGGTGCACAACCGGCGAGGCTTCGCTTCGCCGATGATCATCGTGTGCGTGCCCTCCGGCTCCACCGCCGTGGAGCGCCGCGCCATTCAGGAGAGTGCCGAATCCGCCGGAGCACGCAAGGTGATGCTGATCGAGGAGCCGATGGCGGCCGCGATCGGTGCCGGCCTGCCGGTAACGGAGCCCTCCGGTTCCATGGTGGTGGACATCGGCGGCGGTACCACGGAGGTCGCGGTGATCAGCCTGGGCGGCATCGTCTACGCACGCTCGGTCCGCGTCGGTGGCGACAAGCTCGACGAGGCGATCATCAGCTACATCCGCCGCCACTTCAACCTGCTGATCGGCGAAAGCACCGCCGAGCGCATCAAGCTGCAGATCGGCGCCGCCGCCTATCCCGGCTATGGCGAGGAAGGCCCGATGGCCGAGGTCAAGGGCCGCGACCTGATGAACGGCGTCCCGCGCGAGGTGGTGGTCAGCCAGCGGCAGGTGGCCGAGGCCATCGCCGAGCCGGTGTCGCAGATCATCGAGGCGGTGAAGGTAGCGCTGGAGAACACGCCGCCCGAACTGGCCGCCGACATCGTCGACAAGGGCATCGTGCTGACCGGCGGCGGCGCCCTGCTGCAGCGGCTCGACGAGGTGCTGCGCGACTCGACCGGCCTGCCGGTCTCGGTGGCGGAGGACCCGCTCGCCTGTGTCGCCCTGGGCACAGGCCGTGCACTCGATGAGATGAAACGGCTGCGCCACGTTCTATCGTCGATGTATTAAGGCCGGGACGTCCTATACTCGCCTCGCCCGCTGATTCCGGGTGGTTGGAGGCTGCGTGATCCGTCTCAGCATTCCGCTGCGGCAGGCTTTGTCCCGCCTTTCCCTGCCGGTCCTGATCGCGGCGGCGCTGGGCATCATGCTGCTCGGCAAGGCGGATACCGCCATGGTTGAGCGCGGCCGAATGGCGCTGGCGGACACGCTGGCGCCGGTCTACGGCCTGATCACCGAGCCGGTGTCGGCGGTGCGCGGCCTGCTGTCCGAACTGGCCGAATGGCGCGACCTGCGGGCGGAGAATGCACGGCTGCGGGACGAGAACGCCCGCCTGCACCGCTGGCAGGCCGCCGCCCTGTCGCTCGGATCGGAGAACGCGCTGCTGCGCCGGCAGCTGGGTTTCCTGCCCGAGGCACCGGCCAGCTTCCACACCGCCCGCGTGGTCGCCGATGCCGGAGGCACCTATGCCCGGGCCGTGCTGCTGGCGGTGCCGCCTGACGTGCCGCTCCGCAAAGGGCAGGTGGCGCTGGATGAGCGCGGCCTGGCCGGTCGGGTCACCGAGGTGGGCAGTCGCTCCGCCCGCGTGCTGCTGGTCACCGACATGAATAGCCGCATCCCGGTGGTGCTGGAACGCAGCCGGGCCCGCGCCATGCTGGCCGGCACCAATGGCCGCCTGCCGCGCCTCGAGCACTACCCGGCCGATGCGCCGCCGCAGGAAGGCGAGCGCGTGGTCACCAGCGCCGAGGCCGGCGTGTTTCCCGCAGGCCTGCCGGTGGGGGTGGTGCGCCGGGGCGCCAACGGCACGCCCGAGGTCGAACTGTTCGCCCGGCTGGACCGGCTGGACATGCTGCGGATCTTCGAGTTCGGCCTGTCCGGCATCCTGCCGCCGGAGGCAGTGGCGCGGCCCGAACCCCGCGCCCGGCGCTGACCCCGACCATGAAGCAGGGCGCCCATCCCCTGTCCGAGTTGCTGAAGCACCTCGATGCCTGGGGGCGCGCCGCCCTGCCCGCCACCGCCACCGCCCTGGCCATGATTCTGGCGGCCGCGCCGGTCGGCCTGCCGAGCGCGGTGCCGGCCCTGCTGCTGTGTTGCCTGTTCTTCTGGTCGGTGTTCCGGCCCGCGGCGCTGCCGCCGCCGCTCTGCGGCCTGCTCGGCCTGCTACAGGACCTGCTGGTGTTCGCGCCGGTCGGCACCGGAGTGCTGATCGCGCTGCTGATGCAGGGTGCCGCCCTGCGGCTGCGCCGCGTCCTGGCGCGGCAGGCCTTCTGGACGGTGTGGCTGGCCTTCGCCGCCTTTGCCCTCGCCGCCACCCTGCTGGGCCACGGATTGCAGGCTGTGCTGACCTGGCGGTTGCCACAGGCTGCTGCGGCGGTGGTGCAGCTTCTGCTCGCGATCGGCTTCTACCCGCCCGTGGCCGCCCTGCTGACCCGCCTGCACCGTTCCATGCAGCGCGCTGAGGATCTCGCCTGAGATGAGCCGACGGGACGAGGAACTCCGCCGCAGCGTGTTCACCCGCCGCGCCCTGTTGCTCGGTGCCGGCCAGCTCGGCTTGTTCGGCTTCCTGGGCTACCGGCTGCAGAAGCTGCAGCTGCAAGAAGGCGAGCGCTATGCCACGCTGGCCGAGGAGAACCGCGTTTCCACCCGTCTCCTGGCGCCGCCCCGCGGCCGCATCCTGGACCGCGCCGGACGCGTGGTCAGTGCCAATGACCTGAACTGGCGGGTGCTGCTGACCGCCGAGCAGGCCGAGGATGTCGGCGCCACCCTCGATACCTTCAGCCACCTCGTGCCGCTCACCGAGGCCGAGCGCGCGCGCATCGCGCGCGAGATCCGCCGCCGTCGCCGCTTCGTGCCCGTGGTGGTGCGCGAGTTCCTGAGCTGGGAGGAGATGGCACGCATCGAGGTCAACGCTCCGGATCTGCCCGGCATCTCGGTGGATGTCGGCACCACCCGTGCCTATGCCTATGCCGAGCACCTGGCGCATGTGGTGGGCTATGTCGCCCCGCCGGCCGAGGCCGACATGAACGAGGACCCGCTGCTGAGCCTGCCCGGCATCCGCGTCGGCCGGGCCGGAGTGGAACGCTTCCACGACCGCGTGCTGCGCGGCCGTGCCGGCACGGTGGAGATGGAGGTCAACGCCGTCGGCCGCGTGATCCGCGAGCTGGACCGGCGCGAGGGCCTCCCCGGCCAGGACGTGCAGATATCTGTGGATGCCGAGCTGCAGAAGGCGGTGCGCGGCCGCATCGGGGACGGCACCAGCGTGGTGGTGCTGGACGCGCAGAACGGAGAAGTGCTGGCTCTGGCCAGCCAGCCTTCCTTCGACCCCAACCTGTTCTCCTCCGGCATCTCGGCGGCGCAATGGCGCGAATGGACCCGCAGCCGCGTGACTCCGCTGATCAACAAGGCCACCACCGGCCTCTATGCCCCCGGCTCCACCTTCAAGATGGTGGTGGGACTGGCGGCGCTGGATGCCAAGACGATGACGCCGACCGAGCGCATCCCCTGCCCAGGCCATTACGACCTGGGCGACACGCGGTTCCACTGCTGGCGCCGCACCGGCCATGGCAGCCTCGACCTGCGCGGTGCGCTGAAGCATTCCTGCGACTGCTATTTTTACGAGGCGGCGCGGCGCACCGGCATCGACCGGATCGCCGCCATGGCGCGCCGCCTCGGCCTCGGCGTGGACCCGGAGATCGACCTGCCGGGCGCCAAGCCGGGCTTCGTGCCGACGCGCGAATGGCGCATCCGCCAGGGCAAGCCCTGGAACCTGGGCGACACGGTGGTGCACGGCATCGGCCAGGGCTTCTACCAGATGACGCCGCTGTCGCTGGCCACCATGACCGCCCGGCTGGCCACCGGACGCGCCGTGCAGCCCCACCTGACGCACAGCGTGGACGGCAGGCCGGTGCGGGGCAACCGCGCCGAGGACTGGCCCAGCCTCGACATTCCCCATCGCGACCTGACGCTGATCCGCGAGGGCATGTGGGCCGTGGTGAACGAGGGCAGCGGCACGGCCAGGGCGGCCGCGCTTCCCGGCCATCTCGGCATCATGGCCGGCAAGACCGGCTCGGTGCAGGTGCGCCGCGTCACCCGCGAGCAGCGCGAGCGCGGCTACCGTGCGGAGGCGATGCCCAGGGAATGGCGGCCGCATGCCCTGTTCGTGGCCTTTGCCCCCTATGACAGCCCGCGCTACGCCATCTCCGTGGTGGTGGAGCATGGCCTGAGCGGCGCCGGCGCCGCCGCCCCGCTGGCGCGCGACATCATGGTGGACGTGATGCACCGCCTGCGCGACGCGCCGCCAGCGCCGCCCGCCCGGCTGGCGGACCGGCAGGGCCCGCGGCCATGACCGTGTTCGAGCGCCGCCTGCTGACCCGGGACCGTGGTTCCGGCCTGTTGGGCAAGCTGTGGCGCGTGCCGTGGGTGCTTGTCCTGTTGCTCTGCGGCGTGGCCGGGGTGGGCTACGTGGCGCTGTATTCCGCCGGCGGCGGCGCGCCGGAGCCCTATGCCGGCCGGCACGCGCTGCGCTTCGCCTTCGGGCTGGTGATGATGCTGGGCATCGCCCTGGTGGACATCCGGGTGATCGCGAAGCTGTCCTGGGCCGGCTACGCGCTGGGCGTGGCGCTGCTGGTGCTGGTGGCACTGCACGGCCAGGTCGGCAAGGGCGCGCAACGCTGGATCGAGATCGGGCCGGTGCAGCTGCAGCCTTCCGAGCTGATGAAGATTATGCTGGTGCTGGCCCTGGCGCATTGGTTCCACCGCGCCAGCTGGAAACGCGCCGGAAACATCCTGTTCCTGATCCCGCCGCTTCTGGCGGTGCTGCTGCCGGTCGGGCTGATCCTGAAGCAGCCCAATCTGGGCACCGGGCTGATCACGCTGATGATCGGCGGCGCCGTCTTCTGGGCCGCCGGGGTTCGCTGGTGGAAGTTCGCCCTGGTGATCGGCGCCGCCGCCGGCATCGCACCGCTGGCCTATGGGCATCTGCACGACTATCAACGGGCGCGGATCGATGTGTTCCTGGACCCCGAAAGCGATCCGCTGGGCAGCGGCTACAACATCATCCAGTCCAAGATCGCGCTCGGCTCCGGCGGCCTCTGGGGCAAGGGCTTTCTGCAGGGCACGCAGGGCCACCTGAACTTCCTGCCGGAAAAGCAGACCGACTTCATCTTTACCATGCTGGCCGAGGAGTTCGGGATGGTCGGCGCCATGGGCACGCTGTTGCTGCTGGCGGCGGTGGTGCTGTTCGCGCTGCTGGTGGCCCTGCGCACCCGGCACCAGTATGGCCGGCTGGTCGCGGTCGGGCTGGGCGTGAATTACTTCCTGTACGTGTTTGTCAACATCGGCATGGTCACCGGCTCCATCCCGGTGGGCGGGGTGCCGCTGCCGTTGATCAGCCATGGCGGCTCGGCGATGCTGACCTCGATGCTGGGCTTCGGATTGATGATGTCCGTCTTCGTGCATCGCGATGCGGAATTTGCGGCCAGCCGGGAATAAGGGGGTTGCGCGACGGTCTGGATCGGTTAAAAGCCCCGCCACGGGCAAGGCGGACACGCCAGACCGGTTGGGAATTCCCCGTTTGGGGGCGCATAGCTCAGTTGGTAGAGCAGCTGACTCTTAATCAGCGGGTCCAAGGTTCGAGCCCTTGTGCGCCCACCATTCCCTTCCCCATCTCAACATCACTGATGCGATGCCTAGGTCGGGTGTTCAATCCGCCAGGGCGCGGGCGATCAGCAAATCCCATTCGGCGGCGCTGATCAGCGCCTCGGTCTTGGCCTGAGCCAGCCCTGAGAAATGCCGGTCGGGCCGGCCATCGAATTCCAGCGTATAGGGCTGCTCCCGGCCGGTGCGGAGACGCAGGCGGATCGGGTAGCCGCTGAGGCACAGCGTCAGGTCGGACGGCTTCTCAATCCAATGATGGGGCATTCTGGCCTCCTTCGCGCGCATGGCCTGCCGGCATCGCGACAATTCCACAACACCACCAAACCGCGGCCCGGCACAAGCCAAGATCGCATCGCGGGACCGGTTGTCACCAGCCCGCAAAGAAGCAGGGCGCCGAAGCGCCCCTGCCCGTTCATCGGACCGGAAGGCCGCCTGCGGCTTCAGCCGGCCTGGGCCATCTCCGGCGGCGCCGTCCGGCCGCGCTTCGCCAGCAGCTTGTTCAAGGCGTGCACATAGGCACGGGCCGAGGCGATGATGGTGTCGGTATCGGCACCCTGCCCGTCCACCAGCTTGCCATCCTCCTCCAGCCGCACCGTGACGCGCGCCTGGGCGTCGGTGCCGCCGGTGACCGACTGCACGGCGAACAGCTTCAGCTCGGCGCGGTGCGGCACCACCTGCTGGATGGCATTGAAGGTGGCATCCACCGCGCCATCGCCGCCGGCTACCGCGTCGCACAGCTCGCCATCGACTTCCAGCGACAGGCTGGCGGCGGGACGAGTTCCGAGCCCGGTGGCCACGGTCAGCGCCACCAGCTTCACCCGGTCCTTGATGCGGACCACCTCGTCATCGACCAGCGCGACGATGTCCTCGTCGTAGACAACCTTCTTGCGGTCGGCGAGATCCTTGAAGCGGCGGAAGGCGTCGTTCAGCTGGTTGTCGCCCAGCGTGTAGCCCAGCGTCGACAGCTTATCGCGGAAGGCGGCGCGGCCGGAATGCTTGCCCAGCACCAGCGAGTTGGTGCTCCAGCCGACGCTTTCCGGCGTCATGATCTCGTAAGTGGCCTTGTCCTTCAGCACACCATCCTGGTGGATGCCGCTCTCATGCGCGAAGGCGTTCCGCCCGACGATCGCCTTGTTGGGCTGCACGTCGAAGCCGGTGATGGTGGCCAGCAGCCGGCTGGTGCGCAGGATGTTCTGGGTGTTGATGCCGGTGGTGAAGGGGATGGCATCCTGGCGCGTGCGCAGCGCCATCGCCACCTCCTCCAGACTGGCATTGCCGGCCCGCTCGCCGATGCCGTTGATGGTGGCCTCCACCTGCCGCGCTCCCGCCTGAATGGAGGCGAGGGTGTTGGCGACCGCCAGGCCCAGATCATCGTGGTTGTGGGCCGAGAAGATCACGCCATCGGCGCCCGGCACCCGCTCCCGCAGCATGGCGAAGATGCGGTGCAGGTCGGCCGGCACGGCATAGCCCACGGTATCGGGGATGTTGATGGTGGTGGCGCCGGCGCGGATCGCCGCCTCGACGCAGCGGCACAGGAAATCGGGATCGGTGCGCGAGCCATCCTCGGCCGACCATTCCACATCGGCTACGTGGTCGCGGGCCAGGGTGACCGATCGGGAGATCGCTTCCAGAACGTCTTCCCGGCTCATGCGCAGCTTGACGCGCATGTGCAGGTCCGAGGTGGACAGAAAGGTATGGATGCGCTGGCGGGCGGCGGGCTTCACCGCTTCGGCGGCGCGCAGGATGTCACCGGGGGCCGATCGGGACAGGCCGCACACCACGGGGCCCTCCTTGGCGAAGCGCTCGGCGATCGAGCGCACGCTCTCGAAATCGCCCTGGCTGGCAATCGGAAAGCCGGCTTCCATCACGTCGACGCCCAGCTCGGCCAGGGCGTCGGCCATGCGCAGCTTCTCCTCCAGGTTCATGGAGAAGCCGGGGGATTGCTCGCCGTCGCGCAGGGTGGTGTCGAACACGATGACGCGGTTGTCGTCGATGGTGCCGAAGCTGGGATGGTTCAGGGCCATGGGCCGTTTCCTTCTTTAAAGCCATGTGACGTGGGCTGCGGGCGCGCCTCGCCCGGGTCATCCCCCTGAGCGAAGCCGGCAAGTCAGCCGGGCGTCACGCCCAGGGGCGGCTAAGTCGAAGAAGAAGGAGGCCGGACAGCGCGCAAGCGCCGGGGCCGGCGGAACGGCCGGTCGGCAGCGGAAGGGCGCGCGGGGTGGCGAACATGGGCGAAACGATAGGCCAGTGGGCGGGCAGCACGCAAGGGGCGCGTCCGCTTGCCGTTCAACGCGGCGGATGCACCGCCAGCCAGTGGCGGGCGATCTGCTCCCGGGTCGCCACCCAAACATCCCGATGCGCCACCACGTGGTCGAGGAAGCGGGCCAGGGCGGCGGCGCGGCCGGGGCGGCCGACCAGCCGGCAATGCAGCCCGACGCTCATCATCTTGGGCGCCGTCCGCCCTTCCTCGCGCAGGAAGTCGAAGGCATCGGTCAGGTGCTGGGTGAAGCCGTCATTGGCGGTGAAGCCGGGCGGCACCGCGAACTTCATGTCGTTGTTGTCGAGCGTGTAGGGGACCACCAGCAGCGGCCTGCCGGCGGCAGTGACGTAATAGGGCAGGTCGTCGTCATAGGCGTCGCTGTCGTACAGGAAGCCGCCATGCTCGGCGACGAGGCGCCGCGTGCGCTCGCTGATGCGGCCGGTGTACCAGCCGACCGGCTTCTTCCCCACCACCCGCCCGATCGTCTCGACGCATTGCGCGATGTGCCGGCGCTCGGTCGCCTCGTCCACGTCCTGGTAGTTGATCCAGCGCCAACCATGGCTGGCCACCTCATGACCGGCGGCGGCGAAGGCGGCGCCGACCTGCGGGTTCAGCTCCAGCGCCCGCCCGACGCCGTAGACGGTGAGCGTCAGGCCACGCTCCGCGAAGAGGCGGAGGATGCGCCACACCCCGGCCCTTGCGCCGTAGTCGAATTGGCTTTCCTTGCCGATGTCGCGCTGGCCGAGCACCGGCGCTCCGCCGGGGGTCTCGTTCAGGTAGATCTCGCTGCCGGCATCGCCGTTCAGCACCGTGTTCTCGCCGCCTTCCTCGTAGTTGAGCACGAAGGACAGGGCGAGCCTGGCGCCGCCCGGCCATTGAGGGTCCGGCGGGTTGGCGCCGTAGCCGGCGAAGTCGCGGGGGTAGCAGCTGTCTGGGGCCAGGATGGTCATGGCAACGAGCGTGGCCAGGGAGTGGCCCGCCCGTCAACGGGCCAGATGCTCCGCTCAGTCCGGCGGAAGACTGTGCACCAGCGCCTGGATGAAGCCGAGCTTCCGCACCACGCCCGGCGACAGCACGAAGGGATACAGGTCCGCGGTGCCCATGCAGCGGTTCAGGCTGTTCACCGCGGCGGTGAGCGGGACCCAGGCCTCCATCAGCTCGTTGATGTCGGTGGAGCGATATGGGTCGAAATCCACCTCCGCCGTGAGTTCGTTGCGACGGTCGGCCGCTGGGTCGATGCCGATGCCGAAGGCCCGCGCCATCTCCATGGTGTCGACGATGTGCAGGTAATGCGCCCAGGTTTCGGCGAAATCCTCCCACGGATGGGCGGTGGCGTAGCTGGACACGAAGTGCTCCTGCCATTCCGGCGGCGGGCCCTCCTTGTAGTGTCGCTGCAGGCCAGCGCCGTAATCCTGCGTGTCGTCGCCGAAGATCTCCCGGCACTGCGCCAGCCTGCCGCCGTCCCGCACCAGGCGGTCCCAGAAGTAATGGCCGGATTCATGCCGGAAATGCCCCAGCAGCGTCCGGTAGGGCTCGCCCATCATGTTGCGCCGCCGCACCCGTTCGACGTCGTCGGCCTCCACCAGCGCCAGGGTGATGAGGCCGTTGTCATGGCCGGTCATCACCTTCTGCGCGGCGTCGGGCGCATCCGCCAGGAAGTCGAAGGCCAGCCCGGCCACGGGGTCCTCCACGCGGCTGCGCAACGGCAGGCCCAGGCGGATGAAGCCATAGAAGGCGCGGCGCTTCGCCACCTCGATCTTGCGCCAGCGCTCCAGGTTCTGCTGGTCCGACAGGTCGGGGATGGTGCGGTTATGGCGGCAGGCCTGGCAGAACTGGTCCGGCGCGTCATCCGGCAGCATCCAGTTGCAGGCCTCGTGCTGGGCATTGGTGCAGAACCGGTAGGTGCGGTCCGGATCGGCCCTCGGGCGCCAGAACTGCGGTGCCGCCTGGGCGCCGACCTCCGGCTGTCCCGAACCATCGGCGCCGGCCGCCTGCCCCTGCGCCGCTTCTTCCGATGCGGTTCCGCCGGACACCACCCCCTCCTCGCCCGCCGCCGGGTTCAGGGCGCTCAGCCGGTTCTTGTTCGGCAGATAGCCCAGCGTGGCACCGCAGCGCATGCATTGCGTGTTCTCGAAGTAGAGAAGCTGTCCACAGACCTCGCAATTGAACAGGCGCATCGTGACGCTTCCTTGGGGCTGCTGCTGCGGTGCAATGCTGCGCCGGGGGCGAGGTTGCAGGGCAGGAACGTATTGACGGCCCCGGCCGGCGGCCCACAGGCTGTGCCGCCATGCCGCACATGCCCCGCTTCCGCACCGCCTTCCTCGGCCGCCGCCCGGCACTGGCCGCCCTGCTGAGCGGTGCCGCCGGCCTGGCCATGCCGCGCCTCGCCCGGGGCCAATCCGCCCGGCCGCTGCGCTTCGTGCCGCAGGCCGACCTCACCATCCTGGACCCGGTCTGGACGCCCGGCATCGTCACCCGCAACCATGGGCTGATGGTGTTCGACACGCTCTACGGCGTGGACACCGGGCTTCAACCGCAGCCGCAGATGGCCGCCGGCCACGTGGTGGAGGATGGCGGCCGCCGCTGGACCATCACCTTGCGGCCGGGCCTGCGCTTCCATGACGGAGAACCGGTGCGCGCCCGCGACGCCGTGGCCAGCATCCGCCGCTGGGGTCAGCGCGACACCTTCGGCATCGCCCTGATGGCGATGTGCGACGAGGTCGCGGCGCTGGACGACACCAGGCTGCTGTTCCGCCTGAAGCGTCCCTTCGCGATGCTGCCCGACGCCCTCGGCAAGCCCGGCACCATGAACTGCTTCATCATGCCGGAGCGCCTGGCGCTGACCGATCCCGGCACGCAGGTCACCGAGATGGTGGGCAGCGGCCCCTACCGCTTCGTGGCCGGCGAGCATGTGGTCGGCGCCCGCACCGTGTACCAGCGCTTCGAGGGCTACGTCCCGCGGGAGGGCGACGCGCCCAGCCTGCTGGCCGGTCCCAAGGTGGCGCATTTCGACCGGGTCGAATGGGTGTCCCTGCCCGATCCCGCCACCGCCGCGGCGGCGCTGCAGCAGGGCGAGGTGGATTGGTGGGAACAGCCCCCCGCCGACCTGGCCGAGGCGCTGCGCGGGCGCCGCGGCATCCGGCTGGAGGTGCTGGACACCGCGGGCTCCCCCGCCTTCCTGCGGTTCAACCAGCTGCACCCGCCCTTCGACCGGCCGGAGATGCGCCGCGCCCTGCTCGGCGCCGTGTCGCAGGCCGATTTCATGCAGGCGGTAGCCGGCACCGACCGCAGCCTGTGGCGGGACGAGCTGGGCTTCTTCCTGCCCGGCTCCCCGATGGCCAGCGACGAAGGCATGGCGGCGCTGACCGGCCCGCGCGACCTCGATGCGGTGAGGCGGGCCCTGACCGAGGCCGGCTACCGGGGTGAGCGCATCGTCCATCTGCAGCCGACCGATTACCCGTCGGTCAGCGCCATGAACCTGGTGGCGGCCGACTTGCTGCGCCGGTGCGGCCTGAACGTCGATCTGCAGGCGATGGATTTCGGCACCTTCATCCGCCGCATCGCCAATCAGGAACCGCCCCAGCGGGGTGGTTGGAACTCGGTCTGCGTCAGCACGGCGGGGGCAAGCTGGGTGAACCCGGCGGCGCACAACTACCTGCGCGGCAATGGGCGCCGCTCCATCGTCGGCTCGCCAACGAGCGAGCGGCTGGAAGCCCTGCGCGACCAGTGGTTCGACACGCCGCCGGAAGACCATCCGGCCCTGGGCCGCGCCATGCAGGCGGCGGCCTTCGCCGACGTGCCGTTCATCCCGGTCGGGCTGTTCTATCAGAGCACCGCCTACCGCGCCGAGCTGTCCGGCATGGTGAAGGGCGCCCCGGTGTTCTGGAACCTGCGCCGCGCCTGAACGTGAAAAAGGCGCCCCGGCCAGAGCCGGTGCGCCTTCGGATCGGGAAAGGCCGGGAAGTCGCCCCCGGCGCCGCTCAGTTCTTGGTCTTGTCGACCAGCGCGCCCTTGGTGATCCACGGCATCATGCCACGCAGCTTGGTGCCCACTTCCTCGATGGAGTGCTCGGCCAGGCGGCGGCGCGTGGCCTTGAAGGAAGCCTGGTTGACCTTGTTCTCCAGCATCCAGTCGCGGGTGAACTTGCCCGACTGGATGTCGGCCAGCACGCGCTTCATCTCGGCCTTGGTTTCGGCGGTGATGATGCGCGGCCCGGTGACGTATTCGCCATACTCGGCCGTATTGGAGATGGAATAGTTCATGTTGGCGATGCCGCCCTCATAGATGAGGTCGACGATCAGCTTCACCTCGTGCAGGCATTCGAAGTAAGCCATCTCCGGCGCGTAGCCGGCTTCCACCAGCGTCTCGAAGCCGGCCTTGATCAGCTCCACTAGGCCGCCGCACAGCACCACCTGCTCGCCGAACAGGTCGGTCTCGCATTCTTCCTTGAAGGTGGTCTCGATGATGCCGGAGCGGCCGCCACCGACGGCCGAGGCGTAGGACAGCGCGATCTCCAGCGCGTTGCCCGACGGGTTCTGGTGCACCGCCACCAGGCAGGGCACGCCGCCGCCCTTCTGGTACTCGCCGCGCACCGTGTGGCCGGGACCCTTCGGCGCGATCATGAACACGTCGATGTCCGGGCGCGGCTCGATCAGGTTGAAATGCACGTTCAGGCCGTGAGCGAAAGCCAGCGCCGCGCCTTCCTTCATGTTGGCGTGCAGATGGTCGCGGTACAGGTCGCCCTGGCCCTCATCCGGCGTCAGCACCATCACCACGTCGGCCCATTTCGCCGCCTCGGCGGGCGGAAGGACCTTGAAGCCGGCCGCCTCGGCCTTCTGGGCGGAGCCGCCGGGACGCAGGCCAATCACGACCTCGGCCACGCCGGAATCCCGCATGTTCATGGCATGGGCATGGCCCTGGCTGCCGAAGCCGATCACGGCAACCTTGCGCGCCTTGATCAAATTCACATCGGCATCACGGTCGTAATAGACACGCATCGTCAGCGCTCTCCCCTTGGTTTGCTCATTCTGCGGAAGGAGACGTCCTTCCTTCCGCAGAGTCCTGCCTGGAACGCGGTTCCCGGAACCTGCCAGATGGATAGGATCCAGGGGCGGGATGCCCCTGGCGGTCTTAAAGGCCCTTCGCACCCCGTGCGATCGACACCACGCCGGTGCGCGACACTTCCACGAGGCCGACCGGCCGCATCAGCGCGATGAAGGCGTCAAGCTTCTCGCCGCTGCCCGTCATCTCGAACACGAAGCTTTCGGTTGTCGCATCCACCACGCGCGCACGGAACGCATCGGCGAGGCGCAGCGCTTCCTGGCGGCCGGAGCCGGAGCCGGCCACCTTGATCAGCGCCAGCTCGCGGCTGACATGCGGCCCTTCCAGCGTGAGGTCGGCCACCTTATGCACCGGCACCAAGCGGTCGAGCTGCGCCTTGATCTGCTCGATCACCATCTCGGTGCCCGAAGTCACCACGGTGATGCGGGACAGCTTCCCGTCCGCATCCACCGGCGCCACGGTCAGGCTGTCGATGTTGTAGCCGCGGCCCGAGAACAGACCGATGACGCGGGCCAGCACGCCGGATTCGTTTTCCACCAGCACGGCGATGGTCGCCGCGCGAAAGGAATTGTCGCTCGCGTCGGGCATCAGACCAGCGCCGTCCCTTCATCGGTGACACCGGAGCCGGCGGCGATCTGGCCGGGCGCCAGCAGCATCTCGTTATGCGCGGCGCCGGACGGGATCATCGGGAACACGTTTTCCTTCTCGTCCACCGCGACATCAACGATGACGGGGCGGTCGATGGCGATCATCTCGCGGATCACTCGGTCGAGGTCATCGGCGGTCTCGGCCCGCATGCCGACGCCGTGAAAGCTCTCGGCCAGCTTCACGAAATCCGGCAGTGCCTCGGAATAGCTCTCGGAATAGCGGCCGCCATGCAGCAGTTCCTGCCACTGCCGCACCATGCCCATGTACTGGTTGTTCAGGATGAACACCTTCACTGGCAGGCGATACTGCGCCAGCGTCGACATCTCCTGGATATTCATCAGGATCGAGGCCTCGCCGGCGATGTCGATCACCAGCGCGTCCGGATGCGCCACCTGCACGCCCATCGCCGCCGGCAGGCCGTAGCCCATGGTGCCGAGCCCGCCCGAGGTCATCCAGCGGTTCGGCTTCTCGAAGCCGAAATACTGCGCCGCCCACATCTGGTGCTGGCCGACTTCGGTGGTGATGAAGGTCTCGCGGCCGCTTTCCTGCGTCAGCTCGTACAGGCGCTTCACCGCGTGCTGCGGCTTGATGATGCGGCCTTCCTGAACATAGTGCAGGCAGCTCCGGCCGCGCCACTCGTCGATCTGGCGCCACCATGCGGCCAGCGCCGGGCGATCCTGCCCGGCGCCGTCCTCCTCCCAGGCGGCGATCAGCGCGCGCAGCACGGCGGCGGCGTCGCCGACGATCGGCACCTCGACCTTGACGTTCTTGTTGATCGAGGACGGGTCGATATCGGCGTGGATCTTCACCGAGTTCGGCGCGAAGGCGTTCAGCCGCCCGGTCACCCGGTCATCGAAGCGCGCACCGATGTTGAACATCACGTCGCTGCCATGCATGGCCATGTTGGCCTCATAGGTTCCGTGCATGCCCAGCATGCCCAGGAACTGCGGGTCCGAGGACGGGTAGGCGCCGAGCCCCATCAGGGTGTTGGTGCAGGGCAGCCCGGCCATGCGGACGAATTTCGTCAACAGCGCGGAGGCTTCCGGTCCGGCATTGATCACACCGCCACCGGCATACACCACCGGGCGGCGGGCTTCCTTCAGCAGCCGCACCGCCTTGCGGATCTGCCCGGCATCGGGCTCGGTCTGCGGGCGGTAGGAGCGGTGCTCCTGCGACGGCGGCGGGGAGTACTGCCCCTTGCCGATCAGGATGTCCTTGGGCAGGTCGATCACCACCGGGCCGGGGCGGCCGGAGCGCGCCACGTAGAACGCCTCGTGCACCGTGCTGGCCAGCCGGTCCATCTGCTTAACCAGGTAGTTGTGCTTGGTGGCCGGACGGGTGATGCCGGTGGTGTCGGCCTCCTGGAAGGCGTCGTTGCCGATCAGGTGAGTCGGTACCTGCCCGGTCAGGCAGACGATGGGGATGCTGTCCAGCAGCGCGTCCACCAGCCCGGTCACCGCGTTGGTGGCGCCGGGGCCGGAAGTCACCAGCACGCAGCCCACCTTGCCGGTGGAGCGGGCATAGCCCTCGGCAGCGTGCACCGCCGCCTGCTCGTGCCGCACCAGGATGTGGCGGATGGCGTTCTGCTGAAAGATGGCATCGTAGATCGGCAGCACGGCACCGCCCGGATAGCCGAAGATGACCTCGACGCCCTGTTCCTTCAGCGCGCGCAGGACGATCTCGGCACCCGTCATGGACTGGGTCTCGGACGCGGCGGGAAGGATGGCGGAGGACATGATGCTGGCTTTCCTGCGGTTGCTTAAAGCGTTCTGCTTGGCAGCCGAAACTGTGGCCGGAAGCGCCGGTCTAATGGGCCGTTCCTGACCCGTCAACGCAGGAACGAACAAACGCTAAAATTTCCAGCCTTTCTCTTTCTGAAAATTGCTCCATACCCGTGATTCGCGCATGGATCGTATGCGTCTGGCTCGGGGCAGCCAGGGCGTGGTGCCGGTACCAGGTGGCTTGGCGCTTGGTGTACTGGCCGATAGCAAGGCAGGCCCGCCGCCCTGCCTCCTCCAGCCCGATCTCGCCGCGCTGCACGGCGCCCAGCTCCGGCACGCCATGCGCCCGCATCGCCGGCAGGGCGGGATCGAGGCCACGCGCCAGCAGCGCCGCCACCTCGGCCTCCGCCCCGCCCCGCAGCATGGCGGCCCAGCGAAGGCCAATGGCCGCGCGCAGGGCATCGCGCGGCGGGTCGAGGCGGATTGCCGCGAAGCGCCAGGGCACGTCCCGCAGCATCGCGGGACCGGTGCCGCCTTCCCGGTGCCAGAAGGCCATGCCGCGCCCGGTGCCCCGCCATACCTCCCAGGCACGGGCCAGGCGCTGACCGTCGGAAGGACGCAGCGTCGCGGCGCTGTCCGGATCGGCCGCCAGCAGCCGGGCGTGCAGCGCGGCCGGACCCTCGGCGGACAGCAGGTGCCGCGCTTCCTCCCGCGCCACAGCCGGCACGGGCGGGATCTCGGTCAGACCTTCGGTCAGGGCGCGGAAATACAGGCCGGTGCCGCCGCACAGGATGGGCAGCCGGCCCGCCGCCCGGGCGGCCGCCATCTCGGCCAGTGCCTGTTCCCGCCACCAGGCGACGCTGGCAGCCTCCGCCGGATCGCGCACGCCGTACAGGCGGTGCGGCACCACCTGCATCTCCGCCTCGCTCGGCTGCGCGGTCAGCACCCGCGGCCCGGCATAGACCTGCATGCTGTCGGTGTTGATCACCGTGCCGCCCAGCGCCCCGGCCACGCCCAGCGCCAGGGCCGACTTGCCGCTGGCTGTCGGGCCCGCGATCAGCAGAGCGAATGGTTGATCGCTCATGCCGCACCGGGCATGGTCCGCGCGCCATGCAGCATGTGCTCACCCTGATCGCCCCGCCCGGCGCCCTGCCGGGCGCCCTTCCCGCGCGCATCCGCGATGCGCTCACCCCCCTCGGTGCCGATACCGGCACGCCGGACTGGCTGTCGGAGGCCGAGGCGGTGGACCTGCCCTTCACCGGCCTGGCCACGGAACAGGCCGAGGCCGCTGCGCGGCTGGCGCTGGATGGCGCCGCGGTGGACCTCGTCGCCCAGCCGGCGGAAGGACGGCGCAAGAAGCTGCTGATCGCCGATATGGACAGCACGATCGTCACCAGCGAGACGCTGGACGAGCTGGCCGCCTATGCCGGGCTGAAGGAGCGCGTGGCCGAGATCACCCGTCGGTCGATGAATGGCGAGATCGACTTCGCCACCGCCCTGCGCGAACGCGTCGCCATGCTGAGGGGCCTCGATGTGTCGGCGCTGGAGGAAACCTGGAAGGGCGTGCGGCTGATGCCGGGTGCCGAGGCGCTGGTGCGCACCATGGCGGCCGGAGGCGCGCATTGCGCCCTGGCCTCGGGGGGCTTCACCTGGTTCACCAGCCGCGTCGCGCGATGGGCCGGCTTCACCAGCCATCACGCCAACATCCTGGAGGATGACGGCAGGGTGCTGACCGGCACTGTGGCCGAGCCGGTGTTCGACCGCGACAGCAAGCTGGCGACGCTGAAGCGGCTCTGCGCCGAACGGGGCCTGCCCCTGGCGGACAGCATCGCGGTCGGCGACGGCGCCAACGACCTGGCAATGATCGGCGCCGCTGGGCTGGGGGTGGCCTATCATGCCAAGCCGGTGGTGGCGGCCTCGGCGCGGGTTCGGGTGGATCATTCGGATCTGCGGGCCCTGCTCTTCGCGCAGGGGTATCGCGCGGCCGAGTTCGTCGCGTAAAGGCCGGAGGAGGCGCGTCCCTCCTCCGGATGCCCGGCTGCGGGTACTGGCCGCCGGTCGGAACCGTGATCCTCCCGACCGGATCGGCGGCATGGTCCACCCGCCACCGCAGGTGACCAGGCTGGCTCAGTCACCCGTGGCGGAACGCGGCTCCTGCCCCACCTTACCCTGGGCTGCCGCTGCCGCCTTCCGGCGCCAGGCGCAACGGCACGAAACGCTGTCCCTGGCCGTTCTCGATCAGCAGCAGGGCCGAGGGGCGGTTCTGCCGGCGCAGCCGCTCCAGCTGCTCCTGCACTTCCTGCGGGGTCGTGACGCGGTTCTGCTGCACCTCGACAATCAGGTCGCCGGCGGACAGCCCGCGCTCGGCGGCGGAGCTGCCGGGTGACACCTCCGTCACCACCACGCCGCGCGCATCCTCCTTCAGGCTGAAGCGCTCACGCGTTTCGGGCGAAACCGGAGCCACCTTCATGCCCAGGCCCGACAGCTCCATCGTGGCGCCGGGGCGCGGCGCCTCGGGCGCGGTGGCGGCGGCAGCCTGCTGCTGCTCGGCCGGCAGTTCGGCAACGGTCAGTTCCAGCGTCTGCTCCCGGCCGTCGCGCCACACCACCACCGGCGCCTTGGTGCCAACCGGGGTCTCGGCAACAACGCGCGGCAGCTGGCGCATCTCGCGCACGTCGTGGCCGTTGAAGCGCAGGATCACGTCGCCGTTCTGGATGCCGCCCTGGGCAGCCGGGCCGCCTTCCTGCGCGCGGGCCACCAGCGCGCCGCGGCCACCACCCTGCAGGCCGAGGCTCTCGGCGATCTCGTCCGTCACCTGCTGGATGTTCACGCCGAGCCAGCCGCGCCGCACCTTTCCGGTGTCCTGCAGCTGCGCCACGATGTTCTTGGCCAGGTTGGACGGAATGGCGAAGCCGATGCCGATCGATCCGCCCGAGGGGGAGACGATGGCCGTGTTGATGCCGATCACCTCGCCCTGGACGTTGAACAAGGGACCGCCGGAATTGCCGCGGTTGATGGCAGCATCCGTCTGGATGAAATCATCATACGGCCCGGCATTGATGTTGCGGCCACGGGCCGACACGATGCCCGAGGTCACGCTGCCGCCGAAGCCGAGCGGGTTGCCGATGGCCAGCACCCAGTCACCGACCTCGGCCCGATCGGAGTCGCCGAAGCCCACCACCGGCAGCGGCTTGTCCGACTTCACCCGCAGCACCGCAAGATCGGTGCGCTGGTCGGTGCCGACCAGTTCGGCCCGCAGCGTGGTGTTGTCCTGCAGCACCACGTTGATCTCGTCGGCGCCGTCGATGACGTGGTTGTTGGTGACCACGATGCCGGACGCCTCGATGATGAAGCCCGAGCCTTGGCTCTGCTGGCGGCGCGGCGGCTGGCCGGGGCGGGCGCCGGGCGGCCGGTTGCGTTCGAAGAAGTCGCGGAACAGTTCCTCGAACGGGCTGCCCGGCGGCGCCTGCGGCATCTCGGGCGCATCGGGGCGGTTGCCGCGCGCCTGCAGCGTCTGGTTGGTCTGGATGTTGACCACGGAGGGCAGCAGCCGCCGCGCCAGCGGTGCGAAGCTTTCCGGGGTGGCCGGGGCCGAAGCGGGAGCCGGGGCCGGCTGCGCCTGGGCCAGGGCCCGTGGCGGCAGGATCAGCGGCGCCGAGGCGACGGTGGCGGACAGGATCAGGGTGGCGAGACGCATCGGCAAACCTCGCTGGCAGGACGGAGCCGGGCCGGCTCGGGCCCGGAGGGTGAAGATGGGGCGGAAGGCGCCGCGGCGGAAGGGCCGCTCACCCCGGCGCCCCACATGCCGGCCGGGGCGAAGCGTGCGGCCGCCCCGGCGGTGATGGAACCGGCGGCGAAGCGTCGGGTTGCCACCCTCTAGCCCCGCACCAGAAAGGTCGCGGCCGCCAGGCCGGCCACGGCAACGGCCAGGCCGACCAGGCGCAGCCGTTCCGGCGCCACGGTGCTGATGCCCGCCAGGGCACGGCGCATGACGTCCGGAAACGCGGCATACAGCAGCCCTTCCAGCGCCATCACCACCGCCACACCGGCGAGCAGCTGAAGGCTCGTCAAACCAGGTGCCTCACGGCGCCGCCGGGGCCGGAGCCGGGGCGGCGGGCTGCGACCCGGTTTGCGGCATGGCCTGACGGAAGTAGCGGAAGAAATCCGAATCCGGCGTCAGGATCAGCCGCGTCTCGCCCTCGGAGAACGCCTCGCGATAGGCCTGCATGGAGCGGTAGAAGCCCCAGAATTCCGGGTCCTGCTGCGCCGCCTCAGCGAAGATGCGGATCGCTTCCTGGTCGCCCTGACCGCGCAGCGTGTCCGCCTGCGCCTGGCTTTCGGCCAGCAGCACGGTGCGCTCACGCTCGGCGCCGGCGCGGATGCGGGCGGCCACTTCGCCGCCCTCCGCCCGCGCCTCGCGCGCCACGCGTTCACGTTCGGATTGCATGCGCCGCAGGATGGCCTGGGTGTTCTCCTCTGGCAGGTCGGCGCGGCGGACCCGGACATCCTCCACAGCGACGCCGAAGCGGCCTGCCTCGGCATTCACCTGCCGCTGGATCTCGGTCATGATCCGCGCCCGGTCGGAGGACAGCACCGCCAGCAGCGGCTCATTGCCGAGCACGCGGCGCAGCGCCGAGACCACGATGGAGGACAGGCGACCGCGGATGCCGGTCTCCTGGGCCCCGACGGTCTGGTAGAACAACAGCGGATCAACGATGCGGAAGCGGGTGAAGCTGTCCATGATCAGCCGGCGCTGGTCGCCCAGGATCACTTCCTCGCCCGGCGCATCATAATCGAGCAGGCGTCGGTCAAACGAGATCACCGTCTGAATGAACGGGATCTTGGCGTGCAGGCCGGGCTCCTTGATCACCCGCACCGGCTCGCCGAACTGCGTCACCAGCACCTGCTCCGTCTGCTGCACGGTGAACAGCGAGGAGGCGGCCGCCAGCAGCGCCACGGCGGCGACGCCGCCCAGGATCAGGGCGCGGTTCATCGGCTGGCTCCGGTTTGCGGACGGGGCGGTGTGGTGGTGACCGCGGGCGGGTCGAGCACGGCCGGCGGGGCCGGCGTGGCGCCTTCCGGCGGCCGGGTTTGTCCGCCGCGCGACTCCAGCGGCAGGTACGGCACCACGCCCTGCAGCCGGTCATCCACCAGCAGCTTTGGATTGCGGCGCAGAATATCCTCCATCGTCTCCATGTAGAGGCGGCGCATGGTGACGTCCTTCGCGACCTGATAGGCCGACAGGATCGAGGTGAAGCGTGAGGCCTCACCGCGGGCGCGGGCCACCTGGCTTTCCTTGTAGCCCTCGGCTTCCTGCACCAGCCGCTGGCCTTCGCCGCGGGCGCGCGGAATCACCTCGTTGCGGTAGGCCTCGGCCTCGTTGCGCAGGCGCTCGCGGTCGGCATTGGCGCGCTGAACGTCGCGGAAGGTGTCGATCACCTCGTTCGGCGGGTCGACCTTCAGCAGCTGCACCTGCGTCACGTCGATGCCCGACTTGTACTGGTCCAGGATAAACTGGACGCCGCTCCGGACCCGGGTCTCGATGTCCGCGCGGGCCTCGGTCAGCGCCGGCTGGATGGCTGTCTGGCCCACCACTTCGCGCATCACGCTTTCGGCCGCCGACTTCACCGTCTGCTCAGGATTGCGGGTGTTGAACAGGTATTCGCCGGCGTTGCGGATCTGCCAGAACACCGCGAAATCGATGTCGATGATGTTCTCGTCGCCGGTCAGCATCAGGCTTTCCTCGGCCACGTCCCGGGCCGGCACGGGCCGGGTCAGCGGCGCGTCTGCCGGGGCGCGGAAGCCGACGTCGATCCGGTTGATGCGGGTGACGCGCGGCGTGGTGACGCTCTCGACGGGCCAGGGGATGCGGTAGTTCAGGCCGGATTGGGTGACGCGGTTGAAGGCGCCGAAGCGCATCACCACGCCCTGCTCGTCCGGCTGCACGCGGTAGATGCCGCTGGCCGCCCAGACCGCCAGCAGGGCGAGCGCGCCGAGCCCGATCCATCTGCCGCCACCGCCGCCGCCCGGAAGGATCCGGCGCAGCGCGTTCTGCGCCTGGCGGATGGCCTCGTCCAGGTCGGGTCCCCCCTGACCTGGGCCGCGCCCACCACCCGAGGGTGGTTGCCCCCAGGGTCCGCCCGGACGAGGATTGCCCCAAGGGCTCCCCCCTTGGCCGGATCCGCCACTATTGTTCCAGGGCATCGGCTGGCTGTTCTCCCGTCATCTCTCGGTGGCCCGGCCAGAAGTGCTTGCGCGATGGTGGTGCATGCGCGACAGGGCCGGACCAATCAGTCCATATGTCGCCCTGTCCGGGCCGGATGCAACGCGACGCGGCGCAACCGACGGGGGCAGGCCCGATATTGTCCGCTTTCTGGGGGTTTTCAAGCTATGGCGGAACCGAAGGCCGAAGAAGCGCTGGCGAATGCGATCCGCACCGCGCTGGCAACGGTGCGGCACCCCCGCACCGGGCAGGACGTGGTGAGCGCCGGCATGCTCCAAGGACTGGTGGTGCGCGGAGGTCTGGTGCAGTTCGCGCTGGCCGTGGCGCGGGAGGAAGCCCGCGCCCTGGAGCCGCTGCGCGCCGCGGCCGAGGCCGCCGCCGCCGCCGTGCCCGGCGTGGCGTCCGCCACCTGCGTGCTGACCGCGCACCGCGAAGCCGCCGCGCCGCCGCCACCGCCGCAGCGTTCCGCCGCGATCCAGGCGCGCCACGGCGGCACCGGCCAGATCCCGCTGCCGCTGATCAACGCGGTGGTGGCGGTGGCCTCCGGCAAGGGCGGCGTCGGGAAATCGACAACCGCGGTGAACCTCGCGGTCGCGATGGCCCAGTCGGGCCTGCGCGTCGGCCTGCTGGATGCCGACATCTACGGCCCGTCGCTGCCGATGATGCTTGGCATCAGCGAGCGCCCGAAGGCCGAAAGCGGCCGCATCCTGCCGCTGGAGCGCTGGGGGCTGAAGGCGATGTCGATCGGCTTCATGGTGGACAACGAGACGCCGATGGTCTGGCGCGGCCCCATGGTGATGGGCGCGCTGGAGCAGATGCTGGGCCAGGTGGAATGGGGCGCACTCGACATCCTGGTGATCGACATGCCGCCCGGCACCGGCGACGCGCAGCTGACCATCAGCCAGCGCGTCAAGATGGCCGGCGCGGTGATCGTCTCGACGCCGCAGGACGTGGCGCTGATCGACGCACGCCGGGGCATCCGCATGTTCGAGAAGGTGAACGTGCCGGTGCTCGGGCTGATCGAGAACATGTCGTATTTCTGCTGTCCGAATTGCGGCCACACCGCGCATCCCTTCGGCCATGGCGGCGCGCGGGCCGAGGCGGAGCGGATGGGGGTGCCCTTCCTGGGCGAACTGCCGCTGCGCCTCGAGATCCGCGAATTGTCGGATGCCGGGACGCCGGTGATGGTGGCGCAGCCGCAAGGCGAGGCCGCCGCCCAGTACCGTGCCATCGCCGAGGCGCTGCGGCAGCGGCTGTGAGGCGGCGCTAGCCCCGCCCGCGCCCCTTGCGCGGCAGGATCGGGAGCGGCCGCGGCGCGGTGGCGCGGCCGAGGGCGAAGCCGCCCACCCCCACCAGCAGCAGCAGCGCGCCGAGGTCGCCCACCAGCGCATGCGCCAGCGGTACGCCGATCAACAGCACGGCGACACAGATTATCACCGCCAGCCAGCGGCGCCAGTGAAAGCCGGCCAGCATCGCCGCCGGCGCGCGCATCAGCCCAAGGCCGCGCGCCGGCCGGGCCTTGGGCGCGGACCGGCGGGCCGCAGCCGGCTGGCGTGATGGTCTGGCCGGTGCCGCCATGACGTGCCCGGCCTCAGGCCTCGCGGCCGAGCTGCGCCATCAGCTCGCGCCATTCGCGCTTGGACAGGCCGCTGCCCTCCTGCGCCACCGCCTCCCCCGCCAGCAGGCGCTTTACCACCGACAGCATCTGCGCCGACAGCGTCACCGCGCCGAGGCGGTAGTCCCGGAAGGCTTCCGCCACCGCCGGCACCCAGGCTTCCAGCGAGCGCAGCATCGCCTCGGCATAGACGCGGATCTCGTACTGGGCATGGGCGTCGGCACGCAGGCTGAGGAAGTGCAGGAGGTTGTTGAGGTCGCTCTTCCAGTACCACTGGGTGTAGGCGTTGAGCGTCAGGTTCATGCGCGCCAGCTCGCGCGCCAAGCCCTGCCGGGAGGGGTCCAGGGTATTGCCGGCCTCGTCGGCGTTCAGCATCTCCTGGTAATGGTCGTAATTGGTCATGGCGTCCTGCCGCAGCAGCGACAGAACGCGCGCTGCTTCCTCGCCCTGCAGCACGGCGCCACGGCCCTGGCGATTATCCGCGGATTGCGCCGCCAACTGGTCCGCCGCGGGCAGGTAGAATTCGCGGTCCATGATCGAGTACCGGGCGGAATACTCGTTCACGTTGGCGGTGCGGTGGCGGATCCACTGCCGCGCCACGAAGATCGGCAGCTTCACATGGTACTTGATCTCGCACATCTCGAACGGGGTCGAGTGGCGGTGCCGCATCAGGTAGCGGATCAGCCCGCGATCCTCGTTCGCCGCGCGGGTGCCGCGGCCATAGGACACGCGCGCCGCCTGCACCACGGCGTTGTCGTCGCCCATATAGTCGACCACGCGCACGAAGCCGTGGTCGAGCACCGGCACCGCCTCGTACAACATGGCTTCCAGCGCCGGCACGGTGGGGCGGCGGGTTTCGGCTGTCACCGAACGGGCCTCGGCGAGTTCCTGGAGCTGGGCATCGGTGAGGGCCATCGGGTCAGCCTTTGCAGTCGCGGAAATAGGGAGCCGCGCGAGCGGCCCGGCGCCTGCCCTTAGCCTGTCGGCCGGCTTCCGGCCACTGATTCCAGCCGCCGATCCTGAACGCTTTTCCCGCATCTCCCTCTCGCAATTTGGCGCGCTCCGGCCTATATCCGGAGCGCTCGCCTTCGGGCGGCTATGGCGATAAACGGCATGTGGAATAAGCGTTGCGGACCCGGGGGCAGTGCCCGGCGTCTCCACCAGCTTCAGGCACCTGGAATCGTCGGGTGCGCTTCTGGGGACGAAACAGGCTCGACGCGCGTGGTAAAGCCATGTCTTTTGCCCGGCATTGTACCGCCGTTATCGGGCTAAATCACAAGTGCCAACGATAATGGTCGCGAGACCATGGCGCTCGCTGCCTAACCATAGGTAAGCGCGGTCCGGGGGGAACCGGGCAACAGAATCCCCCCACTCAAGCTCCGCGCGCCATGATTTGTTCTTCAGCCGCATTTCACCACACGGCGTCATCCGGTATGGGTCGATGCAGATGACTGGCCGGCACCGGGGTAGAATTGCATGACCGAGGATACCAAGCAGGTCGAGAGCCTGCTGCCCTATGATCGCTGGACCGAGGACGCGATGCGCGAGGTGGCGCTGCGCGCGCTGGACCATGCGGGTACGCATGGACTGCCCGGCGAGCACCATTTCTACCTCACCTTCCGCACGGATCATCCGGGCATCTCCATCCCCAGCCACCTGAAGGCACGCTATCCGGAGGAGATGACCATTGTTCTGCAGCACCAGTTCTGGGACCTGAAGGTCGATCGGGACAAGGGCTTCGTCACCGCCGGCCTGTCCTTTGGCGGGGTGCCGGCGACGCTGGTGATCCCGATCGCCGCGCTGACCGCCTTCTGGGACCCGCATGTGCGGGTGGGGCTGCGATTCCCCTCGGCCGAGGCCACCACCGCGGTTCCCGTGGCGGTGCCGGAGCCGGTGCCGGCGCCGCCGATGGCGGCCCAGGCCGCGCCCGAGGCCGGAGCCGGCGAGGCGCCCGAGGAGGAAGGCGCGGCGCAGGTGGTCAGCCTCGACGCGTTCCGCCGCCGGCCGGCGCGCGACGGGGCCTAAGGCCTCCGCTTCCGTTGGCAGCCGCGCGGCTGCCGGCAGCCTGCGGCGCCGTCAGCGCTTCAGGATCGAGCCCAGGATGCCACGCACCAGGGCGCGGCCGATCTGCCCGCCGACCTGTGATCCCACCCCGCGGGCCACGGATTTGGCCAGGACCGCCGCAGCGCTGTCACGCCGCCCGCCACCGCCCAGGATTTCGGCGAGAAGGCCGCCACCCGCCTGCGGCTGCGGCTGCGGCGCCGGCGCCCGGCGGCCCGCCCGGCGCCGCGGCGCGTCCGTTCCGCCCCAGCTCGGCGTGGGCAGGCCGCCCCAGGGATTGCCGCCGCGCACCGGCGCCGCGTCGCCCCAAGGCGCGTGCGGCGTATCCGCCACGGGCACGGTGGCGGCCCGGTCCTGGAGCATCTCATAGGCGGATTCGCGGTCCACGGCCTGATCGTACTTGCCGCGCAAGGGGCTGGCCTCCAGGATCTCCGCCCGCTCCTCCGGCGTTACCACGCCCATGCGCGAGCGCGGCGGGCGGATCTTGGTGCGCTGCACCTCGCCCGGAATGCCGCCGGGCTGCAGGCAAGACACCAGCGCCTCCCCCACGCCCATGGCGGTGATCGCCTCCTGCGTGTCGAAGCCCTTGTTGGCGCGAAACGTTTCGGCGGCGGCGCGAACCGCCTTCTGGTCCGCGGCGGTGAAGGCGCGCAGCGCGTGCTGCACCCGGTTGCCGAGCTGCCCCAGCACCCCCGCCGGCACGTCGAGCGGGTTCTGGGTGACGAAATACACCCCCACGCCCTTGGAGCGGATCAGCCTTACCACCTGCTCCACCTTCTCCAGCAGCGCCTTCGGGGCGCCATCGAACAGCAGGTGCGCCTCGTCGAAGAAGAACACCAGCTTCGGCCTGGCGAGGTCGCCGGCTTCCGGCAGTTCCTCGAACAACTCGGACAGCAGCCAGAGCAAAAAGGTGGCATAGAGGCGCGGCCGCTGCACCAGCTGGTCGGCCGCCAGAACGTTCACCGCACCGCGGCCGTCAGGGGCCAGCAGCATCAGGTCCTCCAGCTCCAGCGCCGGCTCGCCGAAGAAGTGCTCGGCGCCCTGCTGTTCCAGGGTCAGCAGGCGGCGCTGGATGGTGCCGATGGTGGCCTTGCTGATCTGGCCGTAATGCGCCGACAGTTCCGGCGCGCGTTCGGCCACATGCGCCAGGATCGCCCGCAGATCCTTGAAGTCGAGCAGCAGCAGCCCCTCGTCGTCCGCCAGGGCGAAGGCGATGTTCAGCACGCCTTCCTGGGTGTCGTTCAGCTCCAGCAGGCGCGCCAGCAGCAGCGGGCCCATCTCGGACACCGTGGCACGGATTGGGTGGCCCTGCTGGCCGAACACGTCCCAGAACACCACCGGCGCGGCCTCGTAGCCGAATTCCGACATGCCGGTGGAGGCGGCGCGCTGCTCGACCTTGGGGTTCGGCTTGCCGGGGCGGCCGATGCCCGACAGGTCGCCCTTGATGTCGGCGCAGAACACAGGCACCCCGGCGCGGGAAAAGCCTTCCGCCAGGATCTGCAGGGTGACGGTCTTGCCGGTGCCGGTGGCACCGGCCACCAGCCCGTGCCGGTTGGCCAGGGCCAGGTGCAGCCATTGCGGTTCGCCGCCGGCCGCGCCGATCAGGATCTGCGATTCGTCGCTCAATGCGGTCTGGCTCATGCGGCAGGCTCCTGGCCGGGGCGGTGGCGTCCCTCTTTCGTGGCGCCATGCAGCCATGGCAAGGCCGGGGCTGTCCAGCCGCCGCGCTCTGCCGGCGCCGCAGCCTTGCAGGCATTCCCCGTTGGCTTGTGGTGCCGCCTGCGCTACCTCCCCCCGGAAGAGCGAGGCGCCGCGCGTCGCGACGCCCGAAGGCCGCGCCCCCAAGCCGCGGCCCGATTCCTGCCGGAGCGTCCGCCGATGACCCCTGACAACCTCCCCGCCGACAACATCCCCCCCGCCGCCCCGCTGGCCGATACGCCGATCAACGAGACCGACGCCGGCACGCCCCTCGCCGCGACGCGCCCGGAAAGCTTTCTGTACAGCCCGATGACGCCGCTCGGCGAGGACAAGACGCGCTACCGCCGCCTGCCGATCGAGGGCGTCAAGGTCATCGAGGTGGACGGCAAGAAGGTCCTGAAGGTGTCGCCCGGGGCGCTGGAGGAACTGGCCTTCACCGCCTGCAAGGAGGTGTCGCATTTTCTGCGGCCCGGACACCTGCAGCAGCTGGCCAACATCCTGAAGGATCCCGAGGCCAGCGCCAATGACCGCTTCGTGGCGCTGGACCTGCTGAAGAACGCGTCCATCGCCGCCGGCGGCAAGCTGCCCATGTGCCAGGACACCGGCACCGCCATCGTGTTCGGCAAGAAGGGCCAGCGGGTCTGGGTCGAGGGCAATGAGGAGGAGGCGCTGAGCTACGGCGTCCACCGCACCTACACCGAAACCAACCTGCGCTACTCGCAGATGGCGCCGATCTCGACCTTCGAGGAAGTGAACACCGGCAACAACCTGCCGGTGCAGTTCGACATCTACGCGTCCCCCGGCGAATATCGTGCGGACGAGTTCCACATGATGTTCGTGCTCAAGGGTGGCGGCTCGGCCAACAAGACCTTCCTGTTCCAGCAGACCCGCGCCGTGCTGCACCCGGAGAAGCTGCTGAAGTTCCTGGAAGAGAAGATCCGCACCCTCGGCACCTCGGCCTGCCCGCCCTACCACTTGGCGGTGGTGCTTGGCGGCACCTCGGCCGAGACCACGTTGAAGACGGTGAAGCTGGCCTCGACCCGCTACCTCGATGAGTTGCCGACGGTGGGCAGCAGGGCCGGCCACGCGATCCGCGATCCGGAGTTGGAAGCACAGATCCACAAGCTGACGCAGAACCTCGGCATCGGCGCGCAGTTCGGTGGCAAGTATTTCTGCCACGATGTGCGGGTGGTGCGTCTGCCGCGCCACGGCGCCTCCCTGCCCATCGGCATCGGCGTCTCCTGCTCGGCCGACCGCCAGGTGAAGGCCAAGATCACCCCCGAGGGCGTGTTCCTCGAGGAACTGGAGCACGACCCGGCGCGCTTCCTGCCCGAGACCACGGACGAGATGCTGGGCGGCCCAGGGGGCGGCGACGCGGTGAAGATCGACCTGAACCGCCCGATGGACGAGATCCGCGCCGAGCTGTCGCGACACCCGGTGAAGACCCGCGTCTCGCTCACCGGCACCATCGTGGTGGCACGCGACATCGCCCATGCCAAGCTGCAGGAGCGGCTGGATCGCGGCGAGGGCCTGCCGCAATACATCAAGGACCATCCGGTGTACTACGCCGGCCCGGCCAAGACCCCGGAAGGCATGCCCACCGGTTCCTTCGGCCCCACCACGGCGGGGCGCATGGACAGCTACGTGGCGGGCTTCCAGGCGGCCGGCGGCTCGCTGGTGATGCTGGCCAAGGGCAACCGCTCCAAGGCGGTGACCAATGCCTGCAAGCAGCATGGCGGCTTCTATCTCGGCTCGGTCGGCGGCCCGGCGGCGCGCCTGGCGCAGGACTGCATCCGCAAGGTCGAGGTGCTGGAATATCCCGAGCTCGGCATGGAGGCGGTGTGGAAGATCCAGGTCGAGGATTTTCCGGCCTTCATCGTGGTCGATGACAAGGGCAACGACTTCTACGACGGGCTGGAATAAATGACCCGCCGCCTGATCTCCTCCGGCAGCCGCTTCGAGGCGGAGATCGGCTATTCCCGCGCGGTGGTGGCGGGCGACTTCGTCCATGTCGCCGGCACCACCGGCTATGACTACGCCACCATGACCCTGCCCGAGGGTGTGGAGGCGCAGTGCGAGCAATGCTTTCGCAACATCCAGACGGCGCTGGCCGAGGCCGGCTCCGGCATGCAGGATGTGGTGCGCGTCACTTTTATCGTACCGCGCCGCGAGGATTGGCAGGCCTGCTGGCCGGTGACGCGAAAATGGCTGGGCGAGGTCCGCCCGGCCGCCACGCTGCTCCACGCCGGGCTGCAGGACGAGGCCATGCGGATCGAGATCGAAGTGACGGCGCAGCGCGTCCCTATCCTTGTGGACAGCGTGGACAGGAACGAAGGGGGACAGGCCTGATGCGGTTCGCGGTCGACCGGCTGGACCATTTGGTGATCACCTGCGCCGATCTGGAGAAGAGCGCGTCCTGGTACCAGCGCGTGCTGGGCATGGAGCGCGATGCTTTCGGCGAGCACCGCCGCACGGCGCTGAAGTTCGGCGGCCAGAAGCTGAACCTGCGGCCCGCCACGGCATCGCAGGAGGAATGGTTCACCGGCGTCGCCCCCGCCCCCGGCAGCCAGGATCTTTGTTTCGTGGTGGCGGTGACGGCTCAGGACGTGATCGCTCACCTGCATGAATGCGGCGTCACGGTGGAAGCCGGCCCAGCCCCCAAGGCCGGCGCACTCGGGCCAATCACCTCGGTGTATTGCCGCGATCCGGACGGCAACCTGATCGAGATCGCCACCTATGGGCCGGCCGCCTGACGACAGCGGCGATCCCGGCCGCAGGGCCGGATGGCACGCACCGGCGGCAGACCAGCCGCCACGGATGCGTCGCAAGGATGTCATAATTCGGCGCCGATCGCTGCCTATGATGGGGATTATGCGCTCCGGGAGGCCCGAAGAATGGCATTGTTTCGTTTCGCGATCCTGGCATCCGCACTGGGTGCGGCGCTGACGCTGGCAGCGCCCGCGGCGCAGGCCGATGGCTGGCGCCACCGCGGCCATAGCGGCGGCGCCGTTGCCGCCGGCATCATCGGTGGACTGGCCATCGGGGCGCTGGCCGGTGCCGCGATGGCCGCACCGCCGCCGCCACCGGTCGCCTATTACGCGCCACCACCGCCGCCACGCGTGTATTATGCACCGCCGCCGGTGGTCTACGAGGCACCGCCGCCTGTGATCTATTACGCTCCGCCGCCACCGCCGCCCGGCTACGACTACGCCCCGCCTCCGCCCTATCGCTACGGCTACGGATGGTGATGCCCGAGGACCGGTCACAGGGCCGGTCCTTCGGCCGCGACCCTTGCGAAACCAGGCATTGACCTGATCTCCCCTGCGACAAGGGGAGATCCGCGCATGGCCCGTGCCTGCACCGCATTCGGCCGCCGCAGCACCGCCGCAGTCTCGGTTGGCTGCTGCTCACCCTGGCGTACCGGGGTGAGTAGCCGCGCCCACGATCACCCTCGGCTCCGCGCCAGTCTTCGGTCCAGCATGCCGGTCGCCGCACCAGGCGCATCGGTTCAGCGAGGTGCCGGATGACCGGTCCGCACCTGCAGAAGCGTTCCTTCACCCTGGCGGGGCATCGCACCAGCGTGGCGCTGGAACCGGCCTTCTGGTCGGTCCTGGAAGCCCTGGCGCGGACTCGCGGCATGACCCTTTCGGCATTGGTTCAGCAGGTGGATGCCGGGCGCGACGAGCCGGATCTACCGCTGGCCAGTGCGCTCCGGGTGCATGCGCTGGTCTCGCAGGCAGAGATCGGGGCCATTTCCGGCGCCACCACGGGCTGACTGGTCGCGCGCCGGCGGCCGCCCGCATCCCGCGCCGGCTCGTGGGGCCGGCGCTAGCGGACCGCCCGCCAGCGAAGCCAGTCGGCCAGTTCCGGCACCAGCCGCGGTGTCGCGACGCTGCCCCCCAGGCGCAGGCCAAATGCCGGCGCATCGCCATCCCGCACCGCCAGTAGAAGGTTCAGTCCGCTGCGAGCCAGGTCCACCTCACCCATCAGGCGGGCACCCGGGGTTTCGGCAACGACGAGGCTGCCCTCCGTCACGCTGGCGCGCCCCGCTTCCAGGGTCACGGCCATGTTCAACGCCTCAAAGCCGGTGGCGCCATGCGTCAGCGCCTGCCGCAGCCCGCTCTCCACTTCCGGCAGCGCGGCTCCCTCAATGGCGGCCAGGGCAGCCCGCAAATCCAATCCTTCCAATACGCCGTTCCGAACCGTCACTCCGGCCTGGCCGCTCAGGGTCGCCATCAGGGCGGCGGGGCTGTAGCCGGCAGCACGCAGAAATGCCTCGGCATTTAGTTGCCCGGCGCGCAGATCCACCGGCAGGCCGCTCAGCGGCTCCGTCACCGTGGCGCCGCTGAGTGTGCCCTGCACCGCCAGGGCCGGCGGGCCGGCCGCGCCCTCGGCCCGCAGCGATGCGGCCAGCGTGCCGCCCGCCCAGCGCGCCTGCAGCCTGTCGAGCTGCAGGGTACCGCCGGTCAGGCGAAGCTGTGTGGAAGCCCCGTGCAACGCCGGCAGGCCCAGCGGCTCGACGCGCTGCGCCGTGATCGCCAGCTCTGCATCCAGTGCGCTGAGCGCGCCGAACTCCAGCGGCTCGCGGGAGGTCATATCGAGGCCCGGCAGCGGCAGCGTGTCGGCGGCCAGCTTTCCGGTGACGCGGGGCACGCCATCCCCCGTGACCGCCTGCACCTGGCCGCCCAGCCGAAGGCCAGCGGCGATCAGGTCGAAATGACTGGCCGACCATTCCTGGCGGCTGCCGGACAGCCGTAGCGCCACATTGCCGGCGAGCGAGAAGGAACCTTCCCCCAGCCAGTCCGGCGCCGGGAGCCGCCATGCTTCCTTCAGCAGCCGTGGCGCGCCCGGGTGGCGCAGCGTCAGCGAGCCGGCATAGCGCAGCGCCGGCAGGTCCAGCGCGCCATTCGCCTCGGCCCGCAGGTCGCCCAGCTCCAGGCCGCCCTGAAGCGCCAGGGCCTGGGGAGGGCCGTTGCCGGACAGCCGCAGCGCCAGCTTGCCCTCTGCCAGCGGCGGCAGAATGGCAGGGCTGCCGGCCAGCAGGGCGAGCAATGGCGCGCCGCGCTCGGCGGAGGCTTCCAGGGCCAGCTCGGCCAAGCGTGGTGCCTCGCCCAGCTGCGCCACGGCGGACAGCACGAGGTCGCTTTCCGCCAGGCGCCCGGCCACCCGGCGCGCCGTCAGCCGCCCGCTTTCCAGCGACAGGTCAGCGGACAGGCCGGCGATGGCAAGGTCATGCCAGCTGGCCTGTTCCGCCGAGAGGCGCAGATTGGCATCGACGCCGGCCAGGCGCGCCTGCACCTCTGGCCAGCCGGTTCCTGGCGGCAGCCAGCCATCCAGCGGCAGCCGCTCCAGGTTCAGCCCCAGCCCCATGGCCGGCCGGTTGCCCAGCCGCAGCGTGCCGGCGCCGGAAACCCGGCCGCCATCGATCGTGCCGACGAATTCCGGAATGCCGATCTGGTTGCCGTCCAGGGTGAGGCGGAAGCGCCCCTCCCCCTGGCGCAGCCGCCCCGGCGCGACGCCGTCCAGCGGCGCGCCAAGCGCCGCCAGCGTCCCGCGCAGGTTGTTGCCGTGGAACCGGCCGGAGGCCTCCAGGCGGCCGGGTGCCGCATTGGCGGCGGAACCGGCAGGCGCCGTGCCAGGCACCCGGCTGGTGGTCCCGTTCAACGTCACCTCGGTGTCGCCGGGCAGCAGGGCGCCGAAATCAGTCAGCGTCAGGCGGTCACCTTCCAGAAAGGTGGCCCCGCGCAGCCGGCGCAGCGTCATGCCGCGGAAGCCGGCGGCCTCGGCGGACAGGTCGAGGCCGAAAGGTAGAGGCAGCCGGCCAGATTTCTGCAATGCCGCGACCCAGGGGTCCAGCTCCAGCCGCCCGGCGCTCAACGCCAGGTCCAGCCGCGGCGCCGGAGCGACCCGCAGCGTCGCCGCGCCGCGCACCGGGGTGCCGTTAAGGTCCAGGGCCAGCTCGTCGGCGGTGATCAGCTCGGCGGTGACGGATAACCGGCCGCGCAGGCGGAAGCTGCCGGCAGGCGCCGGGATCAGCGCCGACAGGTCGCTGCCGCCTCCCTGCAGGCTGCCCTCGAAGCCGCCTTCCGGCAGCAGCACGCCACTGGCGGACACCGAGGCCCGGGCCGCCGTCAGCGTCAGTGAGAGCGGCGCCACGCCGTCAAGACCGGAGCGGCCCAGCGTGGCCGTGAAGCCGGCCTCCTTCTGCCGCCAGCGGAACTTGCCGTGGATGCGCAACGCATCATTGGGTCCGGAGGCCGCTAGCGTCGCATCCACCTGGTCCAGCTCGAGTCCGCCCATCTCCACCCGGCTGTCCTGGATGCGTCCTTGCAATCCAGTCAGCCAGGGCGGCGGACGGAAGGGCTGGCCCGGGCTGGGCGGCCAGGGCAGGCGGATCTCGGCGCCGACCACCGCGACCTCGCGCGGCTCCATCTGCAGCCGGAGCAGCGCCGGCCAGTCTAGGCGCAGGCGTAGCGCGCGGGCCTGCAGCGACACGTCGCCCTCCACGCCCCCGATGGTGACGCCGCCCGCTTCCAGCATCGGCTGCGGCAGCAGCGTCAGGCGCACCGGGCCCTCTAGGGTGACGGGCTGGCCGAGCCGGCCGGCGGCCAGGATAGCCAGCCGGTCGCGATGCTCGTTCCAGTCGGTCAGGCGCGGGCCGAGCCACAAGGCGGCCAGCACCAGCACGGGCAGCAGCAGAATAGCGATGGCGACGGCGCGATGCCGTGGCCGGGTTTCGGCAGGCGGCATCAGCCGGGCGCGTCTCCCCAGCCGCCGCCGCCCGGGGTTTCAAGGCCCAGCACCTCGCCCGCCTTCAGCTCGGCGCGGTCGCGGCCTCTCAGCGCCTCGGCCTCGCCACCGGCACGCTCCACCCATTGTCGGCCGGGAGCGCCGGGCATGCCCCCGTGCAGGCCGTGCGGCGGCACCTCCCGGCGGGAGGCGACGATGATCGCCGTCATCGGCTGAAGAAAGCGGATGCGCCGCCGCGCGCCGTCACCACCGTGCCACCGCCCCGCCCCGCCGGAACCGCGCCGGATCGAGAATTCTTCCAGCCGGACGGGGTAGCGCAGCTCCAGGATCTCGGGATCGGTCATGCGGGTGTTGGTCATGTGCGTCTGCACCGCCGAGGCCCCGTCGAAGCCGGGACCCGCGCCGGTGCCGCCGCACACCGTCTCGTAGTACTGGTAGCGATGGTCGCCGAAGAGCAGGTTGTTCATGGTCGCCTGGGCCCCGGCGCAGGCGTCCAGCGCCGCCAGCAACGCGTTGGCGGCAGCCTGGCTGACCTCGGTGTTGCCAGCCACCACGGCCGCGCCCGGCTTCGGGGACAGAAAGGAGCCTTCCGGCACCACGATGTCGAGCGGTACCAGGCAGCCATCGTTGAGCGGAATGTCCTCGCCCACCAGGCAGCGGAAGCAGTACAGCACCACGGCGCGGGTCACGGCCTCGGGTGCGTTGAAATTGCCGGGGCGCTGAGGGCCGGTGCCGGTGAAGTCCACCACGGCGCGACGGGCGGCACGGTCGACGCGCACGGCGACGCGCAGCGGCGTCCCGTCATCCATGGTGTAGGCGAACGCGCCATCCTGCAGCCGGTCCAGCACCCGGCGCACGGCTTCCTCGGCATTCGCCATGACGTAGCCCATATAGGCCCGCACCGTGTCCAGGCCGAACTGCGCCACCGCCCGGTGCAGCTCCTGCACCCCCGCCTCGTTGGCGGCGACCTGCGCCTTGATGTCGGCCACATTCACGTCCGGGCTGCGCGCCGGATAGGCGGCGCCGGACAGCAGGGCGCGGAACTCGGCCTCGCGGAACTCGCCGCCATCCACCAGCAGGACGTCGTCGATCACCACGCCTTCCTCCTCCAGAGTCGTGGAATCCGGCGGGGTGGAACCCGGGGTCAGGCCGCCGATATCGGCATGGTGGCCCCGGCTGCCGACAAAGAACAGGATCTCCTGGCCCGCCGCGTCGAACACCGGCGTGATCACGGTGACGTCCGGCAGATGGGTGCCGCCATTGTACGGGTTGTTCAGCGCCACCACGTCGCCCGGCTTCAGGGTCGCGCCGCGGCTGTTGATCACCGTGCGCACGCTCTGGCCCATGGCGCCGAGATGCACCGGAACATGCGGCGCATTGGCCACCAGCCGGCCTTCGGCGTCGAAGATGGCGCAGGAAAAGTCGAGCCGTTCCTTGATGTTGACGCTCAGCGAGGTGTTCTGCAGCACCGTGCCGGTCTGCTCGGCGATGCTCATGAACAGGTTGTTGAACAATTCCAACAACACCGGATCGGGCCTGGCGGCGGCGCCCTCGGCCACAACCGCCCCGGCGCGCGGCGCGGCGCGGCGCAGCAGCATGTGGTTGGCCCCGGTGACCTCGGCCGCCCAGCCGGGCTCCACCACCGTGGTGGCGGTGCTTTCGCGGATCAGCGCCGGACCGGCGATGCGGTCGCCGGCGCGCAGCACGTCCCGATCCAGCACCGGCGCCCGATGCGCCTCCCCGGCGGTGAACAATTCCACCGTGGCCAGCGCCGGCGGCGCCTCGCCCGCCGGGCGCGGGTCCAGGCGCGGCTCGCGCACCGCCTCGCCCGGGGCGATCACCTCCACCACGCAGGCTTCCACCAGCACCGGGCGGTCCGGGGTGGCGAAGCCGAAGCGGCGGCGATGCGCGTCGGTGAAGTCGGCCAGTGCCCCGGCGTGATCGCCGAAGGGCACCGGCAGGAAGCTGTCGGTGCCGGCGTAGCGCAGATGCAGGCGCGGCTCGGCGCGCAGCGAGGCCGGCTCGGCGCCCTGTGCGACCAGGGCGGCGCGGCCCCGCTCCGTCAGTTCCGCGACGCGCGCGCCGAGGCCCGGCATCGCCGCGGCGTCCAGCGGCGCCTCAATCGCCGCCTCCTCGATCACGCTCTGATCGGCGAGCCCCATGCCATAGGCCGAGAGCACCCCGGCGAAGGGATGCAGGAACACCGTTTCCATGCCGAGCTCGTCCGCGACGAGGCAGGCATGCTGCCCGCCGGCGCCGCCGAAGCACTGCAGGGCATGGCGCGCCGCATCATGGCCCTTCTGGATCGAGACCTGTTTGATCGCCTGCGCCATGTTGGCCACGGCGATGCGCAGAAAGCCCTCTGCCACCTCGCGCGGGTCTTGCTCCGGCTGTCCGGTGGCGGCGGCGATGTCGCGCGCCATGGCGGCGAACTTCTCGCGCACCACATCGGCGTCGAGCGGCTGGTCGGCCTGCGGGCCGAAGATGGGCGGAAAATGCGCCGGCTGGATCTTGCCCAACATGACGTTGGCGTCGGTCACGGTGAGCGGGCCGCCGCGCCGGTAGCAAGCGGGGCCCGGCACCGCGCCGGCGCTTTCCGGCCCGACGCGGAACCGCGCGCCGTCGAAGCACAGGATGGAGCCGCCACCCGCCGCCACCGTGTTGATGGCCATCATGGGCGCGCGCATCCGGACGCCCGCCACCACCGTCTCGAAGGCACGCTCGAACTGCCCGGCATACAGCGCCACGTCGGTCGAGGTGCCGCCCATGTCGAAGCCGATGATGCGGTCGAAGCCGCCCATGCCGGCGGTGCGGGCGGCGCCGACGATGCCGCCGGCCGGGCCGGACAGGATGGCGTCCTTGCCCTGGAAGCGGTTCGCCCGGGTCAGCCCGCCAGAGGATTGCATGAAGAACAGCGGCACGCCCGGAAGTTGTTCCGCGACTTGCTCTATATACTTACGCAGGATGGGCGACAGATATGCATCTACCACGGTGGTGTCGCCGCGCGGCACGATGCGCGGCAATGGCGAGGCCTGATGGCTGAGGCTGACCTGGGCGAAGCCGGCCTCCCGCGCCAGCATGCCGAGGCGCTGCTCGTGGCGCGGCTCGATCCAGGCATGCATCAGCACGATGGCCACGGCGCGGAAGCCGTCGGCGAAGCCTTGCGCCAGGGCGCGTCGGGCAGCGGCTTCGTCCAGCGGCTCGACCTCCGATCCGTCGGCAGAGAGACGGCCGCCGACCTCCACGGCGCGCTCGTGCAGCAATTCGGGCAGCCGGATGTTGAGGTCGAACAAGCGCGGCCGGGCCTGGTTGCCGATGCGCAGCGCGTCGCCGAAGCCGCGGTTCACCAGCAGCAGCACCCGCTCGCCCTTGCGCTCCAGCAGGGCATTGGTGGCAACGGTGGTGCCCATCTTCACCGCGTCGATCAGGCCGGCGGGAATCGGCGCGTCCTCGGCCAAGCCGAGGCAGGCACGGATCCCGGCCACGGCGGCGTCGCGGTAGCGGCCAGGATTCTCGGACAACAACTTGCGGGTGATAAACTTGCCTTTTGGATCGCGGGCGACGATATCGGTAAACGTACCACCCCGGTCGATCCAGAATTGCCAGCCCGCAGTGCCCATGCCCGCCTCCGCCCCATCCGCTTTCCGTGTGGCCCCCAGCCGCGCGCGGCGCAAGGGCTTCACAGCCGCTTGGGTCGAGCTGTGAAGGCACAGGAGGCGTCCCGGCGCCATGGCAGGCAATGGGGCGGCATGTTAGGGGTGTGTTGCAATGGCCATCTGGATGGCCAGTGGGGTGGGGGCAATTCAGCCTTGAGTTTCTGGGGCAAGATCCTGGGCGGCATGACCGGCTTTGCCATGGGCGGGCCGTTCGGCGCAGTGGTGGGCGCGGCTCTGGGCCATGCCGCCGAGGAAAACGGGCGCATCCCTGAGTTGGATGCCCGGCCCGAGGCGCTGGCCCGCATCACCAACCGGGAGCAGCTTTTCTCCATCGGCGTTATCGTGCTCTCGGCCAAGCTGGCGAAATCGGACGGTGCGGTGAAGCGGGAGGAAATCAACGCCTTCAAGCGCGCCTTCCGCATCCCGCCCGAGAACCAGCGCCATGTCGGCGTCCTGTTCGACAAGGCGCGCGAGGACGCCGACGGCTTCGAGCCCTTTGCCCGCCGCATGGGCGAGGTGTTCGCCGATAATCGCGCCATGCTGGAGGAAGTGCTGGCGGCGCTGCACCAGATCGCCCGGGCCGACGGCCCGATGACCCGCGGCGAGGCGGCCTTCCTGGCCAAGGTGCGGGAAGCTTTCCGGCTGGATGGAGCCGCCGGCGAGCAGGCGCGGCAGCAGGTGCCGCCACCCAGCCTGTCGCGCGGGCCGGATCCCTACCGCGTTCTGGGCATCGCGCCGGATGCGGGCGACGAAGCGGTGCGGCTGGCTTGGCGCCGCCTGATGCGGGAACACCACCCCGACAGCTTGGCCGCGCGCGGCGCCGCCCCCGATCTGGTGCATCGCGCCTCCGAACGCGTGGCCGAGATCAACGCTGCCTGGGATCGGATCAAGCGGGAACGCCGGCTGTGACCGGGGCGCCCCAGGAGGCTTCCCGGGCCTCGCTCGCCGGCGGCGCCTGGCGCGCCGCCACCGCCGCGCCGGAACACCGGCGACGGCCCAGTCCGAACCAGGATGATCGCCCGGCCGGCGAACCCATCGATACGCTGGTGCTGCACTATACCGGCATGCCCACCGCCCGCGCAGCCCTGGACCGCCTCTGCGACCCGGCGCCGCCGGAGGGATTGCCACGGGTGTCCTGCCACTACCTGGTGGAAGAGGACGGGTTGATCTGGCAGCTGGTGGCGGAGCATCGCAGGGCTTGGCATGCCGGCCGCTCCGCCTGGCGCGGACATTCGCCGCTGAACGGCCGCTCCATCGGCATCGAGATCGTCAATCCGGGCCATGAATGGGGCTACCGCCCCTTTCCCATGCTGCAGATGGCGGCGGTGGCCGAGCTGTGCCTCGACATCCTCGGTCGCCACCCGATTCCGTCGCGCAACGTGGTGGCGCACAGCGACATCGCGCCGGATCGCAAGCAGGACCCGGGCGAGCTGTTCGACTGGGAAGGCTTGGCCAGCCAGGGAGTTGGTCTCTGGCCCGCCGGGGTGGCGGGCGGAAACGCGGCGCTGTCGCCCGATGGCGCCGCCAGGGCCGCCGACCTGCTGTCCCGCATCGGCTACCCGCTCGATGCGCTGCGGCCGGATCTCGCCATCACTGCGTTTCAGCGGCATTGGCGGCAGGAACGGATCGATGGCCGGGCCGATGCCGGCACGCTGGCCCGGCTCGAAGCCGTGGCGGCGCTGGCCGAGGCGGCACCGGGCGAAAACGCCGGTTGACTTCCCGCCCGGCGCGGCACACACCCGCCCCGCGTCAGAGGGCCGGGCGGCCGCTGGTTCCGGGCAGGTCCCGGGGCTGGAGGAAAGTCCGGGCTCCACGGGAATACGGTGCCGGTCAACGGCCGGCGGGGGCGACCCCAGGGACAGTGCCACAGAAATCAAACCGCCGGGCCGGCTTGCCGCCCCGGTAAGGGCGAAACGGTGCGGTAAGAGCGCACCGCGCCCCTGGCAACAGGGGTGGCACGGTAAACCCCACCGGGAGCAAGGCCGAATAGGGGTGGCCGGCGGCGATCCGATCTGGATCGTGACGCGGGGGCGTTCCCGCCCCGCCACCCGGGTTGGCCGCGAGAGGCATGCCGTGAGGCATGTCCCAGAGGAATGGTCGCCCCGATTCTTCCTTCACCGGGCGGATCGGACAGAACCCGGCTTACAGGCCCTCTGACGCCTTTCCCTTCCCTGTCACGATTGATGGACCCGATCATACGGGGCTCGCATCTCGCCGTGTAATCGCATGTTTTTTCTTGGTCTCGCGCGCGCGTGATTGCGGGGTTTTCGCTTGATGACCCATGCCATCCCAGTTAGTCTCCACGTTATCCCATGAACGGTCCGGAGCTCGGGGGGGCGAGGGATCGAAAGCAGGGATGGTCGGGTGAGCCGGCGGGGTCGGGGGGCCCTGCCGGCCGCTTTCCGGCCAGCAGACTTGGATCATTGCCGCAGGGGGGCATGGCGGCTTTCGATGACCCGGTTCCTGGGCACGCATGTCAATCGGCTGGACCGGAAGGGGCGGGTCTCCGTCCCGGCGCCGTTCCGCGCCGAACTGGCCCGGGCCGACACGGACGAGCTGATCTTCGTGCCCTCACACCGTGAGGCCTGCATCGAAGCCTACACCAGCCGCGCCTTCGATGATCTGGTTGAGAAGCTCGAAAACCTCGATGAATTTTCAGAAGACCGTGAGGATCTGGCGGCGACGCTGTATGCCGACGCGCACGCCATGCGGCCTGATTCGGAAGGCCGCATCATGATGCCCGAGGCGCTGATCGCACATGCCGGGCTGCAGGACACCGTGGCCTTCATCGGCATGGGCAAGAAGTTCCAGATCTGGGATCCGGACGCCGCCAAGTCGCGCAATACCCAGGCTCGCGCCCGTGTTGGCGAGAAGGGCCTGACCCTGCCCGGCCGCGGCGCGGCCCGGCCGGAGGGCTCGGCGTGAGCGGCCATCGGCCCGTGATGCTGCACGAGGTGATCGAGCAGCTCGCCCCGCGCGACGGCGGGATCTATCTGGATGGCACCTTTGGCGGTGGCGGCTATGCCCGCGCCATTCTCGGGGCCGCGCGCTGCACCCTGCTCGCCATTGACCGCGACCCGGACGCCATTGCCCGCGGCGCCGCCCTCGCCGCCGAGTTCCCGGAGCGCCTGGCGCTGGTGGAAGGCCGCTTCGGCGACATGCTGGAGCTGCTGACGGCGCGCGGCGTGACCCGGCTCGACGGGGTGGTGCTCGATCTCGGCGTGTCGTCCTTTCAGATCGACCAGGCGGAGCGCGGCTTCTCCTTCCGCGCTGACGGCCCGCTCGACATGCGGATGGAGAAGAGCGGCCCGTCCGCCGCCGATCTGGTCAACCGCCTGCCCGAGGCGGAGCTGGCCGACATCCTGTGGCAACTCGGCGAGGAGCGGCATTCCCGCCGCATCGCCCGCACCATCGTTGCCGCCCGCCGCGAGGCGCCGATCGAGACCACCGGACAGCTGGTCCGCCTGATCCATTCGGTGATGCCACGCGATCCCTCCGGCATCGACAGCGCGACGCGGTCCTTCCAGGCGCTGCGCCTGAAGGTGAATGACGAGCTGGGCGAGGTCGAGCGCGGTCTCGCTGCCGCGGCACAGCTGCTGGCGCCGGGTGGCCGGCTCGTTGTCGTGGCCTTCCATTCGCTGGAAGACCGCATCGTGAAGCGGTTCATGCAGCAGGCGGCGGGGCGCGCGCCCGGCGCTTCTCGCCATGCTCCCTCCGCCATGCTCGGGCCGGCCACGAAGCCGGCCTACCGCCTGGTCACCACCAATGCCCTGCGTCCGGGTGAAGCCGAAACCTCGGCCAACCCACGCGCTCGTTCGGCCCGCCTGCGGGCGCTCGAAAAACTGGAGACGGCCTGATGTTCCGCCCCCTCACCGTGGTTGCCATCACCGCTTTCAGCCTGGTGGGCTGGCACGTCTACCGTGCGGAGGACGCCGCCGAGAAGCTGGACCGCGAGTTCCGCTCGATCTCCCGGCAGATCGAGACCGCCAAGGAGCGCACCCAGGTGCTGCGCGCCGAATGGGCGATGCTGAACGAGCCAGACCGGCTGCGGCAAGTGGCGCGCAGCCATCTGCCGCTGGAGAACATGACGCCGACGCAGTTCCTGCGCATGGCCGACCTAGAGAAGCGCCTGCCGGCCCCGGTGGCCTTTGCCGGCCCGGTGGATCTGTTCGGCCCCGCTCCCGAGGTGGCGATCGCCGCCGCGGCCCCGGCCATGGCGCCGCAGGTCACCAGCGTGGCGACCACGTTGCCTGTGGCCCAGGCGGCTCCGCCAACCCCGGCATCGCGCAGCGCCCCCGTTTCGCAGCCGGTGGCCGTGGCCACCGCCGAGGCGGCGCCGCGCCCGGCACCCCGCCCCGCCACTATGGCCGCTTCCCGCCCGGAGGCCCGGAGTGAGCCACGCCCCGAGGCACGGCCGGAACCGCGCCGTGTGGTCGCCGAGCCGGCTGCGCCCGCCGCCGTGCTGCCGGTGGCCCGTCCGCTGCGCCCCGCCGGTCCGATGATGGCCGACGCCCCGATGCGCAACGAGGGGCGGCTGCTCCGGACCGCCGCCGCGCAGCTGCCCATGGGCCGCGCCATGGCGGCGCCGCCGCAGGCATCGGCCCTGGGCTATGGCGGCAGCACCCTGGCGCCGCCGGTGCCGCTCGGCCGTCCCGTTCCCGTCGTGTCCGGCAACTGGAACCGCTGAGCGCCCCATGACGCTGCTCCCCCCGCCCTCCCCCGACTCCCTGCCGCTGCGGCGGCCTTCGCGCGCGGCGGCCGAGCACGCGGCCGATGCCGGGCCAGGCGTGCTGGTGCGCGTCACCCAGCCCGACCTGAAGCGCCGGCAGGAGCTGGAGCGCACGCGGGGACGGCTGGTCCTTTCCTCGCTCGGCTTCGGCGCGCTGTTTCTGGCCGTGGCAATGAAGGCGACCTGGTCTACGGTGATCGCGCCCGCCGATCCGGTGCGGCTCAACGCCGCGGTGCGCGCCACCCAGCCTTCCACCGAGCACGCCGCGCGCCGCGCGCCGATCACCGATCGCAACGGCGAGATCCTGGCGATCTCCCTGCCCGTGACCGCGCTGGTGGCCAATCCCCGCGTGCTGCAGGACCCCGCCGACGTCGCGGACAAACTGCGCACGGTGATGCCGTATCTCGACCGCGACAAGCTGGTGGAGCGCCTGTCGGGCGATCGCGGCTTCGTCTACATCACCCGCGCCATGACCCCGCGTGAGCAGCAGGGTGTCATCAACCTCGGGATCGCCGGGCTGGATTTCGAGGAAGCCGATCGCCGTTACTACCCGCAGGGTCGCGCCGCGGTGCACGTGCTCGGCAATGTGGACGTCGATGGCAATGGCATCTCCGGCATCGAGCGCACCTTTGATGCCGTTCTGCGCCAGCATCCCGAGAAGCCGCTGAAGCTGTCGATCGACGTGCGCGTGCAGCTGGCCCTGCGCGACGCGGTGAACCAGGCGATCACCGATTTCAACGGCATCGGCGGTGCCGGCGTGGTGCTCGACGTCAACACCGGCGAGGTGGTGTCGATGGTCAGCCTGCCGGACTACGACGCCGGCGACATCAGCGACGCCTCGCCCGAGCAGCGCTTCAACCGCGTCACCGTCGGCATCTACGAGCCCGGTTCCACCTTCAAGCTGTTGACGGCGGCGGCGGCGCTCGAATACGGCACGGCCAACGTCAACAGCTCGATGTTCGATGCATCGCGGCCGATCCGCTATGGCCGCTTCACCATCAGCGACTTCAAGGGCAAGAATCGCTGGATCACCTTTCCCGAGATGCTGGCCTATTCGTCCAATCTCGGGGCGGCGCACATGGCGGCCACCTTCGGGCCGCAGCGCCAGCGGGAGTTCCTGAAGACCGCCGGCATGCTGGCGCGCCAGTCGATCGAGCTGCCGGAGCGCGCCGCGCCGCTGGTGCCACCGGCCAGCCACTGGCGCGACATCAACATGTTCACCATCGCCTTCGGCCACGGCATCAGCGTCACGCCGCTGCACGTGGTGACCGGCATCTCGGCGCTGGCCAATGGCGGCATCCTGCGGCAGCCGACGCTGCTGGCACAGCCGCCCGGCACGCAGCGCGAGGGCACCCGCATCGTCAGCGAGGCGACCTCGGCCACGATGCGCAAGTTGATGCGCTTGGTGGTCACCGACGGCTCCGCCAAGGGCGCCGAAGTGCCGGGCTACTTCCTCGGCGGCAAAACTGGCACGGCGCAGAAGACCGGGCCGCATGGCGGCTATCTGATGAACAAGCGCATCGCCGCCTTTGTCGGCGCCTTCCCGATCCAGTCGCCGCGCTACGCGCTGTACGTGATGGTTGATGAGCCGAAGCCGAACAGCAAGAGCTTCGGCTATGCCACCGCCGGCTGGGTTGCCGCGCCGGCGGCGCATTCGGTGATCGCGCGCATCGCGCCGATCCTGGGGCTGGTGCCGGAAGACCCCGCCAATCCGGCGATCATTCAGGCCACGTCGCTTCCGCTGCAGCCGCGGGCTCCGGCGCGCCCGACCGCGCAGGCCGGCGGTGCCGCGGTGATGACTCCGGCCACCGCCCGGCCGCCGCAAAGCGCGGCGCCCCGCGCGGTACCGCCGGCCGAAGCGGCCGCCCCCCGCAGCACCGGTGTTCATCCGCCCGTGGTGCCGCCCGGCCTGCGTGATGGCGCCCGCGCCATGCCGATCCCCAACCTGCCCGCGCAGCCCGCACCGCTGCCGCAGCCGGTTCCGCTGCGCCTGACCATGATGGAGCGCGGGGAGGCACCGCGGGGAGGCCTCGTTGCGCCTTGAGGAGCTCCTCCATCGCGTTCCCGGCCTTCTGACGGCCGGCGGCGTTGCGGATGCCGAGGTCGCGGGCCTGACGGCGGACAGCCGGGCCGTGCGGCCCGGCTTCGTCTTCGCCGCGCTGCCCGGCACGAAGCTCGATGGCCGCGCCTTCATCGCCGAAGCCGCACGGCGGGGCGCCATCGCCATTCTGGTGCCTGCCGGCACGCCATTGCCCGAAGGCGTGTCGGTGCCGCTGATCCCGGCGGAAGATGCGCGGCGCGCCCTGGCGCTGCTCGCCGCGGCGCTGCATGCACCGCCGCCGGCCGTGGCCGTGGCGGTCACCGGTACCAACGGGAAAACCAGCACGGTTGATTTCCTGCGCCAGATCTGGGCCATGGCCGGGCTGCGTCCCGCCTCGCTCGGCACGCTCGGGCTGCGCGCCGAGGGCTTCCCGCCGACGCCGTCGCTGACCACGCCGGACCCGGTGGCGCTGCACCGCATCCTGGCCGAGCTGGCGGCTGCCGGCATCGGGCATGTGGCGCTGGAAGCCTCGTCGCATGGGCTGGAACAACGGCGGCTCGACGGGCTTCGCCTCGCCGCCGGCGGGTTCAGCAACCTGACGCGCGACCATCTCGACTACCACGGCGACATGGCAGCTTATGCGGCGGCGAAGTTGCGGCTCTTCGATACGCTGCTGCAGCCCGGTGCTGCGTCCGTGGCACACAGCGACTTGGCACCGGAGGTTCTGGCGCGGCTGCGCGACATCGCCGCACGCCGGGAATTGCGCCTGTTGACCGTGGGCTCGGGCGGCGAGGCCATCCGCCTGCTGCGCCAGCAGCCCGTGCCCGACGGGCAGGTGCTGGAGATCGACGCTTTCGGCATGCGCGCCGAGTTGCACCTGGCCCTGCCCGGCCGCTTCCAAGCCGACAACGCGCTGCTGGCGGCAGGATTGGCGGTGGCCAGTGGTCTGGACGCGCCCGAGGTGATCGCGATGCTGCCGCGCCTGACGGGCGTACGCGGCCGCATGGAATGCGCCGCGGTTCTGCCGAACGGTGCGGCGGTGTATGTGGACTACGCGCATACGCCGGACGCGCTGGAGCGTTTGCTCACCGCGCTCCGCCCGCACACGGCAGGCAGCCTGCGCGTGGTGTTCGGCGCCGGAGGCGACCGCGATCCCGGCAAGCGCCCGCTGATGGGCGAAGTCGCGTCCCGCCTCGCAGATCATGCCATCGTCACCGACGACAATCCCCGCACGGAAAATCCCGCCGCCATCCGGGCCGCGGTGCGGGCCGGCATGACCGGTTCCGCCGCCACCGAGGAGATCGGCGACCGTGCCACGGCCATCGGCGCCGCGCTGGCCGCGCTGCGTCCGGGCGACGTGCTGGCGCTGGCCGGAAAGGGCCATGAGTCTGGCCAGACCATCGGCACGGTAACCTATCCCTTCGACGATGCCGAGGCGGTGCGCCGCCTGGTGGGAGCGCCGGCATGACGGCCCCGCTCTGGACCTCCGCCGAACTGCGCGAGGCCACCGGCGGACGTTGCCCGGATGGTATCCATATTCGCAGCATCGGCATCGACAGCCGCGGCACCGGCGCGGGCGAGCTGTTCGTCGCGTTGCGCGATGCGCGCGATGGCCATGATTTCGTCGCCGATGCGCTGGCGCGGGGTGCCGCGATGGCGCTGGTGGATCGCGACCCGCCGGCCGTTGCCGCCGATGCGCCGCTGCTGCGGGTGGCGGAAACACTGGCAGCGCTGCAGGCGCTGGGTGGCGCCGGCCGCGCGCGCAGCACGGCCCGCATCGCCGCGATCACCGGCAGCGTCGGCAAGACCACCACCAAGGAGATGCTGCGCCACGGGTTGTCCGCGCTCGGCCCGACCCATGCGGCCGTGGCCAGCTACAACAATCATTGGGGCCTGCCGCTGACATTGGCCCGCATGCCCCGCAATGCGGAATACGGCGTGCTAGAAATCGGCATGAATCACCGCGGCGAGATCGCGCCGCTGGCCCGCCTCGCCCGCCCGCACGTCGCCGCCATCACGACGGTGGAGGCGGCGCATATCGGCCATCTCGGCTCGATCGAGGAGATCGCGGAGGAGAAGGCCGACATCATGCAGGGCCTCGCCCGCGGCTCCGTCACGGTGCTGCCGCGCGACTCCGCGATGTTTCCCCGGCTCGAAGCACGGGCGGCGGCGGCAGGTCTGGCGGTGCTCGGCTTCGGCCTGCACGAAGAAGCGGAGGTGCGGCTGCTATCCTATGGCGGCGCGGCAGAATCGGGCGTCGCGCAGATCGCGTTTCGTGGGCGGACGCATGAGCTGAGGATCGCAGCCCCCGGCCGGCACCTCGCGATGAACGCCGCATGCGCGCTGGCGGTGGCCGCCGCGCTCGGCGTCGAACCAGCCGATTTCATCGCCGCGCTGGATGGCTTCCGCCCGGGCGCGGGACGCGGCGGCCGTGTCACGCTGGAACTGGCCGGCGGCTCCGCCCTGTTGATCGATGACAGCTATAACGGCCAGCCGCCGGCGATGCGCGCCGGGCTCGGCGTTCTCGGCGCGCAGCCGGGGCGGCGAATCGCCGTGCTCGGCGACATGCGCGAATTGGGCGAATTTGGTCCCGCATTGCACGCGGGTCTGCTGCCCGATGTGCTGGCCTCCGCCGATCTGGTCTTTTGCTGCGGTCCGCTGATGCGCGGCTTATACGACGCGCTACCGGAGGACCGGCGCGGCGCGCATCGGGATCACAGCGATGCGCTGGCCCCGCTGGTGCGTCAGGCGATCCGCCCGGGAGACGTCATCCTGGTAAAGGGGTCGCTGGGCAGCCGCATGGCGGTGATTGTCCGTGCCCTGACTGCGCGCGAAGGGGCGCCGACATGATCTTCAATCTCCTGTCCGGTTACGCGGACGGGTTCATCCTGTTCAACCTGTTCCGCTATACGACCTTCAGGGCCGGTGCCGCCTGCATGACGGCGCTGGCGATCAGCCTGTTTCTCGGTCCCGCCGTGATCAACTGGTTGCGCTCCTTTCAGAATGGCGGACAGCCGATCCGCACCGACGGGCCGGAAGGCCATCTGCTGACCAAGAAGGGCACGCCCACCATGGGCGGCGTGTTGATCCTGCTCGGCCTGCTGGGCTCCACGCTGCTGTGGGCGGATCTGCGCAATGGCCTGATCTGGGCGGTGATGCTGGTGACGCTGGTCTATGGGCTGCTCGGCTTCTGGGATGACTGGCTGAAGGTCACCAAGCGCAACACCAAGGGCGTGTCCGGCAAGGCGAAGCTGGCGGTGCAGGCCGGGGCCGGCCTCGTCGCGGCCGTGTGGATCACCTGGCTGATGCCGGAGGCCATCAGCAACCGGCTCGCCCTGCCCTTCTTCAAGGACGTGATGATCAATTTCGGCATCCTGTTTCCCCTGGTCGGGATGCTGGTGATGATGGGCGCGTCCAACGCCGTGAACCTGACGGACGGTCTGGACGGTCTGGCCATTGTTCCGGTGATGCTGGCCGCCGCCGTGTTCGCCCTGATCGCTTATCTGGTGGGCAACCGCATCTTTGCGGACTACCTGCAGCTGAATGGCGTGCCCGGCACGTCCGAGCTGGCGGTGTTCTGCTCCGCCATGATCGGCGCCGGGCTCGGCTTCCTCTGGTACAACGCGCCGCCGGCCAAGGTTTTCATGGGCGACATCGGCAGCCTGTCGCTGGGCGGCGCGCTCGGAGGGGTTGCCGTCGCCACCAAGCACGAACTCGTCCTGGCCATCGTGGGCGGGCTGTTCGTGGTGGAGACGGTGAGCGTGATGATCCAGGTCTTCTGGTTCAAGCGCACCGGACGCCGGGTCTTCCTGATGGCGCCGCTGCACCATCACTTCGAGAAGAAGGGATGGGCCGAGCCCACCATCGTGATCCGCTTCTGGATCATCGCCATGATCCTGGCGCTGGTCGGTCTCTCGACGCTGAAGATCCGCTGATGCAGAGCGCCGCCGTCCCATCCACCCTCGGCTTCCGGCCCTTCGCGGGGCAGCGCATCGCCGTGGTCGGCCTGGGCAGGGCCGGCTTGCCGGCGGCGGCGCGGCTGCGCGACTGGGGCGCGGAGCTGCTGTGCTGGGACGATGGCGAGGCTGCGCGGGCCGCCGCCGTGGCCGCCGGCCTCCCGATCGGTGACCCGGCGGCGCAGCGGGGCTTCCCGTTCGACATGCTGTTGCTGTCTCCCGGCATTCCGCACATCCGGCCCCGGGCGCATCCCTCCGCGGTGGCGGCGCGGGCCGCCGGCGTGCCGGTGTTGTGCGATGCTGACCTGCTGTTCCGCGCCGTTCGCGCCAGCGGCAGCCGCGCCCGCTTCGTCGGCATCACCGGCACCAACGGCAAGTCGACCACCACGGCGCTGGTCCATCACCTGCTGCTGACGGCGGGCATGCGGGCCGAGGTTGGCGGCAATCTGGGCCCCGCGGCGCTGGGCCTGGAGCTGCTCGGCGATGACGGAACCTATGTGCTGGAGATGTCCAGCTACATGCTGGAACGCCTGCAGGCCTTGCGCTTCGATGTGGCGGCGGTGCTGAACCTGTCGCCCGACCACATCGACCGCCATGGCGACATGCAGGGCTACGCCGCCGCCAAGGCGCGGCTGTTCGACCGGCAACTGCCCGGCGATGTCGCGGTGATCGGGATGGATGATGCCTCGGGCAGCGGCTTCGCGGAGGGCCGCGCAGCGCGGGTGGTGCCGGTCTCCGGCGCCGCGCCGCAGCCTGGCGGAGTCTGGGCCGAGGCCCGGGCCCTCCGCGACGATCAGGGCGTCCTGGCCGATCTCGACGCCGCGCCGGCCCTGCCGGGCAGCCACAACGCGCAGAACGCGGCGGCCGCCGCCGCCATCGTGCTGGCGCTGGGCATGCCGCGCAACGCCATCGCCGCCGGACTGCACTCCTTTCCGGGCCTGCCGCACCGGCAGGAACGGGTGGGCGAGCGCGCCGGCATCCTGTTCGTCAATGACAGCAAGGCCACCAACGCCGACAGCACCGAGCGCGCGCTCGCCAGCTATGACCGCGTCGTGTGGATCGGCGGCGGCGTGCCGAAGCAGGGCGGCATCGACAGCCTCGGCCCGCTGTTCCACCGCATCGCGCATGGCGTGCTGATCGGTCAGTCGGCCGCGGATTTCGCCGAAACGCTCTCGGCGCAGGGCGTGCCGAACGAGGTCGCCGGCACGCTGGAGGCGGCAGTGCCCGCGGCGCTGGCGGCAGCGCGGCGCCTCGGCGTCAAGGTGGTGCTGCTGTCGCCCGCCTGCGCCTCGTTCGACCAGTTCACCGGCTTCGATGCGCGCGGCGACCGTTTCCGCGCCCTCGTGGCCCAGTTGCCGGAGATTGTGTGATGGCTCTCTCGCGCGCTGATACCTCTGTGCTGGGCCGCTGGTGGTGGACGGTGGATCGCTGGACGCTGGCGGCGCTGCTGATGCTGGTGGGCTTTGGCTACGTCATGCTGCTGGCCGCGAGCCCCGGCGTCGCCGAGCGCATCGGCGCGTCGTCGCGCGACCTGTTCATCCTGAAGCAGGTGTTCTTTCTCGGCCTGTCGATCGGCGTGATGGTGGTGATCTCGCTACTGCCGGTGAAGCAGGTCCGCCGGCTGGCGCTGCTCGGATTCTTCGGCGCCCTGCTGATGACCGCCGCGACTCTGTCCATGGGCGTCGAGATCAAGGGCGCGCGGCGCTGGCTGCACCTGCCCGGCATGACGCTGCAGCCTTCCGAGTTCCTGAAGCCCTGCTTTGCCGTGGTGGCCGCATGGCTGCTGTCGGAAACTCGCTCGATCGGCTGGCGCGCCACGGTGGCCGCCTGCTTCCTGTTTCTTCTGGTGGCGGGCGTGCTGGCCAAGCAGCCAGACATGGGCATGCTGATCGTGGTCGGCGCGGTGTTCTGCGCGCAGCTCTTCGTGGCCGGCATCAACATGATCATCGTTGCGGGCTGCGGCGTCGCCGGCGTGGTGGGTGGCGTCATGGCGTATTTCGTGCTGCCGCATTTCCGGTCCCGCATCGACCGCTTCCTGAACCCGGAATCGGGGGATACCTATCAGGTCACCATCGCCATGGAGGCCTTCGGCCATGGCGGCATGCTGGGCGTCGGCCCTGGCGAGGGCCGCCTGAAGGGCCTGCTGCCCGACGCGCATGCCGATTTCGTCTTCGCCGTCGCCGGCGAGGAGTTCGGCCTGGCCATCTGCCTGCTGATCCTGGCCGTGTTCGGCTTCATCGTGCTGCGCGGCATGCTGCGCCTGCTGGGTGAGAAGGACCTGTTCATCATCCTCGGCGCCACCGGCCTGCTGACGCAGTTCGGGCTGCAGGCCTTCATCAACATGGCCTCGACGCTGCACCTGATTCCGACCAAGGGCATGACCCTGCCCTTCATCTCCTATGGCGGCTCCTCGGTGATCGCGGTGGCGCTCGGCATGGGCATGCTGCTGGCGCTGACGCGGCGCCGCCTGATGCGGGCGGATGCGGAGTGAGCGATCCCATCATCATCGCCGCCGGCGGCACTGGCGGGCATTTCTTTCCGGCCGAGGCCCTGGCCGCGGAGCTGCTGCGGCGCGGCCACACCATCGCGCTGATGACCGACGCCCGCAGCGCCGACTATGCCACGCCCTCCTTTGCGCAGGCCGAGCGCTTCGTCCTGAAGGGCGCGGGACTGGCTGGGCGCGGCGTGAAGCGGGCGGCGGCGGGCGCATGGGCGATGGCCGCCGGTACGCTGCAGGCCCGTAAGCTGCTGTTGCGGCTGCGGCCCCGCGCCGTGGTGGGCTTCGGCGGCTATCCCTCCGTGGCGCCGATGCTGGCGGCGCGCAGTCTGGGCGGCCGGCCGGCACTGGTGCTGCACGAGCAGAATGCCGTGCTCGGCCGCGCCAACCGCCTGCTGGCCCGCGGCGCCGATGCGCTGGCGCTGTCCTTCGCCACCACCACCCGCGTGCCGGCCGGCACGCGCAGCGAGATCGTCGGCAATCCGGTGCGCCCGGCACTGGCCGCGCTCGCCGGCCAGGGCTTCGTCGCGCCGCAGGGGCCGTTGCGCCTGCTGGTGCTGGGCGGCAGCCTCGGTGCGCGGATCTTCTCCGAGGTGGTGCCCGCGGCCGTGGCGTTGCTGCCGCCGACGCTGCGCGGCCGCCTGTCTGTGGTGCAGCAATGCCGCGCCGAGGATCTGCCGCCGGTGCGCGCCACTTACGAGCAGCTCGGCATCCCTGCGCAGCTGGCGCCTTTCTTCGGCGACATCGCCGGGCTGTACGACACGGCCCATCTGGTGATCGCCCGGGCCGGGGCCTCCACCGTGGCCGAGCTGGCCTGTGCCGGGCGTCCCGCCATCTTGGTCCCGCTGCCGCACGCCATCGATGATCATCAGAGCGCCAATGCGCGCGCCCTGGCGGATGTTGGCGCCGCCATGCCGATGAAGCAGCCGGAGTTCACCCCGCCCGCCCTGGCCGCCGCGCTGGAGCGCATGCTCGGCGCGCCGGAGGCGCTGGCCGCCGCCGCCGCCGCTGCGGCCCGCCTGGCCGCGCCGGATGCCGCGGCCCGCCTCGCCGACCTTGTTCTCTCCCGCGCAGAAGCGCGCCGGTTTCAGGAAGCCTCGTAGAATGCGCGCGCTGCCGCTCAATATCGGACCTATCCACTTCGTCGGCATCGGCGGCATCGGCATGTCGGGCATCGCCGAGGTGCTGCACAACCTTGGCTACCAGGTGCAGGGCAGCGACATCGCCGAGGGCTACAACGTCGAGCGCCTGCGCGGTGCCGGCATCTCGGTGATGGTGGGCCACGACGCAGCCAATCTGGGCGCGGCGCAAGTGGTGGTGACCTCCACCGCAGTGAAGCGCGACAATCCTGAGGTGATGGCTGCCCGCCAGCGGCTGATCCCGGTGGTGCGCCGCGCCGAGATGCTGGCCGAGCTGATGCGGCTGAAATGGGGCATCGCCATCGGCGGCACGCATGGCAAGACCACCACCACCTCGCTGGTGGCGACGGTGCTGGAGACCGCCAAGCTCGACCCCACCGTGATCAATGGCGGCATCGTCAACGCCTACGGCACCAACACCCGGCTCGGCGAAGGCGACTGGATGGTGGTCGAGGCGGATGAGAGCGACGGGTCCTTCCTGCGCCTTCCGGCCGTGGCCGCCGTGGTGACCAACATGGATGCCGAGCACCTGGACCATTGGGGCACCGAGGAGGCGATGAAGCAGGGCTATGCCCAGTTCGTCGGCAACATTCCGTTCTACGGCTTTGCGGTGCTGTGCGCCGACCACCCCAATGTCCAGGCGATGATCCCGCACCTGGACCGCCGGCTGATCACCTATGGTTTCTCGCCGCAGGCTGACGTGCGGGCCGAGCGTCTGATCACCGACCGCATGGGCGCGACTTTCGAGGTTACGGTGCAGGACCGCGCCACCGGCCGCAGCCGTGCGCTGAAGCCGATGCGCCTGCCGATGCTTGGCCAGCACAACGTGCAGAACGCGCTGGCGGCGATCGCGGTCGGCATCGAGATGGATATCGACGAAGGCACCATCCGCTCGGCACTTGCCGGCTTCAAGGGCGTGAAGCGGCGCTTCACCCGGGTGGGCGAGTCCAACGGCGTGCAGATCATCGATGATTACGGTCACCATCCGGTGGAGATCGCCGCGGTGCTGAAGGCGGCGCGGCAGGCCGGCGCGCGGGACGTGATCGCGGTGGTGCAGCCGCATCGTTATTCGCGCCTGAAGCAGTTGTTCGAGGAATTCTGTCAATGCATGAATGACGCGGGCACGGTGATCGTGGCCGACGTCTACGCCGCGGGCGAACAGCCGATCCCGGGCGCCGACCGGGACTCCCTGGTAGACGGGCTGCGTTCCCATGGGCACCGCAGCGTGGTTCCCTTGCCCGGCCCCGACAGCCTGCCGGAGATGATCAACGCCATCGCTAAGCCGGGCGATTACGTGGTCTGCCTCGGCGCCGGCAACATCACGGGCTGGGCGCACGCGTTGCCAGAGCAGTTGCAGGCGCTGGCGCCGCGCGGCCCGCGTCGTGCCGGAGGCGCGCGATGAGCTGGGCCGGCCGGACGCGCACGATGGTTTCGGTCGCCGGAAGCGTGCGGTGAGGCGCATGGGCAACGAGGTTGAACACCGCTTGCCGCCCTTGCGCGGCCGGGTGCAGGCCGCCGCGCCGCTGGCGCCGTTCACCTGGTTCCGCACAGGGGGTACGGCCGATTGGCTGGTGCGTCCCGCCGATGGTGACGACCTTATGCTGCTGCTGCGCGACCACCCGCGCGGCCTGCCGCTCACAGTGATCGGCGCCGCATCCAACCTGCTGGTGCGCGATGGCGGGGTTCGCGGCATCGTGGTGAAGCTGGCGCGTGGCTTTTCCGACATCGTGGTGGAAGCGGACGGCATCGTCGCCGGCGCCGCAGCGCTCGACGTCACGGTGGCCGAGCACGCGGCAGCCGCCGGGCTGGCCGGGCTGGAATTTCTCTGCGGTATCCCGGGCAGCATCGGCGGCGCCGTCGCGATGAATGCCGGCGCCTACGGTTCCGAGATCCGGGACATACTCGACTGGGCCGAGATCGCCACGCCGTCCGGGCTGCAGCGCCTCGGCGCCGCCGAGCTGGGCTTCGCTTATCGCCGCGCCATTCTGCCGGATGGTGGCATCGTCATCCGGGCGCGGTTCCGGGCCGCCGCCGGAGACGCGGCGGCGATCGGCGAGCGCATGGCGGGGATCCGCGCGGCACGCGAGGAAGCGCAGCCGGTGCGCGCGCGAACCGGTGGCTCGACCTTCAAGAATCCTCCCGGCGGGAAGGCCTGGGCCTTGATCGACGCCGCAGGATGCCGTGGCTTGCGGATTGGCGACGCACAGGTGTCGGAAAAGCATTGCAACTTCCTGCTCAATCTCGGTAGGGCAAGCGCCGCGGATCTGGAAGCGCTGGGGGAAACGGTGCGCGACCGGGTGGCGGGAACATCGGGCATCACGCTGGAATGGGAAATCCGACGCATCGGGGAGGAAGCGGCATGACGCATGTCGCGGTGCTGCAAGGTGGCATTTCAACCGAGCGCGAGGTTTCGCTCTCGACTGGCCGCGGCGTGGTCGCGGCGCTGCGGGAGGCGGGCTTCACCGTGAGCCCGATCGAGGTGACCGAGGATCTGGCGGCACTCATCGCCACGCTGCAGCAGATCAGGCCCGATGTGGTGTTCAACGCGCTGCATGGCCGCTTCGGCGAGGATGGCTGCGTCCAGGGCGTGCTGGACTGGCTCGGCATTCCCTACACGCATTCCGGCGTGCGCGCCTCGTCCGTGGCGATGGACAAGGTCGCGGCCAAGGCGGTGTTCGCCGCGCACGGGCTGCCGCTCGCCGAGCACCGGCTGGTGACGCCGGAGGAGTTGGAAGCCGCCGACCCCCTGCCCCGCCCCTATGTGGTGAAGCCGGTGAACGAGGGGTCGTCGGTCGGCGTCGAGATCGTCAAGGACGGCGATAATCGCCGCGGCGAGATCGCCCGCAACTGGCGCTTCGGCCAGAAGGTCATGGCGGAGGAATACATCCCCGGCCGCGAATTGACGGTGGCCGTGATGGGCGACCGGCCACTGGTGGTGACCGAGATCGGCACCGGCCACATGTTCTACGACTACGATGCCAAGTATGCGGCAGGCGGCAGCCGGCACACCTTGCCGGCGCAGGTGCCGGACGCGGTGGCCGAGGCGGCGCGGCAGGCGGCACTGCGCGCACACCAGGCGCTGGGCTGCCGCGGCGTGTCGCGCTCGGATTTCCGTTACGACGACAGCACCGGCCGCATCGTGCTGCTGGAAGTGAACACCCAGCCCGGCATGACGCCCACCAGCCTGGTGCCGGAGCAGGCCGCCTATTGCGGGATCGACTTCGCGGCGCTCTGCGCCTGGATGGTGCAGGAGGCACGCCATGGCCCGTAGTCCGACACGCCTGCAGACGGGCGAACGCACGCGGCTGTCACAGGATGGGCGCCCGCCGCAGTTGGCGGCGCAGCGTCCCAACGCGCTGCGGCTGTGGCTCCGGCGGCAGCGCCCGCATCTGCGGCCGATCCTGCTGGGCATCGCCGGCGCATGCTGCCTGGGTGCCGGCGCCGTGGCCGTGGCGGCGCTGGATCCGGCCGGGCGCTTCGCCTGGCTCGGCCAGGGCGTCTCCGGCATCGCTGCAGAGGCCGGGCTGACGGTTGGCGACATCGTGGTGCGCGGACAGCAGAACACGCCGCGTGAACTGATCCGCACCGCCATCGGCACCGGCCGCGGCGAACCATTGCTGGCGTTCTCGCCGGCGCAGGTCAAGGCACGGCTGGAAAGCATTGCCTGGATCGAGGAAGCCGAGGTGCAGCGCCACATGTCCGGCGACATCTTGATCACGCTGCGCGAACGTCAGCCTTTCGCCATCTGGCAACACGACAATCGCTTCGCCGTCATCGACCGCGAGGGTCGCATCGTGACGGCGGAAACGTTGGACGCGTTCGGGCCGCTGCCCCTGCTGGTGGGCGACGGAGCGCAGAAGATGGGTGGCGCGCTGTATGACGCTCTGAAGGCGGAACCCGAAGTGCAGCGCCGCGTGCAAGCCCTGGTGTATGTCAGCCAGCGCCGCTGGAACCTGCGGCTGCACAACGGCACTGACGTGCTGCTGCCCGAAGGGCACGAACATGCGGCGATCCGCCGGCTGGGCGAGTTGCAGCGCAGCAGTGCCTTGATGGACCGCACTCTGGTGGCGATCGACATGCGCATGCCCGATCGGCTGGTGGTGCGCCAGCAGCCGCAACCGGAAGAAGCCGAGCCCGTCAAGGTCAAGCGCGGGAGCAGCCGCGGATGATGCCGGTGCAACGCCTCACCCCGCCGCCGGAACTCGCCACGCCCGTCTCCCGCCGGCGTCGCGCGCGCAGCGGGCCCTACGGCGTGCTCGACATCGGCAGCAGCAAGGTGGTCTGCCTGATCGCGCGGGTCGAGGCGGATGGGCAGGCCCGCATCCTCGGTTGCGGCTGGCAACGCGCCCGCGGCATCAAAGGCGGCAACATCGTCGACCTGCAGGAGGCCGAACAATGCATCCGCGCCGCCGTGGCCCAGGCGGAAGAAGCGGCGGAACTGAAGCTGTCCGGCGCCATTGTGAACCTGTCCTGCGGCCAGCCGGCCTCGCGTCTGATGAACATTCAATGGCCGATCGGCGGCCGCGCGGTGACCGACGCCGATCTGCGCGCGGTGTTGGCGGAAGGCCGTCGCCGCGCTGCCGAGGAAGGCCGCGAAACCGTTCACGCCACCACGCTCGGCTTCACCATCGATGCGACGCCGGGTGTTCCCGATCCGCGCGGCATGGAATGCGAGACGCTGGCGGCGCATCTGCATCTGGTGGATTCCGCATCCAGCGCGTTGCGCAACCTCGGCATCTGTCTCAGCCACTGCGACCTGGAGGTGGAGGAGCTGGTGTCCGCTCCCTTCGCCGCAGCCTTGTCGGTGCTGGTGGAAGATGAGCGGCAGCTCGGCGCCACGGTGGTCGACATGGGCGGCGGCACCACCAGCATCGCCATCTATGGCGAGGGCCACCTGCTGCACACGGCGCAGATTCCGGTGGGCGGCTGGCAGGTCACCAATGATCTGGCGCGCGGCCTCGCGACGCCCATCGCGCAGGCCGAGCGCATCAAGATCCTGGATGGTTGCGCGCTGCAAGGCGGCGACGATGCCAAGGCCATGGTGAACGTGCCGCAGGTCGGCGAAGACGAGGATCATCTGGTCAGCGTGCCGCGCAGCACCGTAATCAACATCATCCGCCCGCGCATCGAGGAAACCCTGGAGCTGGTGCGTGACCGAATCGACGCCGCGGCCTTGGGTCGGGAAGCCGGTGCACGCGTGGTGCTGACCGGCGGTGCCAGCCAGCTCGTCGGTTTGCGCGAAATGGCGGCGCAGATTTTGGACCGTCCGGTGCGTCTCGGGCGTCCCGCTTTTGTGCGCGGTTTGCCAGATCCGGCACAAGGATCGGATTTCGCGACAACGCTGGGTCTCGTCGCCTGGGGCACCGGCGAAGGACGACCTCTGATTGATATAGATCCCGCTCCAGAACGCGGATTTGGTCGATTTGCTCGATTCGTCAACTGGCTTCGGGAGCGAGTCTGATGCAAAGTACCGACACGCCGAATCGCCGCTCGCCGGACAACGCCCAAGGAGAATCGCTGGCATGACGCTGAACCTGACCATTCCACGCCAGCAGCACACGGATTTCAGTCCGCGCATCACCGTTGTCGGTGTTGGCGGCGCCGGTTGCAACGCGGTCAACAACATGATCGCCATGGGCCTCGACGGCGTCGAGTTCCTGGTCGCCAACACCGATGCGCAGGCACTGGTCAACAGCCGCGCGGAACGCCGCGTGCAGCTCGGGCCGCACCTGACGCAGGGCCTCGGCGCCGGTGCCAAGCCGGAGATCGGTCGCGCGGCGGCGGAAGAGGCGACGGAAGATCTGGCGCGTCATCTCGAAGGCATGCACATGGTGTTCATCACCGCCGGCATGGGCGGTGGCACGGGCACCGGCGCGGCCCCGGTGATCGCGCGCATGGCGCGCGAACGCGGCATCCTGACGGTTGGCGTTGTGACCCGGCCCTTCGACTTTGAAGGCATGAAGCGTCGCCGCTCGGCGGAAGCGGGCATCGAGGATCTGCAGACCTACGTCGACACGCTGATCGTGATCCCGAACCAGAACCTGTTCCGGAAAGCGAACGAGCGCACCACCTTCGCCGAAGCCTTCAAGATGGCGGACGACGTGCTCTACATGGGCGTGCGCGGCGTGACCGACTTGATGGTCAATCCCGGCCTGGTGAATCTCGACTTCGCTGATATCCGCACCGTGATGGCGGAGATGGGCAAGGCGATGATGGGCACCGGCGAGTCCGAGGGCGAGGACCGCGCGGTGGAAGCCGCCGAGGCTGCCATCAGCAATCCGCTGCTGGAAGATACCTCGATGCTCGGCGCGCGCGGCGTGCTGATCAACATCACCGGCGGCTACGACATGACGCTGTTCGAGGTCGACCAGGCCGTGAACCGCATCGGCCGCGAAGTCGATCAGGATTGCAACATCATCTTCGGCTCCTCGATCGACGAGGAAATGAACGGCCGGCTGCGCGTGTCGGTGGTCGCGACTGGCATAGACGCTGTTCAGGAGGAGAGCGTCTCGGAGCGGCCGAAGCTGGTCGCAATGGGTGGCGGTGCGCCGGTGCAGGCCGTGGCGACCCAGGCCATTCCGACGCATCAGGGCCCGCGCAGCGTGGTCGGTGCGCCGGTGGCGCCGCGGCCGGTGATGCCGCAGCCGGCCTCGCCGGTGCGCGTGGGCGGCCATCCGGCTCAGGCCGGCGCGCCGCGCCGTCCGGCAGGCATGGCCGGCGCTCCGGCACCCGCGACCTTCGAGGCGGCTCCGCCTCAGCTGCCCCAGGGCCTGTCGCCGGAGGCACCCTCGCCCGAGGACGTTCCCGCGACCCTTGGTGGCGCGGCTGACCCCGCGCGCCCCGTGCAGGCGGCCCGTCCGATGGCGCCGTCCCCGGTGTCTGCTCCTCCGGTCGGCGGTGGATTCAACCTGTTCCGTAAGGCCACCGGGCTGATGCGCCGCAACCTGGGTGCCGAAGCGGAAGCGCCGTCGGCGATGCCCCGCCAGTCCGTGCAGCAGCCTGCAGCCGCGCCACGCCCGGCGCAGCAGCAGCCGGCCGAGGAGATGGGTCTCGACATCCCAACGTTCCTCCGCCGGCAGAACAACTGACCGCCGGCGTTCGATTCCGCGCCGTGACGAGGCCCCGCACCGAAAATGTGCGGGGCCTTTTTGCATTGCAACATCTATTTACTTGCAGGGACTTACAGGTCGATCTTCCGAGGTAATAATCGGAAATAAGCGTTGACTGGCCCTGGCATCGCTGCGGTGCCATCTAGAACTTCGAACGACGGGCCGCGTTTTCGGCCATGGGACTGAGAGCGCAGCCAGGTAGGATGATGGACGGTTTTATCGCCACGGGAACGGAACGACGCAGGACGCTGAAGGCAGCCATCGGCTGCGTGGGCGTTGGCCTGCATTCCGGCCGACGCGCGAGCCTGACCCTGCGACCTGCTCCGGTCGGCCACGGCATCGTGTTCCGCCGCACCGATCTCGGGGTCGACATCCCGGCCCGCTACGACCTGGTATTCGACACTCGGCTGTGCACCGCCATCGCATTGCCCGATCGGCCGCATGCCCGTCTCGGCACGATCGAGCACGTCATGGCGGCATTGTCCGCCTGCGGCATCGATGACCTGCTGATCGAGGTGGACGGGCCCGAAGTTCCGATCCTGGACGGTTCGGCCGCGCCGTTTCTGTTCCTGATCGATTGCGCCGGCATCGCCACCACTGCCATGCCGCGCAACAGCATCGAGGTTCTGAAGACGGTGCGCGTTCAGGACGGCGAGGGCGACAAGGCGGTCTGGGCTGCGCTGCATCCGATTGCCACCCCGGGCTTCGAGGCGCAGCTGGAGATCGACTTCCCCTCCTCCGCCATTGGCCGGCAAGCTTTGTCGCTCCGCGTCACCGAAGCCTCCTTCCGCGGCGCCCTGGCCGATTCGCGCACCTTCACCCTGGCGGAGGATGTGGCCCGGCTGCGGGCTGCCGGGCTGGCGCTGGGCGGCAGCCTGAGCAACGCCGTGGTGGTGGACGGGCCGCTGGTTCTGAACCCCGGCGGCCTTCGGCATCCGGATGAATGCGTGCGCCACAAGATGCTGGACGTCGTGGGCGATCTTGCCTTGTTGGGTGCGCCGTTGCTGGCACGCTTCGAGGGGCGCCGGTCCGGTCATGCCATCAACAACCGTCTGGCCCGTGCCCTGATGGCCGATGCCAGTGCCTGGCGCTGGCGCGAGGCGGGCCTGGCCGAGTCCGCCATGATCCGGCATGGCGAGGCCGTCGCGGCCTGATCATTCCGGTCCTGGCCCGCCTGCCTGCAGGCCGGCCGCCCGCATTCCGCCGCCCCTTCGTCTCGGCGGAATGCCATGGTATAGAGCGGCCGCCATGCGTCTTACCCCTCGGACCTTCCGCTTCCCGCTCCTCCTGGCCCTGCCCCTGCTGGCCGGCGCCTGTTCCCAGTGGGATGGCCGGCAATCCAGCCTGAACCCGAGCGGATCCGCGGCCGCGGTGACGCCGGACTCTCTGTATGCCGCGGGCATCGATTCCATGCGGCAGGGCGAGTATCAGGAGGCCATCGGGTATTTCGACGGCATCGAGCGCGAGCACCCTTATTCCACCTGGGCCACCAATGCGCGGCTGATGGCGGCGTATTCCGACTACATGCGCAACCGCTACACCGAGGCGATCGGCGCGCTGGACCGCTTCATCCAGCTGCATCCGGCGCATCGCGACATCGCCTATGCCTATTACCTGCGCTCGCTCTGCTATTATGAGCAGATTGTCGATGCCGAGCGCGACCAGCGCGGCACCGAGATCGCGTTGAACCAGTTGCAGGAAGTGATCAACCGGTTTCCCGACACGCCTTATGCCCGCGACGCGCGGCTGAAGATGGACCTCGCGCGCGATCACCTGGCGGGGCGCGAGATGAACATCGGGCGCTTCTATCAGAGCCGCGGGCTCTACACCGCGGCGATCGGCCGCTTCCGCCGCGTGGTGGACGAGTTCCAGACCACCAACCACGTGCCTGAGGCGCTGCACCGCCTGACCGAGATCTACCTGGCGCTCGGCCTCACCGACGAGGCGCGCAAATCCGCCAGCGTGCTGGGCTACAACTATCCGGGCAGTTCCTGGTACCAGGATTCCTACGCGCTGCTCGCCGATCGCGGCATCGAGACGGATGGACCCGCCGCCAGCCGCCCCGGCTTCTTTGCCCGCGCCTGGAATTCCGTCTTCTGAGCACCGGGCCGGCTGCCCTGCCATGCTGACCTCGCTCGCCATCCGCGACGTCGTGCTGATCGAGCGGCTGGATCTGGCACTGGGCCAGGGCCTCACGGTGCTGACCGGCGAAACCGGTGCCGGCAAGTCCATCCTGCTCGACAGCCTGGGCCTCGCCCTTGGCCAGCGGGCCGAGGCGGGCATGGTCCGGGCCGGACAATCCCAGGCATCGGTCACCGCCTGCTTCCATCTCGCCCCCGACCATCCGGCGCAGGCGCTGCTCACCGAGCAGGGAATCGACCCCGAGGAGGATCTGGTGCTGCGCCGCGTGGTGCAGGCCGATGGCCGGTCCCGCGCCTTCGTCAATGCCGAGCCGGTCGGGGTCGGATTGCTGCGCCGCCTCGGCGCGCTGCTGGTCGAGGTGCAGGGGCAGCATGATCAGGTCGGCTTGGCCGACCCTGCCACCCATGCCGGCCTGCTGGACGCCTTCGGCGCGCTGGAGGCGCGGCGCAACACCGTGGCCGATGCGTTTCGCGACTGGCGCGGCGCCGAGCGCACCCTGAAGGCGGCGCAGGAGGCCATCGCCCAGGCGCAGCGCGACGAGGAATGGCTGCGCCATGCGGTGGAGGAGCTCAGCCTGCTCGCGCCCGAGGAAGGCGAGGAAGATGCGTTGTCCGCCGAGCGGCAGGCGATGCAGCAGGGCGAGCGCCGGGCCGAGGCGGTGGCCTCCGCCTTGTCCGAGTTGCAGCCGCGCGACCGCCGCGGCTCCACCGGGCCCGCCGCGGCCCTGCGCAACGCCGCCCGCGCCCTGGAACGCCTGCCGGCCCCCAACGAGGAAGCGTCCCCGATCCTGGCGGCGCTGGGTCAGGCGCAGGACGCGCTGGCGGAGGCCGAAGGAATGCTGGAGCGGCTGGGCGCCGACCTCGGCCCCGATCCGCGACGGCTGGAGCAGGTGGAGGAACGCCTGTTCGCCCTGCGGGCCGCGGCCCGCAAGCACGCGGTGGCGGTGGTGGAACTGCCGGCATTGCTGCGCGACTTGTCAGGGCGTCTGGCGGCGCTGGATGCCGGTGCCGAACGCGCCGCCGCGCTGGAAGCCGCTGCGGCGGCGGCCCGGGCTGCCTATGCGCAGGCGGCCGGCGCGTTGACGGCCGCCCGCCAGGAAGCCGCCGGACGGCTGGAACAGGCCGTGGCGCAGGAACTGGCACCGCTGAAGCTGGATCGTGCCCGGCTCCACATCGAGATCGCCGCGCGCGAGGAGCGCGCCTGGGCCGCGGATGGCCAGGACCGCGTCACCTTCCTGGTATCCACCAACCCCGGCCAAAAGCCGGGGCAGCTCGACAAGGTCGCTTCGGGCGGCGAGCTGTCTCGCCTGATGCTCGCCCTGAAGGTGGTGCTGGCCCGCGGCTCCCCAGTGCCGACCCTGGTGTTCGACGAGGTGGACAGCGGCGTCGGCGGCGCTACCGCCGCCGCGGTGGGCGAGCGACTGGCCAAGGTCGCGGAGCGGCTACAGGTGCTGGTGGTGACGCACAGCCCGCAGGTGGCGGCACGCGGCACGCAGCATTGGCGCGTCGCCAAGGGCGTCCGCGCCGACCGTGCCGAGACCAGGGTGGAACCGCTGGACCCGGCCGCGCGGCGCGAGGAGCTGGCGCGGATGCTGGCCGGCGAGACGGTGACCGAGGCCGCCCGGGCCGCCGCGGATTCCCTGCTGCGCGGCGCCGCCTGAGCGGCCATCCCTCATCTGCGACGATGGAGGCCGTGACCATGGATGCCGTGCGGGGGCCTGCCCCGCCAGCGTCAGCGCCGCGCTGACAGCTGCGCGGCGTAGCTGTCGAAGGACAACTCGGAGATGCGGTGCCAGAGCCGCATCTCGTCCCGCCCCTTGCTCCAGCTCGCATGGATGGCGGCGAAATCCGGGTTGCGGGCAACGATTTCCTTTTCCAACCCTTCCCAGGCGCGGGCGCAGGCATCGAGCATGTCACGCGAGAACGGGCGCAGCTTGGCGCCCTGCGCCACCAGCCGGCGCAGCGCCTCGGGGTGATGCGTGTCGTAGCGCGCCACCATCCATCTGGTGGCCTCGGTGCAGGCGGCACGGATCGCCGCCTGATAGGGCTTAGGCAGGCTGTTGTACTGGTCGAGGTTGCAGAAGAACTGGGTGTTGGCGGCACCCTCCCACCAGGCGGGGTAGTAGTAGAAGGGCGCCACGCGCACGAAGCCCAGCTTCTCGTCATCCACCGGGCCGAGCCATTCCACGGCGTCGATCGTCCCGCGCTCCAGCGCCGGGTAGATGTCACCGCCGGCCAGCTGCTGCGGCACGCCACCCATGCGCTCCAGCACCGTGCCGGCCAGGCCGCCGATGCGCATCTTCAGCCCCTTGAGGTCGGCGGGCGTCGGCACCTCCTTGCGGAACCAGCCGCCCATCTGGGCGCCGGTGGAGCCGAGCGGCAGGCCGAACACGTTGAACTTGGCGAAGAAGGCGTTCAGCAGCTCGATCCCGCCGCCCTGGTACAGCCAGGCTTCCTGTTGCCGGGTGTTCAGGCCGAAGGGCAGGCCGGTGGCGATGGCGAAAGCCTCGTTCTTGCCGGTGTAGAAGAAGCTCGTGGTGTGCGCGCACTCGATGGTTCCGGCCTGCACCGCGTCCAGCGCCTGCAAGGGCGGAGTGACCTCGCCGGCGCCGAAGACGCGGATCTGGAACTGGTTGTCGGTCAGCTCCGCCACCGCCCGGGCAAACACCTCTCCCGTGCCATAGATGGTTTCGAGCGATTTCGGGTAGGAGGAGGTCATGCGCCAGCGCAGGGCGGGCTGGCCCTGGGCAATGGCCGGGGCGGCGAGGCCGCCGGTGGCGGCGGTGCCAGCGGCGGCGAGGCTGGCATGGCGAAACAGGGCGCGACGACGCATGGCATTTCCCGCTGTTCTGTTCTTGCGTGGGAAGGCGCAGGAAGCACAACAAGGCGATCTTGAACAGGGTCGCCCGCCTCCGAATATTGCTTGGCTTCCCAGCGGCCGCCTCACGCGTTAGCAAAAACGCCATGACCACCGCGCCGCGCGACATTCCCGTCGATCAGCTGACCGAGGCCCAGGCGGCCGAGGACCTTGCCGCCCTGGCCGAGGCCATCGGCAACGCCGACATCGCCTATCACCAGAACGACGCGCCGATCATGACAGACGCGGAGTATGACGCGCTGCGGCGGCGCAACACCGCCATCGAGGCACGCTTCCCGGCGATGAAGCGCGGCGACAGCCCGTCCGATGCGCCACCGGGGGCCGAGCCCGCGGCGGGCTTCGCCAAGTCACGCCATTTCACGCCGATGCTGAGCCTGGACAATGCCTTCGCCCCGGACGACTTCACCGAGTTCAGCAAAAGCATCCGCCGCTTCCTGAAGCTTCCCGAGGACGAGGTGCTGCGCTTCGTGGCGGAGCCGAAGATCGACGGCCTCTCGGTCAACCTGTTGTACGAGGATGGCCGCTTTGTCCGAGGCGCCACGCGGGGTGACGGAACCGAGGGGGAAGACATCACCCGCAACCTCCAGACGCTGGACGAGGTGCCGCGCCAGCTGCAGGCTCCCTTTCCGTCCAGCATCGAGATCCGCGGCGAGGTCTTCATGACCAAGGCCGATTTCCTCACCTTCCGCGACGAGCAGCAGCGGCTGCACGAGGAGCGCGAGGCGCGGCGTGAGCGCGGCGAGAAGGTGGGCGAGGCGATCCGCATCCCCGCCAATCCGCGCAACGCCGCCGCCGGCTCGCTGCGCCAGCTCGACCCCGCCATCACGGCGAGGCGGCCGCTGAAGCTGTTCGCCTATGCCCAGGGCGTGTCATCGGCGCCGGTGGCGGAGACGCATTCGGAGTATCTGAAGACGCTGGAAGGCTGGGGCTTCCAGGTAAACCCGCTGTCCCGCCTGTTGCCGGACGAGCACGCGGCCGAGGCCTTCCAGGCGGAGATGGCCGCGCAGCGCGCCGGCCTCGCCTATGACATCGATGGCGTTGTGTACAAGCTGGACCGGCTAGACTGGCAATCGCGCCTCGGCTTCGTCGGCCGGGCGCCGCGCTGGGCGATCGCCTGGAAGTTCCCGGCCGAGCAGGCCATGACGGTGCTGCAGGAGATCCAAATCCAGGTCGGCCGCACCGGGGCGCTGACGCCGCGCGCCGTGATGCAGCCGGTGAATGTCGGCGGCGTCATGGTGCAGCACGCGACGCTGCACAACGAGGACGAGGTCGCGCGCAAGGATGTGCGGATCGGCGACACGGTGATCCTGCAGCGCGCCGGGGACGTGATCCCGCAGATCATCGGCGTCGTTGCCGAGAAGCGCCCGGCCAATAGCCGCGCCTTCGAGTTCCCGACACGCTGCCCCGCCTGCGGCAGCCATGCCGTCCGGCCGGACGGCGAGGTGGTGCGGCGCTGCACCGGCGGGCTGATCTGCCCGGCCCAGACGGTGGAGCGGCTGAAGCATTTCGTCGGCCGCAACGCCCTCGATATCGAGGGCCTTGGCGAGGAAAACATTGTCGCCCTGCACGAGGCCGGGCTGGTGAAGAGCCCGGCCGACATCTTCCGCCTGAAGGACCATGCCGGCACGATCCGGCAGTGGGAAGGCTGGGGCAAGGGCGCCAAATCCTCCAAGAAGCTGGACAACCTGCTGGCGGCGATCGAGGACCGGCGCAACCCGCCGCTGGAGCGCTTCATCTTCGCCCTCGGCATTCGCCGCATCGGCGCGCAGAACGCCAAGCTGCTGGCCCGCCACTACCACAGCTTTGCCCATTGGCGGGCGAGGATGCTGGCGGCCACCACCCTGGGCTCCGAGGCACGGGAAGAACTGGGTTCCATCCAGGGCATCGGCCCGGCCATCGCGGCGGAACTGGCCGAGTTCTTCGCCGAGGCCCGCAACCGGGAAGCGCTGGACGATCTCGCCGCCCTCGCCCCGCCGCAGGATGCCGAAGCGGTGGGCGGCAGCGACAGCCCCTTCGCCGGCAAGGTGGTGGTGTTCACCGGCACGCTGGAGCAAAGCTCCCGCGACGAGGCCGAGGCCGTGGCCGACCGCCTCGGGGCCAAGGTCACCAAGAGCGTCTCGAAGAAGACGGATTTCGTGATCGTCGGCGCCGATGCCGGCTCCAAGGCGAAGAAGGCCGCGGAACTCGGCCTGCGCACCCTGAGCGAGGCGGAATGGCGCGAGATGGCGGGGCTCTGAGCGCCGCGCCGGCCCGGATCACCGTCCCGGCTCAGATCATCTCCAGCGCCTCGCGCAGCACCCCGACTGGATCGCGTCCTTCCCCGGAAGATACCAGGGCCCGATGGCTGGCATTCAGCACGAGGTGCCGGGCGCCCGGCAGCAGGGCGGATTCCACCGGCACCAGCCCGTCATTCGGGCCGCCACCGCGGCGCTCCACCCAGTACACCAAGGGCAGGTAGCGCCGGTCTGGGCCGCGGGCCGTGGCGCGGTCCAGCCGGCCGGCCAGGCAAAGCACGGGCAGGCTTCGCGTGAGCGCGGCGATCGCCTCCGCGTTCTGGCACATCCAATTGGCCCGGGAAGGGGTGGTCAGGTCCGCCAGCCCGTCCCCCTCACCCACCCGCAGCGTATGGGCCAGCCAGCGCGCCACGCCGTGGAGGCCCGGCGTGCCCATCAATGCGTCCGCCACGGGGGAACCGAAAAAGGGCGACTGGATGGCAATGAACCCGGCACAGCGCTCCGCCACGCCAGGCAGCAGCAGCGCCGCCAGGGATTCCAGCCCACCCTTGCTGTGCGCCACCAACAGGCAGGGTTCCGGCTCGGACAGGATGGCCTCGGCGATGCGCCGGGCATTCGCCGCCACGGGAGCGGAGGTCGGCACCGTCACCACCTCCGCCCGCGCGCCCTCGGTCTGCAGCCAGGCCAGCTGCGCCCCCATGTAGTCCATGCCGAAGGGGCGTAGCCGGTTCAGCGCCTCCCCCAGCAGGCCATAGGCCATCAGAATGCGCCGGCCCCGCAGTCGGGCGGGCATCAGAGCGGCGCGCAAGCCTGCTCCAGCCACGCCCTCACCGGCGCCTCCAGTTCCGGCCCGACCTCGGCCAGCACGCGCGCCTGGTAGGCATCGATCCAGGCGCGCTCACCCGGCGTCAGCAGGGCCGTGGCGATCAGCCGGCGGTCATAAGGCGCCAGGGTCAACGTCTCGAACTCCAGGAAGGGCCGCAGCTGGGCCGGCTGCGGCGCCGCCTCCCGCGCCAGCAGCAGGTTCTCGATGCGGATGCCGTAGGCGCCGGGCAGATAGAAGCCGGGCTCGTCCGACAGGATCATGCCGGACTGCACCGGGATTGTCCGGGCAGCCCGGCTGATGCTGACCGGCCCCTCATGCACCGACAGGAAGCTGCCGATGCCGTGGCCGGTGCCGTGGTCGTAATCCAGCCCGGCCTGCCACAGCGGCGCCCGCGCCACCGCGTCGATATGCGGCCCGGCGACACCTTGCGGGAAGCGCAGCGTGGCCAGCGCGACATGGCCGCGCAGCACGCGGGTGTAGCGCTCCACCAGATCCGGCGGCGGGTCGCCGGGACCGGTCCACAGGGTGCGGGTGACATCCGTGGTGCCATCGGTGAATTGTGCGCCGCTGTCGATCAAGTAGCTTTCGTTGGGGTGGATGGGCCGGTTGCTGGTGGCGGTGGCCCGGTAATGCACGATCGCGCCGTTCTCGCCGGCGCCGGAGATGGCGGGAAAGCTTTCGCCGCGGAACAACGGCAGTTCACGACGGAAGGCGAGCAGGCGTTCGGCGGCGCTGATCTCGCTCTCGCCACCGCCGGGCGCGTGCTCGGCGAACCAATGCAGGAAGCGGATCAGCGCCTGAGCGTCGCGTCGCTGCGCGGCGCGCGCGCCCTGCTGCTCCACCGGGTTCTTGCAGGCGCGCGGCAGGCGGCACGGGTCCTCGCCAGGCCGCAGCGTAGCGCCGGCCTCCCGCAAGGTGGTGGCGAACCAGATCGGCGTGGTGTCGAGGTCGATCCGCACCGCCTGCCCCGCCAGGCCGGCCAGGATGGCGGGCAGCGCCGCCGGCGGATGCACCGCCACCGCGTTGCCGAGGTGCTCCAGCATCCGCTCGTCCAGCCGGGACGGCTCCATGAACAGGTCCACCGTGGCATCGGAGCGGAGCAGCGCGAAGCCGAGGGCCAGCGGTGTGTGGTCGAGATCGCCGCCGCGGATGTTCAGCAGCCACGCCACCGAATGGGGATCGGACAAAATGGCGCTGTCCTCGCCCGCCTTCTGCAGCATCGCCGCCAACTCGGCACGCTTCCCGGCGGCATCGCGGCCGGCGTAATCCAGCGGCTGCGGCACGGCCGGGCTGCGGGGCGGCGGCGGCCGGTCGCGCCATACCGCGTCCAGGGGGTTCACGGCCAGCGGCACCAGCACCGCGCCGGAGGCGGCCAGCCGGTCGATCTGCGCCTGCGGGTGCAGCCAGGGGTCATAGCCGATGCGGCGCCCGGCCGCGTGCTCGGCCAGCCAGTCCTGCGGCGGCTGTTCGGTGATGTGGCGACGTTCCCAGAGCGCGGGATCGGTCTGCGCCGCCACCTGGGAGGTGTAGCGGCCATCGGTGAACACCGCGGCCCGGTCGGCCAGCAGAATGGCCATGCCGGCACTGCCGGTGAAGCCGCTGATCCAGGCCAGCCTTTCGCCACTGGGTGGAACATATTCCCCAAGATATTCATCGCTGCGCGGAACCAGGAAGCCTTCCACCGCCATGGTGGCGAGTTCAGCCCTCAGGGCGGCAAGGCGCTCGGCGTATGTCACTTCCGTTAGCATCCCGTTAAGAACATGTTTCCGTGGGTTTCAATGCGTGTGGCGCATGGCTCAACTTCAATGGCTGCGCTCCTGTTGGCAAGCCGAAAGGACTACATCCTGGCCACAGCCACGGGGCGGGCGGTTGACGGCAGGAGCCGATCCCGCAGACCGCACCGCGGCATCATCGGAACGCTAGAAACAATGAACGCCCGTGTCACCAAGCCGGAATTCGACTGCGCAATCGCCAGCAGCATGATGTCCCTGGCCCCGGCCCAGGTCGTGCAGCTTGAGGCGGCGCGCAACCGGGACGAGGCGATGGGCCGGTGGCTGCGCAACGCGTTGACCACCGTGCTGCGGGCCGTGGTGGATTACCCCCGGCGCCGCCGTGTCTATGACGAGCTGTCGATGCTGTCCGACCGGGAGCTGGCTGATATCGGCCTGACCCGCGGCGACATCCCGCACGTTTTCGAGACCGGCGCCGCTGCCCAGGATAACCGGGCGGTGGACGCGCCTGCCGGCGCCCGCCGACTCGCTGCCTGATTTGTCAGCTCGGTTGAAACCCGGCGCGATGCGCCGGGTTTAAGGACCTGCATACCAACGGAAACGGCGTTCTTTCTCCCCCCTACTATACTTCCTCCCCGCGCCGTTTTCGCTCTTGCGCCCGCCTCTCCCCCAGAGGCGGGCGTTTTTTTGTCCCGCAGCGGCAAGATGATCTTTTTTCTGACTTTTTATGACGTTTTTGTTAAGGTCTTCAGTACCTGTGGTGCCCTTCTGGAGCCCCGCCCCCCGAGGTCTGGAGATCAGCCATGCCGTGCCTGTCTGCCGAAAGGCTTTTCCGCGCACATTGCTGGCTGATTGCCGCAGCCACCCTGGCGCATGTGCTTTCGCGCATCGCCTTCGGATGGCTCGGCCGCGAAAGCAGCATCACCAAGGCATTGAGCTTCGCCGAGGAAAGCTCGGTTCCGACTGTGCTGTCCGTAGCCGGGCTCCTGGCCGCCGCCGGGGCCGCTGGCCTGATCATGGCGGCAGCGCGGGAGCAGCGGGATCCGCTGTGGCGGAGTTGGGCCTTCGTGCTGGGCTGCTTGCTGTTCCTGTCCCTGGATGAGGGCGCCGCGCTGCACGACCGCCTGACCTTTCCGATCCAGGGATTGCTGGATCTGGACGGCATCTTCTACATCGGCTGGGTGCTGCCATACTTGGCGCTGGTGGTGCTGTGCGCCGTGCTGCTGGTGCCCCTGGCGCTGCAACTGCCCCGTCGCACCCTGCTGCGCCTCACCTTGGCAGGGGCCTTGTTCGTCAGCTGCGCCATGGGCCTGGAGATGGCGGAGTCGGTCTTGATCCAGCAGGGCGCCGGTGAAGGCGTGGCATTGCGCGACGCCGACTTGGCCACCCTGACCAAGACGCCGCTGATGACCGTGCTGATCACGCTGGAAGAAATGGGCGAGATGCTGGCGGTTGCGCTGGCGCTGCGAGCCCTGCTGCTGCACCTGGTGCTGGACCGCGGCATTACGGCGATGTCGCTGACCGCGGCCGTTCGCACCCCGGTTCAGGCACGGTCCGGCCTCGGCCGCGCAACAACATCGCCCGTGGGAGCGGCGCGCCTGGGTTCCCTCTCGTCCAAGGGATGGCGGCATTAGCCGATCGGCGCGCTGGCGGCGCCATGGTCACCGCGCCCTCCCGGCAGCCACGTGGAATGCCGGCGCCCTGCTACCCCCGGCGCACCAGCCGCAGCGGCACCGCGTGGGTGAGCGGATCAGGCCGCCGCCATCATCCCACCGGCGACAGGCTGCATGTGCGCACGGCGCTGGCGCGGCGTTCCTTCCTGGTGGCGCTGCCGGGCCAGCGCCATGTCGGCCTTGCTCGGCTCCTGCAGCACGAAGCCGCTACCCCACACGGTGCGGATGATCTCGGGCGCGCCGGCGATCGAGAGCTTGCGCCGTAGCTTGCAGATGAACACGTCCAGGATGCGGACATTCGGTCCCTCGTTCAGCCCATAGGACCGGCTGAGGAACTGCTCCTTGGTCAGCACCACGCCCCGGTGCAGCATCAGCGTTTCCAGCACGTCGAACTCGCGCGCCGTGACCGGCACGCGCCGACTGTCGACGGTGACGTCGCGCTGGCCCTGGTCGAGCACCACATTGCCGCAGCTCAGCGTCGCCGTGGCATGACCCAGGCCACGCCGGCGGATCGCCTGCAGGCGCGCCACCAGCGACTTGGTGTTCAGCGGGCCGGCCAACACGTCATCGGCGCCGAGGTGGAAGGCCATCTGCTCATCCTCCGCCTGCATGCGCGCGGCGACCACCACCACGGCCATGTGCAGCCGGCGGCGGCGGATGTCGCGCAGAGCGCCGAAGCAGTCGGCGATGCCGGAAGCGTGCAGGATCACCGCGTCATACGGGCCGTTGAACTGAACCACCTCGCCAGCATCGGCCAGGGGAAATCCGGTGTCGCAGCCATGGCCCAGCTGCTCAAGCTGCTGGTGCAGACCCACTCGTTGTTCAGATTGCGACACGACAAGGATGCGCATGGCTCTACCTGGCGGTTTTCGCGGTGAACGTCGGAGGCTGACAGCCAGCCTTGTCCTCACGAATTCGTGGGTACAGATCCGAGGACCACTTATCAAGCAAAGGTTGTATTCTGAATCGTTAAATAAATTCTGGATTGGCAAATTAATGAACGGGAACGTCGCGTTCCCGGCCCTTGCAGCCTGTCCTTCCGGACTGCACCCGTGGCAGGGGGCGCCGGCCTCAGCCGCGGCGGCGCAGCACCAGCGCCGACCAAGCGCCCTGGTCGATCCGCCGCTCCAGCACCAGCCCGGCGCGGCGATGGGCGGCCAGCACCATGCGGACCTGGGTGCCCAGCAGCCCGGCCAGGATGGCGGTGCCTCCCGGCGCCAGATGATCGCCCAGATCCTTCGCCATGGCGCAGAGCGGACGCGCCAGAATATTGGCGAACACCAAGTCATAGCGCCCGGCATGCACCGCCGGACTGCGCCAGCCATCCGCCAGCCTGGCCCGGATCTGGTTGCGCAAACCGTTCAGCTTGGCGTTCTCGGCCGTGATGCGGACGCTCCAGGGCTCGATGTCGGTGGCGAGCACTCGGCGATGCAGCCGCTTGGCCGCCGCCATGGCCAGGATGCCGGAGCCGGTGCCGATGTCGAGGATGCGGCGCGGCCGGCGATGCGCCATGCGCTCGAAGCCGATCAGGCAGCCGCGGGTCGAGCCGTGCTCGCCCGAGCCGAAGGCGATGCCGGCATCCAGCAGCAGCACGGTGCGGCCATAGGTTACCGGGTTCGGAAGGTGCGTCGGGCGAATCAGCACGCGGGCGCCGATCTCCTGCTCAGGGAAGGCCTGCACGGTGCGCGCCAGCCAGCCCTCGGCCTCCACCGGCTCGCGCAGCAGCTCCGGCGGCTCGATGCCGGATAGCGCGGCGGCCAGCACCAGGGCGGGCAGCAGTTCCTCGTCGCCGGCATTGGTCTCGCGCACCGCTTCCAACCGCCAGGTGTCGGTCGGGTCGTCCTTGAAATAGCCGACGCTGGGGCAGACGGTCTGGAACGCCGCCTCAAAGGCGGGCACGGCATGCTCGGGCAGGCCGTCGATGGACAGGGTTTCAAGCGTCGGGGGATGGCGGCGGTTCAACGGGGTCAGGCCTTTTCCACAAAGGTGTCGAGCACGCGCTTGCGACCGGCCTTGTCGAACTCGACATCCAGCTTGTTGTCGTCGACGGCGACCACGCGGCCGTAGCCGAATTTCTGGTGGAACACCCGCGCGCCCTGCGGCAGCGCGGCAGCCCGGGCCGGGCGCTCGTTCACTTCCCAGGACCCCGCCTCGATGATGCGCGGCTTGCGCGCCACCAGCGGGAACTGGCCGTTGCCGAAGGCGGAGGGCTGGTTCAGCAGGCGCTGCCGCTCGGCGCCGGCGCCGCCCTCCACCACCACCTGATCGGGCGGCAGTTCGTCGAGGAAGCGGCTGGGAATCTGGCTGGTCCAGTTGGCGTAGATGCGGCGATTGGCGGCGTGGCTGATCACGCAGCGCTTGCGGGCACGGGTGATGCCGACATAGGCGAGGCGCCGCTCCTCCTCCAGGCCCTTCTCGCCACCCTCATCCAGGGCGCGCTGATGGGGAAACAGCCCCTCCTCCCAGCCGGGCAGGAATACGCTGTCGAATTCCAGCCCCTTGGCGGCATGGAGCGTCATTAGCGACACGCGCTCACCCTCGGCGTTCTCGTCATTCTCCATCACCAGCGCGACGTGCTCGAGGAAGCCGGCTAGCGTCTCGAACTCGCCGAGCGCCCGCACCAGCTCCTTGAGGTTATCGAGCCGCCCCGGCGCCTCGGGCGACTTGTCCTGCTTCCACATCTCGGTGTAGCCGCTCTCGTCCAGCAGCGTGGCGGCCACCACCACATGGCCGTCCTTGGGCAGCATCTCGCGCCAGCGGGCAAAGGCTTCCAGCAGCTCGCGCAGCGCCGCGCGGGGCTTGGGGCGCAGCGCGCCCGTCTCGATCAGCCGCCAGGCCGCCACCAGCAGCGGCCGCTGCTCGGCCCGGGCCACGTCGTGCATGGCGCGAATGGCGGTGTCGCCCAGGCCGCGCTTCGGCGTGTTGACGATGCGCTCGAAGGCCAGGTCATCGGCGGGCTGGTTCAGCACCCGCAGATAGGCCATGGCGTCGCGGATCTCGGCGCGCTCGTAGAATTTCTGGCCGCCCACCACCCGATAGGGGATGCCCAGCGTGATCATCCGCTCCTCGAAGGCGCGGGTCTGGAAGCCGGCGCGCACCAGGATGGCCGTTTCGGACAGGTTGTCGCCCGATCGCCGCGCCGCCTCGATGCGGGAGCCCACCATGCGGGCCTCCTCCTCGGAATCCCACAGCGACACCACGCGCACCTTGTCGCCCTTGGCGTCGTTGCGCCCGGGGCGCAGCGTCTTGCCGAGGCGGCCGCTGTTCTTGGCGATCAGCCCGGAGGCGGCGGCCAGGATCGGCGCCGTGGAGCGATAGTTGGACTCCAGGCGCACGATGGTGGCGCCGGGAAAATCCTTCTCGAAGCGCAGGATGTTCTCGATCTCGGCGCCGCGCCAGGAATAGATCGACTGGTCGTCATCGCCGACGCAGCAGATGTTGCGCTCGGCCTGATTGGGCCGCTGCGCCAGCAGCCGCAGCCAGAGGTACTGGACGGTGTTGGTGTCCTGGTACTCGTCCACCAGGATGTAGCGGAAGCTGCGGTGGTAATTGGCCAGCACGTCCTGGTGGGTGCGCAGGATCTCCGTCATGTGCAGCATCAGGTCGCCGAAATCGGTGGCGTTGAGCTGCTTCAGCCGCTCCTGGTACTCGGCGTAGAGCGCGCGGGCGCGGTTGCCGGCGAAATCCGAATCCTCGGCCGCCGTGATGCGCGCCGGCGTCAGGCCGCGATCCTTCCAGCGCTGGATGATCGCCATCAGCCCTTGCGGAGGCCAGCGCTTCATGTCGACGCCGGCCGCGTCCATCACCTGCTTCAGCAGGCGCATCTGGTCGTCCGTGTCGAGGATCGAGAAATTGCTGGTCAGACCCACCAGATCGGCGTGCCGCCGCAGCATCCGGGCACAAAGCGCGTGGAAGGTGCCGAGCCACAACCCCTCGGCCGGCTGGCCCAGGATGGCGGCGACCCGCTCGCGCATCTCGCGCGCCGCCTTGTTGGTGAAGGTGACGGCCAGCACCTGATTCGGAAAGGCGCGACGGGTCATCAGGATGTGGGCGAAGCGGGTGGTCAGCACCCGCGTCTTGCCGGTTCCGGCGCCGGCCAGCACCAGCAGCGGCCCGTCCACCGTTTCCACGGCGGCACGCTGCTCGGGGTTCAGGCGGGTGAGGTATTCGGTCATTGGCAGGTTCCCACCGATCCGGCGGCGCAGAGCTTTTCCCCGTCCACCCACCGGGCGCCATCCAGCGTGGCGGTGGACAGGTCGGCACCGCTGATCATGGCCCCGGTCAGGTCGGCTTCCGTCAGGTCGGCCCGGAACAATCGGGCGCCGCGAAGGTCGGCACGCACCAGCTTGGCGCCGACCAGCCGCGCCCGGGTGAATTCGGCCCCGCGCAGAACGGCCCCGGTCAGGTCGGCGCCCTGCAGATCGGCCGAGGTGAAGCGGGCGTTCGCGGCATCGGCCCCGTTCAGCCGGACGCCCTTCAGCTGTCCGCGGGCGAAGCTGGTGTCGCGCAGTGTGGAGCCGGACAGGTCAGCCCCGGACAGATCCTGCCCATCCTGGATGCAACGCCGCCAGTTCACCCCTGGGGCAGCGGCATCGCTGCAGCTGGCATGCGCCGGCAGCACCGGCAGCAGCAGGGACAGGAACAGGGCGAGGCGAAGAGGCAGGATTGGCGCGAGCACCCCCGGCATATAGAACGGGATGCGAACGCGGCCAACCTCCGGCCGTCATGACCCGGAGGAGCGGCCGCCATCCTTGCCTCGCTGACCCGTGCCCTGGAGTGGTGCGCCCGTCGCGGCAGCACGCTGCTGGCGCTCGGCATCCTGCTCGGTCTGGCCCTGCCGCCGCTGGCCGGTGCCATGCGGCTGGCCCTGACGCCCTCGGTCTTCCTGTTGATGCTGCTGGTGCTGCTGCGGGTCGATCCGGCGCAGGCACTCTCCTATCTGCGGCGGCCGCTGCTGGTGGCGGCGCTCTGCGTCTGGGTGCTGCTGGCCTGCCCGCTGGCGTTCTTCGGCCTCGCCTGGAGCGCCGGCCTGACCGCAGGAGCGGCGGCACCCTTCGGCGCAGCGCTGGTGATCATGGCGACGGGCTGCGCCGCCACCTCGTCCCCCGCCTTTGCCCGGCTGGTCGGGCTGGATGGCGAATTGTCGCTGGTGGTGGCGTTGCTGACCACTCTGCTCGTGCCCTTTACGGCCCCGCCACTGGCGCTGGGATTGCTGGGCGTAGACCTATCGATCTCGATTGGCGGCCTGACGGGGCGGCTGGCGCTGCTGGTAGGCCTGCCGTTGCTGCTGTCGCTGGCGATCCGCCGCTGGGCCGGGCCGGCGCGGCTGGTCCGGGCCGGCGGTGCGGTGGACGGCGCCGTGGTGCTGCTGGTGGTGATCTACGGCTTCGGCGTCATGGATGGCGTGCTGGCGCGGCTGCTGGCGGAGCCGGCGCTGGTGCTGGGCGGCACCGTTCTGGCGTTCGCCGGCAGCCTCGGCCTCAACCTGATGACAACGCTGGCCTTCCGGCCCGCAGGAGTCCGCCCCGCCCTGTCGGCCGGGTTGCTGTCCGGCAACCGAAACATGGCGTTGTATCTTGCGGTGCTGCCGGCAGCCACCGACCCGCGCATCCTGCTGTTCTTCGCCCTGTGCCAGTTCCCGCTGTTCTTCAGCCCGTTCCTGCTGAAGCCGCTGTACCACCGGCTGCTGCGCCCGGCCTGAGCCGGGCGCGGCGCCGCAGGATCAGGCCGCGGCTGGCTGGCGCGGCCTGGCGCCCAGGATGTGTGCAATGGCGTAGGTAAGGTCAGCGCGGTTCAGGGTGTAGAAGTGGAACTCGTCCACGCCATTGGCGCGCAACAGCCGCACCTGCTCGGCGGCGAGCGAGGCGGCCACCATGCGGCGCGTCTCGGGATCATCGTCCAGCCCTTCGAACAGCTTGCCCATCCAGGCCGGCACGCTGGCGCCGCACATGGCCGAGAACTTGGCCACCTGCTTGAAGTTCGACACCGGCAGGATGCCCGGCACGATCGGCACCGTGATGCCGGCGGCCAGCGCGCGGTCGAGGAAGCGCAGAAACACGTCGGTGTCGAAGAAGTACTGGGTGATGGCACGGGTCGCGCCGGCATCGATCTTGCGCTTCAGGTTGTCGATATCGTGCGAGTCGGATTGCGCCGTGGGGTGGATCTCCGGATAGGCGGCCACCGAGATCTCGAAATCCGCCACCCGCTTCAGCCCCGCCACCAGATCCGCGGCATAGGCATAGCCCTCGGGATGCGGGACGTAGCTGGCCTCCCCCGCCGGAGCGTCACCGCGAAGCGCCACGATGTGGCGCACCCCGGCATCCCAGTAGGCGCGGGCCACGTCATCCACTTCGCCACGGCTGGCGCCGACGCAGGTGAGGTGCGCCGCCGGCGTCAGCGAGGTTTCGCGCACCAGCCGCGCCACCATGGCATGCGTGCGCTCCTGCGTGGTGCCGCCCGCGCCATAGGTGACGGACACGAAACGCGGCGCCAAAGGTTCCAGGCGGCGGACGCAGGCCCAGAGCTGCTGTTCCAGCGCATCGGTCCGTGGCGGAAAGAACTCGAACGACAGCGCGGGCGGCGCCATCTCGGTGGGCAGGCCGGCCACGCGCGGGGCCGTCAGCCAGCGCTGCAGGGTACCTTCGGAGGCGGCCGCGGGCGCCGCGGCATGGTCGGCGATCTGGTTCATGCGTGGTGCATACCGCAGCCCCGCAGGAAATTGAACTGTTCGGCCGGATTTGCCTGATATCCCTGCCAACCCGGGACTGGGCCGTGCATTGTGCGCATGGCGGTTCGCCGTCCCCGCGGGGTGGGGGTATCTTACATTCATCCCAGAATGTATGTTAGCCTTCTTGGCCTCCCCGGCCCTCCGCCCTGGTGGCGCTGACAGGAACCTCCCGCCCGATGTCCTTCTCTCGACGCCCCCTGTTCTCGCTTGCGCTGGCTGCGCTGCTGGCGTTGTCCGCCTGTGCCACACGGCCCCCGGCAAGCGAGCCCGAGGCGCTGGCCGAGTATGAGCTGAACAACGACCCGCTGGAGCCGCTGAACCGCGGCCTCTACGTCGTGCATAATGGCATCGACACGGTGCTGCTACGCCCGGCGGCGGAATTCTACCGCTTCCTGATCCCGCAGCCGATACGCGGTGGCGTGCGCAACGCGCTGGGCAACCTGCGCAGCCCGGTGATCTTCGTGAACGACGTGCTGCAAGGCAGCCCGGAGCGCGCAGCCACCACACTGGCGCGGTTCCTGATGAACAGCACCTTTGGCGTCGCCGGCCTGTTCGACGTCGCCGAGGCTGCCGGCCTGCCCGGCCATACCGAGGATTTCGGCCAGACCCTGGCAGTCTGGGGATTGGGCGATGGCCCGTTCCTGTTCATCCCGGTGCTCGGCCCGAGCAACCCGCGTGACCTGGCCGGGTTTGGTGTGGACATCGCCGCCGACCCGATGACCTGGGTTATCGCCGATGGCGACAGCACGGCCGAGGCGTTGGGCTGGACCCGCACCGGACTGACGGCCCTGGATACCCGGGAAAGCCTGATCGAGGCCATCGACAGCGTGAACGAAACCAGTCTGGACCCTTATGCGACGCTGCGCAGCGCGTACCGCCAGCGCCGTGCCCAGGAAATCCGCAATGGCGGGGCGAATGCCGCGCCGGCCGACGCGATCGGCACCGGCCTGGGCGCCGGCGGCTCAAGCAGCGCGCCCCGCTGAGCCCAGCCAGACACCAGCATGAGAACCCCCCGCATGAACCGCCGCATCCTGTTGTCCACCGCCCTGGCCTTGCCGCTGACCGCCGGTCTGCTGAGCGTCGTGCCGGCCCGGGCAGAGATGGACATCAACCGCGCCTCCTCCTTCATCGAGAACACCGGCCGCGAGCTGGTGGCGACGCTGAACTCGGACCAGCCGATCACCGCGCGCCGCCAGAAGGTGGCCGACATCCTGCGCCAGGCCGTGGATGTCGAAGGTGTCGGCCGCTTCATCCTGGGCCGCTGGTGGCGCGTCGCGACACCGGCCGAGCAGCAGGAATACATGACGCTGTTCGAGGAAACGCTGATCCGCAACCTGTCCGCCCGCTTCGGCGAGTACCAGGGGGTCACATTCAGCCTCGGCCGGTCGCAACAGCGCACCGAGGATGACGCGCTGGTGAACACCGTGATCGACCGTCCGAACATGGCGGCGTTCAGCCTCGACTGGCGGGTCGGCGAGGTCGGCGGGCAGCCGCGGGTGGTGGACGTGATCGCCGAAGGCACCTCGCTGCGGCTGACCCAGCGCAGCGAATATTCGGCGGTGATCAGCCGCAACGGCGGCAAGGTCGCTGCCCTGCTCGATGCCATGCGGCGGCAGATCTCAGCCCTCGCGGCGCGCGAAGGGCGCTGAGCGCAGTTCAGCCGACGCGGCTGACCAGCGCATAAATCCTGCGGCCCTGCCCATCGGTGACGATCCGGCGCCGCGCCACCTTGGCCGCAGGCAGGCCCGCCAGCAACCCGGAGATCTCCTCCGGACCACGCCAGCGGGGGGTCAGCCGCATCAGGGCTTCGAGCAGCGCCGCTTCCGGCGGCGCTGCCGCGGGGCTGCCCAACAGCAGCAGCCCTCCCGGCTTCAACGCGTCGAAGCTGGCTTCCACCAGTTCGCGCAGGCGGTGGGCCGGCTGATCCTCCGGCAGGCTCGCCAGGGTGATGAGGTCGAAGGCGCCACGCTGATAGGGCCGGCGGGCGAAGTGCGGCAGACCGCAATGCAGCGTCCGCAGCGGCAGCCGGGCGTGCAGATCGTGGCGCAGCACCTGCAGCGCTTCCCGGCTCGCATCCTGCGCCACCCAGCGGGCAATGCGCTTCTCCTGTGTGACGTATCCTGCTTCCCGCAAATAACCGGCCGACAAGGTGAGGATCTCGGCGCCGTTCTTCTGGTCGGCCACCGTGTCCACGATGCGGGCGAGGTAGCGCGGAATTCCCCGCTGGGCCGCAAAAAATCCCAGTTCCGAGACAGCGGCCATAAGGTCCATCCCGGCCCTTGAACTGCCTTGCAGCAGCGGCGCGGCCGCCGGGTGGTGGTCCAGCAGGTCGAGCAGCCTGCACGGGTCGCGCCCTGCCGTGACGTAGGTCAGGGCCGAGACAGGGTCCTCATGGATCAGGCGGCGCACCGGATGGGCACGAAGCTGGGCCACCGCATCGGCCCAGGCCACGTCACCTTGTTTCCGCAACGTCTCGCAGATCGAGACCAGTCTCTGCAGAAAGAGTGGCGCCCAGCCGGGCTCCCACGCCAACTCCACCAGAGCATCCAAGGTCTGCTTCAGCTCCGTGGAACCAGCGAGATCTGCTGAACCTGCCGTGAAAGGCAGCGACGTATCCGACATGTCGGCCGATTCCCGCCCCAATATTTCTTACCAAACTGATAACAAAGACAGCGGCGCCGACGCAACATTGTTGCTGCCGCATCATTTTTGGAACGCCCTCTGGAGGTGGTCTCGGGCGCTTGTTCAGCCTTTGCCCGGCGACAGGGTCCAGTGGTGTCCGCCAGTGGTGCGGCACTTGCATGGTTCATGGCCGAACCCGCTGGGACAAGGCCTGACGCATTGCGACCCGATGTTGAACTGATCAAGGTGACCAAGCGCTACGGCACCACCGCGGCCGTGGATGCCATCTCGCTGGAAATTCCTTCCGGCAGCTATTGCTGCCTGCTCGGCCCCTCCGGCTGCGGCAAAACCAGTACGCTGCGCATGATCGCGGGGCATGAAAGCATCAGCGACGGCGACATCCTGCTCGCCGGTCGCAACGTCACGGAACTGGCACCGGCCGAGCGCGGCACCGCCATGATGTTTCAATCCTATGCCCTGTTCCCGCACCTGACCGCGCTGGAGAATATTGCCTTCGGATTGCGCATGCGGGGCGTCGGCAAGGCAGAACGTCTGGCCCGGGCATCGGAATACCTCAGGCTGGTGCAGCTGGAGGCGATGGCCGAACGCCTGCCGGCCCAGCTCTCCGGCGGGCAGCAGCAGCGCGTGGCGCTGGCGCGGGCCCTGATCACCCGGCCCAAGGTGCTGTTGCTGGACGAGCCGCTATCGGCGCTGGACCCGTTTCTGCGCACGCGGATGCGCGAGGAACTGAAGCGCCTGCAGCGGGAATTGGGCATCACCTTCATCCATGTCACCCATGGACAGGAGGAGGCTATGGCCCTGTCCGACCTGGCCGTGGTGATGGACCATGGCCGCATCGCCCAGGCCGCTCCGCCGCGCCACATCTTCGAGCGCCCGGCCAGCGCCTTCGTGGCCCGCTTCATCGGCGGCCACAATGTTCTGGACCTTCCGGAAGGGCGCTTCGCGATCCGGACCGACCGCACCACGCTTTCGCCGCCGCCGGGCGGTGCCCGCCTGTCCGGGCGCGTCACGGCGGTGGAATACCAGGGCACGGCCGTGCGCGTGGTGGTGCAGGCGGCGAATGGCCAGAGCGCCGAGGCATTGCTGCCCGACCACCTGTTCCACGCCGCGCCGGTCGCCCCAGGCGAAGCGGCGACGCTCGGCTGGGATACCGCCGCCGCCCATCGCCTTCCAGCCCCCACCCCGGCCTGATCCCGCCCCAGCCCAGGGACAGGATCGGGCATCCCTGCGGGTCCGCCCCCTCCCCCCTCGAGCCGTGTCGATCATCCTGCACAGGAGATGCGTTCAACATGACCAACAGCAACAAGACCGCCCTGTCCCGGACCTCCTGGTCCCGCCGGAGCCTGCTGGCCCTGTCTGGCGCGGCGCTGGGCAGCGGCGCCGTGTCCGGCTTCCCCACCATCTGGGCGCAGAACATCAAGGACGTGACGCTGCGCCAGATCGGCACCGGCGTCTCGGGCCTGAATCCGATTGCCGAGCAGGTGAAGAAGGATCTGGGTTTCAACCTGCAGCTTACCGTCTCCGACACCGACGCGGTGGCGCAGCGCGCGGCGACACAGGCGCGCTCCTTCGATATTGCCGACATCGAGTATTTCTCGATCAAGAAGGTCTACCCGACCGGAGCGGTGCAGCCGATCGACACCGGGCGCATCAAGCTGATGGACAAGATCGTGCCGATCTTCACCACCGGCCGCCTGACGCCGGACGGCCAGATGGGCCAGGGCACCTCGCCCTTCTCGGTCGGCTTCGTCAACAGCAAGGGCGCCAAGGGCTTCGCCGGCCAGCGCACCGAGCTGATGACGCTGCTGCCCACCATCTACAACGCCGACACGCTGGGCATCCGCCCCGACCTGGTGGGCCGTCCGATCGCCCGCTGGAAGGATCTGCTGGACCCGGCCTTCAAGGGCCGCGCGGCGATCCTGAACATCCCGGGTATCGGCATCATGGACGCGGCTATGGTGGCGGAAAGCGCCGGCATCGTGAAATATGGCGACAAGGGCAACATGACCCGCGCCGAGATCGACAAGACGATCGCCTTCCTGATCGACGCCAAGCGCTCCGGCCAGTTCCGCGCCTTCTGGAAGACCTTCGATGAGAGCGTCAACCTAATGGCCTCGGGCGAGGTGGTGATCCAGTCCATGTGGTCGCCCGCCGTGGCCGCGGTGCGCTCGCGCGGCATCGCCTGCACCTACCAGCCGCTGACCGAGGGCTATCGCGCCTGGGGCTCCGGCCTTGGCATCATGCGGCATGTCTCGGGGCTGCAGCTCGACGCAGCCTATGAATACCTGAACTGGTATCTCTCCGGCTGGGTCGGCGCCTTCCTCAACCGCCAGGGCTACTACTCGGCGGTGCTGGAGACGGCGCAGCAGAACATGAGCGAGAATGAGTGGGGCTACTGGATGGAAGGCAAGCCTGCCACCGCCTCCATCATGTCGCCGGATGGCCGCGAGATGGAGAAGGCCGGCGCGGTCCGCGACGGCGGCTCCTTCACGGAGCGTATGGGCAAGGTGGTCTGCTGGAACTCGGTGATGAACGAGGACCGCTACATGGTCCAGAAATGGAACGAGTTCATCGCCGCCTGAGGCTGAAGCGCCCTCCGGCGAGATCATTCCCACCGGAGGGCGTGACGGGGAACCACGCTCCATGTCCAGATACCTGCCCTTCCTGCAGGCCGCGCCGCTGTTCCTGATCCTGGCGGTGTTCCTGCTGGTGCCGATGGCCATGCTGGTCGTCGTCAGCTTCTACGACTACGACAGCTTCAGCCTGATCCCGGACTTCGTGCTGACCAACTACCGGGACGTGTTCTCCTCCTGGGTGACTTGGCAGACCTACCTCAAGACGGTGTGGTTCGCCGCGCTGACCTGGGCGATCACGCTCGGCCTCGGCTTCTGGCTGGCCTACTTCCTGGCTTTCGTGGTGCGGGACCCGGGCTGGCGCATGCTGCTCTTCGTGCTGACGACCGTTCCGTTCTGGACCTCCAACCTGATCCGCATGATCGCCTGGATCCCCTTCCTCGGGCGCAACGGCATCCTGAACAACGCGCTGATCAAGGCCGGCGCCATCGATCGGCCGCTGGAGTTCCTGTTATTCTCCGACTTCGCGGTGATCCTGGCCCTTGTTCATCTCTATACGCTGTTCATGGTGGTGCCGATCTTCAACACCATGATGCGGATCGACCGCCAATTGCTGGAAGCCGCGCGCGATGCCGGCGCCGGCTTCTGGCAGGCGCTGTGGTTCATCATCCTGCCGCTGTGCAAGCCCGGCATCGGCATCGGATCGATCTTCGTGGTGGTGCTGGTGATGGGTGACTTCGCCACGGTGCGGCTGATGAGCGGCGGCCAGAGTGCTTCCGTCGGGCTGATGATCTCCAACCAGATCGGGCTGATGCAGTATCCGGCGGCGGCAGCCAACGCGGTGGTGCTGCTCGCCATGGTGCTGCTGCTGGTCGGCGCCATGCTGCGCATGATCGACATCCGCAAGGAGCTTTGAGCCGATGCCCGGCCACGTTGCGCGCTTCCTGCTCGGCGCCTTGTTCGCGCTGTTCTTGTTGTTCCTGTATGGCCCGACCATCACCATCGGCATCCTGTCCTTCCAGGGGCCGGATGGCGGGCTGACCTTTCCGATGAACGGCATGTCCACGGTGTGGTTCACCCGGCTGTTCCAGCCGCAGGCGGTGGGCGACCTCGGCGCCGCCATGACGCGCACGCTGGGCCTCGCCGCCATGGTGACGGTGGTGACGGTGGTGGTGTCGCTCGCCGCCGGCATGGCCTTCCGCCACCGCTTCGCCGGGAGCAGCGCGCTGTTCATCCTGACGATCGCCAGCCTGATCGTGCCATCGATCCTGGTCAGCCTCGGCGTCGGGCTCTTGTTCACGCTGATGGAATGGGAGCCGGCCTGGTATTCCTCGGCCTTCGGGGCGCAGCTGACCTGGACCCTGCCTTTCGGCCTGTTGATCATGTTCGCAGTCTTCAACCGCTTCGACCGCTCCTGGGAAGAAGCGGCACGCGACCTCGGCGCCACGCGCTGGCAGGGCTTCTGGCACGTCGTGCTGCCGATCATCGCGCCGAGCGTGATCGGCATCGCGCTGTTCGGCTTCACCCTGTCCTTCGATGAGTTCGCCCGCACCCTGTTGACCGCGGGAAGCGGCAACACCCTGCCGCTGGAGATCCTGGGCATGACCACCACGGTGACGACGCCGGTGCTGTATGCGCTCGGCAGCGTTTCCACCGCCGTGTCCCTTCTGGTGATCGGCGGCGCCATCCTGGGCGCGCGGGTGATGGGCCGCCGGCGCGGACGCTGAGCTCCGCGCCCACCCGCCTCAGAACAACAGGCGCAGCGCCGCGAAACCCAGCAAAGGTCGCGGCTCGTCCGGCGTGTTGTGCAGAACGCCGGTGGACATGTAGGCGTTCAGCGACAACGCCGCGCCACCGATCTCCGCCAGCGGCATGCCGCCTTGCAGCACGAGCTGCGGCCGCGGATCGAAGACGGGCCGTGCCAGGCTGACCAGCGGTAAGGTGCCGGAGACGACGACCCGCTGCGCTGCGCCCTGCACGCCGGCCAGTCTCGCGACCACGAAGGATTCCCGGCCGGCATAGGGCACTGAGCCGCCAAGCGCGGCATTCAAGGTGAAGCCCGGGCGAGGCTGGGCCTGCGCGGGTGCCACGGAGACGGTGGCGGCGAAGGCTACGAGGGCGGCGGCAAGCCACCCGGTACGCTGGGGATGCATCGGCTGAAAGCTCCTGTCAGGCCGTTGCTCCCTCCCTGTGTTGTTGCCGCCCGTATGAAGCTTAAGCTTGCCCTATTTCAACCACAATGTGGCAGCCTCGCCTTGATTTCTTCTATCCGTCACGTCGGAACTACCCCCAACCTGTTGATGCGGTGTTGAGCGCTTCCTTCGCAGGCGCGAAGAAGGCGGGAGACATGTCGGACAATGCAGAACGGCTTCAGCGCGGCGTCTGCTGTGCCGGTGGGCTTGGTGCGCGCAGGCTCTCGAAAACTAGCATGGGATGACCCTGGTGCTCGAAGCCGCCGCAGGGCCGCAGTCCCAGATCGCCGAGTACGGCGCGCGAGGCGTGGTTGCTGTCCCGCGCCACGGCGATGATGCGCTTCAGCCCTGCCCGATGGCCGAACTCCAGCGCGGCCCGCGCCGCTTCCCGCGCGTAGCCCTGGCCGCGCGACCAGGGCCACAAGGCGAAGCGCAGCGCCACGCCGCGCCCATCCGGGCGCTCCATCAGCCCGGCGATTCCGAGGAAGGCGTCGTCTTCCGCCCGGTGCACCGCCCAGGTGCCATAGCCGCGCACCGCCCAGAAGGCGATGTCGTCCCGCAGTTCCTGTTCGGTGCGATCCGGCGTGCGGACGCCGTGCAGCATCAGCCCGAAGGCCGCCTCATCCCCTTTGAGGGCCACGAGATCGGCCAGATGGGTGGCCTCCACCGGCCGTAGCACCAAGCGGCGCGTACGGACGGTGTGCGGGGATCCCACCCGCGCCAGCGCGTCCATGGCGTTACCGGGTGAGCGGGCGGTACTTGATCCGGTGCGGCTGGTCGGCCGCCGCGCCGAGGCGCCGACGTCGATCCGCCTCATAGGCCTGGTAGTTGCCTTCGAACCACTCGACGTGGCTCTCACCCTCGAAGGACAGGATGTGCGTGGCCAGCCGGTCGAGGAACCAGCGATCATGCGAGATGATCACGGCGCAGCCGGCGAAGTCGGTCAGTGCCTCCTCCAGGGCGCGGAGCGTGTCCACGTCGAGGTCGTTGGTGGGCTCGTCGAGCAGGATGACATTGTGCGGGTCGCGCAGCATCTTCGCGAGGTGGAGGCGGTTGCGCTCGCCCCCCGACAGCACGCCCACCGGCTTCTGCTGGTCGCCGCCCTTGAAGTTGAAGGCGGCGGCATAGGCGCGGCTCGGCACCGCGCGCTTGCCCATCATGATCATGTCCTGGCCGTCGGAGATTTCCTGCCAGACGGTGCGCTTGTCGTCCAGCGTGTCGCGCGACTGGTCGACATAGCCGAGCGACACCGTCTCGCCGACCTTCAGCGTGCCGGCGTCCGGCTTCTCCTTGCCGGTGATCATCTTGAACAGGGTGGACTTGCCGGCGCCGTTGGGGCCGATCACGCCGACGATGCCGCCGGGCGGCAGCTTGAAGGACAGGTCGTCGATCAGCAGCTCGTTGCCGAAGCCCTTGCGCAGCCCTTCCGCCTCGATGACGGTGTTGCCCAGCCGCGGCGCGGGCGGGATCTGGATCTCGGTGGGGTCCGGGGCGCGGTCCAGCGACTTGGCCAGAAGCTCCTCATACGCCGCGATACGCGCCTTGCTCTTGGACATGCGGGCAGCGGGGGAGCGGCCGATCCATTCCTGCTCCTCGGCCAGCTGCCGCTGGCGGCTGCTCTCCTCCTTCTCCTCCTGCTGCAGGCGCTTGCGCTTGGCGGCGAGATAGGCGGAATAATTGCCCTCATACGGGATGCCGCGGCCGCGATCGACCTCCAGGATCCAGTTGGTGACGTTGTCGAGGAAGTAGCGGTCGTGGGTGACGATCAGCACGGCGCCCTGGTAGTCGCGCAGCGTCTTCTCCAGCCAGCTCACGCTCTCGGCGTCGAGGTGGTTGGTCGGCTCATCGAGCAGCAGCAGGTCGGGCTTTTCCAGCAGCAGCTTGCACAGCGCGACGCGGCGCCGCTCGCCGCCCGACAGGTGGGCCACGGCGCTTTCGGCCGGCGGGCAGCGCAGCGCGTCCAGCGCGATGTCGATGGTGCGGTCCAGGTCCCAGCCATTGGCGGCGTCGATCCGCTCCTGCAGCTCAGCCTGCTCGGCGAGAAGGGTGTTCATCTCCTCCTCGCTCATCTCCTCCCCGAACTTCATGGAGATCTCGTTGAAGCGCTCCAGGTCGGCGGCCAGCGTGCCGAAGGCGTCGCGCACGTTCTCGCCCACGTTCTTGCTGGCATCGAGATGAGGCTCCTGCGGCAGGTAGCCGATCTTGACGCCCTCGGCGGCCCAGGCCTCGCCGCCGAATTCCTTGTCCATGCCCGACATGATCCGCATCAGCGTCGACTTGCCGGCGCCGTTCGGCCCCAGCACGCCGATCTTCGCGGTGGGCAGGAAGGACAGGGTGATGCCTTTGAAGATCTCTCGGCCGCCCGGGTAGGACTTGGTGAGATCCTTCATCACGTAGACATACTGGTGAGCGGCCATGATCACACACTTCCGGGAATGCGAGGGGGGTTCGGCCCCCGGTTCTAGCCAGCATGGCGCCGAACGCCAAGCGTAGGGCTGGCAGGGCGGCTCAGACCGCTTCGCACACCTGGTCGCGCCCGGCATGCTTGGCGGCATACAGCGCCAGATCCGCCCGTCGCAGCAATCCTTCCAGCCCGTCCTCCCCTTCCTCCGCCATGGCCAGGCCGAAGCTACCCGAGACGCGCGGCCGCGGCGCCGCCGGCGGCAGGGTGATGCTGGCGAGTGCCAGGCGCAGCTGCTCGGCCAGGCGCCGCGCCTCAGCGCGGCCGGTGACCGGCAGCGCGATGGCGAATTCCTCGCCGCCGATGCGGCCGAACAGGTCACGCTGGCGCAGCTGCGCGGTGCAGCGCTCAGCGGCCAGCCGCAGCACCGTGTCCCCGGCGGCGTGGCCGGCGGTGTCGTTGATGCTCTTGAAGTGGTCGAGGTCGAAGGCGATCAGGGCGAAGGGTCGGCCACCCCGCTGCAGCGCCGCCTCGGCCGCCGCCATGAAGCAGCGCCGATTCGCCAGCCCGGTCAGTACGTCGGTCTCGGCCAGCCGCCGCAGCTCAGCGGTGCGTTCGCTGACCCGCCGTTCCAGCAGCAGATTGGCCTCGGCCAGCGCCACCTCCGCCTCCCGCCGCTCGCTGACCAGGGCCAGCAGGGTCAGGACGTTCATGGCGCACAGCACGATCAGCAGCCCGACCGATTGCATCGGGTTGCCGGCCCCGCCATTCTGGAATGGCCCATACCCCGCCACCGTGCCGGCCGAGGCGATCACGCAGATCAGCGTCAGCAAGGTATAGGCGGCGCGCAGCGAGATCCGCAGCGCGATCCAGGACAGCGGCACCGCCAGCAGGAAGACCAGTTGGGCCGAAGGCAGCGCCGGCGGCAGCTTGCTCAGGAACACCAGCAGGGCCAGCCCGGCGGTGCCGAACCACACGGTGGCATCCAGTGGTGCCAGGCGGGTGTGGCCCGCATCCGCCGGAATCCGCTCGACCCCCAGCCACAGGGCCAGGGACGGCGCGAAGAAGAAGGTGCCGCCCGCATCGCAGAGCAGCCAGCGGCTCCAGATGCCGGGCAGCGCCCCGGCCGGCGCCTCGCCCGCCAGCCAGAGCGACAGGGTGCCGCCAGCCGCGGACAAGGCGGCGTGCAGCAGCACGACGCCGGCCAGGAATGCCACCACCCCGCGGAAGCGGGTGAACAAGCCGGTGTGGGGGCGAAAACGCCGGGTCAGCACGGCGCCCGCCCAGGGACCCAGCGCATTGCCGGCCGAGATCATCGCCGCCAGCGGCGGCGCGCTGCCGAAGACGCCGGCATTCACCAGAAAGGAGCCGAGAAAGACACCGGGCAGCAAGCGGGGGCCGCCCAGCATCGCCGCCACCCCGGCAAGGCCGGCCGGCAGCCAGATCGGGGCCGGAAACAATCCATAGGCGGCGAAGAAGCGGCCCACGGCCCAGCCCAGGCCGAGATAGGCCAGCGCCACTCCGAGGTTCAGGCCGATCCAGAGCTCCAGCCCGCCTCGCTGGCACCAGTCAGGCGTTGCGGCCATGTCGCGCCAGATCATGGGTGAGGCATTGCCGGCCCGGCTCTCAGGAGGCGGCAAGAGCAGGGAACTGGACAATCCACCCTCCAAGGCTGGCCACCTGCCAGAACCTCGCTCTATGGATCATCACACGGGCCTGAAAGCAACCTGTAGCTGCATCCCGTCCTGGTTTTTCGTCACGCCTTGCGCCCGGCAGGACTCGAACCCGCAACCAAGCCGTTATGAGCGGCCCGCTCTGACCATTGAGCTACGGGCGCGAGGCAGCGACGGGCGCCCTGAGCGCCCAGCGCAGTGCTAAACCGAGCCGCGTCACGGAGCAAGAAAGCGCCGGATCGCGTCCTCGGCCTGGGCGATGTTGCTGACCCCTTCCAGATGGCCGAGGCCGCCGCGCAGCGGCACCAGTTCCACCTGCTTGCCGGCCTGGCGCAGCGTGGCCTCCAGTTCACGGCTGTATTCGATCGGGAACACGCGGTCGCCCTGGCTCGGCAGCACCAGCCAGCGTTGCGGCGCGCCGGCCAATGCCGCGGCGCCGCTCTCGTATTCGTTCAAGAACAACTGATTGGCCCGTGCGAGATAGAGAAAGGAATTGGCATCGGAGAGCCGCGAACGGGCGCTGGCGGCGCTGTCCAGCCATTGCTCGATGGCGAAGCGGTCCTGCACGCGGCGGGCCGGCTCCTGGCCTTCCGCCGGGCGGCGGCCGAATTGCGCGGCCCAGCCGCGATCGCGCGAATGCAAGGTCACCAGCTTCAGCGATTCGGCCAGCCCGCGCAGCGGCGCGTCGCGTCCCTGGCCGTAATAATCGCCGTTGCGCCAATTGGGATCGAGCCGGATCGGAGCGCACCAGAGGTCGAGCCAGCCCATCATCCAGGCATCCACCTCGCCAGTGCCGATCGCCGGGATCACCCGCTCCACCATGGCGGGATGGGCGGCGGCCCATTCCACGGCCTGGAGCGCGCCCATGCTGGGTCCCGCCACCAGCGCCAAGCGCCGGACGCCGAGCGATTCCAGCAGCCGCTTCTGCACCTCCACGAAGTCACGGATCGAGACGGCCGGAAAATTCAGCCCCCAGGGCCGCCCGGTGGATGGGTTCACCGAAGCGGGCCCGGTGGTGATGGTGTGCCGGTCCGGGGCGTTCAGGTTCACCAGGCTGTCCGAGGCGACCACGTAGAAACGGTCCGTGTCGATCGGCTTGCCGGGGCCGATGATGCTGTCCCACCAGCCGAGCGGTCCCTGCGGCTCCAGCCGGCCGAAGGCGTGGCCGTTGCCGCTGAAGAAATGCGTGATCAGCACGGCGTTGTCGCCTGCTGCGTTCAGTCGTCCGGCCGTCTGGTAGCCGATGCGCACCACCGGCAGGCGCCCGCCGCCACGCGTGGTGTAGTCGGTGAAGCTGAAATCCAGCCGCGCCACCACAGGCGCCGCGGCCGGCTGGGTACGTCCGACGGCCGGCAGGGCGAGCATGGGCAGGGCGGCGGTTGCCGAAAGCAAGCGGCGGCGGGTGGTCATGGTCGGGCGTCCCCTCTGCATCCCTGGCGTCCCGTGCTGCGTGGCCGCGCGCCGGGTTGATCGGGCATGCTGCGCGGAGCCCGGCCCGTCCGGCAAGCCCCCACCAGCCGGCCATGCTTGCGTTGCCGCTGCCGCCGCCCCCTGCTAACCAGCCACCGCCTCACCTCTTCCTTCGGAACGGATTCCAGCCATGGACGTGACCAAGATTTCCACCGGCAAGACGCCGCCGCACGACATCAACGTGGTGATCGAGATTCCGCAGGGAAGCTCGGTGAAGTACGAGGTGGACAAGGACAGCGGCGCCGTGGTGGTGGATCGCTTCCTGTTTACCCCGATGGCTTATCCCGCCGCCTATGGCTTCATCCCCGGCACGCTGGCCGATGACGGCGATCCGTCCGACGCGCTGGTGCTGGTTCCGACCCAGGTGGTGCCCGGCGCGGTGATCCGCGCGCGCCCCGTCGGCGTGCTGTTCATGGAGGATGAAAGCGGCCAGGACGAGAAGCTGGTCTGCGTACCGCACGACAAGATCACCCTTGCCTTCACCGATGTGAAGGAGCTGGAAGACCTGCCGAAGATCACCCGCGACGCCATCGAGCACTTCTTCACCCGCTACAAGGATCTGGAGCCGGGCAAGTGGGTGAAGGTGAAGGGTTGGGGCAACGCCGCCCAGGCCGCCGAGATCATCGAGAAGCAGATCGCCGCCGCCCGGTGAGCCGATCGGCGCCAGCGATTATCCTGGCGCCACGGCGGCACGACGTTTCCGGGCCTGCCGCTGCCGCCACCTCTTAGTCGGTGGCGGCTTCGCGATCCATCCGCTGCTGCAATCCGTGCAAGGCTGCGTGCAGCGCTTCGCCCTGAAGGGCGACCTGCTGCAACGCTTCCTTGATCTGCGCCGGGTGGGTTTCCCGCGCGGGCGCCGCCGCTGGTTCCGCGCGGTGCGGCGCTGCACCGCGCGGCTCCGGCGATGCTGCCTGGTCTGGCTCGAGGAGCGCCGCCTCCACCGCCCGCAGCCCTGCCACGATCCGCATCGTGGCCTCCTGCAGCATCCGCAACTGGGCACTGGCCTGCCCACCGGCATGGCCGGCATCGTCGGCCAAGCGATGCACCCGCTCCATCCCCGGCCGCCGGGGCCTGTCGGCGCGCTGAACAGCCGGAAGCAGCCGCGCGACGGAACCGGCACCACCGGTCATGCGCCGCGCCGTCTCCCCCAGCCCGAGCGTCTGTTCGGTCAGGGACCCGGCGCTCCGCGCTCCGGCGCGGGCCAGCTGGGCTGCGTCGCCGGCGGCAGTGGCAGCCTCGCGCAGCCTGGCGCCCAGCGCCGCGGCCAGGGACGCCACATGGTCCACCGCGACGACGAGACGCTCCGCATCGCGCGGGGCGGGTGCCGCGGCAAGCAAGGTCGCGACCAGCGCCTCGGCACGTCCGAGGGCTTGATCCCAGTTGGGATCGGCCTGTTCCAGTGCTGTGGCCGCATCCCGCGTCACCGTGGAGGCTTGCTGCAAGGGTGACGGCTCCAGGCCCGGCCCGGGACCCGCCCCGCCGGCGGGTGCCGCGGCAGGGCGGGCCGCGGGTCCCGGTCGGAAACCCCGCCACCCCAGCAGCAACAGAAGCGCGGCCGAGCCGACACCCAGCAGCGCCAGCACCAAACCATGGCGCGAGGCCACTCCCCGCGACGCAGTCCGCAGGTCGTCCACGGCCACCGCGCTGCCAATGGTCCAGTTCCAGGCCACGCTGCGCCGCGACGTCCCGAGTTTCTCCTGCCGGTGCCCGGTCTGCGGCGATGCTTGGCGGAACGGCACCAACGTCCAATCGGCGGCCGCGGCCGTGGCGGCCATGGCCGCGAGCCAGGGCTGCCCGTCAACATCGCGCACGGCGCTGGCCGGCTGGCCTTCCAGCTCCGGTTGGGCCGGGAACAGCAACACGTCGCCTGCCGCATCCAGGATGAAAACACTCTCGACGCCACTGTGCCGCAGGCCACGCGCGGCGCGCAACGTCGCCGCCTGCGCCTGGTCCAGCGGCAGGCGGCCGGCTTCCACCTCGGTCGCCTGGCTGGCCGCCAACACCGCCACCCAGCCGATCGCGGCCCGTGCGGTGTCGAGGCGCGCCCGTTCCAGCGCCATATCCGGTGCCGGCCGAAGTGGCAGCGCCAGCAGGATCAGAAGCGGCAGCAACGCTGCCAGCGCCAGACCTGCGACGCCCCAGGGAGACGTCCACAGGCGGCGCCCGAGGTGAGCGGCGCGAGGAGCAAAGGGCATCAGGCCGGCCTCCGGCCGCCAGCCACCGGCGGCGCGGCGACCATGGCGCGGAAGTGTTAAGAAGATCTTTCCCGCCGGAGCGGGCTCAGGCCAGCAGGTGTTCCGGAACCTTCAGCCCGAGCCGGACCGGCACCGGCCAGATTTCCCGCACGGTGCGCAGGCGGGTGAAGCCGGCGCCCAGATAGTTCGGCAGCGCGCGCGGATGATCGGCGGTGCAGGTGTTCACCGTCACCACGCCACAGCCCGTGGCCCAGGCCGCGCCGATGGCGGCGCGCAGGAAGCCGCGGCCCAGGCCGTGGCCCACCGCATGCGGCAGCAGGCCGAAATAGGCGATGTTGGTGGTGCCGGTGGCGGGCCGCCGCTCCAGCTCGAAGAAGCCGGCCGGAGCACCGCCGCGGTACAGCACATGCACCGACACGGCCGGATCGCCCAGGATGGCATCCAGCTCGGCATTGGACGCCGCGCGACGCAGCCACCAGACGTAGTCGCCGCCGACCGTATTGTAGAGGTAGCGATAGAAAGGCACGGTACAGCGCGCCAGCTTGTCCAGATGGGCATCACCCGGAAGCGGCGGCCCCGCCTCGGCAGGCGGCGTCGCCATGCGCAGAAAGGTCACCTGCACGGCGACGCGGATCGCCGGCTCCACCAGGGACAATCCCATGGTCAGCTGTCCAGAAAGGACCGCAGCTTGCGGCTGCGGCTCGGGTGCTTGAGCTTGCGCAGCGCCTTGGCCTCGATCTGGCGGATGCGCTCGCGCGTCACGTTGAATTGCTGGCCGACCTCTTCCAGGGTGTGGTCGGTATTCATTCCGATGCCGAAGCGCATGCGCAGCACGCGCTCCTCGCGCGGGGTCAGGCTGGCCAGCACCCGCGTCGTGGCCTCGCGCAGGTTGGTCTGGATGGCGGCGTCCAGCGGGATGATGGCGGCCTTGTCCTCGATGAAGTCGCCGAGGTGGCTGTCTTCCTCGTCGCCGATCGGCGTTTCGAGCGAAATCGGCTCCTTGGCGATCTTGAGGACCTTGCGCACCTTCTCCAGCGGCATGCCGAGTTTTTCCGCAAGTTCCTCCGGCTGCGGCTCGCGGCCGATCTCGTGCAGCATCTGGCGGCTGGTCCGCACCAGCTTGTTGATCGTCTCGATCATGTGCACGGGGATGCGGATGGTGCGTGCCTGGTCGGCGATGGAGCGGGTGATCGCCTGCCGGATCCACCAGGTCGCGTAGGTCGAGAACTTGTAGCCGCGGCGGTACTCGAACTTATCGACCGCCTTCATCAGGCCGATATTGCCTTCCTGGATCAGGTCCAGGAACTGCAGGCCACGGTTGGTGTATTTCTTGGCGATGGAGATGACGAGGCGGAGGTTGGCCTCGATCATCTCCTTCTTCGCCTGGGTCATGTCGCGCTCGCCGCGCGACACGGTGGAATAGACCCGCTTGAACTCGTCCACCGGAAGTCCGGTCAGCGCCGCGGTCTGGCTGATCTGCGCGCGGATCTGCTCCACATCGCCGCGCGAGCGCTCGACGAAGTTCTTCCAGGATTTCTGCGGCAGGGCGGCGATACGCTCGAACCAGGCCGGATCGATCTCGGCGCCGCGCCAATGCTGCAGGAAATCCTCGCGCTTCACCTTGCTGGCCTCGGCAAGGCGCAGCACCTGCCCCTCGAAGCCGGTGATGCGGCGGTTCAGCCCCTTCAGCTGGTCGACCAGCTCCTCGATGCGGTTGTTGTGAAGCTGAACCTTCTCCACCAGCGCCACCAGCTCGTCGCGCAGCTTCTCGTAGGTCTTCTCGCTCTTGCCGACCAGTTCCTCGCCGGCGGTGTAGGCGTCCATGCGCTTGGACTGCAGCTTCTGCAGCTTGCCGTACAGGTCCTCGATCGCCTCGAAAGCGGCCAGCGCCTCGGGCTTCAGCTTTTCCTCCAGCGCCGACAGCGACAGGCCGACGCCCTCGCCTTCCTCGCCCTCCTCGAATTCCTCGGCCTCGGCCGGCGGCGGCACGTCCGGGCTGTCGGCGCTGGCGGTCGCCTCGAGGTCGATCACCTCGCGCAGCGCCATGCGGCCGTCCTTGACCGCCTCGTGCCAGGTGAGAATGGCCTGGAAGGTGAGCGGGCTCTCGCAGAGCCCGCCGATCATCATGTCGCGCCCGGCCTCGATGCGCTTGGCGATGGCGATCTCGCCCTCGCGGGAGAGCAGTTCGACGCTGCCCATCTCGCGCAGGTACATGCGGACCGGATCGTCGGTGCGGCCGACGCTTTCCTCGTCCACATTGCCGGAGGATTCTTCCTCTTCCTCCTCGCCCTCGGTGCCTTCCGCCTTGGCGGGGGCCTTGCTGGCACCTTCCGGGTCCTCGGCTTCCTCGGCCTCGACCAGGTTGATGCCGAGGTCGCTCAGCATCGCCATGGTGTCTTCGATCAGCTCGGAGGACACCTGCTCCTGCGGCAGGGAGGCGTTGAACTCGTCATAAGTGACGTAGCCGCGCTCCTTGCCGCGCGCGACCAGCTTCTTGACCGCCGCCGAGAGGGTGTCGAGGAGCGCCCCTTCCACCGCCTCGTCGCGGTTCTCGACCGTGTCGGTGCCGTTTGCGACCTTGCTCGCCATGCCGATTCGCTCCGTCTGACACTGCCCAGGCCCGTTTTGGCCCGGGTGCCTCACCCTGGTTCCGCAACCCGCCCTGTCGGACCGGCCGGTGGCCTCCGCGCAGAGGCACAAGGCACCCCACCCTAGGGCCATAACGCCCCCGCCCCCGCCAACACAAGAGCGCGCGTGAGCGTACCGAAGATGGTTGTCTGATGACGGCGCGCCGGGCATCGCCGCGCGAGTGCCCGGCGCGCCGGCGACTAATGCAACTCGCCGGCGTCGCCGAAGGCTTCTTCCTGCAGGTCGCCGCGACGCTGGGCGGCCAGCAGCTCGTTGAGCCGGATCAACCGCGTCTGCGCCACCGCGTCGCCCGTGGCGGCGAAGTCGCGCTCGGCCTGCTGGCGCTCGGCCAGCAAGGCGGCTTCGCCACGGAAACGGCCGAAGAAATACCACCACTGCTCCGCCACCAGCTTCGGCAGGGCTTCCGCCGCGCAGGCCGCGGGCAGCATGCGGGGCGATTGCCGCAGCCATCGCCAGCCTTCCGGCTCGGTTGCCTGCAGATGGTCGGATAACAGGGCGGCTTCAAGCTGGGACGCCGCGCCGTGCCAGGCCAGCAGGCATTGCCGCAGCTGGTGCGGCAGGCCATCCGGCAGGTCGAGCTGGCCCAGGGCTTCCTCGATCTCCGGCAGCAGCCAGGGATGCGCGGCCGTGATGGCCAACAGGCAGCGCGCCTGTTCCACCCGCACCTGGGCCGGGTCGATGCCGGGCCGGAGCGGCGTGAAGCCGGGGGCGTGGCGGAGGCCGCGCCCCGCACGGTCACCGCCCCCGCGCCCGCCATCCCGTCCGCTCCAGGGGCGTGGCGGAGGCGACCGCCGCTGGCTGGCGAAGAAGCGGTCCAGCAGCGTCCGGCGGTATTCGCCGGCCAGGAATTTGTCGGGGATCTTGCCGGCGGTTTCCTCCAGGAGGTGGCGCAGCGCCGCGCGGCTTTCCGGCGTGTCGCCGCCGGGGAAGCGTGCCGCCAGCATGTCGTAGAGCACGCCGGACAGGGGCTTGGCCGCCTCCAGCACCGCCTGGAAGGCGCGCGGTCCGCCCGACTTGATCAGCGTGTCCGGGTCCTCGCCCGATGGCAGGGCGACAAAGCCGAGCGACCGGTCAGGCGAGAGCAGCGGCAACGCCAGCTCGGCGGTGCGGGCGGCGGCGCGGGCACCCGCGGCATCGCCGTCGAAGCACAGCAGGGGTTGCGGCGCGAGCCGCCAGAGCTCCGCCAGCTGTTCCTCCGTCAGCGCGGTGCCGAGCGGGGCAACAGCGCCGGCAAAGCCCGACTGATGCAGGGCGATGACATCCATGTAGCCTTCCGCCACCACCACCGGCGCCCCCTTGAAGGCGGCTTCCCGCGCCAAGTCGAGGCCGTACAGGTTGCGGCGCTTGGAAAACAGTTCGGTTTCCGGACCATTCACGTATTTCGGCAGCCCGTCGCCCAGGATGCGCCCGCCAAAGGAGATGATGCGGCCGCGCCGATCGCGGATCGGGAACATGACGCGGTTGAAGAACAGGTCGACGGGTGGCTGGTCGCCCTCCCCTTCCCGCATGAGCCCGGCCTCGCAGAGCTGGCGGATCTCGATGCCCTGGCCCTTCAGGTCGGCCGCCAGGGCGCCGCGGCCGCCGCCGGACCAGCCCAGGCCGAATTTGCGGATGGTCTCCTCGGTCAGGCCCCGGCGCAGGAGGTAGTCCAGTGCGGCGCGGCCTTCCGGCAGGCGCAGCCGGCGCTGGAACGCGTCGGCGGCCGCCTGGAGCACGCCGTGCAGGTCCCGCGCCTTAGCCTCACGCTTCGCCTGCTGCGGCGTCGCCTTGGGCACGTCGAGCCCGGCCTCGGCGGCCAGCCGCTCCACGGCCTCGGGAAAGGTGGCGCCCTGGCTCTGCATCACGAAGGCGATCGCGTCGCCATGCGCACCGCAGCCGAAGCAGTGGTAGTGGTCGTCGTACACGTAGAAGGAGGGAGACTTTTCCCCGTGGAACGGGCAGCACCCTTTCCATTGCCGGCCGGCACGGGTCAGCTTGGTGTTGCGCCCGATCAGCGCCGCCAGCGGCGTGCGCAGGCGCAGCTCCTCCAGGAAGTTCGGCGGCAGCGACACCCGATCCTCCTCTGTTCTGTTCCGTTCCGGCCGCGTCGAGCTTAGGCGCCCAGCGCCGCCTTCACCAGCGGCCCGGCCTTGGCCATGTCCATGCTGGCCGCGTGCCTGGTCTTCAGCACCGCCATCACCTTGCCCATGTCCTTGATCGAGGTGGCGCCCGCTTCCTGCACCGCCTCGGCCACCGCCGCCTGCAGCGCGGCCTCGTCCATCTGCTGCGGCAGGAAGCCCTCGATCACGGCAATCTCGGCAGCTTCCTTGTCGGCCAACTCGGGGCGGTTGCCCTGGCGGTACAGAGCCTCGCTTTCCCGTCGGGACTTCACCATGCCGCGCAGCATAGAGACGATCTGCTCCTCCGGTACCTGTTCGATCCCCGTGGGCCGGGCGGCGATGTCAGCATCCTTCAGCTTGGCCATGATCATGCGGATGGTGGAGGTGCGGGGCGCATCCTTGGCCACCATGGAGATCTTCAATTCCTCGGTGAAGCGCGCGCGCAGGCTCATGGCTTGAAGCTCCTGGTTCGGGCGGAGGGTAGGCCCTCTCGCGAGGGCGGGGTATAAAGCGGCTTCAGAACCCGGCAACACCGGGAAGCCACTTGGGAAGAATTTTCCCAAGTGGCGGATACGCCTTGAACTGGGAAATATTTTCCCAGATAAGGACATCATGCGGTCCGTGGAAGATATCATTGCCCTGATGGGCGGCGCCGAAGCCCTGGCGACGCGATGCGGCGTCGGCACCGAAGCCGTGCGGAAGTGGCGGCAAGCGCGTGCCATTCCACCCAAGCACTGGCCGGCCGTCAGTGCCGCCACCGGATTGCCGCTGGATGCGCTGGCCCGGCTGTCCTCCCCCACGACCCCTTCGAACGCGGAGACGAGCATGGCCCCCGAAACCGTCCCAGGCATCACCCCCGGCGCCGCACCGCAGCAGCAGCCGCCCGCCGGCGCCACCGCGGCCCTGGTGCTGGCCGATGGTTCCGTGTTCTGGGGCCTGGGCTTCGGCGCCCACACCACCAGCGTCGGGGAAATCTGCTTCAACACCGGCATGACGGGTTATCAGGAAACCCTGACGGACCCCTCCTACGCCGGGCAGATCATCACCTTCACCTTTCCCCATATCGGCAATGTCGGCGCCAATGCCGAGGATGTGGAAAGCATCACCCCTGCCGCGCGCGGCCTTGTCGTGAAGCTGGACCTGACCGAGCCCGCGAATTACCGCGCCACGCGCCACCTGGATGACTGGCTGAAGAGCCATGGCATTCCCGGCATCGCCGGCCTCGACACCCGGGCGCTGACCACCCGCATCCGCGACTCCGGGGCGCCGAACGGCGTGCTGGCCTTTCCCGCCAATGGCCGGTTCGACCTCGCGGCCCTCCGGGCGCAGGCCACTGGCTGGCCGGGGCTGGAAGGCATGGACCTCGCCAGGGAAGTGTCGTGCCGCCAGTCCTACCGCTGGGAAGAAGGACTCTGGCACTGGGGCGAGGGCTTCGAGCCGTCGCCGGCCAAGAAGCACAAGGTCGTGGCCGTGGATTACGGCGCCAAGCGCAACATCCTGCGCTGCCTGGCCGATGCCGGCTGCGACGTGACGGTGCTGCCCGCCACCGCCACCGCCGAGGATATCCTGTCGCAGAACCCGGATGGCGTGTTTCTGTCCAACGGTCCCGGCGACCCGGCGGCAACGGGCGAGTACGCGGTGCCGGCCATCAGGGGCGTGCTGGAGGCGGGCAAGCCGGTGTTCGGCATCTGCCTCGGTCACCAGCTGCTGGCGCTGGCGCTGGGCGCCAGGACCTACAAGCTGGATCGCGGCCATCGCGGCGCCAACCAGCCAGTGAAGGATCTGGCGACGGGGCGGGTGGAGATCACCTCGCAGAACCATGGCTTCGCGGTGGATGATAAATCCCTGCCCGAAGGCGTGAAGATCACCCATGTGTCGCTGTTCGACGGCTCCAACGAGGGCATCGCCGCCGAGCACAGGCCGGCCTTCTCCGTGCAGTACCACCCGGAAGCCAGCCCCGGCCCGTCCGACAGCCACTATCTCTTCCACCGCTTCGTTGAGATGATCGAGAAGCACAAGGGCTGATCCCGGAGGGGATCTCCACGGCCGAACACGGGAAGGAAGCAGGGCATGTTCGATCTCAGCGGCCGCGTCGCAGTGGTCACCGGCGGCAATGGCGGCATCGGCCTCGGCATGGCGCGTGGATTGGCCGCCTCCGGCGCCTGGGTCGCCGTGGTGGGCCGCAACGCCGACAAGAACAAGGCCGCTGTGGCCGAGCTGGGCAAGGACGCCTTCGCCATCCAGGCCGATCTGGCCGAAGCCGGCGCCGCCGACCGCGTGATCGCGCAGGTGGTGGATCAGGCGGGCGGCCTCGACATCCTGGTTAACAATGCGGGCACCAACATCCGCCGCCTGCCGCAGGAGGTGACGGACGAGGACTGGCACGCGGTGATGGATGCCAACCTGACCAGCGCCATGCGGATGAGCCGCGCCGCCTACCCACATCTGAAGGCCAATGGCCGTGGCCGCGTCATCTGCATCGGTTCCATGATGTCGATCTTCGGCCTGCCGCTCTCGCCAGCCTACGGCGCCAGCAAGGGCGGCATCGTGCAATACACCCGGTCGCTCGCGGTGGCCTGGGGACCGGACGGCATCACGGCCAACGCCATCCTGCCCGGCTGGATCGAGACGGAACTCACAGCCGGCGCCAAGCGCGACATGCCGGAACTGAACGAGCGCGTGCTGTCGCGCACGCCGCAGAAGCGCTGGGGCCTGCCCCGCGACTTCGCCGGCATCGCCGCCTTTCTGGCCAGCGACGATGCCGCCTTCATCACCGGCACCGCCATCCCCGTGGATGGCGGCCTGTCGGTGCATGGCTGAATTTCTCCCTTAACGACGGGGTCCCCCGATGCCGAAGCGCACCGACATCAAGTCCATCATGATCATCGGGGCCGGCCCCATCGTCATCGGCCAGGCCTGCGAATTCGATTATTCCGGGGCGCAGGCCTGCAAGGCGCTGCGGGCGGAGGGCTACCGGGTGATCCTGGTGAACTCCAACCCCGCCACCATCATGACCGACCCCGGCCTGGCGGACGCCACCTATATCGAGCCGATCACCGTGGAGATGGTCGAGAAGATCATCGCCAAGGAACGGCCAGACGCGCTGCTGCCCACCATGGGCGGCCAGACGGCGCTCAACACCTCCCTGAAGCTGGCCGAGGCCGGCGTGCTGGCGAAGTATGGCTGCGAGCTGATCGGCGCCAAGGCCGAGGTGATCGACAAGGCCGAGGACCGGCTGAAGTTCCGCGACGCGATGACCAAGATCGGCATCGAGAGCCCGCGCTCGCACATCGCCCACACCATGGAGGAGGCGCGGGCGGGCCTGGAGCAGGTGAAGCTGCCCTGCGTCATCCGGCCTTCCTTCACGCTGGGCGGCACGGGCGGCGGCATCGCCTACAACAAGGAAGAATTCGAGCAGATCGTCTCGGCCGGCCTGTCCGCCTCGATGACCAACGAGGTCCTGATCGAGGAATCGGTACTGGGCTGGAAGGAATACGAGATGGAGGTGGTCCGCGACAGCGCGGACAACTGCATCATCGTCTGCTCCATCGAGAACCTGGACCCGATGGGCGTGCACACCGGCGACAGCGTCACGGTGGCGCCGGCGCTGACGCTGACGGACAAGGAATATCAGCGCATGCGCGACGCCTCGATCGCGTGCCTGCGCGAGATCGGCGTCGACACCGGCGGCTCCAACGTGCAGTTCGGCGTCAACCCTGCTGACGGCCGCATGGTGGTGATCGAGATGAACCCGCGCGTGTCGCGCTCCTCGGCGCTGGCCTCCAAGGCCACCGGCTTCCCGATTGCCAAAATCGCCGCCAAGCTCGCCGTCGGCTATACGCTGGACGAGCTGAAGAACGACATCACCATGGTGACGCCGGCCTCCTTCGAGCCGACCATCGACTACGTCGTCATCAAGATCCCGCGCTTCACCTTCGAGAAGTTCCCCGGCACGCCGGCCACGCTGACCACCTCGATGAAGTCGGTGGGCGAGGCGATGGCCATCGGCCGCTCCTTCAACGAGGCGCTGCAGAAGGGCCTGCGCTCGCTCGAGACCGGCCTCTCCGGCCTCGACGATATCGGCCATCCGAGCGACGGCTCGAAGGAGGCGCACATCGCCTCCCTCGCCACGCCGAAGCCGGACCGCGTGCTGAACGTGGCACAGGCCTTCCGCGCCGGCCTCACGGTCGAGGAGATCCACGCCGCCTGCAAGTTCGAGCCCTGGTTCCTGCGCGAGATCGAGAAAATCGTCCGCGCCGAAGAATGCGTCCGCGCCGAGGGCCTGCCGCAGGATGCCACCGGCCTCCGCCGCCTGAAGGCGATGGGCTTCTCCGACAAGCGCCTCGGCGTGCTGACCGGGCAGAACGAGGCCGCGGTGATGGCGCTGCGGCAGGAGCTGGGCGTGCTGCCGGTGTTCAAGCGCATCGACACCTGCGCCGGCGAGTTCGCCTCCGACACGCCCTACATGTATTCCACTTATGAGGGTGGCTTCGGCACGCCGGTGTGCGAATCCCAGCCGACGGACCGGAAGAAGATCGTGATCCTGGGCGGCGGTCCGAACCGCATCGGCCAGGGCATCGAGTTCGACTATTGCTGCGTCCATGCCTGTTATGCGCTGCGCGACGCCGGCTTCGAGACCATCATGGTCAACTGCAATCCCGAAACGGTGTCCACCGATTATGACACCTCCGATCGCCTCTACTTCGAGCCGCTGACGGCCGAGGACGTGATTTCGCTGATCCGCAAGGAACAGGAGCGTGGCGAGGTGCTGGGCTGCATCGTGCAGTATGGCGGCCAGACGCCGTTGAAGTTGAGCCAGGCGCTCGACAAGGCCGGGATCCCGATCCTCGGCACCTCCGCCGAGGCCATCGACATCGCCGAGGATCGCGAGCGGTTCCAGCAGCTCCTGAAGGGCCTGGGGCTGAAGCAGCCGCAGAACGGCATCGTCCGCACGCTGGAGGAGGCGGTGGAGGAGGCGGAGCGCATCGGCTATCCGGTGGTGGTGCGCCCCTCCTATGTGCTCGGCGGCCGGGCCATGGAGATCGCCTACAACAAGGAGCAGCTGCTGCGCTTCGGGCAGGAGGCGGTGAAGGTGTCGGGGGAGAACCCGATCCTGATTGACCAATACCTGCAGGACGCCATCGAGGTCGACGTGGACTGCATCGCCGACGCGGCGGGCGAGGTCTACGTCGCCGGCGTGATGGAGCATATCGAGGAAGCCGGCATCCATTCCGGCGACAGCGCCTGCTCCCTGCCGCCCTACTCGCTCTCGCCCGCCATCATCACCGAGCTGAAGGCGGAAACCGAGGCGATGGCCAAGGCCCTCAAGGTCAAGGGCCTGATGAACGTCCAGTACGCCGTCAAGGACGGTGAGATCTATGTGCTGGAGGTCAACCCCCGCGCCTCCCGCACCGTGCCCTTCGTCGCCAAGGCGACCGGCGTTCCGGTGGCCAAGATCGGCGCCCGCGTGATGGCCGGCGCCAAGCTGTCCGAATTCAAGCTGGATGACGAGGCGATCAGCCGCCACGTCGCCGTGAAGGAAGCGGTGTTCCCCTTCAACCGCTTCCCCAATGTCGACGTCATCCTCGGCCCCGAGATGAAGTCGACCGGCGAGGTGATGGGTCTCGACGCATCCTTCGAACGTGCCTTCGCCAAGTCGCAGCTGGGGGCGGGCGTGAAGTTGCCAGAGGCCGGGAACGCGTTTGTTTCCGTCAAGGACAGCGACAAGAAGACCGCCATCCAGCTCGCCCGCCGGCTGACTGAAATGGGCTTCCAGGTGACCGCCACCAAGGGCACCGCCGCAGTGCTGCGCGATGCTGGCCTGCCGGTTTCGGTGGTGAACAAGGTGATGGAGGGCCGGCCGCATTGCGTGGACGCCATCCGCAACGGTGAGATCCAGCTGGTGATCAACACCACCGGCACCGGCCAGGCGGTGTCGGACAGCTTCGACATCCGCCGCGGCGCGCTGACCCAGGGCGTTCCGCACTACACCACCATGGCCGGCGCGCGGGCCGCCGTGCACGCCATTGCGGCGCTGAAGGCCGGAACCCTTGATGTGGCGCCGCTTCAGGCTTATTTTCATACCTCTTTCTGATGACGGGCGGATCCGTGCAACCGGATCCGCCCGTTCCGTATTTTTCGCCACAGGCCCCGCTGGAGGGGCCGGCAGCCGCCCGGCGAACAGCCCGGCGGCCGTAGCCGCGTATGAAGGAAGGGACTGCCGTGCAGAAGTTCCCGATGACCGCACAGGGCCTCGCCAAGCTGGAGGAGGAGTTGCGGCAGTTGAAGTCGGAGGAACGCCCCGCCGTCATCCGGGCGATCGCCGAGGCGCGCGAGCATGGCGACCTGTCGGAAAATGCCGAATACCACGCGGCCCGTGAGCACCAGTCGTTCATCGAGGGCCGCATCGCCGAACTGGAAGGGGTGATTCCCTCCGTCGAGGTGATCGACGTGTCGAAGCTGTCGGGCGACCAGGTCCGCTTCGGCGCCACCGTCACGATCATCGACGACGACAGCGAGGAAGAAAAGACCTACCGCATCGTCGGCCAGCATGAGGCCGACACCAAGCAGGGCTCGATCTCGCTGTCCTCGCCGCTGGCGAAGGCGCTGCTCGGCAAGTCGGTGGGCGACACGGTCGAGGTGCCGGCGCCGGGTGGCGCCCGGGCTTATGAGATCACCAAGGTCCGCTTCGTCTAACGCGATGCCCAGTCGCAGCCTGCCGGGATCGCTGATCGAGGACCCCTCGCCCACCTTCATTACCCTGGCCGATGTGCGGGAGGCCGCCGTGCGGATCGCGGGTGCGGTGCTGCGCACGCCGCTCGTGCCGGCGCCGGCCATCGGCCGCGTCGCCGGCTGCGAGGTGTGGCTGAAACTCGATAACCTGCAGGCCACCGGCGCCTTCAAGGAGCGCGGCGCGGCCAACCGGCTGGCGCTGCTGACGGCGCGGGAGAAGGCCACCGGCGTGATCGCCATGTCGGCCGGCAACCACGCCCAGGCGGTGGCGCGACATGCCAGCTTGCTTGGCATTCGCGCCACCATCGTGATGCCGCGCTTCACCCCGGCCACCAAGGTGGTCCGCACCGAGAGCTGGGGCGCCACCGTGGTGCTGCATGGCGAAACCCTGGCCGAGGCCGCGGCCCATGCCCATCTGCTGGCCCTGCGCGACGGGCTGACCTTTATCCATCCCTATAATGATCCGGGCGTCATGGCCGGCCAGGGCACCATGGCGATCGAGATGATCGAGGACGGCCCGGGCCTCGACACCCTGATATTCCCGGTCGGCGGCGGCGGGCTGCTGGCTGGCTGCGCCGCCGCCGCGCTGGAGCTAAATCCCGCGCTGAAGGTGTATGGCGTCGAGGTGGAGGGATACCCCGCCATGGCGCAGCGCCTGGCCGGCCAGCCGGTTTCGGTGGGCGGCCCCACCATCGCCGAGGGTATCGCCGTGCGCGATGTGGGGGAAAACCCCTACGCCCTGCTGAAGCGCCTGGACATCGAGGTGCTGGTGGTGCCGGAGCGGGCCGTGGAACAGGGCATCGCGCTGCTGGCGGAGGGCGCCAAGGTAGTGGCGGAGGGTGCCGGGGCCGCCGGCGTTGCCGCCCTGCTGACCCATCCCGTCCGCTTCGCCGGCCGCCGCGTCGGCACTCCGGTCTGTGGCGGCAACATTGATGCCCGCGCACTGTCCAACGTGCTGCTGCGGCAGTTGCTGCGCGACGGCCGCATCCTGCGGCTGCATTTCGACATTCCGGATCGGCCCGGCATGCTGGCCGATATCTCGAAGCGCATCTCGGACGCCGGCGGCAACGTCATCGAGGTCAAGCACCAGCAGTTGTTCGGGGCGCCCACGGTGCAATCCACCGAGCTGGAACTGATGATCGAGGTGCGCGACTCCGTGCAGGGCCAGGCTATCATCGCCGCGCTGGTGGCGGCGGACTACGTGGTGCGCCGGGCACAGTGAGGCATCCGGTCGAGGCGGGCTGACGCCGTCAGATCGGCACGCCGGGCTCTTCCTTGGCCGTCTGGATGGTTTGCAGCGTCATCACCCGCGCCACGTTGGAGGCTGAGGTAAGGCGGCTGGTCAACTGATTCTCGTGCGCCGTGTCGCGCGCCACCAGCCGCAGCATGAAATCGCCGCCGCCGCGAATCATGTGGCATTCGCGGACCTCCGGCCAGGTGGTGACATCGGCCTCAAAGGCGGACAGCACGGCGTGCTTCTGGCTTTCCAACCCGACCACGGCGAAGAAGGTGATCTGCCAGCCCAGCGCCACAGGGTCGATGTCAGCATGGTAGCCGCGGATGATGCCCGCCTCCTCCAGCCGGCGCACCCGGCGCAGGCAGGGCGGCGCCGAAAGGTCCACACGCCGGGCCAGCTCCACATTGGTCATGCGGCCATCGGCCTGCAGCTCGGCCAGGATCTGGCGATCCACGGCATCCAGGGCTTCGGTCGAATCAGACTTCATCAGAGACCATTTCGTTGCTGGCGCGGCGTTTCCGACGCAATATCCTTGCAGAGCCCTCCCACTTCAAGGCATCGGGTTGCCAGCAACGGTCTTCTTTCCGATATGCTTGGAACCCAAAGCGATTTCAGGACCAGAGCCTTGCCCGAGACCCATCGTACCCGCCTGCTGATCCTCGGCGCCGGACCCGCCGGGTACACGGCCGCCATCTATGCCGCCCGGGCCGGGCTGGAGCCGCTGGTGGTCGCCGGCATGCAGCCGGGCGGGCAGCTCACCATCACCACCGAGGTCGAGAACTTTCCCGGTTTCGCCCAGCCGATCCAGGGACCGTGGCTGATGGAGCAGATGCGGGAGCAGGCCGAGCATGTTGGCGCCCGCATCCAGTACGACCTGATAACCGGGGTCGATCTCGGCCAGCGGCCATTCCGCGCCACCGGCGATTCGGGCGACACCTATGTGGCGGATGCCGTGGTGATCGCGACCGGGGCCCAGGCCAAGTGGCTCGGCATTCCCGGCGAGAAGGAGCTGTCCGGCTTCGGTGTCTCAGCCTGCGCCACCTGCGACGGCTTCTTCTACCGCGGCAAGGACGTGGCGGTGATCGGCGGCGGCAACTCGGCGGTGGAGGAGGCACTCTACCTCGCCAACTTGGCCAAGCACGTGACGCTGATCCACCGCCGCGATTCGCTGCGCGCCGAGCGCATCCTGCAGAAGCGGCTGCTTGCCAAGCCCAACGTGACGGTGCTGTGGGACACGGTGACGGAGGAGGTGCTGGCCGAGACCGGCGGCCGCACGCCCGTCGCGCGCGGCCTGCGCCTGCGCGACCGCAGGAGCGGCGAGGCACGGGAACTGGCAGTGGATGGCGTCTTCGTCGCCATCGGCCATGCCCCCGCGACCAGCCTGTTCCACGGACAACTCGACATGGATGCGGAGGGCTATCTGGTGACGGCGCCTGATTCGACTCGCACCAGCCGCGAAGGCGTCTACGCCGCCGGCGACGTGCAGGACCGCACCTATCGGCAGGCGGTCACCGCCGCCGGCACCGGGTGTATGGCAGCGCTCGAGGCCGAGAAGTTCCTCGCCGTCAGCGAGGAAGAGCAAGCGGCCGAGGCCGCCTGATGCCGCTCGACTGGGACAAGCTCCGGGTCTTCCATGCCGTCGCCGAGGCCGGCTCCTTCACCCATGCGGGGGAATCGCTGAATCTCAGCCAGTCCGCCGTGTCGCGCCAGATCCAGGCGCTGGAGGAAGCGCTGGCGGTGCCCCTGTTCCACCGCCATGCGCGGGGCCTGATCCTGACCGAGCAGGGGGAGACGCTGAACCGCACAGTGCGGGAGGTGTTCGCCAAGCTGGCCATGACCGAGGCCTTGCTGACTGAAAGCCGTGAGCGCGCGGCCGGCCGCCTCAAGGTGACCACCACCACCGGCTTCGGCGCCACCTGGCTGGCGCCGCGGCTGCGCAAGTTCATGGGGATCAATCCGGACGTCACGGTCACCATGCTGCTGGACGATGCCGAACTCGACCTCGCCATGCGGGAGGCCGATGTGGCGATCCGCATGCATCCGCCGAAGCAGCCGGACCTGATCCAGCGCCACGTGGCGACCTTCGGCTGGAAGGTGGTGGGCCATGCCGATTACCTGAAACAGGCGGGCATCCCGCAGCGGCCAGAGGACCTCGATGCGCACCGGCTGATCGTTTACGGCGATTACCGCCCGCCGGTGGAAAGCATCAACTGGCTGTTGGAAGCAGGCCGCCGCCCCGGCAGCCCACGTCGGGCGGCGGTGGAGGTGAACTCCCTTCCCGCGATGCTGCACGCGGTGCGCTCCGGCCTCGGGTTGGCGGCCATGCCGGACTACATGGGCGATCAGCTGAACGACCTCGTTCCCGTGCTGCAGGATTACAAGGCGCCCCGCATCGAGGCGTATTTCGTGTATCCGGAGGAAATGCGGAATTCCAAACGGGTGGGCGTGTTCCGCGACTTTCTTGTTGCGGAACTCGCCGCGGCGAACAGCTGACATGCAAGGCGCACTATGCATGTTCCGCATGGGTGCGCCGCGATAAAGCATCTTCTTGCATGAGATGGTGGAGCTTACCGTCTGGTTATCCGACTGATTCTTCGGACAGGGTCATTGACCCTACGTCTCCCAGACGTGAAGCCTCCCTGTATCACTTGGCCCGCGAACCCTCTGGGTGAGCGGGCTTTCTTTTATGGGTTGGCCTCTGCCTCCTGCTCTGGCTCGGCCGTTAACCTTAGGCGTCCTGGCGGGTTGCCCCGGAGACCGCCTCACCCCAGGTGGCCCTTATCAACGACAAAGGTTGTTTGATCATGGCCAAAGCCACGAAGCCCTTCCGGATCATCATCATTGTTCTGGCCGTCGTCATTGTCGGCAGCCTGCTGATCTATGGCTTTTCACCGGCACCCGGGACGCCCTGAGCTTGTTCGTCATCCGGAGTTCTCGAGACCTGCCGAATGATTGCCGAACCCAGGCCGGCGCCATCCGGGAGCGTCAGACCTGCCTGACAATCCACGCGCATTGATTCGGAATTCTGCAACCTTAACGATTCGGTGAGATTTACAGCGCTAGACTTGCCTCCAGGGCCGGTCCCCCCGTCCGGCTCGCCTCCTGTCCCAAGAAGGGATCACATGCGTAGCCTCAAGCTGCTTCTGGGGTCGGTCGCTTTCCTGCTGTGCTTCTGGATGACGAGCGGCCTGTTGACCCAGTCCCTGTTCGCCCCCGACGAACTGGATTGTGCCGTTGTCGGGCGGGAAACGGAAGACCGGCTTCGCACGGTCAATTCCGGTCTCGTCGGCATCAGCCTCGCTGGCACGGCGCGCGCCGCCTGCCTTGCCGGTGCTTCCCTGCCCGCAGCCGAGACCATGCCGCCGCATCGTGATCAAGCCGTCCCGGCGGGCTGAAGCAGGGAAGATCAGCGCAGTCCGCGCTTCGCGCGGCGCAGCAGCCAGCCTTGCCATCCGGATGCCTTGTCGATGGCATCTCGGAGCTGGCGCAACTCGGCTTCCGCCTTGGAGCGCGCCAGCGTCGCCTCCACGGCCAGACCGCGCGCCACCTGCCGCTCCTCCTCGAGCGTCGCCAGGCGCTTGGCCAGCACGAGGCTGCCCGCCTCAGTGCGGCTCAGCTCCACCTGCCTGAGCAACGCCTGTGCTTCCTCCAGCTCCTGCCGCAGCCGGGAAATCTCACGCCCCGGGTCCGTGATCTGCCGCGTCGGCCTGACGGTTCCCTTGGATCGGCCACGCCCCATCGCATCACTCCATTGCCAGGCACGGCCCAGGGATTCGCGGGCCGGCCAATCATGGGCCCGACACTACGCATGACGGCGCCGCTGTCGATGGGCAGGATGCGCTTAAGTCTTGGCAAGCGGCATGGCGGAGGCTACCGCCCAGGCATGGACCTCTACCTTCCCGCGATGATGCTGCTGTCCGGCGGCGCCTTTATCCACAGCCGCTCGAACGTGCCCGAGCTGCGCCCCGCATCCGAAGCCGCCGACACGGCGTGGAAGCTGCTGGCCCGCTTCGCTTTCTTTCTCTGGATCGGCCTGCTGGTCTGGGGCGCTTACCAGCGGCCGCTGATGACGGTGGTGGCCGCCTTTGTGCTGTCGCTGCTGTTCAACGTGTTGCTGGCCATTCGCGGCCCAAGGCCTATTTGGCCCGGCCTGTCGATGATCCTGGCCTCGATCGGGTTGACGCTCGGGGTCTACACGGTGCTGGCCGGCTGAAGCCTTTGCTGTGTCCGGCGGGCTACAGCGCCCGGTAGAGCAGCAGCTGGTCCGCCAGCCGCCCGGCGGCGTCGCGGCCGAAGCCCGGAATACGGCCCGCCTCCACCCAGCCGAGGCCGCCGAACAACCGTTCCGCCGCCTCTCCCGCCCGGCAATCCAGCGTCAGCAAGGAGCGGCCGATGCCCCGCGCCGCCTGCTCCGCCCGTTGCGCCAGGGCACGCCCCACCCCCGCGCAGCGGAATTCGGGATGCACCAGCAATTGCCGCAGGATGGCCCGGTGCGCCTCAGTATCCGGCGTCGTGAGATCGAGCTGCGCCGTACCGGCCATGCGCCCCTCCTGCCACGCCACCAGCAGCAGCCGGTTGCCCATCGCTACCTCGGCCGAGGTCTTGCGCCACTGGACCCGCGCCGCATCCAGCGACAACGGGTGCCGGTGGCCGAGGGGCGCCCCATCGGCGACGCAGGCCACCAGGATCTCGGCCAGGCTGCGCTCGGCGCTGGCCGCGGCGGCGGCGTCCAGCGCCTCCACCACCAGGCCGCGCGCCGGCTTGGCGTAGCGGAACTCCAGCGATTTCGAAACGTCGTCCAGAATACGGATCGAGCCGGCGCGTACATAGCCGCGCTTCTCGTAGAAGCGGTGGGCCGCCTCGAACCGGGTGTCGGTCCACAGCACCAGGCGCTCGGCGCCCTGCTCCCGCGCATGCGCCTCGGCATCGCCCAGCAACCGGTGCGCGAGACCGCTGCCGCGTTCCGACGCCTCCACATACATCTTGTTGATTTCCCAGGCACGGTCCGAGCCGAGCGGCCGCGCCGCCACCATGCCGGTGATGCGTCCATCCCGATCCGCCACCCAGACCGCGCCGCCAGCCCGCCGGAAGTGGCTGGCCAGGGCGCGCAGCTCCGGCACCTCGCCATCCACGTCCAGGATACAGTTAGGGTATTCCGCCCAGGCGTCGCCGATCAGGCGGATGAAGTCGGCCGCATCGTTGTCGCGGCCCGGGCGGATGGTGAGCATGGCAGTCCTGAGCAGTTCTTCGGCGGCCGCCGGCCGGAATCGGCAGGCCGCAAGGCGGTCATGGTAGGCCGGAGGACCCTTCAACGCAGTTCGCGGCAGAATTCCTGGATGCGGGTGCAGGCCTCGCGCAAGCTTTCCGTGTCGGTGGCATAGGAGATCCGGATATAGGGGCTCATGCCATAGGCCGTGCCCTGCACGGTGGCCACCAGCTTCTCCTCCAGCAGCGCCAGGGCGAAGTCGGTGTCGGTGTCGAGCTTCTTGCCACCCTTGCTGGTCTTGCCGAGGCAGGCGGCGATGTTCGGGTAGACGTAGAAGGCGCCTTCCGGCTTGTGGCAGGTCAACCCCGGCGCCTCGCACAGCATGGACACCACGAGGTCGCGGCGCTGCCGGTAGATGGCGGCGCGCTCGGCCAGGAAATCCTGGGGGCCGTCCAGCGCGGCGGTGGCGGCGGCCTGGCTGATGGTGCTGATGCCGGAGGTGAGCTGGCCCTGCATGTTGGCCATCGCCTTGATCAGCGGCTTCGGGCCGCCGGCGAAGCCGACGCGCCAGCCGGTCATGGCATAGGTCTTGGAGGCGCCATTGACCGTCAGCACCCGGTCCTTCAGCCGCGGCTCGACCTCGGCAATGGTGCAGAATTCGCCTTCATAGACGAGGTGCTCGTACATGTCGTCGGTCAGGATCCAGACATGCGGGTGCTTCAGCATCACGGCGGCCAGCGCCGCCATCTCGGCGCGGGAACAGGCGGCGCCGGTCGGGTTGGACGGGAAGTTCAGGAACAGCCATTTGGTTTTCGGCGTGATGGCGGCGTCCAGATCCTCCGGGCGCAGCTTGAAGCCGTTGTTCTGCGGACAATTGACGAAGGTCGGCGTGGCCGTCGCCAGCTTCGCCATGTCGGCGTAGCTGACCCAGAACGGCGCCGGGATCAGCACCTCGTCGCCCGGATCGCAGGTGGCCAGCAGCGAATCCATGATGATCTGCTTGCCGCCATTGGCCACCAGGATCTCGTCCAGCGCGTAGTCGAGGTTGTTGTCGCGCTTGAACTTCTTCTGCACCGCCTTCTTGAGCGCCGGGGTGCCGTCCGTGGGCGGGTACTTGGTGTCGCCGCGCAGCGCCGCCTGGTAGGCGGCCTCGATGGCGTGGGTGGGGGTGGCGAAATCCGGCTCGCCGGCGGCAAGGCTGATGACCTGCTTGCCCTCGGCGGCCAACTCACGGGCGCGGGTGCCCATGATGACCGAGGCGGAAACGGCGATGTCCTTCAGGCGACCGGCGAGGGCAGGCATGGCAGCGTGAACTCCGAGCAGCGAGGCTGAGGCCTGACACCCTAGAAGCGGCGGAAGGCCACGCCAAGGCCACCCCGGCTGATGCCTCCATCAATGCGGCTGATGCCTCGCCCGCTCTGCCGACCGACGCGCCGCCCGGCCTGTTCCTTCGGCCGCGGCGCCTCAACCGCCCTGGCTGCGCCCCAGGCGCCAGTTCGCCGCCTGCATGTCGGCCACCGCTGCGTCGAAGGAGGCGATCCGATCCGGACCGGCCGGGTGGGTGGACAGCAGGGACGTCTCGGTCCGCCCTGACAGCCGCGCCAGGGCCAGCAGCATGGTGCGCGCCTGCGCCACGTCATAGCCGGCACGGCGCATGATGGTGGCGCCGATGGCGTCGGCCTCGCGCTCCTGTGCCTTGCTGTAGGAGATCACCGCCAGCTTCGAGCCGATTCCGGCAGCCCCCTGTGCCAGCCCATCCGCCGACACGCCGGCATAGGCCCCCGCCAGCGACGCCAGGATGCCTGCCAGCGCACCGCCGATCTGGGCCCGCTGCGTGGTGCTCTGCACATGGTTGGCGGCGTGGTGCGCCATCTCGTGCGCGATCACGAACGCCATCTCGTCATCGGTCCGGGCGTATTCGGCGACACCGCGCTGGATGATGATGTCACCCTCGCCAGTGGCCGCCGCGTTCAGTTCCTGGCTCGGGTCGTAGATAAAGCGCCAGTTGCAGCTGCGGCCCAGTTCCTGGCAGGCACTGCTGCCGGCCGGCGCCAGGCGCCGCGCGACGCGGGCCACGGCCTGTTTGGCCTGTTCCTCGCTCATCGGCCGGCGCACGGGGGCCTGCCCGCCGGCGATTTCGGCCGTGGCGGCATATTGCTGTTCGGGCGTGAAGCCGGGGCCCTGGTAGTAGGGATCGGCGCAGGCCAGCAACGGCAGCAGCAGCAGCAGCAGCAAGGCAGGGCGCATGGCGGAACGGGCTCCGGCGGTCAGGGTTGCAACGCCCGGTGGCTGACCGGGATGCAGGGCGGCGTCACGGCCCGTTCAGGGAGGCAGGGCGGCCGGCGGGAAGCAGCGGCGCGGCGGAACCCGCGCCCGGCCTGCTCCCTCCGGCCCCGGCAGCGCCCGTGGCCGCGAAAGGGCGGGTCGGAACCCACCCCTGCCTTCCGCCTACTTCAACCCGGCACAGAAGCGCTGGATGCGGGTGCAGGCCTCGGTCAGCAGCGCGTCCGAGGTGGCATAGGAGATGCGCATGTGGCCTGGGAACATGAAGGCCGAGCCGTGCACGGCGGCGACGCCCTCCTCCTCCAGCAGGGCGGTGACGAAGGCCTCGTCATCCGCGATCGGCGTGCCGCCCTTGCTGGTCTTGCCGATGCAGCCGGCCAATGAGGGAAACACATAGAACGCCCCTTCCGGCGTCGGGCAGTGGATGCCGGCGGCTTCGTTCAGCATACCCACCACAAGGTCGCGGCGGCGCTGGTACACCACGCGCATGGCGGCGACGCTGTCCTGCGGGCCGTTCAGCGCCTCCACCGCCGCCGCCTGGGACACGGAGGACGTGTTGGACGTGGACTGGCTCTGCAGCTTGTCCATCGCCTTGGCGAGCGGAAGCGGCGCGCCGGCGAAGCCGATGCGCCAGCCGGTCATCGCCCAGGCCTTGGAGCAGCCGTTCATGGTGACGGTGCGGTCCTTCAGCCGCGGCTCGACGGCGGCGATGGTGGAGGCCTTGAAGCCGCCATAGACCAGCTGCTCGTAAATGTCGTCGGTGAACACCCAGACATCCGGATGGCGCAGCAGCACCTCGGCCAATGCCTTCAGCTCCGCGGCGCTGTAGGCGGCGCCGGTCGGGTTGGACGGGTTGTTCAGCATCAGCCACCGGGTACGGGGCGTGATCGCCGCCTCGAGCTGCTCGGGCGTGATCTTGAAGCCCTGGTTCGGTCCCGCCGCCACGATCACCGGCTTGCCGTCGGCCAGGGAGACGATGTCCGGGTAGGACACCCAGCACGGCGCCGGGATGATCACCTCGTCGCCGGCATTGATGGTGGCCAGCATGGCGTTGAAGATCACCTGCTTGCCGCCGGTGGAAACGACGATCTGCTCCACCGTGTAGTCCAGCCCGTGTTCGCGCCTGAAATAATCGGCGGCCGCCTGGCGCAGCGTGCGGGTGCCGGAGACATCGGTGTAGCGCGTCTCGCCGGCCATGATGGCGTTCACCGCCGCCTGTTTGATGTTGTCCGGCGTGTCGAAATCCGGCTCGCCGGCCGAAAGACTGATCACATCCTTGCCCGCGGCCTTCATGGCACGCGCCTTGGAAGTGATGGCGATGGTCTGGGATGGCGAAACGCGGTCGAGCCGCTCGGCGGTCAGGGTCATGGTGCGGGACGGGTCCGGAACGAAAAAATGCGCCGGACCCTACCCCTCTCCGGGCTGCGGGGGCAACCCGCGGCAGCTCCCGCCCCGCGGCCTAGCGCACCACCACCTTCCGATACAGGTGCCAAGTGGCGTGACCCAGCACGGGCAGCACGACCGCCAGGCCAACGAACAACGGCACGCTGCCCAGCGCCAGCAGCCCCGCCACCAGCAGCCCCCACAGCGCCATCGGCCCCGGATTGGACAGCACCGCCCGCAGCGAAGTGCGCAAGGCGGTGCCGGCATCGACCGGGCGGCCCTCGGCGCCGCGGTCGAGCAGCAGCGGGAAGGACACCACCGTCAGGCTCAGCACCAGAACGGCGAACAGGAAGCCGGCGCCATTGCCCAGCAGCAGCAGCCGCCACCCCTCGGGCGTGGTGAACACCGCTTCGACCAGTTCGGCGAGGTTGGCCGGCATGTAGGCAGTGGCGCCGAGCGTGGTGCTGTAGATCAGACCGGCCACCAGCAGCCAGGCCGCAAAGATCGCCAGCAGCATCACGCCGATCAGCAGGATGGCGCCCAGTGCGGGGTTGTGCCGCACGTCGGCGGCATGGTGCCAGGATACCGGCAGGTTCCGCTCGCGGCGCCGGCTCAGCTCATAGATGCCCAGCGCGGCGAAGGGGCCCACCAGGGCGAAGCCGGAGGCCAGCGGCCAGACCAGGGGCAGCACCGCGCCGCCCGCCATGGCGCGGGCCGCGACCAGCCCGATCACCGGATACAGGATGGCCAGAAAGATCAGCTGGGTCGGGTTTGCCTGGAAGTCGCGCCAGCCGAGACGCAGCGCGTCCACGGCATCGGCCATGGTGATCCGGCGGATGCGGGGTGCTTCGGCCGGAACCGTTTGCTGCAGGGACCAAGTGGATTCCATTATGTGTCCTCCCGGGCCTGCGGATTGTCCGCAGGCCTCGCCATGAGCGCGGAAGGCCCGACGGTCCCGGAAGCGACCACGGTCGGGTCGTCCACAGGCTTCGATCTGGGATGTGGCGGCGGCGTTGCAAGCACCGACCGGAGATCAGGAGATCAGTCCTGACATCAGATCGCCGGGCCGCGCCGCCGCCGCGCCAGCCGCAACGCCAGCGCGCCCGCGGCCAGCAGCGCGGCCGCCAGCACCAGGATCACCACCGCCAGCGCGTTGACCTCCGGCGTCAGCCCGAGGCGCAGCATGGAGAACACCACCATCGGCAGAGTGGTGCCGGCCGGGCCGGACACGAAGCTGGCCACCACCACGTCGTCGACCGACAGGGTGAAGGCGAGTAGCCAGCCGGCCACCAGGCTGGGCGCCAGCAGCGGCAGGGTGATGGTGGCGAAGGCCACCGGCGGCGAGGCCCCCAGGTCACGGGCCGCATCCTCCAGCTCCGGCGCTATTTCCGCCAGCCGCGCCTGCACCAGCACCGCGACGTAGGCGGCACCGATCGTGGCGTGGGCCAACAGGATGGTGGTGGCGCCCCGCTCGGCTGGCCAGCCGGTGATGCCCTCCAGCAGCACGAAGAACAGCAGCAGGGACAGCCCGGTGACCACGTCCGGCAGCACCAGCGGCGTGCCGGCGAGCGCGCCGAACAGGGCGCGGCCGCGGAACGGCCCGCGCCGCGCCAGCACCCAGCCGATGGCACCCCCGAGCAGCACCGCCAGGGTCGCGGCGCCGCATGCCACCCGCAGCGACAGCAACGCGGCCTCGATCAGCCGGGCATTCGCCGCCAGGGCGGCGAACCAGCGCAACGAGAAGCCGCCCCACTGGAACGGGATGCGCGCGTCGCTGAACGCATAGGCGGCCAGCAGCAACACGGGCAGCCACAGAAACAGAAGGCCGAGCGCGAGGCCCAGCGCCGCCACGGGCAGCCGCCTCATCGGCGGGCCTCCAGCCGCTGAAACAGCAGGATCGGGATGATCAGCATCACCAGCAATGCCACCGCCAAGGCCGCCGCCACCGGCCAGTCGCGATTCTGAAAGAACTCGCCCCACAGCACGCGACCGACCAACTGCGCCGAGGGCGGGCCGAGCAGCTCCGGGATCACGTATTCCCCGGCCGCGGGAATGAACACCAGCAGAAACGCCGCCGCGGCACCGGGCAGCGCCAGCGGCAGCGTCACGGTCAGAAAGGCGACCGGCCCCGTGGCGCCGAGATCGGCGGCGGCTTCCTCCAGCACCGGATCCAGGCGCGACAGGCTGGCATAGAGCGGCAGCACGGCGAAAGGCAGGTAGGCATGCGTCATGCCGAGAAACAATGCCGGCCAGGAATACAACAGCGGCAGCGGTGCCGCGATCCAACCCAGGCCGAGCAGCAGGGTGTTGATCCAGCCCTCGTCGCGCAACAGGCCGATCCAGGCGCCGAGGCGCGGCAGGAAGCCGGTCCAGAACGGCAGCAGCACAAGCGCCAGCAGCAAGGGCCGCCAGCGCGGCGCCGCCCGCACCAGGCCCAGCGCCATGGGAAAGGCCAGCCCCAGGCAGAGCAGCCCGGTGCCGCCGGCCACCAGCACCGCGCCGAGAAAGGCGTCGCGGTAGAACGGGTCCTCCAGCAGCAGAGCGAAGGGCTCGCCGTTGATGCCCTCGGCGCGGCCGGGCAGCGCGAAGGGCGGGATGCCCTCGGCCGGAAAGGAGACCGACAAAGCCACCACCACCAGCAGCGGCACCGCCACCAGCAGGGCGAGCCACAGCGCCGGCAGCAGCAAGGGAAGCCGCCGCATCAGCCGCGCAGCGGCACCACGGCCGCCGCCTCCCAGGCCAGATGCACCGTGCTGCCGCGCGGTGGCGGGGCGCCATCCTCCTCGGCATGGCCGACGCGCAGCAGCGCGCCGCCGGCGGCGCGCACCAGGAGGAGGCTGTCATCGCCGCGGAAGGCGACCTCCTCGACCACGCCCTGCGACGCGTTGGCGCCTGCCAGGGGAGAGGGGCGCAGGGTGATGCGCTCGGGGCGCAGGGCGCAGGCGGCGGTGCCCCGATCAACCGGCGCCTCGGCCCGCAGCGTGGCGGCCAGGCCGGGACAATCGAAGCCCCCTGCCCCGTCAGGCTGTCCTTCCAGCACGTTGGCGCCGCCGAGGAAGCCCGCGACGAAGCGGGTGGCCGGACGCTCATATACCGCCCGCGGCGGACCGGCCTGCACCAGCCGCCCCGCTTCCAGCACGGCGACGCGGTCGGCCAGGGCGAGCGCCTCGTTCTGGTCATGCGTCACCATGATGAAGGCCGCGCCGGTTTCACGCTGCAGGGCGCGCAGCTCGAAGCCGGTGCGCTCACGCAGGTTGGCATCCAGCGCGCCGAGCGGCTCGTCCAGCAGCAGCAGGCGTGGCCGCTTCACCAGCGCACGGGCCAGCGCCACACGCTGCTTCTGCCCGCCGGACAGGCGGTATGGCAGGCGGCGCTCGAAGCCTTGCAGCCTGACCAGGGCCAGCGCCTCGGCCACCCGGCGGTCGCGCTCGGCCCGCGGCACGTCATCCCGCTTCAGCCCATAGGCGACGTTGCCCGCGACGGACAGGTGCGGAAACAGCGCGTAGGACTGGAACATCATGTTGAGCGGCCGCGCATGCGGCGGCACGGCGGCGATGTCGCGACCCTCCAGCAGCACGGCGCCGGACTCGGCGGTCTCGAAGCCGGCCACCACGCGCAGCAGCGTGGACTTGCCGGAGCCTGAGCCGCCCAGCAGCGTCAGGAACTCGCCCGGCGCCACGTCGAGGTCGAGGTGGTCCAGCGCCACGGTGTCACCGAAGCGCTTCACCAAGCCCCTTAGGGACAGCAGTGCCAAGGTGCTCAGCGCCCGGCCTTGAAGCGGCTCCAGAGCCGCGAGCGCGCACGCTCCGCCTGCGGCCCCAGCGCCTCGGCGGTGAAGGAGCGGCCCAGCATCTCCGGCGTCGGATACACGTTCGGGTCGCCGCGCACCGCATCGTCGACCAGCGGCGTGGCGGCCGGAATGGCGTTGGGGTAGCGCACCTCGTTGGTGATGCCTGCCATCACCTCCGGCTGCAGCAGGAAGTTGATGAAGCGCTGTGCGGCGTCCGGATGCGGCGCATCGGCGGGGATAGCCAGCATGTCGAACCAGAGCTGCGCGCCCTCCTTCGGCTGCACATAGGCAATGTCGACGCCGCGCCTTGCCTCGGCGGCACGCGCCTTGGCCTGGATCACGTCACCGGAATAGGTCATCGCGACGCAGTATTCGCCGGTGGCCAGCGCATCCAGGATGCTGCCGCTGGCGGTGATGGCGCGCACATGCGGGCGGATTGCCAGCATGGCCTGCTCGGCGGCACGGAGGTCGGCGGCATCGGTGCTGTTCGGATCCTTCCCGAGCCAGCGCAGCACGCTGGGCAGCACGTCGATGGCCGAATCCATCACGGCGATGCCACAGCCGGCCAGGGCCTTGGCATTTTCCGGCTTCATCAGCAGGTCCAGGCTGTCGAGCGGCACGTCGGGAAGCACCGCGCGCACCTTGTCCGGACGGATGCCGAGCCCGACAGAGCCGTACAGGTAGATGGCACCGTGCCTGTTGCCGGGGTCGCTGCTCTCCACCCGCCGCAGCAGCGTGGCGTCCTGGTTGTTCCAGTTCGGAAGGGCCGCGCGATCGAGCGGGCGGAGCGCGCCGGCACGGATCAGCCGGGCAAAGGTCGGCTCGCTGGTCGGTACGATGACATCATAGCCTGAGCGGCCGGCCGACAGCTTGCCTTCCAGCGTTTCCAGGCTGTCGAACACATCGTAGCGGACCTGGATTCCCGTCTCCTGCTGGAAGCGCTCCACCGCCTTGGGATCGATGTAGTCGGACCAGTTGTAGACATTCAATGTCGGCGCCTGTTGCGCCATGGCGGCGGGGAACAGGCCCGCCGATGGCAGCAGAACGGCGGCACACATCGTGGCGGCGAGCAGGCGTCGGAGCATGGCGGCGTTCCATCGCGGCAATGAGGAAGAAGGCTGCGCAGGCTAGAAGAGCTTGCAGGGCGGGTCCACGGCTGACGCCAACATAGGATTTTTATCCTTGACAAAGACGCGCTTTATCTATTAATTCCTGCGCTGTCAGCGGGCGACATGCGTCCGCACCACACCCCACCATGATGGCGCCTTCCCCACCCGGCCTGCGGCTTTCCGCGGCCGGGCGCCCGCGTTTGCGCGGCCTTTCCGGTGAAGCGCGCCGTGCCGGACCGGGTGGATCGCCGCCCTTGCACCCATCAGGAGATCCGCATGCCCTTCGACCCCCGTGGGCTCTCGGCGTTGAGCAGCACCGGCAGCTTCACGCTCTGGCTCTACGTGACCACCGACACGCGCGCCGGGGTGCTGGCCAGCGGCTACTTCAACAGCGTCGCCGATCGCCTGCTGCCTGGGCACATGCTGATCGTGCAGGCGGCCGATTCGATGAACTTCCTGCCGGTGCGTAGCAATGCCGGTGTCGGCAACGGCCTCGTGCTGGATGCCTCCGCGCCGCCGCTACGCCTCAATGGCTACGCCGGGCTCGGCTTCTCCTTCAACATCCCGCCCATCGAGGCGGTGGCGCGCAGCGTGGCCTTGGGGGCGGTGCCGAGCGGGCTCTATGTGGGCCGGCAGTTCACCATCGGCGCCACGGCCACCGGACCGGTCGACACCCTGGTGTTCAGCATCCTCAACGCGGCCGGTGCGGTGATCGCGGGACCGGTCTCGGCGCAGGTCGCCTCGGGCGGGGCGTCCGCCACCTTCACCGCGCCCGACCCGGGCTCGGGCTACCGCATCCGCGTCGCCGATGCGGCCGAGCCGCTGGCAACCCAGACCTCCCCGTCCTTCGTGGTCACCGAGCCCTACGCGCTGCTGACGGAAAGCGGCGCCACCCTCACCGCCGATGAGGGCGGCGAGATCCTGCTCTGAACCGCCGCCTGCCCGCCCCGCATCCGGAGAACCTTCCCCATGTCCGATAAAAAGATCAGTGAACTTCCCATTGTCACGGTTCTCAACGACCATGACGCCGCACCGCTTGTTCAGGGCAGCCTGGCGCTGGCCGAGACCCGGCGCGCCACCGTGGCGCAGCTGCGCGGTGCGATCCTGACCGAACGCAGCGTTCATGTGCGCGATTTCGGCGCGATCGGTGACGGTGTGACCGATGACGCCGCCGCGATCCAGGCCGCCATCAACGCGGCGGCGGCGCAGGGCGGAGGCACGGTGCAGCTCGGCCCGCGGCGCTACCGCATCGCTTCGGCGGAGCTGGACGTCAAGGACGACGTGTTTTTGCAGGGGCGGCCCGGGTCCGGCGGCTGGCGCAAGGATGGCAACTTTGCCCAGGTCAATTACGCGCTGCTGCTGCACCCGGCGCGCACGGTGCGGGTGCGGCGCAATGCCGGCCTGGCCGGCATGGCCATCCTGCGCGAAGGCCTGACCGCCCCCACCACGCTGCGCCAGGGCCTCGACGCCGCCGCGGCCTTCGGCGGCACGGCCGTCACCGTGGGTGATGGGGGCAGCGGCAACAGCGACGGCAATGGCGCCGATGCGCTGCTGACGCGGCTGCTGATCCTGGGCTTCCACTGGGGCATCTACAGCGACGGCAATGCGCGGCTCCGCGTCAGCGACGTGCTGGGCGACTGCACCAACGGCCTGTATCTCGGCCGCTCCTACGATGTGTCGCGGATCAGTGCGGTGAACTTCCATCCGCTGGTGACCACCTCGCGTTCCTGGTCCAACACGCGGCTGCTGATTTCCGCGGTCGCCAACAACGGCGCCGGCCAGTTCCGCGTGACCACCGCGACCGCGCATGGTCTCGCCACCGGAGACCTGATCAACATCGCCGAGGTCCGCAGTTCCGGTGCCTCCACCCTCTATGGGCGCTGGACCATCACCGTGGTGGACGGCAGCCGCTTCGATCTGGTGGGCTCCAGCTTCGCGGCCGGCTGGACCTCGGGTGGGGCGGTTTACGTCAACGCCAATCGCCGGCTCGGCAGCGGCTACGTGGTCAAGGACTGCGACATGGCCAGCTTCGAGAACTGCTTCGAATACGGTCACGATGTCGGCTATGATGTGCAGGACGCGGTGCATTCCTGCTCCTTCTTCAACATCGGCGCCGATGGCTGGGTGGACATGGCGGATCCGGTGCCGGTCGGCATCCGCATCGGCGGCACCGCGCTGCGCACCAAGTGGGTGGGCGGCTTCCTGTCCTCCAAGGCCTGCTCGATCCAGGTCAACACCACCGGTGCCGAGCAGCATGAGGTAATTGGCGTCAATGTCACGGGTGGTGGCCGTCGCATTGCCGAGGTGCTGGGCGGCCAACTGTCCCTGATCGGCTGCGACTTCACCGGTGCGCCAGGCACGAGCAACGTCACGGTCAGCGCCATCCACATGGGCAGCGGTGCCGGCAACCTGATCGTCGCCGGCTGCGACACCACCGCCGTCACCTTCACGGCCGACACTGCGGCGGCCATGCAGAAGCTGCAATTGCTGGGCAACCGGCTGCCCGGCGCCGCGACGACCCAGCGCATCGCCGCGGGCCGGGTTGAGCTGGCATCCGTGTCATCGGCCGCCGCGATCGAGACGCGGCTCTCCACTGATACCGACGGCGCCATCAACATCCATCGTCGCAGCGCCAGCCTCGGCGGCCAGATCAAGCTGTTCAACGCCGGCAATGCCAGCGCCGCCAGCCTCACCCTCAGCGGCACGGACTGCGTCTTCGCCGGCGACACCGGCAATCTCAATGCAGGCTTCACCTTCGGCGGCAGCGGCATGACGGCGCCGCAGACGGTGCGGCTGCGGCGGCTCTCCGCCAACCCAGCCAGCAGCGACCGCATCAGCGTGCTGGAAGCGGCCGGCAACAACAGTGGCGGCACCGAGCAGGTCTTTGCCCGGCTGGTGACAGTGGCGGAGAACGTCGCCACGGGGTCGAAGGCGGGCGCGGTGGTGCTGGAAACCCGATCTGGCGGCAGCATCGCCGAGCGGTTCCGCCTGTCCGCGAATGGCACCGTGACGCTGGCCGGCCCGCTGCTGCTGCCCGCCAATCCCACGGCGAATCTGCAGGCCGCGCCGAAGCAATATGTGGACAGCCAGTTTACCGAGCGGCGCATGGCTACCCTGCCGCTCGCGACGGCCACAACGGTGAACTACGCCGCGCACAACAACCGCGTGCTGATGGCCAATGCCGGCACCTCGCTGAGCCTGTCCTGGAGCAACACGCTGGATGGCTTTTCCTGCACGGTGATCAACCGCAGCGGCGCTGATCTGGGGCTGACCCTGTCCGGCTTCACCAGCAACACCGCGCCCACCAACAGCGACGGCTTCACCCGGATCCGGTCCGGCGGCGTGGCGACCCTGATGGTGTATTCGCCGGATGGTGGCACCACCCGGATCTGCCAGCTGGCCGGAGCGGGAGCTCCCTGAGCATGATGGCCGTTCTCGCTCCCGGCTTCATTGCATCGGGCCAGGCACTCCGGCTCGTCGGCTCCGGCTATGCGGATCGCCTGCAACACAGCCGCGCCGGGGCAGCGCTGGTGCAGGCCTCCTCGGGTGGGTTCGAAACCGCCAATCAGGACACGCCGCGCTTCCAGGGCGCGGCACGCCGCTTGCTCGTGGAGGAGGCGCGCAGCAATTTCCTGCGCAATCCCCGCGGCGAAGGGGCGACGCCGGGCAGCGGCAGCGCCCGACTTCCGGAATACTGGCAGATCGATGGCACGGTTCCCGGCATCACCGTTCTCGCCACCGGCGTCGAGGACGGGCTGCCCTTCGTCGAGGTTCGCTTCACCGGCTCCTCGACCTTCGCGATCCGCTTCGATGCTGCCAACCCGCTGACTGCGATCTCAGGGCAAAGCTATGCCTCCAGCTTCTTTCTGCGGCTCACGGGCGGCAGCCTGTCAAACCTCCTGATCCAGAACAACTTCATTACGGGCGGCAGCGCGCAAAGCTCCTTGGCGGTGACGCCCGTGGATCAGTCCCTCGGCAGGCAACGTACAACGTGGATCTGGACGCATTCCGGCTCCGCGACCTCGCTGGTCAACCGACTGCGCTTCCAGGCCGGCGGCAGCTTCGATGTCACATTGCGTATCGCGGCGCCGCAGCTTGAGATTGGTGCCACCGCGACGTCACCCATCCTGCCGCCAGCGGGAACGATGGCCATGACGACGCGCGCGGCCGATCAGCCGTTCTGGGATCATCCCTTGGCGTTCAACGCGGCGGGCACGCTGCTCCTCCAGGCGCAGTTGCCGCAAGCGGCGCCTGCCGGCCTCGAACAGGGCCTGCTGCAACTGGATGACGGCACCGACCAGAATCGCCTGGTTCTGTGCAATGCCGCTGGCGGAAGCAGCGTCCAGGGCTTCCCGGTCATCGGCGGAGCAGCCCTCGCCGCCCTGTCAGCCGGCGACATGGTGCCCGGCCAGCCGTTCCGCATCGCATTGGCCTGGTCACCCGCCGGCCTCGCGCTCTGCCTCAACGGCGCGGCCGTGCAATCCACCTCGTCCAGCATGCCGGCCGCGCTGAACCGCCTGCTGGTCGGCCATGCCTCGGCGGCCCTGAACAAGGCGGCGAATGGCGAGATCGCCGAGCTTCACCTCAGCGCGGCGCGGCTGCCCGACAGCCACCTCCGGGCCATGACTGCCGCGGCCTGAAGCCTCCCCTCCTCCAAAGGAATGAACCATGCCTATCCTGACCGACCATGGCCGCAATCTGCTCGCCCGTGCCTTGTGCGGCCGCAACCCGGCATTGCCGAACGCCGTATATGTCGCCCTCGGCAGCGGCGGCGGCACCAATGGCGTAACGGGGGAGCCGGCCGGCAACGGCTATGCCCGCCAGCGCATCACCTTCACCGGCACCGGTGCCCAGCGCAACGCGGAGGTGGTGCGTTTCATCTTCAACGCCGCGGTCGGAACGCTCACCCATGTCGGTTTGTATGACGCGCTCTCCGGCGGCAATGCGCTGGCCTACGGGCTGCTGACGCAGAGCGCCGCCATCACCGGCCCGGGCACGGTCACCATCGCCGCCGAGGCGCTCACCGTGAGTGGCGACTGACCAACTCTTTCCGACGCAAAGGATCATCGCGATGGACGTTTGGATTCGCATGCAGCTGACCCAGCCGAGCACTTGGCGCGGGCTGTTTCTGCTGATCACCGCATTGTTCGGCGTCAGCATCTCGGCCGAGTTGCAGACGGCTATTCCCAACCTCGCTATCGCCCTGCTGGGCGTCTGGGAGGCGATCCGCAAAGGCCGCCAATTCGGCGAACCGGGTGCCTGATCCAGGGCATCCATCACGCCCAGTGTTCTGGCATTTGCGCCTCGATGGTAGCCGCCGGCCTTCTGGCAGCCGCGCATCGGGGTGCCTTCAGCGCCTTGGGTATCAGGTAACGACAATGAGTACGGGCGCTCTGGTGGGCCAAGCCAACATTCACTACAATCCAGAAAGTAGAATTCTTTTTTAGTATTTTCATCAAAAGGAACTGCTGCGGCAGCTGTGAAGAATCTTTTTTCTGGGATGCTCTGGATCTTCCCTGTAAGAGACAGCAATTTTACTAAAAGTTGAATTTTTGCGCTGCGACTTCATCGAAGAGCTGTAATAACTGCTCGCGTTTTCGTGAGCCTCAGGCTAGGCAGTGCGTGTTCCGAGCGCATGGCGGGCGGCCACTTTCGCCAGCGAACCTCGCGCAACTCGTACCGGAGTTCACCAACCTTGCTGCCGCACGCAGCCGGGAATGGAAACTCTTGTACCCGACGCACAGGAAGCAAGAATGGCTCTTCTCGGGGTCTATGTTGATAACAGCGCCCAGCATGTCAGGCAGTTTGAGAAATGGCTGGGTCGGCCGGTAGACGGCATTCACGGCGTGGTCGGCAGCGCCAATTGGGGCGACTTCGTTTCCAGCTCCCGGTGGTCCGTGGACACGCTGTGGAAGCCGACCGGGCGCGAGGTATTCTGGTCTGTTCCACTGCTCGCAGGCGGCGCCGATCTCTGGTCCGCCTCCGATGGCGATTACAACCATTACTACAAGCAGGTCGCCCAGAATCTGGTCCGATATGCTAACAATCCGACGGGGGACATCTATGTCCGCACCGGTTGGGAGATGAACGGAAGCTGGTTCCAGTGGTCCGCCGAAGGCAAAGAGACCGCCTTCATCGGCGCCTTTCGGCAGTTCGTCGACACCTTCCGCTCCGTCTCGGACCGCTTCAAGTTCGAGTGGAACGCGAATGAAGCTCATGGCGGCATGGACCCGTCCAAAGCTTATCCCGGTGACAAATACGTCGACATCGTCGGCATGGATTTCTACTTCCATCCACAGTGGCAGGACTGGGACTCGGCCAAGGCCTTTGCCCATGTGCGCGACCAGAAATATGGCCTGCAATGGGTGGAGAACTTCGCCAAATCCCACGGCAAACCCACCGCTTATTCGGAATGGGGCGCACAGGGCGACAACGCGTCCGGCTTCATCAAGGCGGCGCATGACTGGTTCGACAGCCATAACGTCGTCTACCAGTCGTTCTGGGATTCGAATGCCAATTATCCCGGTCGCACATCGGATGGCAGTGATCCGAACTCTGGCCGGACCTACAAATCCTATTTCGGTGACGCCAGCACCCCTCCTGCCAATGTCGGCAGCGGCTCCGGTGGTACGTCGTCAGGCGGCGGCGCGGGCAACGCGCATGCGTCGGGCGGCTGGACCAAGCAGGCCTGGGGCGGCAGCGGCTACGACAATTGGTATGGCACCAGCGGCAACGACCGGTACCAGTCGAATGGCGGCCGAGACACCATGCAGGGCGGCGCCGGCGATGATACCTATGTCATCTCCTCAGCCCATGATCGCGTGGTGGAGAAGGCCGGATCGGGGACTGACACGGTGCAGACCTGGATCGGCAGCTACGCCCTTCCGGACCATGTCGAGAACCTGACCTTGACCGGCCATGGCTGGTCGAGCGGAACCGGCAATGGCCTAGCCAACATCATCATCGGCAATAGCGGCCACAATGTGCTGAATGGCATGGGTGGCCAGGACCGGCTCGCCGGCGGCAGTGGTGCGGATACCTTTGTGATCGGCAAGGCACAAGGCCACGACCGCATCACCGACTTCCGTGAGTGGGAAGGCGATAAGATCGCGTTTAAGGGCTTCGGCGGCGGCACCTACATCAGCCATGAGGGCGATGTCTGGTCCCTGCGCAGCGCTGACGGTTCGGTGACCAAGGTGACGATCAGCGGTATCACCAGCTTGTCCGCCAGCGATTACAGCTGGAGCTGATTTCCCTGTCGCTCGATGATGCAGCCAGGCATGGCGTTCTCGCCGGGCCTGGCTGCCTGCCAACGGACAATGTCCGTCGGCGATAGCGGCATGAGGACGGTGGGCACCGTTCGACGCTCCAACATGCGCCGGATCGCGGAGGAATGGAAAGCAGAGGCCGCGAATCACCGGCAAACTCACCGCTCTGCTCCCCAACCTGCCGCGCCATGGCGCAACGCGCTCCATCACGACATGGGCGGAGCCGCCATTCTCGCGGCTTCCCCGCGCCGCAGCCATCCTGCTGAAACCGATCGCGGCGATGGGCATTGCCTGAACTCTGTCCCGGCTGCAGGCGCCTCCGCTCTCATGGAACAAGCCGGCGCCCACATCCGGAAAAGCACCTGTCAGGGCAGTGATTTGCCCTGCATGCTGGTTTCAGCCGCCACTCGCCATCGCCAGGGGCGGCGCCACATTCTCCGGAATCGGGCAGACATACGGCGTGGCGGCCGTGCGCGCCGCGAGATCGGCCTTGGCCGCCGTCAGCAACGCCGGATTGTTGATCAGATCGAGCGCCGTGCCGGCCATTACCTTGGCCACATGCACCATGCCCTTGTGCGCGGCCGGCATCTTGCCCTGCGCCGTCCATTGCCAGGAATGCGCCGGCGTGCCGATCGCCTCCGTGGCGCCGCTGGCCTGAACCGTCGGCACTACCCAGGATACGTCCCCCACATCGGTGGAGCCGAGCAGGCTGGCACCCATGCGCTCGGCAATCGGCGGCTGGATGGCATCCGTCAGCGGCAGGTCCTTGCGCGGCGCGAAGCCGGATCGGTTATAGTTGCTGGCGATGTCCTGCGGCGACAGCGTTGCCTGGATCTGCCGCGCGAAGTCGCGGTCCGCCTCGTCGAAGGGCACGGGACCGAGCCGCATGAAATTGTCCTGCATCACCTGCTCCAGCGGCGCGTTTCCCAGCAGGTTGGCGGTCGCGGACAGGATCTTCACCGCCACAGTGGTTTCGGTCATCAACGCTGCCCCATCGGCGATCTTTCGCACCCGCTCGATCAGCGCGAACATCTCGTGCAAGGTATGCGCACGCACCGCGTATCGGATCTTGGCTTCGCCCTGCACCACATTGGGGGCGATCCCGCCGGCATTCAGGTAAGCATAATGGATGCGCGCATCACTCGGCATGTGCTCGCGCATGTAGTTCACGCCGACGTTCATCAATTCCACCGCATCCAGCGCCGAGCGGCCGAGATGCGGCGCCGCGGCCGCATGGCTTGATCGCCCGGTGAAGGCGAAATCAATCCGCGTCATCGCCAGAGAGTCGGCTTCTTGCACCCCGGCCCAGGCGAAGGGATGCCAAGTGATCGCCGCATCCACATCGCGAAAGGCGCCGGCGCGCACCATGAAGGTCTTGGCGGCGCCGCCTTCCTCGGCCGGGCAGCCGTAATAGCGCACCCGGGCCTTGACTCCGTTCTCCTGAAGCCAATCCTTCACCGCGGCAGCTGCCAGCAGCGCACCGGCGCCGAGCAGGTTGTGGCCGCAGCCATGGCCATGTCCGCCGATCGTGACCGGACGGCGCTCGGCGACGCCCGATTCCTGGGATAAGCCCGGCAGCGCGTCGTATTCCCCCAGAAAGGCGATCACCGGCCCTTCTTCCCCGGCCTCGCCCATCACAGCCGTGGGAATGCCAGCCACCTCCCGGGTGACGCGGAAGCCCTGCTGCTCCAGCATCGAGGCATGTTCGGCGCAGGAGCGGTGCTCGTTGTAGAGCAGCTCCGGCATATCCCAGATGCGGTCGCTGAGCTCGATGAAGGCCTGCTTGCGCTCCTCCACCAGGTTCCAGATGTTTTCGCTATTGCGCATGATCGCGGCTCCGCCTCGCTGGTTCTCCGGAGTGCCGCGCGCCAACGCGCCGCGTCAAGCCGCCGGGATCGCGGATGCATCTCAAAATGCATCCGACCTGCGGGATGCAGATGATTCATCTCTGGGACGAACCGATCGCGCGCTGCGTCGTTAAGGACGGGCTTGCCATCCACGCCGCCCCTTCCCCCAGGAGTCCGACGTGCCCCCAAAGGCCCCCGCCTATCCTACACCCGCTCCTGCCCTCCCCATCCAGCGGAGCCTAACCTCACGGTGGAAAGGTCATCTGGTTGTTTTCGCCCTTGCCACGGCGTTTTCCTTGCTGACCTTCATCAGCCCCGATGCCGTGGCAGCCAGGGAAACGCAGGCACGTGCCGCTGCCGGTACGCAGAAGGCGGCGGTCAGGCCACGCCGTGACGCGCGGCGAGATGCGCGACCGCAACGCACCGTGCGCCGCAATGCGGCACAGCGCACGCCGACCCGAATCGAGGCGAAGCGCGGTGCGCGAGCCCGCGCCCAGCCGAAGCGCGCGGCTGCCCCGAGGCAGGCCGCCTCCCGGCCCCAGGCCCGCTCCGCTGGCCGCGGCACCGCCATAGCGAATCCGGTGGGCAGTCGCGTCTTCCAGCGTGCCGAACATGCAACAGGGATGAGTGCCGAGGTGCTGCGGCGCATCGCCGAGCGGGAAAGCCGGCTCGATCCCCACGCGCGCAATCCCCTTTCCTCGGCCCGCGGCCTCATGCAGTTCACCCGCGATACCTGGCTGGAGGTGGTCCGGGATTTCGGCCCGCGCCACGGATTGGCCCGGCAGGCGGCGGCACTGACCACGGATCGCGACGGCACCATCGGCGCGCGGGATTGGAAGACCCTGCAGCGCATCCTCAAGCTCAGGGACGATCCTCAGCTTTCCGCCACGCTGGCGGCCGAAAGGATGAAGGAGGTGGGTTCCAGTCTCGAGGATTCCGTCGGCCGGCGCGTTCGCCCTGCCGATCTTTACCTGGTGCACTTGCTGGGCCCTACCGGAGCACGGCGCTTCCTTACCGCTCTCCGGAAAACACCCAGCCGGTCCAGCCTGGCGGTCGTGGGGCAGGCAGCCGCGGTGAATCCTGGCGTCTTCGAACGCGGCGGGCGCCCACTGCCCGTCTCACATGTGTACGCGGAAGTGGCGGAGATGTTCGAGCCGCCGCCCGAGCGGCGGACCCAGCAGATGCTGGCATCGGCCGCGGAGGAGTGATCACGGCATTTCGGCCGATGGCCAGGGTCGATGCCCAGGGGCGGCACCACGGTGAGGAAGAATGGCGCGGGCCGCGCCCTATGGCCACGCCTCGGCTTCTCCGTCAGCAGGCAGGCCCTGAGCCGGCGGCGACCCCGGGAAGCGTAGCTTCGGGGAGGCAGTGGCTCTATCCGGGAAGCTTCCCGGCGAGGCAGCCGGCCTTCCGGGCGTGTCATTGATGCTGAATATGTCTAGACAGGCTTGATTGCTGCGCCGCCAGAACCGCGGAAATGCGCAGAGGCATCTCCGGACGGTTCCGACGGCGAGGCGGTGGTATCTCACCGGCCTCAGCGACGGTTGCGCAGCCACAGCGTGAGAAACAACACCGCCACCATGATGATGGCGCCTGTTCTGTGCTGCGCAAACCATTCAAGCGCCTGGTTCAAAGGCAAGTTACGCTCCCGACCGGTGTTGCCTGCCCCTGTCCGGGCAGTAGCGCCTATTTCTCCGCCACCTCATCTCCGCCACGCCCTTCCTCCTCAGGATGGGCTTCCTGAAGTTCCGAATCAGGCTTCTCCTTCTCGGCAGCCTGCTCCTGCTTCTTCTGGAGCTTGGCTTCCAGCTTGGTCCGCTTCGCACTTTCACGCTGCGACCGTTCGAAATTGTAGTTGGGCTTTCTCATCGGCAAATCCTTGCTTGGGTTGAGAACAAAGCAACCCGCTGAGGGTACTGCCCTTGCTCGTCCAGCCCCAGCCCTTTTCCCTGGCTGAGCGGGTCACCCGTGACATGAGGAAAGCTCAGGAGCGGCAGGATTGTTGCCATGGAACAGCTCGACCCTCCTCCCGGCAGCAATGAACATGCGTGGCGTTCTTGTTGCCGCTGCGAGCCTGAACCGGCGCCTTGTCTGGTCCAATCCGGGAGGCAGAGCCGCAGTCTGTTGATCCGCCTGCCTGGCTGAAGGTCATGCCATCCAGTCCCGGAACCCGCCTCAGGATTGGCAGGAGCCGTAAATCGCGTGGATACGGGATAACGGCCAGACAGCAACCATGCCTCGGCATTCCGGGTCAGGCAGGAGATGGCTTGGCAGGTGCCTCAAGGTACCTCCTGGCCGGCGGCGCTGCTGTTGCGGCGTGCTGACCGTGCGAGGAGTGAGCCTCGCTCACGTTCTGCATGGTCGCAGCCGGCCCATTCCGTGGTCCCGATCGGCCAGCCGGCATCGGTCCGGGATACCGCCTTCGGGGCGGCGCGGCGGCTCTTCCCCGGCGCGGCCTGCCGTGTGAACGGGGCGGCTGAACCTCATTTCCGGCGATGTCAGCGCTGGACCACCTCTGGTGGCTGAGAAATGTTGCCGAAGCCTGGAGAATGGGACGGGTGACGTCGCCGCATTGCCAATGATCGACAGCACCATCGCCGAGGCACCTCCCGCGAAGCTCGCCCGCTCAGCGCCTAGCGAGAAGCGCTTGAACCAACCACGGTACGGATCAAGGCGCGGCGCTCGGGCTTGCACGGCGGTCCCAAGTCCTGGGATGGCACAGCGCTCATGAGGCCGGAAACGGAGGCCGCCTGCCCACCCGGACCCGGCATGCCGCTGCAGCATGGCGCGGTTGGCCAGATGCTGGCGAATCGGCGGCGATACGCCCAGCGCTGAAGGCCCGGCGCAGGCTTCTGGGAACCGATCGGGAACATGCTGTGTCGGGTGCGCGCCTGGTCCGGATGGCGAGCGCCAGGATCGCAGGTGCGCTTACCTCCGAATCGGCCAGCAGCCGACCGGCTGCGCTGCCGCGGCATCGATCCTCGCCAGGTTCGCCATCCCCGCCCCGGTGCCGCGCTGAGTCGCGGTGCCAGACCTGTCGTGAGTTCGGGGCAGATGACGTCTCCAGCGGCTGGAATGCATGGGAGGCGCTGGGCTACAACCATCGTACCAATCCCGTCGCTTTCCTCGTGACATCGCCAGTCCGCAAGATCATCCACATCGACATGGATGCGTTCTACGCGTCCGTTGAGCAGCGCGACGATCCGTCCCTCCGCGGACGGCCGCTGGCGGTTGGCGGCTCGCGCGAGCGCGGCGTTGTGGCAGCCGCCAGCTATGAGGCACGCCGGTTCGGCGTGCGCTCCGCCATGCCGTCGCGGACGGCGCTCAGGCTGTGTCCCGATCTGGTGTTCGTGCCGCCGCGCTTCGAGCGCTACCGCGAGATCTCGCAGCGCATCCGGGGCATCTTCCTCGACTACACGCCGCTCGTGGAGCCGCTGTCCCTCGACGAAGCCTATCTCGACGTCACCGAGAACCTGCAGGGCGTGCCGACGGCGACGCGCATCGCCCGCGAGATCCGAGGGCGCATCCTCGGTGAGACCGCGCTGACGGCCTCGGCGGGGATCAGCTACAACAAGTTCCTTGCCAAGCTGGCCTCCGACCACCGCAAGCCCAACGGCCAGTTCGTCATCACGCCGCAGATGGGCGCCGAGTTCGTGGCTGAACTCGAGGTAGGCAGGTTCCATGGCATCGGCCCGGCGACGGCGGCCAGGATGAACAGCCTCGGCATCCGCACGGGGCGTGACCTGCGCGAGCAGGGCCTCGCCTTCCTGGCCGCACATTTCGGAAAGGCGGGCGCCCACTTCCATGCCATCTCCCGCGGCGAGGACAACAGGCCCGTGGTGCCCGACCGGCCACGGAAATCCTCAGGCTCGGAGACCACCTATCCGCGCGACCTCGCCAGCCCAGAGGAGATCGAGGCGGGCGTCGAGGCGCTCGGCCTCGAGGTGTGGGAATGGTGCGAAACGAGTGGCAAGCTCGGCCGAACCGTGACACTCAAGGTGAAGTACGCCGATTTCCAGCAGATCACCCGCAGCCGTTCCTCCTTCGAGCCGGTGTCGAGCCGCGCCGCGCTGGCCGGCACGGCCATTGAACTGGCGCGCGGCCTGTTTCCGTTGCTCAAGAAGGTGCGTCTCCTCGGCGTCACGGTGTCGAACTTCGAGGGTGATCAGGCACCGGGCAAGGCCCAGATGGCCTTTGATTTCGACGATGGCGCCATCGCGCCAGACCGCACAACGGCGTCGCGTTCCTCAGCATCCTGATGGTCGTGGCGCAGGCGTGGGCGGCTCGTCGTTGCCGGACTGATCACCGGCGCTGCCCGGGCGGGCTCCGGCCGGCTCAGCCGCGGCTGGCCTCGCTCATCGCCCGGTAGGCGGCCTCCAGCGCGGCAAGGGAACGGGCACCCTGGGCGGCCGCGGCCTTGTCGCTGCTGTCGCCGTCCTCCATCTGCGTGCGCGCTGCCTCGACGCCTTCCGCCAGGCTTTCGCAACACTCCGCCAGATGCTCGTTGACTTCGCCCTGGTCCAGTTCCGCATCCGCACGCCAGGCGGTCGCGATGGCCTGGACCTCCCTCGCCACCCGATCGGGAGAGCCGCCGCGTCCGACCACCTCGGCGATGCGTGTCAGGGCCTGCTTCGGCAGATTGACCCGGGCGGGCTTCCGGGCGGCGGCAGACTTCTTGCTCATTCTGGATCCTGTGTCGGCGGCGCAGACCCGGCTGCCGGAGCCAGGTACCGCGCAGGGCCAGGGATGCTGTGTGATCACCACCATATAGGCGGTTCCTAGCCGTTCCGCAGGAGCCGGACTGCCACAGAAGTCCTTATTCGAGATGGGATAACGGGCTGAACTCCAGAAGAAAGCGGACCACCTTGCCGAGCGGCATCTCGCAGGGCCTCAACGCCAAGCTACCGCCGTTTAGCCGATAAACATTGCAGCTGACGCGGTCGCGGCCGCCGAGTTCCTCGCCATAAAGCGAGCGGCGACTCCCATCCTCCGACGCTCTCACGGTGACGCCGTAGCGACGGCCGCCGTACAGGCCATCACTGTAGCCGGCAGGCAGGGCCGCCAGCCGGGCGAGGGCCGCTTCCAGACCGTTGTTCATCGCGGTGACAACGCGCGTCCGCGTGCGGCGTTCATGAACGCCGGAAGATTGGCCGACCCATGCTACTGGACGCTCCATGGACACCAGACCCCCTGTTCCCCGCGCCGTTCTTGTCGGCATCCAGACGCCCGAGGTCGACGATGTCGCCCACGAGGCCAGCCTCGAAGAGTTGGGGCGCCTCGTGAAGACGCTGGGCTACGAGGTGGTCGGCACCGTATCGCAGCGCCGCGAAGGCACCGGCGCCGGATCGTTGCTCGGCAGCGGCAAGTTGGCGGAACTGGCGGCCCTGACCGGCGGGTCCGGCGTGATCGGCTCCACGGCGCCAACCCTAAAGTCCAAGGCCAGGGCCCGGTTCGAGGAGGCCGCCGAGACTGCCACCTTGCCGGAGGCCGATCCCGACGTCACCCGCAGGCCCGAATTCGTCATCGTCGACCACGAGCTCTCGCCCAGCCAGATCCGCAACCTGGAGCGCGCCACCGGTGCCGAGGTGCTGGACCGCACCGGCGTCATCGTGGAGATCTTCCACCGCCACGCCAAGACACGCGAGGCCAAGCTGCAGGTGGAGATGGCGCGGCTGAAATACGTCGCGCCCCGCCTGCGGGAATCCTCGGGTGGCGGCGAGCGGCGGCAGGGGCCGGGCGCCGGCGAAAGCACGCTCGACCTCGACCGCCGCAAGATCCGCGACCGGCTCGCGGAGCTGAAGGACCAGCTGGAAGCCGTGCAGCGCGACAGCGACAACCGCCGCGCCGCCCGGCGGGACCAGCTCCGGGTGGCGCTGGTCGGCTACACCAATGCCGGCAAATCCTCGCTGATGCGGGCGCTCACCGGCAGCCAGGTGCTGGTGGAGGACAAGCTGTTCGCCACGCTCGATACCACCGTCCGCATCCTGCAACCCGAGACACGGCCGCGCGTGCTCGTGTCGGACACGGTGGGCTTCATCAAGCAACTGCCGCACGACCTGGTCGCCTCGTTCCGCTCGACGTTGACGGAGGCGCTGGAAGCATCGCTGCTGTTGTTCGTCGTCGACGCATCGGACCCGACCTACGAGGCGCAGCTGGAGGTGAGCCGCGGCGTGCTGCGCGAGATCGGGGCGGATGCCGTGCCGTCCCGTCTGGTGCTGAACAAGATGGACCGCGTGGACGCGGCCGGACGCGCCGCCCTGATCGAGAAGCATCCAGATGCCATCCTGCTCTCCGCCCACGCGCCCGGTGACGTCAGCGCGTTACGGGACACCATCGTCGCCTTCTTCGAGGCGGAGATGGTGGAGGATGTGCTTGCGCTGTCCTACACCCAGCAGGGGCTGATCGGCGAGATCTACGACAGCGTGCGGGTCCTGTCGGAGGAGTATGACGAGAATGGGCGGGTGCTGAAGGTGCGCGGCCTGCCCGGGGCCATCGCACGGCTGCGGCGGAGCCTCGCCGCGCATGGGGCCTGACAGGCACCCTGCGCGGCACTGTGTTTGTGTCTGCCGCCCGCCACGGCTGGCGCGATGAGCGCAGGCCATCAATGCGACCGCCGGCTTCCCGGCGGCTGCCGTGACGCAGGCCGGTTGCCATTCGGCCCAACCATGGCTGGACACGGCCCACAGATCGATCGGAGAGAACCATGGACAACACTTCCAGCTATTCGCCACCCAAGGTCTGGACCTGGGACCAGAACAATGGCGGGACCTTTGCCAACATCAACCGTCCCACGGCCGGCGCGAGGCATGAGAAGGCCCTGCCGGTCGGCCGGCATCCGCTGCAGCTCTACTCATTGGGCACCCCCAACGGCGTGAAGGTCACCATCATGCTCGAGGAGCTGCTGGCGGCCGGCCACAGCGGCGCCGAGTACGACGCCTGGCTCATCGAGATCGGCAAGGGTGATCAGTTCGGTAGCGGCTTCGTGGAGGTGAACCCCAACTCCAAGATCCCGGCCCTCATGGACCGCAGCGGTCCGGAGCCGGTGCGCGTCTTCGAATCGGGCGCCATCCTGCTCCACCTGGCCGAGAAGTTCGGCGCCTTCCTTCCGCGAGATGGCGCCGCCCGGGCGGAATGCCTGTCCTGGTTGTTCTGGCAGGTGGGAAGCGGCCCCTTTCTCGGCGGCGGCTTCGGGCATTTCTATGCCTATGCCCCCGAGAAATTCGAATACCCGATCAACCGCTTCGCCATGGAGGTCAAGCGGCAGCTCGACGTCCTCGACCAGCGCCTGGCCATCAGCGAATACGTCGCGGGTCCGGAGTTCACCGTCGCCGACATGGCGATCTGGCCCTGGTACGGCCTGCTGGCGAAAGGCGAGTTGTATGGGGCCGGCGAATTCCTCCAGGTGCAGGAGTATCGCAACCTTCAGCGCTGGACGGCACAGATCGGGTCCAGGCCCGCGGTGCAACGTGGCGCGATGGTGAACCGTGTCACCGGCGACCCGTCGCACCAGCTGCGCGAAAGGCACGACGCCAGCGACTTCGCGGCCATCATGGCCCCGCCGGGCTCGCCCGCATCCTGAGGCCGAAGAACGAGGGGGAGAGCCCTGGGGAAAGGGCTCTCCAGGCACCATGGAGGAGGCGCAGGTGCAGGCCATGCCGAGGCTGATATTTCCGGACAACAGCCTGCTGGCCGCCATGCTGGGCGAGCACGCCCCGGTGGACGCCCGGCGCGCGGCGCGGCGCCTGCGGGCGGAAGGCGCGCCCGCCCTGGCGGTGGGCGAGGATATCGCTGGCTTGGCCCGTGGGCTGGCCGTCTCCGAGGTGTCGCGATCCCCTGCCGTGCTGGACGTCCTGCCGCCGCTGTTCTGGCTCGAGGCGCCAAGGGGAGACGGGCCCGGCGCCCATGGGATCAGCGGATGGGTGGTGGAGAAGAAGCCAGGCGGGCTGACCGTGCGGGGCTTCAGCATCGGCTCCGGGGATCAGGCCGCGCCGGAGCCGGTGGGGGCCGTGACGGTGCCATTCGGCGCGGGCGCCGGGGAGGAAGACGAGGAGACCCGCCAGGTGAGGGGTCTGGTCACCGCCATCAGCCTGCCCGAGATGCTGTCGCAGATGGGGGAGAGCTCTCCCGTCCTGCTGATGCCGGCCGAGGCATCCGGGCAGGACGCGAGCACCCTGCGCGGCTTCCGGCTCTCGGTGGCCCTGTCGCCGGACGCGGCGCCGAGCTGAGCCTTGATGGCCGTGGCCGATCAGGCCAGAAGGTGGCGTGGGCGGCGGTCCCGCCGGACGGGCCGGCGCAACCAGCCTAGGCGCCGGATCGGAGCCATGCCTCCGACCGCCATGGCTTGCCCACCCAGCAACCAGGCTTCCATGGCGCGGCCTGATCCAAGAAAAACTCCGATCGCAAGTTGACGCATCGGGAAAGCAGGTCCCGGCCCTGCCTTATCCAGCCGCCGCCGCTTGCTGCTCCCTCGGGTACGGGGGCTTGGTGAAGCCGGCAGGAGACAGCGTGAAGATTTCGCAGCCGCTCTCGGTCACGCCGATGCTGTGCTCAAATTGTGCGGAAAGGCTGCGGTCGCGGGTCACGGCCGTCCAGCCATCGCTGAGCATCTTCACGTCCGCCTGGCCAGCATTGACCATCGGCTCCACCGTCAGGAACATGCCGGGCCGGAGCGCGGGACCCCTGCCCTTCTGCCCGTGATTCAGGACATTGGGCGCGTCGTGATAGGTGCGGCCGAGGCCATGGCCGCAGAAATCCCGCACCACGCTGAACCGCGCGGCCTCGACATGGCTCTGGATCGCAAAGCCGATGTCACCCAGGGTCGCGCCGGGGCGCACAGCCGCGATGCCGCGCATCATCGCCCCGTAGGCGACGTCGATCAGCCGTACCGCGCGAGTGCCGATCTCGCCCACCGCGTACATGCGGCTGCTGTCCCCGTGCCATCCGTCCAGGATAACGGCCAGATCGATGTTGAGGATGTCTCCCTCCATCAGCATGCGGTCGCCGGGCAGCCCGTGGCACACGACATGGTTCAGGGAGATGCAGGTCGCGTGGGTGTAACCCCGGTAGCCAAGGGAAGCTGGGACGGCGCCGTGCTCCAGGATGAAGGCGTGGCACAGCCGGTCAAGTTCCGCGGTGATGACGCCCTCGCGGACATGCGCCGTGATCATGTCGAGCGCGGCGGCCGCCAGCCGTCCCGCCGCACGCATCCCGGCGAAATCTTCAGGCCCGTGCAGCGGGATGAGCCGGCCGTCGACGATGTTGTTCATGTTTGCTCTGAGGCGGTGTGGCGGACAGGAACTCAGGCCGCCTGCGTGGTTCCGGCGCGATGGCTCGCGCTGGCGAAGGGCACGCCGGCGTGCAGCTCGGCGATCATCTGTCCGGCGAACGATGGAACGGGATTCTCCGACAGCAGGTGCGGGCGGAGAATGGCGATGGGCGCGTCAAAGATCAGGAATTTCGCGCGGGCCAGATCTTCCTCCCGGATGGCGCCGCCGCCGACCCGGCCGATACAGGCGCCGAACGCCTCGTCCATTCCGGTTTCCAGCCGCTCCATCTCCTGCCGGAGCGGCTCCGGGGGCGGCGCGTCCTCGAACAGGGCCACGGGCTCGTGCAGCAGGACGAAGCGGGCACGATGCCGGTCCTCGCCTGCCCAGGGCAGCAGCGCCAGGGCGGCCTCACGCGGCCTGCCCGCATGCAACAGCGGCACCAGCACCTGGACCAGAGAGCCGTAGCCGGCATTCCACGCGGCGGCGAGAATGGCGGATCGGGACGCGAAGCGGTGATAGATCGAGCCGGTCGGTCCGCCGACCCGCCGGGCAATGGCCTGCATGGTGGCAGCGCCCGGGCCACCTTCGGCGACGAGGGCGATGGCAGCGTCAATGAAGTGCTCTGCCGAGAAGCGTGCGGTCCTGACCATTCAATTAGATTAATCATTCTAGAATGGTCTGTCTATATCATGCTCGCTATCCTCGGGACCATGTGCATCCTGTCCGGAGCAAGCGGGTGGATCCGCTGCATCCCCTTTGCTCTTGAACGGCCTCTCGGTGCAGGTCGCGGGTACTGACCGGTTGCATGGACCTTTCGACGAGCGGGCATAGGCTGACCGGCGCACCGCCAACGCGCATCATGATCATCGTTACGATGGGGCGCAGACCTTCCGGGCCGGAAGGAGTTGCCACGCCCGGCAATGGCCATCAATCTTTGATGGTCCCTTTGAGTCATCACATCACCCGACGCATGACCCGCCAGATCTGCAAAAACGTCTCCATCACCCCCGCCATGGATCGCTTCATCGCCGAGCGGATCGCATCGGGCCGCTACCAAAACGCCAGCGAGGTTGTGCGGGCGGCACTCCGGGTGCTGGAGCGGGAGGAGGCCATCGAGCAGGAGCGATTCCTGCGCCTCGCAGCCTGTTCCTCCGAAACGGAGCGCTAGACGCCCGTGCTGGACAACACGTGTCTTGCTGGCGGCGGAGCGGCTGGCGCCAGGCTGCGCGCGGTCGACTGGGCCAGCAATCCGCTGGGTCCCGTGGAGGGGTGGCCGCTCTCGTTGCAGACGGCGGTGCGCATCCTCCTCAGTTCCGAATTCCCCATGATGATCCATTGGGGCCCGGAGCTGATCACCTTCTACAATGACGCCTACGCGCCGAGCCTGGGCCGGAAGCATCCGGGCAATCTCGGCCGACCGGCCTACGAGTGGTGGTCGGAGATGTGGGACCAGCTCACGCCCATTTTCGACCGCGTGCTGTCCGGCCAATCCTTCTTTGTCGAGAACGCCCGGTACACGCCGGATCGCGACGGGGCGCAGAAGGACGCCTACTTCACGCATTGCCACAGCCCGCTGTGGGACGATCAAGGCAAGGTCGCGGGCATCTTCCTGGTGGTAACCGAGACAACACGCTAAGTCGTCGCCGAGCGCGACCTGCTCCAGGCCAACGCCGCCCTCGCGCAGCAGAACCAGGCCCTCCAGGCGAGCCAGGCGCGGCTGGCCGCCGTGGTGAGCGCTTCCTCGGAGGTGCTCTACTCCATGAGCGCCGACTGGTCCGAGATGCGCCAGCTCACCGGTGGCGGATTCCTGGCAGATACGGGCTCGGCCAACCCCCGGTGGTTGACCGATCACATCCCGGATGGCGAGCAGGCGCGCGTCGCCGCGGCGATCCAGGAGGCGATCCGGAACAAGGCGGTGTTCTCGCTCGAGCACCAGGTCCGGCTCGCGGCAGGCGGCATCGGCTGGACGCAGTCGAGGGCCGTGCCCCTGCTCGGTCCGGCAGGCGAGATCACGGAATGGTTCGGCACCGCCAACGACGTGACGGCGCGCCGCGCCGCGGAGGAGGCACTCCGCCGATTGAACGAGAGCCTGGAGCAGCAGGTCGCCGAGCGCACCGCCGATCGCAACCGGCTCTGGACCTTGTCCAAGGACATCATGCTGGTGGCCGGGTTCGACGGCACCATCCAGGCCACGAACCCCGCCTGGGCCGAGTCGCTGGGCTGGCCGGAGGATGATCTGGTGGGCCGCAACCTGTTCGACCTCGTCCATCCGGAGGACCTCGAACGGACGGCTGCCTGCGCGGCCGCCATCGCAGGGGGGCAGGCATTCAAGCGTTTCGAGAACCGGTGCCGCCACGCGGACGGTACCTATCGCTGGATCAACTGGGCCGCCGGACCCGGCGACGGCCTGATCATCGCCGCCGGCCGCGACGTCACCGAGGAAAGGACGATCGCCGATGTCCTCCTCAGGACCGAGGAGCAGCTCCGGCAATCCCAGAAGATGGAGGCGGTGGGGCAACTCACGGGCGGCCTCGCCCATGATTTCAACAATCTGCTGACGGGCATCACCGGCAGCCTGGAACTCCTGCAGGCCCGGGTGGCCCAGGGCCGGGTCGGCTCCCTGGAACGCTACATCAGTGCCGCCCGGGGCGCTGCCGACCGCGCGACGGCGGTGACGCACCGGCTGCTGGCCTTCTCGCGGCGACAAACGCTCGATCCGAAGCCTACCGACATGAACCGCCTGGTCAGGGACATGGTGGACCTGATCCGACGCACCGTGGGTCCGGCCATCACGGTCCAGATCGTGGGCGAACCGGAGCTTCCGCCGGTTCTGATCGACCCCAATCAGCTCGAGAACGCGCTGCTGAACCTCTGCATCAACGCGCGCGATGCGATGCCGGATGGCGGAAGGCTGCGGATCGAGACCCACCACCGGACGCTGGATTGCCATGCGGCGCAGGAGCTCGAAATCCCGGCGGGCGAGTACCTGACGCTTTGCGTCACCGACAACGGCACCGGCATGACGCCCGAGGTAATCGCCCGAGCGTTCGATCCGTTCTTCACCACCAAGCCTCTCGGCGAGGGCACCGGGTTGGGCCTGAGCATGATCTACGGCTTCGCGCGCCAATCCGGCGGTCAGGCGCACATCGCCTCCAGCCCGGGACAGGGCACCACGGTGTGCCTCTATCTGCCTCCGCATGCCGGAAGGCCGGTCGAGGAGGAACCTTCCCTCGATCCGGCCGAAGCACCGCTGGCGCAGCAGGGCGAAACGGTGCTGGTGGTGGATGACGAGCCCACCGTGCGCATGCTGGTGACCGAGGTGCTGGAGGAACTCGGCTACACGCCCATCGAGGCGGCGGATGGCGCTGGAGGGCTGCACATCCTGCGCTCGAACACGCGCATCGATCTGCTGGTGACGGATGTGGGCCTGCCCGGCGGCATGAACGGGCGGCAGATGGCCGAGGCGGGGCGTGCGCTGCGTCCTGGCCTCAAGGTGCTGTTCATCACCGGCTACGCAGACAACGCCGTGCTGGGCCACGACCATCTGGCAGAAGGCATGCAGGTGATGGTGAAGCCGTTCTCCATGGAGCTGCTTGCCACCCGCGTCAGAGAGATCATCGCCGAAGCCTGACACGGAACCGCAGCCCGTATCAGCCCGGCCCCGTGACTGCCCAAAGGCTGCCGGCGCCCTCCAGCCCGTTTCCGGACAGGCCGGCCTGTTGTCATCCCGGCCTTGTCGGAATACGTCCGTTCGGCACGCCGCGCCCGGCGGGACGGCACCACGGCGCTGGCTCGGCACCGGCGCTGGCGCAGCCCCGCAGGTGGGCCCGGCATCCCGAACCGGCAGGGGCACCCCCGTCCGTCAACGGAGAGGCCGCAAGCGAACCTATTCGACGGCGCCGGACAGCCTCGCCAGATCGGCCTTCGCTTCCTTCTCGGCCCGCTCCTTCCGCTCGCTGTAGCGGTCGGTCAGGTAGCCTGAGAGGTCTCGCGTCAGCAGGGTGAACTTCACCAGCTCCTCCATGACGTCGACGACCCGGTCGTAAAGCGGCCCGGGCAGCATCCGGCCCGCCTCGTCGAACTGCTCGTAGGCTTTGGGTACCGAGGACTGGTTGGGGATCGTGACCATCCGCATCCAGCGGCCGAGCAGGCGCAGGGTGTTCACCGCATTGAAGCTTTGCGAGCCGCCGGACACCTGCATCACCGCCAGGGTGCGCCCCTGCGTCGGCCGCACGCCACGGCTCTCCAGCGGCAGCCAGTCGATCTGGTTCTTCAGGACGCCGGTGACCGCGCCGTGCCGCTCGGGGCTGCACCAGACCTGGCCCTCGGACCACAGGGACAGTTCCCGGAGCTCAACCACCTTGAGATGGTCGGCGGGCGCATTGTCGGCCAGGGGCAGGTTGCGGGGGTCGAAGACCCGTGTCTCGGCGCCGAGGCCGCGAAGGATGCGCTCGGCCTCCAGCGTCAGAAACCGGCTGTAGGACCGCTCGCGCAGCGAGCCATAGAGCAGCAGGATGCGCGGCGGATGCGGCCTGGCGCCAGGCATGCCGAGCCTGCGCGGATCCGGCGTCTCGAACTGCGCCCGGGCGATGTTGGGCAGCGGGAGGTCACGGTCGGCGGGCATCAGGTTCTCCCCAGCGTCAGGAATTGCTGGATGTGGTGGACGGTGTCGCGGGCTGAGCGGGTGATGCCGGCCAGCGTCGCGGAGGCGGTCCCGGTCCAGTCGCCATAGCCGAGTAGCCAGAGGCGTGGCTCACGCGTGGAACGGCCATGCTCCACGGCCACGCCGCCATTCGCCTCCAGCACGTTCAGATGCGCCAGGTGACTCAGGTCGGGCCGAAAGCCGGTGCACCAGATCACGGCGTCCACCGCCGTACGCGCGCCGTCCGGCCAGACAACACCATCCCCCACGAAGCGGTCGAATGGCCGGAGGCTGTGGAGCACGTCGTGGTCGCGCGCCTCCCGCACGGAGGGCACCATGACGATGTCGCCCAGGCTGCCCTTCGGCAGATCCGGCTCCCGGCCTTCCATCTGGGCGCGCACCCGTTCGGTGGCACGTTCGAACAGCGCGCGGCCATCCACGTCATCCGGCAGGAAGCGGGGCGGCTTCTGCGTGACCCAGGCCGTGTCGGCGACCCCGGAAACCTCCGCCAGGATCTGCGCGCCCGAATTGCCGCCGCCCACCACCAGCACGCGTTGGCCTGCGAATTCGTCGGCGGAGCGATAAGCGGAGGAATGGATCTGCTTGCCCCGGAACAGCGCCCGGCCAGAATAGGGCGGGATGTAGGGCTGGCTGGCACCGCCGGTCGCGCTGATCACCGCCCGGGCCAGCCAGGTGCCGCGGTCCGTCCTCACCAACAAGCCGTCGGCCGAGCGCAGGATGCCTTTGACGCGCACCGGCCGCTGGATGGGCAGGCTGTATCGCTGCTCGTATTGCGTGAGGTAGTCCACCACGTGATCTCGGGACGGATAGCCCGCTGCGGGCGGCATGGGCCAGCCGGGCAGCGAACTCATCGGGGCGGGCGAGAACAGGCGCAGCGAGTCCCAGGCATCGGGCCAGGCGCCGCCAGGCCGGTCATTCGCGTCCAGGATCTCGAAGTCGATGCCGTTGCGGCGCAGGAAGTACCCGGCGGCGAGGCCGGACTGCCCGCCGCCGATGACCACCATGTCGCGCAGGATGCGGCCGCTCATGACGCGTTGACCACGGGCAGCCAGGCCGCCAGGGCAGCCAGGACGGCCAACAGCACGGGCGGCGTGATGACGAGGCCGACCTTCATGTATTGCCCCCAGGTGATGATGGTGCCCTTGCGCGCCAGCACGTGCAGCCAGAGCAGGGTCGCCAGGCTGCCGATGGGGGTGAATTTCGGGCCGAGGTCGCAGCCGACGACGTTGGCGTAGATCATGGCCTCGCGGATGGCGGGCGGGATGTTCTTCGCCTGCTCGATGGCCAGGGCACCGACCAGGACGCTGGGCATGTTGTTCATCACGGAGGAGATCAGCGCGGCGCCGATGCCCGTGCCGATGGTGGCCGCCCACAGGCCATGCCCGGCCAGCCATTCCAGCGCCTCGGCCAGATGATCCGTCAGCCCGGCGTTCCGCAGGCCGTAGACCACGAGATACATGCCGAGCGAGAAGATAACGATCTGCCACGGCGCCTCGCCCAGCACCTTGCGAATGGACACCACGGCGCCGCCGCCGCCGCGGTGCCAGCGTCCCGCCAATACCAGCAGCACCAGGGCCGCGGCGCCGGTCACCACTGCGACCGGGACCCCGAGCGGTGCCAGGATGAAGTAGGCCAGCAGCAGCACCGCCAGTAGCGGAAAGGCGACCCGGAAGACGAGGTGGTCGCGGATGGCGGCGCCGGGCCGCTCCAGCCGGTCCAACGCGTAGGCGGCGGGCAACTGACGGCCGTAAAAGGCCCACAGTACGGCCAGCGTCGTAGCCAGCGCCACCAGGTTCACCGGCACCATGACGGTGGCGTAGCGGTCGAAGCCAATGCCGAAGTAATTGGCCGAGACGATGTTCACGAGGTTGGAGATCACCAGCGGCAGGCTGGTGGTGTCGGCCACGAAGCCGCAGGCCACGATGAAAGCGAGCGTGGCACCCGCGGAAAAATTCAGCCGAAGCAGGATGGCCATGACGATGGGGGTCAGCAGCAGGGCGGCACCGTCATTGGCAAAGAAGGCGGAGATCACGGCGCCCAGCACGACGATGAGCGGGAACAGCCGCCGCGCGTTTCCGCCGCCCCAGCGCGCGACGTGCAGCGCGGCCCATTGGAAAAACCCCGCCTCATCGAGCAGCAACGAAATGACGATCAGCGCCACGAAGGTGAAGGTGGCGTCCCAGACGATGTCCCAGACCACCGGCACGTCGGCCCAGCCGATAACGCCCGTCAGCAGGGCCAGCACGGCGCCACCCATGGCTGACCAGCCGATGCCGAGGCCGCGCGGCTGCCAGATGACCAGGACGAGGGTGAGAACGAAGATGGCCAGGGCCAGCATGCAGGCGTGCTTTCTCGGACATGGGCTCGCGCCGGGTCATCCGCTGTCCAGGAACGGCCAGCGGCGCGACGTGTTGTTCTTCGGAACGGAACGGCGCAGACACGCCGTTCAGGTCAGGCGACGGCCTTGCTCATCCACGACCTTCTGGCCGTCTTCCTTGGCCAAGGCACCCTTCTGCGGATTGGGCAGCAGGTCCAGCGCGGCCTCGGACGGCCTGCACAGCTTCACGCCGAGTGGCGTCACCACGATGGGGCGGTTGATGAGAATGGGGTGCGCCATCATGGCGTCGAGCAACTGGTCGTCCGTGAGCGACGGATCGGCGAGACCAAGCTCCTCATAGGGGGTGCCCTTCTGGCGCAGAACGTCGCGGGTCGTGATTCCCATGCGCCGGATGAGGTCGGCCAGAACCTCCCGCGTCGGCGGGGTCTTCAGGTACTCAATGATCTCCGGCTCCTCGCCGCTGTTGCGGATGAGGGCCAGGGTGTTGCGGGACGTCCCGCAGGCCGGGTTGTGGTAGATCGTGACGGTCACGGCGTGCTTCCTCAAACAGCGGGGCTCTTGCGGGAACGTGCCGCTGGGGCAGCCGGTTCGCAGGCGGGGGCGCGGCTCGCCTGGCCGCCGCAGCAATTCTCGGTCAGATAGGCCATCAGCGCGTTCATGGACGCCGGGACCATGGCGTAGATGATCTGGCGGCTGGCGCGGCGCTGCGAGACCAGTCCGGCGTGCAGGAGCTGCTGGAGGTGGAAGGTCAGCGTCGAGGATGGCGTTCCGAGCCGTTCCGCGATGGTGCCCGCAGGCAGCCCGTCAGGGCCTGCCTCCACGAGCAGGCGATAGGCCGTGAGGCGGTGCTCATGGGCCAGGGCGCCAAGCGCCGCCACGGCCTGATCCGGTTCCACGACATCACTCCATTCTTTGAGGAATATCAAAACACTGTTTGTCGGCCCAGAGTCAATGACATTTCGAAGAATGTGGAATCGTTATCCGCTCCCCCAGGGGATGACATCCAGAAGGACGTCTGAGGCTCGGTCCCGGCGCGCCGCCTTTTGGAAATGCCTCCGCCGCGACAGTGCGGCGTCAGCATGCTTCTCGACCCGACCTCGGTCTGGCGGCCGAGAACCCGCGCGAAATCGCGGCGCTCCGCCGGATTTGGGTCTTTGCTACGAAATGAGCAAGACTGCATGCCTGCCCGTCGCTTGCGGGCCAATGCCCTGTCATGGCTTGCTTGGAGAAAGCTGGAGAACTGCGCGATGAGCCTGGAGCTATGGCTGGTCTACCTCGCCGCGGCAGTCGGTTTGTCGCTCACGCCAGGACCGAATGGGTTGCTCGCTCTGACCCATGGTGCTCGTTACGGCCTGCAACCCACCATCTGGACGGTGCTCGGCGGCGCATTCGGCTTCCTTCTCCTGATCGCGGCCTCGCTCGCTGGTCTGGGGGCGCTTCTCGCAACGTCGGGAACCGCCTTCGCGGCGGCGAAGTGGGCCGGTGCGGCCTACCTCATCTACCTCGGCGTGCGGCTGTGGCGCTCGCCAGCCCCGGTGGTGCTCGCCCATGCCTCCGGGCTGCCGGAGGGAGGCGCGGCAAGGCCGCTGCGGTTGTTCGGGGATGGCCTCTTCGTCGCGGTGTCGAATCCCAAGGCGCTGCTCTTCTTCGCGGCCTTTCTTCCGCAGTTCATGGTCGCAGGGGCTTCCTTCGCCTCGCAGTTCCTGTTCCTCGGCGGCACCTTCGTGGTGGTGGAGGTCGTCTATGAATTGCTGCTGGCCGGCCTCGCGGGGCGGATCGCACCATGGCTCGGGCGCCACGGGCGTATATTCAACCGCGCGGCGGGCGGCACCTTTGTTGGCATCGGCGCGGCGCTGGTCACGACGAGCCGGTGAGGGCTGAGGGGGAGATGCGCCCGTAAAGGCGTACATACGTCCACCCGGCGCCGGCCGCCCGCCACAGAGCCATTTTCAGACCACATCGATGGTCGCCGACGGTAGCTGCTTTTGGTCCGCCAATGATTTCGAGAGCTTCGGCATCGATTGCCGCGCAAAGCCTGCCAATGGTCCAGGCGGATTGGAACGCGGACCGGCCCGAGCCATGGCTCAAGAATCCCGACCAGAACAATGCAGGGAGGATGAGGTGGCGGAGAGGGTGGGATTCGAACCCACGGTCCCCTTGCGAGGACAACGGTTTTCGAGACCGTCACAATCGACCACTCTGTCACCTCTCCGCGGTGAAGCCCTGGCCGTCGGGCGGGGCGGGGTATAAAGGCAGCCGCGGCGGTGCGCAACGGATGCGGTGGCGGAAAACACCGAAAACCCGGGGGCGAACAGGCCTGAAGATTGACTCTCCGCCCCCTGTGGCGTTATACGCCCGTCCTCCCGGCGGGGCCCTGTGCTTCCGCCGATGGCCGTTCTCGGCCGACACCTTGTTTCAGATCAGGCCGAACGGCAGAGTTTTCAGGGCGAACCATGACCTACGCAGTGATCCGCACCGGCGGCAAGCAGTACCGCGTCACCCCGGACGCCGTTCTGACGGTGGAGCGCCTTGAGGCCGAGGCCGGCGCCACCATCACCTTCCAGGACGTGCTGGCGATCGGCGGCGAAGGCGGCCTGACCATTGGTGCCCCCACGGTGGCCGGCGCCACGGTGACCGCCACCGTGGTCGAGCAGAACCGCGGCGACAAGATCATTATCTTCAAGAAGCGCCGCCGGCAGAACAGCCGCCGCAAGAACGGTCACCGCCAGCACCAGACGGTGCTGCGCATCTCCGCCATCAACGCGGCCTGATCCGGCTTCCGTAGGAGACACTTCCCATGGCTCACAAAAAGGCAGGCGGTTCTTCCCGCAACGGCCGCGACTCCGCGGGCAAGCGCCTCGGCGTCAAGAAGTTCGGTGGCGAGCACGTGCTGGCCGGCAACATCATCGTGACCCAGCGCGGCACGAAGATGGTCCCGGGCACCAACGTGCTGGTCGGCCGCACCCATTCGATTCACGCCGCGGTCGAGGGCAAGGTGAAGTTCACCCGCCGCGCCGAAGGCCGCGTCCACGTGTCCGTGGAGCCGTTGCCGCAGGCCGCCGAGTAATCTCGCGCCACCCGCGGCACGACGCCAAAGACCAGACGGGGGCCGCGAGGCCCCCGTTTTCGTATTCGCTCCCTCACAGATTTCCGATACGGCCACTGGACCCCCTCCCCCGATGAAGTTCCTCGACGAAGCCAAGATCTGGGTGAAAGCCGGTGATGGCGGCAACGGCGTCGTCGCCTTCAGGCGCGAACGGTTCATCGAGTATGGCGGACCGGATGGCGGCAACGGGGGCAAGGGCGGCGACATCGTGGTGGAGGCCGTGCCGGGGCTGAACACCCTGATTGACTACCGCTACACCCAGCACTTCAAGGCGCGGAAAGGCGGCAACGGCGCCGGCGCCGACCGCACCGGCGCGGGCTCGGAGGATGTGGTGCTGAAGGTGCCGCTCGGCACCGTGGTCCTGGCCGAGGACAAGGAAACCGTGCTGGCCGACATGGTGGAGCCCGGCCAGCGGGTGGTGATCTGCCGCGGCGGCGATGGCGGCCACGGCAATGCCCATTTCAAAACCTCGACCAACCGCGCCCCGCGCCGCGCCGATCCCGGCTGGCCGGGCGAGGAGCGCTGGCTGTGGCTGCGCATGAAGCTGATCGCCGATGCCGGGCTGGTGGGGCTGCCGAATGCCGGCAAATCGACCTTCCTGTCTGTGGTCAGCGCCGCCAAGCCCAAGATCGCCGATTATCCTTTCACCACGCTGCATCCGCAGCTCGGCGTGGTGCGGCTGAACGCCACCGAGGAATTCGTCCTCGCCGACATCCCCGGCCTGATCGAGGGCGCGGCGGAAGGCGCCGGGCTCGGCACGCGCTTCCTTGGCCATGTGGAGCGCTGCGCCGTGTTGCTGCACCTGATCGATGGCAGCCAGCCCGACCCGGTGCGCGCCTATGAGACGGTGCGGACGGAGCTGGCGGAATATGGCGGCGGCTTGGCCGAGAAGCCGGAGATCCTGGCGTTGAACAAGCTCGATGCCATGACGCCGCAGGCCCGCGCCAGCCGCGTCAAGGCGCTGGAGCGCGCCACCGGCCGGCCCGTGCGGCTGATCTCCGGCGCCACCCAGGAAGGCGTGCCGGCGGTGCTGCGCGAACTGGCCGACACCGTCTACCGCCATCGCGAAGCCGAAGCCGAAACCAGGACCGCATGACCACCCGCCCCACCGCGCCCGGCCTCGCCGCGGCGAAGCGCATCGTCGTCAAGATCGGCTCGGCCCTGGTGGTGGACAACAAGACGGCCGCGCCACGCGAAGCCTGGCTGGCCTCGGTGGCCGCCGACGTGGCGGCGCTGCGGGCGGGCGGTGCCGAGGTGGTGCTGGTGTCCTCCGGCGCCATCGCGCTCGCCCGCCACGCGCTGGGGCTGACCCGCCGCAAGCTGCGGCTGGAGGAGAAGCAGGCCGCCGCGGCCGTGGGCCAGATCCGCCTTGCCGGTGCTTGGCAAACCGCCCTGTCGCGCCACGGCCTGAACGCCGCGCAGCTGCTGCTGACGCTGGAAGACAGCGAGGCCCGCCGCCGCTACCTGAACGCCCGCGCCACGCTGGGCACTCTGCTCGACCTCGGCTGCGTGCCGGTGATCAACGAGAACGACACCGTCGCCACGGCCGAGATCCGCTTCGGCGACAATGACCGCCTCGCCGCCCGTGTCGCCGAGATGATCCACGCCGACGCGCTGGTGCTGCTGTCCGACATCGACGGGCTCTACACCGCCGACCCGCGCAACGATCCCGCGGCGCAGCACCTGCCGGTGGTGGAGCGGCTGACCGACGACATCATGGCCATGGGGGGCGAGCCGCCGCCGGGCTATTCCTCGGGCGGCATGCGCACCAAGCTGATCGCCGCCAGGATCGCGACGGGCGCCGGATGCGCCATGGCCATTGCGCTGGGCCAGCGCGACAACCCGCTGGCGGCACTGCGCGACGGCGCCCGCTGCACCTGGTTCCTGCCCGCGCCGGAAGGCCGCTCCTCGCGCAAGCAGTGGATCGCCGGTTCGCTGGCGCCGCTCGGCGCGTTGCGGGTGGATGACGGCGCGGCGCGGGCGCTGCGCGAGGGCGGTTCCCTGTTGCCGGCCGGGGTGCGCGAGGTGTCGGGCAGCTTCGGCCGTGGCGACCCGGTCTCGGTGCGCGACCTCCTCGGCAACGAGGTGGCGCGCGGCCTGTCCGCCTATGCTTCCGAAGCGGCTCGGCAGATCGCCGGCCGCCGCTCGGTCGAGATCGAGGACATCCTCGGCTGGCGCGGCCGGGACGAGATCATCCACCGCGACGATCTGGTGTTACTGTAAGGCAGTCCGTCGCTCGATCCGCTGGCCGATCAGCGCCAGCCCCTCGGCCACCGAGACGAACTCGCCGCCCCCGGCCACCCGCTCGGCCCCGAAGCGCTGGTCGAACAGCCGCCGCACCGCCGGAACCAGCGAGGTGCCGCCGGTCAGGAACACCCGGTCGACCGCCTCCGCTGCCAGACCCGCATCAGCCAGCGCCGCGTCGATCGCCTGGGCCATGCGGGCGATCTCCGGCGCGATCCAGCTTTCGAATTCGGCGCGCGTCACGGCGGCATCGACGTGGAAGCCCTCATGCTCGAACACCAGCCGCGTGCTGTCGGCGCCGGACAGCGCCGCCTTGGCGCCCGAGACGGCGCGGTACAGGCCGTAGCCTGCTTCGTCCTCGATCAGCGTGATCAGGTGGCGCAGCTTGGCCGGGTTGCCGGTCAGCCGCGCCACCTCCTCGATCTCCCGCAGGGTCTTCGGGCCGCGCATCATCGACAAGCGGTGCCAATGCGCGAAGTTGGAGAAGAACGCTGGCGGTACCGGCAGGTCAGTGTTCATGACGCGGTAGGTGTCGCCCTTGCCCAGCGCCGGGGACACCACCTTGTCGATGATGCGGTAATCCAGCGCGTCACCGGCAATGCCGACGCCGGCATGGCCCAGCGCGGTGACGCCATTCTCCGCCGGGTCGAAGCGCAGGATCGAAAAGTCGCTGGTGCCGCCGCCGAAATCGCCAACCAGCACGGTGGCCGGACCGTCCAGCGTGGCGGCGAAACGGGTTCCGGCGGCTTCCGGCTCCAGCGCCAAGTGCAGCGAATCGCGGCCGGCCTGGACGAAGGCGGCGCGCAACCGGCGCTCGGCCAGCACGTCATCTGCCGTTTCGCCGACAAAGCGCACCGGACGGCCGACCACCATCAGCGCATCCGGCGCCGGCTCTCCCGCAGCACCCAGCAGCGCGCGCAGGAACAGGGCGATCAGCCCCTCCAGCGTGTAGGCGCGGCCGAAGATGCGGGTTTCGGTGAAGCTCGCCGTCGCCAGGTGGCTCTTCATCGACATGATGAGGCGGCTGGCCAGCGGGTCTTCCAGATACGCTTCGATGGCGGCCGGCCCGGCTTCGTGGCGCAGCGCGTTGCCGCGGCCGGTTTCCGCCCAGAAGCACAGCACGGAGCGGAACACGTCCAACGCCCCAGCGCCGACGTCGAAGCGCGCGGTGCTCGCCTGCCCGTTCTCGTCCAGCAGCGAAATGACGCTGTTGGTGGTGCCGAAATCCAGTCCGATGATCGCCGTCATCCGCCATCCAACCCGAAGCTGCCCGAAGGGGCGGGCCATTCAGCAGGGATGGGGGCCGATGGCAAGCCCCGGACATGTGCGCCGGAAAACACCGCCGCGTGCGCCTCACCTCGTCTGGATCTGCGGGCCCAGCCGGTCCACCAGCACGGCGCTGGCGGCATTGAGTCCGATCACCTCCACCTCGGCGCCGTGGCGGCGAAGCCTGGTGACCACGCCCTCCAGGGCGCCCACCGCCGTGATGTCCCAGAGATGGGCCGCGGTGAGGTCGATGCGGATGCGGCGGGCCGCGTCCCGCAGGTCGAAGCTGTCCGCCAGCATCTCGGCGCTGGCGAAGAACACCTGGCCGGTGACGCGATAGGTGCGGGTATCGGTGGCGGCATCGTATTCCGACCGCACGTTCATCAGGCGCATCACCTTGAAGGCAAAGAACACGCCGCTGAGCATCACCCCGACCGCCACGCCCGCGGCCAGGTTGTGCGTGAACACCGTCACCGCCACGGTGGCCAGCATCACCATGCTGGAGACCTTCGGGTGGCGCACCATGTCGCGCAGCGAGGCCCAGGAGAAGGTTTCCACCGAGACCATGATCATGATGGCCACCAGCGCCGCCACCGGCACCTGCGCCACCCAGGGGCGCAGCAGCACCATCAGCACCAGCAGGAAGGCCCCTGCCGTCAGGGTGGACAGGCGGCCATGCCCGCCGAAACGCACATTGCCCACCGTCTGGCCGATCATGCCGCACCCGGCGATGCCCCCGAACATCCCGGCCGCCAGATTGGCGAGGCCGAGCCCGGTGCATTCCCGCGCCTTGGAGGAGGTGGTTTCGGTCAGGTCATCGACCACGCTGGCCGTCATCATGGATTCCAGCAGCCCGACCATGGCCATGGCCAGCGCGTAGGGCGCGATGATGCCCAGTGTTTCCAGGCTGAATGGAACTTCCGGGATCAGGAAGGAGGGCAACGAGTCCGGCAGGCGCCCCAGATCGGCCACGGTCAGCACGGGCATCGGCACCACCATGGTGAAGCCGGTCAGCAACAGGATGCAGATCAGCGGCGAGGGAATCGCCGTGGTCAGCCTCGGCAGCAGATAGATGATGGCCAGTCCTGCGGCGATCAGCGCGTAGGTGTGCCAGGTGACGCCCAGCATCTGCGGCACCTGGGCCGAGAAGATCAGGATGGCCAGCGCATTCACGAAGCCGGTGCGCACCGATCTCGACACGAAGCGCATCAGCACGTCGAGCCGGAGCAGGCCAAAAGCGATCTGGATCAGCCCGGTCAGCACGGTGGCGGCCAGCAGGTACTGCAAACCGTGGCTGGCCACCAGCGCGGCCGCCACCAGCGCCACCGATCCGGCGGCCCCCGAGATCATCGCCGGCCGCCCGCCGGCCAGAGCGATCACCAGGCCGATGATGAAGGAGGCGAACAGCCCGACCTCGGGGTCCACGCCCGCCACGAAGGAGAAGGCGATCACCTCCGGGATCAGGGCGAAGGTGCCGACCATCCCGGCCAGCACGTCGCGCCGCGCGCCGCGCCAGCCGGTGAACCATTCGGCCCGCTCTCGGGAAAGAAAATCTGCTGTCATGATCTCGAACGGTCCGCAATCGGCGCGTGATCCCCACCCCTGCGAACACGCCGGCCTGGCGCCATGCCGGATGCGTTGCCCGAAGGATAGGCGGCCCGAACAGCCATCCGGGTTTTCACGGGTCCGGGAAGAATGGGCCGGAAGCTAGCCGATGGCGCTGTTGCACCGCAACACCCGTCAGCGGAGGTTACCCATTCCGGTGCCAGTTTTCCGGTAGCGGGTTACGGGAGCGGAACTCGTCGGTAAACACCAGCCGGCGCCGCAGATCCTTCAGCGGCCGCTTGCCGACGAAGGCGTTGAACATCGCCTCGCCATGCGGCCGCTTGTCCAGCAGCAGGCGGTACAGATCCTCGACATCCTGCCGCGTCACCAGACGGTCTTCGTCGAAGCGCTTCTCGGCATGCGCGGCGGCCACGGCCTCGAAGCCGTCCTGCCGGAAGCGGCGCATGGCCTCCGTCGTCGCCTGCTGCATGCGGTCAATGGCGGCGGCGTCCACTGGGGCCAGGAACACGTCGTCGCGCTCCACCCACCTCATGTCGCGAAAACCGTGCTTCTCGAAATTCTTCGGCGTGAAGTGGACGCCGTGCTCGCCGATGTAGCGGGCGAAGCAGACATCGGTGCGCACCCGTGCCAGCCCCAGCTCGGCACAGGCCATCGCCTTGAACGCGTCCTGCGACGTGGCGGAGGTCGCGACGGTGCTGCCGCGCATCAGCTCATGCAGGCGGAAATGATTGCGCGCGCCGTAGTCGCGCCCCTGCAGCACCTTGTAGAAGCCGCGCGCCAGCCGGGCATTGATCTGCCGCCAGGCGCCGCGCGTCAGGCCAAAGCCCCAATTGTGCGCCAGCGGCACCAGCGACACCTCGGGTCCCTCCGCCTGCAGCTTCAGGTCGCCATAGGCGGCGAAGTAGCCGAGCTTCGGCACCGCGCGCAGTGCCGCGTACAGCTCCTCCATCATGTGCATGTAGAGCGGCCCGGCCTCGAGGTCGTCCTCGAAGAAGTAGCCCACTTCGCGGTCCAGCGTATCGAACACCAGTTGCTCGCCGCGGCGGATGTTGAAGGCGATGCCCAGATTTTCCGGGCTATGCATCACCACGCCGTTCGGGAAATGCTCACGGAAGGTGGCGACGCAGGCGGCGATGGCATCGTCCTCGCCCATGCGCACCCCGCTATGCGGCGACACGGCGCCATCCTGCAGCAGGAACACGTCCTCGTCTCGGATCTGGACGCGCCGCTGCGCCCTCAGCGAAGCGCAAAGCCGGCCGAGATAGTGCGGCCGGTCAAAGGAAAAGATGACGATCGGGCCGGAGAGGCGCCGGGGTTCGGACAGGACGGGCATCGGGCTGGCTCCGGCGTCATTGCGTGGCGGTTGAAACTAGGGCCGGCTCTGCAAGCGTGACAAGCCGAAGCAGCGCCAGCCCCGCTTTCCCTCCGCTGCGTCCCGCGCTACCGATGCTCCGCCGTGCCGGGCGGCCAAAACCTCCGACGGCACCACACAGGAACCGCAGGACCGTGAACGCCATCTCCGACACCGTCGCCGACACGCTCGAAACCGCCGCCCGCGCCGCCCGTGCGGCCGCGGCGCAGCTCGCGCGCGCCGGTCGACCGTCGAAGGACCACGCCCTGCGGCACGCCGCCGCCACGATGCGCGCCCGGCAGGAGACGATCCTGGCCGCCAACCAGGCCGACCTCGCGGACTCGCCGGCGCTGTCGGCGGCGTTTCGCGACCGGCTGACCCTGACCCCCGCCCGCATCGGGGCCATGGCGGAAGGACTGGAGCAGATCGCCGCCCTGCCCGACCCGGTCGGGCGGACGCTCGCCGAATGGGATCGCCCGAACGGGCTGCGCATCCGGCGCGTGGCGCAGCCCCTCGGCGTGATCGGCATGATCTTCGAGAGCCGTCCCAACGTCACCGCCGATGCCGCCGGGCTGTGCCTGAAGGCCGGCTCGGCGGTGATCCTGCGCGGCGGCAGCGAAAGCGCCCGCTCCGCCGCTGCGATCCGCGACTGCGTGGCGGCAGGGCTGCGCGAGGCCGGGCTTCCGGACGCGGCCGTGCAGATGGCTCCCACCCAGGACCGCGCCTTTGTCGGCGCCATGCTGCGCGCTGCGGGTCTGATCGACCTGATCATCCCGCGCGGCGGCAAGGGGCTGGTGACGCGGGTGATGGAGGAAGCGCGGGTGCCGGTGCTGGCGCATGCCGAGGGGCTGAACCACACCTATGTCCACGCCGCCGCCGATCCCGCCATGGCGCGCGCCGTGCTGGCCAATGCCAAGATGCGCCGCACCGGCGTCTGCGGCGCCACCGAAACGCTGCTGATTGATGCCGCCATCGCCCCCGCCCTGCTGCCGCTGCTGGTGTCCGACCTATGCGCACTGGGCTGCGGATTCCGCGCCGATGCGCGCGCCCGCGCCATCCTGCCGGACCTGCCGGCGGCGGCGGAGGACGACTTCGCCACCGAATGGCTCGCTGCCATCCTCAACGTCGCGGTGGTGAACGGCGTCGACGAGGCCCTGGCGCATATCCGCCGCTTCGGCAGCGAACACACCGACGCCATCGTCACCGCAGACCCTGCCGCGGCCGAGGCGTTCCTGTCCGGGATCGATTCCGCCGTCGGCCTGTGGAATGCCTCGACGCAGTTCTGCGACGGCGGGGAATTCGGCTTCGGCGCCGAGATCGGCATCGCCACCGGCCGCCTGCATGCGCGCGGGCCGGTGGGGCTGGAGCAGCTCTGCACCTACCGCTACCGCGTGCTCGGCACCGGCCAGGTCCGGCCCTGAGCGCGGCGCGCGGTTTCCCGGCCTCGGGCCTGCCGCAGGGTCTGGCCGCGCCGGGCCCCTGGGGCGACCGGCGCCAGCGGCGGATCGGCCTGCTGGGCGGCTCCTTCAACCCGGCGCATCCAGGCCACCGCCACGTCGCACAGCGGGCGCTGCACATGCTGCGGCTGGACCAGGTGTGGCTGCTGGTCTCGCCCGGCAATCCGCTGAAGCCGCGCGCCGGCATGGCGCCCTTTGCCGAGCGCCTGGCCTCGGCCACGGCGATCGGCGACGGCGTGCGAGTGATCGCCACCGGCATCGAGGCGGCGATCGGCGAACGCTACAGCGCCCGCACCCTGGAGCGCCTGTCGCAACTGTTTCCGCGCACCCGCTTCGTGTGGATCATCGGCGCCGACAATCTTTGGCAGTTGCCGCGATGGCGGCAATGGCGGGATCTGGCGCGGCGCACGCCTATCGCCGTGCTGCCGCGGCCCGGCTGGACCCGCAAGGCGTTGCAGGGCGCCGCCGCCGCCACGCTGCGCCGGGCGCGCCGAGCGCCGGCGGCCCTGTTGCAGGCACCGGATGCCGGCTGGGCGCTGATTCCCGCGCGGGAACATCCGGCCAGTGCCACCGCGCTGCGGCGGGCGGCGGCCCGCCGGGCGGAGACCCCGGCGGCCGCGGAGGCGGCGGAGCCCCTTTTCGTTGCCGGCATGCGACGGTGAAGCAGCCGCCGCGTTGATTCGGTGCTGGCCGGAAGGCCCTCACCCGCGCCATACAGCGCCAGAAGCAAGAGCGCGCCGCGAGGCCGCCACCATGGTCTGATCGCCTCTGCCCGACCGGCGGCAGGCGACCAGCCCGCCACACCCCCCGTGCCACAGGAGGCCGCCATAGCCCGTACGCCCAAAGCCCCAGACGACACCCGCCGCAAGAGTTCGGCGACCCGCCCCGCCGGCCCGTCCCGCGGCGCCGCGCCGAGGACCGCCCCCAAGCCCGCACGTGCCGACACGGCCAAGCCCGCCACCAAGGCGGCGGCCAAGCCGACGGGCGGCAAGCCGGCCGCCGGAGCGCGCCCGACCTCCAGAAGCGCCGGCACCGCGACGGGCAAACCCGCCCGCACCACCGCCGCGTCCGCGCCTCGCGCCGCGGCGGCCAAGCCGGCCCGCAGCACGGCAGCTCCGTCCCGGGCCACGGCGCCCTCCCGCTCCGCCGGCGCAGCAAAGCCGGCCCGTGCGGCGAGCGCCACCCGGACGCCCCGCGCCGCCAGCGCCGCCGCCAAGCCGCTGCGCGCCGGCGCCGCCGCGAAGCCGACGCGCACCGCCGCGCCATCGCGCAGCGCTTCCGCCTCCAAGAACAGCCGCGGCACCGGCGCAGCGAAGCCGGGCCGCATGGCGGCCGCGCCGCGCAGCGCCACGGGCGGCACCAGCCGCGGCAAGGGCACGGCCACCGCGAAGCCGGCCACGTCCGCCGCACGCGGCAGCCGCGCCACCGCAGCCAAGGCGCCGCGCAGCGCCGCCACCCAGGCCTCGGTGAAACCGGCGGCATCGCGCGCATCGGCCAAGCCGTCCGAGAGCAAGGCCGCGCCCGCCCGCAAGCGCATCGCCAAGGCACCGGCCAAGCCGCAGCTGCCGCCGATCGACACCATTGTTCAGGCGGCCGTGGCCAGCCTGGAGGATGACAAGGCCGAGGACGTGGTGGTGCTGGACGTCGCCAGCCGCGCCGCCTTCGCCGACCGCATGATCATCGCCACCGGCTTGGCCGATCGCCAGATCCAGGCCATGGCGGCGCATCTGGAGAAGACGCTGGCCGAGCATGGCATCCGCCGCATCCGCACCGAAACCTCGCCCGACTGGGTGCTGCTCGATGCCAACGACCTCATCGTCCACCTGTTCAAGCCGGAAGCTCGCGCCAATTACCGGCTGGAGAAGATGTGGGGCCCCGACAGTCCACCGCCCGGCGAGGAATCGCCGGATGATGAGCGGGTGCTGACCGCCGCCGTGGCCGGCGACCTCGACCTGGAGCCGGGCGACGAAGACGAGGAGGAGGGCGACGACCTGTCGGAGGATGCCATGTCTGACGAAGACTGGACGGCCTTCGACGCCGACGGAGATGACGAGGAGGACGAAGAGGACGAGGAGGAGGACGAGGACCTCCCCGGCAGCGGCGGCTGAGCCGCGCCCCGCTGCTGCTGGCCGTCGGCCGATTGAAGCCGGGGCCGGAGGCGGCGCTGTTCGCGCAGCATAATGCGCGGCTGCGCCCGCCCCTGACGGTGCGGGAGATCCCGGAAGCGCGAGGCTCGGCGGCCGAGGTGCGGCGGCGCGAGGGTGCCGCCCTGCTGGACGCACTGCCCGCCGGGGCGCTCGCCGTGGCCCTCGACCTCGGCGGCCATGCGCCGGACAGCGAGGGGCTGGTGGAGCTGCTGGGCCGCTGGGAAGCCAGCGGCAAGGCGCTGGCCTTCATCATCGGCGGTGCCGAAGGGCTCGATCCCGCGGTGCAGGCGCGGGCTGACCAGCGGCTGTCGCTCGGGCCGATGACTTGGCCGCATTTCCTGGTGCGGGGGCTGTTGGCCGAGCAGCTTTACCGCGCCCAGGCGATCCGCACCGGGCATCCTTATCACCGGGCCTGGCGCCCTTGACCGGCGTAGCGGCCGATCACGGCTTCGGCCAGGGCGGGACCCATCAGATCAGCGCTGATCTGCCCGTCGCGCAGCAGCTCCGCCAGCCCGTGCACCAGGGCCCAGGCACCCACAGCCGCGCCGCGCTCCGGCAAGGCCTCGGCCAAAGGCGCGAAGGCAGCGTGCGCGGCCTCGGCCAGGGCAGGATGGTCTGACTTGCGCGGGCCGTCGCTGAACATCAGGCGGTATAGGGCCGGATTGCTGTCCGCGAACCGCAGGTAAGCCCGGCCCAGCGGCACCAACGCCGCTGGGCCATGCGCTGCGCCCTGCCCCGCCCGCAGGGCCGCGGCAAGGCGGCGGAAGCCGTCGGTGGCGAGCGCGGCCAGCAAGGTCTCGCGGGTCGGGAAATGCCGATAGGGCGCGTTGTGCGACACGCCGGCGGCCCGGGCCACTTCGCGCAACGACAACCGGCCGGCGCCATCGCGGCGCAGCAGCGCCTCCGCAGCCTCCAGCAGGACCTGCCGCAACTCGCCATGATGATAGGGCTGATCGCGCGTCGATGTTGACAATGCCCACATGCCTCCCGCAATGTTGTCACCGCCAACATCGCGCCGCCGCGATACTGGCACAAGGGGAGCTCCGTCCGTGCAGGGTCAGCTGGTTCTCGTCTCCGCCGCCCTGTTCTGGGTCGCCCTGCATGCCGGCCTCGCCGGCTCGCCGCTGCGCTGGCGGCTCGTGGGGCGTCTGGGCGAGAACGGGTTCCGCGGCCTGTTCTCGCTGCTTTCAGCCCTGGGCCTCACCTGGCTGATCATGGCCTACCGATCCGTTCCCACCGTGCCGCTCTGGAACGGGGCGCCAGCGCTGCACGGGCTGGCGGTGGCGGGCATGCTGCCGGTGTTTCTGTTGTTCGCCGGTTCGCTCACCCGCCCCAACCCGACGGCGGTGGGAGGCGAGACGCGCCTCCCCGGGAATCCACAGGGAATGCAGCGCATCACCCGCCATCCGATGCTGAACGCATTTGCGCTCTGGGCGGCGCTGCACCTGCTGGCGAACGGAGACAGCGCGAGCGTGATCTTCTTCGGCAGCATCCTGGCCACCGCCCTGCTCGGCATGCCGTCCATTGACCGCAAGCTGGCGCATCGCCGGCCGCGGGAATGGGCCGCGCTGCGCGACCGGACCTCCGCCCTGCCCTTCGGCGCCATTCTGGCCGGCCGCAACCGGCTGGTGCTGCGGGAGATCGGCGTCCTGACGCCGGGACTCGGCCTCCTGGGCTGGATCCTGCTGCTGCTGGCCCATCCCTGGCTGTTCGGCGTGCCGGCGCTGCCGGGCTGAGCCCGCTCTGCCGGGGCCAAGCGGGCCGACAGTGCGCCCTCCCCGAGATAACGCCGCGCAACATGGCGCCGGTCGCCGGGGCCGATTTCCGCCTTGGCCACAGCCGTGCTAGGGGGCGCCGCATCGTGTTCGCGCCCATCCCATGTTCCGCAAGCTGATCCGGCACCCCCGCACCCAGGCAGCGATGGCCCGGAGTCTCGGCGCCTATCTGGCCTTCTGCTACCGCACCACGCGCTGGTCGCTGGTGGGGCAGGAGCATCTCGCTGTTTTCGCCAGACGGAACGAGCCGATGATCATCGCGTTCTGGCACGAGCGCCTGCCGATGATGCCGATGCTATGGACCGTCACGCACCGGCTGCATCCCGAAACCAAGGACTGGCAGCCGCATGTGCTGGTGTCGCAGCACCGCGACGGCCGCTTCATCGGCGAGATCGTGTCGCGCTTTCGCCTGGCCATGTTGTACGGATCGACCTCGCGCGGCGGCGCCACAGCCCTGCGTTCGATGCTGCGCGTACTGCGGGAAGGCAGCCCAGTGGTCATCACGCCGGACGGGCCGCGCGGACCGCGCCGCAAGGCGGCCGAGGGCGTGGCGCAGCTTGCCGCCCTGTCGAGCGTCGTGATCGTGCCCACCGCCGCCGCCACGCTGCGCCACCGGCTGCTGCCGAGCTGGGACCGCATGATGCTGCCCTTGCCGTTTACCCGGGGCGTGCTGGTCTGCGGTCCACCGATCCGCGTGTCACGGGGCGACACCGCCCTTGCCGTGGCCGCCATCGAGACGGCACTGGATGCCGCCTGCGATGCCGCCGATGGCTGGGTTGCCGATCCGGCCAGCCAGAACAGCCGCCCGCTGTGAGGCCGGGCGCATGAGCCTCGGTGCCGCTGCCGGGCGGCTGGCCGGGCAAGCCCTGGCGCCGCTGCTGCCGTTCTGGCTGCGGCTGCGGGCCAGGCGCGGCAAGGAGATCGCCGATCGACTGCCGGAACGGCGCGGCCTGCATGCCGACCGGCCGGAGGGCCCACTGATTTGGCTGCACGGCGCCAGCGTCGGCGAGTCGCTGTCGCTGATCCCGCTGATGGCGGCGCTGGTGGAGCAGCGGCCGGAACTGTACCTGCTGGTGACCACCGGCACCGTCACTTCGGCCACCCTTCTGCAGCAGCGCCTGACCCCCGCCCTGCGCGAGCGGGTGATGCATCGCTTCGTGCCGCTCGACGTACCGCGCTGGGCCGCGGCCTTTCTGGATGGCTGGCAGCCCGACGCGGCGGTGTTCGTGGAAAGCGAGCTTTGGCCCAACATCTCGGCGGCGCTGGCGGAGCGGAACATCCCCTCAGCGCTGGTCAATGCGCGCCTTTCGCCACGCTCGGCCAGGGCTTGGCGCTGGGCGCCGGGCTTGGCCCGGCAGATGCTCGGCCGCTACCGCCTGGTGGTGGCGCAGAGCGAGGAGGACGCTGTCCGGCTGCGCGCGCTGGGCGCGGTGGATGCGGCGTTCTGGGGCCATCTGAAGGCCGCGGCGGAGCCCCCGCCGGCCGATCCCGTGGCGCTGGCCGCGCTGCGCGGGGCGATCGGCGGGCGGCCTGTTTTCCTGGCGGGCAGCACCCATGCCGGCGAGGAAGTGGCGGCGCTGTCGGCGCATCGGGCCGCGCGCGCCGCGCTGCCCGACCTGCTGACCGTGATCGTGCCGCGCCACCCGCAGCGTGCAGAGGAGGTGGCGGCGCTGGTCGCGCCCCTGCCCTTCGCCCGCCGTACGGCCGGGATGCTGCCGGCACCCGAGCACGAGGTCTACCTGGCCGACACCATGGGCGAGATGGGCCTGTTCTTCCGCACCGCCGGCGTGGCGCTGGTGGGCGCGACGCTGGTGCCGAAGGGAGGCCACAATCCGCTGGAGCCGGCTCGGCTAGGATGCCCGATCCTGCTCGGCCCGCATACCGAGCATGTGGAGGCCATGGCGGCTGCCCTGGTGGAGGGCGGCGGCGCGCTTCGCGTCGCCGATGTTGCCGCGCTGGCCGAGGCGGTTACAGACGTGCTAACAAATCCTGACCGCGCGAGGGCCATGGCCGTCGCAGCGGCAAAGATCGCCGCCGATGCCAGCCACCTTCCGGGGCGCCTGGCCGCGGCGATCCTGGATTGGCTGCCCCAGCTGCCGCCCCGGTGACGTTGTCCCCGGCCGGTTTCGCCGGGGCCCTGGAGAGAAGGACAGGTTCGAGCCGGATGCGAGCCCCCGACTTCTGGAGCGGGGGCAGCGGGGGAATCGCGCCCTTGCTGCTGTCGCCCATCGCCTCGCTCTACGCTTCTGCCACGGCGCGCCGCGTCGCGCGCAGCGGCTGGCGGGCACCCGTTCCGGTGATCTGCTGCGGCAATGCCACGGCGGGCGGCGCCGGCAAGACCACCGTTTCGCTGGATATCGGGCAGCGCCTGTCTAACCGCGGCGTCGCCACGCATTTCCTGACCCGCGGCTATGGCGGCAAGATGAAGGGACCGGTGCGCGTCGATCCGGTCCAGCATGACAGCAAGGACGTGGGTGACGAGGCACTGCTGCTGGCCGCCACCCGCCCCACCTGGGTCGCCGCCGACCGCGAGGCGGGCGGCCGCACGGCGGTGGAGGCCGGCGCCCAGGCCATCGTCATGGATGACGGGCTGCAGAATCCCGGCCTGGAGAAAGACTTGTCGCTGCTGGTGATCGATGGCTCGTACGGCTTCGGCAACGGCCACATCATCCCGGCCGGGCCGCTGCGCGAGCCGGTGGCCGCCGCCGCTTCCCGCTGCCGCGCCGCCGTGCTGATCGGCGAGGACGACGCCAACGCCCTGTCCCTGCTGCCCCCGGGCCTGCCGGTGCTGCGCGCGCGGCTGAAGCCGGGGCCAGAGGCCGAGTTGTTGCAGGGCCAGCCGGTGTTCGCCTTCTGCGGCATCGCCAATCCCCGCAAATTCTTCGCCACGCTGGGGGAAGCCGGCGCGGTGCTGGCCGGGCGCGTCGCCTATGCCGACCATTACCCTTTCGATGAGGGCGATCTGGAGGACCTGCTCGCGCAGGCCGAGGCGTTGCGAGCCATTCCGGTGACGACTCGCAAGGATTTCGTGCGCATCCCGTCCGCCTTCCGCAGCCGCGTCACCGTGCTGAGCGTGGCGCTGGAATGGGACAACTCCACACAACTGGAAGCGCTGCTGGACCCGCTGGTTCAGCGCATCCCCATCCCGGCCTGAGCGCCTCAGCCGGGCAGCCGCTCCGGTAAGGGAAACAGGGTGACGAACCGCTCGGCCAGGGTTCGGTCGCCCTGGATGCGCAGCGCGCCGGCCTGTTCCAGGGCTGGAAGCGGCTGGGCGCCGTACAATGCGGCGGCCAGCACCGCCGGCGCCGCTTCGAACACCAGATCAGCCGACGCGGGATCGCCCGCCGCGATCTCGATCCGCCCCTCCTCCAGCCGCGCCAGATAGCCCTCCTCGTCCAGGCGGAAGCCGATCCGCGCCTTCAGCCCCGCCGCCCGCACCGGGTCCAGCATGGTGCGCATCGACAGCAGCAGCGAGGCGGCGCTGAAGGGCAGCGTCGGGTCGTGCCGCGGAGAGCGGGCGCCCCAACGGCCAAGCGCTTTGAAGATTGGCTCGCTTTCCCGTCCCCAGGCGGTGAGCTCGTAGACCTGGGTTGATGCGGGTGGCGGCAGGCGGCGGCGCAGCAGCACGCCGGCTGCTTCCAATCCTTCCAGCCGCTGCGTCAGCACATTGGCGCTGATGCCCGTCAACTTCGCACGGATCTCGCCGAAGCGGCGGGGGCCGAACATCAGTTCGCGAATGACCAGCAGGGCCCAGCGCTCGCCCAGCAGGTCCAGCGCATGGGCAGCGGCGCAGGCATCGCGGTACCAGCTTCGCCGCTCGCCTGCCATATTGGTTATTTTTTCTGACTTCATGGTTGCTTTTAATAACTAATCAAGGCAGAAGGGGCAAGTGCCATCCAGGGAGGCCAAAGCCGATGTCCAAGCTGATCTTCGTGAACCTGCCGGTCACCGACCTGCCGCGCTCCATGGCGTTCTATGAGGCGGTGGGCTTCACCAACAATCCGCAGTTCACCGACAACACCGCCGCCTGCATGGTGCTGTCCGAGACCATCAGCGTGATGCTGCTGACGCATGAGAAATTCCGCCAGTTCACGCCACGCCCGGTGGCGGATGCCCGCAGCGCCTCGGAGGTGCTGGTGTGCTTCTCGGCCGGAAGCCGGGCGGAAGTGGATGCGCTGGTGGAGAAGGCCGCGGCCGCCGGCGGCCAAGCCGATCCGGGGCCGAGGCTGGACCACGGCTTCATGTACGGGCGCAGCTACGAAGACCCGGATGGCCACATCTTCGAGATCATGTGGATGGACATGGCGGCGGCCGGCGCTGCCTCGCAGGGCTGAACGCGGGCATCGCGGCGCCACGCGCCGCCCATGCCGGCTGAGGAAAGGACCGACATCATGCGCAAGATCGTCGCCGCCGCCTTCATTAGCCTCGACGGCGTCATGCAGGCGCCGGGTGGGCCGCAGGAAGATCCGGAGGGTGGCTTCGCCTTCGGCGGCTGGACCGTTCCCTTCTGGGAGGCGGACGGCGCGGCGAAGCTGGGAGCGTTCATGGAGGACATGTTCGCGGCGCCCTTCGATCTCTTGCTCGGCCGCAGGACCTACGAAATCTTCGCCGCTCATTGGCCGTTCGTCGGTTCCGATGATCCGATGGGCGCGCTGTTCACCAGTGCCACGAAATACGTCGCGACCGCTTCGGCCGCACCGCTGGGCTGGGCGAATTCGGTGCCGCTGCGCGGCGACATCGTGGCCGCCGTCACGCAGCTGAAGCAGCAGCAAGGCCCCAGGCTGTTGACCCAGGGCAGCAGCCGGTTGCTGCAGGCGTTGCTGGCGCATGATCTGGTCGACGAGTTCCGGCTGCTGGTGTTTCCGGTCATCCTTGGCCGTGGCAAGCGCCTGTTCGGCGCCGAAGCAAGGCCGGGCACGCTGGCGCTGCGCCGGACGGATGCCTCCTCCAGCGGGGTCGTCATGAGCATCTATGAGCGGGCCGGGACGGTCCGGACCGGCAGCTTCGCGCTGGCGGAGCCCTCCGGCGCGGAGGCCGCGCGCCGCCGGGAACAGGCGCGCGACAGCTGACGGGGCGGCCGGTCCGCCCCGCGCCTATTCCTTGCGGACGCCCATCGCCAGGGTCTGCTCGTCCATGCGGGGCTCGTAAGTCAGCGGCCTGCGGGCGGCCCAGGCATTCTTGAACAGCACCATCGGGATCAAGGCCAGGTCGCCCAGCGATTCCGCCACGGCCGCGGCGACGCGCCGCTCGCGCTGCGCCGGGTCCATGGTGGACAGCGCTTCCTCGATCTTCGCATCCAGCGCGGGGTTGCTGTAGCGCGTGTCATTGCTGGCACCGAGACGCTTCGGCGCGTCGAAGCTGTGCACGATGTTCAGCAGCACGCTGCCGGCTTCCCCCGTGGTGCTGCCCCAGGAATTCTGCACCATGGAATATTCCTGCTTCGCCAGCCGCGTCAGGTAGGTGGCGAAGGGCATCGCTTCCACCGTGGTGTTGACGCCGATGCGGCTCCACATCTGCGCCACCGCCTGAGCCGTCTGCGCATCGGCCGGGTAGCGGTCGTTGCTGGCGTGCAGGGTGATGCGGAAGCCCTGCGGATAGCCGGCATCCGCCAGCAGCGCGCGCGCCCTGGCCACGTCGTAGGGCGGCACGCCGAGTTCGGGGTTGTGGCCGAAGGCGCCGGGCGGCATCCATTGGCCGGTGGGCTCGGCCATGCCCTGCTGCACCCGCTCGGCCAGGCCCTGGCGGTTGATAGCGAGCGACAGCGCCTGCCGCACCCGCAGATCGAGCAGCGGGTTCTTCGGCAGCGGCCTGCCGTTATTGTCAGTGATGAAGGGCGACTCGCCGGTGCGGCTGAAATCGGGCGACAGGAACAGAGCCCGCGATCCCTGCCGCTCGAAGATGCGGATGTTGCTCTCGGAGCGCAGCCGCGGCAGGTCGGTGGCGGGCGGCGCCGCGATCAGGTCCACATCGCCCGACAACAGCGCCGCGGTGCGGGCGCCCGGGTTGGGAATGATGCGGAAATGCACCTTCTCCCAGGGCTGTCTGTCGCCCCAATAGGCGTCGTTGCGCACCACCTCGATGGCCGAGCCGGAATGGTAGCTGACAAGCTTGTAGGGGCCGGTGCCGACCGCCGCCTTGCCGCTGTTGTAGTCGGCGGTGGAGGCACCCTCCCCCACGTGGCGCGACACGATGGCGATGGCGGCGAGGTCGATCGGTAGGTTGGGCGTCGGCGCCGAGGTGGTGATGCGAACCGTCAGCAGATCCACCGCCTCCACCGTCGTAACGGTGCGCAGGCTGCCGCCGAAGGAGGCCGGGCTGTTCGGCACGCTGGGCGCACGGCCATAGGTGAACACCACGTCGTCGGCGGTGAAGTCCCGGCCGTCATGCCATTTCACGCCGGGGCGCAGCCTGAACTCCCACAGCGTGTCGGACACCGCCCTCCATTCGGTGGCGAGGCTGGCGGCCGGGCGGCCATCGGGGGGGCGCACCACCAGCGGATCGAAGATGTGGCGCGCGAAGGAGGAGTTCGGCGCCGCATTGGCGAAATGCGGGTCGATCGAGGTGACGGGCGCGGCGAGGCCGACGGACAGGTCCTCGGCCAGCACGGGCGTCGCCAGCAGCGGCAGGGCCAGCAGCAACGCGCCGGCGCCGGCGCGAAGTGTCTTGCGGAAGGCGGTCATGCGTTCGGGGCCTCTCAGTGACCGCCCGCCATGTCGAGCGGTGGCGGCACGTCCTTGGGGATCGGGAACACGTCGGGCATGTCCGCGGTGCGCGCGGCATGGTCGGCCCTGGCGCGCGCCACCTGCGCCGGATCGGCGAACAGCTCGGCGGCGGTGCCGGCCATCACCTTGGCCACGTGCTCCAGCCCCTTATGCGCCGCCGGCGCCTTGCCCTGCGCCACCAGCTGCCAGGAATGGCCCGGCGTGCCGATGGCGTAGGTGGCGCCGCGCGCCTGCACCGTCGGCACCTTCCACGACACGGTGCCCACATCGGTGGAACCCACCCCGGCCGGCTCCGGCGCCGAGAGCGGCACCAGCCGCTCGGCCAGCACTTCCCCGGGGATCGGCGCCAGGCCGGCGCGGCGGTAGGCGCTGTCGATCTCGGCCGGCGTGCAGGTGGCCTGAATGGCGCGGGCGAAATCCTTGTCGGCCTCGTCGAAGCGCGGCGGGCCAAGGCGCTCGAAATGCCGCTCCATCAGCTGCTCCAGCGGGTCGTTGCCGACCAGCTCGGCATCGGCGGAAAGCACCCGGTGCGTCACGCTGGTTTCCGTCATCAGGGAGGCGCCCTGCGCGATCTTCTTCACCCGCTCCAGCAGCGCCAGCACCTCGGCCATGGTGAGCGAGCGCACCAGGTAGCGCACCCGCGCCTGGCCCTGCACCACATTGGGCGCGATGCCGCCGGCATCCTGCAGCGCGTAGTGGATGCGCGCGTGGGAGGGCATGTGCTCGCGCATGTAGTTGACGCCGACATTCATCAGCTCCACCGCATCCAGCGCGGAACGGCCGAGATGCGGCGCCGCGGCGGCGTGGGAGGAGCGGCCGAGAAAGGAGAAATCGACCTCCATGCAGGCCAGCGAACGCGGCTTGTTGACGCCGGAGAAAGCCGCCGGATGCCAGCAGATGGCGATGTCCACGTCATCGAAGACGCCGTCGCGCACCATGAAGCCCTTGGCGGAACCGCCCTCCTCGGCTGGGCAGCCATGATAGCGGACGCGGCCGGCAAGGCCGCGCTCGGCCAGCCAGTCCTTCACCGCCGTTGCCGCCAGCAGGGAGGCGGAGCCGAGCAGGTTGTGGCCGCAGCCATGGCCGCTGCCATTGGGCTCGATCGGCCGGTGTTCGGCGATCCCGGCTTCCTGACTCAGCCCGGGCAGCGCGTCGTACTCGCCCAGGATGGCGATCACCGGGCCGCCCTGCCCCGCCTCGCCCATCACCGCAGTCGGAATGCCGGCAAGGCCCTGCGTGACGCGGAAGCCCTCCGCCTCCAGCGCCTCGGCATGGGCGGCGGCGGAACGGTGCTCCGCGTAGTTCAGCTCGGGCGTGCCCCAGACGCGGTCGCTCAGCTCCGAGAAGCAGGGGCGCTTCTGCTCCACATGCCGCCAGATCGTGTCGGTGTTCTGCATCAGCCGCCTCTTCCGCTGCCCTCCGGCCGGTGCGCCGGATCCATGAAAGTGAGGCATCCGTCAATGACGGCCGTCGTGCAAGGGGTCTACCCGCTGCCGTTCCCCGGCCACACCGCGGGTCGCACCGACAGGGCCGTCACCACGCCATAGGCCGTGATGCCGAGCGCCACGCCCAGGAAATGGCCATCCATGCCCAGGCCGAGCGGCTCCGCCAGCAGCCAGCCGCCGCCCACCGCGATGGTGATTCGACTGAGCGCCGCCAGCAATGGCCCGCGCATCCGCCCCGCCCCCATGGCCGCGAAGTACAGCGCCATGCCGAGGCCGAAGCCGCCAAAGGCCGGCCCCGTGAAGGACAGGCCGCGCGCGGCGATTGCCACCACCGCCGCATCGCCGCTGAAGACGGATGCGAAGCCATCCGGCGCCAGCCCGACCGCCATTCCGGCTAGGCCGGCGATGCCCAGGGTCAGCAGCCCGCCGGTCCAGGCGATGCGGCGGGCCAGCGGCCAGTCCCCGGCGCCGGCGGCGCGCCCGACCAGCGCGGTCAGCGCCGAGCCGACGCCGAAGGCCAGCGGGATCATCAGGAATTCGAGCCGTGCGGCGATGCCGTAGGCCGCCACGGCCGCGGCGCCATGGGAGGCGAGCTGGGCGGTGACCAGGATGGTGGTCAGGTTGGCGATCGCCGCCAGGGCGCAGGCCACCAGCCCCACTCCCAGGATGCGGCGGAACAGCGCCAGCTGCGGCCGGATGCGCAGGCGCGGCGCGAAGCCGGCGCCGCCGCGCAGGACCACCACCGCCATGGCCAGGGCAGCGACCCAGAAGGCCAGGGCGAAGCCGAGGCCGAGGCCGGGAAGGCCGAGGCCGGCAGGCTCGGCCAAGGCCCAGCCCAGCACCGGGAAGCCGATCCAGGCCAGCGCCAGCACCCGCGCCGCCAGGGCATGCCGCGCGCTGCCGCGCAGCACGGAGGCCAGGGTGTTGGCCAGCCAAGCCGGCACTGCCCCGGCGCCGAACAGCCAGGCGGAATAGCCGGACGCCGCCTCGGCCGCGGTCGGCGAGATCCATCCCAGCAGGGTGCGCGGCATCAGGCCGAGCGTCAGCGCGAACGCCGCCGCCGCCGCCAGCGCGATCAGCACCGCATGCAGCACCAGCGCGGCCGCTTCCGCCGGGCGGCCACCGCCCAGGGCGCGCGCCACGGAGGAAACCACGCCGCCGCCCATGGCGCCGGCCGACATCTGCTGCATCAGCAGGGCGAAGGGCAGCACCACGGCCCAGCCGGCCAGCGCCGCGGTGCCCTGGCGCGCCGCCAGCCAGGTTTCGCCCAGCTGCGCCGCCACCTGCAGCAGCGCAACGACGCTGGTGGGCCCGGCCAGCGCCAGGATCCGGCGCAACAGCGCCGGCAGCGGCTCGACCGCCGGCTGCGGCAGAATGGCGGCCGCCTCATTCATGAGGACGATCTCCGCTGCCGAACCGGGCGTGCAGCGTGGCCCCGGCACCGGGGCCGGGACGGACCCGCACATCCTCGGGCGCCAGGGGAGCACCGGATCGCCCGGTCAGCGGCGGAGACACCACCTCGGCGCCGGTCGCGGCCTCCACCAGCAGGATGGGCGGGCCATCGGAATCGGCCATCCAGCGATCCGCCCAGCGCTTCAGCGCGATGTAGGCGGGGAAGAAGTCGCGGCCCTTCTCCGTCAGGTGATAGGCTTGGCGGCCGCCGCTCTCAGCCGGCGCGCGCTGCAACAGCCCGTGCTCCACCAGGCGCGACAACCGCGCGCTCAGGATATTGGGCGCGATGCCGAGGTTGCGCGCGAAGGCGTCGAACCGGGTAGTGCCATAGAAGGCTTCCCGCAACACCAGCAGCGCCCATCGCTCGCCGAGCACGGACATGGAGCGCGCCACCGGGCAGCGCATGCGGGTGAAGTCGGTCTGCACCATGGCGCCGCTCCTCGAGTGACTTGCATCATGCAAGCACTGGAAGCTTGCATGATGCAAGTCAGCATCGTGGGGTCGTCAGAGGTAGCGGTCAGTCAGGTGAGCGGTGAAGTCGGCCGGATCGAGCGGCTTGCCGGTGGCCTCCCGCAGCAGGTCCTGGAAGCCGAGGCGCGAGCCCTGCCCGTGCACATGCAGCCTGAGCCAGCCCAGCAGAGGCGCCATGTCCCCGTGCGCCAGCGCGGCATCCAGGCCCGGCACCGCGATGCGCGCCGCCCGCATCAGCTGCGCCGCCGCCATCGCCCCCAGCGTGTAGGACGGGAAATAGCCGAAGGCGCCGTCGTACCAGTGGATGTCCTGCAGGCAGCCGCGCGCATCGTCGGGCGGCGTCAGGCCAAGCAGCCGGGCGAAGCCATCGTTCCAGGCGCCGGGCAGATCGGCCACGGCCAGCTCACCGCCGATCAGCGCGCGCTCCAGCCGGAACCGCAGGATCACATGGGCGGGGTATGTCAGCTCATCCGCCTCGACGCGGATGAAGCCGCGCTGCACCCGGCGCCACAGCCGCGCCAGGTTTTCCGGCGCGTAGGCCGCGGCATCGCCGCCGAAGGCCGTGGAAAGCTTCGGGCCCAGGAAGCCCAGGAAGGCATCCGAGCGGCTGGCCTGCATCTCGATGATCAGGCTCTGCGATTCATGCGCCGCCATGCCGGCGGCCTCGCCCACGGGCTGGCGGGCTCGGGCGTCCGGCAGGCCGCGCTCATACAGGGCATGACCGGTTTCGTGCAGCACGCCGAGCAGCGCCTGGGCAAAGGCGGCCGGATCGTAGCGCGTGGTGATGCGCACGTCGCTCGGCGTGCCGCCGCAGAACGGGTGGAGGCTCTCATCCAGCCGGGCATGGTTGAAGTCGAGCCCCGCCCGCCCGGCCATCTCGCGGCACAGGGCGCGCTGCACCTCCACGGCAAAAGGCCCCTGCGGCTCGATGGCGGGTGGAAGCCGGGCCTGCCGCTCCTCGGCGCGCGGCAGGGCGTCGCGCAGGAAGGCCTCGTAGGCGTCGAAGATCGGCTCCACATTCGCGGCGCCGATGCCGCGCTGGAAGCCTTCCATCAACGCATCATAGGGTGACAGGCCGGTGGCCGCGGACAGTGCCGCCGCTGTTTCCCGCTGCAGCTTCACCACCTCCGCCAGATAGGGCGCAACGCGGGTGAAATCGGAGGCGGCGCGCGCTTCGCGCCACACCGTCTCGCAGGCCGCATTGGCGCGGGCGCTGTTCTCCACCAATGCGGTGGGCAAGGCGGTGGCTCGGGCCTGCGCGTGGCGCATCAGCGCGAGGTTGGCACCGTCCCACCGACCATCGGCCGTCGCCTCGGCCAGATCGGTGGCCATGCCGGGATCGACCATCAGCTCATGCGACAGGCCGGCCAACGTCGCCAGCTGCTCGCCGCGCGCGGCGGCACCGCCCGGCGGCATCACCGCCGAAGCATCCCAATGCAGCATCGCCTGCGCCTCCCCCAGCACGGCGATGCGGGCGAAACGGGCCTTGAGGCGCTGATAGGCGGCGTTGCCGGCGTCGGTCATGCGTTCGGCTCCTTGAGGCGGATACGGGCCCAGGCGATGAACACGCCCACCAGCGCCAGCGCCAGGCCGTACCAGGTGACCACGTAGCCCAGGTGGTTGTTGGAGGGGCGCGGCAGGGAGCGGGCCGGCTGCGGCAATCCGTCCGTCACGCCCGAGACCACCACCAGCCCGAAAGGCGCCACCTGCGGCAAGCCGAGCGCGGCGCCGATCACCGCCGTGTCGAAGGTGTAGAAGCGGCGGCGTGCGGCGTCGTCCGTGGCGGCAAACAGGCTGGCCGATTCGCTGGGGCGGAGGTAGCCCTCGACCCGCACCTCCCCCTCAGGGTGGCTGACCGGCGACGTGCTCTCCAGCGGCACCCAGCCGCGATTCACCAGCAGCGGCGGACCGTTTGCGCGTTGCAGCGGCACCACCAGATGCCCGCCCAGGATGGTGCCGCGCACCTCCAGCCCCAGCAGGGCCTCCCGGTCGTGCAGGAAATGCCCGGTGGCGAACACCTTGGTCCAGGGCTTCGGCGAATCATTGAGGGGGATCGGCGGGCCGGCCTCCGCCGCCGCGAACTCCGCCAGCAGCGTGGTCTTCCATTGCAGGCGCTGCACCTGCCAGGTGCCGAGTCCGAGCAGCACGACCAGAACCGGCAGCACAACCAGAACGGGCACCAGGAGCCGGCGCCAGGAGCCCCGCTGCGGGGCGGTGGGGGAGGTCAGGCAGTGATCCTCCAGGGGGAAGGCACCCGCGTCAGTGCGGCGGGTACCCGGCCCATGCTCAGTGTGCGGTGGGACCGGCACCGAGAACGTAGACGCAGACGAACAGGAACAGCCACACCACGTCCACGAAGTGCCAGTACCAGGCCGCGGCCTCAAAGCCGAAATGGCGCTGTGGCGTGAACTGCCCGGCACGGGCCCGGAACCAGCATACCGCCAGGAAGATGGTGCCGACAATGACGTGGAAGCCGTGGAAGCCGGTCGCCAGGAAGAACACTGAGGGATACACACCGCCGCCGGAGAAGGCGAACGGGGCCTCGGAATATTCCACGGCCTGGAAGAAGGTGAACAGCAGCCCGAGCAGCACCGTCAGGCCGAGGCCTTGCAGCATGCCCTTGCGGTCGCCTGCCAGCAGCGCGTGGTGCGCCCAGGTCACCGTGGTACCGGACAGCAGCAGGATCAGCGTGTTCAGCAGCGGCAGGTGGAACGGGTCGAAGGTGGTGATGCCGGCCGGCGGCCACACGGCCTGGGCGGCGCCCGACACATGCTCGGGGTACAGGGCGAAGTGGAAGTAGGCCCAGAAGAAGGCCACAAAGAACATCACCTCGGAGGCAATGAACAGCATCATGCCGTAGCGCAGGCCGAGCCGGACCACCGGCGTATGCAGGCCGGGGGTACGGGCTTCCCGCACCACGTCGCGGAACCAGAAGAACATCGAGACCAGCACGCCGAGCAGGCCGACGCCGAACACCCAATGGACGTTGTTGTGCGCGAACAGGATGATGCCGAACAGCATCATTCCCGCGGCGAGCGAAGCCACCATCGGCCACGGGCTGGGCTCAACCAGATGGTAGGGGTGCTTGTTGGGGGGCGGAATGTCCGCTTCCACTGTCATGTTGCTACTCGCCATGGCACTTCCCGGTTCCGCTTCAGAAGGACTCGAACTTCGCATTCGGGGCCAACCGGCCCGACGACACCATTGTGCCGGATTTCATCGATTCCGAAAACCCGGGCTCGATCAAGCCTCTCACGGGCGCTGCACGGCGCTTTGCTTGCCGACATGCGGCCCCGCCTTGGCCAGCGCCCCCGCCCTCTCGGCATCCGCCAGGGTGCGGAAGAAGGTGTAGCTGAGCGTGATGGTCCTGATGTCGCGCGTGTTGGGATCATCCGCGATCTTGGGATCGATCCAGAAGGACAGCGGCATCTCGACCCGTTGGCCGGCCTGCAGCGTCTGCTCATCGAAACAGAAGCAGTGCACCTTGTGGAAATAGGGGCCAGCTACCTCCGGCGTCACATTATAGGTGGAGATGCCGGTGGACGGGCCGGCAGCCCGGCTTTCCGCGGTGTAGAAGGCCATCGCGTCCTGGCCGGACACCACCTGCATGCTGTTCTGCCCCGGCTGGAAGCTCCAGGGCAGGCCGGGATGGGTGTTGGCATTGAACCGGACGGTCACCGACTTGCCGGCGATGCCCGGGGCCGCAGCACCGCCGATCTGCGGCGTGCCGCCATACCCCGTGACGGAACAGAACAAGGTGTAGAGCGGCACCGACGCGAAGGAGAGCGCCAACATGCCGCCGCCGATCAGCAGGGCGCCGGTGGCGACCTTGCGGTTGCGACGAGCCAGATCGGGATTCAGGCCAGGCATTACGTTGCTTCTCCCCTGCTGGTCACAACTGGCTCAGTTCACCTGCATACGCGCGACGGCGATGAAATAGAACAATCCCACCAGGGCCAGAAGCGACAGGAACACCGCCCAGTTGCGGCCGCGCCGCCGGCGGAGAAAGGCGCGCTTCTCCGCCTCCTTCATGTCGGCAGAGCTATCGGATTCAGCCATGGGATCAGACGCTCCGGGCCAGCACGTCCACTGCCAGGGCAGCAAACAGCACGAACAGGTAGAGGATCGAGAATTTGAAGCCGGCCCGCGCGGGAGCATCCTGGGTCAGGCTGCGGCCCTCGGCATCCTGGCGGTCCTGCTTCACCTTCCACATTGCCCAGAGGAACCAGGCGCCCAGCCCCATCGCCACGGCACCATAGGCCCAGCTCGCCATGCCGATCAGCGTCGGCAGCAGGCCAAGTGGGGCCAGCAGCAGCGAATACAACCAGATCTGCCGGCGGGTCTCGCGCGCGCCGGACACCACCGGCAGCATCGGCACCCCTGCCCGCTGATAATCGCCGGAGGCGAACAGCGACAGCGCCCAGAAATGCGGCGGCGTCCAGAAGAAGATGATGGCGAACATCACCACCGCTTCCAGCGACACGCTGCCGGTCACGGCGGCCCAGCCGATCATCGGCGGAAAGGCGCCCGCGGCCCCGCCGATGACGATGTTCTGCGGCGTCCGCCGCTTCAGCCACATGGTGTAGATGAAGACGTAGAACGCGATCGATCCGGCCAGAACGGCGGCGGCCACGACGTTGGTGGCCAGACCCATCACCAGCACCGAGGCCAGGGCCAGGAACACGCCGAAGCTGAGCGCCGCCTGTGGGCGCACCCGGCCAGCCGGGATGGGGCGGTTCTGGGTGCGCCGCATCACCGCGTCGATATCGCGGTCGTACCACATGTTGATGGCGCCCGACGCCCCGGCGGCGATGGCGATGCACAGGATGGCGGAGCCGGCCAGAACAGGATGGAGGTGGCCAGGTGCCACCAGCAGGCCAACGAGCCCGGTAAACACCACCAGCGACATGACCCGTGGCTTCAGCAGCGCGATCCAGTCACGCACGTCGCTCAGGTCAAGCTGCTCGGATAAACCGAGGGGGGCCGTGGCCCCCCTTTTCATCGCACTGTCGCTCACGCTTTGTCCCGCCAGGATCAACGGATGCGGGGCAGCTCATCGAAGGTGTGGAAGGGCGGAGGCGAGGAAACCTGCCATTCCAGCGTCGTGGCGCCCTCGCCCCAGGGATTGGCCGCAGCCACTTCCTTGCTGGTGAAAGTCCGCCAGCACACATACAGGAACACCACGAAGGACGCCACCGAGATATAGGCCCCCACGCTCGCCACCATGTTCCAGCCCGAGAAAGCGTCGGGGTAGTCGGGATAGCGACGCGGCATGCCCTGGGCACCCAGGAAGTGCATCGGGAAGAAGGTCAGGTTCACGCCGATGAAGGTCATCCAGAAATGGATCTGGCCCCAGAACTCCGGATACTGCTTCCCACTCATCTTGCCGATCCAGTAGTAGAAACCGGCATAGATCGAGAACACGGCGCCGAGTGACAGCACGTAGTGGAAGTGCGCCACCACATAGTAGGTGTTGTGCAGGATCACGTCGACGCTGGCATTGGCCAGCTTCACGCCCGACACGCCGCCGACGGTGAACAGGAAGACGAAGCCGATGGCGAACAGCATGGGCGTCGTGAAGCGGATGGAGCCGCCCCACATGGTCGCGATCCAGGAGAAGATCTTGATGCCGGTCGGCACCGCGATGACCATGGTCGCCGCCATGAAGTAGGCCCGCGTGTCCACCGAGATGCCGGAGGTGAACATGTGGTGCGCCCAGACCACGAAGCCGACCACGCCGATCGCCACCATGGCGTAGGCCATGCCGAGATAGCCGAAGATCGGCTTGCGGCTGAAGGTGGACAGCACGTGGGAGATGATGCCGAAGCCCGGCAGGATCATGATGTAGACTTCGGGATGGCCGAAGAACCAGAACAAGTGCTGGAACAGCACCGGATCACCACCACCGGCCGGATCGAAGAAGGCCGTGCCGAAGTTGCGGTCGGTGATCAGCATGGTGATCGCGCCGCCCAGGACGGGCACGGACAGCAGCAGCAGGAAGGCGGTCACCAGCATGCCCCACACGAACAGCGGCATCTTGTGCAGCGTCATGCCCGGGGCACGCATGTTGAAGATGGTGGTGATGAAGTTCGCCGCGCCGAGGATCGAGCTCGCACCCGCCAAGTGCAGCGCGAACAGCGCCATGTCGACGCCCATGCCGGACTGATAGGTGCTGTTCGACAGCGGCGGATAAAGCGTCCAGCCCGTGCCCGCACCGCCGACGAACAGGCTGCCCACGGCCAGGATCAGCGCCGGCACCAGCAGCCAGAAGGAGATGTTGTTGAGGCGCGGGAATGCCATGTCCGGCGCACCGATCATGATCGGCACGAAATAATTGCCGAAGCCGCCGATCAGCGCCGGCATGATGACGAAGAACACCATCACCACGCCATGCGCAGTGACGGCCACGTTCCAGGCCTGACCGTCGGCGAAATACTGCAGGCCGGGGCTGGCCAATTCCAGCCGCATCAGCAGCGACAGCCCGACACCGACCAGCGCCGCGGCAACGGCGAAGATCAGGTAGAGAATGCCGATGTCTTTGTGGTTGGTGCTGAAGAACCAGCGCGCCACGAAGCCCGGCGTGTGATCATGATGATCGTGAGTGTGATGCGTGTCTGACGCGGTCGCCATTGTTGTCCGTCCGTCCCGCTCTTTTGTCGTCCCCGAGTCCGCCGCTTACCGGGCCACTGCCGCAGCGGCGTCCGCCACCTTGGTCGGCGTCGGCGCCGGGGTGGCCGGGCCTTCCGCCGAGAAGCGCTGGCGGGCTGAGGCCACCCAGCTGTCAAATTCGGCCTGCGGCACCGCTTTTACAACGATCGGCATGAACCAATGATTCTGGCCGCAGATCTGATTGCACTGGCCATAGAAGGTGCCGACGCGGTCGGCCCGCATCCAGGTCTCCAGCGTGCGGCCGGGAATGGTGTATTTCTGCACGCCCAGGCTGGGCACGAAAAAGCTGTGAATCACGTCCTGCCCAGTGGTGATGATGCGGATGTCCTGCCCCACCGGGATCACCATTGGCTCGTCGACCGCCAGGTTGCGCAACTGGTCGGGCTTGAGGTCGGCCTCCTGCACGGGATAGCTGTCGAAGGCGAAGTTGCCCTGCTCAGGATAGGCATAGTGCCAGTACCACTGCCGCCCCGTGACGTTCACCGTCAGGGCCGGATCCGGCGCGCGATCTTCGTAATAGATCAGCCGGAAGGACGGGATGGCGATCACCAGCAGGATCAGAACCGGGATCACCGTCCAGGCGATTTCCAGCACCGTGTTGTGGCTGGTGCGCGACGGCACCGGATTGGCCGAGGCCCGGAACCGGTAAACCACCCAGACCAGCAGGATGCCCACGAACGCCGTGATGATGACCATCAGCCACAGCACGAGGCTGTTGAAGTCGTGGATGGCTTCCTTGATCGGCCCGGCGGCGGGCTGCAGGTTCACGCCCCAATTATGTGGCGCTCCCACCATGGCAGGGCCACCCTCGGCAGCCGCCGGCTGAGCCAGAGCGGACGCCCCCTGCATCAAAGAGGCCACGGCCACCGCGAGGGTGGCCAGCAAACCTGCGAAGCGCGAAACCGTCTTCCGCCGCATTCCCTATCCCGTCCGCTCATCATTCTGTCACCCGGACCGGGTCCGGATGCCGGCGCTGGTGCGCCGATTCGGTCCAGGCGGGCCGCACCGCGCGGCCTGCCCTTCAACCCTCCTCCTCGGCCAGCCCGGCCGATGGAGTCCTGTGCACGACCATAGTCGCGTGGTGCATTGCCGCACAAGGGACGGCGGCCCCGATTGAGACCCTGGATGGATGATCCCGCCCTTCAGGCGGCTCCGCCGGATCAGGCGGCTGCCTGCTCCGGAACAGCCAGCAGGTTCGGCACGGCATTGCGCAGGTGTACCAGCGTGAACAGCCCGGCCGGCGGGCAGGGCTGGATGGCCTCCACCTCGATGGTGCGGCTGTCGAACAGGTCACTGAAGGCAAAATCTGGATGCCAGCCCAGCACGCGCGACAAGGGCGCCATGGTCCGCTCCACCCACCAGCGAGGCCCACCTTCGGCGGCGAAGTGGTTCACGAACAGCAGGTGGCCGCCGGGACGCACCACCCGCTGCATTTCCGTCAGCAACCGCTTGGCATCGGGCACCACGCTGGCAGTGAACATGGCCACGGCGATGTCGAAGGAGCCGTCGGCAAAGGCCATCGACTCCGCATCCATCTCCAGCAGCCCGTCGACATGCGACAGCTGCTCCTGCTCCACGCGCTCGCGCGCCTTCAGCAGCATCTCACGCGACAGGTCGATACCGGTGACATTCTTTTCGCGGCGGTAGCGCGGCAGGGCGAGGCCCGTGCCGACGCCCACCTCCAGCACGCGGTTGCCGGGCAGCCGGTTCACCGTTGCCACCGCACGGCGGCGACCGGGCGACGACACGCCACCGAACAGGGCGTCATAAACGCCCGCCCAGCGACGATACGCATCCCGCACCGATTCCGCATCCAGAGCCGCGCGCGGGTGATCCCGCAGCGCCTGATCAACCGCCTGATCGCGCGGTGTTCCGAGTGTTGTGGCCATTCCCTGTCCTCGCGCCCGCATTCCGCTACCCGCTCCCCGCCTTTGGCGCAAGCGCCTGACTGTTGCGCCGCAACCGTTCAGCCCCGCTCCACGAGATTCCCGTTGCCACGCTGGCGCTGGGGCAGCGCCACCAGCACCCCGCCCAGGGTGATGATGGCAGCGCCGATCCAGGTGAAGCGATCCGGGGCGTGGCCGAACACCAGGAAGGAAGCGAGCATCGCCCAGATCAGTTGCGAATACGTCATGGGTGCCAGCACGCTGGCCGGTGCGCGGGCAAAGGCCAGCACCAGGAAGCCGTGCCCGATCGCGCCCAGCGCGCCGATCACCAGCAGCCCGGCCCAGCCCCATCCGCTGGCTGGCGCCTGCCACACGAAAGGTTGTGCGAGTGCCGTGGCCAGCGCCGCGGCGATGCCGGTGTGCAGAATGGTGGTGTTGGGTTCGTCCACCCGCGCCAGTCGCCGCGTCAGGATCTGGTACACCGCGTAGAAAAATGCGGTGCCGAGCGGCAGCATGATGGCCCAGTGCGGTGCCTCGCCTCCGGTCAGAAAGGGCGGCCGCAGCGCCACGGCGACGCCCACCAGGCCGATGCCGACGCCGAGCCAACGGCGCGCGCCCACCGACTCGCCCAGCCACAGCGACGCCATGGCCACGGTGAACAAGGGTGAGGCGAAGTTCACCGTCGTTGCATCCGACAGGGACACCCTGGCCAGTGCCAGGGAGAACAGCAGGTTGGCGCAGCAGAGGCACAGGCTGCGGACTGCCTGCAGCCAGGGTGCTCGGCTGCGCCAGGGCAGCCGGCCGGTGAACAGCCGCAGCAACAGCGCCACCAGCATCACGTGAACGGCGAAACGCGCGAACATCAGTTGCGGCACGGGGAAACTGGCCGTCAGCACCTTCACGATAGTGTCCATGGCCACGAACAAGGCGATGGCGACCAGTTGCAGTGCGATGCCGATGAGGGTGGCGGACATGTGGCGGCATCTTGGCAGGCTGGCGGCGGGTGGCAATCCGCCGCCGGCGTGAACTCAGCGGCGCAGCAGAAAGGAGGCTTCGGCCGTAGCGCTCACCATTTCAGGCTGCGGCGCCGAAACCGGCGGCGGCGCGGCCTCGGCCCGAGCCGCCATCATCGGCGCGGCGCGGAAGCGTGGCGTGCCATTATCTGGCGCGTCCAGGCGCAGCTCGCGCAGTTCCGCGACCTGCAGGCCCAGTTGTTGCGCCACCGCCTCGGCCCGCGCCCGCAGCGCTTCCACCGCCAGCCGCCCGGCTTCCTGGCGCGCTTCCAGCCGCTGCGTGCGGGACAGGGACCAGCCCATGCCGTCCATCACCAGCCCCTGCCCCTGGAGCGCACCGGCCAGCTCCAGCAGCGGGCCGGGCTCGGTGCCGCGCAGGGTCAGGCTCTGGCTGGCGAGCCAGGTGCGCTCCTTCTCCTGCCGCGTGGTCCAGTAGCCGCCGGTGCTGGCCTGCACCCCCTGCACTGCGCGGGCCGCCGCCAGCGCCGCCGTCATGCGGCTGTTCACCTGGGCCTGCACGGTGCGCGAATCGGCACCCCGCGCCTCCGCCCGCAAGGTGGCGCTGACTTCTTGCGGCGTGCGCTCCACCTCCGCGGTTTCCGACAGCATCAGCACCGTGCCACTATCCTGGGCCCGCGATGCGGCCGGCAGAAGACTGGCGCAGACCAGGGCGCCGGCCAGCCAGGCCGAGATCGAGCTTGAACGCATGCGAGCCTCCTCCGACAATCCCGCTCCACCTATCAGCCATGGCCACCGAGGGGAAATGGCGGCAGCCGCAGCCCTTCCACTGCCGCGGAGTCGCATGACCCCAGCCGAACGCCTGCCCGACCCCGCCCCGGCGCGCCCGTCTGAGCTTCCGGTGGAAGGTCGCCGCGCCACCCGAGCCGGGATGCTGCCCGGGCGGCCCGGCGCCCACGCCGTCAGGCAGACCCACCATGCCGCCGGCCTGCGGGGCTACGAACCATGGGCTGAAGCCTGGCCCACCTCCTTCGGCCAAGGCTGAGACACCTGACCATGCCGCTCTGGATCGCCGTTACCCTCGCCGCCGCCCTGTTCCAGACCTGGCGCACCGCCATGCAGCAGAAGCTGCGCGGCCAGCTTTCGGTCAATGGCGCCGGCGTGGTGCGCTACCTCTACGGCGTGCCGTTCGGCCTGCTGCTGCTCGGAACCTATGCCGCCGCGACCGGGCAATGGGCGTTGCCGGGCGCGGGCCTGCTGTTTCTGGCGTTCTGCATCGCCGGCGGGCTGGCGCAGATCCTGGGCACCAACCTGCTGATCATGGCGTTCGGCGCGCGCGGTTTCGCCGTCGGCACCGCCTATGCCAAGACCGAAGCGGTGCAGGGCGCCGTTCTGGCGCTGATCCTGCTGGGCGAGCAACTCTCGCCGCTGGCCTGGACCGGCATCGCCATCGGCGTCGCGGGGGTGCTCTATCTTTCGGTGGCGGGGAAGCAGGAAGGCGTCGGCGGGCTGCTGCGCGCCGCGGCGCAGCCGGCGGCGCTCTACGGCCTCGGGGCCGGGTTGGGCTTCGCGCTTTCGGCCATCCTGATCAAATCGGCCAATCTGGCGCTGGAACATCCCGACCCGGTGCTGCGCGCACTGGTGTCGCTGGTGGCGATCAATACGCTGCAGACCCTGATGCAGGGCGGCTGGCTGGCCTGGAGGGAGCCGGACCAGTTCCGCGCCGTGTTCGCCACCTGGCGCAACAGCCTGCCCGTCGGGGCGCTCTCCGCCTGCGGCTCGGCCTGCTGGTTCACCGGCTTCGCCCTCGCCCCGGTGGCGCTGGTGCGGGCGCTCGGCCAGACGGAGATCCTGTTCACGCTGCTGTTCAGCCACTTCTACCTGAAGGAACGGCCGAAGCCGGCGGAGATCGCCGGCGCGCTGATCGTGGTGCTGGGGGTGGTGCTGGTGCTGCTCGGCCGCTGACGGACCGCCAGCTTCAACAGGCTTGTCACCCCGCCGTCATCGGAGCGTCACGGAGGTGCTCTATACGCGCCGCAGCCGGACGGGCCGAAAGGTGGCGCACGGTGGACGGAAAAGGGAAGCATATGCTTCAGCTGGAGAACCTCACCCGCCGCTTCGGCGCCACCACCGCCGTGGATGGCGTCGGCCTGGCCATTCCGGCCGGGCAGATGGTGGGCGTGATCGGCCGCTCCGGCGCTGGCAAATCCACCCTGCTGCGCATGATCAACCGGCTGACCGATCCGTCCTCCGGCCGCATCCTGCATGATGGCGCCGATGTCACCGCGCTGCGCGGCCAGGCCCTGCGCGACTGGCGCACCGCCTGCGGCATGATCTTCCAGCAGTTCAACCTGGTGCCGCGCCTCGACGTATTGACCAACGTGCTGGTCGGGCGGCTGAACCACCATCCGGGCTTCGGCGGCACGCTGGGGACCCTGTTCAAGCGCTTCCCCGCGGCCGAGCGCGCCATGGCGCTGGAGGCGCTGGAGCGGCTCGGCCTCGCCGACCAGGCGCTGCAGCGCGCCGATACCCTGTCCGGCGGCCAGCAGCAGCGCGTCGCCATCGCCCGCGCCCTGCTGCAGCAGCCGCGCATCATCCTGGCCGATGAGCCGATCGCCAGCCTCGACCCCGCCAACGCTCGCACCGTGATGGAAGCGCTGCGCGATGTGAACCGGCGAGACGGCCTGACCATCCTCTGCAACCTGCACCACCTCGACACCGCCCGCCATTATTGCGACCGCATCGTCGCTATGCAGGCCGGGCGCGTGATGTTCGACGGCGCGCCCGCCGCCCTGACCGGGGCCCGGGTGCGAGAGATCTACGGCGTGTCGGAGGAAGAGTTCGACAGCATGGCGGCCGCCGAGCCTTCGGTCGCGGCCGAAGCACCGCCGCCGCAGCCCGCCCGCGCCGCGAGGCAGCCTGCCCTGACCGCCTGAAGCCCGAACGGCGCCCGCCCTGGGCGTCCTCCAGGAGAGAACCCGATGATCACCCGCCGTTCCCTGGCCGCCTTTGCGGCCGGATCCCTGATGCTGCCTGCCGTCCTGCGCGCCCAGCAGCCTTCCGCCACCATGCCGGCCGCCGGCAAGCGCCCCTGGGCGAGCGAGGTGCCGCAGATCCGCGTCGGCCTGCTCGGCGGCGAGAACGAGGCCGATCGGCTCGGCCGCTGGGACAATTACCGCAAGCTGATCGAGGAAACCTTCCAGGTGCCGACGCGCCTGTACCCGGCGGCCGACTATGCCGGCGTGATGCAGGCCTTCGCGGCAAAGCAGATCGAGTGCTCCTCCATGGGCGCGTCGGGCTATGCCGGCACCTGGCTCGACACCAATGGCGGCGTCGAGCCGCTGGTGGTGCCGCGCGAGCAGGACGGCTCCATCGCCTACATCTCCGTGATGATCGTCCGCAAGGACAGCGGCATCACCAGCCTGGAGCAGATGAAGGGCAAGTCCCTGGCCTGGGCCGATCCGAACTCCACCTCGGGCTACCTGATCCCGCGTTCCGAGCTGCGCGGCCAGAACATCGACATCAACAGCTACTTCTCCCGCACCGGCTTCGCCGGCGGGCATGAGCAGGCGGTCGTCGCCGTGCAGCAGAAGCAGTACGATGGCGCCGTGACCTGGGCCTCCGGGCAGGGCGACGAGGCGCAGGGCTTCACCCGCGGCAATCTGCGCTCCATGGTGGAGAAGGGCATGCTCAACATGGATGACATGCGCATCATCTGGAAGTCTCGCCCGATCCCCAACGGGCCGCTGGTGGTGCGCAGCGATCTGCCCGCCGGCTTCAAGGCGGATTTCCGGCAGTTCCACCTGGCGCTTCCCACGGCGCACAAGGCCATCTACGAGCAGATCGAGCGTGGCGGCGGCCAGGGCTATGCCGAGGTGACGCACGACATGTTCGCGCCGATCGTGCAGCTGCGCCGCGAGGAAGCCGCCGAGCGCCGCCGCCGGTCCTGAGTCCGGCGGCCGAGGGTCGGGGGAACCTTCCCCCGGCCCTTTTCTCCGCCTTACGCCTGCACTCATCGCACGCCGCGCGGTCGAGACCGAGCACACGCCGCTCCACCGCCGCCTTTTTCCGGCGCTCGCCGCTGCAGGCCTGCCGCCGTTGACCCAGGCCCAAGCCCAGGCCCGAGCGCCGCGATGAAGACAGTCCTGAAGCAGTTCTTCCTGGCGCCGCCGCAGGCGCATCCGGGCATCGTCCGCCAGATCAGCCGCGGCACGCCGACTACCAGATCTTTATTGACCTCAGACGAGAGGAGGCGGTGGCCCGGCGCCGCCGCGGATAACGCATGCAGGCCATTGCGATGAGTTCCGCCGTCGCACAGGGCGAGGCCGCCTACCAGGCGCTGCTCCGTCAGCGGCGCAATGCCGGATTGCTGGGCCTGGTCCTTCTGCTGGGCTGTCTGGTGCTGGCGGGATGGGTCAGCGAGTTCAGCCCGGCGGCTCTGCTCGCGGGGGCGCCGCGCATCGGCGAGTATTTCGGCCGCATCCTGCCTTCGCTGCAATGGGCCCAGCTTTTCGCCGGCGCGGACAGCGAGGGTAGCCTCGCCTTCTGGTTCTACCGGCTGGATTCCTGGCTGCTGCTGTTGTTCCAAACAGCACAGATGGCGGCGCTGGCGACGCTGAGCGGCGCGGCGGTCGGGCTGCTTCTGGCCTTCCCCGCCGCCCGCAACCTCGCCCCTTCCCCGTGGCTGCACCAGCTGACGCGGCGCGGGCTGGAAGCGACCCGCACCGTACCGGAGATCGTCTACGCCCTGATCTTTGTCTGGGCCTTCGGCGTCGGCCCGCTGGCGGGCATCCTGGCCATCGCCATCCACACCACCGGCGCGCTCGGCAAGCTGTTCTCCGAGGTGATGGAGAACGCCGAGATGCAGCCCTGGGACGGGCTGCGGGCCTCCGGCGCCAATTGGTCACAGGCCTGCCGCTTCGCCATCCTGCCGCAGGTGGCGCCCAACCTGCTGAGCTACGCGCTTCTGCGTTTCGAGATCAACGTGCGCGGCGCCAGCGTCATCGGCTTCGTCGGTGCCGGCGGCATCGGGGCGGAGCTGTATCAGGTGATCGCCTTCAATTACTACGAGGAGATCAGCGCCCTGGTGCTGCTGATCGTGCTGGCGGTGATGCTGATCGACCTCGTGTCCGATCGGCTGCGCCACCGCATCACCCATGTCGCGGGAGCACGCTGAGATGAGCGGATCGACGATCGACGCCTGGCGCACCCGCCTCCCGCAGGCCTTTGGCACGACGCGGGGGCAGCGCGCGCTGCGCTGGCTGGGCGGCGCGGTGTTTCTGGCCTGGCTGGTCTGGTCGTTCTGGCTGTTCGACATCACCCCGCAACGTTTGTGGAACGGCTTGTCCGGCCTTGCCACCATTGTACGGCTGATGGTGCCGCCGAGCCCGGGCGAGCTGTGGTTCGATATCCTGAAGGGCATGGCCGAAAGCGTTGCCATGGCTTTCCTGGGAACCGTGATCGCGGCGCTGATCGCCGTGCCGCTCAGCTTCCTGGGTGCGCGCAACATCCTGACGGTGACGCTGCTGCGCTTCTCCGTGCGGCGATTGTTCGATGGCATCCGCGGCGTCGACCAGCTGATCTGGGCCTTGGCCTATGTTCGCGCGGTGGGCCTCGGTCCGTTGGCCGGCGTGCTCGCCATCATCACCAGCGACCTCGCCGTGCTGGCGAAGCTGTATGCCGAGGCGATCGAGAACGCCGACAAGCGGCAGGCGGAAGGTATCCTGGCCTCGGGCGGCAGTCGGCTGCAGGCGATCCGCTACGGCATCCTGCCGCAGGTGCTGCCGGTGATGATCGCCCAGGCGCTGTATTTTTTTGAAAGCAACACGCGCTCCGCCGCCATCCTCGGCGTAGTTGGTGCCGGCGGCATCGGGCTGCAGATCGCGGAACGCATCAAGGTGCGCCACTGGGATGAGGTCGCCTTCATCATCCTGCTGATGGTCGTGACCGTCGCGGCGATCGATCTGGTTTCAGGCCAGCTGCGCCGGCGGCTGATCGGCCGCCGTCACGCCGCCGCCCCTCTCTAAGCCCCGAAAACCGACGGGGCGCTTCCGAAAGGAAGCGCCCCGCGAAGGCCGCATGAAAAGCGGCAGATGTCAGGCGGCGTCGTCGCGACGGTCCCGCGCCTTCACATAGGCGATGGAAGCGTGTTCCGGGCAGTAAGGCTTCCCGCTGATGGCCTCGGCGGTGCAGAAGCGGAACTCGGGGGTTCCCGGCTCGCCGATCGGCCAACAGCAGGATCGTCCGCCCATCCGCTGGAACGGGCGCACCACCGCGGTGGGTTGCGGTGCGCGGCGAGGCGGTGTCGGCGGACGCGCCGCGGCCAGGGACGCGGCGGAGGCGATCGGCTTGCTGGCAGGCGCCAGCGTGGCCACAGGCATGACCGGCGCGGCCGGGCGGGCCGCGGGGACCGGAAGTGCTTCCTTGGCGGTTGCTGCGGGTGACGCCGTCACGGCAGGCCTCGCGCCGGAAGCCGCCTCGGCCTCGCGGCGAATGGGGCTCGGCCGTGCCGGCAGGTTCAGCCGATGGGCCTTGCCCACCACCGCGTTCTTGGAGATGCCCATCCGGCGGCCGATCTCTGCGGTTGAATGACCTTCAGCCCAAAGCGCCCTGAGCGCTTCGATTGCCTCTGCTGTCCAGTCCATCGCCCGTCTCCGCCTTTAATACCAGATACGGTAGTTAATGCGCGGGGATAGGCACAAGATGCAGGTCCTGGCGCGACTCCGAAAAAGCTGTGGAAAACCGTGATGCAAGGGAAAACCTCCGCATGGAGCGAAGAAAAACTTCGCGTCACTGCACTACGGTTGTGGTGCCGGATCTTAGAACAGCAACCCTTTACGCAATAGGCCATGCACGCCTTTTTCGCCATTCACCGTCTGTGTCACCCGGAAATCCACGGCCAGTGAGCAAAACTGATACGCTTCCGCTGCCGACAGATGCGCATGTGCGACGATGAACGCGATCATCTCGCGCAGCGCCTGCTTCATCGCCATGCCGAGATCCTCGTTGATGCCCATGCTGATGAAATGCGTCGGCGTTTCGGCGCGCGGAAAGCGCAACACGGGTTGGCGTGCGCCGCCGCCCTTGATCAGCGACAGGCGAAACGTCCCGGTCAGGCACATCTCCAGCGCCGTGACGCAGACTTCGCCATCGCCCTGCACGCCATGCCCATCTCCGGCGCTGAACAGCGCGCCCGCCGTGTGCACGGGCAGAAACAGCGTGCTGCCGGCCACCAGCTCCTTGTTGTCCAGGTTGCCGCCATGCGCGCGCGGCTCCTTGGTGGAGATCTGTCCCCACTCCATCGGCGGTGCCACGCCCATCACGCCGAAAAAGGGCGACAAGGGCAGCGTCAGCATTGCTTCACCGTCGCGGCCGCGTTCCGGACCAAAGGGCAGTCGGCAGGTGTTGGCGGCGCGGTCCACGGGAATATGGATCAGCCGGCGATACGGAAAATCCTCCGGCAGCGTGCCAACCAGCGGGCGGAAATGATTATAGCCCCAATCGGCACCAAGCTCGACCGCCTCGATGTCGATGCGCAGGGCATCGCCCGGCTCCGCCCCCGCCACCGCCACGGGGCCGGTCAGCATGTGGGGCCCGAGGCGCTGCAGGCGTCCCGCGGCCACCGCCTCGTGGATCGCTGCCAGCTCGGGCGGCACGACGAGGCCGCTGGAGGGCGGCGGCATGATCTCGGCCGGGCCGGAGACGCTTTGCAGCACCACCGCATCGCCGGATGCCACGGTCAGCACTGGCGCGAACTGCGCGTCAAAGGCACCAAAGCGAACCGTCTCCGGCGTGGCCTTCACATGATGGGTGGCGGGCATGCGGCATCTCCTGCTGGGGCGACCGAGCATCCGCCCCCATGCGCCCGGCGGTCAACCATCGCCGAGGAAACCGCCGGATTGCCGGCGCCACAGCCGCGCGTAGACGCCATCCCGTTCCAGCAGCGCGGCATGGGTACCCTGCTCGACGATGCGGCCGCGCTCCAGCACCACGAGGCGGTCCATGCTGGCCAGGGTGGAAAGGCGGTGCGCAATGGCGATCACCGTCTTGCCGGCCATCAGCTGGGCGAGTTGTCCCTGGATCGCCGCTTCCACCTCGGAATCCAGCGCCGAGGTTGCCTCGTCCAGCACCAGGATCGGCGCGTTCTTCAGCAGCACGCGGGCGATGGCGATGCGCTGCCGCTGCCCGCCCGACAGCTTCACGCCGCGCTCTCCCACTTGCGCGTCGAAGCCGCTGCGGCCGCGCCAGTCGCGCAGCTCGGCGATGAAATCCTCTGCTTCGGCCTGGCGCGCCGCGGCCAGGATGTCCGCCTCGCTCGCGTCCGGGCGGCCATAGCGGATGTTGTCGCCCACCGAGCGATGCAGCAGCGCGGTGTCCTGCGTCACCACGCCGATGGCGCCGCGCAGGCTTTCCTGGGTGACGGTGGCGATGTCCTGTCCATCCACCAGGATGCGGCCGGATTGCGGGGTAAAGAAGCGCAGCAGCAGGTTGGTGGCGGTGGTCTTGCCGGCGCCGGACTGGCCGACGAGCCCGACCCGCTCGCCCGGCCGGATGTCGAGATCGAAATCCTGCAGCACACCGCGGCCGCCGGCATAGGCGAAGCTGACATGCTCGAAGCGCACCGCGCCGCGCGTCACCCGCAACGGCTCCGCGCCGGCAGGATCGGGCGCGGTGGGCGGCACGGCGATGGAGCGCGTGGCTTCCTGCACCACGCCGATGTTCTCGAAGATGGACGCGACGTTGAACGCCACCCAGCCGGAGATGTTGGCCATCTGGAACGCCATCGGCAATGCCGTGGCGACGATTCCGACCTCGATGCGGCCGCTGTTCCAAAGCCACAGGGACAGCGTCGCCATGGATACCAGCATCACCGCGTTCAGCGAGGACAGCAGCAGCGCGTTGAGCGTGATCATGCGCATCTGGCGCTGGAAGGCGCTGGTCAGGCCGAGCAGACCCTCGCGCACGAACGCGTCCTCCTGCTCGGCGCGGGAGAACAGCTTCAGCGTCAGGATGTTGGTGTAGCTGTCGACGATGCGCCCGGTCAGCAGGCTGCGCTGCTCGGAAGCGGCACGGGCGCGATCCCGCAGGCGGGGCACGATGAAGCGCAGCAGCGCGCAATAGCAGGCGAACCAGACCAGGATCGGCAGCGCCAGGCGAGGGTCGGCGGCGGACAGGTAGATCACCGCGCCGGTGCCGTAGACCAGGATGTACCAGACGGCGTTGATCGACTGCACCATGCTCTCGCGCAGCGCCGGCCCCGCCTGCATCACGCGGGTGGCGATGCGCCCGGCGAAATCCTCCTGGAAGAATGCCCAGCCCTGCCGCACCACGTGCCAGTGGCTCTGCCAGCGGATCAGCGAGGTGACGGTGGCATTGATCGCCTGCTGCCCGACCAGGTTCTGCGACAGAACGGCCAGCGGCCGCAGCACCAGCACCGCCGCGGCCATGCCGAGCAGCAGCGGCCAGCGCTCGCTGAACAGCGTGCCGGGGGCGTGTTCCGACAGCAGCGACACCAGCCGGCCGATGATCACGGGGATCATGCCATCCAGCAAAGCGACGGCCAGCCCCGCCAGGAACAGCAGCCCGAACAGCGCCCGCGCCTGGCGGATGAAGTACCAGTAGAAAGCCAGCAGGCCGTCTGGCGGCGGTGCCTCGGGCACCGGCACGCCGAAGGCACGGCTGGCGGGAACGCCGGGCGGCGCCACGGGGTCGATGAAGCGCTCGAAGAGTCGGAAGGCCATGCGCGGGATCGCAGGCCCGCCACCGTCCGGTGTCAAGCTTGGACGTCCGGCGGACAGCCTACAGCCAGCCCTTGCGCTTGAAGTACAGGATCGGCAGCACCGCGCTGATCACCATCACCAGCAGCGCCGCGGGGTAGCCGAAGCGCCATTGCAGCTCCGGCATAAGCTCGAAATTCATGCCGTAGATGCTGGCCACCAGGGTCGGCGGCATCAGCGCCACGCTGGCCACCGTGAAGGTCTTGATGATGCCGTTCTGGTCGATGTTGATGATGCCGAGCACCGCGTCGAGCAGGAAGTTGGCCTTGTTGTTGAGAAAGGCCGCATGTTCCACCAGCGAGCGGACGTCGCGCATCAGCGTCTTGATGGTGACCTTGTTTTCCTTGCGGACAAAAAAATCCTTCTCCGCGCTGACATAGGTGAGGATGCGCGTGAGGCCGAGCAGCGTCTCGTTGGCGCGGCTGGTCACCTCACCCACTTGACCAAGCGCGATCAGCACGTCCTTCATCTGGGCGTCCCGCGCCTTGACCTTCACCTTGGGCTGCGAGCGGGCGCTGCTGAAAGCGGAGCGGCTGGCGCGGTCCATGTCGGCGCCGACCCGCTCCAGCACATCGGCCAGCCGGTCCACGACCTGCTCGAACTGGGCCAGCATGGTGCCATCGGGGCTGGTCAGCAGCCCCGGCATTCGCAGCGCGCGGGAGGCGAAGGCGCTGAACGCCTTGGGCGTGGCATAGCGAACCGTGATTAGGCAGCGGGCATTGATCACGAAGGTGATGGCGGTGGAGCCGAACTCCCCTTCATCCACGCCGTACAGGAAGGGCGCGGTGAGGAACAGCGTATCCTCCTCGCGGTACAGGCGGGAGGAACTCTCGATCTCCTGCATCTCCTCGCGCGTCGGCATCTCCAGCGACAACGCATCCTGCACCGCCCGCTCCTCCTCCCGGCTGGGAGACAGCAGGTCGATCCAGACCGCCTGGCGCAGCGCCTCCGGCTCGGGGATGCCCTCGTGCCGGACCGTCCGGCCGTCGCGCACGGTGTAGATCGTCATCATGCCGCGCGGACTCCCGGCAGAGGTGAAGGCTCAGGGATGTGGAATGCCCGGACGGGCGAGGATCTCAGGCGGCCTCGCCCTGCGACAGGCGAGGCACGGGTAGGCCAAAAGCCACGGCGACGCCAGGGAAATCCGCGGCCTGCGGATGCCGGCCGGACGCCACCGTGCCATCTTCCGACCGGACGAGCTGGCAGGTGGCATATCCCGCAGTTTTTGCCGCATCCAGCTCCTCCGCCACATCGGACAGGAACAGGATGTCGTCGGATGGCAGCGCCAGCCGCTCGGCGATGGCGGCATAGCTGGCCGCTTCCCGCTTGCCGCCCATCGCGGTGTCGAAGAAGCCGCCGAACAGGCCGGTCAGGTCACCCGCCACCGAATGGCCGAAGATCAACTTCTGCGCCGCCACCGAGCCGGAGGAATACACGTTCAACCCGATCCCGGCCCGCGCCCAGGCGCGTAGGCAGGGCGCCACGTCCGGCCACAGATGGCCGGTGATCTCGCCGCTGGCGTAACCGGCCCGCCACATCAGCCCCTGCAGCGTCTTCAGCGGGCCGACCTTGGCATCCTCGGCCATCCACCGGCGCAGCGCGGCCCGCGGATCCTCGCCCGCCCCGGCGGCCCGGCGCACGGCGGTCAGGCAGGCCACCACCTCCGGGTCGTCGGCATGCGCATCGAGGAAGCCATCGAGCGACCGTTCGGCGAAGGGGAACAGCACGTCCTTGACGAAGGCGATCGAGGTGGTGGTGCCCTCGATGTCGGTCAACACGGCGCTGACCGGCACCGGAGACGCGGTGCCGGAGCGCAGCCCGCTCATCCGATCACCGCCGGAAAGCGCTCGGAGATGTCGGTGCCGGTGTAGTGCGGCGTCCAGCCGGTGGTGTCGGTGAAGATGCGCAGCGCCGTCACCCGCGGCTCCGTGCCGGCATCGAACCAGTGCTGGGTGTCGGCCGGCACACTGATCAGGTCACCGCGCGTGCAGTGCGCGTCATAAACCTTGCCGCCGACATGCATGATGAAGTTGCCGCTGCCCTCATGGAAGAAGCGCACTTCGTCCTCGGTGTGGGTATGCTCCGACAGGAACTTGGCGCGCAGCGCATCCTTCTGCGGATGGCTACTATCCAGCTTGATCACGTCCGCCGTGCCGGCATTGGTGCCGGCCATGAAGCTGTTGAGCTGCGGGCGGTAGGCTTCCAGCACCGCCTCCGCCGAAGCGCCTTCCGCAAGCTCGGCGACCGGCCAGCGCTCGAAGCGCACGCCGATCGGCGCCAGGGCGCGGGCGATCTGATCCGGATCGCTGCTGCGCAACTCCTCGGTTCCGGTGGCGGCATCCTTGATGGTCAGAAGGCTCATCGTTCCCTCTCCTTCCAATCCTGCAACTCGCATTCCAGCATGAATTCGAGCGCCTCCAGCCGAGCCAGGGCGCCGTCCATCGTCTCCGCCCATACATAGATGCCGTGGCCACGGATCAAGTACCCGGGGGGAATCGCCTCACCCGCTCCCGCCATGGCACCCCAGCGCCTCTCCAGGCCCCGCTGCATGCGCGCGATGTCCTGGTCGTTCGGCACCACGGGCACGCTCACCGCCGCATCATGCGTCGGCAATCCGGGAAATGCCTTCAGCAATTCATAACCCTGCAAGACGATCGCCTTCCCGGCCCGGCGCGACAGCACGGTATTGGCAATCGAATGTCCGTGCAGCACGGCACGTGCCTCGGGAAAGCGGCGGTAGATGCCGCAGTGCAGCAGGGTTTCGGCGGAGGGCCGCAGTGCCGGATCCTCCGGCAGCCCCTCCCCATCCACCACCATCGCATGTTCCGGGCCGAGGAAGCCCTTGTGGACGCCCGAACGGGTCACGGCGATGCGCCCGCCCGGCAGCCGCAGCGAGAAATTGCCGGCGGTGGCCGGCACCCAGTTGCGAAGGTCCAGCCGGTGGCCGGCGGCGATGATGGCGGCGATGGCGGCGTCGGGGATCGGCTCAGGCATGCGTCCGGGTTCCGGGAAGGTCGTGCGGGGCCCCGCCGGCCATAGCGCAGCGTCCCGCATAGGACCAGCGGCGTTTCGGTGACGCTGTGAGGGGGGGCGGACACACAAAGGGCCAGCGCACGGCTTCGCCGTGCCTGACCCTTTACAGCCTCAAACCTTCCGGGCCCATCGCCTCCGCGGCAAAGCCCGGCCGGCTCGCGACTCAGGCCGCCGGATGCGAAGAGTTGGAGGTCTTCGGCTCGGTGCTCGGCCGCGCATGCGGCGCGGGTCCGGAGATGTTGCCGGCCGGCGGCGAATCCGCTGCCATCGAGGCATCGTCGTCATCTTCCTTCATGTTCTTCTTGAAGGATTTGATGCCCTTGGCGAGGTCGCCCATGAGCCCGCTGATCTTGCCACCGCCGAACAGCAGCAGGACCACGAGCAGCACAACAAGCCAATGCCAGACGCTGAAGGAACCCATAGCCCAAGCCTCGATCCAATAAGGCGACCAGCCTCCCCTGACGGGACTGCCCCACCAGCCTGGCCGCGATCTCGCCACAGGGTCCGACACTAGTGGCCTGCCGCGCCCCGTGCAAACGACCAGATGGCGTGATTCGCCGACAGAAACAACTGGTCTTGCCTAATAATGAAAGTTCGTCCATGTATTCCGGGATCCGGGCCCCTCTGGCGCCGGGCGGACCAGCGACGCCACGCACCCGCCCCCGCGATGTCGGATCTTTTCGCGCAACCGGGCCCGGAGCGCGCAGGCATGCAAGGCAGCCCTGAGGCTGTTCGCCCGCGTCCAGGCCCCTTAACGAGGAGCCTTCTGGCGTGGAAGCCTCACCAACTTTCTGGATCGTCTTCAATGCGGCCGTGCTCGGCCTGCTGCTGCTCGACCTCGGCGTCTTCGCCAGGAAGGACCCCGATGGCAACCCGGCCCCGGTGCCGGTGAAGACCGCCCTGATCAAATCCGCCGTCTACATCGCGCTCGCCATCGGCTTCTTTGTCTGGCTGCGCATGACCTATGGCGAAACGCCCGAGCAGCGGGCCACCAGCAGCCTGGAATTCCTGACCGGCTACATTATCGAATGGTCGCTCTCGGTCGACAACATCTTCATCTTCGTTCTGCTGTTCGCCAAGTTCGGCGTGCCGCCTGCATTCCAGCACCGCGTGCTGTTCTGGGGCATCATCGGCGCGCTGGTGATGCGCGGCGTGATGATCCTGGTGGGCACCGCCCTGTTGCGGGAATTCGACTGGCTGATGGTGCTGTTCGGCCTGTTCCTGATCTGGTCCGGCTGGAAGATGCTGCGCACCGTCGATGAGGAGCCGGATCCGGAAGACAACGCCATCCTGAAATGGATGCGCCGCCGCCTGCCGGTGACTGAGGGCTTCCGCGGAAACGCCTTCACCGTGCGCGAAGCCGGCCGGCTGATGGTGACGCCGCTGCTGCTGGTGCTGGTGCTGATCGAGCTGACCGACCTGCTGTTCGCGCTCGACAGCATTCCGGCCATCTTTGCCGTCTCGACCGACCCGTTCATCGTCTACACGGCCAACGTGTTCGCCATCCTGGGCCTGCGCGCCATGTACTTCGCGCTGGCCGGCATCATCCACCGCTTCCATTACCTGAAGCACGGGCTGTCGATCGTGCTGATGATCGTCGGCGCCAAGATGCTGGCCAACTGGTACGCCGGCGGCAAGGCGGTGCCGGTGGAATACGCGCTGATGGTGACCGGCGGGATCATCGCCGGCTCGATCGCCCTGTCGTTGTGGAAGACGCGCGGTGCGGTGGCGCCTCAGCATCCGGCCGAGCGGACGCACTGAGCCTCCGGCAACCCGGAGGGGCAGCGATGCCCCTCCCCACCTACGTGGCGGCACCGGGTTCTCAGCTTTCCAGCTTCAGCCCCAGCGTGCGGATCAGCGCGCCCCAGCGCGCCGCTTCCGCCGCCACATAGGCCTTTGCCTCCCGCGGCGAGCTAGCGACGATCTCGAAGGCCGCCGCGTCCATCGCCTGCCGGGCCCGCTCGGTGGACAAGGCCGCGCGGGCCTCGCGCGCCAGCATCTGGATACGCTCGCCCGGCGTGCCGGCAGGAACGATCAGCACCTGCCATCCATAGGAGGCGGCGCCCGGCAGCCCGACCTCGGCCAGGGTCGGCACGTCGGGCAGCTGCGGCATCCGGGCATCGGTGGTCACCGCCAGGGCCCGGCCCTGGCCTTCGCGCAGCTGCGGCAGGACCGCCGCCGCCGTCACCACCATGGCGCTGATGCGGCCCGCCACCAGATCCAGCACGGCGGGCGGGAAGCCGCGATAGGGCACGTGCTCCAGCGCGATGCCGGTGCGGGCCTTGATGTCCTCCATCGCCAGGTGGCCGCCCGAGCCGGCGCCCACCGAGGCGAAGGTCAGCTTGCCCGGATTGTTCTTGGCATGCGCGACGAAGCCGGCGAAGTCGGTGGCGGGCACGGAAGGATGCACCACCAGCACCTGTCCGCCGCGCACCAGCAGGGACACCGCCGTGAGGTCCCTGGCAGGGTCATAGGACAGGGTTGGATAGAGCGCCGGGGCGGTGGAGAGCGGGCCGTTGATCGACAGGCCGATGGTCAGCCCGTCCGTCGCCTTGGCCACCGCGTCGGTGCCGATGTTGCCGCCGGCACCGGCCTTGTTCTCCACCACCACCGGCTGGCCGAGCACGCCTGCCAGGTGCTGCGCCACCAGCCGGCCGGTCAGGTCGGGCGAGGAGCCACCGGGAAACGGCACCACGAAACGCACCGGGCGGTCTGGCCAGGCCGGCTGCGCAGCCGCGATGCGGGGGATGGCGAGCGCGGCGGCGCCCAGGGCGAGCAGCGGGCGGCGGGGCAGCATGGCGGCGGGCATCTCCGGTCGATGATCCCGATGCTTGCAGCATGGCGCGCGGCGCGCGTCCAGACACATCACCCCCCTGCCCAGGCCCTGCCGCCATGCACGAAGCCGGCCGCCGGGTAGGTGGTCACGCCATAATCCCGCGAGGGCGGATACCAGACCCGCACCTGCGACCAGTCGTTGCCCGGCGAGGCGTCCCAGACCGGCTGGTCCCGCGCGATGCGGCCCTTGCCGCCGCCGCTGGCCCAATTCGCGTGGTCAACGCGGATCTCGCGCCGGGACACCACCCGCGTCACCACCGAGAGGTGCCCGTCGCGCAGCCGCCCGGCGCGCTCCAGCACCAGCACACTGCCGGGCTGCGGCCTGTGGCCCCGTGCATAGCGGCCGGCCGCGGCATCCCACCATTCCCAGGCATCGCCCCGCAGATCGATGCCGGAGCGGGCCCGGGCATAGGGCACGCAACTCACCGGCTCGCGCAGCGCGGCGGCACCGAGCACCGGCCCGGTGGTGCCTCCGCCGCCGCCGCAGCCCGCCAACGTCAACAGCACGGCCAGCCATGCCCACCCTCGCGCCATGCGCGAAACTCCCCACGTCCTGCCTGGGTCCTGCCTCGGGTTCTATAGCGCTCTGCATGGTTCACCCAGGATTTCGCGCGGGCCGCGCGGACTGGCCGCGATGCAAGGGAAACCCTGCCTTGCAGCCCTGGGCCTGGATCGCCCCGCCGCATGGACGGACAATCACCGCTTTTCCAGCGCCGGACCTGCCACATGACCCATTCCCGCCCGCCCCGTGCCGGAGTCGCCGCATGATCGGCGGCCTGACGGTTCTCCTGCTCTGCCAGCTGGCCGGTGAGGTTCTGGCCCGCACCATGGCGCTTCCCGTGCCGGGCCCGGTGATCGGCATGGTGTTGCTGTTCACCAGCCTGCTGCTGCGCGACCGCTTCGCGCCGGACGCCCCCCGGCCCGATCCCGGCGTGCCGGGTCTCGGCCAGGTGGCGGACGCGCTGCTGACGCATCTGGGACTGCTGTTCATCCCGGCGGGTGTCGGGGTGGTGGTGTATGGGCCGCAGCTGGCGCGCTGGTGGGCGCCGATGTCGCTGGCGATCGTGATCGGCACGCTGCTGACCATCGCGCTGACCGGCCGCATCGCCCAATTCCTGATGCGGCGGATGGGCTGATGGATCTGACACAGATCTGGGTCTATCTGGCGCGGGACCCGCTGGCGGCCCTGACCGCGACACTGCTGGCCTGGATGGCCGGGCTGCAGCTCGCCACCTTGTTCCGGCGCCATCCCGCCGCCAATCCGATCATCTTCGCCATCGCCATCCTGGCGGGACTGCTGCTCGCGACCGGGGTGGATTACCGCAGCTATTTCCAGGGTGCGCAGTTCGTGCACTTCCTGCTCGGCCCGGCCACCGTGGCGCTGGCGGTGCCGCTGTACCGGCAATGGCGGCATGTGCGCGCCTCGGCCACGGCCGCGCTGGCGGCGGTGCTGGCCGGCGGCGCCATGGCGGCGCTGGCGGGTGTCGGCTTCGGGGTGATGTTCGGTGTCGCGCCCGAGGTGATCGCCAGCTTGGCACCGCGTTCGGTCACCACGCCGGTCGCCATGGGCATCGCCGAGCAGATCGGCGGCCTGCCCGGCCTGACCGCCACAGTGGTGCTGTCCTCCGGCGTGGTCGGCGCCATGCTGGGACCAATCGTGCTGAACGTCGTGCGGGTGCGGGATTGGCGCGCGCGCGGGCTGGCCATGGGCACGGCGGCGCATGGCATCGGCACGGCGCGGGCCCTCTCGGTCAACGCCACCGCCGGCGCGTTCAGCGGCCTGGCGATGGGGCTGAACGCGCTGGCGACCGCGCTGCTGCTGCCGCTGCTGTGGCGGCTCTTCGGCGGCTAGATCGTCAGGGTGCCGGCCTTGGCGGCAGCGAAGCGCTGCGCCACGGCGTCCCAGTTCACCACGTTCCACCAGGCCGCCAGGTAGTCGGCCCGCCGATTGTTGTATTTGAGGTAATAGGCGTGTTCCCACACGTCATTGCCCATCAGCACCCGCTGCCCGTCCATCAGCGGCGTGTCCTGGTTGGGCCGGGCGGCAATGGCGAGCTTGCCCGCCTGGTCCACGGTCACGAACACCCAGCCCGAGCCGAACTGCCGCGTCCCGGCGCCGTTGAAATCGGTCTTGAACTTCTCGAAGCCGCCGAGATCGCGGTCGATCGCCTGCGCCAACTCGCCGGAAGGCGTGCCGCCGCCACCGGCTCCCATGATCTGCCAGAACATGGAATGATTGGCATGGCCGCCGGCATTGTTGCGCACCGTGGTTCGCACCGCCTCCGGCACCTCGCTCAGCCGCGCCAGGACCTGCTCCAGCGGCATCTGCGCCATCTGGCCGTGGTCTTTCAGGGCATTGTTCAGTGCCGTCACATACGCCGCATGGTGCCGGTCGTGGTGCAGCGACATGGTGGCCGCGTCGATATGCGGCTCCAATGCGCCCGGCGCATAGGTCAAAGGCGGCAAGGTGAAGGGCCCGCCGGAGGGGGCCGGGGCGGCAGGCGCCGGCGCCGGCTGCGTGGCCGGTTGCGCCGTCGCAGGGCGCGCGCCGATCATTCCGCCGGCAACGGCGGAGGGCACGGCAGCCAGAAGAAAGCGCCGCGCCAGCAGGGTCGTGGTGGTGGACATGAAGGATCCTTCATCCGTATCTGCGGCTTCAACACGGACGGGGCAGCGGCAGATGCGCGACAAATTGAATCCGCCCCGGATTGTGGTGATCGGCATCTCGGGCGCCGGCAAGACAACCCTGGCCCGCCGCCTCGCCGCGCGGCTGGGACTGCCCCATCTGGAGCTGGACGCCGTCTACTGGGGCCCTGGCTGGACCGAGGCCGCGGAGCCGGCGATGCGCCAAAGCCTGCTCGCCCTGGCGGAACAGCCGGGCTGGGTTGCCGATGGCAACTACTTCGCGGAAGCCCTTCCCACGCTCTGGACCCGCGCGACGCATCTGGTGTGGCTGGATTATCCGCACCGCGTGGTGATGCCGCGAGTGATCCGGCGCTCCGCCTGGCGGCTGCTCGGCCGCGCGACACTATGGAACGGCAACCGGGAGCGCTGGCGCAACCTGCTCGACCCAGGCCATCCCGTCCGCTACGCCTGGCGCATGCTCCTGCCGAGGCGGGCGGCGATCGAGGCCGCCCTGGCATCCGGCCTCTGGAGCGAGCTGGAGGTGATCCGCCTGCGCCACCCGGCCGAGGCCGAGGGGGCGCTGGACCGGCTGGCGCGCAGCCTCAGCTGCCGGCCACGGTGAGGCCCTCGACGCGCAGGGTTGGCGCATCGGTGCCGCGACGGAAGCGCAGGTCATTCGCGGCGGCCATGTTCAGGAACATGTCCTTCAGGTTGCCGGCCACGGTGATGCCGCTCACCGCTTCCGCCAGTTCGCCGCCGCGGATCATGAAGCCGGCGGCGCCGCGGCTGTAATCGCCGGTGATGCCGTTCACGCCGGAGCCGATCATCTCGGTGACGTAGATCCCCTCGGCGATGTCGGCTCGCAATTCCTCGGGCGAGACGGTGCCGCCCTCCAGCCACAGATTGGTGGTGGCCGGGCCGGGCGGCGAGGAGATGCCGCGCGCCGCGCGCCCGTTGGAGGCGAGGCCCAGTTGCCGTGCGCTGCGCCAATCCAGCACCCAATGCCGCAGCACGCCATTCTCCACCAGGGCAAGTGGCTGACAGGGCATGCCTTCCCCGTCGAAGGGACGCGAGCGCAGGCCGCGCCGCCGCAGCGGGTCGTCCCGCAGCGACAGGCCGGCGGCCAGCACCTGCTGCCCCATGCGGTCGCGCAGGAAGGAGGTGCCGCGCGCCACGGCGGCGCCGTTCAGCGCCCCGGCCAGATGGGACGCGAAGGAGCCGGCCACGCGCGGATCGAACACCACCGGCATCCGCGCCGAGCGCGGGCGCACGGCGTTCAGCCGCTTCACCGCCCGTTCGCCGGCGCGGCGGCCGAGGCCGGCCGCGTCCTCCAGGTCGGACAGGTGGACGGCGCTGCTGTGGTCGTAGTCGCGTTCCATCGCGGTGCCGGCTCCGGCCACCACGGTCACCATGATGGAATGCCCGGACCGGGCATATTCTCCGGCAAAGCCGGTGGAAGCGACCATGGCGACACGGGAGCGTGACCAGCCGGCCTCGGCACCCTCGCTGTTGGTGATGCCGGACACCGCCAGGGCGGCTTCCTCGGCGGTCGCGGCGCGGGCTGCCAGCGCCTCAGCATCGGGCTCGGACGGATCATCGAGGTCGAGGGCCGCGGCCTGCGGCGGATGGAACTCGCCCAGGCCGCCGAAGCGGTCCTCCGGCACGGCGCGCACCATGGCGACGGCGCGCTCGGCCAGGGTCGCGAAGCCGCGCGGCTCCGGGTCGGTGGTGGACACAATGGCCTGGCGCTGGCCCACGAACACGCGCAGCCCCAGGTCGAAACCTTCGGAGCGCTCCAGATGCTCGACCTTGCCGAGCCGCCGCTGCACGGACAGCGAGGCCCCCGCCACCAGCAGCGCGTCCGCCGCGTCGGCCCCCGCCGCGCGGGCGGCAGCCACCAGGGATTCCAGGCGCTCCAGCCGGTTCATGCCGCCAGCTTCTCCGCGATGGTGGGCAGGCCGGGCACGCGGCCGGCGGGGCCAAGCGCCGCCAGCGTCGGGCGCGAGCGGAAGATCATGGCCGCCGCCTGCTGCACCTGCTCCACCGTCACCGCGGCGATCTTGCTCTTGGTTTCCTCCACCGGGATGATGCGGCCATGCACCTGGATCTGCCGCGCCAACTGCTCGCAGCGGCTGCCGGTGGATTCCAGCGACATCAGCACGGAAGCGCGTAGCTGCGCCTTGGCACGGGCCAGCTCCTCCTCCGTCACGTCGTGCTGCACGCGGCGCAACTCCTCCAGCGCCACGGGCACCAGTTCGGCCGCCTGCTCCTCGCCGGTGCCGGCGTAAAGGGCGAACAGGCCACCATCCCGGAACGGCTGGGCGAAGGAATAGATCGAATACACCAGCCCGCGCTTCTCGCGGATCTCCTGGAACAGGCGCGAGGACATGCCGCCGCCCAGCAGGGTGGAAAGCAGCATGGTCGGGTAGTGCATCGGCGTCGCGACGGCCGGACCCTCGAAGCCCAGCACCACATGCACCTGGTCCAGCTCCCGCTCCTCGCGGAACTCGCCGCCGCGATAGCGAGCGGCCTCGGACGGGGCGGGCGCCACGCCGGGCAGGTCGGCGAAATGGCGGGTGACGAGGTCCACCAGCTTGTCATGCTCCAGCGCGCCCGCAGCGGCCACCACCATGCGGCTCGGGCCGTAATGGCGGCGCATGTAGTCCTGCAGCATGCCGCCCGGCATGGAGCGGATCACCAATTCAGTGCCCAGCGTTGGCCGGCCCATCGGCTGGTCGGGAAAGGCCTGGGCCTGGAAATGGTCAAAGATGATGTCGTCCGGCGTGTCGTTGGCTTGGCCGATCTCCTGCAGGATGACCCCGCGCTCGCGCTCCAGCTCATCCGGGATGAAGGTGGAATGCGTCAGGATATCGCCGAGGATGTCGGCGGCCAGCGGCATGTCCTCCTTCAGCACCTTGGCGTAATAGGCGGTGTTCTCGCGCGCCGTGTAGGCGTTGAGGTGGCCGCCGACATTCTCGATCTCGCGGGCGATGGCGGCGGCGTCGCGCTTCGCGGTGCCCTTGAACGCCATGTGCTCCAGGAAATGGCTGGCTCCGTTCTCCGCCGCCGCTTCATCCCGCGTACCGGCATGCACATAGGCGCCGATGGAGACGGTCTCCACCCGCGGCATGCTTTCAGAAACAATGGTCAGGCCGTTGGCCAGGCGCGTCAGCCGCACCGCATCGGACATAAGGCAGGGTTCCCGTGGTCATCAGGCCGGCAACAGGGTCCGGCGCTTCATCGCGTTATCGGCAATGTAAGGCGGATCAGGCATCGATACGACCCCGTCGCGCAACCGCATCCAGTTCAGGAACCGAAACGGCCTTCCGGAGTTTGTGGCGCGCCAAGGCTCCGCTTGAGCCGAGGGCAGGCGAAGAACACCGGCGCCAGCACATCCGGGGCACCAGACGGAAAGGACCTACGCAACCATGTCAGATCGCGGATCGCAGAAGATTATCGCTCAGGTAGCGCTGCTGAGCGTCCTGGGCCTGGCCGCCTGCAGCCAGGCTCCCGAGGCGCCGCCACCGGCGCCGACAGCGAGCGCCAAGCCGGCATCGCAAGCGCGTGAAGCGACGCCGGCAGGCGGCGTGCAGAAGGGCGAGGCGTCCTTCTACCACGACAAGTTCCACGGCCGGACCATGGCCAACGGCGAAGCTTTCAGCCAGCAATCCGACTCCGCCGCCAGCAAGACCCTGCCCCTCGGCACCAAGGCGCAGGTGAAGAACCTGGAAAACGGCCGCACCGCCGTGGTCACCATCGAGGATCGCGGTCCCTATGTCGGCGGCCGGGTCGTCGATGTGAGCAAGAGCACCGCGCAGAAGCTCGATATGGTGGATGACGGCACCGCGCCGGTTGAGGTGCAGCCCCTGAACAACCGCTGAGTCTCGCTACGCAGAACACTGACGGCTGGAAAATCCGGCTTTTTCCATAGGATGCGCGAGAAACTTCAGCCTGCGCGGAAGGTTCCTTCCTCAGCCGGTAACGATCCGGCCCGGGCCAAGGCCCATAAACGGCGATCGCCGTCACCTCTTTTTCAACCGGCAAGCAGCAAGGGAGCCCGACCATGCGAGCCCTGACCCTTCCGGCCTTCTGTCTGGCACTCGGCCTGAGTGTTGCCTTTTCTCCCGTCGAAGCGCGTGACACGCGGCGCGAACCGGCGGCGCAGAGCCAGACCCACAAGGCACAGAACCAGAACCGGCAAAAAGCCCGCCGCGTGCAGCGCGGCCGCGCGTCCTTCTATGCCAACCACTTCCACGGCAAGCGCATGGCCAATGGCGAGCGATTCAACCGCAACGCCAACAACGCCGCCAGCCGCACCCTGCCCCTCGGCACCGAGGCCCGGGTGAAGAACCTGGAGAATGGCCGCACCGCCACCGTCACCATCCAGGATCGTGGCCCCTTCAAGAAAGGCCGGGTGCTGGATGTCAGCCCGCGGACTGCGACGCTGCTCGGCATGCGTGAGGACGGCGTAGCAATGGTGGAGATCACGCCGATCCGCATTCCCGACAATCCGGGCTGAACCACGCGGCCCGGCCCGCCTCGCGCCTCAGCGCGAGTTCCGGCGGGCGTGGCCGCGCACCGCCGCCTCCACCGCCTCCAGGGCGTTGGGCAGCACGGTGAAGCGTTCCTCCCGCGCGAACAAATCGGCCAGGCGCGGCGGCAGCGGCGGGCGAATGCCGGTAGCCTTTTCCACGGCATCCGGGAATTTCGCCGGATGCGCCGTGGCAGCGACGATCACTGGAATGCCTGTCTCCGGCCGGTGCGCCCGCGCCGCGGCAGTGCCGATGGCGGTGTGCGGGTCAGCCAGATACATGCTGTCGCGGTGCAGGCGGCGAATCTCCTCCAGCGTCGCCTCGTCCGACACGGCATGGCCGTGGAACAGCGTGGTGGCCTGTTTCCAGGCCGCATCCGGCACCGGCATGCGGCCGTCGGCACGGAACCGGCGCATGGTGTCGGCCGTGGCCACCGGGTCGCGGTCCAGCAGCTCAAACAACAGCCGCTCGAAATTGGACGATACCTGGATGTCCATGGAGGGCGAGAGCGACGGCGCCACCCCCTGCACGCTCATGTCGTTGGCGGCCAGGAAGCGGGTCAGGATGTCATTGCGGTTGGCGCCGATCACCAGCCGCTCGATCGGCAGCCCCATGCGGCGCGCCACCCAGGCGGCCAGCACATTGCCGAAATTCCCGGTCGGCACCGACACCGCCACCGGCCGGTCCGGCGCGCCCAGTGCCAGAGCGGCGTACACGTAGTACGGCACCTGCGCCGCGATCCGCGCCCAGTTGATCGAGTTAACGGCGGAAAGCTGCATCTCCTGCCGGAACGGAGCGTCGTTGAACATCGCCTTCACCAAGTCCTGGCAATCGTCGAACGAGCCCTGGACAGCGAGGTTGTGGATGTTGGGCGACAGCACCGTGGTCATCTGACGGCGCTGCACCTCCGAGGTGCGGCCCTCCGGGTGCAGGATCACCACGTCGATGGCGGCGCGGTCGCGGCAGGCCTCGATGGCGGCGGAGCCCGTGTCGCCCGATGTGGCGCCGACAATGGTGACCCGCTCCCCCCGCTCGGCCAGCACATGGTCGAACAGATGCCCCAGCAACTGCATCGCCATGTCCTTGAAGGCGAGCGTCGGGCCGTGGAACAATTCCAGCGCGAAGAGCTGCGGCTCAATCTGCACCAGTGGCGCGGTGGCGAGATGGCCGAAGCCCGCATAGGCCCGCCGCGTCATGCCCAGCAGCGTAGCCGGGTCCAGCGATCCCTCGGCGAACGGCGCCATCACCCGGGCCGCCAGTTCCGGATAGGGCAGGCCGCGCAGGGCGCGCCATTCGGCGGCGGAGAATTCTGGCCAGGATTCCGGCAAGAACAGGCCGCCATCCTCGGCGAGGCCGGCCAGCAGGACGGATTGGAAATCGCGGGAGGGGGCCTCGCCCCGGGTCGACACATAGCGCATGGCGTTGCTGCAATAGGTCAACGCGCCATCCGGCGCCATCGAAGAAGCAGCAGATCCGCGCAACGAACCGTTGGGCCGCCCTGCCCCTGCGGGTCAGCCCAGCCGGGTCAGCGAATCGATCAGCCGTTCATTGTGGCTGCGAATCCAGCGCGGGATCAGGAAGGCATCCACCACCACCCAGATCAGCGGCACGATCAGCACGGTGCCGATCGTGGCGAAGCCGATCAGGCTCAGCGCCAGCAGCGCGAGACCGGTGCCAACCCTGCCGGCATAGAAGCGGTGCGCGCCGAACAGGCCGAAGAAGAACCAGAGCAGATAAGCGATCAGCGGCGACTTCTTGCCGGCGTCGTAGCGCATCATGCTCCGGGCATCGGGGGGCAGGGCCATCGCCACGCTCCTTGTGGTGTCCCGATAAACATGGTCGCTCGTCCGCCCGGAGCAAGCCGGAGCGTGGCCGCCGCCCCCTCTTGGCGAGCGCGCCGTTCGGGTTCAACACTGCCGCATGACCGACGCGAACCTCCTGCTGGAACAGCTCCTCTCCATCCCCGCCGCCACCCTGCCCGCCTTTGCCGGCGACGGGCGGCTCTACGCGCTGCACGATGCCGGCGGCTCGGCGCAGGTGTGGGAATGGCCGGCGGATGGCGGGCCGCCGCGGCAGCGCACGGCGCATCGCGACGCCTGTGCCTTCGTGACCGGCCTGCCGGATGGCGGTGCCATCTTTGGCCGCGACGCCGCCGGCGACGAGCGGGTGCAGCTCTATCGCCTGCCGCCGGAAGGCGAGGCACGGGCGCTGACCGCCGATCCCGGAACCATCCATGGCTGGGGCGCCGTGGCGCCGGGCGGCGACCGCATCGCCTTCACCAGCAATGCCCGCCATCCGGCCCACACCGACGCCTGGGTGCTGGAGCTGGCCACCGGCGAGGCCCGCTGCGTCGCCGAGGTGGAAGGCCCGCATGAATTGCTCGCCTGGCGGCCTGATGGGCAGGCGGTGATCCTCGGCACCGCGCCGCGCACCTTCGAGAGCAACCTGTACCTCGTGCCGCTGGACGGCACGGCCCGCACCGAGCTGACGCCCCATGCCGGGGATGCGCGGCACATGAACCCGCGCTGGAAACAGGATGGCAGCGGCGTCTGGCTGCTCTGCGACCAGGGCCGCGACTTCCTTGGCGTGGCCTTTCTGCGCCCCGGCGAAGCGCCGCGCTGGCTGTTCACGCCCGAGGCCGACGTGGAGAAGCTGGAAGTCTCGCCCGACCAGTCCACCCTGGCGGTGGTGGTGAATGAAGGCGGCTATTCATGCCTGCGCTTCCTCGATGCGGAAACGGGGACGGAGCGGCCGGGCCCTGCGCATCCGCGCGGCGTCATCACCAAGGTGAGCTGGGCGCCGGATGGTGGCAGCGTCGCCTTTGACCTGGCCGGCTTCGCCTTTCCATCCGGCCTGCACCGCGCCCGGCCGGATGCGGCGCGAAGCGAGGCGGTGCACGAGGCCGCCGGCCTGCCGCCGCTGCGCGGCTGGGACACCATCGCCTTCCCCAGCCATGACGGGCGCGACCTGCCAGGCTTCCTGGCGCTGCCGCAGGGCGAGCGCCCGCCCGCCGGGTGGCCCGTGCTGGTCTGGGTGCATGGCGGCCCGGCCATGCAGGCGCTGCCGAATTGGCGGCCCGACCTGCAGACCATCCTGTCCATGGGCATCGCCGTGCTGGTGCCGAATGTGCGCGGCTCCACCGGATACGGCGTCGCCTATGCCGAGCTGGATGACCGGGAGAAGCGCCTCGACAGCGTCGCCGACCTGGCCTCGGCGCATCGCTGGTTGTCGGCGCGGAGCGATGCGGATGGCGGCCGCATCGGCATCATGGGGCAGAGCTATGGCGGCTGGATGGTGCTGGCCGCCACCACCGAATATCCGGAACTCTGGGCTTGCGGCGTCGACTTCTACGGCATTGCCCGCTGGAAGACTTTTTTCGAGCGCACCGGTCCCTGGCGCATCGGCCATCGTGCCGCCGAATATGGCGACCCGGTGCAGGATGCCGAGTTGCTGGAGCGCCTGTCGCCGCTCAACCGTGCCGACCGCATCCGCTGCCCTATGCTGGTGGCTCAGGGCCTGACCGATCCGCGCGTGCCGCCACAGGAAAGCGAGCAGATCACCGAGGTGCTGCGCGGCCGCGGCGTGCCGGTGGAATACCTGACCTTTCCCGATGAAGGGCATGGCTTCACCAAGCGCGACAACCGCCGCCGGGTCTACGCCGCGGTGACGGCTTTTCTCGGCCGGCACCTTCTGGGCCGCTGACGCCCGGCCGGACAGCAGCGAAGGCAGGGGGAAGCACCCCCTGCCCCGGCACCGTCAATCGAGGATGCGGATCACCGCCTCGATCTCCACCGGCACGTTGGAGGGCAGCGATCCCATTCCCACGGCGGAACGGGCATGCCGCCCCCGCTCCCCCAGCACCTCCACCAGCAGGTTGGAGCAGGCGTCGATCACCTTGGGCTGGTCGCCGTAATCCGGCACGGCGTTGACCATGCCGAACACCTTCAGCACCTCCACCTTCTCCAGCGATCCGGCGGCGACCTTCGCCACGGCCAAGATGTGCAAGGCGCAGAGCACGGCGGCCTGCCGCGCTTCCTCCAGCCCCAGCGCCTCGCCCACCTTGCCGGTGGTCAGGCTGCCATCGGCATGGCGCGGAACCTGGCCGGAGACAAAGACGACATCTCCTGCCCGCTTGAACGGCACGTAGGAGAAGAGCGGCTTGCCCACGGCCGGCAGGCTGTGGCCAAGGGCGGCGAGACGGGCTTCGGCGCTGTCGCCCACTGGCTGCGCCCCGCTCACTGGCTGCGCCCCCGGGCGGCGATGGCGCCGAAACCCTGGAACACCCCGCCCTTGGTGAAGGCCAGGCGGTCATGCAGGTTGCTGACCGGGCAGACATGATTGGGGATGACGCGCAGCCGCTCGCCGATCTGCGGCCTTTCGCCGCAGGCGGACAGGTCCACCATGCCGTGCTCCTCGCTCATCTTGGCCAGCTTCGCCTGCGGATAGGCCGGGAAATAGCCATGCCCCTCGCCCGTGCCGGCCGGCATCGGGTCGGAGGAGAACACCTTGGACCCGGCATCGACGATGGCGAGTTCCGGGCGTGGTCGGCTGATCACCGTGACATGCACCGTGTAGGCGCAGTCCTCCCAGCTGGCATGACCGGCGGCGACGGTCATGCGGTCATTGTAGATGTAGGTGCCGACCCGCAGCTCGGTGACCGGCGCCATCTCATGCGTGCGGAAGGCTTGGGGCGTGCCGCCGCCGGAGATGATGGCGGGCTTCAGCCCCTCCGCCTCCAGCCGCGGCAACAGCTCGCGCAGGATCTCTCCGGTGCGGGCGTTGACCGGATAATTCATCAGCCCGTCGAAGCGCACGCCGTCGGTGTCACGCGCGGCGCGGGCCAGGGTCAGCACCTCCTCCACCGAGGTGACGCCGGTGCGGCCATTGCCGCTGTCGAATTCCACCAGCACGCCGATCTCGCCGCCGATCCGCCCGGCCTCGGACACGGTGGCCAGGGCCACCGGGTTGTCGAGGGAAACCCGCATCGTCGCCCGTCTGGCCAGCGCAGCCAGGCGCAGCGCCTTGCCCTGGCCCACGATGGGATAGGAAATCAGGATGTCGTCGATGCCGGCATCGGCCATCACCTCGGCCTCGCCCAGCTTCTGGCAGGTGATGCCCCTGGCGCCGAGTTCGATCTGGCGGTGTGCCAGGGACGGGATCTTGTGCGTCTTGATGTGCGGCCGAAGGGCGATGCCGGCGCGGTCGCAGTAATCCTGCATCCGGCGGAGGTTGCGCTCGACGATGTCGAGCTCCACCACGGGAACGGGGGTTTCCAAAAGGGCGAGGTCCATACGCGGCAAGCTCCGGAGGTCACGAAAGGCAGGCATCCAACACCGGATGGCGCCGCCTGTCGCCCCCTGTTCAGCCGCGGGCGAAGGCGCGGGCCATGCCGTTCCACATCGGCTTGCGGTGGTAATCCGCATCCAGCGGCAGGCCGCGATGGACGCGCCCGTTCGGCAGCGCGACGGCCGGTTCCGTGGCGAGCCAGGAATAGCGGTCGGTCAATCCCCAGCTTAGCACCGTGCGGGCCCCACCCTGCACGGCGCAGGCCAGGAAGGCTTCCGCCCGCTCCGCCACCAGCGCGTCACGCCGGGCCAGATCCTGCGGCGCGGCATGGGTTTCGCGAATGTCGAGCTCGGTGACCAGCACCGCTAGGCCCAGCGACCGGATCTGCGCCAGAAAGCCGGCGAAGGGCTCCGGCCGAAACGGCCGCGCCAGTTGCAGATGCGCCTGGATGCCGACTGCATCCAGCGGAACGCCGCGGCCGACGAGGTCGCGCAGCAGCGCCAGCAGCCGGCGGCGCTTCTCGGCGGCATCGGGCGTGTCTTCCTCAACACCGTACTCGTTCAGCGTCAGGCGCAGCGTCGGGTCGCGCTCCCGCGCCATGCGCAGCGCCGTCTCGACATAGGAAGGGCCGAGGGCCCGCAGCCAGGGCGTGTCGCGCAGCGGCCCCGGGCCGGGGTCGGGAACGTCGCTGCCGGGCGGGTTGGCGATCGGCTCGTTCACCACGTCCCAGTCGCGGATCTGGCCGCGCGCATGGTGCAGGGCGACGTCCAGATGCGCCGCCAGAACACCGAGCGCCCGCTGCCGGCCTTCCGCCAACGCCGCCGGCAGCCAATCCGGCATGGCATTGTGCCACACCAGGGCATGGCCCCGCACCGGGATGCGCTGCGACCGGGCCCAGGCCAGGATCGCATCCAGCGGCGCGGTGTCGAAGCGGCCCTCCTCCGGCTGCAAGGCCGCCCATTTGGCTTCCCATTCCGGCACCAGCAGCGATGCCTCCGTGGCGACGGCGTCACGGTAGGCGGCATCCTGCTCCAGGTACCGGGCCTGGATGGCGGTGCCGAAAACGACGCTGTGGGTGCGCGCCAGGCTGCCAAGCCCGGCGCCCTGTGCCGCGGCGGGGGAAAGCAGCCATCCCAGCCCGAGTCCCCCCAAGCTGCGCCGGTTCAGCGGCAAGGCCGTTGCCCGATCTTGGTCATCGCCCATCCCCATCCTGCATGCCGGAGCAGAGCATACACGGATCGGTTGTAAAAGCCTCACAGATCAGCGCCAAAATGGAAACGCCGCCCTGGCAGGCCAGGACGGCGTCCGGATCGAAGCGATGGGAAGCCTCAGGCCGCTTCGGCAGCGGCTTCCATTTCACGCGCCGCCAGCAGGCGGTCCATGGTCAGCTCGCGCTCCTCCGGCGTGGCAGCGGCGGTGCCGGAATAAGCCGCCTCCGCTTCGCGCACCCGCTCGGCGGCCTTGGCGCGGGAGAGCTGCGCCACCGGCGTCGCCTCATCCGCCAGCACCGTGACGCGGGTCGGCGTGATCTCCGCGAAGCCGCCCATCACGAACAGCTTCTCGGTGATGGCGCCGTTCTCCTGCACGCGGATCACGCCGCCCTTCAGGGCGACGATCATCGGCGCCATGCCGGGCAGCACGCCCATCTCGCCTTCGGCGGCCGGGATGATGGCCATCTCGACGGGGCGGGAAAGCAGCAGCTTTTCCGGGCTGACCAGTTCCAGGTCGAAGGTAGCCATCGTTCGATCCTCAGGCCTTGGCCTTGAGGGACTCGGCCTTCTTCACCGCGTCCTCGATGGTGCCGACCATGTAGAAGGCGGCCTCCGGCAGGTGGTCGTACTCGCCCTTGCAGATGGCGGCGAAGGAGCGGACCGTGTCCTCGATCTTCACGAACACGCCCGGCGTGCCGGTGAACACCTCGGCCACGTGGAAGGGCTGGCTCAGGAAGCGCTGGATCTTGCGCGCGCGCGCCACGATCAGCTTGTCGTCCTCGCTCAGCTCGTCCATGCCCAGGATGGCGATGATGTCCTGCAGCGACTTGTAGGTCTGCAGGATGCGCTGCACCTCGCGGGCGGTGTCGTAGTGCTCCTGGCCGATGATGCGCGGGTCGAGCGCGCGGGAGGTGGAATCCAGCGGATCCACGGCCGGGAAGATCGCCTGCTCGGCGATGGCACGGTTGAGCACCGTGGTCGCGTCGAGGTGGGCGAAGGAGGTAGCGGGCGCCGGGTCGGTCAGGTCGTCGGCGGGCACGTAGATGGCCTGGACCGAGGTGATCGAGCCCTTCTTGGTCGAGGTGATCCGCTCCTGCAGCGTGCCCATGTCGGTGGCCAGCGTCGGCTGGTAGCCCACCGCGGAGGGGATGCGGCCCAGCAGCGCCGAAACCTCGGCGCCGGCCTGGGTGAAGCGGAAGATGTTGTCGATGAAGAACAACACGTCCTGGCCCTGCTCATCGCGGAAGTATTCCGCCATGGACAGGCCGCTCAGCGCGACGCGCGCGCGCGCGCCCGGCGGCTCGTTCATCTGGCCGTACACCAGCGCCACCTTGGAACCCTCGGTGGAGCCGTTCTCACCCAGCTTGATGACGCCGGCGTCGATCATTTCATGGTAAAGATCGTTGCCCTCGCGGGTGCGCTCACCGACGCCCGCGAACACCGACACGCCGCCATGGCCCTTGGCGATGTTGTTGATCAGTTCCTGGATGGTGACGGTCTTGCCGACGCCGGCGCCACCGAACAGGCCGATCTTGCCGCCCTTCAGGTAAGGGCACATCAGGTCGACGACCTTGATGCCCGTCACCAGGATCTCGGCCGAGGTCGCCTGGTCCTCGAAGGACGGGGCGGCGCGATGGATGGTGTAGGACTTCTCGTGCGGCACCGGGCCACGCTCGTCGATCGGCTCGCCGATGACGTTCAGGATGCGGCCCAGCGTGCCCTCGCCCACCGGCACGGCGATGCCCTTGCCAGTGTCAACCGTTTCCGCACCGCGCACCAGCCCGTCCGTGGTGTCCATGGCGATGGTGCGCACGGTGCGCTCGCCGAGGTGCTGCGCCACTTCGAGCACCAGGGTCCGCTCGCCGATCTTGACCTGCAGCGCGTTCTGCATGTTCGGCAGTTCGGCGGGGAACTGCACGTCCACGACGGCGCCCAGGACCTGTGTAACCTTGCCGACGTTGTTCTTCATGGCGGTGTGTCCCTCAGAGCGCCTCAGCACCGGAGATGATCTCGATCAGCTCGCTGGTGATGTTGGCCTGACGCGTGCGGTTGTACTTCAAGGTCAGCTTGTTGATCATCTCGCCCGCGTTGCGCGTGGCGTTGTCCATCGCGTTCATCTGGCTGCCGTAGAAGCCGGCGGCGCTGTCGAGGATCGCGCGGTAGATCTGGATGGCGAGGTTCTTGGGCAGGATCTGCGCCAGGATGGTGGCCTCGTCCGGCTCGTACTCGTACCAGGCGGCTGCGTCCCCTTGGGCACCATTGGCCGCCGTGGCCTCAACCTCCGGCAGCTGCGCCGGGATCAGCTGCTGCGCCGTCGGAATCTGGCTGATGACGTTGCGGAAATGGTTGAAGATCAACGTGCAGACGTCGAACTCGCCGGCCTCCAGCATGCCGGTGACGCGGAGGGCAATCTCCTGCGCCTCGGCGAAGCCGACCTGCTTCTTGCCCTGAAAGCTGATCTCGCCCACGAAGCGCGACGCGAATTCGCGCTTCAAATAAGCGGCGGCCTTGCGGCCGACGGCCAGCACCTTAACGGTCTTGCCCTGCGCTTCCAGCTCGCGGATGCGGGTCCGGGCGTACCGGCCCACATTGGTGTTGAACGCGCCGGCGAGGCCACGCTCGCCCGACACCACGATCAGCAGGTGCGTCTGGTCGCGCCCGGTGCCGACCAGCAAGGTCGGCGCGTCCGGGTTGCCGGCCACCGCCTGGCCCAGGGAGGCAAGCATGCGCGCCATCCGCTCGGCGAAGGGCCGCGCGGCCTCGGCCTGCTGCTGGGCGCGGCGGAGCTTCGCCGCCGCGACCATCTTCATCGCCTGGGTGATCTTGCGGGTCGACTTGACGCTGTTGATGCGCCCCCGCAGCTCCTTCAGGTTGGCCATGGGTCTACTCCCTAGAGCCTACCTTCAGGCCGCGAACGTCTTGGCGAAATCATCCAGGAAGGAGACCAGCTTGGCCTCGGTGTCCTTGGTGATTTCCTTCTTGTCGCGGATGCTGTCCAGGATCTCCGGGGCGCTGGTGCGCACCCCGCTAAGCAGCTCGCGCTCGAACTTGCCGACCTGGCCGACATTGATCTTGTCCAGGTAGCCACGGGTGCCGGCGAACAGCGACACCACCTGCTCCTCGACCGGAACCGGCTGGAACTGCGGCTGCTTCAGCAGCTCGGTCAGCCGCGCGCCACGTGCCAGCAGCGACTGGGTAGAAGCGTCGAGATCCGAGGCGAACTGCGCGAAGGCCGCCATCTCGCGGTACTGCGCCAGTTCGAGCTTGATCTTGCCGGCGACCTGCTTCATCGCCTTGATCTGCGCCGCGGAACCCACGCGGGAGACCGAGAGGCCGACGTTCACAGCGGGGCGGATGCCCTTGAAGAACAGCTCGGTCTCCAGGAAGATCTGGCCGTCCGTGATGGAGATCACGTTGGTCGGGATGTAGGCCGACACGTCGCCCGCCTGCGTCTCAATCACCGGCAGGGCGGTCAGCGAGCCGAGGCCGGCGGCCTCGCCCATCTTGGCCGCGCGCTCCAGCAAGCGGGAGTGCAGGTAGAACACGTCGCCCGGATAGGCCTCGCGGCCCGGCGGACGGCGCAGCAGCAGCGACATCTGGCGGTAAGCCACCGCCTGCTTGGACAGATCGTCGTAGATGATCAGGCCGTGCATGCCGTTGTCGCGGAAGAACTCGCCCATGGCGCAGCCGGTATAGGGCGCCAGGAACTGCATCGGCGCCGGGTCGGACGCGGTGGCGGCGACCACGATGGAATATTCCATCGCGCCGTTCTCTTCCAGCGTGCGCACCAGCTGCGCCACGGTGGAGCGCTTCTGCCCCACGGCGACGTAGATGCAGTAGAGCTTCTTCGACTCATCCGTGCCCTGGTTGATGGGCTTCTGGTTGATGATGGTGTCGATCAGCACGGCGGACTTGCCGGTCTGGCGGTCACCGATCACCAGCTCGCGCTGGCCACGGCCGATCGGGATCAGGGCGTCGATCGCCTTGATGCCGGTCTGCATCGGCTCGTGCACCGACTTGCGCGGGATGATGCCGGGAGCCTTCACCTCGACCAGCGCGGGCCTGACGTCGCTCAGCGGGCCCTTGCCATCGATCGGGTTTCCGAGGCCGTCGACCACGCGGCCAAGCAGCCCCTTGCCGACCGGCACCTGCACGATGTCGCCGGTACGGGAGACGGTGTCGCCCTCGCGGACGGCGGCGTCGTCGCCGAAGATCACGATACCGACGTTGTCGGTCTCGAGGTTCAGCGCCATGCCCTTCAGGCCGGCGGAGGGAAACTCCACCAACTCACCGGCCATCACGTTCTGCAGGCCATAGACGCGGGCGATGCCATCGCCCACGCTCAACACGGTGCCGACCTCGGCAACATTCGCGTCGGCGTCAAAGCCGGCGATCTGCTGCTTCAGGATCTCCGAGATCTCGGCAGGACGGATCTCCATATCAGGCGGCCCCCTTCATGGCGTACTGCAGGCGCTGCAGCTTGGACTTGATAGAACTGTCGAACAGCCGGGAACCGATGCGCACGACCAGCCCGCCCAGCAGGGCGGGGTCGACGCGCTCGACCAGCTTGACATTGGAAAAACCGGCCTCAGTCAGGCGCGCAGTCAGCTGCGTGCGCTGGACGTCGGTCAGTGGATGGGCGGAGGAAACCTCAGCGGTCTGCTGCCCGCGCTGCTCGGCGAGAAGCGCGGCAAAGGCCGCGATCACCTGCGGCAGGGCCACCAGACGACGGTTGGCGATCAGCACGCCAACCAGGTTCCGCACCGCGCCGCTCACGCCGATCTTCTCCAGGATGGCGAAGGTGGCGCGCTGCTGCGCGGTGGCGTCGAGCCGTGGATCCTCGATAAAGGCGCGGAACCCGGCATCGCTGGCGATCAGCTTGCGCAGCGATTCCAGTTCATCGGCGGTGGCATCGACCGTTTTGCGGTCCTTGGCCAGCTCCAGCAGAGCCAGCGCATAGCGCTGCGCCAAGCCGGAGGGGTGGTTCGCGTGGGGCGAGACGTTGGTCGCTTCGGAGGCCACGGAAGATCCCGTTCTCTGCTTTCCCGGCGTCCCGCCGCACGGCCCGCCCGGGCGGCGGAATCGGCGGCTGGACATGTTCATGGTGCGGCGAACAAGGTTCGTCGCGGCGCGCCGGCATTACCACGATGTGTCGCAATGCGGCAACAGGGGTGCCCGGGAATCCTTACAGCCGATTCACCGAAAGGCCGCTTTTCCGGAACATCCCTGTTACAGAGCCATCGCTCACAGAAAGCCTACGGGATCCACATCCACCTGGATTTTCACGCTGGCCGGCACCGCGACCCGGCTCAGCCATTCTCGCAGAATGGGCTGCACCGCCACCTCTCTCCGGCATTTCAGAAGCAGGCGTCGGCGGTGCCGGCCGCGCAACAGGGCGAGCGGCGCGGGCGCTGGGCCCAGCACCTCCACCCCCTCCCCCCGGGGCGCCGACAGGCCGAGGTCGCGTGCCACGCGATCCGCTTCGCGCTCATCCTCGGCCGACACCACCAGCGCCGCGAGGCGGCCGAAGGGTGGCCAGTGACCGGGCCGCCGCTGCGCCGCCTCGGCCGCCATGAAGCCGTCCAGGTCGCCGGACACCAGCGCCTGCATCACCGGATGTTCCGGGCTCCAGGATTGCAGCAGCACCCGGCCCGGCGCCTCGGCCCGGCCGGCCCGCCCGGCCACCTGGTGCAGCAACTGCACGGTGCGCTCGGCGGCGCGCAGGTCGCCCCCCGCGAGCCCGAGATCGGCATCCACCACGCCCACCAGGGTCAGGTGCGGGAAGTGCCAGCCCTTGGCCACGATCTGGGTGCCGATGATCAGGTCGACCTCCCGCGCCTCGATAGCTCGTGCGGCCTCCGCCGCCGCGGCGGGGCCGGGAATGGTGTCGGAGGCCATCACCAGCCGCCGCAGGTCAGGGAACAGCTCGGCCGCTTCCTCCTGCACCCGTTCCACGCCGGGGCCGAGCGGCGTCAGGCTGTTCTCGGCGGCGCATTCCGGGCAGGTGGGCGGGATCGGCTCGGCATGGCCGCAATGGTGGCATTGCAGGCGGCGCTGCAGCCGGTGCTCCACCAGCCAGGCGGTGCAGTTCGGGCAGCGCATGCGGTGCCCGCAGGCGCGGCACAGCGTCAGCGGCGCATAGCCACGGCGGTTCAGGAACAGCATCGCCTGTTGCCCTGTGGCGACCGTGTCCCGGATCGCCGCGACCAGCGGCGGGCTGAGAAAGCGCCCGCGCTCCGGCGGCGTCACCCGCTGGTCGATCACCTCGACACTGGGCAGCGAGGCGCCGCCGTGCCGCACCGGTAGGTGGGCGGCAGCATAGCGACCCTGCTCGGCATTGGTCAGGGTTTCCAGGCTGGGCGTGGCGGACACCAGGACGCAGGCGGCCTGGGACAGGCGGGCGCGCACCACCGCCATGTCGCGGGCATTGTAGATCACGCCCTCCTCCTGCTTGAAGGAGGTCTCGTGCTCCTCATCCACCACGATCAGGCCGAGGTCGGGGAACGGCAGAAACAGGGCGGAGCGGGCGCCCACCAGCACCGAAACCCGGCCTTCCGCCACCGCCCGCCAGGTGTCGCGCCGCCGCCGCCCGCCGAGTTCCGAATGCCACAGCGCCGGCTCGGCGCCGAAGCGGCGGGCGAAGCGTTCCAGCCACTGGGTGGACAGCGCGATTTCCGGCAGCAGCACCAGCGCCTGCCGACCCTGCGCCAGGCACTCGGCCACCGCTTCCAGGTACACCTCGGTCTTGCCGGAGCCGGTGACGCCGGTCAGCAGCGTGACGCCAAACTGCCGTGTCGCCGCCGCGGCGCGCAGCTGCGCCGCGACTTCCGCCTGCTCGGCCCCGAGTTCAGGGCCGGGCCGCGACAGGTCGGGGGCGGGAAACTCCTCGGCGCGCGGCAGCAGCGCCGGCTCCAGCAGACCAGATTCCGCCATGCCGCGCACCACCCCCGCCGAAACGCCGGCTGCGACGGCGAGGGAGGTCGCGCCGCGCACCTCGCCCTCGTCCAGCGTGTCCAGCACGCGGCGGCGGTTCTCGGTGAAGCGGGCGTTGGACTGGCCGCGCTTGGCCCGCAGGCCGGTTTCGGTCAGCCGCCAGCCCGCCTTGGCCGCCGGCGGGTCCAGGGCCGCGGGCGCGCTCATCGCCATGCGCAGCACGGCGCCCGGCGGAGACAGTGTATAGGCCGCCACCCATTCCACGAAGCGGCGCAGGCTGTCCGTCATCGGCGGCGTGTCGAACACCGCGGCGATGTCGCGTAGGCGGCGTTCCGGCAGGTCGGGATCGGCCTCGCCGTCCCACACCACGCCCAGCGTGTCGCGGCCGCTCAGCGGCACCTGCACGAAGCTGCCGGGCGGCGGCACCGCCATGCCGGCCGGCACGCGGTAGTCATAAGCGCCGGCCAGCGGCAGGGGCAGCAGAACACGCAGACGAGCCATACACCCAATGTCCGCTGCCGCGGCCTTTCGTTCAACGCCCCGCCCTTGCTAAACCACCGCCGCAACCCGACGCCACAGGAAGCCTGACCCATGAAGTTCTTCGTCGACACGGCCGATGTGGCCGAGATCCGCGCCCTGGCCGATCTGGGCATGGTGGATGGCGTCACCACCAACCCGTCGCTGATCGCGAAATCGGGCCGCAGGATGAGCGAGGTGATCGCCGAGATCTGCGAGATCACCCCGGGCCCGGTTTCCGCCGAGGTGACGGCCGAGGACCACGAGACCATGCTGGCCGAGGGCCGCTTCCTGCGCGGCATCGCCGGCAATGTCGCGGTCAAGGTACCGCTGACCGAGGCCGGGCTGCGCACCTGCAAGGCGCTGACCTCCGAAGGCACGCCGGTCAACGTGACGCTGTGCTTCTCCCCCACCCAGGCATTGCTGGCGGCCAAGGCCGGCGCCACCTACATCTCGCCCTTTGTGGGCCGGCTGGATGACTTGGCGCAGGACGGCATGCAGCTGATCGCCGACATCATGACGATCTACCGCAACTACCCGGAGCTGACGACGCAGGTACTGGTGGCCTCGATCCGCCATCCCTGGCACCTGACCCAGGCGGCGAAGCTGGGCGCTCATGTTTCTACCCTTCCGCCCGCCGTGATCCGCCAGCTGATCAAGCACCCGCTGACCGACCGCGGCCTGGAAGCCTTCACGGCCGATTGGAAGAAGACCGGCCAGAGCATCCTCTGACCGGCCGCCGAGCGGGTTTTCTTTGACGTGGCGGGAATGCTGCCCTTCTCTGCGCCGCATGACCCCGTGCCCTTTCCGCCGCGCCGTGCCCCGATGAATGAGGACGATGTGGCGGCCTGGCTTCGTGACCATCCGGGTTTCCTGGCCGGACGGCCCGACCTGTACCGCCTGCTGACCCCGCCCCGCCGGGTGCATGGCGACGGGCTCGCCGACCACATGGCCGCGATGATCACCGCCGAGCGCGCCGCCACCCGCCACCTGGCCGAGGCCGCGCGCGAGGGTGGCGGCTTCGCCGCCCGCACCCAGTCGGCGGTGCTGGCCCTGATCGCCAGCCGCGACCCGGCGGAAACGGTGGCCCAGGAATGGCCCGTCTTGCTGGGCCTGGAGCATTGCGCGGTGGCCAGCGAGGCGCCGCCGGCCGCTCACCGCCTGTTCCTGCCCGCCGGCAGCGTCGCCCGGCTGCTGCCCGCCGGCCGCGACACGCTGGTGCGCGCCACCCCCACCGAGCTGCCGCTGCTGCATGCCGAGGCCGCCGCTCTGGTGCTGCGCGACGCGCTGGCCCTGGTGCCGCTGCCGGGCGCCCCCACCCTGCTGGTGTTGGGCGCCCGCCACGAAGCCGCGTTGCCGAGCCGCGGGTCCTCCATGCAGCTGCAATTCCTGGCCGCCGCCCTGGCGGCGGCGCTGGCGCGCGCATGACCGGGTTTGAGGCGCGACAGCGCTGGCTGGACTGGCTGGCGCAGGAACGGCGGGCCAGCCCCCATACCCTGGCCGCCTATGGCGCCGACCTGACGGATTTCCTCGGCTTCCTCGCCCGCCACCTGGGCGCCGAGCCGGACCTGGCCGCGCTGGGCGCGCTGCGCCCGGCCGATCTGCGCGCCTTTCTGGCCGAGCGCGCCACCCGCGACGGCGTGGGCAACGCCACCCGGGCCCGCCAACTGGCGGCGGTGCGCGGCTTTCTGCGGTTTCTGGCCCGTCACCACGGGATCGAACCCCTGGCGCTGGCGGGGCTGCGCGGCCCGCGCGTGGTGCCGCCCGCGCCCCGCCCGCTGACGCCGGAGCAAGCGCGCGAGGTGGCGAGCGCCGTCGGGGCGGTGGAGCACACCCCACTGCAGGCCTCCCGCGACACCGCCTTGTTCACGCTGCTCTATGGCTGCGGTCTGCGCATCTCCGAGGCGTTGAGCCTGGACGTGCGGGACGCCCCGCGGGCCGGAACCGGGCTGCGGGTGCGCGGCAAGGGCAACAAGGAGCGCATCGTGCCGGTGCTGCCCGCCGTGGCCGAGGCGGTGGCCGCCTACCTCGCGCTGCGGGGCAACCTGCTGCCGGAGGCACCGCTGTTCACCGGGGCACGTGGCGGCAGGCTGGATGCCGCGGTGGCACAGAAAGCGCTGCGCGACTATCGCCGCTTGGCCGGCCTGCCCGAGAACGCCACGCCGCACGCCCTGCGGCATTCCTTTGCCACCCACCTGCTAGGTGCAGGAGGCGATCTGCGCTCGATCCAGGAATTGCTGGGCCATGCCAGCCTGTCCACCACCCAGCGCTACACCGCGGTGGACGCGGTGCGCCTGCTGGAAACCTGGCAGAAGGCGCATCCGCGGGCGGATTGAGGCAAACCTCGCCGCGTCCCTGCGTTGACCTTCCGTTGTATCCCGGGAGGATCACCCATGAACGAGCCGAGTTCTCGTCCAGCCATTGCCCGCATCTGGCGCGGGCGCGTGCGGCGCGAGCGCGCCGATGAATACGAAGCCTATAATTTCGAAGCCGGAATCCGCCCGCTGATCGAGAAGGCGGTGGGCGTACAAACCTTTCGCGAGGACCGCGAGGGTGAAACCGAGTTCGTCACCATCTCCTACTGGCCCAGCCTCGAAGCCATGACCGCGCTGACGGGTGCCGCGCCGACGAATGTTCACCACCTGCTGCTGGACCCGGAATTCCTGATCGAATTGCCGCAATCCGTGCAGATCCTGAAGCTGCGACAAGCCTACGGCCGCACCGGCTGACCGGATCAGCGCCCGAAGCGTAGCCGCAGCCGCCTTCCCCAATTGCGGCTGCGTACCAGCATCCTGGCCTCCAGCCCGTCCAGCTTGTTCACCTGCGACGGCCAGCGTGCATGGCACCAGGCGAGGCAGCGCCGCGACCAGTCATACTGGTCGCGCAACACGAACACGCCGAGCAACAGGAACAACCCGCCCTGGAGAATCGGCAGCACCAGTCCCAGCACGCCCAGAACCAGAAGCGAAATCCCCAGCAGCTTGCGCTTCCAGGAAGGCCTTGCATCAAGCATCGGCTGAAGATGGCCCTGTCCCGCCGGGGCTCAAGGGGCCGAGGGCGTGGCGGATCAATGATCCGCCCGCCGCGGCGCCGGGCAGGAGCGGCGCCTTTCCACCCCGAACATCGGCTCCGCGGTGGGCTACCGGAGGCGCGGAGCGAAACAAGGATCGCCTCGCATCCGCGCCCGGCCGGTCAGATATGCAGCGGGCGACCGTCCACGGCCAGCGCCGCTTCCTTGACCGCCTCGTTCAGCGTCGGATGGGCGTGGCAGGTGCGCGCCACGTCCTCGGCGCTGGCGCCGAATTCCATAGCGATGGCGACTTCGGCGATCAGCGTGCCCGCATCCGGGCCCAGGATATGGGCGCCGAGCACGCGGTCGGTTTCCTTGTCGGCCAGGATCTTCACGAAGCCGTCCACGTCGCCCATGGCGCGGGCGCGGCCATTGGCCATGAAGGGAAACTTGCCCACCTTGTAGGCCTGGCCGCGCGCCTTCAGCTCTTCCTCGCTCTCGCCGACGCTGGCGATCTCGGGCCAAGTATAGACGATGGCCGGGATCACGCCGTAATTCACGTGGCCTGCCTGCCCGGCCAGGATCTCGGCCAGGGCGACGCCCTCATCCTCGGCCTTGTGCGCCAGCATGGCGCCGGCGATGACGTCGCCGATGGCGTAGATGCCGGGCACGTTGGTGGCGAAGTGCTTGTCGGTCTTGACGCGGCCGCGCTCGTCCAGCTCCACCCCAACCTCGGCCAAGCCGAGATTGTCAGTGTAGGGGCGACGCCCGATCGCCAGCAGCACGACATCCGCCTTGACCTCCTCGGCCGCGCCGCCGGACGCGGGCTCAACGGTCAGGGTGACGCCCTCGGCCGACTTGGCGGCGGCGGTGACCTTGGACTTCAGCTTGAACTTGATGCCCTGCTTGGTCAGCACGCGCTCGAACTGCTTGGCTGTCTCGCCATCCATGCCGGGCGCCAGGCGATCCAGGTACTCGATCACCGTGACCTCGGCACCCAGGCGGCGCCACACGCTGCCCAGCTCCAGCCCGATCACGCCGCCGCCGATCACCACGAGGTGGTCCGGCACCTTCTCCAGCTCCAGCACGCCGGTGGAGGTCACGACCTGCTTCTCGTCCACCTCGACGCCGCGTAGCGGGGCGCTGTCGGAGCCGGTGGCGATGATGATGTTCTTGGCGTCGTAGCTCTGGCCGGCCACCTCGACCTTGCCGGGGGCGGTGATGCGGCCCTCGCCCTTCAGCCAAGTGACCTTGTTCTTCTTGAACAGGAATTCGACGCCCTTGGTGTTGGCCGAGACAACCTCGCCCTTGCGCGCCTGCATGCGCTGGAGGTCGAGCTTGACCCCCTCCACCATGATGCCGTGATCCGCGAATTTGTGCTTTGTTTCCTCGAAGTTCTCCGAGGATTGCAGCAGCGCCTTGGACGGGATGCAGCCGACATTGAGGCAGGTGCCGCCCAGGGTGGACCGCTTCTCCACGCAGGCGACCTTCATGCCGAGCTGGGCGGCGCGGATGGCGCAGACATAGCCACCGGGGCCGGCGCCGATGACGATGACGTCGAAGCTGTCGGACATGAGCGAAGCACCTGCTTGACAAAATGGACGGCCGGCAAACTGACCCGGCGAGGCGCGCCGGGCAAGAGGCCGCCGGGCATTCCTGGGTCGTTATATGAGACGGGCGGCCAGGGCGGCCGCCGCCATCGTCAACGCGGGGCGTGCTCCATGTGGCGGAGGCGGCGCGGGTCCGGCATGCAGATCACCGCCACCAGCGCCACGGCCATCAGCGCGGCCACGTACCAGTAGAAGCCTCCCTCCGCACCGGCGTTCTTGAAGGACAGGCCGACATACTCGGCGCTGCCGCCGAACAGGGCATTGGCGATGGCATAGCAGAGGCCGACGCCCAGCGCCCGCACCTCGACCGGAAACAGCTCCGCCTTCACCACGCCGGAGATGGAAGTGTAGAGGCTGACGATGGCCAGCGCCGCCAGCAGCAGAGACAGGGTCACCCAGGCCTCGCCGCCGCTGCCGCTGATGGCGCGCATCAGCGGCAGGGTGAACAGCGTGCCGAGCACGCCGAAGGCCAGCAGCTGGTTGCGCCGCCCGATCCGGTCGGACAGCGCGCCGAAGACCGGCTGCGCCAGCATGTAGAGGAACAGCGCCACCATCATCATCAGGCTAGCCTGCTTCGGCGCGTAGCCCACGGTGTTGACCAGGAATTTCTGCATGTAGGTGGTGAAGGTGTAGAAGATCAGGCTGCCGCCTGCCGTCAGGCCCAGGGTCACCAGCACCGAGCGCGGATGACGCAGCATGCCGGCCAGCGAACCCGCCTCCTTGGCGTTGCGGTCGCTGGCGCTGGTGGTCTCATGCAGGGTACGCCGCAGGAACAGGGCGATGATGGCCGCGAGCCCGCCGATCACGAAGGGATGCGCCAGGCCCAGCCGCGCAGCGCGTCGGTGCTGAGCGTCTGCTCCAGCGCCACCACGACCAGCACCGCCAGCAATTGCCCGCCGATCAGCGTGACGTACTGGAAGGACGCGAAGAAGCCACGATGGCGGGAGGTCGCGACCTCGCTCATATAGGTCGCGCTGGTGCCATATTCGCCGCCGACCGACAGGCCCTGCAGCAGCCGCGCCGCCACCAGCAGGGCCGGCGCCAGGATGCCGGCCGTCTCATAGGTGGGCAGGATGGCGATCAGCAGCGAGCCGCCGCACATCATCAACACCGACAGCAGCATGGAGAAGCGGCGGCCCTTGCGATCGGCCAGCCTGCCGAACAGCCAGCCGCCGATCGGGCGCATCAGGAAGCCGGCGGCAAACACGCCCGCGGCGCTCAGCAGCTCGGCCGTACGGTTGTCGGACGGAAAGAAATGGTGGGCGAAGTAGAGCGAGAAGAACGAGTAGGCGTAGAAATCGTACCACTCGACCAGGTTGCCGGATGAGCTGGCCACGATTGCCATCACCCGCCTGCGCGTATCATGCGGGTCCACCGCGCTTATCGGCACTGAAACACTCATCGGGCGTCCTCCTGCACAGGCCATCTTTGTCGGCCCCGGCAGTGGAATGCGGGAGTGTTCCGCCTTCATGGCTGACCCGATATGGCAGCAATGCTGACACTGTCGCGGCGCAGCCAAGAAAAAAGGCGGGGCCGTGGCCCCGCCTCGTTCAGCCGATGCCGGAAGGATCAGAGATCCAGCAGCAGGCGGCGCGGATCCTCGATGCTTTCCTTGACGCGCACCAAGAAGGACACCGCCTCCTTGCCGTCCACGATGCGGTGATCATAGGACAGCGCCAGATACATCATCGGGCGGATCTCGATCTTGCCGTTCACCACCATCGGCCGCTCCTGGATCTTGTGCATGCCCAGGATGCCGGATTGCGGCGGGTTCAGGATCGGGGTGGACATCAACGAACCATAGATGCCGCCATTGGTGATGGTGAAGGAACCGCCCGACAGTTCCTCCAGCTTCAGCTGGCCGTCACGGGCGCGCTTGCCGAAATTGGCGATCGACTTCTCGATCTCCGCGAAGGACATCCCGTCGGCATTGCGCAGCACCGGCACGACGAGGCCGGACGGGCCGCCCACCGCGATGCCCATGTGCACGAAGTTCTTGTACACCAGATCGTCGCCATCGATCTCGGCATTGACGGCCGGGTAGTCCTTCAGCGCTGCCACGCAGGCCTTCACGAAGAAGGACATGAAGCCGAGCTTGGTGCCGAGCTTCTTCTCGAAGGCGTCCTTGTATTCGGAGCGCAGGGCCATCACCGCGCCCATGTCCACCTCGTTGAAGGTGGTCAGCATGGCGGCGGTGTTCTGCGCCTCCTTCAGCCGGTTGGCGATGGTCTTGCGCAGGCGGGTCATCTTCACCCGCTCCTCGCCGCCTTCCAGCGCGCGGGCCGCCTTGGGCGCGGGCTTGGCCACTTCCGGCGCCGGCCGGCTCAGGAAGGCCTGCACATCGCCCTTGCTGATGCGGCCATCCTTGGCGGTGCCGGCGCCGACCTGCTCGGCCGACACGCTGTTCTCCGTCATCATCTTGGCCGCGGCCGGCAGCGGCGCATGGCCGCCGCCCGGACGCGACACTGGCCCGGTTTCACGGCGCGGCTCCTCGACCTTCGGCGCGTTGGCCGCATTGCCGGCAGTCGGGCCCGAGGCCTTGGGCGCCGGCGGCTTCTCGGTGCCGGGCACCTCGGTCGCCTTGGGCGAAACCTTGCCCTCGCCGGCCGAGATGGTGCCGAGAATTGCACCGGGCTCGACCTCGGCGCCCTCATCGGCGCTGATGGCTTCCAGCACGCCGGCAGCGGGGGCGTTCACCTCCACCGTGACCTTGTCGGTTTCTAGCTCCACCAGGGGCTCGTCGGCGGCCACGGCCTCGCCCGCCTTCTTCATCCACTTCGCCACGGTGGCGGTGGACACGCTCTCGCCCAGGGTGGGTACCAAAATCTCAGTCATTCTGCCGTCGCCTTTATGCCGCTGCCGTTACGCTGCCGGTGAGGTGAGAAAGGATCAGGAAAGACCCAGCGCTTCGCGCACCAGGCTTTCCTGTTGTTGCTGATGGATCTTGGCGGAGCCGGTGGCGGGGCTCGCCGCCTCCTCACGCCCGACATAGAGCGGCCGCTGCGCCTTGTTGCCCAGCTCCTTCAGGACCTTCTCGATGCGCCGGTCGAGGAAGGTCCAGGCGCCCATGTTCTCGGGCTCCTCCTGGCACCACACGACCTCGGCGTTCTTGTATTCGCCGAGCACGCGGGTCAGCGACCGCGCCGGGAAGGGATACATCTGCTCGACGCGCACGATGGCGACGTCCTGCACCTTCTTGTCGCGGCGCTCCTGTAGCAGGTCGTAATAGACCTTGCCGGTGCAGAGCACGACGCGCTTCACCTGGTCCGGCGCCGCGATGGCATCGGTTTCCGGGATCACCGTCTGGAAGATGCTGCCCGGCGCGAACTCCGCCAGGGAGCTGACCGCCAGCTTGTGGCGCAGCAGCGACTTCGGCGTCATCACCACCAGCGGCTTGCGGTAGTTGCGCTTCATCTGGCGGCGCAGCGCATGGAAGTAGTTGGCCGGCGTGGTGAAGTTGCACACCGCCATGTTCTTCTCGGCGCAGAGCTGCAGGTAGCGCTCCAGCCGGGCGGAGGAATGCTCCGGCCCCTGCCCCTCATAGCCGTGCGGCAGCAGCATCACGAGGCCGGACATGCGCAGCCACTTGGTCTCGGCCGAGGCGATGAACTGGTCGATCACCACCTGCGCGCCATTGGCGAAGTCGCCGAATTGCGCTTCCCACAGCACCAGGGTCTGCGGATCGGCCAGGGTGTAGCCGTAGTCGAAGCCCAGCACGCCCATCTCGCTCAGCAGCGAGTTGAAGGCTTCCATCCGCTTCTGGCCGTCGCGGATGTTGTTCAGCGGCATGTATTCCGCTTGGGTCTTCTGATCCACCAGCACGCAATGGCGGTGGGAGAAGGTACCGCGCTGCACATCCTCGCCCGACAGGCGGATGCGGTGGCCTTCCAGCAGCAGGGAGCCGAAGGCCAGCGCCTCGCCGGTCGCCCAGTCGATGCCCTCACCGGTCTCGATGGCGTTCCTCTTGGAATCAAGCTGGCGGGTGATCTTGGAGTTGGCGTTGAAGTCGCCCGGCACACGGGCCAGCGCCAGGCCGACCTCGCGCAGGGTGTCGAGGGCGACGGCGGTGCCGTCCTCCTTCTCCTCCCCCTCGGAGCCGGCCGCCTTCAGCCCGGCCCAGTGGCCTTCCAGCCAATCGGCCTTGTTCGGCTTGAAGGTCTGCGCCGCCTGGTAGGCTTCCTCCAGCTGGGCGTAGAACGCGTCCAGCATGGCCTTGCCTTCATCGGCCGGCACGGCACCATCCTGGGCCAGACGCTCCGCATACAGGGTGCGGGTGGTCTTGGTTTCCTTGATGCGCGCATACATGGTCGGCTGGGTAAAGGCCGGCTCATCCGTTTCGTTGTGGCCATGGCGGCGGTAGCAGACGATGTCCAGCACCACGTCGGCGCCGAACTTCATGCGGTACTCGGCGGCCATCTGCGCGCAGAACACCACCGCCTCCGGATCGTCGCCGTTGACGTGCAGGATCGGCGCTTGCACCGACTTCGCCACATCCGTGCAGTACAGGCCGGAATAAGCATGCGCCGGAACGGTGGTGAAGCCGATCTGGTTGTTCACCACCACATGCACGGTGCCGCCGGTGCGGTAGCCGATGAGCTGGCTCATCGCCAGCGTCTCGTACACCACGCCCTGGCCGGCGAAGGCGGCGTCGCCATGCAGCAGGATGGCCATCACCGAGCGGCGGCTCTTGGTGTCACCGGCCATGTCCTGGCGGGCGCGCACCTTGCCCACCACCACCGGGTCCACGACCTCGAGGTGCGACGGGTTGGGCTGCAGCGACAGGTGGACCTGCCGGCCATTGATCTCGATGTCGGTGGAGGTCCCGAGGTGGTACTTCACGTCGCCCGAACCCTGCACATCGTCAGGATTGGCGGAGATGCCCTTGAACTCGGCGAACACCTTGGTGAAGGGCTTCTTCACCACGTTCACGAGCGTGTTCAGGCGTCCGCGATGCGGCATGCCGATGGCGATCTCGGACACGCCGGCATCGGCCGCCGTGGCGATCAGGGTCTGCAGCGCCGGAATGGTGACTTCGCCACCCTCCAGGCCGAACCGCTTGGTGCCGACATATTTGCGGGCGCAGAACGCCTCGAAGCCTTCGGCCTCAGTCAGCTGCTGCAGGATCTGCCGCTTGGCCGCGGCGTCGAACTGCTTTGCCCAGGGGGCGCCTTCGACCTTCTGCTGGAGCCAGGATTTCTGCTCCGGATCCTGGATGTGCATGAACTCGACGCCGATCGGACCGCAATAGGTCGCGCGCAGGATCGTCATGATCTCGCGCAGCGTCGGGGTTTCCTTGCCGAGCACGCGGTCGATGAAGATCGGCCGGTCCATGTCGGCATCGGTGAAGCCGTAGGTCTTCGGATCGAGCTCCGGATGCGATTTCGGCTTGGAAAGGTGCAGCGGATCAAGCTGCGCTTCCAGGTGGCCGCGCACGCGGTAGGCGCGGATGAACATCAGGGCGCGCAGGGAGTCCATCACCTGCTGGCGGGCCGCGGCAGGATCGGCAGCCGGCGGCGCGGCAGGCTTGGCACTCTTCCTTGGGTCCGTCTTCGGCGCTTCCGGCGCCGGAGCAAACTCGCCGCGCAGCCGCGGTGCCCAGGAGGCGCCGGTGGCGTCATGCAGCACGGCGCGGGCATCATCGTTCAACGCCGCGAACAGCTCCTGGAAGGAGATGTCCACGCTGTCCGGATTTTCCACCCAGCGCGCGTAAAGGTCGGCGAGGAAGGTGGCGTTCGCCCCCGTCATCGCGCTTGCCAGGATGTCGATACCGGCCATCATCTCCTCCTCGCCCGCGCCGTGGCCAGCGCTGGAGCGTCAGTTCAGCTCAGGACGTCACAAAGCGGAACGCCGCCCCCGATATGGGGGCGGCGCGCCATAACACACAGTCCATGTCCACAACATTGCCGGCAGCCGTGGCGAAGCTGCATAACAGCCCCGCGCGGTCGGCCAAGCTGGCGATGCTGCGGCGCAGCAGGCATCAGCCCTGCAGCGCCTTCACCATGGTGGAGCCCAGCGCTGCCGGGCTGTCCGCCACATGGATGCCGGCCTCGCGCATGGCGCTCATCTTGGCCTCGGCGGTGTCCTTGCCGCCGGAGATGACGGCGCCGGCATGGCCCATGCGGCGGCCCGGAGGCGCGGTCGCACCGGCGATGAAGCCGACCACGGGCTTGTAGTTGGCCGAGCCCGGCTTGTTCTCGAGCCCCAGGAACTCAGCCGCCTGGATCTCGGACTGGCCGCCGATCTCGCCGATCATGATGATCGACTGGGTCTCGGGGTCGGCCAGGAACATCTCCAGCACCTCGGTGAAATCGGTGCCCTTCACCGGATCGCCGCCGATGCCGACGCAGGTGGACTGGCCAAGGCCAGCCGCCGTGGTCTGCGCCACCGCCTCGTAGGTCAGCGTGCCCGAACGGGACACGATGCCGACCGAGCCGCGCTTGTGGATGTGACCCGGCATGATGCCGATCTTGCAGGCATCGGGGGTGATCACGCCCGGGCAGTTCGGCCCGATCAGGCGGGACTTCGAGCCGGAGAGCGCCCGCTTCACCTTGATCATGTCGATCACCGGGATGCCCTCGGTGATGCAGATGATCAGCGGGATCTCGGCGTCGATGGCCTCCAGGATGGAGTCGGCGGCGAAGGGTGGCGGCACGTAGATGACCGAGGCGTTGGCGCCGGTTGCTTCAGCGCATTCGGCAACGGTGTTGAACACCGGCAGGTTCAGGTGGGTCTGGCCACCCTTGCCCGGCGTCACGCCGCCCACATAGTTCGAGCCATAGGCGATGCCCTGCTCGGCATGGAAGGTGCCCTGCGACCCGGTGAAGCCCTGCGTCATCACCTTGGTGTTCGCGTCGACGAGAATGGCCATGTTACGCGGCCTCCTTCACGGCGCGCACCACCTTCTCGGCGGCGTCGGCCAGGTTGTCGGCGGGGATGATCTTCAGGCCGGATTCAGCGAGGATCTTCTTGCCGAGTTCAACATTGGTGCCTTCGAGGCGCACCACCAGCGGCACGGACAGCGTCAGGTTCTTGGCCGCCGCGACAACGCCATTGGCGATCATGTCGCACTTGGCGATGCCGCCGAAGATGTTGACCAGAATTGCCTTGACGTTGCTGTCGGAGGTGATGATCCGGAACGCCTCGGTGACGCGCTCGGCCGTCGCCGTGCCGCCGACATCGAGGAAGTTGGCCGGCGAGGAGCCGTACAGCTTGATGATGTCCATGGTGGCCATGGCAAGCCCGGCGCCGTTCACCATGCAGCCGATCTCGCCATCGAGCGCGACATAGTTCAGGTCGTTCTTGACCGCGTCGAGTTCCTTGGGGTCCATCTCGCTGTCGTCGCGCAGCGCCTCGAGGTCCTTGTGGCGGAACAGCGCGCTGTCGTCGAAGCTCACCTTGGCGTCGAGCGCCACCACGTCGCCGGCGCCGGTCACCACCAGCGGGTTGATCTCGACAATGGCGCAATCCAGCTCGACGAAGGCCTTGTACATGGCCGAGACGAACTTGGTGAAGGCGGCGATCTGCTTGCCTTCCAGGCCCAGCCCGAAGGCAAGCTTGCGGGCATGGAAGCCGGAGACGCCGGAAGCCGGGTCCACCACCGCCTTCAGGATCTTCTCCGGATTGTGCTCGGCGACCTCCTCGATCTCCATGCCGCCCTCGGTGGACGCCATGATGACGATGCAGGAAGTGTCGCGGTCCACCAGCAGGGAAAGATACAGCTCGCGCTTGATGTCGCAGCCATCCTCGACATAGACGCGGCTCACCAGCTTGCCGGCCTCGCCGGTCTGCTTGGTCACCAGCGTCTTGCCGATCATGGCATCGGCGGCGGCGCGGACGTCCTCGACCGACTTGACGACGCGGACGCCACCCTTGCCATTCGGGTCTTCCTTGAAGCGGCCGGCGCCGCGCCCGCCGGCGTGGATCTGCGACTTCACCACATACACCGGACCCGGCAGCTTCTTCGCCGCCTCTTCCGCCTCGGCGGCGGTCCAGGCCACATGGCCATCGAGCACTGCAACGCCGTAGCGCTTCAGCAGCTCCTTGCCCTGATACTCGTGAATATTCATCCGTTCACCCTCTGCATGGGCTGGACGGCCGTGGCCCGGCCGAAATGGCCGGGGCGGAAAGCCCCGGCCGGCATTATCAGACGCCGAGCTTCTTGAAGTCCTCGACGAGCTTCTTCACCGCATCGCAGGACTTGTCGAAGGCGGCCTTCTCCTCGGGGAGGAACTCGACCTCGACCACCTTCTCCACGCCGCCGGCGCCGATCACCACCGGGACGCCGACATAGAAGTCGTTCATGCCGTACTCGCCGTTCAGCATCACGGCGCAGGGCAGCACGCGCTTCTTGTCCTTCAGGTAGCTTTCCGCCATGGCGACCGCCGAAGCGGCGGGGGCGTAGAAGGCCGAGCCCTTTTCCAGCAGCTTGACGATCTCGCCGCCGCCATTGGCGGTGCGCGCTACGATGGCGTCGATCTTCTCCTGGGTGGTCCAGCCCATCTTGATCAGGTCGGGCACCGGGATGCCGGCCACCGTGGAATAGCGGGTCAGCGGCACCATGGTGTCGCCATGGCCGCCCAGCACGAAGGCGGTCACGTCCTCGACCGAGACGTTGAACTCCTGCGCCAGGAACAGGCGGAAGCGCGCGCTGTCCAGCACGCCGGCCATGCCGACCACCTTGTGCGCCGGCAGGCCGGATTTCTGCTGCAGCGCCCAGACCATGACGTCGAGCGGGTTGGTGATGCAGATCACAAAGGCGTCGGGGGCGTATTGCTTGATGCCCTCGGCCACCTGGCCCATCACGCCGGCATTCTTGGTCAACAGGTCATCGCGGCTCATGCCCGGCATGCGGGGAAAGCCGGCGGTAACGATGATCACGTCGGCACCGGCGATGGCGGAGTAGTCGGAGCCGCCGCTCATGGCGCTGTCGAAGCCGTCCACCGGGCTCGACTGCATGATGTCGAGCGCCTTGCCGGCGGCAACGCCGCCGAACACGTCGAACATCACGACGTCGCCCAGCTCCTTCAGGCCGATCAGGTGGGCCAGCGTGCCCCCGATGTTGCCGGCGCCGATCAGCGCAATCTTGTTGCGGGCCATGGACGGGGCTCCTTCAAGGAATTTCGATGTCAGGCGGAAATCTAAAAATCGTGCCGTGCCTTCCTACCCCGCTCCCAGCACTCCGACAAGCAGCGCGCGTGGGGCGAAAAAGGTCTTGGCTCCGCAATCAGAGCGGCAGGCAGCGAACCACGTCGTCATGACCCCGGGCCAGGGTCGCCATGGTGCCGATCGGGCATTCCCGCTGCTCGCCGGAGGCCATCGGCAGCCCGGCCTGCCAGGAGGTGCGCTGCGGCGCCGTCACCCGGGCCTGCGGCACCCGGCTGGCGGTGCGCTGCAGCTTCGGCTGCCGCAAGAGCTGCACCGGCTTGGCGCTGGCGGGGCGGCTGGCCGCCACGCTACCGGTGCGCGCCATCGGCCGCGAGGCTTGGCGGCTCGTGGCGCTGCCCACCGAACTCAGCGCCTTGGCCGTCTTGCTCATGCCGGACGCCGCCGGACCATCCCGTCGCGGCGAGGCCGCTCCGGCGCTGTGGTCCAGCACGGCGGGGGCCAGCCCGAAGGCCAGCAGTCCCAGCAGGCAGGCGGTCATGACGCTTCGCATGGCAGCTCCTCTTTTTGAACGAGTTGTCCGGGTCCCTCCCCGCCGCGCCTCAGGTCAGGTGCGGCAGGCCCAGATAGTCATGGCTTTGCATTTCAGTCAGGCGGGAAGCGGTGCGCTGAAACATCGCCGCGTTCTCGCCCTGCTCGTACAGCCGGTCGGGCTCCGCGGCGGCGGAGGCGACCAGCTTGCAGCGATGCTCGTACAGCGCGTCCACCAGGGTGATGAACCGGCGCGCCTTGTCGAAATTGTCCGGCCCCAGACGCGGAATGCCATCCAGCACCAGGGTGTGGAAATGAGTCGCCAGCGCCAGGTAATCGGCCGGGCCGAGCGCCTGGCCGCAGAGCTGGTCGAAATCGGCCCGTGCCACGCCGGAGGCCGCCTGCGGCACCTCGACCCGGCGGCCCAGCACCATCAGCCCCTGCTTGTCGCCATACGCCTTTCCGGTGAGTTCCTTGAAGGCCGCATCCAGCGCGCGTTCGGAGCGTCCATCCACCGGCGAATGCCAGGTGGGAAGGCCCTGGATGCGGCCGCGCCGGTAATCCTGCGCCGATTCCAGGTGCAGGACGTCGACGTTCTTCTTGATCAGGTTGATGAACGGCAGAAAGGCGTCGCGTCCCGGCCGGCCCTTGAACAGGTCGTCCGGCGCGGTGTTCGAGGTGGCGACGATCACGGTGCCGCGGGCAAACAACGCTTCGAACAAGCGGCCGAGGATCATGGCGTCCGCGATGTCGTGCACCTGGAACTCGTCGAAGCAGAGCAGGGAGGCCTCGGCGATCACCTGATCCGCCAGCGGCGGGATCGGATCGGTGCCGTCGCCATGCTGCTTTTTCCAGGCATGGATGCGCTGGTGCGATTGCTGCATGAACTGGTGGAAGTGGATGCGCTTCTTCCGCGGCACATCGGCGCATTCGAAGAACAGGTCCATCAGCATGGACTTGCCGCGGCCGACCTCCCCCACGAGATAAAGGCCCTGCGGCGCGTTGCCGGGCGCTTCCTCCACCGGCTTGCGGCGGAAGAAGCGGCTCATGAAGCCGCTGCCAGGTTCGGATGTCGGCACTTCGCGGCGCGGCTCATAGCCGCGGGTACGGCGCCACAGATCCTGCAGGATTTCCGCGGCCTGAGCCTGGGCCGGATCGGAACGCAGGTCACCCGCCGCGACGCGGGCGCGGTAGGCCGGCAACGGACCTTCACTGGTGGCGGCGGAGTGCAGCGCCGGCTTTGTCGGGCCATCCATTGCGTTGCGGCATAAAGGGTTATCGGCTGTCCGACAACCAGCCTGGGAAGAAGTTTCCGGTCATTCGGGCCTTTCCTGCGCGGGCCGCAGGCAGATTCCGACGCCACGTCCGACACCTGGCCGCTGCCCCGAACCAATGGGCAGAACAACACGAAACCCTGGTCACCAGACGTGTACGCGCCGGCAGGATCATGGGCGGCAGATCAGCGCGCTCACCATCCGGAACATGCCGACGCGCCCATGAAAAAGGCCGGGGAGCTTGCGCTCCCCGGCCTGTCGTGGCGACAACGAAAGCGGTTCAGCCCTGGCGTTCGATCATCAGCTGGCGGATCTCGCCGATGGCCTTGGCCGGGTTCAGCCCCTTCGGGCAGGTGGCGGCGCAATTCATGATGGTGTGGCAGCGATACAGGCGGAACGGATCCTCGAGGAAGTCGAGGCGCTCGCCCGTCGCTTCGTCGCGGGAATCCGCGATCCAGCGATAAGCCTGCAGCAGCACGGCCGGGCCGAGATAGCGGTCACCGTTCCACCAGTAGGACGGGCAGGCGGTGGAGCAGCAGAAGCACAGGATGCACTCCCACAACCCGTCCAGCTTGGAGCGCTCCTCACGCGACTGGCGGCGCTCCTCGTCCGGCGGCGGTGCCGTCTCGGTCTTGATCCAGGGCTGGATGGAACGCAGCTGAGCGTAGATATGCGTCAGGTCGGGCACCAGATCCTTCAACACCGGCATGTGCGGCAGCGGAGTGATGCGGACGTCCTTCTTCACGTCCTCGATCGGCTTGAGGCACGCGAGCGTGTTCATGCCGTCGATGTTCATGGCGCAGGAGCCACAGATGCCCTCACGACAGGAGCGCCGAAAGGTCAGCGTGGTGTCGACCTCGTTCTTGATCTTGATCAGCGCGTCGAGGACCATCGGGCCGCATTTGTCGAGATCAATCTCGTAGGTGTCGTAATGCGGGTTCTGTCCCGTGTCGGGATCGAACCGGTAGATCTTGAACGCCTTGACGTTCTTCGCCCCAGCTTCGGCCTTGTAGGTCTTGCCGGTCTGGATGGTGCTGTTCTTGGGCAGCGTGAAAGTGGCCATGGGGGTGCGGCTCTTCCTCAGTACACGCGCGGCTTGGGCGGGAAGACCTGGACCTCGTTGGTGAGGGTCCGCATCTTCACGTCACGATAATCGAGGCTCACCTGGTACTTGTCGTCGACGCGCGCCAGGGTGTGCTTCATCCAGTTCTGATCGTCGCGCTCGGGGTAATCCTCCTGCGCATGCGCGCCGCGGGATTCCTTGCGAGCCTCGGCGCCGACCACGGTGGTCAGGGCGTTGCCGATCAGGTTGTCCAGTTCCAGCGCCTCCACGAGATCGCTGTTCCAGATCAGGCTGCGGTCGGCGATCCTGATGTCCTTATAGGCATCGGCGACCTTGCCCATCTTCTGCACGCCTTCCTTCAGCAGGTCGGAGGTGCGGAACACCGCAGCATGGGTCTGCATGGTGCGCTGCATCTGCAGGCGCAGCTCGCCCACCGCGGTGCCGCCCTTGGCGTTGCGCACGCGGTCCAGGCGGTCGAGCGCATGCTCGCCGGCCTTGGGCGGAAGCGGCGCCTGGCTGGCGCCGGCCTTGATGGTCTCGGCGGCGCGATGGGCGGCGGCGCGGCCGAACACCACGAGGTCGAGCAGCGAGTTGGTGCCGAGGCGGTTGGCGCCGTGCACCGAAACGCAGGCGGCCTCACCCACCGCCATGAGGCCGGGAACCACGCGGTCCTGGTCGGTGGCGGAGGGGTTCAGCACCTCGCAGTGGATGTTCGTCGGGATGCCGCCCATGTTGTAGTGGACGGTGGGCAGCATCGGGATCGGCTCCTTGGTCACGTCCACGCCGGCGAAGATCTTCGCCGTCTCGGAAATGCCCGGCAGCCGCTCATGCAGCAGGTCGGAGCCGAGATGCTCCAGATGCAGGTGGATGTGGTCCTTGTGCGGGCCGACGCCGCGCCCTTCGCGGATCTCCATCGACATGGCGCGGGACACCACGTCGCGGGAGGCCAGATCCTTGGCCGTCGGGGCATAGCGCTCCATGAAGCGCTCGCCCTCCGAATTGGTCAGGTAGCCGCCCTCGCCGCGGGCACCCTCGGTCACCAGGCAGCCGGAGCCGTAGATGCCGGTCGGGTGGAACTGCACGAACTCATTGTCCTGCAGCGGCAGGCCGGCGCGCAGCACCATGCCGCCCCCATCGCCGGTGCAGGTATGGGCGGAGGTGCAGGAGAAATAGGCGCGGCCATAGCCACCGGTCGCCAGCACCACGGTCTGGGCGCGGAAGCGGTGCATGGAGCCGTCTTCCAGGTTCCAGGCCACCACGCCGCGGCAGACGCCTTCCTCCATGATCAGGTCAAGCGCGAAGTATTCCACGAAGAACTCGCAGTTATGCTTCAGGCTCTGCTGGTACAGGGTGTGCAGGATGGCGTGGCCCGTGCGGTCGGCGGCGGCACAGGCGCGCATCGCCGGGGTTTTGCCGTAGTTCTGCATGTGGCCGCCGAAAGGCCGCTGATAGATCCTGCCATCCTCCGTGCGGGAGAACGGCACGCCGTAATGCTCCAGCTCGATGATCGCCGGCACGGCCTCGCGGCACATGTATTCGATGGCATCCTGGTCGCCCAGCCAATCCGACCCCTTGACGGTGTCGTACATGTGCCAGCGCCAGTCATCCTCGCCCATGTTGCCCAGCGCGGCCCCGACGCCGCCCTGTGCCGCCACGGTGTGGGAGCGGGTCGGGAAGACCTTGGTGATGCAGGCAGTTTTCAGGCCCGCGGCGCCCATGCCGAAGGTCGCGCGCAACCCCGCACCGCCGGCACCGACCACCACGACGTCATAGGTGTGGTCCACGATGCGATAGGCGCCCGAGGAAGGCATGGTGATCGCGTTCATCGTCCAGGTCCGTCCATACAACTGCGCGGCGTGTTGTTGAGGGGCCGCCGCCTGTGCTTCATTCGACCAAACAAAGATAGTGCGGCTTCGCCGCTCTGAAATGCCTCAGACCGCGATCCGCAGCACGGCGAGGCCGGCTACCAGCGCGAGGATCCAGCAAAGGCCCTTGACGGCCAGGATGCCGCCCGTGCGCACCAGCTCGCCACGGGTGTAATCCTCGATCACCACCTGCACGCCGATCGCAGCGTGGTAGAAGGACAGGCCGATGGTGGCCAGCAGCAGCACTGCGTTGAACGGCCGCGCGATCCAGGCCTGCGTCGCCTCAAAGGACTGGCCGGTCATGGACGCAGCCGAGAACACGAACCACAGGGTCAGGGGCAGCAGGGCGATCGAGGTGACGCGCTGCATCCACCAATGATGCGTGCCGCCCTTGGCCGAGCCGAGGCCGCGCACCCGGCCGAGCGGGGTGCGCATGGGAAACTTGATGCTGTTGTCGCTCATGATCTCGTTCTCAGGCCCAGGCGATGATGGCGACCAGCCAGGTCAGCACGGTCATGACGGCGGTGCCGATCAGCACCGCGCGCCCGGTGCGGTGTACCGCGGGCATGTCGCAGCCATAGCCGAAATCCCAGGCCAGGTGGCGCAGCCCCGCCAGGGTGTGGAACCAGGCCGCGGCCGACAGCCCGAACAGAACCAGGAGGCCCAGAAACGATCCCAGGAACCACTGGACGTCCGCGAAAGCGTCGGGGCCGCTTGCCGCCGCGGCCAGCCACCACACCATGAAGATCAGCCCGACCGTCCAGGCGCAGCCGGTGATGCGGGCGCCGATCGACAGGCCGCTGGTGATCTGCAGCATGTCGTAGACCTGCAGGTGCGGCGATTTCGGCCGCAGGATGCGTGTCCCGTCGGTGCGGATCCCGACATAGGTCGCATCACGCAAGTCACTGTTTTTGGACATGGACAGATCCCGCTTCCGCACTGAGTACCGGCTGCCCCGTCACGACGCCGGGGCAGCGGCGGGCGAAGCAATGCTGAAAACCTTTTATGGTGCGGTGCCCCATAGCGTCAACGCGCCGGGAGGGCGAAGTTTCACCCCGGCGGATCACCGAACAGTTCCGTCACCCGGAAAAGGTCGGGTTCCCGCCGCCCGGATCCCGGGCGGCGGGCGGCTCACCGGCCCTCAATAGCCGCGGTAATAGCCCGGGGAGCCACCATAGCCCTGTTGCCGGTTGTCGTAATACGGATCGCTCCGCCGCTCCGGCGTGGTGGCTGCGCCGCCCACCGCGCCCAGCGCACCGCCGAGCAGGGCGCCCGTGCCGGCATTGCCGCTCAGTGAGCCCAGCCCGGCGCCGGCGCCGGCGCCGAGCAGGCCGCCGCCCACGGCGCGCTGACCGGGGCTGGTCGAGTCACAGGCCGCCAAGCCCAGGCCGATGCCGCCCAGCAGGGCGATCCGCGTCATCGTTGTCCGCATCATGGAATGTCCTCCTTCAACCTGTTCAACGTGGAACAGGCTGCCGGGGATGCGGGGCGCCGACGTGGCGAAAGCGGGGCAATGCCGCCACAAGCCGACACGCCTGCGTGAGGCACCGCCCCGTCCCGTGCCCGGCCCGGCGCAGGCTCAGCCTTTGGCGGAGTCCAGCAGGCCCTGCCGCACCAGTTCCTCGGCGATCTGCACCGCGTTCAGCGCGGCGCCCTTGCGCAGGTTGTCGCCGACGCACCAGAAGGCCAGGCCATGGGGAACGGTGGGATCGGCGCGCAGCCGGGACACGAACACCGGATCCTCTCCCGCGACCTCGACCTGGGTGGCGTAGCCGCCATCCTCGCGCCGGTCGAGCAGGGTCAGCCCCGGAGCCTCGCGCAGCGCCGCCCAGGCCTGCTGCACCGTGATCTCGCTCTCGAACTCCACATGGATAGCCTCGCCATGGCCGATAAAGGCCGGCACCCGCACCGCCGTGGCCACCACCTGGATGTCGGGGTCGAGGATCTTGCGGGTTTCCACCGCCATTTTCCATTCCTCCTTGGTGAAGCCGTCGTCGAGGAACTTGTCGATGTGCGGGATGCAGTTGAAGGCGATCGGCTTGGTGAACACCTCGGGCGTCGAAGCGTCGTTGACGAACACGCCGCGGGTTTGGGTGAACAGCTCGTCCATGGCCTCCTTGCCGGCGCCGGAAACCGACTGGTAGGTGGCCACCACCACCCGCCGGATGCGGGCAATGGCGTGCAGCGGCTTCAGCGCCAGCACCATCTGGATGGTGGAGCAGTTCGGGTTGGCGATGATGCGGCGCCTGCGGAAGCCTGCCAGGGCCTGCGGATTGACCTCCGGCACCACCAGCGGCACGTCCGGCTCCATGCGGAAATGGGAGGTGTTGTCGATGACCACGCACCCCGCCGCCGCGGCGCGCGGCGCATGGATGGCGGAAACCGAGGCGCCGGGCGAGAACAGGCCGAGATCGGTGCCCTGGAAGTCGAAGGTCTCCAGGTTGCGGACCTTGAGCACCTGCTTCTCGCCAAAGGAGATCTGCTGCCCGGCGGAGCGCGGCGAGGCCAGGGCCACCACCTCGCTGACCGGGAACTGGCGCTCGGCCAGGGTCTTCAGCATCTCGCGGCCCACATTGCCTGTGGCGCCGACGACGGCGACGCGGTAGCCCACCATGCGGTTCTTCCTTGTATGCCGGTGCCGGCCCACGCCGCACCGGGACGTTGGCGGGGCAGTTCCGGTCTGGCGTGAGGTCGGGGCTGCCTTACTCCGCGGCCGGACCGGCGCGCAACGCCTTTGGCCGTCCGGGCACCCTTGCCCGGCGCGCCGCGCGGCGTAGATGTGGCACCATGCTGCATATCCTGAAGCTGAGCGTGGGCCCGCGCGACGTGGCCTCGCTGCGCGCCGCCCAGGCCCGGAGGGTCGAGCTCGATCCGCCCCTGCGCCACCTGACCCGCATGGCGCCGAAGCGCGCCGCAGAGGTGCTGGACGGCGGTTCGCTGTACTGGGTGGTGGCAGGCTATGCCTGCGTCCGCCAGCGCATCCTCGACATCCGCACCGAGGCGGGCTCCGACGGCACGCCGCATGCGGCGCTGGTGCTGGACCCGGAGCTGGTGGCGGTGGCGGCGCGGCCGGTGAAGCCGTTCCAGGGCTGGCGGTACCTGGAGGCGATGGCCGCGCCTTCCGACCTGGTGGCCGGCGCCACCGACAGCAGCGGCATCGCCGCCCTGCCGCCCGCACTGCGCCAGGAACTGCAGGCATTGTGCCTAATCTGAGCCCGGGGAAAACCGCGGCGCGGGCATAGAATGGCACAGATGACCGCGATTTCAGCTCCGGCCCATCCCGACGACAGCCCGGGTGGTGAAGGCTGAGCACCGAGGCGCGGAAAGGCCGGACCGGAGCCGGGACCGCCGCCTCATCCGGAACGCTTCCATACCCGGACCGCTTCGCTGGCTGTTCGCGCCCCACCTGTTCCTGCCATGCCGCAAGGGCGGGCCAAAGGCCGGACCTCGATACCAGGCGGCACCTTTGTTTCCCGGCAGGTCGCCGCTTGGGATGCCGGCCCTCCTCGAGACGGGGCCGGCGACTTGGGCCGGCCGGAGCGATCCGGCCGGCCTTTTTACCCCTGGTTCCGGAAGCCGGGCTCCGCGCGCGGCGGCATGCCGGCCGGCACCTCGTCCTCGTCGCGCTGCGCTTCCACCAGCGCCAGCAATCCTTCCAGCATCAGCCCCGGCGAGGGCGGGCAGCCCGGGATCACCAGATCCACCGGCAGCACCTGCCCCACCCCGCCCTCCACGGCGTAGCTGTCGCGGAACACGCCGCCATCCAGCGCGCAATCGCCCACCGCCACCACCCATCTCGGTTCCGGCGCGCAGTGCCAGGCCCGCTGCATCGCCTCGGTCATGTTGCGGCAGGCCGGGCCGGTGACCAGCAGCACGTCGGCATGCCGCGGCGAGGCCACGAAACGCAGCCCGAGGCGCTCCAGATCGTACACCACGCCGGACAGGCCGTTGATCTCCAGCTCGCAGCCATTGCAGGAGCCGGAGCCGACGTGGCGGATCGCCAGGCTGCGCCCGAGCCGGGCCCGGGCCGCCGCATCGAGCCGCTCGATCAGCGCCGACACCGTGATTTCCGGCACGGGCGGGGCCGGATCGGTCTGCGGACCGCGCAGCAGGTCACGGACGAGGCGTGGCAACAACATGGGCGGCCAGGACAGGCCGGCCAGGGCCTGCCGCAACGGCGTCCAGGGGGGTGGCGGACCGGTATCGGTGGCCGGTTCCGGCGTGTCGCTCACAGGTCCACCCCGCTGTAGCTGGCGTTGAACGATCGGTTGCAGAGGGGGAAATCGGCAAGGATGCCGTTCTGCATCGCCGCCTCCAGCAGCGGCCAATGCAGCCAGGAGGGATCGCGGGCGAAGCAGGCGCGGATCAGCCCATTCTCATCGAGCGCCATCCAGCACAGCACCTCGCCGCGGAAGCCTTCCACCAGCGCCACGCCTTCCCCGCCCTGGACCGGCAGGGCCAGCAGGGTCTCGCCCGGCTCCAGCCGCGCGAGCAGGGTCTCGGCCATGGACAGGGATTGCTCCAGCTCGGCCATGCGCAGCGCCAGCCGCGCTTCCACATCGCCGCTGCGCAGCACCGGCACGGTGAAGGCCACGGCGTCATAGGGGGCATAGGCGCGGTTGCGCCGGGCATCGAAATCCCGCCCCGAGGCACGGCCAACGAAGCCGCCAGCGGCGAAGCGCCCTGCCAGCGCCGGGTGCAGCACCCCGGTGCCGGCCAGTCGGTCCTGCAGGCCGGCCTGTTCCTCGCTGATCCGTCGCAGGGCCGGGAACTCGGCCTGGATCCCGGCCAAGGCTGCGCGCAGCGTGTCGGGGCCGCTGCGCGCGATGTCGATGGACACGCCGCCGGGCACCACGCGGTCCATCATCAGGCGGTGGCCGAAGGCGGCCTCCTGCGCCCGCAGCAGGGCCTCGCGCAGCACGCCGCACCGCGCCTGCGGCCAGGCGAAGCCGGCATCGTTGCAGAGCGCGCCCCAATCGTTCAGGTGGTTGGCGATGCGCTCCAGCTCGGCCATCACGCCGCGTAGCAGGATGGCACGCGGCGGCGGGGTGAGGTCCAGGGCCGCCTCCGCCGCGGCGGCGAAGGCCCAGGAATGCGCCACGGTGGAGTCGCCCGAGATCCGTGCCGCGAAGCGGGCCGCCGCGCGCGGCGACTTGCCGCGCATCAGCCCCAGCGTGCCCTTGTGGGCGTAGCCGAGCCGCGCTTCCAGCCGCACCACCCTCTCGCCCTGCACGTGGAAGCGGAAATGTCCCGGCTCGGTTACCCCGCCATGGACAGGGCCCACCGGCACCTGGTGGACACCCTCCCCCAGGGCCGGCAGGAAACCGGGCTGCGGCGGCTCGGCCATGTTGGGCTGCGGCCGGGCGGATAGCGGCGCCATGGCAGGCCACCGGCCATGGTCGAGCCAGGATCGGCCATCCGTTCCGCCCTCGGCGCGCAGGCCCCACAGATCGGCCACGGCGCGCTCGAACCAGGCGGCGGCAGGGCGCACCGGCGACAGCGCCGGGTAGCTGGCTTCCGCCAGCGGAAGCGTGGTCAGCAGCAGCCCGTCCGCGCCGTGAAAGGCGGCGTGCACGGCGCCTTGCTCCGCCCACAAGCCCAGGAAATCCAGCTCCGGCTCGTCGCCCAGGGCCGCGCGCAGCTGCAGCCATTGCGAAGGATGCAGCTCGTGCCGGAAGCCGACGCGGGCGGCCCCCTGGCGGATCAGCTTCGTGGCGGGGCGGCTCATCCGGCGATCCTCCCGGCCTCGGCCAACACGGCATACAGGGCGGACGGCAGGGCGAGGCCCAGCAACAGCGCCAGCAACAGGTGGAGGTGCACCGGAACCGTGGCCATCCAGGGCACCAGATGCGGCGGCAGCACGGCCGGGCCCGGCGGCAGGTTGGTCCCGGCCGAAGGCGCCGCGAGACCGAGCGCGATGGCATGCACCTGCCGTAGCACGGCCAGCGCCGTCAGCAGCAGCCCGAGCGCCAGCGGCAGCGAAAGCCAGGGCAGCCGCGTGACGCCCTGCTGCAGCAGCAGGAACTCGCTGGCGAACAGCGAGAACGGCGGCAATCCCGCGAGGGCCAGCATGGCGGTCACCAGCGACCAGCCCAGGATCGGCCTTGCCGTCGCCAGCCCGGCCAGCCCCGCAAGGTCGCGCCGCCCGGCGCGGCCCACGGCGAAGACGATGGCGGTCTTGACCAGGGAATGCCCGAGCAGGTGCAGCATGGCCGCCACCGAGGCGGCACCGCCCAGCCCGAAGCCGATGGCGGCGAGGCCGACATGCCCGATGCTGCTCCAGGCGAGGAAGCGCCGCGCGTCCCGCCGCCGCCACAGGGACATGGACGCCAGCAGCAGCGACACCAGGCCCAGGCCCAGCAGCAGCGCGCCGGGCGACAAGCTGGCGGGGTTCAGCCCGACCACCGTCTTGGCGCGCAGAATGGCGTGCAGCGCGGCGTTCAGCAGCAGGCCGGACAGCACGGCGGACATCGCGACAGGCCCCTCGGCCTGCGCGTCGGGCAGCCAGGAATGCAGCGGCGCCAGCCCGGCCTGGGTGCCATAGCCGACCAGCAGGAACGCGAAGGCGAGGCTGAGCAGCCTGCCATCGGCCTGCGCCGCCACGCCGCGCAACACGCCGAGGGAGAGCGATGCCTCGCCACCGAGCAGCGGCTGCGTCGCCAGCGCCAGCACGATCGTGCCGAACAGCGCCAGGGCGATTCCAAGCCCGGCCATGATCAGAAATTTCCGCGCCGCCTCGATCGCCGCGCGGCCGCGATGCAGCGCCACCATCGATACCGAGGCCAGAGTCGCCGTCTCGATCGCCACCCAGGCGAGGCCGAGATTCTCCGCCAGCAGCGCCAGGTGGTGTGCGCCCAGGAAGATCTGAAAGGCGGCATGAGAGGCGCGGCCGGTGAGCGGCGTGAAGCCTTCCGCCGGCAGGTGGGCCGCGGAAAAGCAGGCGGTGGTCAGCCCCACCAGCGCGCCGAGCAGCAGCAGCGGCAGGTTCAACGCATCGATGTGCAGCAGCCCGTTCACCCCGAAGGGCAGGGCCGCCAGGGCCAGGGCCAGAGCGAAGCCGGCGGCGGCCAGGGCGATGTTCAGCCAGGCCGCCAGCCGCAGCGACGGGATCGCCCCCAGTGCCACACCGCCGATCACCGGCAGCGCCACCAGAAGTCCCGGCAGGGTCGGGACCAGCATAGCGAGCGCCTCGTTCACCGCCCTGCCTTTCCGGGCGGGTCGCCCTCGGCATAGGGTTGATGCAGCAGGCCGGGACCCGGCCCCGCGACATCATCCCGAAGCCGCAGCGCGAAGAACCCTGCCACCGCAGTCAGCACCAGCACCAGCGCGGCGGTGGCCAGTTCCACCACCAGCGGCAGGCCGCGTGGCCCGGCGGCGGCCAGCACCAGCCCGTTCTCCAGGCTGAGCAATCCTGCCACATGCCCGATGGGGTGCCGGCGGATGATCATCATCAGCATGCCGAGCAGCACCACGGACAGGGCGATGGCCAGCCCTTCCCGCGCCAGCACCCCTGACCCGGGGGTGGCAGGCAGCACCACCAGGACCGCCAGCGCCACCAGCGCCACGCCGGCAACCATGCCTGGGCCGATGCCAATGGCGCTGTCCACCGCGCGCCGCAGTTCCAGGCGACGTACCAGCAGCCGCAGCCCGATCGGAATGGCCACCGCCTTGGCGCCCAGCGCCGCCAGCGCAGCGATGTAGAGGCCCGGCATGCCCAGCACCCAGCCCTGCCATGCCACGGCCAGGGCCAGGGCCACGCCCTGCAGCGCCAGGGCATGGATCACCGCTGCCACCCGCCGCTGATAAAGCAGCACGAAGCAGAGCAGCAGCACCCCGCCGGCCAGCAGATGCGCCATGTCAAAGGAAAGCTGGCCGAAGCCCATCACGCCGATCCGGTGGAAAGAAACAGGAAAACGGCGCCGAGAAGCGCCAGCAGCAGGGCGGCGCCGAGGAATTCCGGCACGCGGAAAAGGCGCATCCTGGCGGTCGCGCTCTCGAACACCGCCAGCGCCACCGCCAGCCCGGCCAGCTTCACCGCCCAGGCCAGCAGCCCGGCGGCCCAGCCGAACACGCCGGAAAACGCCGGCGCCGTGCCGAAGGGCAGAAACAGCGCCGCCAGAAGGGACAGCCACAGCATCAGCCGCAGCGCGGCTTGCATCTCCCACAGGGCCAGATAGCGGCCGGAGGTTTCCAGCAGCATCGCCTCATGCACCATGGTGAGTTCCAGCTGGGTGGAGGGGCTGTCCACCGGCAGGCGGCCATTCTCCGCCAGGGCCACGGCCAGCAGCGCCAGCAAGGCCAGCAGCAGCGACACCCGTAGGCCGGGCCCGCCCTCGGCGAACACTGCCCCGATGGCGTCGATGTTGGTGGAGCCGGCCAGAATGGCGAAGCACAGCACCGACAGGATGAAGGCCGGCTCGGCCAGGGCAGCGAAGCTCATCTGCCGCGCGGCGCCAAGGTCGCCGAAGGCGGTGCCCACATCCATCGCCGCCAGGGCCAGGGCGAAGCGCGACAGCGCCAGCAGCCCGGCCACCAGGATCAGATCGGCCATCGGCGCCAGCGCCATGCCGCGGGCGAAGCCCGGCACCAGGGCGACGGCGGCGGCGGTTGCGCCCAGCGCCAGATAGGGCGCGGCTATCGACACCGCCGAGGCGCTTTCGGCCAGCAAAGGCTGCTTGCGCAGGAGCTTCAGGAGGTCGCGCCAGGGCTGCAGCGGCGTGGCGCCCCGCCGGCCCATCAGCCGCGCTTTCAGCCAGCGCACCAGCCCCACCAGCAGCGGCGCCAGCGCCAGCATCAGCGCCAGATGCACCAGTTGCGTCACGATGCCGCCGGGCGTCATGCCGGGTCAACCAGGGCTAGCAGCACCAGCAACAGCAGCAGCGTGCCGAACGCGATGCCGAGGAACTGCCGGATACCGAGGTCGCGCAGCCATTCGGCGGCCCCTGCCAAGCGCTCCCGCCCGGCGCTCAACGGGCGCAGCAGGGCCGGCAGCACGGGATCGTGGAAGCCGGCCTCCAGCCGGGCCGGCGCCGGATCGCCGGGGGCGGCGAGATGCACCACCTCCCGCGCCATCAGCAGCCGGCCCCCCAGAAGGCGCCGCAGCGGCTGGGCGAAGCCGGCGGCACTGGCCTGGGTCGCCGGATCCCCGAAGGGAAGATGCGCCGGCGGCGCGATGAAGCCGCCATCCCACACCGGGCCGCGGGCCGCAGGATGCGGCGACCACCGCCGCAGCACGGCCGCCAGGCCGCCCGCGAACAGCGCCAGCAATCCCAGCACGCCCAATGGCCAATAATCCGAGGCCACGGTGGAGGCGCTGACCACCAGCGGCCCGGCCACCACCAGCCCCGCATGGCCGCTGATCTGCGCCACCGCCGGTGCGGCCAAAGCCAGCAAGCTGCCCGGCAGCATTCCCGCCCCGACCGACAGCACCACCAGCGCAACCAGCGCGGCGCGGGCGGGCGGCGCCGCTTCCTGCGCACCGAGGGTGCGCGGCGTGCGGGCCCGGCCCAGGAAGATCAGCCCCCAGAAGCGCAGCATCGCCGCCGCGCCCAAAGCCGTCGACAGCGCCGCCACGGCGGTGGCGACGGCCACCAGCACCTGCACCCAGAGCGCACCAACGCGCCAGGCCGACAACAGCGCCTGCAACAGCAGCCATTCGCCGGCAAAGCCCACCAGCGGCGGCAGCGCGGCGGCGGCGGCGGCACCGAACAGGGTGCACAACGCCACCAGCGGCATGGCATGGATCAGCCCGCCCAGGGCATCCAGCCGGCGAGACCCGGCGCCGTGCTCCACCTCACCCGCCGCCAGGAACAACAGCGTCTTGAACAGCGCGTGGCCCAGGGCGTGCAGCAGCGCCGCCCCCGCCGCCACCGAGGCCAGCGGCCCGAGATCCGCCGCGCGCAGGATCGCGGACAGGCCGAGCCCCATCGCCACCAGCCCGACATGCTCGATGGTGGAACAGGCCAGCAGCACCTTGCTGTCCACCTCCTGCGTGGCGCGCAGCGCGCCGAGCAGCGCGGACGCGGCGCCCAGCACCAGCAGCGGCGCGCCCCAGCCCGGCGGCTGCGCCGGGCCGCCGAGATCGAGCAGCAGCCGCGCCACCACATACAGCGCCACCTTGGTCATGGCGCAGGACATCAGCGCCGACACGCCGGCCGGCGCCACCGGGTGGGCGATCGGCAGCCAGCCATGCAGCGGCACCAGCCCCGCCCTGGATCCGGCGCCCAGCAGCACCAACGCCATCACCAGCGCCGCCACGCCGCCCTGCACCGGCGCGGCCCGCAGCCCGGCAAAGGACAGGTCCCCCGCCAGCCCGCCCATCAGCGCGATCGCCGGGATCAGGCAGGCGGCGCCGAAGATGGCGAAGCCGAGATAAAGCCGGGCTGCCAGCCGCTCGTCCTCGCCCCGGCTTTCCAGCGCCCGCGCCACCAGCAAGCCCCAGGAGGCCAGCGACATGGCCTCGAAGCCCAGGATCAGGGTGAAGCCATCCGCGGCCCCCAGGGTCAGCGCCATGCCGAACAGGAACAGCGGATAGGCGATCAGGCGGCGCGGCGGGGCCGTGGCCTCATGCGTCCAGGCGAACAGGCCGGCGGCGGCGCCCACCGCGCCCAGCAGCAACAGGAACCATGCGGACAGGCCGTCCACCGCCAGGCTAAGCGGCGCCCAGGGCGGACCGACGGGCAGCAGCAGCGGGGCGCCACCGCCGCCGGCCAGCACCGCGCCACCCAGCGCCATCAATCCCACCGACACGGCAAGGCAGCCGCCATGCACGCCCCGCGCCAGCGCCGACCAACGCGCGGCGCCGCCGCCGGCCAGGGCCAGCAACAGCAATGCGCACAACAGGATGGCGAGCGCCGCGGTCACGGCCTGTCAGGAAGAAACAACACGCGGCGGAGGATAGGCACCCCTCACGCGCGCCGGAAGGCGCAAAGCGACGGCCAGGGCGACGCTTCGGTCACAGCATCTCCAGCGGCTGCTTGCGCTTCGGCGGCGGAAAGGCGCTGTCCAGTTCGGCCAGGTCTTCCGGCGTCAGCACCACCTTCCACACATCGGCGTTCTCGCGCAGATGCGCCTCGTCCGAGGCCTTGGGAATGCTGACGATGCCGGTGCCGCGCAGCGTCCAGGCCAGGGCCACCTGCGCCGGGCTGATGCCCTGCCGCGCCGCCACCCGCCGCAGCGCGGCCTGGCGCAGCAGCGCGCCACCCTGCCCCACCGGCGAATAGGCCATCACCGGCATCTTCAGCCGCGCGGCATAGGGCAGCAGGTCGAACTCCGCGCCACGGGCGTCCAGATTGTACAGGACTTGGTCGGTGGCGCAGTCCGACAGCGCCTCCCCCAGCTCCTCCAGGTCGGACACGTCGAGGTTGGACACGCCCCAGCGCAGAATTTTGCCCTCTGCCACCAGCCGGCGCATCGCTTCCACCGTCTCGGCCAGCGGCACCGCGCCGCGCCAGTGCAGCAGGTAGAGATCGATGACGTCGGTCTTCAGGCGCTTCAGGCTGCGCTCGCAGGCCTGCGGCAGCCGCGTGCGGGATGCGTTCTGCGGATAGGCCTTGGTGACCAGGAACACCTCGTCCCGCCGGCCCTCGATGGCCTCGGCCACCACCTCCTCCGCGCCGCCATCGGCATACATCTCCGCCGTGTCGATCAGCGACAGACCCAGATCCAGCCCAAGCCGCAAGGTGCGCGCCTCGGCCGCCTGATCGGCGCCGCGCTCGCCCATCTTCCAGGTGCCCTGGCCCAGCACGGGAATGCCCGTGCCGTCCGGCAAGGTGATGCGATCCATGGCGAACTCCCCTTCTCGTTCCTATGTTGCCGCATATGCGCCCGATCGCCACCCTGACGCTGCTGGCGTCTCTGCTCCCCACCACGCTGCCGGCTCACGCCGCGCAGGGCAACCCCACCGGGACCTATGGCCCGTGGATCCTGAGCTGCGCCGCCGACCCGATGACCGACCAGACCGCCTGCCGCATGACCCATGCCACGCCGGTGGAGCGTGCCACCGCCACCGAGGCGGCGCTGGCACTGGAGGTGGTGCCGCGGCGCGGCGTCCTGGTGCCGGCGGTGACCGCCCGCGACCTCGGCATGGATGGCGCGGCACGCGGGCTGCTGGCCCTCACCGGCACGGTGCAGCTGCGCTTCCCGCCCAACCCGATGCTGGAGATGCCCTGCGGCCTGGAAGGGCGTTCCGTGGTTTGCGCCCCGCGCCCCGAGGACGCCGCCCGCGCCGCGGCCGAGTTGCCGCAGGCGACCCATGTGCTGCTGCGGGTGATGGGCCTGGGCAGCGCCACCGTGAACAGCACGCCGCGCGACCTGCCCTTGTCCGACACAGGCGCCGCCCTGGCGGCATTCCGGGCCGCCGTGCCGGCCAGCCAAGCCGAGGAGCCACCGCCGCCCTTCGACCTGCGCGAGATGCTGATGCGGCTGCAGCGGTTCTTTTTCTCGCCGCTCAACCAGCCCTAGGCACCTGCCCCGGCGTCACGGCGCACTGGGACGCCGGGCGAGGCGGGGGGGAGCGCGCCGGCTGGTCCCGGCGCGAGGGCTCCTCCTGGAAGGGCCGCCAGGCCAGAAAGCGCGGCAGCTGCTCCGGCACCGTTTCGCGCCGCTTCATCCGGGGCGCGGTGGTCACGGCGTTCTGCATCCGGCTCTCCTTCTGCGGGCGGGCGATCCGGTGGAATCAATCCATGACCCGCCGCAGGGTTGCGGTGCCGGCCCCAGGTTCCGCACGCAGGGGTTGCAGGACCCTCAGCTCCGCAAGACGGGCCTGATCACCACCTCCAGCGGACGGCACTACCAGCCCACGGCCGCCACCACGGTCCGCTTCCCGCAGCAGCGCCAGGATGCCCTGCTCCAGCCGCGGCCTCGCCTCTTCGTCGAGCGCCGCGAAGGCCTTGTGCGTGGGACCATAGACGTTCCGGAACACTTCCACGAAATGGCCGGCCGAGCGGTAGCGGAAGTTGAAGTGGCGCGGCGTGATCTCCACCGCGTCACCCGGGAACAACTCGCCGAGCCGCGCCTCGCTGCCCCACAGCAAGGGTGAGCGCAGGCCTGCCGGCGCCTGCCGGCGGCGGCAACAGGCTGCCGAGCAACCGGAACAACTGGCCGATGAAGCTGTCCGGCGTCCAGTTCGCCAGCCCGATGCGGCCGCCGGGGCGGCAGACGCGGCGCAGCCCGGCGGCGGTCCGCTCCTGGTCGGGGGTGAACATCACGCCGAAGGTGGACAGCACCACGTCGAAGCTCGCGTCGCCGAAGGGCAGGCCTCCGCATCGGCAGGCCGGAAGTCGATCGCCAGCCGCTCCGCCGCGGCCCGCTCCTGCGCGCGATCCAGCAGGGCCGGAACATAGTCGATGCAGGTGACATCGGCGAAGCGCCGCGCCGCAGCCAGGCTGGCATTGCCGTTGCCGCCCGCAACATCGAGCACGCGTTCGCCGGCTCGCAGGTCCAGTGTCTCGCACAAGGATTCGCCGACGATCTGCAGGGTGGTGCCGATCACCGAGTAATCGCCGGACGCCCAGGCGGCCATCTGCCGCGCCTTCAGCGCTGCAGATCAGGCTGGATGGTGGATAGGGGAAAACATCCTCCGGGGAAAACATCCTCCGGGGCTGCTGCCAGGGCACCGGGCGCTGGGAGCCTCGCTGAAAGGCCCCCCCCGGCTGCAGGATGCGCCGCCTCGCCGCCACCCCTGAGGGAGGGTGCCCTGGAAGCCGCGGCGGCAGCATCGCACCACCGTTCTGCCGCGGCCGGTCAGATGCGCGTGATCAGCGGCGCAGCCACCGGCGGATCCGTCCCGGCGCCTCGGCCATGGCGCTCTCTGCGCCGCAATAGGACAGCCGCAGGAAATGGCGGCCGCGGGTCCGGTCGAAATCGACCCCCGGAGTGGCGGCGATGCCGGCTTCGGCCAGCAGGCGGGCGGCAAGCTCGACGCTGTCATTGGTCAGCGCTGACACGTCGGCCCACAGGTAGAAGGCGCCATCCGCCTCCGCCAGCCGGTCCAACCCCGCGGCCGGCAACTCGGCCAGCAGGCGATCGCGGTTGCGGCGATAGGCGGCCTTGTTGGCTTCCAGTTCCTCGGTGCAGTCGAAGGCGGCCTCGGCCGCGATCTGCGCCACATGCGGAGCGGAGATGAACAGGTTCTGCGCCAGGCACTCCACCGGGCGCAGCAGATCCTCCGGCAACACCAGCCAGCCGATCCGCCAGCCCGTCATGGAGAAGTATTTCGAGAAGCTGTTCACCACCACGGCGCTGGGGCTGAGCGCCGCCGCCGTGCTTTCCGCCAGCCCGTAGGACAGGCCGTGATAGATCTCGTCCGAGATCAGCCGCACGCCATTGCCGTGGCACCAGCCGGCCAGGGCGGCCAGATCCTCCGGCGACAGCATGGTGCCGGCAGGATTGCAGGGCGAGGCGATGATCACCCCGTCCGGCAGCGGGTCCAGCGCCTCCAGCATGGCGATGGTGGGCTGGAAGCGGGTGGCGGCGTCGCAGGGCAGCATCACCGGCCGCATGCCGAGCCCGGTCAGGATGTTGGCGTAGGGCGGGTAGAACGGCGCCGCCATGGCGATACGGTCGCCCGGATCGAAGGCGGCCAGGAAGGCCAGCGGAAACGCGCCCGACGCCCCCACCGTCACCGCGATGCGCCGCGCCGGGATGTCGGCGCCGTACTTGTCCGCGTAGTGCCGGCTGATCCGCTGGCGCAGGGACGCCAGGCCGAAGGCTTCCGTGTATCCCATGGCGGCGCCGGCCTGCAGGGCGCGAATGGCGGCCTCGGCGGCGCCGCGCGGCGCGCCGGTGGAAGGCTGGCCCACCTCCATCCGGAGCACGCCGGGTGCGCCGGCCGGCAGCGCCGCCGCGGCCGCATTGGCCGCGGCGATCACGTCCATCACCAGGAAAGCGGGAGCATGGGCCCCGCGGCCGGTCTTCAGCATGCCAGGAGCCTCCTGCGCCGGTTATGGCCCGCCATTCACCGCGAGGCCGGCGCCGCGCGGATCAGCCACCGCAACGCACTGGCCACTCTCGCCCGGCAGGTAGCGGCCGCAGCTGACGGCGTTGGCCCGGCCCGGCTCCGGCACGGTGCCCACCGCCTCGGCCAGGGGCCGGTTGTTCAACAGCGACTGCGCCATGGGCTGCGCCAGGGCGATCGGCGCCGCTGCCTGCCCGGTGCCAGCGCCGGCGTAACGGAAGGCGCGCAGGTTGGGGTTGTGCACAATGGCGGCGGCCAGCAGCGGCGGCTCGACGCGGCCACTGTTCGGCGCGGCGGCGGGCAGGAAGCCCAGCTGCGGCAGCACACGGCCGGTGCCGAACAGATTGTTCAGGGTGAAGGCGCAGCTGACCGCATTGCCCTCGCGGTCCAGCACCAGCAGCGAGGCCGAGGCCGGCAGCGCCGGAACGCCGCCCGCCAGCGTCGGCGAAGTGGCCAGCAGGGCCTGCGGATCGCCGCCCTGCTCGCGCCAGATGCGCGACACGGCCAGGCTGCGCTGCGAGGCGGTGTCGATGTCGGCGCCGGATTGCAGCGCCTGGAAGGCGGCGGCGGCGGCCAGCCCGCCATCCGCCGGGGTCGGCAGGAAGGACAACAGGTCGGTGCCGCGGCGCAGCTCGATCGGGCGCGCCACCGCGGGCACCGCGGCGCGCAGCTCCTCGACGGTGAGCGCGCCGCCGGCGCGGGGCGTCAGCTCCTCCAGCCGCCGCGCCAGGGTGCCCTGGTGCATGTCGCCGACGCCGGACACGCGCAGCGTCGCCAGGGTGCCGCCCAGATCGGCCTGTACCAGCCGCTCGCCCTCCGCCAGCGGAGCGCCGGTGGCGGGATTCGCGAACACGGCGCGGGCGCCAGGATCGGCCAGCAGAGGGCCGGCCACGGCGGCGATGTCCTGCGCCAGGGCGCGGGAGGTGGTGGCGCCGAACCGGGCCAGCTGCTCGGCCGGGGCCATCAGCTCGTTGAATGGCCGGCGTGGCTGGCGGGTGTGCAGCGCGAACAGGCCGCGCGCGAGCATCGGCAGCGCCGCCGGCCGGTCGCCTGCGGCCGGCTGGGCCGGCGCATTGGCCGGAAACAGCACCGCCTCGGTGCTGCTGCGGGTGCGGTTGTAGGCCAGGCAGGCCCCGCCGCCGCCAAGCCCGACGCGGGAGGGCAGCGTCACCGCCATGGTGAAGCCCGCGGCCACCGCCGCATCCGCCGCCGTGCCGCCGGCCGAGAGCACGTCGCGCGCCACCAGTGCGGCACGCGGCTCATCCGCCACCACGGCGCCGAAATAGCCGCGCACATGCCCTGGCGTGCCTTCGGGCGGGGCGCTGCTGCCGCCGGTCAGGCTGCTGGTCAGGCTGCTGACTGTGCCGCAGCCGGTCAGCCCCAGCATCAGGGCGGCCGCCGCCAGGGCGCGCGGGCGCGCGGAACGGGGGCCGGAAAGGCTGGCCGGTCGGGTCCGGTTCGGCGCGAGGCTGGTCATGCTGGCCTTCTGTTCTCCGATGCTGCGGCCACGGGGCGGCGCGAGGACGGTCCGGGCGGAATGGCACGGCGGCCAGCCGGGCGGCACGCCGCCGCCGCTGGCCACGGCCCCCGGCCATAGACGCCTTCGGCGGCAGCGGCAACCACCGGCGCGGCGCCCGCGCGGGACCCGCGGCTTGGCGGCGCCGGCCGGATGGCGCACAACGGGCCCGCAAGGGCTGGCGCCCGGCACCGGCTTTCCGCTCCACCCGCATCTCAACCCCCGGTTCCCATTCCTGGTCAAGGAGCCCCGCATGACCCCGACCCGCCCGGCAGTCCCTGCACTGCGTGCCACGTGGCTGTGCCAGGTTCTCCTGCTGTTGCTCACGGCCGTCGCCGCCCTGCCGCTGCCGGGCGCCGCCTCGGCCCAGTCGCTCAGCCCGCAGCAGCGCGCCGAGGTGGTGGAGGTGCTGCGCGAGGCCCTGAAGCGCGATCCGACCATTCTGCGCGACGCGGTGGCGGCGATGCAGCAGGCGCAGCAGCAGGACCGCAGCGTGTCGCAGCGCGGCGCCATCGCCACCCATCGGGAGGCGTTGCTGCACGACGTCTCGGACCCGGTGAAGGGCAATCCGCGCGGCGACGTCACCATCGTCGAGTTCTTCGACGTCCGCTGCGGCTACTGCAAGGTGCTGCATCCCACCATGGAGTCGCTGCTGCGGGCCGATAGCGGCGTCCGCCTGGTGCTGAAGGACCTGCCGGTGCTGGGTGCCGCCAGTGTCACCGCCAGCCGCGCCCTTCTGGCCGCGCAGCGCCAGAACAAGTACCTGCCCCTGCAGGATGCGCTGATGCGGCTGCGCGGGGAGCCCACGGAAGCGGTGCTGCAGGCCGAGGCGGAGCGCGTCGGGCTCGATTGGGCGCGGATGCAGCGCGACATGGCCGACCCGGCCACCGAGTCACGGTTGCAGGGCAACCTCGATCTGGCGCGTGCCCTGTCGATCGAGGGCACGCCGGCCCTGGTGATCGGCGACACGCTGGTGCCCGGCGCCGTGGACCTCGCGACGCTGAGGAAGCTGGTGGCCGAGGCCAGGCGGAAGCCGGGCTGAGCACTACCCCCGGTTGCCCTACCGGGTCCCGGCGATAGGATGGTCCGGGCTCATCCCGGGCGCATGGGGAACACGGCATTGGCGGGCATGGCCACGCAACGCAGCACCAGGGTGGCGCCCGACGCCGGCCGGCGGCCTTGACCGGCCTGCTGCCCCCCTTCGCGGTGGAGCTGGAGCCGCCCGACCTGCGGCCCTGGCTGGAGGGCAACCTGCTGCCGGGGGTCTGGAGTTTCGAGGCCTGCTCACCCGGCCCGCACGTGGTGCTGGTCAGCCTGATCCATGGCAATGAATTCGCCGGCGCCACCCTGCTGGCGCGCTGGCTGGAAGCCGGGCTGCGGCCGGTGCGCGGCAGGCTGACGCTGGTGTTCGCCAATCCCGCCGCCTTTGCCCGCTTCAACCCCGCTGAACCCACCCTCAGCCGCTTCATTGACGAGGACATGAACCGGGTCTGGGCCGACCGCACGCTGAAAGGCCCCCGCCGCGGCGTGGAGCTGGAACGCGCACGGCTGTTGCTGCCGCTGCTGGAAAGCGCCGACCTGCTGCTGGACCTGCATTCCATGCTGTGGCCGTCCGACCCGCTGATCATCACCGGGCGACCGCGCCGGGCGATGCGCGTGGCGGCACGGCTCGGCACGCCGCCGCTGGTGGTGGCCGATGAGGGACATGGCACCGGCTTGCGGCTGATCGACCGGCCGGTGTTCAGCGAACCCGGTGGCCGGCAGGCCGCGCTTCTGGTGGAAGGCGGACAGCACTGGCAGGCGGCGACGCTGCGGACGCTGGAAGCCTGCGCCGCCGCGCTGCTGCGCAACAGCGGCTGCGCCGAGGCGCCGCTCGCAGCGCCGCAGGTTGGAACGCCGCAGCTGGCCGAGGTGACCCGCACCGTGGTCGCCAACACGCATGGCTTCGGCTTCGTGCGGCCGTTCCGCGGCGGCGAGGTGATCCCGCAGGCCGGCACGCTGCTGGCCCGCGACGGCGAGGCCGAGATCCGCACCCCGCATGATGACTGCCTGCTGGTGATGCCGAGCCCGCGCACCCTGCGCGGCCACACCGCCGTGCGGCTGGCACGGTTTCTCCGGCCGGAGGAGGTAGCCGCGGTCGGTTGAGCCGGGCTCCGGCTAGCCGGGCTCGCCCTGCACCGGCGCGAAGCCGAGCGTGGCGATCAACTCGGCCATGGCCACGGCAACCGTTTCCAGCTCCGCCGCGTCGGTTCCCTTGGCCACCAGCGCCACGCCGTTTCCCTCGGGCCGGTAATATGGGTAGGAGCCAATATCCACGGCGGGGTGCCGGGCCTGGATGGCGCTGAGCCCTTCGGCCAGCAGGCCCTCCATCAGCCCGTGCGCGTGCACGGCGCGCGAGCGCACCGGGGTGCCGCCGGTCAGCTTCGGCGCCAGCCCGTCGAACATCGCTTGCATGATGCGGGGCACGCCGGCCATGACGTGCACATTGCCGATGATGAAGCCGGGCGCGACGGAAACCGGGTTGTCGATCAGCGTCGCGCCGCGCGGCATCGTGGCCATGCGCTGGCGGGCCGCATTGAATTCGGTGGGCGGGTCGCGGCGGGCATAGCTGGCCTCCAGCAACGCCCAGGCCTCGGGGTGCGGCTCCCAGGGCACGCCAAAGGCGGCGGCGATGCATTCGGCGGTGATGTCGTCATGCGTCGGGCCGATGCCGCCCGTGGTGAACACGTAGTCGAAGCGGGCGCGCACCGCATTCACCGTCTCGACAATGGTGTCCCGCACGTCGGGGATGACCCGCACCTCGCGCAGCGGAATGCCGATCTCCCCCAGGCGCGTCGCCAGGAACTTCAGATTGGCATCCTGCGTGCGGCCCGACAGCACCTCGTTGCCGATGATGAGCAGGCAGGCGGTCGGGTTCGGCATGGCGCGGGCGTCCTTCAGGGGCAACGGATAGTAGGCCGGCCGCGCCGGATCGGAAGGGGCGGCGAAGCCGGCTACAGGAAATCGCGCAGCAGGGCCACCAGCGGCTTGTCGGCCGGCGGCATGGCGTAGTCCGTGAGCTTGTTCGGCCGCACCCAGGCCAGCGCCTGCCCTTCCGTCGCGCGCAGCGTGCCTTCCCAGCGGCGGCACAGATACAGCGGCATCAGCAGGTGAAAGGCGCCGGCATCATGGCTGGCGAAGGTGAAGGGCGCGAGGCAGGCGGCCGAGACATCGATGTCTAGCTCCTCCTTCAATTCGCGGATCAGCGCCTGTTCCGGCGTTTCCCCGGGGTCGAGCTTGCCGCCCGGGAATTCCCAGAGCCCGGCCATCGGCTTGCCTTCCGGCCGGCGGGCCAGCAGCACACGGCCATCAGGATCCACCAGGGCGCAGGCCGCCACCATCAGCAGCGGCTTGGCGCCGGGCGGCAGCACGGTGGCCGCGGACACCACCGGTTCCGGCAAGGGCGGCGGCGCGGTCAGGTTCTCGCGCCCGGCCTCGAAGTGGAGAACCGGGAGCACGCCGCCCCGGGCCCGGAACTCCGCCTCGCCGCGTCCGCTTTCCACCAGCCCGACCCGGCGCAGCACGGCGGCGGAGCGCTCGTTCTCCACCAGCGCCTTGGCGAAGATGCGGTCCAGGTCGAGATTTGCCAGGGCCCAGCGGGACAGCCGCCCGGCCGCCTCGGTGGCTACGCCATGCCCCCAGAAGCGGCGCCCGACCCAGTAGCCCAGTTCGGCGCGGCGGGTGTCGGGCACCCGCGTCAGGCCGACGCAACCGACCAGCACCTCCGTGTCGCCATCCTGGCCCACAATGGCCAGATGCCAGGCCGAACCCTCCGCCATCTGCTTGTGGGTGGAGGCGATCCACTCATCCGCCAGTTCGCGCGGGTACGGGAATGGCAGGCGCGACAGATTGCGCACCACTTCCCAGTCATTGATCAGGCGATGCAACTCGGCGGCGTCCTCGGGCCGCAGCGGCCGCAGGGTCAGCCGTTCCGTGCGGAGCGGTTCAAATTCGGCAGTCATGCAGCAAACACCGCCCGGTGGGATGGAGAGCCCGGCCCCGCGACACAGGCCGCGGGGCCGGAACCAGATCCGAGGCCTGGATCAGCGCTTCCACCAGCCGCGCTTCTTCGGCGCGTCCGGGGCAGCCTCGATCAGCACCGGCTGCACCGGCGCCGCCGCCACGGGCTCGCCAGGCTCGGCCGCGGCCGGTTTCGCCACGGTCGGCGCGGCAGGCTCGGGCGCGGCCGGGGCGGGGGCCGGCTCCGCCGCGGGCGCGGCTGCCGCCTTCTTGCTGCGCGTGCGGCGCGGCTTCGGTGGCGGCTCGGCGCCGGCTTCCACCGACGCCTCTGCCGATGCTTCCGCTGGCACCTCCGTCGGCGCCTCGGCCACGGCCTTCTTGCGCGTGCGGCGCGGCTTGGCTTCCGCCGCGGGCTCCACCGCGGCTTCGGCAGGAGCCTCGGCTGCCTTCTTGCCGCGCGTGGTCCGGCGGCGCGGCTTGGCCGGCGCTTCCTCGGCAGCGGGAACCGCCTCGGCGACCGCAGGAATGTCCTGCGCCGGCTGCGGCTCCGGCTCCGGCTGCGTCGCGACGGGCTCCGGCGCTACCGGCTCCGCGGGCTGGTTTCCGGACGGCTCGGTGGATGGTGCCGCCATCGGCTCCACCGGCAGCACCGGGGCCACCTCCGCGCTCACCGGCGGCAGGGCGGGTGGCTGCGCTGCGGGTTGCTCCGCGGCTTCCTCGGCCGCCGCCATGGCGTCGAAGATGTCGTCCAGCGTGCCGCCGAACGGGTCCGCCGGAGTGGGGCCGGCATACCGGGCCGCGGGCTGCGGCTCGACCGGGCCCTGCTCGCCCGCTTCCCAGGGACGCCGGCGGTTGCCGCGGCGGCTGCGACGGCGGAAACCGCCCTCCTCCTCGCGGCGCCCTGCCTCGGGCCGGGGCTCAGGCCGCGCCTCGGGGTGTGGCTGCGGCGCATCGGCGGCTTCGGGGATGGCCGGCTGCTCGGCCGTGCCATCTTCCTCGTCCTCCTCGTCACCGGACGGATCGGCCGCCTCGTTGCCGGCGGCATCCTGGGGCATGCCATCCTCGCGGCGCCCGCCGCGCCGGCGGCGACGCCGGCGACGGCGGCGTCCGTCGCCGCGCTCATCGTCCTTGGCATCCGCCTTGGCCTCGCCATTGGCCGGGCGCTCGCCGGCCTCGGCCGGGGACTCGCCGCTGATCTCGGCAGCACGTTCGACGGCCGCCTCCGGCACGGCCACCGCGACCTCCTCCTCGTCCTCGGTCTCCGGCGCATAATCCATGCGCAGCGCGGCGGGCGCGGTGGGCGCCTCCACGGCGGTCTGGGCGCGCAGGCGCTCGATGCGGATGGCCGGGCCGAGCAGCGTGTCGTCGGTGCGGAACTGCACCACCATGCCGTAGCGGGCCTCGATCTCCGACAGCCGCTCGCGGCGGCGGTTCAGCAGGTGGATCGCGAGGTCCGAGGCGATGTGCACGCAGATCTCGGCGGCGCGGCGCTTGGCGCCCTCCTCCTCGATCTGGCGCAGCACCTGCAGCGCCGCGCTTTCCGGGCTGCGCACGATGCCCAGGCCCTGGCAATGCGGGCAGGTGACAAAGGAATGCTCGGTGACGGAGGGGCGCAGCCGCTGCCGGCTCATCTCCAGCAGGCCGAAATGGCTGATGCGGCCGACCTGGATGCGGGCGCGGTCGTGCTTCAGCGCTTCCTTCAGCCGGCGCTCGACCTGGGCGTCATGGCGCGACGATTCCATGTCGATGAAGTCGATCACGATTAGGCCGGCGAGGTCGCGCAGGCGCAGCTGGCGCGCCACCTCGTCGGCGGCCTCCAGATTGGTGCGCAGCGCGGTATCCTCGATGTGCCGGTCGCGCGTGGCGCGGCCCGAATTCACGTCGATGGCGACCAGCGCTTCGGTCTGGTTGATGACGATGTAGCCGCCCGATTTCAGCTGCACGGTGGGCGACATCATGGCGTCGAGCTGGCTGTCCACGCCATGGCGGGCGAAGAGCGGCACGCTGCCGTCGCGGTACAGGCGGATCTTGCGCTCGTTCTGCGGCATCAGCATGCGCATGAAGTCGCGCGCCTGGCGGAAGGCGTCCTCGCCCTCGACCTGGATGTCCTCGATGCCGGAGCCGAACACGTCGCGGATCGAGCGCTTGATGAGGTCGGCTTCCTCGTAGATCAGCGCCGGCGCGGTGGATTGCAGCGTGCGCTCGCGGATGTCGTCCCAGAGCTGCAGCAGGTATTCGCAGTCGCGGCGGATCTCGGGCTTCGGACGCCCGGCGCCGGCGGTGCGCACGATCATGCTCATGCCGCGCGGCATGCGCAGATCCTGGATCACCTCGCGCAGGCGCTTGCGGTCGGCGACCGAGGTGATCTTGCGGGAGATGCCGCCGCCTTTCGGCGAATTCGGCATCAGCACGGAAAAGCGGCCGGCCAGCGAGATGTAGGTGGTCAGCGCCGCGCCCTTGTTGCCGCGCTCCTCCTTGACGACCTGCACCAGCATGATCTGCCGGCGGCGGATCACTTCCTGGATCTTGTAGTGGCGCAGGAAGCGCGGCGGGATGCGCTGCGCGGCGCGGTCCTCGGATTCGCCGTTCTCGGAACGGCCGCGGCCGCCAATCGTCTCGGGCGGCGGGCCTTCCTCGTCGTCCTCTTCCTCGTCGGATGCCGGCGGCAGGTCGGCGCCGCCGAGTTCCTCGGGGCTGGCAGAGCGCCGGCCATCCTGCATCGCCATGGGCTGCGAGCGCGGCGTCACCTGGTCCGGATCAACGGCGCGCGGGTGCTCGGGCTCGTGCGATTCGCTGAAGGAAGACGGCGGCGCGGCCTCGGCGGCCGCTTCCGGCGCCGCTTCGGCGGCGGCACGGGGCTGCGGGTCGGCGTCGGCGAAGCGCTCGATGGCCTCGGCCATTGCCTCGGCCTCGGCGTCGCTGACCTCGTCCTCGTCCTCGTCCTCGTCCGAATCCTCGTCGGCTTCCTGCGCCTGCAGCGCCAGCAGCTTTTCGCGGTCGGCCACGGGGATCTGGTAATAGTCCGGGTGGATCTCGCCGAAGGCCAGGAAGCCGTGGCGGTTGCCGCCATATTCCACAAAGGCCGCCTGCAGGCTGGGCTCAACCCGGACCACCTTGGCCAGGTAGATGTTGCCCTTCAGCGGCTTCTTGTGTTCCGCCTCGACGTCGAATTCCTCGAGCCGGTTGCCGTCCAGCACCACCACGCGGGTTTCCTCGCTGTGGGATGCATCGATCAGCATGCGCTTGGTCATGAACCGGGATGCTCCAGGCCACGGGCGCGGTCGCGCTTCCTGTGGCGGTCATGGTTGGGAAGGCCCGAGGCAGCGGGGTCGCGCAGGCGGCGTGGCGGATGGCATGCCATGCGGCTCTGGTTCCGACCTCTCGTCTCGGCGGGCCCTGTCCTCCGGGGATCAACCCGGGATCAGACAGGCCCGTTGTTGGGCGCGCCGCGCGCAGGCCCCGGAAATCCCGCCCGGCATCGCCTCGGCGACGCGCAACGGACAGGTCGGGCCAGCGGCAGGCACGGGAGCGGAGCGGCGGACCGAAATCCGCGGCACCATCCGCGCCATGAGATCCAAGCCGGTGGAGCGGGCAAACGAAGCGCTGGCGAAGCCGGGCCGGCGGCCCCGATCATGGGGCGGCGTCCCTTGCCAGCTCCTCCGGGCCGCACCGTGCCAGGACCTGCCGGAAATGTGGCAAGGCCGCAGCAGGCCGGGCGGCCGCGCCCGGAACCTCCACCAGCGGGTTCGCCGCCGGGGCGCCCCACCATAGGCGCCCCCCTGTTCTTTCACAAGGCATTGCTGTGTTCAGATGTTACATGAAGTAATGCCGTGATCGCACCGCAAGGCCATGATACAGGCCTCTTTTCAGACTTACTGGGAGCGTGTGCCGTTGCAGCAGCACCGCTTGGTTCATACCATCCTAGGTTGATGATCGTGGCGGCGCGGGCAGGCACAGGGGGAACAGCCTGCCGGCACCGCGAATGTTTTGGGGGATGCCGCACCATGTCCAATCCGTCCGGGCCCTATTCGCCCGGCCCGATGCCGGTTCGCCGCCAGTTGCTGCGCGCCGGGCTGGGCTTGGCTGCCACCCTGTCCCTGATCGGCCGCGCGGAAGCCGCCGTCACCGCCGCCCGGCTGGTGCGGGATGGCCGCGCGGCACGGCTGAGCCTGACCCTCGGGCGCGGTGCCGAATGGCGCCTCTCGGCCCTGTTGCGGCCGGCGCGGCTGTTACTCACCCTGCCCGGCAGCCCCTGGCGCGCCGCATCGCGCCTGCCCGGCGCCGGGCCGGTGGCCGGGGCGCGCTGGGACGGCCAGCGATTGCTGATCGACCTGACCGGCGCCGTGGAGGTGCGGGCCAGCGGCGAAGGTGGCACGCTGTTGCTGGAGATCGCGCCCGGCGGCATGTCGGCCTACGCCAACCTGGCCCGTGACGGATTGTCCGGCCAGGTCGGCGGCGGCACCGCCATGACCGCTGCCCGCCCGGCCACCGCGGCGGCCCGCGACCGCCCCCTGGTGGTGCTGGACCCCGGCCATGGCGGCAAGGATCCGGGCACCATCGGCGTGCGCGGCACCCACGAGAAGCGGATCACCCTGGCCGCCGCCGCCGAGATGAAGCGGCAGCTGGAAGCCGGCGGGCGCTGCCGCGTGGCCCTGACGCGGTCGCGCGATGTGTTCGTGCCGCTGGACGGCCGGGTGGAATTCGCCCGCAAGCGCGGCGCCACGCTGTTCATCTCGCTGCACGCCGATTCCGCGCCAGGGGCGCGCGGCGCCAGCGTCTACACCCTGTCCGACCGCGCCTCCGACTCGCTTTCGGCACGGCTGGCGCGAACCCAGAACAATGCCGACGCCGCCGGCGGGCTGAAGCTGCCGCCGGTGTCGCCGGAAGTGGAGCGCATCCTGTATTCCCTGGTGCGGCAGGAAACCAAGATCGGTTCCGCCCGGCTGGCGCAGCACGCGGTGGATTCGCTGGGCCGCAGCGTGCCGCTGCTGCCCAACACCCACCGCCAGGCCGCCTTCGCCGTGCTGAAGGCGCCGGAAATCCCGTCGATGCTGGTGGAGATGGGCTTTCTCAGCGACCGGCGGGACGAGGCGGCGCTGAACCGCGCGCCATACCGTGCGCAGTTGTGCCGGGCGCTGACGGGCGCGGTGCATGGCTGGCTCGACCGGCACGAGGCCGGGCTGGCCTCGGCCGGCTAGGCGGCGGACAAGCCGGGACGCGCCTCAGGCATCGCGGCCGTGGCAGTGCTTGTACTTCTTGCCCGAGCCGCAGGGGCAGGCCGCGTTGCGCGGCGTGCGGTGCCAGGTGGACGGGTCCTGCGGATCGACGCCTGCCACCGGGCGGGCCAGGGCGGGGGCAAAGGCGCCGCCGGCCGGCGCGTGGTCCCATCCAGCGGCCGGCGCGGGCTCGGTCAGGCCGCCATCCGGATCGGGATGGCGCATGTCGGACACCATCACCGGCTCGGGCAGCGGCGGCGGCGCGTTCGGCGCCAGCTCGATGCGCAGCAGCAGCGAGGTCACCCGCTCGCGCAGCTCGTCGAGCATGGTGTTGAACAGGTTGAAGGCTTCGCTCTTGTACTCGTTCAGCGGATCGCGCTGGCCATAGGCGCGCAGGCCGATGCCCTGGCGCAGGTGATCGAGCGCCAGCAGGTGCTCCTTCCACACCGCGTCGAACACCTGCAGCAGCACGCTCTTCTCGATCATGCGCATGAATTCGGGGCCGATGTTGGCGGCACGCGAAGCCGCCTGCTGCTCGGCCGCCTGCTCGATGCGCTCGCGCACCTGCACCTCGTCGATGCCTTCCTCGCGCGCCCAGTCCTGCACCGGCAGGTCGAGGCCGAGCTGCTCGCGCACGGCATTCTCCAGCCCGGCGGTGTCCCACTGGTCGGGATAGGCGTTTTCGGGGATGGCGCGGGCCACCATGGCCTGGATGGTTTCGCGCCGCATCTCCTCGACGGTGTCGGACACGTCGGCCGCGGTCATGAAGGTCCGGCGCTGGGCATACACCTCCTTGCGCTGGTCGTTCATGACGTCGTCGTATTTCAGTAGGTTCTTGCGCGTGTCGAAGTTGCGCGCCTCGACCTTCTTCTGCGCCTTCTCCAGCGCCCGGTTGATCCAGGGATGGATGATGGCCTCGCCATCCTTGAGGCCGAGCTTCTCCAGCATGCCGCTCATGCGGTCGGAGCCGAAGATGCGCATCAGGTCGTCTTCCAGGCTCAGGAAGAAGCGGCTGGCGCCGGGATCGCCCTGGCGGCCGGAGCGGCCGCGCAGCTGATTGTCGATGCGGCGGGATTCGTGGCGCTCGGTTCCGATGACGAACAGGCCACCGGCCTGCTTTACGATCTCCTCATCGCGCCGCACCTCGGCGCGGAAATGCGCCAGCGCGGCCTCGTATTCCGGCCCCTCATGCGCACCGCCGATGCTCTGCTGCGCCAGCATCTCGGCATTGCCGCCGAGTTTGATGTCGGTGCCGCGGCCGGCCATGTTGGTGGCGATGGTGACCGCGCCAGGGCGGCCCGCCTGGGCGATGATGCCCGCCTCCTGCTCATGATAGCGCGCGTTCAGCACCTTGTGCGGCACGCCTTCCTTCTGCAGCAGGGAGCTGATCAGCTCCGACTTCTCGATCGAGGTGGTGCCGACCAGCACCGGCTGGTTGCGTGCCTGCGCTTCCTTCACCAGCGCGGCCACGGCCGAGTATTTCTCCAGCGCCGAGCGGTACACCTCGTCGTCGCTGTCGAGGCGGATCACCGGCACATTGGTCGGGATCTCCACCACTTCCAGCTTGTAGATCTCGGCGAACTCGTCGGCCTCGGTGGCGGCGGTGCCGGTCATGCCGGCCAGCTTCGGATAAAGGCGGAAATAGTTCTGGAAGGTGATGGAGGCGAGCGTCTGGTTCTCCGGCTGGATCTCCACGTGCTCCTTGGCTTCCAGCGCCTGGTGCAATCCTTCGGAGTAGCGACGGCCCTCCATCATGCGGCCGGTGAACTCATCGATGATGATGAGCTTGCCTTCCCGGTTGACGATGTAGTCCACGTCGCGGGCGAACAGCGTGTGCGCGCGCAGGCTCTGGTTGACGTGGTGCACCAGCGTCACGTTGTGGAAGTCGTAGAGATTGCCTTCCTCCAGCAGCCCCGCCTGGGTCAGCATCTGCTCGACGGTGGCGGTGCCGGTCTCGGTCAGGGAGGAGGTCCGCTGCTTCTCGTCCTTCTCATAGGTGGATTTGTCGCGCACCAGCTCGGCCACCACGCTGTCCACCTTGCGGTACAAGTCGGAACTGTCCTCGGCGGGACCGGAGATGATCAGCGGCGTCCGCGCCTCATCCACCAGGATGCTGTCCACCTCGTCGACGATGGCGAAGGAGAAGGGCCGCTGGACCATCTCGTCCAGCCGGTACTTCATGTTGTCGCGCAGGTAGTCGAAGCCGAACTCGTTGTTGGTGCCATAGGTGATGTCGCAGGCGTAGGCGTCGCGCCGCTCGGTGTCGGTCAGGCCATGCACGATGACGCCGCAGGACAGGCCCAGGAAGTTGTACAGCCGGCCCATCTGCTCGCTGTCGCGGGTGGCCAGATAGTCGTTCACGGTGACCACGTGCACGCCCTTGCCGGACAGCGCGTTCAGATACACCGCCAGCGTCGCCACCAGGGTCTTGCCCTCGCCGGTCTTCATCTCGGCGATGCGCCCCGAATGCAGCACCTGGCCGCCGATCATCTGCACGTCGAAATGCCGCATGCCGAGCACGCGCTTCGACGCTTCGCGCGTCGTGGCGAAGGCTTCCGGCAACAGGTCGTCCAGGCTTTCGCCGGCCTCCAGCCGGGCGCGCAACTTCGGGGTCTGCGCCTGCAGCTCGGCGTCCGACAGGGCGGCGAGCCCGTCCTCGAAGCCGGCGATCGCCGGCAGCCGGGCACGGAACTGCTTCAGCATGCGGTCATTGGCGGAGCCGAAGACGGCGCGGGCGAGGCGGGCGAACATGGGGCTGAAACGATCTCCGAAGGCCGCCCCCACCCCGCTCGGCCCGCCGGATCGCCCTCCACCGGACAGGGAGGAGCGGAGGCGGGCCTGCGCGGGGCACGCCGGGTCATGAAGGATTGGCCACGGCAGGCGGCAGGATGCTTTGGCCGCAACAGATAGGCGCCGGCCGGGCCAGGGTCAACGAAAGCCCTGGGATCAATGATGGGCCGACGCAACGTCCGGACGAAAAAGGGGCGCCGAAGCACCCCTCAGAAGCTTGTCCGGCCGGAAGCCCGGCCGGCCGGGTGGCCTCAGGCGGCGAGGCGCGCCGCGCGCCCCAGCTCCTGGCCCAGATAGGCGGCGAGCGCCCCGGGGCCGGAGCGCGGCGTGCCGGCGAGGCCGGCAACTTCCTCCGCACCGGCATTGTAGTTGGTGTTGGTGTTCACGTCATAGACCAGCGGGTTGCCCTCGGCATTGCGGATGAACTCCACCCCGGCCACGTCCACGCCGGCCGTGGCCAGGAAGGCCTCCAGCCGACCGCGCAACGGCGCCTCGATGCCGTCGGGCAGGATCGTGAAGCGTGGCGCGGGAGCCGGCGGCTGCTCGCCGGCGGGGCAGAAGGCGTCGCCCACGGCGCACACATCGGCCGGGCACAGCTCGAAACCGGCGGTGGTGTCCACCTCCACGGCGTAGACGAAGCGGCCGCCGACAAATTCGGCGCGGGTGATCACCGGTCGCGGCGCCCGCACATAGTCCTGCAGCAGCCAGATGCCGTCCACCGGGGCCTCGTCGGCGGGCGCGGCCTCGAAATAGGCCGCCAGCGCCTCGGTCGAGGGAAACAGCCGCACGCCCAGGCCCTTGCCGCCGCGGTTCGGCTTCAGGATCACCGGGCCGGGCGCGAAATGGCGGCGCGCCGCTTCCACCACCGCCTGCGGCGCGTCCTGCACCATCACCGTGCGCGGCACCGGCAGCCCCACCGCCTCCAGCGCCGCATATTGCCGGACCTTGGAGATTTCCAGATCCAGGGCGCGCGGGCCGTTCACCACACGGCGGCCATGCCGGGTCAGCCAGGCCAGCACGCCCGCCGTCAGCTCGGCCGAATACCGGTGGCCGCGGGTGTGCGAGGAGGCGCTCATGCGGTTGTAGAACACGCCCTCCGGCGGCGCGGAGGCGAGGTCGAAGGTGCCGCGCGACAGGTCCAGCTCCGCCCAGGGCAGGCCGGCCCGATCAAAGGCTTCGGCCAGCGGCGGCAGCCAAGCGGGATTTTCGTGGATAACATGGATCCTGGACATGGTGGCGACGATCCTGATCGTGTTTTCGTTGGTATGGCTATCTTTCATCGTTGATAAGCGTGAACCACCCAGGGTTCAAGCCGCGCCGCTGTCACCTTTCGGCACATGTTTCGGTGCTGGTGCCGGTTGTGGCGGGTTTCCGCCTTCGCCATCTTGCGGTCGGTCCTTGTGAAGGCATATGCCGCCCCATGCGTTCGACCCGACTGACCCTTTCCGCCCTGGCCCTGCCCCTTCTGCTGGGCGTGGCTCCCGTTCTGGCCCAGAGCCCTGCGGCGACCCCGGCGCCCGCCCAGCCCGGCGCGCCGACGCCGGCGCCGGCCCCTGCCGCCGGGGCGGCAGTCGAGAACCCGGTGGTGGCGCGGGTGAATGGCGAGGAGATCCGCCTCGCCGACGTGCACGCGGCGGTGCAGACCCTGCCGCCGGAACTGCGCGGCGCTCCGGGCCCGATGTTGTTCCCGCTGGTGGTGGACCAGCTGGTGGCGCAGAAGGCCATCGTGTCCGCCGCCCGCGCCGAGAAGCTGGATCAGGATCCGGTGGTGAAGGACGCCATGCGCCGGGCCGAGGAGGAGCAGCTGCAGCAGGCGCTGCTGCGCCGCGCCGTCGCCCCGGCCTTGACCGACGAGGCGCTGCGCAAGCGCTACGACGCCGAGATCGCCGGCAAGCCGGGCGAGGAGGAGATCCATGCCCGCCACATCCTGGTGAAGACCGAGGAAGAAGCCCGCGCCGCGCTGGCCGAGGCCCGCAAGCCGAAGGCCGATTTCGCCGAGATCGCCAAGAAGCACTCCACCGGTCCCGGTACTGAGCAGGGCGGCGATCTGGGCTTCTTCAAGCGCAGCGACATGGTGCCCGAATTCGCCGAGGCGGCCTTTGTCCTGAAGCCGGGCGAGATCAGCGCTGCGCCGGTGAAGACCGCGTTCGGCTGGCACGTCATCAAGGTGGAGGAGCGTCGCCAGGCCCCCGTTCCCAGCTTCGAGGAAGCGCATGACCAGCTGCGCCAGGCCGCCTTCGAGGAAGCGGTGAACGAGGCGGTGGAGAAGTACCAGGCCACCGCCACGATCGAGCGCTTCAACGCCGATGGCTCGCCGCGCGAGGCGCAGCCGGCCACCCCCGCGCCGAAGCCCTGATCCGTCGGGAGCGGGGCTCGCGCCCCCTCCCCACCCTTCCCGCTTTGCGGTATCGCTGCGGCGCTCAAGCCCAGAGGACGCCGCGGATGGCCAAGGACCTGCCTGTCTCCCCCCTCGCCCAGGAATTGCCGGCCATGCCGCCGGTCGCGGGCGTGACGCTCGGCGTGGCGGCGGCGGGAATCCGATACAAGGGCCGCAACGACCTCACCCTCATGGAATTCACGCCCGGCACCACGGTGGCCGGCGTGTTCACCCGCAACAAATGCCCCGGAGCGCCGGTGGATTGGTGCCGCGCCGCGCTGAAGGGTGGCCGCGCGCGCGCCCTGGTGGTGAATGCCGGCAACGCCAACGTGTTCACCGGCAAGCCGGGGCGCGACGCGGTGAAGGCCACCGCCGATGCCGCGGCCGGGCTGGTCGGCTGCAAGCCGCGCGAGGTGTTCCTGGCCTCCACCGGCGTGATCGGCGAAACGCTGCCGCATGAGAAGCTGACTGCGGCCCTGCCGGCGCTGCACGGCACACTTGCCGCCGATGGCTGGGGCGAGGCGGCGCGCGGCATCATGACCACAGACACCTTTCCCAAGGGCTGCGTGCGCACCGCCCGGATCGGCGAGACCGAGGTGACGTTGGCCGGCATTGCCAAGGGCAGCGGCATGGTGGCGCCCGACATGGCGACCATGCTGTGCTTCATCGCCACCGACGCCAAGATTCCAGCCGCCGCGCTCCAGGCCATGCTGGCGAAGGGCGTGGATGCGAGCTTCAACCGCACCACGGTGGATTCCGACACCTCGACCAGCGACACGGTGCTGGTGTTCGCCACCGGCCAGGCGAAGCATGCCCGCGTGCCGGCCGAGGGCGGCAAGATGCTGAAGGATTTTGCCCGCGCCTTGAATGAGCTGCTGCTGGACCTCGCGCTCCAGGTGGTGCGCGATGGCGAAGGGGCGCAGAAACTGGTGCGCATCGACGTCACCGGCGCCACCACGGCGCGTTCGGCGCAGAAGATCGCCATGGCCATCGCCAACTCGCCCCTGGTGAAAACCGCTATCGCCGGCGAGGACGCCAATTGGGGCCGCATCGTCATGGCGGTCGGCAAGGCCGGCGAGCCGGCGGAGCGCGACCTGCTCTCGGTGGCGGTGGGCGGCACCTGGATGGCCCGCGAGGGCGGCGTGGTGCCGGGCTATGACGAGGGCCCGGTGGTGACGCACATGAAGGGGCGCGAAATCGAGATCGCGGTGGATATCGGCCTTGGCAAGGGCCGCGCCACCGCCTGGACCTGCGACCTGACGCATGGCTACATCGACATCAACGGGTCGTATCGGAGCTGAGCCCCGGCGCCCCGGGCACCACCGGCCCGCCGCACCTTCCGTCTGCCGGGCGCGCAGCTCAGCCGAGATGCAGCGTCAGCAGGATCAGTTCGTGGTCGCTCAGCACGGTGCCGTCCGGGGCCAGCGCCGGTACCACCGCTGGCTCCCCGGCGCGCAGGCCGCGGGTGCAGAACCAGTCCAGCTGCCGGGTGCCGCAGCCGGCGCTCCAGTGGCTCGGCCGCGTGGTCGGCGCGGCGCGGTTGCAGGCGGACCAGTCGTAGCCGCGGGCGATCGCCTCGGCGAACAACGTCTCACGCGCGTCGCCGAGGCCGCCCTCGGCCTCCACCGCGGTGTTCAGGTCGCCGCCGATCACCACCGGCAGGGCACCGGCGCGGGCCTCGATGGCGTCGAGCAGGAAGCGCATCTGCCGGGCGCGCCCCGGGAAATCGGCGCGGCTCTCTAGATGCACGGCGCAGCCGATGAAATCCTGCCCGGCATGGGTGAAGGTCGCCGCCACCGCCATGCGGTTGCCGATGCGCCGCTGGCCGCCCTTGGCGTCGACATACCAGTCGGCCTCGTCCAGCAGCCGCACCACGAAGGGGTCGCGCGCCGGCAGCGCGCTGGTGAAGCCGTTGCCGTGGAAGCCGAGCCTGTGGTCCGGCGCGTTGCCGGCCCGGGCGAAGGGCGCCGGCATCACCGCCAGCTCCAGGAACTCCACCGCGAAGCCGTGGGACTGGCCGAGCAGCGCCGCCACATCGGCGGTGGTGTGGCGCTGGAAGGTGCGGTGCAGCCCGTTATCGACCTCGCTGAGCAGCGCCAGGGATACACCGTGCCGCGCCAGCAGCGCCGCCGAGGCTTCCGGGTACAGGCACCGCTCCAGGTTCCAGGCGGCGATGCGCAGCGGGCCTTCCGGCGCCGGCCGGGTGACCCGCCCGCCGAGCTCGACCTCGCGGAAGGCAGACAGCGCGGCCATGGCGGCATCATGCGCGTCCCGCTCAGGCGGCAGGGTGCGCAGCTTGGCCATCTGACCGGAACTGACCGGCGTCAGCGCCGGCCGGGCGGTGGTGAACGGGCCGATGAACGGCGCGGGGGCGATGTCCGACATGGACGGCCGAGTAGACGCGGGCTGTGATGCGGCGATGACGCGCGCATGACGATCCGGCGTCAGACCACGCCAGAGCGGCCCATCTCCAGGAACTTCTCGCGCCGGCGCGCCTTCAGCGTGCCGCCATCCAGCGCCAGCAGCGGCTCCAGCGAGGCCCAGACCTTGTCGCCCACCGCCTGCACGGTGGCGGCGGCATCGCGATGCGCGCCGCCCAGCGGCTCCGGCACCACGCCATCGACCAGCGCCAGGCGGGACAGGTCCTGCGCCGTCAGCTTCAGCGCGTCGGCCGCGGTCGGCGCCTGCGCCGCGTCGCGCCACAGGATGGAGGCACAGCCTTCCGGGCTGATCACGGAATAGATCGAATGCTCCAGCATCAGCACCCGGTCGGCGGCGGCCAGGGCGATGGCGCCGCCCGAGCCGCCCTCGCCGATGATGGTGGCGACGAAGGGCACCGGCGCATCGAGTCCGGCCTCGATCGAGCGGGCGATGGCCTCCGCCTGGCCGCGCGCCTCGGCCTCGACTCCGGGAAAGGCGCCGGCGGTGTCGACAAAGGAAAGGATGGGCAGGCCAAAGCGGCCGGCCAGCTCCATCAGCCGGCGGGCCTTGCGGTAGCCTTCCGGCTTGGCGGACCCGAAATTGTGCCGGATGCGGCTCTCCGTGTCGGTGCCCTTCTCGGTGCCCAGCACCATCACCGCCTGGCCACGGAACCGGCCCATGCCGCCCACCACCGCGGCGTCATCGGCGAAGGCGCGATCGCCGGCCAGCGGAATGAAGCCCTCGATCAGCGCGTCCACGTAGGTCAGGCATTTCGGCCGCTCCGGGTGGCGCGCCACCTGGGTCTTCTGCCACGGCGTCAGCTTTGCATAGGTCGCCTGCAGCAACTTTTCCGCCTTGTCGGACAGCTTGCCGACTTCCTCGGCCACGTCGATGCCGCCGGCATTGGTGGTGCGGCGCAGTTCCTCGATCTTGCCTTCCAGCTCGGCAAGCGGCTTCTCGAAATCCAGGAAGTGACGCATCGCGATCCCGTCTTTGGCGGCACCCGGAAGCTTGGGCGCGGAAAGCGGGTGGCCTAGCGCAGACGCGGCGTCAAGGCCAGCCAGCACCGCTCAGCCGGGATAGCGCTCGAAGCCCGGCAGCGCGTCCAGCCTGTCCATCCACGGCAGCCGCTCGGCCAGCTGGATCTGCGCGCCGGGCGGCAGGGCGGCGGGATCGTCCAGCGTGCCGCTCTGCACGTCCACCATGCCGGGCAGCATGGCCTCGTTCACGTAGAACAGGCCTGTGCCGCATGCGGCGCAGAAGCGGCGGCGGCCATGCTCGGAGGAGCGGTATTCCCGGGGTTCGCCCGTGACCTGCAGGTGCTGGGCCGGCACCATCACCCAGCCCACCATGGGCGCCCCGGCATGGCGCCGGCAATCGCCGCAATGGCAGAGCGCGTGGTGCAGCACCTCCATCTCCGGCATGGCGTAGTGGATGGCCCCGCAATGGCAGCGTCCGGTGAGCATCAGGCAACCTCAGGGATGGTGACGCCGCGATCCTGGCACGGCCGGGAACCTGCTGTCGCGCGGGACCGGTCAGGCCAATGGGTGATGGGTTTCCACCAGCTCGCGCAGCCGCTCCTCCAGCACCCGGGTGTAGATCTGCGTGGTGGCGATGTCGGCGTGGCCGAGCAGCATCTGCAGCGCCCGCAGGTCGGCGCCGCCTTCCAGCAGGTGGCTGGCGAAGGAATGGCGCAGCACGTGTGGGCTGACCTTGGCCGGATCGAGTCCCGCCTCCAGCGCCGCCTGCTTCACCAGCAGCACCAGGCTCTGCCGCGTCAGGTGGCCGGAGGCGCCATAGGATGGAAACAGCCATTTCGATGGCTTCTTCGGGTCCTGCAATCCGAGCACGGCGGTGCGCGCCCGGCCGGAAATCGGCACCAGCCGGTCCTTGTTGCCCTTGCCGCGCACCAGGATCAGCGCGCTATCCTGCGCCAGGGCGCTGGCCGGCAGGCCCACCAGCTCCGATGCGCGCAGCCCGGAGCAATACAGCAATTCCAGCATCGCCACGGTGAGCGGCCCGCGCTTGCCCGGCAGCCGCGCCGCGGCGTCCAGCAACGCCGTCACCTCGGCGGCGCGCAGCGCCTTGGGCAGCGACTTGCCCTGGCGCGGGCTGTCCAGCAGCTCCGTCGGGTCGTCCGGTCGCACGCCCTCCCGGGCGAGGAAGCGGAAGAACTGGCGCATGGCGGACAGGCGGCGCGCGGCGGTGCGGGCCGACAGCCCTTCCTCCGCCAGCCGGGCCAGGTAGGCGCGCAGCGCATCGGCCGAGGCCGCGGCCAGGCCGCGCGGTTCCCGCTGCCGCAGAAAGGCCGCCAAATCCCCGAGGTCGGCGGCATAGGCGGCGAGCGTGTTGCGCGCTGCGCCGCGCTCGGCGGCCAGCATCTCCAGGAAAGCCTCGAGGTGGCGATCCATGCCCCCAAGCCCCGGGAGCTGTCTCAGCGCGCGTTGAAGCGCTCATTCGGTAAGGCGCGCTCCACCGGCTGCGGCGTCACCGCGGGCGGAAAGGCGGCCATCACCAGCAGGCCGCCCACGACGGCGACCAGAAGAACCAGGATCAACAGAAACACAGGACGGCGGAACATGGAGTCGGGACAACCCTCGCGCGCGGAGCGTGATGTGCTAGCTTCCGCCCCCGTGTCACGCAACCTCGACTTCCCGATCCTCCCAGCGGATGCCTCCGCGGCCTCCGCGATGCCCCTTCCCGCCGCCCTTCCGGCGATGCCGGCAACCGCAGGCCGCGCCGGCACGGGCATCGGGCGTTCCATCGTGCTGATCGGGCTACCGGGCGCCGGCAAGTCGTCGGTGGGCAAGCGGCTGGCGCAGCTACTCGGCCTGCCCTTCCACGATGCCGACCTGGAGATCGAGGCCGCCGCCGGACTGCCGATCACCGAGATCTTCAACCGCTATGGCGAGCCGCATTTCCGCGAAGGCGAGCGCCGCGTCATCGGCCGCCTGCTGGCGGGGCCGCCGCTGGTGCTGGCCACCGGCGGCGGCGCCTATGTGGACGCGGAAACGCGCCGTGCGATCCGCGAATCGGGCGCCCTGTCGGTGTGGCTCCGGGCCGAGATCCCCGTGCTGCTGCCGCGCGTGTCCAACCGCGCCACGCGTCCGCTGTTCCTGCAGCAGGATCCGCGGGCTGTGCTGGAGCGGCTGAAGGCGGCGCGCTACCCGATCTATGCCGAGGCCGATCTCGCCGTGGACTGCCTCGATGAATCGCCGGAGGACACCACCGGCCGCGTGCGCATGGCGATCGAGAGCTTCTCCGCCCCCGCCCGGCTGCCGGTGGCCTTGCTGGAGCGCGAATACGACGTGGTGGTGGGCGAGGGCCTTCTGGAGCGCGCAGGCGGGCTGCTGTCCGGCGTCCTGCCGGCGCGCCGCGTCGCCATCATCAGCGACGCTTCCGTGGCGGCGCTGCACCTGCCGGCCCTGCGGCACGGCCTGCAGGCGGGCGGCTTCGAGATCCGCGCCGCCCTGACGATTCCGCCCGGCGAGGGCAGCAAGAGCCTCGCCACCTTTGGCCGCGTGCTGGAGGAGCTGCTGGCCGCCGGCATCGACCGCGACACAGCCGTTGTGGCCTTGGGTGGTGGCGTGGTGGGTGATCTGGCGGGCTTCGTCGCCGCCTCGGCGTTACGCGGCCTGCCCTTCGTGCAGGTGCCGACCACGCTGCTGGCCCAGGTGGACAGCTCGGTGGGCGGCAAAACCGGGATCAACCTCGCCGCGGGCAAGAACCTCGCCGGCGCCTTCTGGCAGCCCCGCATCGTGCTAGCCGACACCGGGGTGCTGCGCACCCTGCCAGCGCGCGAGCGGCGCGCCGGCTATGCCGAGGTGGCGAAGCACGGGCTGTTGCAGGGCCCGCTCTGGGAATGGTGCGAAGCGGAGGGTGCCCGCGCCGTGGCCGGCGATTCCGTGGCGCTGCGCCACGCCGTGTTGGAAAGCTGCCGGCTGAAATCCGCCGTGGTGGCCGCCGACGAGCGCGAGGAAAGCGCCGAGGGCGGCCGGGCCCTGCTCAATCTTGGTCACACCTTCGGCCATGCGGTGGAGGCCGAATGCGGCTATGACGGCTCCCTGCTGCATGGCGAGGCGGTGGCGCTCGGCCTGGGCCTCGCCGCCCGGCTATCGGCGCGGCTCGGCTTCTGCGAGGCGGCGCTGCCCGGCCGGGTGGAGGCCCACCTCGCCGCCGCCGGCCTGCCCGCCCGTCTGGCGGAGCTGCCGCGGCGCTTCGCGGTGGACACGCTGATGCGCCGCATGCGCAAGGACAAGAAGGTGCGCGACGGCCGGATGCGTTTCGTGCTGCTGCGCGGTCCCGGCCAAGCCTTCACCTCGGCCGAGGTGCCTCCGGCCGAGGTCGAGGCGCTGCTGCGCGACGAAGGCTGTTCCGGCTGAGATCTCCGCCGGCCGCCATCCTGTCGTGATGGCCATCGGACGCAACCCGGCCATGCCGCCCTTACCGGAGCAGGATGCGCGTGTCATATGGCAGGGTTCCTGCTGCACCGCATCATGCCGGAGGCTTTCTGGATGCCCCTCTCCGCCCCTGCCCGCCGCGCGCCGCTGCACCAGCGGCGCCTGGAGATGCAAGGCTTCGAGCGCGAGGACGGGCTGTTCGACATCGAAGGCTACCTCGCCGACACCAAGAGCCTGGCCTTCGACACGCTGGACCGCCACCTGGAGCCCGGCGACGTGCTGCACGGCATGTGGATCCGGCTGACGGTGGATGCCGAGCTGCTGATCCACCATTGCGAGGCGGTGAGCGACCACACGCCCTATGCCATCTGCCCCGGCGCGGCGCCCAGCTTCGGCCGGCTGGCCGGGCTGACGATCGGTCCCGGCTTCAACCGGGCGGTGCAGGAGCGGGTCGGCGGCACGGTGGGCTGCACCCACCTGCGGGAGATGCTGTCGCAGCTCGCCACCGTGGCCTACCAGACGACCTATGCCGCGCGCCGCCGCAAGCGGGAAGCCGCGGCCGGCACGACCTCCGCACCGCGCAAGGCGCCGGCCCTGATCGGCACCTGCCTGGCTTATGCTCCGGACAGCCCGGTGGTGGCGCGGCAATGGCCCGACCACGTCGCCGCCATGGCGGCCCCTACTCGTCCCGACTGAAGAAGGCGCTGATGAAGCGCCGCAGGCCGGACGGCGGCGGCGCGGCGGCGGCTTCCAGAAAGGTGTCCGAGGGCGGCCCCAGCCGTGCGGCGATGGCCTGCACCTTGGGATCGCCGGGGAGCAGCATGGCGGCCTCGGCGGCGACGCGGCGGGCCTCCTCCGGGCGGCCGGTGCGCTCCAGTGCCCGTGCCAGTCCGATATGCGCGGCACCCAGCTCCGGCGCCGCCGCCAGGGCGTCGCGGAACACCGGCTCGGCATCCTCGGGCGCGCCGATCACCAGCAGCAGCTGGCCGAGCCACAGAAAGGCTCCGGCCTCGGTGCCGCCCTCGGCGATCACCTGACGCGCCACGGCGATGGCCTGATCGCGGTCGCCCCGCGCCGCCAGGGTGTGGCTGAGCCCGAGCAGCGCCTGGCGATCAACCGGGTCAACCTGCAGCGTGCCGCGGAACATCGCCTCCGCCTCGTCCACCTTGCCAGTGTTCAGCAGCAGATGGCCGAAATGCGCCCGCAGCCCGGCGTCCTGCGGCGCCGCCTCAATGCCTCTGCGGCACAGCTCCACCGCCTCCTCCGGCCGGCCCTGGCTGCCCATCACCAGGCTGAGCCCCTGGTAGATGTGGCCAACATCGGCCCGCAGCGCGAGGGCGGCACGGAACGGCGCCTCCGCCGCCTCCACCGCGCCCATGCCGAGCAAGGCATGGGCTGCATGCGACTGGCTGGCGAAATCCCCCGGCGCCAGCGACGCCTGTTGTTGCGCCAGCGCCCGGGCCTGCGCCTCGCGCCCGGTGCCGCGCAGTTCCTGCACCCGCTGCGGCAGCAGGCGCCCGATGTCGTGCTCCCGCACCATCGGGTGCAGGCCGAGTTCCAGCGCCCGGTTCCAGAGCCGGTTGGCCATGGCCACATGGCCGCGCCGGAACGCTGCGTTGCCAGCGTGGCGGAACCAGTGCGGCGAGGTCTGCCGGCGTGCCCGCATCAGCTGCGCCAGTCCCGGAAGGTCGCGCGCCAGCACCCGCTCCAGCACCCGCGCCAGGAAGGCACTGTCGACCAGCAGCCAGATCGAGGCGTGGTCCATGAAAGGCGTGCGCAGCCAGTGCACACCGGCCCGTGCCAGCAGGCCCGCGTGGTCGCGATCCTCCGGCATGTAGGGATCGGCGAGAATGGCGGCGAAGGCGCCGGGCTCGCCGGGGGCGACCATCATGGCGCCCATGGCACCATGCAGCGCCGGCTGGTGGTAGCGGTGGAAGCGGGTGTCCCACGGCACCTCCGCCGGCGCGATCGAGCTTTGCGGGCAGACTGCGAAGGCGTGCTCGATGCCGAGCAGCGCGGCGTGCTTCAGCGCGGCATAGCCGCCCATGCTGTAGCCATAGGTCACCGCCGGGCCGGGAATGGCGGCGCGCACCGCCGGCGCCGCGGCGGCCACCGAGGCGGCCGGAAACCAGTTCTCGCGCTTGGCCACGAAGCCGATGGCGTTGAGGCCGAGCTTGGACACCACCTCCTGTCCCCAGATCTGCGTGCCATTGGGGCGGAAGGTAAGGTCGGAGAAGGTCACCAGCGTGGCCGCGCCGGGCTCCGCCGCGGCCACGGGATGATGCACCGCCAGCAGGTGCTCGTCCTCGAAAAGAATGATGCTTTTCATCATTGCCCCACCGCCGCGTCAGCCCGCGCCGGGCGCGGTCCCCGGTGCCTGTGCCTCGTCCGGTGTCAGCAGCCGCAGCGACAGCGCGTGCAGGCCACCGCCGAATTCCGGCTCCAGCGCCGCGTGCACGGCGCGCGACCGGGCGACGCGGCTCTGCCCGGCAAAGGCGGGGCTGACGACGCGCACCGTGTAGTGGGTCTCGCCACCGGGCCGCGCGCCGGCATGGCCGGCATGCTGGTGACTATTATCGGTGATCTCGACCTCCGCCGGGGCAAAGGTCGAGAGCAGGGTGTGCCGCATGCGGTCCGCGCGCTTCAACATGACCGGAGGTTTTCCACGCCCTTGGGCCGCTGCCAAGCGAAAGGTTTGCCCAACGGCCCGGCTTTGCAGCCGGAGGTTGCCGGCCGCCTGCCCGCCTGCCTCCGCGCGGGGCTGGATTGTGCCGGCGGTTGGGCGGTGATGCCTTGCGGCCGCCCTCCGCCACGCCCATAAAGCAACGCAATGGCCCGCCGCGGCGCCCGTCCCCGATCCGACATCCCCACCGACGCCCCGCCCTGCGACGCCCCCGGCTGCGAGGCCCCGGGCGAGTTCCGCGCGCCGCGTGACCGGTCGCGGCTGCGGGATTACTACCATTTCTGCCTGGAGCATGTCCGCGCCTACAATCAGGCCTGGGACTACTACAAGGGCATGAATGCCGACGAGATCGAGCAGAACCTGCGCTCAGATAGCGGCTGGCAGCGTCCCACCTGGCCGCTTGGCCGGCTGGGCGGTGCCAAGCTGAACCCGGAGCTGTTCCGCGATCCGCTCGGCCTGTTCGGCCAGGCCCCGCCGACGCCGCGCAAGAGTGCCAAGGAAGCGCCACCCGAGTTGCGCGCCGCGCTGGATCTGATGGGGCTCGGCTGGCCGTTGGAACAGAATGACCTGCGCGCGCGTTACAAGGAACTCGCCAAGCGCTACCACCCGGACAGCAATGGCGGCGACAAATCGGCCGAGGACAAGCTGAAGGACATCAACCGCGCCTACAGCCTGTTGCGCAAGCGGCTGGCCGCCATGGCCGAGGCCGCCGCCTCCGGCCAGGCAGCGGAAAAGGCCGGCGGCAAACCGGCCACCAGCCGCGCGGCCTGAGCAACGCCGCCGAGGCAGCGTTGGCCATGGCCGGGGCTTTTCCCTGTCCGACCCCCCTGGACCGTGCGGCGCGCGCGGCCTGTAATGCGGCACGAGAATTGAGAGCGAAGAGAGCCCGATGAGCAAGGTCGCCACCCTTACCGAGAACCGCAGCACCAGCGCCATCAACCTGCCCGACATCACGGTCAAGGCGCGCGACGTGTTCGGCATCGACAGCGACCTCGAGGTCCCCGCCTTCTCGGTCACCACCGAGCATGTCCCCGAGGCCGACCCCACCTACAAGTTCGACCAGGACACGACGCTGGCCATCCTGGCCGGCTTCGCCTTCAACCGGCGCGTCATGGTCCAGGGCTATCACGGCACCGGCAAGTCGACGCATATCGAGCAGGTGGCGGCACGGCTGAACTGGCCCTGCATCCGCGTTAACCTCGACAGCCACATCTCCCGCATCGATCTGATCGGCAAGGACGCCATCGTCCTGAAGGACGGCAAGCAGGTCACCGAGTTCCGCGAGGGCATCCTACCCTGGGCGCTGCAGCACCCCTGCGCCATGGTGTTCGACGAGTATGATGCCGGCCGCCCGGACGTGATGTTCGTGATCCAGCGCGTGCTGGAGGTGGAAGGCAAGCTGACGCTGCTCGACCAGAACCGCGTGATCCGTCCGCATCCCGGCTTCCGCCTGTTCGCCACGGCCAACACGGTGGGCCTCGGCGATACCACCGGCCTGTACCATGGCACGCAGCAGATCAATCAGGGACAGATGGACCGCTGGAACATCGTGGCGACTCTGAACTACCTGCCGCATGCCCAGGAAAGCTCCATCGTCTCCGCCAAACTCGGCATCAAGCCCGATGACACGGCGGGCAAGAAGCAGATCGAGGCGATGGTGGCGCTGGCCGACCTGACCCGCGCCGGCTTCATCGCCGGTGACATCTCCACCGTGATGTCGCCGCGCACGGTCATCACCTGGGCCGAGAATGCCAAGATCTTCGGCGATGTCGGCTTCGCCTTCCGCCTGTCCTTCCTGAACAAGTGCGACGAGGCGGAGCGCTCCACCGTCGCCGAATACTACCAGCGCTGCTTCAACGAGGAGATCCCGACCGGGCTGATGGTCCGCAAGGGCTGATCCACCCGCTCCCGGAGGCCGCTGGCTTCCGGGATTTCGTGTTGGCAGCGGGAGAGTTGAGTGATGAGCGGATCCAAGGACCAGACCCGGCAGGAAGAATTCAAGCGCGCCACGGCCGGCGCCCTGCGCGCCATCGCCCGCAATGCCGAGGTTCAGGTGGCCTACCAGCCCGGACCGTCCGGCCTGGCCGGCAAGCGCGCCCGCCTGCCGCTGCCGACCCGTTCGCTGCCGCCGGCCGAGATGGCCAAGCTGCGCGGCGCGGCGGATGCCATCGCGCTGCGCCTGCGCCATCATGACGAGGCGGCCCACGCCGCCCGCACCCCGCAGCAGCGCGAGGCGCGGGAAGTGTTCGATGCGCTGGAACAGGCCCGCGTCGAGGTGGTGGGCAGCCAGCACATGCCCGGCGTGCGCGCCAACCTCGAGGCCAAGCTGGCCGAAAGCTGCGAGGCCGAGGGCTATGACCGGATGACCCGCAAGGACCAGTTGCCGCTGCCGGCGGCGCTGTCTCTGCTGGCGCGCGAGCGCCTGTCCGGCGAGGCCGCCCCCGCTGCCGCCCAGCGCATCCTGGAGCAGTGGCGCGACACGCTGGGCGAGAAGGCCGACAGCGCCCTGGCCGAGATGGCCGCCTCGCGCGACAGCCAAACCGAGTTCGCCCGGGCCGCCCGCAAGCTGCTCACGGCGCTCGACCTGGTCGAGGCCGAGGTGGAAGCCGAGGCGGAGGAGGACGAGGCTGGCGAGGATGGCAGCGAGGCCTCCTCCCAGCAGGACAATTCCGCCGAGGGCGAGTCGCAGACCGAGCAGCAGGATCCGACGCTGGGCGCCCAGCCCGAGGCCATGCAGGGTGAGGCGGCGGAAGACGAAGGCGACAGCCAGGAAGACGAGGACGGCGCCGCGGCTGAGGGTGAGGACCGCCCGGGCGGTCCGCAGCAGCGCAAGGAGGTGGCGCCCACCGACGACACCGCCCTGTACCGCGCCTTCACCAAGAAGTTCGACGAGGAGATCGAGGCCGAGGAGCTGTGCGACGCCGAGGAACTGGCCCGCCTGCGCCAACAACTCGACCAGCAGCTGTCCCACCTGCAGGGCGTCGTCTCCAAGCTGGCCAACCGGCTGCAGCGCCGCCTGCTGGCGCAGCAGCAGCGCGCCTGGGAGTTCGACCTCGAGGAAGGGCAGCTCGACGCCGCCCGCCTTGCCCGCATCGTCGCCAACCCGATGCTGTCGCTGTCCTACAAGCGCGAGCGCGAGGCGGATTTCCGCGACACCGTGGTCACCCTGCTGATCGACAATTCCGGCTCCATGCGGGGCCGGCCGATCTCGGTGGCGGCCATGTGCTGCGACATCCTGGCCCGCACGCTGGAGCGCTGCTCGGTAAAGGTGGAGATCCTGGGCTTCACCACGCGTGCCTGGAAGGGCGGCCAGAGCCGCGAGCGCTGGGTGCAGGAAGGCAAGCCGCGCAATCCGGGCCGGCTGAACGACCTGCGCCACGTGATCTACAAGAGCGCCGACGCGCCTTGGCGCCGCGCCCGCAAGAATCTGGGCCTGATGCTGCGCGAGGGACTGCTCAAGGAGAACATCGACGGCGAGGCGCTGGACTGGTCTTACCGCCGCCTGTTGCAGCGGCCGGAGCGGCGCCGCATCCTGATGGTGATCTCGGACGGCGCGCCGGTGGATGACAGCACCCTATCGGTGAACCCCGGAAACTACCTGGAGCGGCACCTGCGCAAGGTGATCCAGGATATCGAGCAGCGCGACTTCGTGGAGTTGATCGCCATCGGCATCGGCCATGACGTGACCCGCTACTATCGCCGCGCCGTGACCATCGTGGATGCCGAGGAGCTCGGCGGCACCATGATGAAGAAGCTGGCCGAGCTGTTCGACGAGGACGCCGCCGCCGCCTTCCAGCGTGCCGCCACCGAGCGGGCGCCGATGGTGGTGTGATCGCGTCCCGCCGCCGCGCCCTCCTGCTGGGGGCGCTGGCGCTGAGCGGGCTCGGCTCCTGCGCGCTGCTCGGCGGCGGCGATCCGGCAACACCCGCCGCGCCCCTTTCCGTGCCTTCCGACTCGGTCCTGGTGCCGCGCGGCCGGCTGCTGCTGGATCGTCGCGCCATGGGCTTCGGTGGGCTGTCGGGACTGCATGTCGACGACGACCTCCGCTACACGGCGGTCAGCGATCTGGGGCGCTGGGTGCAGGCACAGCTGGTGGCTGGGCCGGACGGTGTTCCCGTGGCGCTGAAAGATCTGCGCAGCGGGCCCCTGCGGCAGGATTTCCCCCTGCCGCTGCCGCGTCCGCTGATGCGGGACGCGGAAGCTTTGGCCCGGCTGCCGGATGGAACCTGGCTGGTTGCCTTCGAGCGCTGGCACCGGATCTGCGCCTATCCCGGCTTCGACCGGCGCTGCGAGCCGGTGTTGCAATCGCCCCCTGGGCTGGACGCGGCGCCGCCCAATGCAGGGCTGGAAAGCCTAACCGTACTGGCCGATGGGCGTTGGCTGGCGATCGCCGAAGGGCTCCAGGCCGGGGACGGCACCCTGCGGGCCTGGATCGGGCAGCCCAGCGCATGGGCCTCCCTGCGCTACCGCCCCAGCCCCGGCTACGTGCCCACCGATGCGGCGCCGCTGCCGGATGGCGGCGCCCTGGTGGTGGAGCGCAGCTTCTCCCTGCTTGGCGGCGGGTTCCGCGCCATGCTGCGGCGCCTGCCCGCCGCACAGCTGGCCCACCCGGCCACGGAGGCCGTGCTGGTCCCCCAGACGCTGATCGGGCCGGACGCCCTGCCGCACGACAATTGGGAAGGCGTCAGCGTGTTCCGCCACCGTGGCGAGTTGTGGGTGGCCATGCAGGTGGACGACAACGAGTTGTTCTTCCAGCAGGGCCAGCTGCTGTTCTTCAGCCTCCGGAACTGAGCGCGGGTTCCTCGGCCAGGCGGAACCGCGGCAGGGTCATCCAGGTGCGGGCGCCGACGCCGCGCAGCGCCTCGATGGTCAGGTCACCGCCATGCGCACGCAGCAACTGCCGCGCCACGGCCAGGCCGAGGCCGATGCCCCGCGTTCCTTCCCCGCCCAGCGCATGCCCGAGGTCGCCGGCGGCCAGCCCTGCCCCTTCATCCTCCACCAGGATGGCGAAGGTGTCATCGGCGCGGACCAGCCGCAGCTCGATCGGATCGCCCTCGCGGGTGTGGCGGACCGCGCGGGTGAGCACCTGGGCCAACGCACCTCGCAGAGCCCGGCGATCGGCCAGCACCGCCACGCCCTGGAACTCCGGCGCCAGGCGCCATTCCCGCCGGCCGGGCGCCACCGCCACCGCCACCTGATCCAGGGTGGCGCGCAGCAGCGGCTCCAGCATCAGGCGCTCCTCCCGCAGGATGCGGGGGCCGGTGCCACGCGCGGCCATGTCCTGCAGGTCCGCGGCGAGGCACAGCAGCGCGCGACCCGGCCCGGCCGCGGCAGCGCCGCTGGGCGGGTTCAGGGGGAGGTCCGTGCCGGCGGCGACCTCGCCCTGCCCGACCAGCTTCAGCCCCAGCGCATGCATCTCCTGGGCGCAGAGATGCAGGTGACGGCTGCGGGCGGCGAGGTCGGCAGCGATGGCCGCGGCCTCGCCGCGGGCCGTGCGGAGCTGCCGGCGCAGCCGCCAGCACTGCATGGCGAGCCCGGCGGCGAGGAACGCCAGCAACAGGCCGGCCAGGACGAGCGGCGGATCGTTCGCAAGGAAACCAGGATGGGCTGACATGCGGCCCATCCTGCGGGACGGACCTTGAGCAAACGTAAAAAAGCCGCGCCCCAGGAGCTTCCCCCGGGGCGCGGCTGTTCACACTGCTGTCAGCGGGAGCCTCGCAGCTCAGGCGGCCGGAGCGGCCGCCTTCTTCTCCTGGGCGCGCTGGATGCGGCGCTTCAGGGTCAGGGCCTCGGTCGGCAGCTTGCGGTCGGAGGTGCCGAGCAGAAAGGAATCCAGCCCGCCATTGTGCTCCACCGTGCGGATGCCATTGGTGGACAGCCGCAGCTGGATCGAGGTGCCCAGCACGTCGGAGAAGAACGACGTCGCCTGCAGGTTCGGCAGGAACCGGCGACGCGTCTTGTTGTTGGCGTGGCTGACGTTGTTGCCCGTCAACACGCCCTTGCCAGTGATGCCGCAACGGCGAGCCATGGCGCTAACCCTTCAAAAAACGGTCCGGGGCCACGGCAAGCACCGCACACCCTCGATGAAAAACAGAGCGCGCGTATGACCCGGCGGCCCGCCAGAGTCAAGGATCGCCGGCCCTGGCCTTCCGGGAAGCCGGGTCGGAACGGGTCCTACATGCCGTCCTGCGGCGGTCCCTGGCGCATTTCCGCCAGTTCACCCGATTCCACCGATGCCAGCGCGCTGCGCAGCACGTTGGCGATGGCGCGGTCCTCCATGGAGCGGGCCATCAGTCCCAGCGCGCCGCCCAGCAGCGCCGAGGCAACGGAGATCGGCGCGATCTTCTGCTCGATCATGTATTCGATCGCCTTGTCGACGACGGAGCCGGCGTGGCTCAGGTCTTCCGGGGCAACCCCCTGCGGATCCAGCTGCATATGGTGCCCTCCTGGTGCGAAGCGGTGACATAGTCACGTCAAGGCCGCAGCAAAACCCCCGGACCGGGATTCATCCGGTCACCGGGTCATGTGCCGGGCGGCGCCCAGCGCCGGCCTCGACACCCGCCGCGATCGCCGCCGCCTGGGCCCGCGCCGCCGCCTCGGCCGCCGCCACCGCCTCGGACTGGCGCCGCCACATCTGGGCGTAGACGCCGTCCTCGGCCATCAGGACGGTGTGGCTGCCGCGCTCGGCGACCTGCCCGTCGGCCAGCACGATGATCTCGTCCGCCTCCACCACGGTGGACAGGCGGTGCGCGATCACCAGCGTGGTGCGGCCGCGCGACACGTCGCGCAGCGCCGCCTGGATCTCCTGCTCGGTGCGGGTGTCGAGAGCGCTGGTGGCCTCGTCCAGGATCAGCACGCGCGGGTTCTTCAGGATGGTGCGGGCGATCGCCACGCGCTGCTTCTCGCCGCCCGACAGCTTCAGGCCGCGCTCGCCCACCCGCGTGTCGTAGCCATCCGGCAGGCGCAGCACGAAATCATGCACCTGGGCCAGCTTCGCCGCCTGCTCGACCTCCGCGTCCGAGGCATCGGGGCGGCCATAGGCGATGTTGTAGCGGATGGTGTCGTTGAACAGCACCGTGTCCTGCGGCACCACGCCGATGGCGTGGCGCAGGCTTTCCTGCGTCACGCCGCGGATCTCCTGCCCGTCCAGCAGGATCTCGCCGGACTGGGTGTCGTAGAAGCGGAACAGCAGGCGGGAAATGGTGGATTTGCCGGCGCCGGTGGGCCCGACGATGGCCAGCGTGCGGCCCGCCGGCACGTGGAAGGAGACGCCCTTCAGGATGGTGCGGTCGGGGCGGTAGCCGAAGCGCACGTCGCGGAACTCCAGCGCACCCGGGCCGGCGGCGAGCGGCCGCGCATCCGGCGCGTCGGCCACCTCCTGCTGTTCGCGCATCAGCGTGAACATGGCCTCCATGTCCACCAGACCCTGCTTCAGCTCGCGGTACACGAAGCCCAGGAAGTTGAGCGGCAGGTAGAGCTGGATCAGGTAGGTGTTCACCAGCACGAAATCGCCGACGCTCATGCGGCCGGCGGCGACGCCCTGCGCCGCCATCAGCATCACTGCGGTCAGCCCCAGCGCGATGATCGCCGCCTGCCCCATGTTCAGGTAGTTCAGCGTCACCTCGGAGCGGGTGTAGGCATGCTCGTAGCGTGCCAGCGTCGCGTCGTAGCGCCGCTCCTCGTGCTTCTCGTTGCCGAAATACTTGACCGTCTCGTAATTCAGCAGGCTGTCGATGGCCTTGGTGTTGGCTTCCTGGTCCATCTCGTTCATGGCGCGGCGGAAGCGCAGTCGCCAGTCGGTGAACACCAGGGTGAAGCCGATATACAGGCCGATGGTCAGCAGCGTCACGGCGGCGAAGGAGAAGGAGAACATCCCCCACAGGATGCCGGCGACGAACAGGATCTCGATCAGCGTCGGGATGATGTTGAACAGCATGAAGTCGAGCACGAAGTTGATGCCGCGCGTGCCGCGCTCGATCACACGGCTCATGCCGCCGGTCTGCCGGTCCAGGTGGAAGCGCAGCGACAGTGCGTGCAGGTGGCGGAACACCTGCAAGGCGATGACCCGCCCGGCGCGGGCCTGAACGCGGGTGAACACCGCGTCGCGCAGCTCCGCGAACCAGGAGGAGGTGATGCGCAGCAGGCCGTATCCCACCACCAGCGCCACCGGCACCGTCACCAGCGCGGCCGCGGCGCCGCCCTTCGGGCCCAGCGCATCCACCGCGCGGGCATAGACCAGCGGCACCAGCACATTGGCGCCCTTGGCCAGCAGCATCAGCCCCAGGGCGACCACCACGCGCGCCCGGAGCCCCGTCTCGCCCTTCGGCCACAGGTAGGGCGCCAGGGTGCGCAAGGTCTGCAGATGGCCGCGCGGTGGCACGACAGTGGGCGCGGGGGCAGGCATCAGCGGGCAGTCTCCGTGTCAGGGCCGGTTACATGGCGGCTCCGCCGGAGGGCCGCAATCCGCGACGCGGGCGCGGCAGACCCGCGATACGCCAAGGCGAAGATGTTTTCGTGACATCGCGCGGCGGAGTTCGCCCCGCGGCCCAGCCGGGCGTTGTGCTGTGCGGCAGCCCGGCCGCGCCGGCGCCGCAGCCCGACCGGAGGCCCCGCCCATGCCGCGTTCCGCTTCGCGTCCGCTTCTGCCAGCCCTGCTGGCCCTGGCTCTGCTGCTGCCGGCCTGGCCCGGCTGGGCCCAGCCGGCGGGCGGGCAGGCGGCGCCGCCGATGGACTGGTTCGACCTGGCCATGGGCTGCACCGCCGGGCTGGCGCTGTTTCTGCTGGGCGTCGCGCTGCTGGCAGACGGCCTGCGCGCCGCCGCCGGCGACCGGGCGAAGCGCCTGCTGGGCCACGCCACGGACGGCCCGCTGCGCGGCCTGCTGACCGGCACCGCGGCCACCACCCTGCTCGATTCCTCCTCCGTGACCATCATCCTGCTGATCGGGCTGGTGGATGCCGGGCTGGTGGGCTTCGCCCAGGCGCTGCCGGTGATCCTGGGCAGCAACATCGGCACCACCGTGTCGAGCCAGATCTTCGCCCTCGGCATTGAGGATTTCGCACCCATCCTGCTCGCCCTCGGCCTGCTGGCGCGCGCGCTGGCGCCCGAGCCGTGGCGCCACTGGGGCCTGGCCCTGGCCGGGCTCGGGCTGGTGTTGTTCGGCCTCGGCACGCTGGGGGAGGCGGTGAAGCCGCTGCAGGACCAGCCGGGCGTCACCGAATGGCTGCGATCCAGCGACGCGCCGCTGCGCGGCATGCTGATCGGCGCCGCCTTCACCCTGCTGATCCAGTCCTCCTCGGCGACCCTTGGGGTGGTGATCACCCTGGCCTCGCAGGGGCTGATCGACCTTCCGACCGGCCTCGCCATGATGCTCGGGGCGGAGATCGGCACCTGTTCCGACACGCTGCTGGCGACGCTGGGCCGCTCCCGCGCGGCGGTGCGGGCGGCGCTGTTCCACCTCGGCTTCAACATCGTCAGCGTGGCGGCGGGTCTGCTGCTGATCGATGCACTGGCCGGCTTCGCCGCCTGGTCGGCCGGCGACACGGCGCAGCAGATCGCCAATGCGCATGTTGCCTTCAACACCGTGGGCGCCCTGCTCTGCCTTTACGCCACCCCGGCCCTGGCCCGCTGGATGGATCGGCTGCTGCCCGACGGACGCGCCGGCCGCCCGGCGACCGCCGCCGCCGAATAGTGCCTCACCGCCCGGTGGCGCAGAACTCCAGCAGCCGGTCGATCTCGTTCTCCGTGTTGTAGTAGTGCGGCGAGGCGCGGATCAGCGTCGGCAGGGCGCGCCGCTCGGCATCGAGCCGGGTGGAAGCGGGATCGGAAGCACCGATGGTGATGCCGGCCCGCTCCGCCGCCGCCACTGCATCCCGCGCCTGCCACCCTTCCAGGGTGAAGGAGACGATGGCCGAGGGATCGGCCCCGAGGTCGTGCAGCCCGGCGCCGGGCAGCGCCGCCAGCCCACTTCGCAGCCGACCGGATAGCATCCGGCAGCGCGCCTCGATCGTCTCCAGCCCGATCATCAGCGCGTAATCCACCGCGGCGCCCAATCCGGCGCGGGCGGCGTAGTTGTTTTCCCAGCTCTCGAAGCGGCGGGCATCCGCGCGCAGCCGGTATTCGCCACGCGCCACCCAGGGCGCGGCGAAATGGTCGATCACCGGCGGCTCCAGCTGCTCCAGCAGCGTCCGCCGCACATACAGGAAGCCGGTGCCGCGCGGCCCACGCAGGAATTTGCGCCCGGTGGCGGAGAGCATGTCGCAGCCGATCGCCTGCACATCCACCGGCATCTGCCCCACCGCCTGGCAGGCATCGAGCAGATAAGGAATGCCATGTGCCCGGGCTATGCGGCCCACCGCCGCCGCCGGGTTGCGCAGGCCGCCATTGGTCGGCACCCAGGTGATGGCGATCAGCTTCACCCGCCGGTCGATCATCCGCTCCAGCGCCGCCACGTCCAGCGCGCCCGAGGCATCGGAGGGCACCACCTCGATCACCGCGCCGGTGCGGCGGGCCACCTGCAGAAAGGCGACGTAGTTGGCGGCATACTCGGCCTCGGCGGTCAGGATGCGGTCGCCGGGGGCGAAGCGCAGCGAATAGAAGGCCATCTGCCAGGCAACGGTGGCGTTCTCCACCAGGGCGATCTCGTCACGCCCGGCATTCAGCAGCCGCGCCACCCCGTCATAGACCGCATCCAGCCGCACCTGCTCGGCCGTGGCGGCGGCGTAGCCACCGATCTCCGCCTCCAGCTCCAGATGGCGGATCTGCGCCCGCAGCACCGGCGCCGGCATCAGCGCCGCCCCGGCGCTGTGCAGATAGGCGCGGCGGGCGGTCGCCGGCGTGTCGGCGCGGATGCGGTCGAGGTCGATCATGGCGGCAAGCCTTGCAGCAGGCCGGGACCGGCGGCAAGAACCCGGCATGGACGCTTTCCGTCGCCACATCGAGGCCTGCAACAACCTCCACTCCCCGGCCGGGCTGGTGCCATTCCGCCTCGGCGCCGAGCAGGTCGGCTGGCTGGAGCCCGACCTGGCCCGCTGGCTGGCCTTCCGCCCGCGCGACTTCCACTTCGACGCCGATGGCGTGTCCGTCACCGCCCGGATGCCGGCGCAGCGCGACCGCATCCTGGCGGACACCGTGCGCGACCTGGAGAAGGCCGGCCACCTGCGGCTGCGCGACGAGGCCTTCGACGTGCGCGCCGCGCCGGATGGGCCGGTGCTGGCGCGGCTCGACCGCGGTGCCATCCCGGCCTTCGGCGTGCAGGCCCAGGGGGTTCACCTGAACGGCCTGGTGCGGCGCGCGGACGGGGTGCATGTCTGGCTGGGCCGGCGCTCGAAGACCAAGTCGGTCGCCCCCGGGCAATGGGACAACGTGGTGGGCGGCGGCGTGCCGGCCGGGCTGGATGCCGCCGCCACGCTGATCAAGGAAGCCGCCGAGGAAGCCGGAATGCCGCCGGAGCTGGCGTCGCGGGCCCGCCCGGTGGGCCGCGTATCCTACATCATGCGGAACGAGGAAGGGCTGCGTCGCGACCTGTTGCACGTCTTCGACCTTGACCTGCCCGAAAGCTTCACCCCGGTGCCGCATGACGACGAGGTGGAGCATTTCGAGCTGTGGCCGCTGCGGCGGGCCCTGGAGGCGGTGCGCGACACCGACGACGTGAAGTTCAACGTCAACCTGGTGCTGATTGACCTGTTTCTGCGCGAAGGGCTGATCGACCCCGCCAGTGCCGAGGGCCGCAGCCTGCGTCTGGCCCTGGATTCCGGGGCCTGAGCCTCAGGCGCCGCGCATCGCCGACGGGAGGCCATCCATCCGGCCACCAGGCTTCCGGGCCCGGCGCGCCGGCCGGCGCCGTGGAGCGCGCCTCCCCCGCCTTCTTCCCGCCGCGAATCCTTCCGCGGCTGCCCCGGCGGACTGGCGGCAGCAACGCCTGTGCCGGAGACCCGGCGCAGATATCGCGGCGCCGGCTGCGGGGCCAGTTCCCATGTCACCCGATCCCGGATCTGCCCCACGGCGCCCGCGTGGCGAGCGCCATCAGCCGGCCGGAGACGCCCCGCTCCGCGCCCACGGGCGGCCCTCTGCGGCGTTCAGCGCAGCGGCTCGGCGGAAACGCCGCTGCCGGGGGCGTAACCCGGCGGCGCCTGGTAAGGCTGGTTCTGCTGATAAGGCTGCGCCGGCTGCTGGTAGCCCGGCTGCGCATAGCCCTGCTGCGGCGCCTGCGCCGCCGGCTGGCCACTGCCGTAGCGCATCAGCGCCGCGCGCAGCGGATCGGCGCCCGGGTTGTAGGCGGCCATGTCGACCACGATCTGCCGCGCCCCGTAGCTCTGGCCGTAATAGGCGCGGTTCCATTCGGAGCGGCCGGACAGCAGCGAGCCATCCAGCGCGATGCCGGCATACAGGCCGCGCGTCTTGGCAAAGGTGACGATGTCGGCGCCCACCGCGGCGGTGGTGGCGCCGGCGATGCCACCGCCGATGGTGGCCACCGCGATCGAGGCATCGGCGCCGATCTTGAACTGGCTGTCCATCAGCGCGGACAAGCCCTTGTCCGTCAGGATCACCATCATGACCATGGCGTCCTGGATGCCGGCCTGCAGGCCGATGCTGCCCGAGCCCATGCCGTAGAAGGCCGGCGAGGACCAGGAGCCGGCGCCATCGCGCGCCACCAGCACGCAGGATCCACCCTGTCCGCCGAAGATGAAGCCGGCGCGGAACACGCGCGGGCAGACCATCACGGCGCGGGCCCGGCGCAGCAGCGTCACCGCGTCATTGAAGTGCGCCGCGTTGCCGCCATCCCCGGCGCTGAGCATTTCCTGCACCGCGAGGGTGGAGCGGTCCACCAGGGCCTGCTGCTCCGCCTGCGCCAGGGCCGGGCGCGGAGCCACCAGGGCGAACAGCGACACCGCGCCGAGAAGCGCTGCCCCGAAGATCGAACGCCGCATGAGAGTCCTCCGCCAAGTCCTTGCGAAGCAATGACCTCTGGCAGCGCCGCTGGCAAGCCAAACTTGCCAGACCGGCGCTCAGAGCGGCCCGGGCGGCTCCTCATTGACCGAAACCACGCGCCATTCGCCCGCGTGGTTCTCCAGCCGGGTCAGCGACAGGTTCTTCACCGACAGGCGGAAGGCCTGCTGCGGGGTCAACTGCAGAGCATGCGCCACCGCGGCGCGGATCGAGCCGCCATGCGCGACGATCACCACGTTCCCGTCCGGGTATTGCGCTGCCATGTCGTCCAGTGCCGGGCCGACGCGGCGCTCGATCACGTCGCGCAGGCTTTCGCCGCCGGGCGGGGTTTCGTCGGCGCCGTGCGGCCAGAACGGGTGCGGCGGGTCGCGCAGCATCTCAACCAGCGCCTCGTGGGTGATGCCCTGCCATTCGCCCAGGTGCTGCTCGACGAAACGCGGCTCCATCTCCATCGGCACCGCCGGGTATCCGGCGGCGAAGATGGCATCGGCCGTGGCACGGGTGCGGGACAGCGGCGTGTGGAACCAGCGCGCACCGGCCGGCAGGCGCCCGGCCAGCCAGCGATAGGATTCGGCATCCTGCGCCATGGTCACGGCACACACCGCCACGTCCATGTCGCCATACATGATCAACCGGGCGGAAGGCTCCACCAGCGCGTGGCGGATCAGGAAGAAGCGGGTCTGGGTCACGCCCCGGGCTGTAGCGCCTTTCCACGCCAGCGGGAATGCCGGCGAGAATGCTTCCGGCGCCCTACTCGCCGATGGTCAGCAAAGCACCGGAGCGGCGTGCCGCCTCGAACTGCGCCCCGAACACCCGGCCCAGCACCAGCAGCCAGATCAAGTCCAGCCCGAAGGCCATCAGCAGGTGGAAGCTGTCGAGCCGCCCCTCTGTCAGCGCCGCGCGCATGCCCTCGAAGACATGCGCTGCGGGGATCGCCTGCGCCACCCATTGGAGACCCGTGGGCAGGGTGGAGAGCGGGTAGAACACGCAGGCAAAGGGCGTCAGGCCGAACAGCACCGACCAGGCCAGCGGCTCCGCCCCCGCCCCGTGCCGCAGGATCATCGCGGTGACGCCGAGCGCCACGGCCCAGCCCATCAGCATCAGCGCGGCGAAGAACAGCACCACCACCGGCCCCATGCGGAACAGGCCAAAGCCGTACAGCGCCCAGGCCAGCGCCACCGCCGGCAGCACGCCGGTCAGCATGCGCAGCGTCGCCATGCACATCAGCCCGGCCACCAGTTCCCCCGGCCGCAGCGGGGAGACAAAGATGTGGCCGAGGTTGCGGCTCCAGATCTCCTCCAGGAAGGTGATGGCGAAGCCCATCTGTGAGCGCAGCGCCACCTCCCACAGCAGCACGCCGCCGAGCAGCACGCCGGCCGCCACGCTGGCGGTGTTCTGCTGCACCCCGGCGAGGTAGGCGGTGACGAAGCCCCAGACCAGCATCTGCAGGATCGGCCAGTACATCAGCTCCAGCAGGCGGGGCCAGGAGTGGCGGTACAGCGCGAGATGGCGGTAGCAAAGGCCCCAGACGCGGCGCAGCGAGCCCTTCATGCCACGGCCTCCCCCATCGGCTCGCCAGCCCGTTTGCGGTTGCGGGCGATGTCCAGGAACACTTCCTCCAGATTGTCGCGGCCGAAGCGGGCGGCGAGTTCGGACGGGCTGCCCTGATCCACGATGCGGCCGCGCTTCAGCATCAGCACGTGGCCGCACAGCCGCTCCACCTCGGCCATGTTGTGGCTGGCCAGAAGGATGGCGCAGCCGCTCTCGGCCTGGTAGCGCTCCAGCCAGGAGCGCACCCAATCCCCGGTATCCGGGTCGAGGCTGGCGGTGGGCTCGTCCAGCAGCAGCAGCTCGGGGCGGTTCACCAGCGCCTTGGCCAGCGCCACGCGGGTCTTCTGCCCGGCGGAAAGCTGCCCGGCCGGGCGGTGGAGGATCTCCTCCAGCTGCAGCGCCGCCGCCAGCTCGGCAATGCGCGCCTCGGCCCGCGGCACGTCGTAGAGATGGGCATAGACCCGCAGGTTCTCGGCCACGCTCAGCCGGTGCGGCAGGGCCACATAGGGCGAGGAGAAGTTCATCCGCGCCAGCGCCGCGAAGCGGTCGCGCGCCATGTCATGCCCGAGCACCCGGACCGTTCCGGCGCTCGGCACCAGCAGGCCGAGCAGCATGGCGATGGTGGTGCTCTTGCCGGCGCCATTGCCGCCCAGCAATCCCCAGGTGGCGCCGCGCGGCAGGGTGAAGCTCAGCGCGTCCACGGCAAGGTTCTCGCCGTAGCGCTTGGTCAGGCCTTCGGCCTGGATGGCGTCGGTCATGCGGTTGCGCTTAGCAGGTCCCGCGCGTGGCGTCGCGCGGGACCGGAGCGGAGAGGTGATCTGCCGCCCCGCCTCGCGCCGTCACATGTCGAAGAACACCGTTTCCGCATCGCCCTGCAGGTGGATGGTGAAGCGGTAGCTCGGCATGTCGGCGGCCGCGGTGCGCTCGGCCACCAGCGTGGCGCGGCGCCCCGCCTGCTCCACGCTGCGCAGCACCGGGTCGGCCTCCAGCGCGGCCGCGTCTTCCGGGAAATACATCCGGGTGTGCAGGTGGATGTTGATGCCGCGGGCGAAGATCAGCAGGCTGACATGCGGCGCCTGCGGCCGCCCGTCCCGCCAGGGCACCACGCCCGGCCGCACCGTTTCGAACATCCATTCGCCGGTTTCGGAGGAGGCCGCCGCGCGGCCCCAGCCGGAGAAGTCGCCGGCATTGTGCCGCCCCTCGGCATCCGCCTGCCACAGCTCCAGCAGCGCATCCCGCACCGGTGTGCCGGAGCCGTCGATGACGAGGCCGGTGATGCGGATGCGCTCGCCCGCGCCGTCGATGATGTGCGGCTGTTCCTGCGTGCGCACGGCGAGCCCGGCGAAGGCCGGCAGGGTGCCGATGTGGACATAGGGGCCGCCGGTCTGGGACGGCGTTTCCTTCAGGTATTCCACGGGCATCGTTTCACATCCCTTCCGGACGGTTCTCGAAAAAGGTTTGCCGCCGGCCGCGCAGCACCACGTCGAAGCGGTAGGCCAGTGCGTCGAACGGCACCGCATTGCCCATGTCGAGCCTGGCCACCAGCCGCTCGGCCGCCGCCTTGTCCGGCAGCGTGCCGATGATCGGACAGAACGGGATCAGCGGATCGCCCTCGAAATAAAGCTGGCTGACCAGCCGCTGCACGAAGGCGTGGCCGAACAGCGAGATGTGGATGTGCGCCGGGCGCCAGTCGCTGCCGTTGTTGCGCCAGGGATAGGGCCCGGGGCGGATCGTGCGGAAAAAGTAATTGCCGTCGGCATCGGTCATGCAGCGGCCCTGGCCGCCGAAATTCGGATCGAGCGGCGCCAGGTAGCTGTCGTTCTTGTGGCGGTAGCGGCCGCCGGCATTGGCCTGCCACACCTCGATCAGCGTGTTGGGCACCGGCCGGCCGCACTCGTCCAGCACCTTGCCATGGACGATGATGCGTTCGCCCTGGGCGTCCCCGTGATTCCCCTCCGCCTGGGCGTAGTTGCGGATCAGGTCATTGTCGAGCGGCTCCAGGATGCGCGCCTTGAACACCGGGCCGGCGTTCTCGCCCGGCCCCGGCTCCAGCGACACCAGGGCACGGCGGGGGGAGCGCAGCACGCTGGTCTTGTATTGCGGGGTGAAGGCGGGCGGGTGCTGGTTGCGGTCGCGGCGCATGATGTCGCCCTGCGTTCCGGCCATCAGGCCGGTCATGCCATCGGCGGGCATCGGCGTTCCTCCTGCGGTTGCTGGATTGTTGCGCGGCAGGGCCGGCAGGCCGCCGCGTGCCCGCCAGCATGCCGGGATGCGTTGCATCGGAAAACCGCGGCTTTATCATGCAATGCATGAAGGGCATCGATGCGTTGGCATTGGACGGCCACGCGCTGCGCTTGTTCCTGGCGGTGCTGGACACCGGCTCTGTGACGCAGGCGGCCGAACGGCTGGGCCTCAGCCAGTCGGCCGCCAGCCACGGGCTGAACCGGCTGCGGGCCACGCTGGGCGACCCGCTCTTCGTCAAGTCCGGGCGCGGCATCACTGCCACGGCCCATGCCCGCGCCCTGGCGGCACCGGTGCAGGCGCTGCTGGCGGGAATGCAGAACCTCGGCCGTCACCGACCCTTCGACCCGGCCACGGCCACGCTGTCCTTCACCATCGCCGCCAACGACTTCCAGCGCGACCTGCTGCTGCCTGCCTTCTTCGCACGGGTCCAAGGGCAGGTAGCGCGCTTCAGCCTGCGGGTCATTCCCTCCGGCGCGCCGGCCGCCGCCCTGCTGCGCGAACAGGGCTGCGAGCTGCTGGTCACCCCTCTGCCCCCCTCCGGCACCGACATCCTGCAGAAGCGCCTGCTGACCGACCGCTACGCCTGCTTCTACGATCCCGCCTGCCGCACCGCCCCGCGCGGGCGGGATGACTACCTCGCGGCGCGGCACGTCACGGTGCTGCACCCGGAAGGCGAGAAGCTGGATTTCGATCGCCGGCTGGAGGCATTGGGCGTGACGCGGGACATCGCCCTCGAGGTGCCGGATTTCACCGCCATCGCCGGCTTCCTGCGCGGCAGCGCGATGCTGGCGACCCTGCCCGCCATGCTGCGCCACTCCGCGCTCCGCGGCCTGGCCAGCGCGGCGCTGCCGCTGCGCCCGGCCGGGCGCGGCGGAGGGCAGCTCGGGCTGCTGCCGCTCTACATGGTGTGGCACCGGCGCCACCAGCAGGAAGCGCGGCATGCCTGGCTGCGCGCGCAGCTGGCCGCCGCGGCGCAGTCGGTGCAGCCCGCGGCGGTTGCGCCCTGATGCCGGCCGGCATCCCGGCCCGCGCGGAGCGCGACCACCTGGGCGGGCTGGCGCGCGGCCTGGCGGTGATCGAGGTGTTCGGTGCCACCCGGCAGCGCGCCACCATCGCCAACATCGCCGCCGCAACCGGCAGCAGCCGCGCCGCCGCCCGCCGCTGCCTGCTGACCCTGGTGGCGCTGGGCTATGCGGAAACCGACGGGCGGCATTTCACCCTGACGCCGCGCGTGCTGCGCCTGGGCGGCGCCTGGCTGGCCAGCGCGGCCCTGCCCGGGCTGATCCAGCCGCAGCTGGAGGCGGTGCGGGAAGCCACCGGCGAGAGCTGCTCGGCCGCCATCCTGGACGGGCCGGACGTGGTCTACATCGCCCGGGCGGCGGCGCGGCGCATCATGTCCGTGACCCTGGCGGTGGGCAGCCGGCTGCCGGCGCATTGCACCGCGCTGGGCCGCGCCCTGTTGTCCGCCCTGCCGCCGCGCGCGCTGGAGCAGCACATCGCCGCCCTGACCCCCGAGGCGCTGACGGCGCATACCCGCACCACCCGGCCCGCGATCCGCGAAGCCGTCGCCGCCGCGCGCGGCCAGGGCTACGCGCTGGTGGATGAGGAACTGGAGCTGGGGCTGCGCTCCCTCGCCGTACCGGTGCGCGACGGGCGGGGGCGCTGCGTCGCCGCCATGAACATCGGCGTGCAGGCCAGCCGCGCCGACGAGGCCACGCTGCACGACACCCTGCTGCCGGCGCTGCGGCAGGCGGCGGCGGCACTGCGCCACAGCATTCCTGGCTGACGCCGCCCGCCCGCGCACCCCGCTCCATGATCGTGCGCATAGCGCACCGCGTTGCGGCCCTGCGCGCGGCGGACCTATCGTGGCTCCGGCTCAACGAAGCGAGGAAACCATGCCCGGACAAGGCAGCGCCGCATGATCAACAAAACCGTCCGCAACCTGGCGGAGGCGATGCAGGGCATCACCGACGGCGCCACCGTGCTGGTCGGCGGCTTCGGCGCGGTCGGCCAGCCCGACGCGCTGATCGAGGCGCTGATCGAGCAGGGCGCCACCGACCTCACCATCGTCGCCAACAATGCCGGCACCGGCCGCACCGGCTTGGCCCGGCTGATGGAGCTGGGGCGGGTGCGCCGCATCATCTGCTCCTTTCCGCGCTCGGTCGGCTCGGTGGTGTTCGAGGAATTGTACAAGGCCGGCAAGCTGGAGCTGGAGATCGTGCCGCAGGGCACGCTTGCCGAACGCATGCGCGCCGCCGGCGCCGGCGTGCCGGCCTTCTACACCCCCACCGGCTTCGGCACGCTGCTGACCGAGGGCAAGCCTACCGCCGAGTTCAACGGCAAGCCCTGCGTGCTGGAGATGGCGCTGCCCGGTGACGTAGCGCTGATCCAGGCCCACAAGGCGGATCGCTGGGGCAACCTGACCTATCGTCGCTCGGGGCGGAACTTCAATCCGGTGATGGCCATGGCCGCCCGGCTGACGATCGCGCAGGTGGACGAGATCGAGCCGCTCGGCACGCTGGACCCGGAGAACATCGTCACACCGGGCATCTTCGTCGACCGCGTCCTCCGCGTCACCGTCTGAGAGAACCGCACCATGAGCGACAGCTTCACCCCCCTCTCCCGCAAGGACATGGCGCGCCGGGTGGCGCAGGACATTCCGGAGGGCTGGTATGTCAACCTCGGCATCGGCATCCCGACCCTGGTGGCGGATTTCGTGCCGAACGAGCGCGAGGTGATCTTTCATTCCGAGAACGGCGTGCTCGGCATGGGCCCCGCGCCGGGGCCGGACGACGCCGATCCCTGGCTGATCAACGCCGGCAAGCAGCAGGTGACGCTGCGCCGCGGCGGCAGCTACATCCATCATGCCGACAGCTTCGCCATGATCCGCGGCGGGCATCTTGACCTTTGCGTGCTGGGCGCGTTCGAGGTGGCCGAGAATGGTGACGTGGCCAACTGGGCGACCTCGGCCAACGACACCGCGCCCGCGGTCGGCGGCGCCATGGATCTCGCGGCCGGCGCCAAGAACCTCTGGGTGGTGATGGAGCACACCACCAAGGATGGCAGCCCCCGCCTGGTGGCGAAATGCTCCTATCCGTTGACGGCGATGCGCGCGGTGCGGCGCGTCTACACCAACCTCGCCGTGATCGACGTGACGCCGCAGGGCTTCCGCGTGGTCGAGATGGCGCCCGGCCTCAGCTTCGAGGCGCTGCAGGCCCGCACCGACGCGAAGCTTGATCTGGCCGACAGCAACAAGGATCCGAACCATGGCTGAGGCCTTCATTTGCGATGCCGCCCGCACTGCCATCGGCCGCTACGCCGGCGGGCTCTCCGCCGTGCGCGCGGACGATCTCGCCGCCGTGCCGATCAAGGCGCTGATGGCCCGGCATCAGGAGCTCGACTGGGGAGCGGTGGAGGATGTGATCCTCGGCTGCGCCAACCAGGCGGGCGAGGACAACCGCAACGTGGCGCGCATGGCGACGCTGCTGGCCGGTCTGCCCGACAGCATCCCCGGCAGCACGGTGAACCGCCTGTGCGGCTCCGGCATGGACGCCACCGGCATCGCCGCGCGCGCCATCAAGGCCGGCGAGGCGGAGCTGATGCTGGCCGGCGGCGTCGAAAGCATGACGCGCGCGCCCTTCGTCCAAGGCAAGAGCGCGGAAGCCTTCGGCCGCCATGCCGAGATCTATGACACCACCATTGGCTGGCGCTTCGTCAACCCGCTGATGAAGGCGCAGTACGGCGTCGATTCCATGCCGGAGACCGGCGAGAACGTCGCCAACGACTTTCAGATCTCCCGTCCCGACCAGGATGCCTTCGCCTTCCGCTCGCAGCAGCGCGCCAAGGCGGCGATCGAGAGCGGCCGCTTCGCCGAGGAGATCGTCCCCGTCGAGATCAAGCGCCGTAAGGGCGAGCCGCTGGTGATCTCGAGAGACGAGCACCCGCGCCCGGACACCACGCTGGAGGCGCTGGCCAAGCTTGGCACGCCGTTCCGCAAGGAAGGCGGCACGGTGACGGCGGGCAATGCGTCCGGCGTCAATGACGGCGCCTGCGCCATCATCCTGGCCAGCGAGGCCGCCGCCGGCCGCTACGGCCTGACGCCGCGCGCCCGCGTGGTGGCCAGCGCCACCGCCGGCGTGCCGCCGCGCATCATGGGCTTCGGCCCGGCGCCGGCGACCCGCAAGGTGCTGGACAAGGCCGGCCTTTCGATCGGCGACATCGACGTGATCGAGCTGAACGAGGCCTTCGCCTCGCAGGCGTTGGCGGTGCTGCGCGACCTCGGCCTGCCGGACGACGCCGAGCACGTGAACCCGAATGGCGGCGCCATCGCGCTCGGTCACCCGCTGGGGATGTCGGGCGCGCGGCTGGTGCAGACGGCGGTGGCCGAGCTGCACCATCGTCAGGCGCGCTACGCGCTGGTGACCATGTGCATCGGCGTCGGCCAGGGCATCGCCATGGTGCTGGAGCGCGTCTGAGCCGCCCTGCCGCCTGCAGGGGGAGCGGTGTTGCGACCGCTTCCCGCCCCGGTCATGCTGGACGCGGACGGCACGGCTTGGACGGGGCATGCAAGGCGAGATGGCGGAAAAGGCGGTAAGGCAGCGCGACGCGGAGCAGACCCGCCGCTCCATCCTGGACGCCGCCATCGCCGAATTCGCCGCCAAGGGCCTGTCCGGGGCACGGGTGGACGAGATCGCCGCCCGCACCCAGACCACCAAGCGGATGATCTATTATTACTTCGGCAGCAAGGAAGGGCTCTACGCCGCCGCGCTGGAGGAGATGTACGAAGGTATCCGCGCCACGGAGCAGGACCTGCTGCTGGACCAGCTTCCCCCCGCGGAGGCGCTGGCCCGGCTGGTGGAAACCACCTTCAACTACCATGCCGAGCATCCCGATTTCGTCCGCATGGTGACGGTGGAGAACATCCACGGCGCCCGCCACATCGCCGGATCTGCCACCGTCAGCCGGCGCAACGAGGCGGTGATTGGGCTGATGCGCCGGCTGCTCGATCGCGGCGTGGCGGCGGGCGTGTTCCGCCCGGGCCTCGATCCGCTCGACCTGCACGTCCTGATCAACGGCTTCAGCTTCCACCGCGTCGCCAACCGCCACACGCTGGGCGTGATCTTCGGCCAGGACATGGCGGCGCCGGAGCGCGCCGCGCGGCAGTGCCGGCTGATCGTCGAGGCCGTGCTGCGGCTGGTCCGCGCCGATCAGGCAGGCTGAGCCGCCGCTCCTGCCCGTTCAATCCATGCCGGCGAAGTGGCGCAGCATCCGCTCCGCGTCAGGCTCGCGCCCGGTGAACAGGCGAAAGGCGCCCACGGCCTGGAACACCGCCATGCCGCCGCCATCCACGGTGCGGCAGCCGATGCGGCGGGCGGTGCGCAGCAGCTCGGTGTCCAGTGGCACGTAGACCACGTCGGCCACCCAATGATGCGGTTGCAGCAACTCGGCCGGCAATGGCAGGCCCGGATACTTCGCCATGCCGGTCGGCGTCGCGTGGATCAGCCCGTCGGCGTCGTGCATCGCGGCGGCGATGTCGGCACCGGCCACGGCGCGGCCGGCGCCGAAGCGGGCGGATAGCTGCTCGGCCAGGGCGACGGCGCGGGATGCGTCGCTGTCGAGCAGCACCAGCCGCCCGGTGCCCAGCGCCAGCGCCGCATGGGCCACCGCCGCCCCGGCCCCGCCGGCGCCCAGCTGCACCACCTGTTCCATGCGCGCATCGGGCAGTCCGCGGCGGAAGCCCTCGGCGAAGCCGGAATGGTCGGTGTTGTGGCCGATCCGCCGCCCGTTCCCGAACACCACCGTGTTCACCGCCCCCAGCGCCCGGGCATCCTCCGACACCTCGTCCAGCAGCGGCAGCACCGCCTGCTTGCAGGGATGGGTGATGTTCAGCCCGTTGAAGCCGCAGCGCTGGGCCGCCTCCAGCAACGCAGGCAGCGCCTCGACCCCCAGCTTCAGCACGTCAAGGTCGAGCAGGCGGTAGATGAGGCGGAGGCCCTGCGCCGTTGCTTCCTGCTCGTGCAGCGCCGGGGAGCGCGAAGACTGGATGCCGCTGCCGATCAGCCCGACCAGACAGGCGGGGCCGGGTGGCACAGGCGGGGCGGCGGTTCCGGAAACGGACATGACAACGGGAGCTCCAGGGCAGCGGGTTCTGCTTGTCAGGCTAATGTACTATCTGGTACGTACAATCCAACCAAAACTTCGCGCCTTTCCCCTGGCACACGCCGGGAGGGATCCGCGGAAACAACGTCCAGAAGCATGGAGGAGGAATCATGACCCTTTCCCGCCGCGGCCTCGCCGCCGGCCTCAGCCTGATCGCCGCCGGCAGCGGCACGGTCGGCGGCGCGTTGCTGCGCCCGCGCAGCGCCGCCGCGCAAGGCGCCGTCCAGGGGGCCGCCCAGGGTGCTTATCCTACCCACACCGTCACCCTGGTGGTGTCCTGGGCCCCCGGCGGTTCCACCGACTTCGTGGCGCGGGTGGTGGCGCAGCAGCTGACCCGGGAACTCGGCCAGCAGGTGGTGGTGGAGAACCGCGCCGGCGCCTCGGGCACCATCGGCCACGCCTCGGTCGCGCGCGCCCGGCCCGACGGCCACACCCTGCTGTTCGGCGTCAACTCCACCTATGCCATGGCGCGCCACCTGTTTCCGCAGCGCGGCTATGATGACGAGAAGTCGTTCACCGGCATCGGCCGCGTCGCCACCACGCCGATTTTTCTGTGCGTCAGCCCGCAGCTCGGCGTCAGGGACATCCCGGGCTTCGTGGCGCTGGCCAAGCAGCAGCCGGGCAAGCTCTCCTATGCCTCCTCCGGCGCCGGCTCCTCGGCGCATCTGGCAACCGAGCTGTTTCTGCGGCAAACCGGGGCCGAGGTGCAGAACGTCACCTATCGCGGCGGTGCTCCGGCGGTGCAGGCGCTGATCACCAACGAGGTGCAGATGGCCTTCGTGGACGCGGTGACGGCGCTTCCGATGATGGCGGCGAAGCAGATCGTGCCGCTCGGCGTGTCCAGTCTGCAGCGTAACCCGCTGGCGCCGGAGGTTCCGACCATCGCCGAATCCGGCCTGCCGGGCTATGAATGCGCGTCCGAGTTCGCCATCCTGGCCCCGGCCGGCACGCCGGCGGAGATCATCCAGACGCTGGGCGCCGCCACCGCGGCAACGATGCGCAACCCGGAAGTGCTAGACCGGCTGAAGCAGAATTCGATCTTTCCGGCCTTCGGCACGCCCGATCAGTTCCCTGCCTATCTGGCGGCGGAAAGCACCAAATGGGGCGAACTGATCAAGGCGCGCGGCATCACTCTCGAATAGCCTGCCATGCCGAAGGGGAACTCCGGCAGGGCGGCCGGAGTTCCCCTTCGCCGGCCATTCCGCGCGGCACGTTGCGCGGCGAGCCGCCCCCGCACCGCCGCCGCCCCGCCGCACAAGGATCCCTGCCATGCCCGGCCGCCATTCCCGTTCCATCGCCACGGTCTGCCTCAGCGGCGACCTGACCGACAAGCTGGAGGCGGCGGCAAATATCGGCTTCGACGGCGTCGAGATCTTCGAGAACGACCTCCTGACCTTTAACGGCTCACCGGCCGACGTGCGCAAGATGGCGGCCGATCTCGGCCTCGCCATCACCATCTTCCAGCCCTTCCGCGACTTCGAGGCGATGCCGGAGCCGCAACGCCGCCGCAACCTCGACCGCGCCGAGCGCAAATTCGACGTGATGCAGGCGCTGGGCACCGACCTCGTGCTGGTCTGCTCCAACGTGCAGGAAGCCTGCATGGACGACCCGGCCCGCGCCGCCGCCGACCTGCGCGAGATGGCGGAGCGCGCGGCGCAGCGCGGCCTGCGCGTCGGCTTCGAGGCGCTGGCCTGGGGCCGCCACACCCGCCGATGGCACCAGGCCTGGGACATCGTGACCCGCGCCGACCACCCTGCCCTCGGGCTGATCGTGGACAGCTTCCACACCCTGGCGCTGAAGGACGATCCGTCCGGCCTCGCCGCGTTGCCGGGCGAGCGCATCTTCTTTGTCCAGCTCGCCGACGCGCCGCTCTACGACATGGATGTGCTGCAATGGAGCCGGCACTACCGCAACTTTCCCGGCCAGGGCCAGCTGCCCATTTCCGGCTTTCTGCGCGCAGTGCTGGCGTCCGGCTATGCCGGGCCGCTGTCGCTGGAAATCTTCAACGACGAGTTCCGCGCCGCGCCGGTGCGGCAGACGGCGCGGGACGGCTTGCGCTCGCTGATCCTGGCGGAAGCCGAGGCCGCGCCCACCTTGCCGGCCGCGGCCCTGCCGCCCGCCCCGCGGATGTCCGGCGTCGAGTTCCTGGAGTTCGCCGTCAACGACGCCTCACGCCAGCAGCTTGGCAGCTTCTTGGGCCAGCTCGGTTTCCAGCGCGCGGGGCAGCACCGGTCCAAGGCGGTGGAGCTGTATCGCCAGGGCAGCGTCAACCTGGTGCTGAACAGCGAGCCGGACAGCGCCGCCGCCGGGCATTTCGAGATGCACGGTCCCTCCGTCTGTGCCATGGGCTTCGCCGTCAATGACGCCGCCGCGGCGGCCCGCCGGGCCGAAGCGCTGCTGTGCGCATCCTGGAACGAGAAGCGCGGCGTCGGCGAGCGGCCGCTGCCGGCGCTGCGCGCGCCGAATGGCGCGCTGGTGCTGCTGGTGGAGCACCACCCCGGCCGGCCCTCGCTGTGGGAGGAGGATTTCCACCTCCTGCCGACGGCGCCGGCCGCCGCGCCACCGCTGCTCGGCATCGATCACGTGACGCAGGCCCTGGCGCCGGGCCAGATGGACGGCTTCGTGCTGTTCTACCGCGGTGTCTTCGGGCTGGAGCCGGAGCCGCAGCTCGACCTGCCGGACCCGCAGGGACTGGTGCACAGCCGCGCCCTGGTGAACGCCGCCGGCACGGTGCGGCTGCCGCTCAACACCTCGGAAGCGCGCGAAACGGCCACCGGGCGGTTCATATCCGCTGCCGCCGGCGCCGGCGTGCACCACATCGCCTTTCTCGCCGGGGACGCGGCGGCCAGCGTCACCGGGATGAGCGGCCGCGGCGCGCCGCTGCTGCCGATCCCGGAGAACTATTATGACGATCTCGCCGCCCGCTTCGGGCTGGAGGATGCCGAGCTGGCGGCGTTGCAGCGGCTGAACCTGCTTTATGATCAGGACCAGGATGGCGGCGGCTTCGTGCATGCCTACACTGCCAACTTCGCCGACCGCTTCTTCTTCGAGGTGGTGCAGCGGCGCGGCAATTATCGCCAGTTCGGTGCGAACAACGCGGCGGTGCGCATGGCGGCGCAGGCGCGGTTCGAGGCGCGCCGCCGCGGCTGATGCTTGCGGCTGGTATTTCGGGCGGTAACGGCGGATGGCCATCCGGCAACTTCGCCGGAAACCGCGAATTGCAGCGGCATCGATCCAGCGTGTCCACATGGAGTTGCCGCATGGCCCAGACCTCGCGCCGCCTGATGATGGTATCCGCCCTCGGCCTTCCCCTGGGTCTGGTGGCGGGGCGGGCGGCGGCGCAGACCAGCGGGCCGGGACTGGGCCGCGAGCCCGTGCTGCCGCGCCCCGATCCGACGCATGAGGTGCAGAATTTCTCCCGCCAGGTCGGCTGGCCTGACGGCGCCCGGCCCAAGGCGCCCGCCGGCTTCACCGTCACCGAGTTCGCGCGCGACCTGGACAGCCCGCGCTGGATGCACCTGCTGCCCACCGGCGACGTGCTGGTGGCCGAGGCCCGCACCACCCCGAAGCCGCCTGAAACGGCGGAAGACGAAGCCAAGCTGCGCCTGCAACAACGATCCGGCACGGTGAGCGGTGCAAGCCCCGACCGCATCACCCTGCTGCGCGACGAGGACGGGGACGGCATCGCCGAAACCCGCAGCGTGCTGTTGCGCGGGCTGAACCAGCCTTTCGGCCTGCAGTGGCGGGACGGGCTGCTCTACGTCGCCAATACCGACGGGGTGCTGCGCTTCCCCTTCGACCCCGAGACGCAGCGCATCGACGCCGGCGCGCCGCAGCGCATCCTCGACCTGCCGGCGGGCGGCTACAACAACCACTGGACGCGCAACATCGCCTTCGGACCGGATGGGCGGAAGCTGTATGTCACGGTGGGCTCGGCCAGCAATGTCGGTGAATACGGCATGGAGCGCGAGGCACGCCGCGCCGCCATCCTGGAGATCGATCCGGATGGCGCCCACCAGCGCGTCTTTGCGCACGGCCTGCGCAACCCCAACGGGCTCGACTGGCATCCCCAGACCGGCGCGATGTGGACGGCGGTGAACGAACGCGACAACATCGGCGATGATCTGGTGCCCGACTACATCACCAGCGTGCGGGATGGCGGCTTCTATGGCTGGCCCTACAGCTACTGGGGCTCCCACCCGGACCCGCGCATGGCACGCGAACGCCCGGACCTCGTGCGCGCCGCCATCGCGCCGGACTACGCCGTCGGCAGCCACACCGCCTCCATCGGCCTGGCATTCGGCCGCGGCGAGGCGCTGCCCCCGCGGTATCGCGGCGGCGCCTTCGTGGCCCAGCGCGGCTCCTGGAACCGGACCGAGTTCAGCGGCTATCGCCTGGCCTTCGTGCCGTTTTCCGAGGGACGGCCCGCCGGCCCGATCGAGGATTTCCTGACCGGCTTCATGCCGGATCCGCAGCGTGGCGAGACCTATGGCCGGCCGGTGGGCGTGATCCAGGATGCGCGGGGTGCCTTGCTGGTGACCGATGACACCGGCAATCGCATCTGGCGTGTCGCCGCCGGCTGAGCGGCGGGAAGCCGGCCATGGCCATGCTGTCCCCGGGCCGCCTGCCGCCGGGCCTGCGGGTCTACGCGATCGGCGATGTGCATGGCTGCGCGGCGCGGTTGACCGCGCTGCACGCCGCCATCGCCGCCGACTGGGCGGTGCTGCCGGGCGAGCGCTGCGCCGTGGTGCATCTGGGCGATTACATCGACCGGGGACCGGATTCCGCCGCGGTGCTGAACCGGCTGCTGCAGCCCCCGCCGGTCGCGGGCGCCGAGTCGGTGCTGTTGCGCGGCAATCACGAGGCCATGATGCTGGAGGCGCTGGCGGCCGGCCGCGGCACCGCTGCCGAGGATCTGTGGCTGGCGAATGGCGGCCGCGCCACCCTGCGAAGCTATGGCCGCGCCGGTCCGCCGCCCGCCCATCTGGCACTGATGCAGGGCACCGGCCTGTTCTGGCAGGCCGGCAGCTACCTGTTCGTGCATGCCGGGCTGGACCCCCGCCGGCCCCTGGCGGCGCAGCGGGAACAAGACCTGCTGTGGATCCGCGAGCCTTTCCTGTCCTGGCCGGACCCGCTGGAACAGGTGGTGGTGCATGGCCATACGCCGAGCCGCGCCCCCGAGGTGCGGCGCCACCGCATCGGCATTGACACCGGCGCCGTCGGGGGCGGGCCGCTCACCGGCCTGGTGCTGGAAGCCGACACGCTGCGCTTCCTGTCGGCCTGAATCGGCGCCTCCCGGCCTGGGCTTGGCCTTGGCATGCCTTGCGCGGCGCGGCGCCGCTGCGCTAGGCAACATTCCGATGCAAGGCCCCGTGCCCCCCTCGGCCGTCTCGGCCGGCCCTCCCGGCAGCCCACCCGACAGCGCCACCGCGCTGGACGGCCCCCATGGCGTGCCCGCCACCGTCCCCAACGCCGCCGACCTGACCGAGGCGGTGCGCATGCTGAAGCGCGCTTCCGTGCTGGTGGTCGGCGATGCCATGCTGGACCGCTACGTCTATGGCCGCGTCAACCGCATCTCGCCGGAAGCCCCGGTACCGGTGCTGGCGGTGGAGCGAGAGGTGGCGATGCCCGGCGGCGCCGGCAATGTGGTGCGCAACCTGACGGCGCTGGGCGCCGCGGTGGCGTTTCTCTCTGTGGTGGGGGATGACCAGGCCGGCTCCGACCTGACCGGCCTGATCGGCGGCCAGCCACGGGTCGAGCCCTGGCTGCTGGTGCAGGGCGGCCGCGCCACCACCACCAAGACCCGCTACATCGCCAGCGGCCAGCAATTGCTGCGCGCCGACCATGAGATCGCGCGCCCGATCCACCAGCGCCTGGCCGACCGGCTGGTGCGCATCGCCGCCGACACGGTGGCGGCGACCTCGGTGATGGTGCTGTCCGACTACCGCAAGGGCGTGCTGGCGGGCGACGTGCCGGAACGGCTGATCGCCGCCGCCAAGGCCGCCGGCCGGCGCGTGCTGGTGGATCCCAAGGGCGATGATTACGGCCGTTACGCCGGCGCCGACGTGATCACCCCGAACCGCAACGAGTTGCGCCAGGCCACCGGCATGCCGGTGGACACGGAGGAGGAGATCGTCGCCGCCGCCAGCGCCCTGCGGGAGCGGCACGGCTTCGGCGCCGTGCTGGTGACCCGGTCCGAGGACGGCATGACGCTGCTGGAGGGCGACGTGGTCCACCACATGCCGGCCGAGGCACCGGAAGTGCACGACGTGTCCGGCGCCGGGGACACCGTGGTCGCCGTGCTCGCCGCCGGCTATGCCGCCGGGCTGCCGCTGACCACCGCTGCACGCCTGGCCAACATCGCCGGCGGCCTCGTGGTCGGCAAGGTCGGCACCGCTGTGGCGCGCGAGGACGACCTGATGGAGGCGCTGACGCCGGAGCGCGGCGCGCTGCGGAAGTTCATGCGCCGCGCCGCCGCCGCCGAGCAGGTGGAGCGCTGGCGCCAGCGCGGTTGGCGCATCGGCTTCACCAATGGCTGCTTCGACCTGCTGCATCCCGGCCATGTCCATCTGCTGGAACAGGCGCGCTCCTGGTGCGACCGGCTGGTGGTCGGGCTGAACGCGGATTCCTCGGTGAAGCGGCTGAAGGGTCCGACCCGTCCCGTGCAGCCCGAGGCGGCCCGCGCCGCCGTGCTGGGCTCGCTCGCCACCGTCGACCTCGTTACCCTGTTCGAGGAAGACACGCCGGTGGAGCTGATCAAGCTGCTGCGCCCGGAAGTGCTGGTAAAGGGCGCCGACTACACCGTGGAGCAGGTGGTCGGCGGCGAGCTGGTGCAGGATTGGGGCGGGGTGGTGCGGCTGGCTGAGCTGCTGCCGGGCAATTCCACCACCGCCACCGTGGCCCGCATCCGCGGCTGACGGCGGGAGGCCGGGCGATGGATTGGGCGGCGCTGTTCAACACCGGCCGGTTCCCCGCCTCCCCGCCGCGCCAGACACCGACCCGCAACCCGTTCCAGATCGACCAGGACCGCATCGTCTTCTCCCGCCCGTTCCGGCGGCTGCAGCAGAAGACCCAGGTGCACCCGATGGTCACCAACGCCCATGTGCGCAACCGGCTGGTCCATACGCTGGAGGTGGCCTCGGTCGGCCGCTCTATCGGCTTCGCCGTCGGCTCCGAGCTGCGCGGCGAGCTGACGCAGGCCGGACACACGCCGGACGACCTCGGCTATCTGGTGCAGGCCACCTGCCTGGCGCATGACATCGGCAACCCGCCCTTCGGCCATGCCGGCGAGGAGGTAATCGCCGACTACATGGCCGAATGGCTGGACACGGTGGGCCGGCGCAGCGGGTTGCTGCTGGATCAGGACCTGCGCTTCTTCGACGGCAATGCCCAGGGCTTCCGCATCCTGACCCGCGCCGACGGCTATCGCGAGCGGAGCGGGCTGAAGCTGACCATGGCCAGCCTCGGTGCCTGCATCAAATACCCTTGGGGCGCGGCCGATCTGCGTTCGGCCAAGCGCGGCCGCGCGGGCGTGAAGTTCAACTGCTTCGACACGGAAGCGGAAGCCTACATCACCGTGGCCGCCGCCTGCGGCCTTTCGGGCCCCCTGCCCCGGCATCCGGCGGTGTGGCTGATGGAGGCGGCGGACGACATCACCTACGGCCTCGCCGATCTCGAGGACGCGGTGGAATTGCGCATCACCCCTTACGAGACGGCGGAGGCACTGCTGCTACCGCTCGCCGCCGTGGACCGGGCGCGGCTCGCCGAGGAGGACAACGTGCCGCAGAAGCTGGCGCTGCTGCGCTCGCAGGCGGCGGGGCGGCTGATCGGCGCGGTGAAGGACGCCTTCTGCGCCCACCACGCGGCCATCCTGGCCGGCGCCATGCCGCTGCGCACCGGCCTGATCGACCTGATCGACCCGACGCTGCGCGCCCCCTTCACGATGCTGCAGAACAGCAACAGCGACACGCTCTATACCCATCCCAGCAAGGCCGAGTTCGAGATCGGCGCGCGCGACGTGCTGGACAAGACGCTGACGGTGTTTCTGGAAGCCTGCCTGTCCTTCCACACCCTGCCGGAGGACCGGCAGCCGCTGCGTCCGCGACAGGCCCTGGCGCTGATGCAGGACTACCACCCGAAACGCGGCTTCTCATCCAGCGAGACGCTGCGCTGCGCCATCGACTTCGTGGCCGGCATGACCGACCACTACGCTTCCACCCTGGCGGCGCGGCTGCGCGGCCTCTGAGGCGCCCGTCTGCCGGGGAAGCCCGGCAGGCGCGTCCCGCCTCAGCGCGAGGGCGTGCCGCCGCCCATGCCGGTGCGGCTCGGGTCGTTGTTGCGCTCGGCCGCGCCGGTGCCGGGCGCCACCGTGTTCGGCGCGGTGGGTGGCGACGGCGAGGCGGCCGGCGGCGTGGCGGAGTTGCCCTCGTTCTGCGGGTAGGCGCCGGACGCGTTGGTACCCGCCGCGCGGTCCAGGGCACGGGTCGCTGCCGTGCCGGGCGGGTTCGCGGGCGTGCCGTCGGACTGGGTCGGATAGGTGCCGGAGGTGTTGGTGCCGGCGGCGCGATCCAGCGCGCGGGTCGCCGAATTGTTCTGCAGCGTTTGTTCCCCGTTGCCGGCGCCAGTGCCGGTATCGGGGGCGTTCTGCGCGCGGGGCGTCGGCGTGGTGCTCCCGCCGCCGGAGGATTGCGCATGGGCCGGCGGCGCCAGCGCGGCGCCGCAAAGGCCGATCAGCCCGGCCGCCGCCAGCGGCAGCAACAGGCGGGACGCGGAAGGCAGGGTCACGGCTCGGGCCATGCGGGAACTCCTTTCGTCTCCGGCGCCTGCGCGCCGGTTGAACACGATGAACGGCGCGACCACCCTAGCGGTTGCGGTAGCCGGGCGCTGCGCCGCTCCTCGCGCATGCCTTTGACCCCGCTGCGCCTTTGCGTCACTGTCACGGCTTCCGTCGAACCCGCGCGACAGGCGCGCGGGACGCGGTGCCTGCGGAGAAGTGTTCGCGTGATCCCCGCCCTGATGCCGACCTACAACCGCGCCGACCTCGCCTTTGAGCGGGGCGAGGGCGCTTGGCTGTGGACGACGGACGGGCGACGATTCCTGGATTTCGGCTCCGGCATCGCCACCACCTCGATCGGCCATGCCCACCCGCATCTGGTGCAGGCCATCCAGGAGCAGGCGGCCAAGGTGATGCACACCTCCAACCTGTATCGCGTGCCGCAGGCCGAGCGCCTGGCCGCGCGACTGGTGGAAACGTCCTTTGCCGACAGCGTGTTCTTCTGCAACTCGGGCGCCGAGGCGAACGAGGGCATGATGAAGGCGGTCCGCAAGTACCACGCGGAGAACGGCCATCCGGAAAAGTTCGGCTTCCTCTGCTTCGAGGGCGCCTTCCATGGCCGTACCCTCGCGACGCTGGCCGCCACCGGCAACCCGAAATACTTGGCCGGCTTCGGCCCGGTGGTGGAGGGCTACAGGCACCTGCCCTTCGGCAACATGAACGCGGTGCGGGACGCCATCGACGGCTCCACCGCCGCCATCATGATCGAGCCGATCCAGGGCGAGGGCGGCGTCCGCCCGGCCGATCTGCGCTTCCTGCAGGAGCTGCGCGCCGTGTGCGACGAGTACGGCATCCTGCTGGCGCTGGACGAGGTGCAGACCGGCATGGGCCGCTCCGGCAAGCTGTGGGCGCATCAATGGGCCGGGATCGAGCCGGACGTGATGTCCTCGGCCAAGGGCATCGGCGGCGGCTTTCCGCTCGGCGCCATCCTGGCCAAGGAGAAGGTGGCGAAATACCTCGTGCCCGGTACGCACGGCACCACCTATGGCGGCAACCCGCTGGCCTGCGCGGCCGGCAACGCCGTGCTGGACGTGATCCTGGCTTCCGGCTTCCTGGATCAGGTGGACCGCGTCGCCCGCCACCTGTGGCGCGGCATGGAGGAGCTGGCGCGCAAGCACCCGCACGTCGCCACCGGCGTGCGCGGCGCCGGCCTGCTGGTCGGGCTGCAGCTGGCGCCTGACGTGCTGAACGGCGACATGCAGGCGGCGGCGGCCGAGGAAGGGCTGCTCACCGTCGCGGCCGGGCAGAACGTGCTGCGCGTGGCGCCGCCGCTGATCGTCACCGAGGACGAGGTCGACCAGGCGCTCGCCATGCTGGAACGCGCCGCGCGGCGCATGACGCTGGCGGCCGCCCAGGCCGACGCGCAGTGAGCGCGGCGCTGAAGACGGCGGAGGGGGGGACCACCTCCCCCCGCCATTTCCTGGAACTGTCGGATTTCGACACGCCGACGCTGCGCCGCATGCTCGACCTCGCGGTGCGCGCCAAGTCCGGGCAGATGAAGGACAAGCCGCTTGCCGGCAAGACGGTGGGGCTGATCTTCGAGAAGCCGTCCACCCGCACCCGTGTTTCCTTCGAGGTCGGCGTGCACCAGCTGGGCGGACACCCGATCATGCTGTCCGCCCGGGAGATGCAGCTGGGCCGCGGTGAAAGCGTGGCCGACACGGCGCGCGTGCTGTCCCGCTACGTGGACGCCATCATGCTGCGTACCGACAGCGTGGCCAAGCTGCGCGAGCTGGCGCAGCATGCCACGGTGCCGGTGATCAACGGCCTCACCGACGTGTCCCATCCCTGTCAGCTGATGGCCGATGTGCTGACCTTCGAGGAACATCGCGGCCCGATCGCTGGCCAGGTGATCGCCTGGACCGGCGACGGCAACAACGTCGCGCAATCCTTTATCCAGGCGGCGGCGCGCTTCAACTTCACCCTGCGCCTCGCCACGCCGCCCGAACTGGCGCCGCCGGCCCAGCTGATCGACTGGGCGCGGCGGGAAGGTGCCGCGATCGAGCTGACCGCCGACCCCGTGGCCGCCGTGAGGGGCGCCGCCTGCGTGGTTACGGACACCTGGGTCAGCATGTCGGACGAGAAGGATGACGGGCCCACCGCCCGCCACAACCAGCTTGCCCCCTACCAGCTGAACGAGGCGCTGCTGGCACACGCCGCACCGGATGCCCTGGTGATGCACTGCCTGCCGGCGCATCGCGGCGAGGAGATCACCGAGGCGGTGATCGAGGGCCCGCAATCCGTGGTGTTCGACGAGGCGGAGAACCGGCTGCACGCGCAGAAGGGCGTGCTGCTCTGGGCGCTCGCGGGACTATAGGACGACCGCCGGGCTTCGAACCGGCAAACGCCTGACCGGCACCCGGGCCTCCACCCAGGTCCGGCGCCCGCGCTGGCGTTCCGGCGCCGGGGACGCGGGCCCTGCCCGACCGCACCAGCGAGCGGCTGGATCCGCGCCCCATTCGCCGATTATGCCTTGCCCCGGCGGCACTCCTCCTCAGCTATGCAGAGGGCGGCGCTGCCGCCGGATCGAGACGGGAACAGAAAGGCGAGGCAGATGCAGCGATGCGACGTGGCGGTGATCGGCGGCGGGCCGACAGGCCTGGCCTTCGCGGCGGCCCTGGCGGAGAGCGGCCTCGGCATCGAGGTGCTGGAGCGCCAACCGGAATCGGCACTGGCCTCGCCCGGCTTCGACGGCCGCGAGATCGCGCTCACCCACAGCTCGCAGGCGCTGCTCCGCCAGCTGGGCGCCTGGCCGCACATTCCGGCGGATTCGATCTCCCCGCTGGTGGAGGCACGGGTGCTAAATGGCGGCTCCGGCTATGCGCTGCGCTTTGACACCGCGGAGCGGTCCGAGCCTGAACTGGGCAAGCTGGTGTCCAACCACGCCATCCGGCGGGCGCTGTACGAGATCGCCTCGCGGGCCGCCGGGGTCACCCTGCGCACCGGCACTGCCGTATCCGGCATCCGTACCGATGTGGAAGGCGTCACCATCACCCTTGCCAATGGCGACGTCCTGCAGGCCGGTCTGGTGGTGGCGGCGGACAGCCGTTTCTCGGCGGCGCGGGAGATGCTGGGCATTCCGGCCGAGCGCCGCGATTTCGGCAAGCGCATGATGGTGTGCCGGCTGAGCCACGCGGCGCCGCACCACGGCGTCGCCACCGAATGGTTCGACTATGGCCAGACCATCGCCATGCTGCCGCTGAACAATAATTGCTCCTCCGCCGTGCTGACCCTCGACCCAGAGGATGCGGCCCGGCTGGAGCGGATGCCGGAAGCCGAGTTCGGCCCCGAGGTGGCGCGCCGCTACCGCCAGCGCCTCGGTGCCATGGAGCTGGTCAGCACCCGCCACACCTATCCCCTGGTCACCACCTATGCCGGGCGCTTCGCCACCACCCGGGCGGCGTTGCTGGGCGATGCGGCGGTGGGCATGCATCCCGTCACGGCGCATGGCTTCAACTTCGGCCTGCGCGGCGCCGCGGCCCTGGCGCGCGAGATCCGCGCCGCGCTGGCCGCCGGCCGGAACTTCGCGGGCCCCGACGTGCTGCGCCGCTACGCCACCGCGCACCGCCTGGCGACTCGGCCGCTCTACCTCGCCACCAACGCCACGGCCGTGATCTATGGCGAGGCATCGCGCCCCGCCCGGCTGTTGCGTGACGCGGCGCTGCGGCTCGGCAATCATCTGGCGCCAGTGCGCCGGAGGATCGTGGCCGGGCTGATGGAAGCGCCCTGACCGGCGCCCAGCCCAGCCCAGCCCCGGCGGCGCGGCGAGCCGATCCAGCGCGCAAGGTCGCATCGCCGCCGCTGCCGCCCTATCTATGCTGGCGAGACCTTTCGTTCCCCTGCAAGAGTTCCCCCCTGCGTGACCGATCCGACCGAGCCTTCCGCCACCCCCGACATCCTGAACCACGACCGTCCGCCGGTGCCACAGATCACCGCGCCGCGCGGCGTGCAGCCCTTTCACCTGGAAAACAGGCCGGTGCGCGGCCGGCTGGTGCGGCTCGGCCCGCTTGCCGACGCGCTGCTGACCCGGCATGACAACCCGGCGGCGGTGACGGCGCTGCTCGGCCAGGCGCTGGCCCTGGCGGCGGGCCTGTCCACCGCGCTGAAGTTCCAGGGCAGCTTCAGCCTTCAGGCCAAAGGCGACGGCGCCATCGGCATGCTGCTGGCCGACTGCACGGAAGCCGGCGCGTTGCGCGGTTATGCCCGCGCCGATGCCGCGCGCCTGCCCGAAGGCCCTGCCCCGGCCGCCGACGCGCTGCTGGGCAAGGGCTACCTGGCCTTCACCGTGGATCAGGGCGCCGAGATGGAGCGCTATCAGGGCATCGTCGCCATCGAGGGCGAAACCCTGGCGGAGATGACGGGGCACTATTTCGCCACCTCCGAGCAGCTGGCCAGCCGCGTCTGGCTGGCCGCGGCGCCGACGACGGCTGGCTGGCGCGCCGCGGCGCTGATCCTGGAGCGCGTCGCCGGCGAGGGTGGCATCGGTGCGGAGATGAGCGAGGCGGCGCAGGAAGATGCCTGGGAGACCGCCCTGGCGCTCGCCGCCACCATCACCCAGGCCGAGCTGCTGGATGACGCCCTGCTACCCGAGCGCCTGCTGCACCGGCTGTTCCACGCGGAGGGGCTGGCCCTCGCCCGGCCACGGCCGCTGTCCTATGGCTGCCGCTGCTCCCGCGCGCGGCTCGCGGGCGTGTTGTCCGGCTTCGGCACCGGGGACCTCGACCACATGGCCGAGAACGGCACCATCACGATGACCTGCGAATTCTGCAACATCGACTTCCACTTCGACCGGGCCGAGGTGCAGGCCGCCGGCTAGGCGCCGGGACCCGCCGGCCGGGATGATTCCACCGTGGCAGGCCCGGGCCGGGCGATCTAGGCCTTGCTCCCGGCTGCCGCGGCGCGGAAAAGGAAGCTGAGACACCGCATTGTTCGCGACCTGCTTGCCCTGCCCGCCGAATGCGACGGGCCGGGTCAGCCGGTTTCCTCGCGCCATGGGAGATCGCAAGCCAGATGACGCTGCCGCGCCGCCCCCTGCTCACCGCCGCCCTCGGGCTCCCTTCCCTTGCGCTGGCGGCCTGTGCCGGCGGCGATGCCCAGCCACGGCTGCAGCCGCCGCCGGGCTATGGCTTCCTGACGCCGCTGCGGTTGAACGTGCTGGAGGTCGAGGTGCTGGAGCCGCCGCCGGGCCTCGGCTTCCGCATCGACCCGCCGGCGCCCCTGTCGCCGCTGGTCCAGGCGCTGCGCATGGGGCGGGAACGCCTGGTCGCCGTCGGCACCACCGGCCGCGCCCGCTTCATGGTGGACAACGCCACCCTGACGCGGGAACTGGCGCAGCCCGGCGGCCTGTTTTCCCAGCGTACCGAGCGCCTGACCGTGGTGGTCCGCGTCCGCGTCGAGGTACTGGACAATGAGGGCCGCCGCGTCGGCTTCGCCGAAGCCGAGGCGCGCCGCACCGCCACCACCATCGACGAGGGGGAGGCCGGGCGCGCCCGTGCCGCCGACACCATCGTGCGCCAGGCGATGGACGATCTGAACGTGGAATTCGAATTCCAGCTGCGCCGCAACCTGCGCGACTGGCTGATGCTGGGCGATCCCACGGCGCCGCTGCCGGCGCCGCTGGAGCAGGAAAGCCTGCGCCCGGCCGGGAGCTGAGCGGATGGCCACTGTGTCCTTTTCCAGCCCGCCGGGCGTGCATGTTCCGGCGGCGCGGTATTCCCAGTCGGCGCTGGTGGAAGGCGCCGCGCGCCGGCTGATCATCAGCGGCCAGATCGGCGTCACCCCGGATGGCACGATGCTGGAGGAGCCGGCGGCGCAGATCCGCCAGGCGCTGGAGAACCTCGGCGCCGTGCTGGCGGCGCATGCGATGCGCCCGGATCAGGTGGTGAAGCTGACGGTGCTGCTGACCGACCGCGCGCACCTGCCACTGTGGCGGGCCGAGCGTGACCGGCTGTTTGGCGGGCATGCGCCCTGCTCCACCCTGATGGTGGTGGCGGGGCTGGCCGATCCGCGCCTCGTGGCCGAAGTGGAGGCAGAAGCCGCCGGCTGAGCCTCAGGCCTCGGGCAGCGGCCTGCCGCTGTTGACCATGGCCAGGAACTCGCGCCGCAGCGCCGGATCGGTGCGGAACTCCCCCAGCATGCGGCTGGTGATCATAGCGACGCCCGGCTTGTGCACGCCGCGCGTGGTCATGCACTGGTGCCCGGCCTCGATCACCACGGCGACGCCGCGCGGCTGCAACACCTCCTGGATGCTGTTGGCCACCTGGGCCGTCAGCTTCTCCTGGATCTGCAGGCGGCGCGCATAGGCTTCCACCACCCGTGCCAGCTTGGAGATGCCGACCACCCGCCCGGCCGGCAGATAGGCCACATGGGCGCGGCCGATGATCGGCACCATGTGGTGCTCGCAATGGCTTTCGAGGCGGATGTCGCGCAACACCACCATCTCGTCATAGCCGTCGGTCTCGGCGAAGGACCGGGCGAGAAGCTCCACCGGGTCCTCGGCATAGCCCGAGAAGAACTCCTCATAGGCGCGGGCGACACGGGCCGGGGTGTCGAGCAGCCCCTCGCGGTCCGGATCGTCGCCGGCCCAGAGCAGCAGCGTACGCACCGCCGCCTCGGCTTCGGCCCGGCTCGGGCGCCACGGCGCGGGATCCGCGTCGGCGCGGTTGGTGGCGGCGGGCTGGGCCGGCTGGCGGGCCGACGTCACGGTGATGTTCACGGTCAATCTTCCGGTGTCTCGACCCGATCGAGCCTGCCGCGAACGGCGGCAGCGGGGCTTGCCGCACAATTCGGGCCTGGCGGCCCGCAGCACAAGCCTGCTTCTCGCAGGACTCACCCCCGCCGCACGCCCACCGCCCTCAGGCCGGGCGCGTGCCCAGGGCGTGCTCGAAGCGCAGGAGATAGCCGTCCGGGTCCTGCACCACCCATTGCCGCGCCCCCACGAACTCGCCGCCGCGCCGGTACCACGCCTCCTCCGGCGGGCGGAACAGCGGCCATTCCGCGGTGGCGAGACGGGCCGCCACCGCGTCGGCATCGGGCACGGTGATCTGGAGATTCATGCCCCGCCCCAGCGGCTTCTCCAGCGCGCCGGTGATCCAGCTGCCGCCATGCTCGATCATCAGATGCGCGGCGCCGAGGGTGAGATAGGCGAAAGGCCGTTCCGGCCGGTCATACAGCACCCGAAAGCCGAGCAGCCCGGTATAGAATCGCAGGCTGCGGGCGAAATCCGACACCTCCAGCTCTGGCACCAGGGCCACCGCCTCCGGCGGCACCTCAGCAGGATTGGCCTGCTGCGGCGGAACAGCCATCAATGCAGCACGCCGGCCTGGTGCGGGCTGTCCAGGCTGAAGGCCGGGATGGCCACGTCGAAGGGATCGCCGCTCAGGGTATCGATCATGTGGTAGGTGCCGCGCATGAAACCGGACGGCGTCGCGAGCGGCGTGCCGGAGGTGTATTCGAAGCTTTCGCCCGGCTCCAGCACCGGCTGCTCGCCCACCACCCCGGGGCCGTGCACATGCTGCACCCGCCCCTGCCCGTCCGTGATCTCCCAGGAACGGCGCAGCAGCTGCACCGCGCGGCTGCCCTGGTTCTCGATGGTGACGCGGTAGGCCCAGACGAAATGCGACTCGGCCGGCTTCGACTGGTCGGCCAGGAAGAAGGCGCGCACCGAGACGCACACCTCGCGCGTGGTCGCGCTGAAGACAGGCGGCTGCGGCATGGGCTCTCCGCTGGGTTGCAACAGCCGGGCATTCTGCGTCGCCCGACGGGCGGCGTCGAGGCCGCGAGTGGGCAAGCCCGTTCCCGCATGGCAGGATAAGGCCATGGAACGCCATCCCAGGCAGGAACCGTCGCGGGCGCCGCGCCGGCGGGCGGAGCCGCGCCCCGTCGGCCCGGCGCCCGAGGCCGGCACGCTGCGCGAGGCCGCGCTGGCGCATCTGGCCCGCTTCGCCGTCACCGAGGCCGGGCTGCTGCGCGTGCTGCACCGCCGCATCGACCGCTGGGCCCGCCGCGCCGAGGCCGAGGGCCAACCCACCGATCGCATCGCCGCCGCCATGATCGCCGCCCGCGCCGCCGCGGTGGAGGTGGCCAGGCGCCTGGTGTCGGCCGGCGCGGTGGATGATGCCGCCTTCGCCGCGTCCCGCGCGCGGCGGCTGAACCAATCCGGCCGTTCCCGCCGCGCCATCCAGGCCCATCTGGCCGCCAAGGGCGTCGCGGGCAGCACTGCCGCCGCAGTGCTGGAGGAGGCCGAGCCGGACGAGCTGGCCGCCGCCCTCGGCCATCTGCGCCGCCGCCGCGCCGGCCCCTTCGCCGCCGAGCAGCCGCCATCCCAGGAAGCACGGCTGAAGACGCTCGGCGCCCTGGCCCGCGCCGGCTTCCCGCGCGACGTCGCCGAGCGGGCGCTGGACATGGAGCCCGACGAGGCCGAGCAGCGCCTGCTGGAGGCGCGGCGTGGCTGAGGCCGGGCCTGCCGACCCGCCGGTTCCGCCATTCGCCGGACCAGTGGTGTTCACCCGGCATGGCGTGCGGCGCGGCGCCCGCGCCGCCGTGCCGCTGCTGCTGGGGCTCACCCCCTTTGCCCTGGTGGTGGGCGTGATCGCCGCCGGCAAGGGGCTGAGCCTTTTGGAAACCCTGCTGATGTCGGGGCTGGTCTTTGCCGGCAGTTCGCAATTGCTGGCGCTGGAATTGTGGACCGATCCGGCGCCGGTTCTGGCCGCCACCCTGGCGGCGGCCGCGGCGAATATCCGCATGGCGCCGATGGGCGCGGCGCTGTCGCCCTGGCTGGACCGGCTCGGCGGCTGGAAGCTGTGGGGCACGCTGGGCATCATGGTGGATCACTCCTTCGCCCTCAGCGTCACGGAGATGCGGGCCGGCGGGCGCGATGCCGGCTTCCTGCTCGGCATCGGGCTGGTGATGTATGCGGCATGGATGGTGGCGGTGGCCGCGGGGCACCTGCTGGGTGGCGCGGTCCGGCTTCCGCCCGGCCATCCCTTTCTGTTCGCGGGTGCCGCCACCTTCGCCGCGCTGCTGGCCACCATCTGGCGTGGCCCGCGCGCCGACCTCCTGCCCTGGCTGCTGACCGCCGCGCTGGCGGTGCTGCTGCACGGCCTGAACCTGCCGGCACCGCTTCCGCTGCTGCTGGCGGCCCTGTCGGGCGCGGCCCTGGCCGCCTGGCTGGAGTTGCGCCGGGTGCCGCCCGCGGCGGCCCGCTGAGATGCTGCGCGGCGACGTGCTGCTGGCCATCCTGGGAATGGCGGCGGTGACCTATCTCTGCCGGGCCGGCGGCTATGCGGTGCTGCGCGTGGTGCGCCCGCCGCCCTTCGTGGAAGCTTGGCTGCGTCACCTGCCGGGCCCGTTGTTCGTGGCCTATGTGGCGCTCGCCTTCTCGGCGCTGGGCTGGGCCGGCCTGCCGGCAGTGGCGGCGGTGCTGCTGGCGCAGCGCCTGTCCGGCAGCCTCGGCGCCGCTATCCTGGCCGGGGTGGCGGCCATTTGGGCGCTGCAATGGATGGGCGTTGCCTAACGCCGCGCCCGCCTTAGTCGAGGCCCAGTGCCTGGAACAGCCGAGAGGCGGGCGGCCAGGCCGCCGCCAGCTCCGCCCGCCAGATCCACAGCGCGGCCAGCGCACCGCCCACCAGCAGCAGGGACACCAGCCAGGCCAGCAGCGGCGCCAGCAGCCCGGCGCGCGGTGCGCCGGCCGGCAGCGGTGCCGGCAGCATCAGCGCCGGCGCTTCCCGCGATGCCAACAGGGCACGGGCCGGCTCCGCCATCAGCACCCGGTCCGGATCGGCCTCCGGCATCGGCGCCGGGCGGGGCCGAGGCCGCAGCGGATGCCGCCGCCGCGCGGCCGGCGATCCGGCCGGCACGGCCGGCAGGGGAGGTGTCGCCTCGGCCGTGCCGCCGCCATCGGCCACGGCCGGAGGCGATTCGACCATCGGCTCGGTATCGGGCGGCGGTTCCGCCGCGGGGCTCGCGGCGGGCCCAGCCGCGGCCATGGGCTGCCAGCGGGTGCCGCAGCGGGTGCACCGCACCGCACGGCCCGGCACCAGCATGGTGTCCGGCACCTCATAGGCCGCGGCACAGTCGGGACATTGGATGCGCATCGTTCCGCTATGTGCCGGCTGCGCGGAAGCACCGCAAGCCGGCACGGCGAAGCCGTTGCGGCGGCATATCCACTGGCGCCCGCAGGCGCCGTGCAGCGCTCGACGGGTGGCGGCGATCGCCGTCGCGTGGCATGTCCCCGGCCCATGGTGCGCTTCACTGAGGTCGGCCTCCGCTACCCCTCGCCCGATGGCGGCCTGGGACCAGAGGCCTTGTCCGATCTTTCCTTCACCCTGCCGGATGGCAGCTTCACCTGGCTGCTTGGCGCCTCGGGCGCCGGCAAGTCGTCGCTGCTGCGGCTGATGCACCTGGCGCAGTTGCCGACGCGCGGCAAGCTGGAGGTGCTGGGCCAGCAGGTGCGCGCCGATCGCCGGGCGGCGCTGCCGGCGCTGCGGCGGCAGATCGGCGTGGTGTTCCAGGATTTCCGCCTCCTGCCCTACCTCTCCGCCTTTGACAACGTGGCGCTGCCGCTGCGGCTGGCCGGGCGCTCGGAAGGCAGCCTGCGCCCGGACGTGACGGAGATGCTGCGCTGGGTCGGCCTGCAGGGAAGGGAGATGTCATTGCCGCAACAGCTGTCCGGCGGCGAGCAGCAGCGCGTGGCGATCGCCCGCGCCGTGGTGACGCGCCCGGCGCTGCTGGTGGCGGACGAGCCGACCGGCAACCTCGATTCGCATCAGGCGCGCCGGCTGCTGGCGCTGTTGACGCAGATGAACCGGCTCGGCACCACCGTGGTGGTGGCCACCCACAGCGAGGATCTGGTGGCGCAGTTTCCATCCGCCTCGCTGCGGCTGGAAGCTGGCCGGGTGGTGCATCATGGCTGAGCGCCGCATCCGACGCGCCCGCGACCCGCTGGGCCTGAAGCGTGCGCTGTCCGACAAGCTGCTGCCGGGGCTGGTGGCGGCGATGGCGCTGCTGGCGGCGCTGGCCCTGGCCGGCAGCCGCGGTGCCGAGGCGCTGAAGAACCGCTGGCAGCATGGCGCCGCCGCCGCCGTCACGGTGCAGCTGCCGCCCGAGCAATCCGGCCGCATGGACGAGGCGCTGGCGCTGATGCGCGCCCGCCCCGAAGTGGCCGTGGCCGAACCGGTGAGCCCCGACCGCATGCGCGAGCTGCTGCGCCCCTGGCTGGGCGAGGTGCCTGCCCTGCCGCTGCCTTCCGTGCTGGAGTTGCGGTTGAAGAACATCAACCTCGACCCCGCGCCCGTGCAGCGTGCGTTGTCCGAGGCCATCCCGGGAGCGGAGGTCGAGGCGCACGGCATCTGGGTGGCCCGGCTCGCGGCGCTGGCGCGCAGCGTTCAGGGCGTCGCGCTGGCGGTGCTGGCGCTGGTGATCGGCGTGGCCGTGGCGGTGGTGGCGGTGGCGACGCGTGCCGGCGTCGCGTCCCGCCGCCAGGCGATCGAGATCCTGCACGACCTGGGCGCCACGCAATCCGACATTGCCGGCCGCTTCGCGCGTCGCATCGGCCTGCTGGCGGCGGGTGGCGCGCTGGCCGGCGCGGCCATCGCGGTGCCGGCGCTGGCGGCGCTGTCCGGCCTGGCGGCACCCCTGTCGGGGGGTGTGGTGCAGCCCTGGAGCGCGCTGCCCTGGCTGGACCTCGCATTGCTGCCGCCGGTGGCCGGCCTGATCGGCTGGGCCACGGCGCAGTTCAGCGTCCGGCGCTGGCTGCGCCGCCTGCCTTGAGCCCGCCGCTTCCCGATGGCGGCCGGCGTGGCCACCGCAGCCGCCTCTGGCTGCTGCCGATCCTGTTCGCCCTGGCACTGCTGGGCGGCTTCGCCTTTTTCGCCGGCCTGGCACGCCAGGTGCCCGAGGCGCCGATCCGCCCGACAGACGGCGTCGCGGTGCTGACCGGCGGGCCGCAGCGCGTCGGCGCCGGGCTGGTGCTGCTGGCCGAGGGACGCGCGCGCTGGCTGATCATTTCCGGCGTCGGGCCCAGTTCCATGCTGGACGAACTGTCCCGCTCCGCCGGCTTGCCGGCGGAATTGCTGACAACACCGGAATTCGCCGCCCGCATCACCCTGGGCCGCGCCGCCACCAGCACCCGCGGCAACGGCGCGGAGATCGCCGAATGGGTGGCGCGCCACGACATGCGGTCCGTGCGCGTGGTCACGGCCGCTTTTCACATGCCGCGCGCCCTGCTGGAATTGCGCCGGGTCTTGCCAGGGGTGGCGCTGGTGCCGCATCCGGTGCAAACCGCGGGGCCCCGGCCGGGGCTGCTGGCACGGGAATATATCAAGCTTATCGGTGCCATGCTGGGCCTGTCGGCCCTGAAACCGGAGTGAGCCTCGGATGACGCGCGACCTGGGCCGGACCCAGGATGATCCCCTCGAACGCCACCTTGGCCCCCCCGGTGCTCTGACGCTGCTGCGCTCGGCCTTGTTCAACGTGCTGTTCTTCGGCGTGACCGGCCTGTGGTGTCTGTTCGGCATGCTGTTGCTGCCCTTCCCCCGCCGGCTGATGCGCCGCTACGTGCGGGGCTATGCGCATCTGATGCTGTGGCTACTGCGGGTTGTGTGCGGCATCTCGCTGCGCGTCACCGGGTGGGAAAACCTGCCGCCGGGGCCGGTGGTGATCGCCGCCAAGCACCAGTCGGCCTATGACACCATCGTCTGGCTGGCCCTGCTGCCGGAGCCGGTCTATGTGCTGAAGCAGGAATTGCTGCGCATCCCCGCCTGGGGGTGGATGGCACAGCATTACGGCGCTGTGGCGGTGGACCGGCAGGGCGGCGCCTCGGCCCTGAAGCGCATGGTGCGGCAAGCCGGCGCGGCGCTACGGGCGGGCGACCAGATCGTGATCTTCCCGGAAGGCACCCGCACCGCCGTGGGCACCCGCGTATCCTACCTGCCGGGTGTGGTGGCGCTGGCGGCAGCCAGCGGAGCGCCGGTGGTACCGGTGGCCACCGATAGCGGCCTGCGCTGGGGTCGGCGCGCCTTTGCCAAGCGGCCTGGCGCGATCACGGTGGCCATCTTGCCGCCGCTTCCGCCGGGTCAACCCCGCGTGGAGCTGCTGCGCTCGCTGTCCGACGCCATCGAAACGGAAACCGATCGCCTCGTCATGTCGGCGGGAGGACCCGCCGCGATCGCTGTGGATAATTCTGTGGGGTAAGTTGCGGACCGATGTTCAGATCAGGCCCAGCCGAGCCCTGCAAGCCGCTGCGGGGATTGGCTTTTTGCCGCCGGATCGCCGGCTAGCGATCATTTCGCCACCGCTGCGTGACAATGAAGCCACTGAATTTCATCAAAATCGCTCCGCAGCGGCACAACGCTTGCCGCCGCCGAAGAATTTATGCCACGCGCATCGGGGGCCGGATTGTGGATAAGTTTGCGGATAAGCACGGGCGCGCCTTGCTGCGTCGGCCGCGAATCGAAACTGCCGGTCTGCCGAGGCCGGTGTTGCGGTGGTCGCGGCCATGATGCAGTGCCCCGCCCCCCGCCGCCGCCTGCAGCGATGGCTGAGCATGACAGGCGGCGCGGTGCTGCTGCTGCTCGCGGCTCATGCCGGGCTGTGGTGGTGGGCCGGCAACCAGGCGGAGCAACGGCTGGACCGCTGGGCCGCGGCGCGCCGGGCCGAGGGATGGGAGATCGCCCATGCCGCGCCGCAGCGAGCCGGATGGCCGCTGCGCCTCGACCTCACGCTGCCGCAGTTGCGGATGGTGATGCCGCTGGCCGGTCTGCCGGGCGGCCTCGCCTGGCAGGCCGAGCAGCTCCGACTGCGGCTGTTCCTGACGCCATGGAACGCCGCCTGGCGCGAGGCCGATGCGGAGCCGCTCGGGGCCCAGCGGGTGCAGGTGGCGGACCAGTCGCTGCCCCTGCGCGCCGAACAGTTGCGTGCCAGCATCCCGGTCCGCCCCAGAAAGCCGGATGCGCCGGTTCGCCTGATGCTGCGGCAGCTCCGCATCGGGGAAGGAGCCGAGGCATTGCTGGTGGCGCAGGGCGCGGGACGCCTGGAAGGACGGATCCTGAACCTGGAATTGCGGGACCTCACCCTGCCGGGCGAGGCGCCGCTCGGACCGGTGATGGCCAGCCTGACCGTTCAGGCCGCCCTGATCGGCCCCGCCCCGGATCTGGGCGCCGCCGGCCCGCCGCCGGCGGCCCGCGCCGCCGCGTGGCGGGATGGCGGTGGCGAGCTCGATCTGCGCAGCCTGTTCGTGCAATGGGGCGGGTTGTCCGCGGGGGTGGCCGGGCGGATCAGCCTGGACGCGGCGCTGCAGCCCCAGGGCGAGGGGCGCCTGTTGCTGGTGAATCCGGGGCGAGGAGCCGATGCGCTGGCGGATGCGGGTCTCCTGGCCCCGCGCACCGCGCTGCTGGCGCGTGGGCTGCTGCCGCTGCTGGCCCGGCCCGACCCGTCCGGCGGGCCCCCGCGGCTGGACGTGCCGGTGCAGCTGCGCGACCGGACCTTGCTGGCGGCCGGGCTGACGCTGCTGCGGCTTCCCGTGCTGAGCTGGAGCCAGGGCCGCTAAAGCATTGCTTGTCCGCCCCGGCGCTGGCCGCCACGCCGGGCAAGACTCCTCAGAAGGATTTCAGCAGCCGGTCGATGTAGTCCAGCTCCGGTGCCGGGCGCTCGCGCTCCGCGCCGCGGCGGCGCAGCTCCTCCTGAATGCGGCGGCTGCGCAGCAATTCCGCCTCCTCCGGCACGCGCGTGTCGCTGCCCTGGTCATTCGCGCCCGGACCTTCGCGCGTCGGCCGGCCAAGCGGGTCGCGGCTATCGGCCTGCTGCCCCGCCCGGTCCTGGCCCTGGCCCTGCGCCTGCACGTTGCCGTTCTGGCCATTCTCCTGCCCCTCGCCCTGGCCTTCGCCCTGGCCGAACTGGCGCTGCATGGATTGGGCCATCTGCCGACCGCCTTCCTGCAGTTCGCGGATAGCTTCCTGCTGGTCGGCCGTGGAGTCGCGGCCCCGGCCGAGCGCTTCCTGGGCACGCCGCATCGCCTGGTCGGCACGGCCGAGGGCTTCCGGCACCTCACCGGTCAGGTCGCCGAATTGCTGCATCAGCTCGCCCAGGGCGCGGCGCAGGGCCCGCTGCTGCCGCGCATCGGCCTCTGGCGAGGGCGCACCCTGCTGCGAAGGCTGCGCCTGCTGGCCCTGCCCTTGCGGCGGCTGCCCTGGAGAGGATTGTTCCTGCTGGCGCTGCCCCTGCTGCGGACCGCGCTGCTGCGGCTGGCCGGGACGCTGCTGCGGCCGGTCCTCGCCACGCTGGTGCGCGCGGTCGAGCATCTGTCCCTGGCGCTGCACCATGTCCTGCACGGCGCCCATCTGCTGCTCGCCCTGCTGGCGCTGCTGCTGCTGCTGGCTGCTGTTGCGGCCACCCTCGGGGCGGGCTGCCATCTGGCCATTCTGCAGCGCGTCCAGCATGCGCTCCAGCTCGGCCAATTCCTGCTCCAGGCGATCGGTGCGGCCTTCGCGCGCGGCCTGCTCCATCTCCTGGGTGCGCCGCTCCAGCTCCCGCGGGTCCATCAACCGCTGGGCGACATCGGGCGGCACGGGTTCGGCATTCTCCTGCCGCAGCCGCTCAGCCAGGGCTTCGAGGTGGCGCTGCACCGCTTCGCGCAATTCCTGCACCCGGCGTTCCAGCTCGGCACGCTGTTCGGCATCGGGCGGAATCCGCTCGGCCTCGGCCAACGCCTCGCGCAGGGCTTCGCGCGCCTCGGCCAGCGCGCGGGCGGTGCGGTCGGTCCGGCCTTCCTCCAGCGCCACGGCGATCTGCCACATCAGCGCCTGCGCCTCCTCCACCGCTTCAGGCCGGCGGTCGCGCTGCAGCCGGAACCGGGCGACGCGCAGCGCCAGAAAGGTGTTCAGATCATTCTCGAACGCATCTGGCCGGGCCGCGATGTCATCGAGGTCGCGGCGCGCCGGGTCGCGGGCCAGCGGATCGAGCGACAGCGACTTGCGCAATCCCGCGAGCCGCTGCGCCACCGGATGGGTGAAGCGGCGTTCCGGCAAGGTGAATTCCAGGAGTTCCGAGGTGCCTTCCTGCTCCGCGCCATCCCGCGCGACGATGCGGGCGCGCACCGGCAGGCCGGCCCAGGGATGACCGGACAGGTCCGGCTGCGCCACGCCGCGCGGCTGCTTCGGATCGGCCCCGACCGGCAGTTCCACCAGCAGCGGCGCGGCACCCGGCCGGGCGGACAGGCGCAATTCGGCGCGGGCCTGGGCAACGCCCCAGTCATCCGTCGCGCGCCAGGGCAGCCGCGAGGCCAGCCCCCGCTGCGAAGCGCCGGGCGGTTCCTGGAAGGCGGCGGTGGGCGGCGTATCGGCCTGGACGCTGACGGTCCATCCGGCCAGATCAACGCCGTCCCGGCGCAGCACCATGCGGGCGCCGCGATCCAGCGGCTGTTCCAGCGCGAAGGCGCCGGCTTCCAGGGTGCGGAACGGAATGGCGGTCTGGTCGAGGCGCAGCTCCGGCACGCCGCCGCTGCCGCCGGACAGCGACATCTGCAGGCGGCTGCCCTGCGGCACCGTCAGCACGCCGCCCGACGGATCCAGGAAAACCGGTGCGGCGCCGGTATAGGCGGGCGGCGTCACCCAGGCCTCCAGCCGCAGCGCCGGCGTCGCGGCCACGGCGCGCAGGTTGCCGGGAACAAAGGACCGGCGCAGCCTTTCGCCGGCTTCGCCGCCGGCGATCACCAGCGTGGCGAACAGCGCCACCAACAGGCCGGCCCGCAGGGCCCGCGGATCCCGAGCCGCGAGGCCAGGACGCGGAACGCCGATCCGCAGCCGTTTCAACCCGGCCAGCGCCCGGCGCTGATGCGCCTGCCACAGCGCCAGCGTCGCCGGATCCTCCGACATCGCATGGTCCCGCAGGGTCGAGATGGGGCGGTGCTTCAGGCCCGTGGCGGATTCCAGGCGGCGCTCGGCCGCGGCGTCGCCGGGCCAGCGAAAACCGCGGAAGGGGCGCCACGCCGCCACGGCCAGCAGCACGGCGAACAGCGCCAGCAGCGCCAGATGCACCCAGGGCGGCACCGCCAAAAACAGCCCCGCCCAGGCAGCGCCCACGAACAACCCGGCGACGCCGAGCACCGGCCACAACCGCGGCCACAGGCTTTCCCAGGCCAGAGCCCAGCGCGCGAGCCGCCGCCCGCGCGTCAGGCGACGGGCCAGCGGATCGCGCCCCCCGCTCATGCGGTCGCGGGCGCGGCGGCGGCGGCCAGCCAGTCGGGGATGCGCTGATGCGCCAGCAAATCCTCGGGCGTCTGCCGGGGCCTGATGACGGCGTGGCGGTTGCCGTCCACCAGCACTTCGGCCGCCAGGGGGCGGGCGTTGTAGGTGCTGCTCATGACCGCACCATACGCACCCGCATCCAGGAATGCGACCAAATCTCCAGGATCCAGCATCGGCAGCGGCCGCTCGCGGGCAAAGGTGTCGCCGCTTTCGCAGACCGGACCAACCACGTCGGCCGGCAGCAGTTCGGCCTTGGCGGCGATCGGGGACAGCGGGATGATGCCATGCCAGGCCTCGTAGAGCGAGGGCCGCGCCAAGTCGTTCATGGCGGCGTCCAGCACCACGAAGCGCCGCCCTCCCTTGTGGCCCAGCGCCGCCTGCTTCTGCAGGATCACCGAGGCCAGCAGCACGCCGGCCGGGCCAACGATCCAGCGCCCCGGCTCCAGCATCACCGGCAGGCCCAGCTCGCCCAGCGTCGCCTTGATGGCTCCGGCCAGTGCCTCGGGCGGCGCCGGCACCTCGTCGCGGTAGGGAATGCCGAGGCCGCCGCCGCAATCGACCCGGCGCACCGGCAGGCCGCGCGCCTGCAGCCCGCGCACCATCCCGGCCAGCCGGGCATAGGCGGCGCGGTAGGCGGACACGCCGCCGGTGATCTGGCTGCCGATATGCGTGGCGATGCCGACCGGGCGGATGCCCGGCAGCGCCGCCATGCGGGCATACAGCTCCGGCGCGTCGTCGAAGGCGATGCCGAACTTGTTCTCGGCCCGGCCGGTGGTGATCTTGGCATGGGTGCCGGCATCCACGTCCGGATTGACGCGCAGCGACACCGGCGCCTCCAGCCCCATGCCGGAGGCGATGGCCGAGATCATCTCGATCTCCTCGGCACTTTCGGCATTGAGCTGGAAGATGCCTTCGGCCAGGGCGAAGGCGATCTCGTGCGCCTGCTTGCCGACGCCGGAGAACACGGTGGCGGCGGCCGGGATGCCGGCGGCCAGGGTGGCGCGCAGCTCGCCGGCCGAGACGATGTCGGCCCCCGCTCCCTCCGCCGCCAGGACGCGCAGCACCGCCTGGCTGCTGTTCGCCTTGGCGGCATAATGGATGCTGGCGGCGAGGCCGGCGCCCTGCAGCGCATCCCGCAGCAGCCGGAAGCGGCGGCGCAGCGTGCCGGCGGAATACACCCAGGCCGGCGTTCCCGCTTCCCGCGCGATGCGGGCCAGCGGCACCTCCTCCATCAGCAACCCGTCCCGCGCATCCATGCGCAGCGCCGGGCGTGCGGCGATCAGGTCCTCGAAGGACGGGTCGGAAGTGTCGGCGCCGGAGGGCGCAAGGAGCGGAGCGGCCATGCGCTTCATTTAGCGATGGCAGGGCCAAGCTGCCAGCCATCGCGGGGCCGGCGATGCAAGAGGCGGCGCGGCCAGGATGGCAAGCGGCCCCGCCCCGCCATATCGGGCGCATGACCGCACCCCTGATCCTGACCCTCGGCTTCGATGCCGCGAGCTTCGCCCGGCTCGACGCGCTGCGCCGGGCGCATTTTCCGCCCGAGCGCAACCTGATCCCGGCGCATCTGACGCTGTTTCATGCCCTGCCCGGCGCCGAGGCCCCCGCCATCGCCGCCACCCTGGCGGTCTGCGCCGCCGCCGCGCCGCCACCCGGTCTGCGCTTCGCCGGGCTGAGATCGCTCGGGCGCGGCGTGGCGCTGCAGGCGGAAAGTCCGGCGCTGCTGGGCCTGCGGGCCGGGCTGGCGCGGCAATGGTCAGGCTGGCTCTCGGCGCAGGACCGTCAGGGCTTCCGCCCTCATGTCACGGTGCAGAACAAGGTGGATCCGCCCGCGGCGCGCGACCTGCTGGACCGGCTCTCGGCCGGCTTCACCCCCTGGGATGCGCGGGGCGAGGCCCTGCTGCTGTGGCATTACCGCGGCGGGCCCTGGGAAGAAGCGGGGCGTTTTCCGTTCTCGGGTTGAAACCGGGATGCCACGCCCGTGCTTGCCGGGGGATGAACGGCCGTTCCGATCCGCATGACTCCTCCGAGGCGCCCGATCCGGAGGCGGCCGGACCTCTGACGCCGAACGAGAAGGAAGAGGTCGAGCAACACGCGCATCTGCGCCCGCTCGCCATCTATGAGGTGGTGCGGCAGGAAGGCGCCGAGGAGCTGGCCCGCCCCGCGCCCAGCCTGTGGTGGTCCGGCGTCGTCGCGGGCCTGTCGATCGGGCTGTCGATCGCCACCGAGGGAACGCTGCACACCCTGTTGCCGGAGGCGCCCTGGCGGCTACTGGTGGAAAGCTTCGGCTACACGGTGGGCTTCCTGATCGTGATCCTGGCGCGACAGCAATTGTTCACCGAGGTAACGCTGACCGCGGTGCTGCCGGTGCTCGCCAAGCCGAGTCGCGGCGGCTTCCGGGCCTTGCTGCGCAACTGGGGCGTGGTGCTGGCCGCCAACCTGCTGGGCACCGCGCTGTTTGCCGCCATTCTGTGGATTCCCGGCCTGCTGCCGCGTTTCCTGGTGGACGGCGCCCTGGGTGTTTCCCGGCACATGGCCGAGCTGTCGCCGATGCAGGCTTTCGGCCGCGCCATCCTGTCCGGCTGGATGATGGCGCTGCTGGTCTGGCTGCTGCCCCTGGCCGAGGCGGCGCGGATCTGGGTGATCGTGCTGGTGGCCTACCTGATCGCGCTGTTCGAGCTGCCGCACGTCATCTCCGGCGCGGTGGAGGTGTTCCTGCTGCTGTTCCATGGCGAGATGACCGCCGGCACGGCGTTGGCCGGCTTCCTGCTGCCCCTGCTGACCGGCAACGTGATCGGCGGCTCGGCCCTGTTCGCCATGGCCGCCTATGGCCAGGTGCGCGAGGAGATGGCGCAGGGTTGAGCGGCTCCGCTCAGCCCTGCCGTTCCCGCGCCAGCAGCGCCTCCTTGCGGGCGATGCCCCAGCGATAGCCGGACAGCGCGCCATCCTGGCGCAGCACGCGGTGGCAGGGGATGGCGACGGCGAGCGGGTTGGCGGCGCAGGCCCCTGCCACCGCGCGCACCGCGGCGGGCGCGCCGATGCGTCGGGCGATCTCGGTGTAGGACACGGTTTCGCCGGCCGGCACCGCCCGCAGCGCCTGCCAGACGCGTTGCTGGAAGGCGGTGCCCTGGATGTCGAGCGGCAGGTTGAGGCCGAGGCGCGGCGCCTCCACGAAGCCCACCACCTGGGCCACCAGGGCCTCGAAGCCGGCATCGCCGCCCACCAGCCGGGCGCGCGGGAAGCGGTCCTGCAGGTCGTCCAGCAACGGTCCGGGCGCATCGCCGATCAGGATGGCGCACAACCCGCGGTCGGTCGCCGCTACCAGGATGGCACCCAGCGAGCAGGTGCCGAGGGCGAAGCGGATCTCCTGTCCCGCACCGCCGGCCCGCCAGGCGCCGGGCGTCATGCCGAGCAGGCCTTCCGCCGCCTCGTAGAACCGCCCGGAGGAGTTGAAGCCGGCCACGTACATCGCCTCGGTGACCGTGGAACTCCGCGCCAGCGCCGCGTGCAGGCGGCGGGCGCGGTGGGCGGCGGCGTAGTCGCGCGGCGTCAGCCCGGTGGCGGCGCGGAACAGCCGGTGGAAATGCGCCGGGCTGAGGCCGAGGCCGGCGGCCAAGGTGTCCAGCGGTGGGGCTTCCTCCGCTGCCTCCATCAGCCGGCAGGCGCGAACCACCAGCGCCGCGTTCCGCGCTGCCCTGGGCGGCTCGTCGGGCCGGCAGCGGCGGCAGGGGCGGCACCCGGTGGCGCGCGCCGCGTCCAGGCTGCCATGGATGCGCACATTCTCCGGCCGCGCCGCGCGGGAAGCACAGGACGGGCGGCAATACACGCCGGTGGTGACCACGGAATACCAGAACAGCCCATCCGCGGCGGCATCGCGCGCCAGGATGCGCCGCCAGCGGGGATCCTCCGCAGTGGGCAGGCTGGCATCGGGGGCATCATCCGGTGCCGGCCGCGGCAGAATACTGAGCATGGCGTGAACTCCTTCCACGGCCCGCATCCTGCCGGAAGCGGAACGCCGCGGCGCTCCGCCGCCTGCCCAGCAATCCGGGATGGGTTGAGCGGCCATTGTACTGCCGCATCACTTGTCAGGATCAAGGGATCGCGACCGGGAAAGCGGGATGCCGGTGCGCGCCCCGTCCACCCCGGCTTTGACGGTGCTTCAGCGGCTCGGGTAGCTCCGCGGAAAGGTGATCTCCTCCGGCGGGCCGGGCGGGCGGATCGGGCCGGGACGGCCGCAGGCGGCCAGCAGCAGCGCCGCCGCCATCAGCAGAAGACTGGCCCGCAGCAGAACCGGGTTCATGCCAGGCGCTCCCGCCATTCAGCCGCCATGCGGCGCACATTCACCGGCGCCGTGCCGCCATAGGAGGTGCGGGACGCGACCGAGGCCTCGACGCTCAGCACGCCGAACACGCCGGAATGGATGCGCGGCTCCTCTTCCTGCATGGCCTCCAGCGACAGGGCCGGCAGGTCGACGCCCTTGGCCTCCGCCCGGGCGACCAGCCGGCCAGTGACGTGGTGGGCATCGCGGAACGGCAGCCGCAGCTCGCGCACCAGCCAGTCGGCGAGGTCGGTGGCGGTGGAGAAGCCGGCGCCCGCCGCCTCCCGCAGCCGCGTCGCGTCCGGCTTCATGTCGCGCACCATGCCGGCCGTGGCGGCGAGCGCCAGGGCGATGCTCTCGGCGGCGTCGAAGATGCCTTCCTTGTCTTCCTGCATGTCCTTGCCGTAGGTCAGCGGCAGGCCCTTCATCACCGTCAGCAGCCCGACCAGCGCGCCGGAGATGCGGCCGACCTTGGCGCGCACCAGCTCGGCGGCGTCAGGATTGCGCTTCTGCGGCATGATCGAGGAGCCGGTGGTGTAGGCGTCGCTCAGCGCCACGAAGCCGAAATACGGATTGGTCCACAGCACGATTTCCTCGGCGAAGCGGGAAAGATGCGTGGCGCAGATCGACAGCGCCGACAGGAATTCCAGCGCGAAATCGCGCGACGCGACGCCGTCCAGGCTGTTGCGCATCGGGCTGTCGAAGCCCAGCGCCGCCGCCGTCATGTGGCGGTCGATGTTGAAGCCGGTGCCGCACAGCGCCGCCGAGCCGAGCGGGCTCTCATTCATTCGTGCCCGGCAATCGCCGAGGCGGGAACGGTCGCGCCCCAGCATCTCCACATAGGCCAGCAGGTGGTGGCCGAGGGTGGTGGGCTGCGCCGGCTGCAGGTGGGTGAAGCCCGGCATCACGGTGGCCGCGTGCTCGTCGGCGCGGTCGGTCAGCGCCCGCATCACGTCGGCGATCTGCCCGTCGATGCCGTCGATCGCGTCGCGCACCCAGAGCCGCACGTCGAGCGCCACCTGGTCGTTGCGCGAGCGGCCGGTGTGCAGCCGCTTGCCGGCCTCGCCGACGCGCTCCGTCAGCCGGGCCTCGATGTTCATGTGGATGTCCTCCAGCGCCTCGCTGAAGGGGAAGGAGCCGGCCTCGATCTCCTCGCCGATGGCCTTCAGGCCCTCCTGGATCGCCGCCTCGTCATCCGCCGAGATGATCCCCACATGGCGCAGCATGGCCGCATGGGCCAGGGAGCCGCGGATGTCCTGCCGCCACATCTTGCGGTCGAACCCGATGGAGGCGTTGATGGCCTCCATGATGGCCGAGGGTCCGGCGCTGTAGCGCCCTCCCCACTGCTGGTTGCCCTGGCTTTGGCTACTGGACCCACTGGGACTGGACAAGGAAGGATCTGCCTCGTGTTGCTGCACCGCCGCTCTCTGCTTTCGCTGCTCGCGGCCGGGCCGACCCTAACCATGCTGCTTCCGGCACGGCAAGGGATTGCCGCCGAACCGGCGGAAGGGCTGGCCAAGCTGAGCCGCACCGGGCCCCGTCCACTGCCGGATTTCAGCTTCACCGATGCGGGGGGTACCGAGAAGCGGGTGGCCGACTTCGCTGGCCGCCCCTTGCTGATCAACCTGTGGGCCACCTGGTGCGCCCCCTGCGTCGCCGAGATGCCGGCGTTGGACCGCGCGCAGCAGGCGCTGGCGGAAGGCTGGACGGTGCTGGCGCTGTCCTCCGACCGGGGCGGCGCGCCGGTGGTGCAGGGCTTCTACGGCCGCACCGGCGTCAAGGCGCTGGGCCTCTGGCTCGACCCGCGCGGCGCGGCGGCCCGGGCGCTCGGGGCGCGCGGGCTGCCGACCTCGGTGATCGTCAATGCTCAGGGCCAGGAGGTGGCGCGGCTGGAAGGCGCCGCAGCCTGGGATCATCCCGAATGGCTGGCCACGCTGAGCGGCCTGGCCGGCGCCGCCTGAACCGCGAGGTTCCCGGCCGCACCCCCTTGGCGGGTACCCGGCGGAGGGCCGACACTGGCGCCTTCATCGAGCAGGAACCTCCCACATGACTGATCCCCTCTGGCGCCTCGGCGCCGCCGATCTCGCCGGCCGCGTCGCCAGCCGAGCCGTGTCCGCGCGGCAGGTGACCCAGGCTGCCCTGGACCGGCTGGCTGCCGCCAACCCGGCCATCAACGCCGTGGTGCAGCACATGCCGGAGGAAGCGCTGGCCGCCGCCGATGCCGTGGATGCCGCCCTGGCGCGCGGCGAAACGCCGGGTCCGCTGGCCGGCGTGCCGGTGACGGTCAAGGTGAACGTGGACCAGAAGGGCCATGCCACCACCAATGGCCTGCGCATCCAGCGCGACCTCGTCGCCACCGAGGACAACCCGGTGGTGGCCAATCTGAAGCGGGCCGGCGCCGTGATCATCGGCCGCACCAACACGCCCGCCTTCTCCCTGCGCTGGTTCACCCGCAACAGCCTGCACGGCGGAACCAAGAATCCGCGCAACCCGGCACTGACCCCCGGCGGCTCCTCCGGCGGGGCCGGCGCGGCGGTGGCGGCGGGGATCGGCGCCATCGCGCACGGCACCGATATCGCCGGCTCGGTCCGTTACCCGGCCTATGCCTGCGGCGTGCACGGGCTGCGCCCGACGCTGGGCCGGGTTCCCGCCTGGAACGGATCAGGTCCGGAGCGAGCCATCGGGGCGCAGATCATGGCCGTGTCCGGCCCACTGGCGCGCTCGGTGACGGATCTGCGGCTCGGGCTGCAGGCCATGAGCGCCGAGGATGCGCGCGACCCGTGGTGGGTGCCGGCACCGCTGGAAGGCCCTGCCGTGCCGAAGCGGGCGGCGCTGTGCATCAGGCCCGAGGGGCTGAACACCGACCCGGCGATCGCGCAGGCGCTGCGCCGGGCCGCACTGGCGCTGCAGGAAGCCGGCTGGAGCATCGTCGAGACGCCCTGCCCGCCGCTGCGAGAGCCGGCGCGGCTGCAGGCCTATCTCTGGCTGGCCGAGTTCCGCCGCACTGCCGCCGCCGCCGTGGCGCGCGAGGATGATGCCGAGGCCCGGTTCATCTACCAGCAGATGGAGCGCCGTGCCGGTCCCTGCGACCTCGACGGCTTCCAGGACGCGCTGCAGGCCCGCGCCGGCCTTGTGCGGCAATGGCAGGTCTTTCTGCGCAACTATCCGCTGCTGCTGCTGCCACCCTGCGGCGAACTGCCTTTTGTGGACGGACTCGACGTCAGCAGCCCGGAAGGATTCGAGCGGGTGATGGAGGCGCAGCTGCCGCAGATCGCCCTGCCGCTGATGGGAATGCCGGCGATGACGCTGGCGACCGGGCAGGCCGAGGGCCCCCATGGCCCCGCGCCGATCGGCGTGCAGCTGGTGGCGGGCCGCTACCGCGAGGATGTGTTGCTGACAGCCGGCGGGGTGATCGAGGCCGCCAGCCCGGCGGTGGTGGTCAGCGAGCCAGGCTGAAGCCTGGCGGGGGATGGGGCCGGCTGGACCCTGCCCCCAGCCGAATGGCTGGGATTGCGCGACACGCATTTTGCGCTGCGGTCACAAGCATGTCGTCCTGAGCATCCCGGCAACAGCGCCGGGCCGCGGCAGAGGGGTCCGGCCTTTGGCCGACAGCCGCTGCCATCAGATCGCCGGTTTCCGGCGGCCTGAGATCCTGCGCGACGTCCGCCGCGCCATGGTGCGTCGCCGGGCTTGCGCCCCGCGGGCGGGTTCCGTGCGGCGTCTTGCCGCGCGGCGCGGCATCAGTCGACCGGGCGACCCTGCGATTGGGCGGCCAGGGCGCGTGCCATCTGGCTGAGCGCTTCCTGATGCTTCTCGTTGGTGATCTGGGCGAAGTTGCGCGCCAGTTCCAGGCACATGCGCTGGCGCATGCCGAGCGGCTGGCTTTCGCCATCCTCCTGCAGGCCCTCGAAGAACCAGGACACCGGAACGGCCAGCACCATGGCGATCTCGAACAGGCGCCCGGCCGAGATGCGGTTGAGACCGCGCTCGTACTTGTGCGCCTGCTGATAGGTCACGCCGATCATGCTGGCCAGCTGTTGCTGGGAGAGCCCCAGCATCAGCCGTCTTTCGCGGATCCGCGCACCGACATGCTTGTCGGCCTGGCGGGCGCGCTGTGTGGAAGTTTCTTCGGGCTCATCACCACCAGGGGTGACGCTGCCCGCGTCGATGTCGGCCATGCTCTACCTGTCAGGCTGAAAAATTGAACAGAACCTAAAATACGAGCCTGAAGCGACTTGTTTATCGTATTTCGTTACCCGCCCGCTAAAAAGCACGTGATGACATGAGAGTTTCGTGACATCACGCTTCTTTGCGTCTGATTAACTCTTCTTGGCCAATTGTTCGCGCAATAGGCGAACTTCAGCCTTCAATGCTGCAACTTCCTCATTCTCGCCTCCCGTGCCGCCTTGTTCGCGCCGCGTAAAGGGCGAAAACAGCGACATCGCCCGCTCCATCATCGCGATGTTCTGCTTGCCCAATTCCTCGAGCCCCGTCATGGGATTGAAGTTGCCCATAGTCTGTTCGACCGATACGCGCATTTGTTCCTGTTGGCGCGCAAAACTCCCCATGGTCATTTCCAGATAACGGGGAACCAGCGATTGGAGGCTGTCTCCGTACAGGCCGATCAACTGCCGCAAAAAGGAGGTCGGCAGCATGCTGCGGCCCTTTGATTCCTCCTCCACAATGATCTGGGTCAACACGCCGCGCGTGATGTCCTCGCCGGACTTTGCGTCGTAAACGGCGAAATCACGGCCTTCGCGCACCATTCGCGCCAGATCGTCCAGCGTCACATATGAGGACGCCTCGGTGTTGTAGAGGCGGCGGTTGGCGTATTTTTTGATAACAACCGTCGGTTTGGTCGGTGTTTCGGTCTGTTGTTGCGCGGCTTCAGACATTCGGCCCTCCCTGATCGCGAATTGCCCAGCCGGTTCGCTGGTTCCTGACGCTACCATGGCGCGGCGTTGGCGCGAACACGATCACGCAAGCGCAGCACGGCGCCCCTTGCGGTTCCTCCACCCTTCCCCAGCCCGGCTCGGGCGCTATGTTCCGGCCGCAGCAACCGGAGACGGCGCGAGAACGGCATGGCGGGATCCGAGGAGCCACCGGGGCGTGAGGGCGGGCCGCAAGGGCCCGAAACACTGGACCAGCTGGCAGAGGATTGGATCGCATTGTGGCAAAGCGAGATCGCGGCACTGGCGGCGGATCGCGAATGGGCGGGAGCCTGGGCGTCATGGGCCGTGCTGGCCGCCCACTGGATGCGCGCGGTTCCGGCTACCCCGCCTCAGGGCTTCCCGACCGGATTCCCCGGGGACGTTCCGGCGCCGGGCTGGGCCGGCCTGGGCCCCGCAGCCGCCGCCCTGATGGCCGGCGCCTTCCCCATCGCCGGCTTTGCCGGACCACCCGCGGCAGCCCCGCCGGAGCCGCAGGGTGACGGCACCGCTGCGCCGCCGCGGTCCACGCCCCCTCCCGCTGCACCTGCAGCTGGCCCTGATGCGGGCCACCCTGGCGATGCAGGCGGCGCAGATGATGACCGAGCCGCCCTCCTGCGGCGCGTCGCCGAATTGGAGCGGCGGCTCGGCATCCCTCCCGTGGCCGATCACCCAGGCGGGGCAGCGGGAGATGCAGCGGATCGCCGCCGCCCTCGCCGTCGCCGGCCACTCGCCTGAGCAGCTGCGGACCGCGGTGGCGCGGCGCCTGGCGGAACAGGACCGGGCCCTGATCGCCGGCATCGCCGCCTATCGCCGTCATCCTTTCGCTCGCGACCTGCCGGACCCGCCGGTGCTGTGGCGCGAGGGGAGTTCCCGGCTGCTGGACTACGGCGGCACGGGTGCGCCGCTGCTGGTGGTTCCTTCCCTGGTGAACCGCTCCTACGTGCTGGACCTTCTGCCGGAGCATTCGATGCTGCGCTGGCTGGCGGCGCAGGGCCACCGCGTGCTGCTGCTGGACTGGGGCTGGCCGGAGCCGGCGGAGCGCGGCTTCACCCTCACCGACTACGTCGCGGGGCGGCTGGAACGTGCCCTCGCCGCCATGCCGGGCGGGCGGGCGGTGATGCTGGGCTATTGCATGGGCGGGCTGCTGGCCCTGGCGGCGGCGCTGCGGCGCCCCGAACGGCTGCGCGGCCTGGCGCTGCTGGCGACGCCATGGAACTTCCACGCGGGGGACACCGCGCCGCGCGCCCAGGCGCTGGCCGCCCTGCTGCCGGGGCTGGAGCCCTGGCTGCAAGCCACCGGCACCTTGCCGGTGGACCTCATCCAGTCGCTGTTCGCCGGCCTCGACCCCTGGTCGCTGGCCAACAAGTTCCGCGCCTTCGCCCGGCTGCCGCAGGACACGCCACGGGCCCGGCACTTTGTGGCGCTGGAAGACTGGCTGAATGACGGCGTGCCACTGGCCGCCCCGGTGGCACGGGAAACCCTGGAGGGCTGGTACGGCCGCAACGATCCCGGCGAAGGCCGCTGGCGGGTGGCCGGCGCGGCGGTGCAGCCAGGGGCGTTGCAGGTTCCCGCCTTTGTTGCCATCCCGCGCGGCGACCGCATCGTTCCCCCCGCTTCCGCCCTGGCCCTGGCCGAGGCCTTGCCGGACGTCCACCACGAGGTGGTGGCCGCCGGCCACATCGGCATGGCCGCCGGCACCCGTGCCGAGGCGGCGCTGTGGCAACCGCTGGACGCCTGGCTCCGGCGGCTGCCGGGCTGACAGAGGCGCCGCTCAGCCGTCGAGGGCGGTCCACTCGGCCACGCGTTGCTCCGGCGCCGGATGGCCGACCACGTCGGACACCACCGCCACCGCGTCGGCCCCGGCCGCCAGGCAGCCCGCCGCGCGCTCCAGGCTGATGCCGCCGATCGCCACCAGCGGCAGCGCGCCGATCCGCCGCTTCCAGGTGCCGAGCCGCGCCAGCCCCTGTGGCGCCCACGGCATCTTCTTCAGCGTGGTCGGGTAGACCGGCCCCAGGGCGACGTAGTCCGGCCCGGCGGCGAGCGCCAGCTCCAGCTCCGCCTCCGAATGCGTGCTGACGCCGAACCGCAGCCCGGCGGCGCGGATCGCGGCGAGGTCGGCTTCCAGCAGGTCCTCCTGCCCCAGATGCAGCCAGGGCAGGCCCAGCTCGATCGCCACCCGCCAGTGATCGTTCAGCACCAGCACCGCGCCGGTGGCGCGGCAGGCCGCATCGGCCGCGGCGGCCTGGCGGCGGATCTCGTCCTCCGCGGCGTCCTTCAGCCGCAATTGCACGAAGCGCGCACCGGCCCTGGCCACGCGCCGCACCCAGCCGGCATCCGGCACCACGGGGTAGAAGCGGGTGGGCAGCATCATGCGCCGAACACCGGCAGGCCGAGCACCGGGGTTGAGGGCGCGGCCATGTCGCGCGCTTCCATCGGATCGGCCTCGAAGGCCAAGCGCCCGGCTTCCACCGCCCGCGCCATGGCGGCCGCCATGCGCACGGGGTCGCCGGCCCTGGCCACCGCCGTGTTCAGCAGCACCGCGTCATAGCCGAGCTCCATCGCCTGCGCGGCATGCGAGGGCAGTCCGATCCCGGCATCCACCACCAGCGGCACGTCGGGGAAATGCGCCCGCAGCGAGCGCAGGGCGTAGGGATTGTTGAGCCCCCGACCGGAGCCGATCGGCGCACCCCAGGGCATCAGCACCTGACAGCCGGCCTCCAGCAGCCGCCCGGCCACCACCAGGTCGGCGGTGGTGTAGGGAAACACCTGGAAGCCCTCGGCGCTGAGGATGCGCGCGGCGTCCACCAGGCCGAACACCTCGGGCTGCAGCGTGTCGTCGTCGCCGATCACCTCCAGCTTGATCCAGGGCGTGCCGAACACCTCGCGCGCCATCTGCGCGGTGGTGACCGCCTCCTTCACCGTGTGGCATCCGGCGGTGTTGGGCAGCACTCGCACGCCGAGGTCGCGGATCAGCCGCCAGAAGCCTTCGCCGCCGCCCGCGCCTTCCCGGCGCAGCGACACGGTGACCACCTCGGCGCCCGAGGCCCGCACCGCCTCCGCCAGCACGGTGGGGGACGGGTATTGCGCGGTGCCCAGCAGCAGGCGGGAACCGAGTTCGGTGTTGTAGACCCGCATCGCCTCAGCCGCCGCCGATGGGGGACAGGATCTCGACCCGGTCGCCTTCCGCCAGGGTGCAGGCGGCGCGGCCGGCGGCGGGGACGAACTCGCCCCGATGCGCCGTCGCCACATGGGCGCCGGCATAGCCGAGCTCAGCCAGCACGGCGTCCAGCGTGACCGCGCGCACCTCGCGCGGCTTGCCGTTGATGATGATGGTCATGCGGTTCCTCCTTCGGGGTCGGCGCCGTCCAGCACCAGGGCGGCGGCGCGCTGCGCCAGCCAGGGGGACAACAGGAAGCCGTGCCGGTACATGCCGTTCAGCCGCAGCACCCGGCCTTCGGCGCGCAGCTGCGGCAGGTTGTCCGGCAGGGCGGGGCGGATGTTGCTGCCGGCCTCCAGGATCTCCGCTTCGGCGAAGGCCGGGTGCAGCGCGTAGGCGGCGTTCAGCAGCTCCATGGCGGCGCGGGCGGTGACGGCGCGGCGATCGGAGCTTTCCACCATGGTGGCCCCGACCATGAATACCCCTTCCCCGCGCGGCACCACATAGAGCGGAATGCGCGGGTGCAGCAGCCGCACCGGGCGGCGCAGCGCGACCTCCGGGCAGCGCAGCACCAGCATCTCGCCCCGCACGCCCCGCAGGGATGGCCAGTCCGGGGCAGCAGCGTGGCCGCGGCAATCCAGCACGTGATCGAAGCCTTCCTGCTCCGCCTCGTCCGCCTCGCCTTCCCGCAGCACCACGCCGCGCGCGGGCAGGTCCGCCGCCAGCGCGGCGAGCGCGGCGCGCGGGTCGAGATGCGCCTCGCCGGCGAAGAACAGGCCCTGGCGGAAGCGGCCGGCGAGGTCCGGCTCCAGCGCCGCGACGCCCTCCGTGTCCAGCGTCTCATGGGCCGTGGTGCGGCGGGCGAAGCGGTGCAGCTCGGCCTGGTCGCGCGGCGGTGCCAGCACCAGGCTGCCGGCGCGGCAGGTGCCGGGGAAATGCTCCCGCCACCAGCCGATGGCGGCGGCGCCCCGCTCGGCCACCAGGGCGGAGGCGTCCGCCGCCTCGCACCAGGGCGCCAGCATGCCGCCGGCGAAATGCGAGGCACGGCTGGCCGCCTCCGGCCGGAAGCGCACCGTCACGGCGGCCCCTCGCCCGGTTAGCACCGTCGCGGCCACAAGACCGGTGACGCCGGCGCCGAGCACCAGGACACGGGGGGATCGGCCGGCGGCAATGAACGGCATGGCGACGCTCCCTCGGGCAGAGATCGCGGCGGAAACAGGACCATGCTGGCAGGCACTGGGCTCCTCCCTCCGCCGGAATGACCCGGATCAGGTTCGATGGGTTCGGCCTGATGCCGTCTCAGCCCGCGACGCGGGCACCCCAGGATTGCGCCGCCAGCCTAGCGCGCCCCGGCCATGCGGCCAAGCGCCGCGCCGCTTGACGCCCTGCCCTTGCCGCCAGGGGGGGTGCGGACGCACATTACGGTGTGACAACGCGGCCGGCGCACCGGCCCACCAGTCCCGAGGAGAGTTCCAGCCCATGAGCGACATCGTCATCGCCTCCGCCGCGCGCACTCCGGTCGGTGCCTTCAACGGCGTCTTCGCGTCCCTGCCGGCCCATGTGCTGGGCCGCGCCGCCATCGAGGCGGCCCTCAGCCGCGCCGGCGTGTCGGCCGACGAGGTGGACGAGGTGATCCTCGGTCAGATCCTGACCGCGGGCGCCGGGCAGAACCCGGCCCGCCAGGCCGCCATCGCCGCCGGCATCCCGCAGGAGCGCACCGCCTTCGGCATCAACCAGCTTTGCGGTTCCGGCCTGCGCGCCGTGGCGCTGGCGGCGCAGCAGGTGGCGACGGGCGATGCCAGCATCGTGCTGGCCGGCGGCCAGGAAAGCATGACCCAGGCCCCGCATTGCGCCAATTTGCGCGCCGGCGTGAAGATGGGCGACTTCGCCATGGTCGACACGATGATCCGCGATGGGCTGTGGGATGCCTTCAATGGCTACCACATGGGCAACACGGCCGAGAACGTGGCGCAGAAATACCAGATTGGCCGCGACGAGCAGGATGAATACGCCTTCCGCTCGCAGCAGAAGGCCGGCGAGGCCATGCGCAACGGCCAGTTCGAGGCCGAGATCGCCGCTGTCACCGTGAAGGGCCGCAAGGGCGAGACGGTGGTGAAGATGGACGAATACCCGAAGCCGGATACCACGCGCGAGATCCTGGCCAAGCTGCGCCCGGCCTTCGCCAAGGACGGCTCGGTCACTGCCGGCAACGCGTCGGGCATCAATGACGGCGCCGCGGCGCTGGTGGTGATGTCGGCGGCCGAAGCGGCGAAGCGCGGCATCACTCCGCTGGCCCGCATCGCCTCCTGGGCCACGGCAGGCGTCGACCCGGCGCTGATGGGCACCGGCCCGATCCCCTCCAGCCGCAAGGCCCTGCAAAAGGCGGGGTGGAATGTCCAGGACCTTGACCTGATCGAGGCCAACGAGGCCTTCGCCGCCCAGGCCTGCGCGGTGAACAAAGACATGGGCTGGGATCCGGAGAAGGTGAATGTCAGCGGCGGCGCCATCGCCCTCGGCCATCCTATTGGCGCTTCGGGTGCGCGGGTGCTGACCTCCCTGCTCTACGGCATGAAGGCGCGCGGCGCCAAGAAGGGCTTGGCGACGCTGTGCATCGGCGGCGGCATGGGTGTGGCGATGTGTGTTGAGGCGGGGTGAGAGCCGGCGCATTGCTCAGGCGCCGCGGCCTTCCAGGGCTTGCCGCGGCGCTGATCTGCCCGCTACCGGCGGGCAAGGCCCTGGCGGCGGAACGCTCCGGCGACGCGGCGTCATCCGATATGGTGCTGTCGGAGCGCCGCCAGATCTTCCAGGGCCATGGCTATCAGGTCTGGCTGCCGGCGCTGCGCCCCGGCTTGCCGGTACCGGCCTTCCTGGAGCGCATGCGGGCCCGCTTCGTGCGGATGAGCATCACGGCTCCAGTCCCCAATGCCGCCATCAGGCCGGGTGACAGCCTGGAGGCCATGCGCCTCATCCTGCGTGCCGCCTATGAGGGCCGGGATCAGGCGGGCCATGCCAGAATTCGCACATCCCCTACGCCCGGTCCGCGCGAAAGGCTGCTCGCCAGCATGCCGCTCCTCGCGCGGCTTGGAATTGAGACGATCGCCATCGTGTGGGATGCGCCGGAAAGCCTGCGGGCTGACCGTGTCGGCAAGGCGGGCCACGCCAGGATCCTGCCGGCTGAGGCGGTGGAGGATTATGCGCGGCTGATCACCGCCCAGTTGCTCGAGATTGAACGGATCTCCCCGGATTGCCTGCCCGCCTATGTCGAGGCACCCAACGAGCCTGAAGGCACATGGTCCACCCAGATCGGCGCCGAGGCCTATGCCGCCTTCATCCGCAGCCTCCGCGCGCAGATGGATGCCGCCGGGTTGCAGCAGATCGGCCTGCTCGGCCCCGGCAACGGCTCGTTGCGCGCGGCCCGCGACTATGTCTGGATGCTACGGCGGCCGGGTGCGCCAGCCATCGATGCCATTGCCGGCTGGTCGGCGCATGTCTGGGACAATCGCATCGATGACGCACCGCCCGTGGTGCATCTCGGCCGCGAATGGCGGGATGCCATCGCCGCCGTGCCTAAGTCCCTCTTCATTACGGAATACAATGCGGATGGCGACCGCTGGAACGAGCCGCCCTTCGCCTGCGGCCCGCGCACCACGGTGCAGAGCCGCTGCAACGGCCTCAGCGCGGATGAGGATCTGCGCTACGGCCTGAACATCGCCCAGCAGAGCCTGGCGCTGATCGCCGATGGTGCGGCCGCCCTGGTGTTGTGGGAAGCGCAGGACCAGCAATGGGGCAAGCGGCTCGGCGCCCTAGATCCAGCGGGGCGCCCGAAGCCGGCGGCCAAGGCGCTGGCCACCTTCATGCCCTTCATCCCGCGCGATGCCAGGGTTCTGGTGCCGCGCGGCGGCGCGCCGGATGGCACGACGCTGTGCGGCTTCCTGGGGGAGGATGGCCGCTTCGTCATGGCCATGGCCGCCACGGGCGCCGATCCCGCGCGCCGCCAGCAGGTGCGGGTGGACCTGGCAGGCCGGCCAGGCGAGATCCGCTGGCGAAGCTATCCAGCGGATGCCGCCGCGGGCATGCGGGCCGAGCAAAGTCCAGACGGCCTGCACCTGTCCTTTCAACCGCAAGCACGGGATTTCGTCGTCTCCGCCACGATGCACATGGCGGAAGGAGGCGGGCGGTAGATCCACCCGCCCGGCACCCTCAGCAGAAATGCGCGCTCAGCAGAAATGCGCGCCCTGGGCCTCCACCGGCACCACGTAGAGCGACTGGCTGGCGCACATGAACAGCTGATTCCGCCGCACGCCACCGAAGCAGATGTTGGCGCAGATCTCCGGCAGGCGGATCAGCCCGATGCGCTGGCCATCCGGGGCGAAGACGTGCACGCCGTCATAGCCATCTCCCACCCAGCCGCCGCCGGCCCACAGATTGCCCGCCGTGTCGCAGCGGATGCCGTCCGCCAGGCCGCTCCTGCCGTCCATTTCCATGCTGGCGAAGGTGCGTGGGTTGCGCAGCGTGGCGCCGTCCACGTCGAAGGCCCAGATGATGTTCTTGGCCTCGGGGTAGTGGCTGCTGCCGGTGTCGGCGACGTAGCAGATGCGGTAATCGGGGCTGAAGCACAGGCCGTTCGGCTTGAAGGGCTGGTCGGCCACCTTGGTCACCGCGCCGCTCTGCCCGTCGATGCGGTACACCGCTTCCTTGATGTAGGGGCGCGGACTGCCATTGTCGGCGCGCGTCCCCTCATAGGCCACCAGCGAGCCATAGCCCGGGTCGGTGAACCAGATCGAGCCGTCCTCGGGATGCACAACGCCGTCATTCGGCGCGTTGAACTCGCCATCCGGCCCGCGTGAGGCCAGCACCGTCAGCGTGCCGTCGGGCTCATAGCGCGCCACGTCGCGGTTCAGGTGGCGCATCGACACCTGCCGTCCTTCCCGGTCGAAGGTGTTGCCGTTGGTGAAGCCGGACGGACTGCGGAACCGGCGGGAGACGTGCTCGTCCTCCTCCGTCAGCCGCAGGCATTCATTGGCCGGAATGTCCGACCAGACCAGGAACCGGCCATTGGCGTGCCAGGCTGGACCTTCCGCCCAGCCCATCCCGGTGTGGAGGCGGCGGATGCGGGCATTGCCGATCTTGGCGGTGAAGCGCTTCGGATCGAGGGCCACGATGTCGGGGTCGGGATAGCGGGTGATCGGCGCGTTGCTGCCGTAGTCGCGGCCCTCCGGCGCCATCGTGCGGCCGCCCTGCCCCGTTCCCTGGGCGCGGGCTCCGGTGATCAGGGCCGGCATCAGCGCCGCCGCCCCGATGGCGCCGCCCAGCAGGCTGCGCCGGGCCGGCAGCGGCCCTGCATCGCCCCGCCGCGGGCGCGCCGCGGGTTCTCCGTCCGGGTGCAGCACGGATCGCTGGTCCGGGCACGATGCGGATCGCTGGTCCGGGCGCGGTGCGGATCGCTGGTCCGGGCGCGGTGCGCCACGCAGCATGGCTGGTTCATTCATGGGGTTCCTCCCGTTTCGCCCCCTGGCGGCCGCCAGGGCGCGGCCCTCACATTCGGGCGAGCGGGATCATGGCCGATGACGGGCCGCGGCCGGCAAATCATCTCCGCGTGCGGCCCAGGCACCCTCGATCACCTTGACCCGGCGGCCCGGCACCTTCTGCGCCGCCTTGGGCATGAGGCCGTAGAGCTCCTTGCGGGCTTCCACCATCACCACCCCGGCGAAGCGCGGCGCCAGCGTGCGGCCCACCGCCTCCCAGGCGCCGGCGCCGCGCAGCATCAGGCGGGATTCGAAGGGCGGCAGGAACAGCGCCTTGTCACGCCGCCCGATGGAGAACAGGTTGCGAGTCAGCAGCCGGGTCAGCTGCCCGGGCGAGTAGGGGCGCCCCTGGCCGAAGGGATTGTTCTCCATGTGCGCCCAGAGGCCACGGCGATTCGGTGCCACGATCAGCAGCGCGCCGTCATCCTTGAGCACCCGCCACACCTCGCGCAGCATGCGCCGCGCATTCTCGGTGTGCTCCAGCCCGTGCACCAGCAGCACGTTGTCGAAGGACAGGTCCGGGAACGGCAGGATGTCGTCCTCGACGCGGGCGCACAGGCCCGGGCCATCGGGCGGCCAGGGCACGGTGTCGGTTTCGGGCAGGCTGGCGCACAGGATGCGCGCCGCCTCCTCCCGCCATAGCCGCAGATAGGGCGCGGCGTGGCCGAGGCCCAGGATCTCCCGCCGTTCCAGCTTCGGCCAGAAGCCGCGCAGCCGCTCGCGCAGGATGCGCGCCGTCACCAAGCCGGTGGCGGAAGCGTAGAAATCCCGGTGGCCGTGGACCTCTAAGTTCATACACTCGATATAGGCCGAGATTCGGCGGGCCGCACAGCCCGCTTCGTCGGCCCCAATACGCCGCAAGGAGAAACGCCATGCCTGTCACCGTCGAGGCCGTCCCCTGCCTGTCCGACAACTACGCCTGGCTGCTGCGCGATCAGGCCACCGGCACCGTCGCCATCTGCGACCCCGGCGAGGCCGCGCCCGCCATCGCGGCGCTGGACGCCGCCGGCGGCCGCTGCGACCTGATCCTGCTGACCCATCACCACGACGACCACATCGCCGGGGTGGAGGAGGTGCGCGCCCGCTACGGTGCCAAGGTGATCGGCGCAAAGGCCGACGCGCACCGCCTGCCGAAGCTCGACCAGGCGGTGGCGCCCGGCGACTCGGTGATGGTGGGCCAGACCCGGGGCGAGGTGATCGACAGCCCCGGTCACACCATCGGCCACATCGCCTTTCATTTCCCGGAGGGCCACGTGCTGCTGTGCGGTGACACCCTGTTCTCGCTCGGTTGCGGCCGGCTGCTGGAGGGCACGGCGGCCGACATGTTCCGCGCCCTGTCCCTGTTGAAGCCGCTGCCGCCCGAGACGCTGATCTGCTGCGGGCATGAATATACCGAAAGCAATGCCCGCTTCGCCGTGACGGTGGAGCCGGACAACGCCGCCCTGCAGGCGCGGGCCGAGGCGGTGCGGGCGTTGCGTGCGGCCAGCAGGCCCACCCTGCCGGTGACCCTGGGCGAGGAAATGATGACCAATCCCTTCCTGCGTGCCGAGACGGTCGAGGAGCTGGGCCGTATCCGCAGCGGGAAGGACAATTTCCGGTAGCATCATGGCCCAGCCCGTCCAGCTCTTTCACGCGCCCACCAGTCCCTATGTCCGGAAGGTCATGGCCTGCATCCTGCTGCGCGGGCTGCAGGGCCGGGTCGAGTTGATCCCGACCCGACCGGCGGAGAATCCAGGGGCGCTGCAGGCGGCCAACCCGCTCGGCAAGGTGCCCTGCCTGGTCACCGCCGAAGGCACCGCCATCTTCGACAGCCCAGTGATCTGCGAATACCTGGACGGGCTGGGCAACGCCCAGCCGCTGTTTCCGTCACCGGGACCGGCGCGCATCGCCAGCCTGACGCTGCAGGCGCTGGCGGACGGGCTGTGCGACGCCGCCGTGGCGCGGCACCAGAGCCGCGCCCAGCAGGAGGACGGCGCCGCGCCGACGCCGCGGCAATCGGCCTTCCAGGAGCGGCAGATGGCGGCGATCCGCCGCGGCCTCGCCGCGCTGGACGCGCAACCGCCGCAGGGCCTGGCCGAGATCGGCGCCGTCGCCGCGGCCTGCGCGCTGGGCTACCTCGACCTGCGCATCCCGGAGCTGGGCTGGCGCGCCATCCATCCCCGGCTCGCCACCTGGCTGGCCAGCGTCGAGGCCAGCCCGGCGCTGGCCCGTACCGCGCCGCCCGCCGGCTGAGGAGTTCCTCCGTGTTCGACCTGCGAGAACCGGGGCTGGAAGCGCGGGCGGTGATCGCCGCGCTCAGCCTGTCGCCCCATCCCGAGGGCGGCCATTACCGCGAGATCTGGCGCGACACCCCCGCCGGCGGGGGGCGCGGCGCCGGCACCGCCATCTACTTCCTGCTGGCCGCCGGGGAGCGGAGCCACTGGCACAGGGTGGACGCCGCCGAGGCATGGCACTGGTATGCCGGCGCGCCGCTCCGCCTCTCGGTGGCCGGCGGCGGGCTGCGGCGCGAGGCCCTGCTCGGTCCCGACCTGTCCGCCGGCCAGGAACCGTTCGCCCTGGTGCCGCCCGATGCCTGGCAGTCGGCCGGGTCGCTGGGGGCTTGGACCCTGGTAGGCTGCACCGTGTCGCCCGCCTTCAACTTCGCGGGCTTCACCATGGCCCCGCCCGGATGGCGGCCCGATGCGCCTGCCGGGGATACGCCCGGCGCAGTCCCGTGAGCGACGCCGGGGCGTGGGACAAGCGCTACGGCGCGGAGCCATGGCTGTTCGGCGACCGGCCCAACCTCTACCTGGAAAGCCTCGCGCCGCGCCTGCGGCCCGGCATGGCGGCGCTGTCCCTCGGCGATGGCGAGGGGCGCAACGGGGCCTGGCTGGCGCAGCAGGGCCTCCGGGTCACCGCGGTGGATTGGTCGGAGACCGGCCTGGGGCGGGCGCGGGACTTGGCTGCCCGCCGCGGTGTCACGCTGGCCACGGTCACGGCTGACCTGACCCGCTGGGACTGGCCGGTGGCGCGCTTCGACCTGATCGCCTGGGTGTTCGTGCACCTGCCGCCGGCCGATCGTGCCCTGGTCGCCGCCCGTGCCTGCCGCGCCCTGGCGCCCGGCGGGCTGCTGCTGCTGGAAGGCTTCGCCCCCGCCGCGGCGGGCCGGCGCGCCGGCGGGCCCAGGGACCCCGCCCTGCTGTGGAGCCGCGACGCCGCGGAAGCCTGCTTCTCCGGCCTGGAGCTGCTGGAATGCCTGGCCGGCACGGTGTTGCTGGAGGAGGGCTCGCGTCACCAGGGCCATGCCGAACTGGTGCGCGGCCTGTGGCGGCGCCCGGCCGCCTGAGGGGCGCGCCCGGCTAGAGCAGCGCGGCGATGGCGTCTTCGATCGCCTCGGGCTTGGTGGCGGGGGCGAAGCGGCGCACCACCCGGCCCTCCCGGTCCACCAGGAACTTGGTGAAGTTCCACTTGATGCCTTCGCTGCCCAGCACGCCCGGTGCCGCCTGCTTCAGCTGGCGGAACAGCGGATGCGCATTGGCGCCATTCACCTCAACCTTGGCGAAGAGCGGGAAGCTGGTGTCGAACCGGGTGCTGCAGAAGCCGGCAATGCTGGCGTCGTCGCCGGGCTCCTGCTGGCCGAACTGGTTGCAAGGAAAGGCCAGCACGCTGAAGCCCCGGGCGCCGAACTTGCGCTGCAGCGCTTCCAGCCCGGCATATTGCGGCGTGAAGCCGCAGCGGCTGGCGGTGTTGACGATCAGCAGGACTTGGCCGCGGAACCCCGCGAGCGGCGTCTCGGCTCCGTCGGCGCGGCGGGCGGACAGGTCGTAAAGCTCGGCCATGCAGGGCCTCCTGTGCGGGTCAGGGGCTTCAGATGGGGTGGCGCCGGATTGTCGCCAGGGCCCGTGCGGAGGCATCGCTCAGCCGCGCGCTACACCCGGCGGTGCCGCGCCGCGCCGGCCGGGCCAGGAGGCCAGCACGCCGCCGCCTGCGACCAGCAGCGCCGCCAGCGCCACGCGCAGGTCCAGCACGCCCTCCCCCGCCAGCAGCAGCAACAGGGTGGACACCACCGGAATGGCATAGGCCAGGGTGCCGAGCAGCCGCGGGTCGCCCCGCTTCATGCCCGCATCCCACAGAAAGAAGGCACCGCCGACGGGACCCAGGCCGAGCAGCAGCACCGCCACCGCCTGCCGCTGATCGGGCAGGACGCTGTGCTCGAAAGCAAGGTGCAGCAGGGCCGCGAGCAGGGCGGCGGCGAGGCAGAAGCCGGTCACCGCCTCGGTGGGCACCGCGGCGAGGCGCCGGGCCAGCACGGAATACAGCGCCCACACCACCGCCCCGGCGGCGGCGCAGAGCAGGCCCGGCCAGGCGCCGGCAGGAAAGCGGGCGCCATCGCCCACCAGGAGGGCGCAGCCGGCGAAGCCCAGCGCCACGCCGCCCAGTCGCCGGGCGCCGAGCGGCAGGCCGAGCAGCGGCGCCGACAGCAGCACGATCAACAGCGGCCACAAATAGTTCACCAGATTGGCTTCCACCGCCGGGGCCATGGCCAGCGCGGCGAAATACAACGCGTGGTAGCCGAACAGGCCGGTCACGCCATGCGCCCAGGCCAGCGGCTTCTGCCGCAGGCGGCCGAGGCGGCCGCGCCAGGCGGTGACCAGGAGGCCGAGCAGCCCCCCCACGGTCATGGCCATGGCGGTCAGCTGCAAGGGCGGCAGGCCGGCACCGAGCCGGGCCAGCAGGCCAAGAAACGCCCAGAGCAGCATGGCGCCGCAGCCCAGCCCGTTGGCGCGGCGGGTGTCGCCGGCGATCAAGGATGCGCCGTCCGGTCCGGCCTATGAGGCAAGGAGCCGCCCTTCCCGAAAACGGGGACGGCGACCGACGCCGCCCCCATACAAGGCTTTGCCAGCTTCCGGCGGAAAACGGAACCGGCTGGAGGCGGGGCGGCAGCCATGCAGGGCGGGAAGCCGGGCCTCCCGCCCCGCAGCGGGTTTAGGCGGCGATCAGCTCGTCCTGCGCCGCCGTCGCGTTGACGTTGATGGCGGTCTCCGGCATCGCGGCCACCGCATCCTGCTCGCTGCCCAGGCCCATGGCGGCGTACATGGCGTCGAACACGTCGGTGTTGTCGAGGTAGTTGTAGCCCATCTCGTTGTAGGCGTAGTTCCCCAGGCCGGGATCGACCTTGGTGGCGGCATCCGACAGCGCCTCGGCACCGGGGCCCTTGGCCCAGATCGGCACCAGCTCATTGGTGTGGTTGCCCGTGTGCCAGGACACGCCCGGCAGCTCACCCTGGCCGTTGTTCTGCACCGGCTGGAAGGCGACCTCGGTGCCATCGGGGCCGAGCAGCAGGCCGTTGCCGTGGTCGGTGGTGACGATCACCATGGTCTCCTCCCAGGAGGAGTTGGTTTCGACCCAGTCGACCACGGAATCGACGGTGTCGTTGAAGGACACCTGCTCCTCGATGATGCGGCCGGTGTCGTTGGCATGCGCCGCCCAGTCCACCGCGCCGCCTTCCACCATCAGGAAGAAGCCGTCCTCGTCCTGGCCCAGCACGTTCAGCGCGCCCTCGGCCATGGTAGACAACTCCGGCACGTTCTCGAGCCGCGGGGTCATGCCCTCACCCTCGCGCGCCTGCTGCAGGGTCTGGTTGTTGCGGAAGGTGCCGAGGATCTTCTCGCCATCGGCCAGCTCGTAGCTGCCATCGGCCAGCGCCTCGAACTGCGCCTTGCTGTCGATGAAGCTATAGTCGCTGTTGCCCGACAGCACCTCGGCAAAGGTTTCCGCGCCGCCGACGTAGCGGTAATCGTCCTCGCTGGTGGGGATGCGGAATTCGCCATTCTCGTCATAGAAGGGATGGCCGGCGCCCATGATCACCGAGGCCTTGCCGCTCTCGATCATCTCCTTGGAGATGCCCTCGTAGTCATTGCGGCTCTCGTTATGGGCGGCGAAGGCGGCGGGCGTCGCGTGCGACCACTGCACCGAGGTGACGACGCCGAGCGCGCGCCCGCTCTCGACCGCATAGTCGCCGATGTTCATCAGCTGCTGGCCGTTGTCGTCGTAGCTGATGGCGTTGTTGTAGGTCTTCACGCCGGTCGACAGGGCCGTGCCGGCGGCGGCGCTGTCGGTCACGTTCTCGCGCAGGTACTCGTAGCCCACGAAGGCCGCGGCGTATTCCTCGTCAAACGTGCCTTCCGCCGGAGCGGCATTCCAGGCCTGGAGCGGATTGTAGCCCGGCGCCTCGCCTTCCGGATTGCCGGCACCATAGGTCGGAGCCGACGAGGTGGTGAGCGGATAGGTGGTCATGTAGCCTTGAACGGGAAAATCGTCATAGGCCTGCTGGCCCAGCGCGCCGTGCTGGTAGTAGCTGGCGGCATCCCAGGTGCCGGGGCTGGCACCATCCGAGACCAACAGGATGACGTTTTTGGCTTGGGCTGGATTGGCGGTCATTTTGACGGGGTTTCCCTGTTCCTGCGGCAGGCGAGCCTGCGCGGGACCGGGTTAACTTCCGTTCATGAATCCGAGATGACATCCGTCCTAAGAAATCGTTAACCCGCGGCCCCATACCGGTTCCGCAACCGCCAAGGCTCAGCCGCGTTGCTGGGCGGGTTCATCCGACGGAGCAAGGCCATGGGATTTCTGCTGCGCACGCTGATCACGGCGGTTGCCTTTTGGATCGCCGAATACCTGATCGACGGCATCAGCTTCAGTGGGCCGGTGGTGACCATCATCGCCGCCATCGTGTTCGGCATTGTCAACGCGCTGATCCGCCCGGTGCTGATGCTGCTGACCCTGCCGCTGAACCTGGTGACGCTGGGTTTGTTCACCCTGGTGGTGAATGCGGCGATGCTGGGGCTGACCGCCCTGGTGATGCCCGGGATGCGGGTGGACGGCTTCTGGGCGGCGTTCATCGGCGCCATCATCGTGGCGCTGGTGTCCTGGGCGGCCAGCAAGCTGATTGCTGACCGCGAGGTGGCGGCGAACCGCTGAGCGCGAACCGGGCGGCGCTTCGCGGCGCCGCCCGGCAGCGGCTGCTCAGTACATGTGCTGGCCGCCATTCACCGACACCGTCGAGCCGGTGATGAAATCGGCCTCGTCGGCGGTCAGGAAGCAGACGCTGCGGGCGATGTCGTCCGCCGTGCCGAGGCGGCCGCGCGGGATGCGGGCAATGATCTTCTGCAGCACCTCCTCCGGCACCGCGCGCACCATCTCGGTGTCGACGTAGCCGGGGGCGATGGCGTTGACGGTGATGCCGACCTTGGCGCCTTCCTGCGCCAGCGCCTTGGTGAAACCGTGGATGCCAGATTTCGCGGCGGCATAGTTGACTTGGCCATACTGCCCAGCCTGGCCATTGATCGAGCCGATGTTGACGATGCGGCCGAACTTGCGACCGTTCATGCCGTCCCACACCAGCTTGCACATGTTGAAGCAGGAGCCGAGGTTGGTGTCGATCACCTCGTCCCACATCTTGCGATCCATCCGCTTCATGGTGCCGTCGCGGGTGATGCCCGCATTGTTCACCAGGATCTCGATCGGGCCATGCTCCGACTCGATCGTGGCAACGGCGTTCCGGCAGGCCTCGAAATCCGACACGTCGAACTTGATGGTCGGGATGCCGGTCCGCTCGGTGAAGGCAGCCGCCGCCGCCTCATTGCCGGCGTAGGAGGCCACGACTTTGCGGCCGGCCTTTTGCAACTGCTCGCTGATCGCCGCGCCGATGCCGCGCTGTCCGCCGGTGACCAGGGCCACTCGTGCCATAGGCTCATCCTCCCTTTCGCTTTGGCGGCCGCCCCGGAGGCGCCGCCCATGCATCGCACCACACCAGCGGTCGGGATGCCACGCCCCCGTGCGGGATCAAGCCCGAAATGGCAAATTCGATAGCATTTTCATGACGTGCGGGGCCGTGCAGAAATGCAACACCGTGCCGGCGGATCGGCCACTTCTACACTTACTGGTTGCAGGCCGTGCTGAATCGTCGTAATCGCGAATTTGTGAAGGCAGGCATCCCCGCCGCTTTCCTTTCAGGCCGGACACGATGACCGCCTTTGCCGCCCCCTCTGCCCGCCACCGACAGGCTGAGCCGACGCGGATCGACCGCACGGCCTTGCTGATGATGCTCTCCTATGTCGAGGCGGAATGCCGCCGCCTGGGTGCCGTCGACGCGGCGCGCCACACGGCGATGGCAGCCGCCCTGTTGCCGGAGGTCCTGGAGGGACCACGCGGGGCCACGACCTCGCTGCAGTAGCAGCGCGTTTTTTCTGGTCCTCAGGTGCCGGGGCGTGTATGCGCCTGCTGCGCAAGCGCAACCCCAACCCACAGGCCCTTTCCATGGATACCCCCATCGCCGCGGTCTTCTGGACCCATCCGGCGCAGCGTGACCTCGCCTCCGTGTTGCGGCTGCTGGGCCATGCGGAGCGCGTCTGCCAGGATGCCGGCTCGGACGCGGCGGCGGCCCTGGTGGCCGAAGCCATGGCGGTGCTGGCGCGCGACGCGGCGGCCCGCAAGCTGGCTGCCTAGGCCGCCTGATCAGTCCTGGCCGGCAGGCCTGCCGGCGCCGGCCCACCCGCCATCCAGTCCAGCAATTCCACGGTGTGGATCGTCGGCAGCCCATCCCCGCTGAGCTGGGTCAGGCAGCCGATATTGCCGCTGGCCACCAGCACGGCGCCAGTGCGCTGCAGGTTGGCGAGCTTGCGCTCACGCAAGCGTGATGCAATCTCCGGTTGCATGATATTGTAAGTCCCGGCTGAGCCACAGCAGAGATGCGCCTCCGCCGGCTCGCGCACCGTGAAGCCGGCCTTCTGCAGCAATTGCTTCGGCACCACCGTGATCTTCTGACCGTGCTGCAGCGAGCAGGCGGCCTGATAGGCCACGGTCAGCCCCGGCGGCGGACGACTCGGCGCATAGCCGAATTGCAGCAGAACCTCCGAGATGTCCCGCGTCCGTTCCGCCACCTGCGCGGCGCGTTCCGGCCAGCGTCCCGGCTCGGCCCGGAACATGAAGCCGTAATCCTTCACCGTGGTGCCGCAGCCTGAGGCATTCACCACGATGGCATCCAGCCCCTCGCCCTCGATCTCGCGCATCCAGGCGCCGATGTTGGCGCGTGCGCGGGCCATGGCCGACTCATGCTGGCCCATGTGGTGGTTCAGCGCCCCACAGCAGCCCTGGCCGGCGCTGACCACCACCTCGATGCCCATGCGCGTCAACAGCCGGATGGTGGCCTCGTTGATGGAAGGCGCCAGCACGGTTTGGGCGCAGCCGGTGAGCAGCGCCACCCGTCCGCGCCGGGCGCCGACCGCCCGATGGATCTGCGGCGCGGCGCTGCGGCTGGCCGGCGGCAGCCGGCGTGGCGCCAGCGACAACATGGCGCGCAACCGTGCCGCCACCGGGCTTTGCCGCGGCAGCAGCCGCTGCAAGGGCCGCCCGAGCCGCGCCGCCAACAGCGCAAGCCGGAAGCGGCGCGGCCAAGGCAGCACGGTGCCGAGCACCCGTCGCAGCAGCCGGTCCGCCCAGGGCCGCTGATAGGTTTCCTCGATATGCCGGCGGGCATGGTCCACCAGGTGCATGTAATTCACGCCGGACGGGCAGGTGGTCATGCAGGACAGGCAGGACAGGCAGCGGTCCACATGCCGCGCCACTTCCTCTGTGGCCGGCTTGCCGCCCTCAAGCATGTCCTTGATCAGGTAGATGCGGCCGCGTGGGCTGTCGAGTTCGTCGCCAAGCAGCACAAAGGTCGGGCAGGTGGCGGTGCAGAAGCCGCAATGCACGCAGCTGCGGAGGATGCCGTTGGAGGATCGGGTGTCGGGATCCTGAAGCTGCGCCTCGGTGAAGCTGGTCTGCATGGCGGCGTGTCCGTTTCTCTCCGTCGTTCAAGGTGACGGGGAAGCAGCGGCGCTGCAAGTCGGGCGTGATTGCGCGGAATCGTATCAAATTCTTTACATGTTCTGCAATTTTGTTAACGCGGCGGTCACGGGTCGCGGGATAAGACAGACCGAAGTCCGAGCTCCCCCGCATTATCCTGGAACCCGCCATGCCGCTTCCCTCTGCCTCACCTGCCGAACATCCGCACGCCGACCCGGCACCGCTGCGCCACGCGCCGGCTGGCGGCGCGGAGGCCGCGCGCCACGCCCAGCTGCTGCGCACCGGCTGTATCGCCGCCGGCCCCGGGGCCGAGCCGCCGCGCCGCGCCGCCGAAGGCTTCGAACGCCGCTAGCCGCCACCGCCTGCTTGCTGGCGGAGACGGGCGGGCGGAAGATCGGCTCCTGGCCGCCGCACCGGCGCCACGAGGGAGCCGCGCCATGCCCAGCCCTGCCCACGCCGCCTTGCGGGCCCTGCTGCACTCCGCCGGGCTGCCGGCGGCGCTGGCAACGACGGCGCGGCTGGCCGGTCAGGAACCGGGATTGCCCTCCTCGTTCCGGGTGGAAGCGGCGGCACAATCCAGCATCGCTGCCGCCGCGCTGGCGGCCGCGGCCCTCCACGTCCAACGCGGTGGCAGGCCGCAATCCGTGGCGGTGGACCAGCGCCACGCCCTGGCCGAGTTCCGCAGCGAGCGCTTCCTGCTGCTGAACGGGCAACCGCCGCCTGATCCCTGGGACCCCCTTGCCGGGCTGTATCGCTGCGGCGACGGGGGCATGGTGCGGCTGCACACCAACTTCCCGCATCACCGCGACGGCGTGCTGGCCCTGCTGGGCGGCATCCCGGCGGAGCGGCCGGCCGTGGCTGCTGCCCTGCTCCGCCACCGGGCCGCCGAATTCGAAGCGGCGGCGGCGGAGGCCGGGTTGTGCGTGGCCATGCTGCGCGACGACTCCAACTGGCAGGCGCATCCGCAGGCCGCCGCCCTGCTCGGACAGCCGCCCGTCACGCTGGAGCGGATCGGCGATGCGCCGCCGACGCCCTTGCCGCCGGCGGCGGCGCGACCGCTGTCCGGGCTGCGGGTCCTGGAACTCACCCGGGTGATCGCCGGTCCGGTGGCCGGGCGTTGCCTGGCCGCCCACGGCGCCGAGGTGCTGCATCTGAGCGCCGCCCATCTGCCGGGGCTGCCGGCGCTGGAAATGGACACGCATCGCGGCAAGCGCACCGCTCGGCTCGATCTGCGGCGGCCCGGCGACGCGGCGCGCATGGCGGACTTGCTGCGCGGCGCCGATGTGCTGCTGCAATCCTATCGTCCCGGGGCGCTGGACGCGCTGGGCTTCGGGCCAGCCCGGGCCACGGCGCTGCGGCCGGGCCTGGTCTACGCGACGCTGTCCGCTTACGGGCCGCGCGGCCCATGGTCCCGGCGGCGCGGCTTCGACTCGCTGGTGCAGACCGCCACCGGCTTCAACCAGGCCGAGGCGGATGCCTTCGGCACGCCGGATCAGCCGCGCCCCCTGCCCTGCCAGGCACTGGACCACGCCTCCGGTTATCTCCTGGCGCTGGGAATCATCGCGGCCCTGCTGCGCCGGGCGGAGAAAGGCGGCTCATGGCTCGTGCAGGTGTCGCTGGCCGGCACGGGCCAGTGGCTGCGCGGGCTCGGCCGCCTGCCGCACGGCTTCGATGCCCCGGACCTCGCGCAGCGGGACGTCGCCGAACTGCTGGAATACACCGACAGCGGCTATGGCCGGCTGGCCGCACCGCGTCATGCGGCGATCATGGCCGCCACGCCGGCGGGGTGGGATCATCCCAGCATGCCGCTCGGCAGCCATCCGCCGGAATGGGCCTGAAATCCCGCGCCGCCCTGGGCCGGCGCGCTATCGCATCCGGCCCGGGTTCAACACCGCGGCGGGATCCAGCGCCGCCTTCACCCGGTCGGCAATGCCCCGAAGGGCCGGTGCCTCCTGCGGCAGCACCGGCACCGCCACCCGCAGGGGGTCCGGGGCGCGGAACAGCGTGAACACGCCGCCCGCCGCCGCCGTCGCCGCCATCACCGCCTGATGCGCGGCCGCGGTGGCCGGTCCGGCCGCCCAGACCAGCCCGCCGCCCCAGTCCAGCAGCAGCCGGGCCTCGAACGCCTGGTCCAGCCGGCCGCACAGGTCCGGGGCCGCGGAAGGCCGCACGGAGATGCGCCAGATGGCCTGGTCCGGCGCGGCGGCCAGCGGCGCGGCGTCGCGGAGGTCGCGCCACAAGGCGGCGGACTCGTCACCCTCGATCAGGCCAGCCGCACCGAAGGAGGACAGCAGGCCGCGCAGCGCCTCGGCCCGGCGCGGCAGGAAGCGGGCGAAATCCTCCAGCCGCAGCACGGCCAGCGGCCCACCCGATCCGCGCCACCCGGCCGGCAGCAGCGCGGCGCCGCTGACGCCGTAAGGGCTGCCAAGCCCGGCGGACAGCGCCGCCACGCCCTGCGCCAGCCCCGGAACCGGCAGGGCGACGGTCAGCCCCGCTTCCGGCCTCGGAGCCAGTTTCAGCGTGACCTCGGTCAGCACGCCCAGCGTGCCGTGGCTGCCCGCGAGCAGCTTGCACAGGTCGAGCCCGGTGACGTTCTTGTGGACTCGGCCGCCGGACCGCACGAGTTCTGCGTGGCCGGTCACCATGCGGATGCCGAGCAACTGGTCGCGCAGCGCACCGCCGGGCCCGATGCGACGGGGCCCCGAGAGGTTGGTGGCCACCATCCCGCCGATGGTCGAGGGAATGGCATGGCCGAACAAGGCGGCGAGGTCTGGTGGCTCGGCGGGGATCACCTGGTTGTGCCGGGCCAGCTCGGCCTCGATCTCGGCCACCGGCGTGCCGGCCCGGGCGGACAGCACCATCTCTTCCGGCCGGTACAGGGTGATTCCGGTCAACCCGCCGGTGGACAGGGTGCGGCCAGCCTGCACCGGCCGCAGCATGGCGCGCTTCGAGCCGCGCCCCTCCACCGCCAGAGGCGTACGCTTGGCTACCGCCTGCCGCACCGCCTCGATCACGCCGGCCTCGTCGGCCGGGTCGATCCGGTCAGCCATGGGCGCGCGGCGCCAGGGCCGGGTTGCCCTCCAGCGGGAACACCTTGGCAGAGTTCAGCAGCCAGTCCGGGTCGAAGGCGCTCTTGACCGCGCGCTGCTGCCGCAACTCGGTCTCGGTGAACTGGACGCTCATCAGGTCGCGCTTCTCGACGCCGACGCCGTGCTCGCCGGTGAGGCAACCGCCCACCTCGACGCACAGCTTCAGGATGTCGGCGCCGAAGGCCTCGGCCTTGCGGAAGCTGTCCGGGTCGTTGGCGTCGAACATGATCAGCGGGTGCAGGTTGCCGTCCCCCGCGTGGAAGATGTTGGCCACCTTCAAGCCGTAGCTGTCCGACATCTCGCCGATGCGGCGCAGCACGTGCGGCAGCTCCCCGGTCGGGATGGTGCCGTCCATGCACAGATAATCCGGGCTGATCCGCCCCACCGCGCCGAAGGCGCCCTTGCGCCCCTTCCAGATCGCCAGACTCTGTTCCGCGGTTTCCGCCACGCGCAGCGAGATCGGGTCGAAGCGGTTGCAGATGGCGGCCAGGCTGCCCAGCAGGTCGTCCTGCTCGGCGGTGTCGCCCTCCACCTCGATGATCAGCATCGCCTCGGCGTCCAGCGGGTAGCCAGCATTGGCGAAGGCCTCGCAGGCGTGAATCGCCGGCCGGTCCATGAATTCCAGCGCCACGGGGATGATGCCGCTGCCGATGATGGCATCCACCACCTGCCCCGCCACCTCGTTGGAGCGGAAGGCGGCCAGCATGGCCCGCGCGCCCTCGGCAGCACGCAGGATTCGCACCGTGACTTCGGTGACGAGGCCGAGCTGGCCTTCCGAGCCGGTGATCAGCCCCAGCCAGTCATAGCCCGCCGCATCCAGGTGGCCGCCGCCGACCCGCACCACCTCGCCCTCGATCGTGACAAAGGTGACGCCCAGCAGGTTGCCCGCGGTGACGCCGTATTTCAGGCAATGCGCCCCGCCCGAATTCATCATCACGTTGCCGCCGATCATGCAGGCAAGCTGCGAGGACGGGTCGGGGGCGTAGAAGAAGCCATCCCCCGCCACCGCCTGGGTGATGCCAAGATTGGTGACGCCGGCCTCCACCACGGCAAGGCGGTCGTCGAAATCCACCTCCAGGATGCGGTTCATCCGCATCAGGCCAATCACCACCGCGTCGGCCAGCGGCAGGGCGCCGCCCGACAGGCTGGTGCCGGCGCCGCGTGGCACCACGCGGATCTTTTCCTTGTGGCAGTAGCGCAGCACGGCCGCGACCTCCTCGGTCGACGTCGGCAGCACCACGGCCAGCGGCGGCTGGCGATAGGCGGAAAGCCCGTCCGTCTCGTAGACCCGCAGGCGGACGGCATCGCCGATCACGCCGGGCCCGAAGGGGCCGTCCGGCACCAGGCGGCACAGGTCGCGCAGGATGGTATCGCGGCGGGCCAGCACCGCTGCATCCGGCTCCGGCAATGCGATCATGGCGTCCACCCTCTCCTGCCCATTGTTGCCTGGAAAGATGCGGCGCCACGAGGGCCAGCACAAGCGATGCACCGGTTGGCGCCGCATGCGAAAACGACGCCGGAGCGTGAGGGCTCCGGCGTCGTTTTCCGACTCGATGAACCAGTGGCGGCCGCACCAGGGCGGCCGCCGCAATCAGCCCTGGCGGGCCTTCATGCGGGGGTTCTTCTTGTTCAGCACGTACAAGCGGCCGCGGCGGCGCACCACCACGCAGTTCTTGTCGCGCGTCTTGGCGCTCTTCAGGCTGTTGCGGATCTTCATGGCCAACCCTCTTCGAGCGGGCGCGTTTACGGGCTGGCGGTGCGGGAGTCAACCATGGCGTGCCGCCCCGACAGGCCTGAGGCGGCGCCGTTCTGGAGGCCCTGCATCACACGAAACAGGTCGGTGCGCCAGCCCAGCAGGCCCACGGCACCCTGGCGGCGGTTGCGGCGGAGCAGCGCGACACGCAGCAGGAGGCGCAGAAGATCGGGATCGCGGTCTGTCATGCCGGAAGAACGGCATCAGCCCGGCTTTGTTGCGTTGCGCCGGACGCCTCGATCGCCTGGGCGATGGTTTCCGCCATGCCGCGGAAATCCGCCACACGCGGCGAGCGTGCCCGCCAGGCCAGGCCCAGCGTGCGGCCCTGCGGCTCAGCCAGCGGCTTCAGCAGCACCGGCGTGTTGGACAACACGCCGCCTTCCACCGCCAGCCGCGGCAGCAGCGTGACGCCCAGCCCGCCGGCCACCATCTGTACCAGCGTGTGCAGCGTAGTGGCGGCGAAGCTGTCGCCGCCTCCGGCGCCGGGCAGACCACAGGCGGCCAGGGCATGATCGCGCAGGCAATGCCCGTCTTCCAGCAGCAGCAGCCGCTCGCCCCCCAGCGCGGCCAACGTCACCGAGGCATCGCCGGCCAGGTGATGGTCCGGCGGCAGGGCGGCCACGAACGGGTCATCGGCGATTCGCAGCGTTTCCACCTCGGGCAACGTCGCCGGCAGGGCCAGCAGCAGCAGGTCGAGCCGCCCGGCGGCCAGATCGTCCCCCAGACGCTCCGTCAGGTCCTCGCGCAACCAGAGCTGCAGCCGGGGAAAGGCCGTTCGCAGCGCCGGCATGAGCCGCGGCAGCAGAAACGGGCTGATGGTGGGAATGATGCCGAAGCGCAGCGGGCCGGACAGCGGGTCACGCGCTGCGGCCGCGGTTTCCGCCACCGCCGTCAGCGCTGCCAAGGCGCCGCGCGCCCGCTTTACCAGATCCACGCCAAGCGGCGTGAAGACCGGCCGCTTGGACGGGCCGCGTTCCAGGATGGCGGCACCCAGCTGCCGCTCCAGGGCAATGATGCCGGCGGACAGGGTGGATTGGGTCACGGCGCAAGATGCGGCGGCGCGGCCGAAATGGCCGAGATCCGCCAGGGCCACCAGGTAGCGGAGCTGCTGCGGGCTGGGCAGAGGGGTCATCGAGGCGGGCGATCATTCGTACGAAAACTATTCATTGGTATATGTGCAGTGCAGCATTCATAACAGCCCGGTGCCCAGCGGTGTCGGCTTCGTGAGGTCTGCACCGGGCAAACGCAAACAGCAATCAAGGATTTCCACGCATGCTGACGGTTGGTGACAAGTTCCCCGCTTTCAAGCTGAGCGCCGTCAAGGGTGGCCCCGAGGGCCTGGAAGGCCCGGGCAAGTCCTTCACCGAGATCTCCAACGACAGCGATGCCGGCAAGTGGAAGGTCGTGTTCTTCTGGCCGAAGGACTTCACCTTCATCTGCCCGACCGAGATCGCCGCCTTCGCCAAGCTGAATGGCGAGTTCGCCGACCGTGACGCGGTGCTGTACGGCGCCTCCACCGACAGCGAGTTCGTCCACCTGAACTGGCGCGTCCACAACGACGACATCCGCAACCTCGCCATCCCGATGCTCGCCGACACCAAGCGCGAGCTGTCCTCGGCGCTGGGCATTCTCGACAAGAACGAGGGCGTGGCGCTGCGCGCGACCTTTATCGTCGACCCCGACGGCACCATTCAATGGGCCTCGGTGAACGGCCTGAATGTCGGCCGCAACCCGCAGGAAGTGCTGCGCATCCTGGACGCGTTGCAGACCGACGAGCTGTGCCCGTGCAACTGGAACAAGGGCGATGCCGGGTTGAAGCCGGACGAGCTGTTCAAGGCCGCCTGAGCCACCGCGCTTCCGCGCGCACCGACCGGCGGACCCTTGCCCGCCGGTTCTTCCCGAACCGCCGGCCACCCGGCCGGCGCCTTCCCGCCCTTCCGGCCGGCTGACGGAACCTGATCGCGCCCACCGCGCCGTTCCGCGCCGCTCTCCCATCCCATTCGACCTGAACCAGACCGGAGGTTTCCTTCGCATGTCACTCGAAGCCCTGCGCAACCGCCTGCCCGACTATGCGCGTGACCTGAAGCTGAACCTGGGCAGCCTGTCGACCGAGCCGGTGCTGACCGAGCAGCAACTGGCCGGCACCTTTGTCGCCAGCGCGCTGGCCAGCCGCAACGCGGAGGTGAGCAAGGCGCTCGTGGCCGAGTTCGGCGCGAAGCTGTCGCCGGAGGCGCTGACGGCGGCCAAGGCGGCGGCGGCGGTGATGGGCATGAACAACATCTATTACCGCTTCGTCCACCTGGTGGGCGGCGATTACGGCAACCTGCCCGCCAAGCTGCGCATGAACATCATCGGCAAGTCGGGCGTCGAGAAGGTCGATTTCGAGCTCTGGTCGCTCGCCGTGTCCGCCGTGAATGGCTGCGGCATGTGCATGGAAAGCCACGAGAAGGTGGTGCTGCATGGCGGGCTGTCGAAGGAAGCGGTGCAGGCCGCCGTCCGGATCGCCGCCGTGGTCCATGCCGTGGCCGCCACCCTGGACGGCGAGGATGCGCTGGCTGCCTGAACTGGCCACCCCGCTGCTTCGGCGGATCGCCCGCTGCCGGAAAGCCCCGCCCTGGCGGGGCTTTTTCGATTCCGGCTCACCGTCCGGCACTGCCATGCTTGAGCCGCATGATCGCATGAAACATACGCATACGTATGGCCTGTTGCGTTGCAAAAAGACACTTGCACACGAACGACCTGCTCCCTATCTTCCTTCTCGCAGCAACACGGTTCGCTGTGTTGTTGTCTTTCTTGGACGTTTCCTCCCTAAACTCGGCGATGCTTCGGCATCGCCTTTTTTTTTGCCTTCCCGCCGGCGGGGGAGCTGCACCGGCGCCGCGCTCAGCCGCGCAGGAAATCCCAATCCATGGCCATCAGGGCCGCGATCATGCTGGTGATGTCGCGTTGCAGCACGCTCATCTGCGGCAGCCGCTCGATGGTGGTTTCGTTCATATAGAGGGAGCGCGCCATCTCGATCTGCAGCACATGCACCGCGTCCCGCGGGCGGCCGTAATGGCGGGTGACGTAGCCGCCGGCATAGGGATCGTTGCGCCGAACCCGATAGCCCATCGACCAGAATTGTTCCTCCACGCGGCGCACGGCGCGGGGGGCGCAGGCGGTGCCGTGCGCGTCGCCCAGCACCATGTCCGGCAGGCCCTGCTGCGCCGGATGCGCCGGCATGGAATGGCAATCGACCACCAGGCAGCAGCCGAACTCGTTCCTGGTTTCCGCGATCAGCCCCCCCAGCGCCGCGTGATAGGGCTGCCAGCAGCGCTGCACCCGCTCTTCCGCCTCGCGGAAGGGAATGCGGCGGCGGTACACCGGCTCGCCGCTGGCCACCACTCGGGCGATGGTGCCGAGTCCCGCGCCCACCCGCGGGCTGGCGCTGTTCACCCAGGCCGGCAGCGGCCCGTCGAACATCGCCGGGTCCAGTTCCCAGGGCTCACGGTTGGCATCGCAGTAGACGCGCGGAAAGGTCGCAGCCAGCAACGGGGCGCCAAGCTTCGGCGCAGCGCCGTAGAGTTCGTCCACGAAGCTGTCCTCGGAACGGCGCACCGAGAGCGCGTCGAGCCGCGACTCCGCCAGAAAGGCGGCCGGGTAGTCGCGTCCGGAATGCGGCGACGCGAACACCAGCGGCGCCCGCTGGTAGGCGGGGCGGCTGAGCAGGAACGGGCCGGGCTGCGGCAGCTCGGCGAGACGGGGCATCGGCAAGTCCATGTTCCGCGGGATCAAGCCACAGCCCGGGGCTGCTGTCACGATTCTGGCGCAGTTCCAGAGTTTTTGCCGGGCTCCGATGCCGCGCCCCTTGCCGCCGCGGCCCCGGCACGATACAGAGCCCGCCCACACCGGATGGGCGCGTAGCTCAGCGGGAGAGCGTCCCCCTGACACGGGGAAGGTCACAGGTTCAATCCCTGTCGCGCCCACCATTCCGGCCTCCCCATGTTTCGATCAGCATTGATGGCGGCTGCCCCGCGCGGCGGCCCTTTTCGCGTTGTCCAGCCCGCTCCTGGCAGATGCTTGGCGGTCGTGGCGCGTTGCTTCGCAGGGCTGTGTTTTGAAATAAACATGCCCCAGCTGCCGGCCCGACATCCCGGAACGGTTGACCCTGCGCGGCTCGCGCGGCAAGGGAGGCCGCTGCGACGCGACCCGCCGCGATCGAGGGAGAAGCATCATGCACCGCCGCCACCTGCTGCTGGCCACCGCCACCGGATTCGCCACCGGCGTGGCCCTGCCCGCCATCGGACGAGCGCAGGAGGCGGTCACCATGCGGCTGTCGCACCAGTATCCGCCGGCGCACCACATGGGTCAGGCGATCGCCCGCTTCGCCGAGCGGGTGAAGACGGACAGCCAGGGCGGTATCAACGTCCAGGTGTTCCCGGCCGAGCAGCTGGCCAAGGCGAACGAGAACTTCCCCGGCGTGGCACGGGGCGCCTTCGAGGCGGCGGCGGCGGTGAACATCCAGTGGGGCAACACCCTGCCGGAGATGAGCGCCGTATCGCTCCCCTACCTGTTCACCGACTTGGCGAAGATCCGGAAGTTTCCCGGCTCCGATGCCGCGTCGCAGCTGGATGCGCTGCTGCAGAAGCGGGCGGTGCGCAACCTGATGTGGCTCTACACCACGCGGCAGGCGATCTTCACCAGCAATGCCCGCCCGATCGTCAAGATCGAGGACTTCAAGGGCCTGAAGATCCGCGGCCTCAACGCGCTGACCGATCACGGGCTCGCCGCCGCCGGCGCCGCGCCATCGGCGATGCCGGGGCCGGACGTGCCGCAGGCGCTGCAATCCGGCGTGCTGGATGCCGGGCTGACCGACCTGTCCGCCGGCGTGTCCCGCCGCTTCTACGAGTTCCAGAAGTTCGGTACCGCCGCGCCGTATTTCTGCGCCCTCACCCATGTCTATGTGAACCCGCGCTGGTGGTCTGGCCTGAAGCCCGAACAGCAATCCGTTCTGACCAGGGCTGCCCAGGCCACCGAGCAGGAGCAGTTCCCGCTCACCGAGGCGGTTGCCGGCAAGGCGGTGACGGAACTGCGCGAGAAGGGCATGACGGTGCACCAGCAGACGCCGGAGGAAGCCGCGTCCTGGGCCGCGGTGATGCAGAAGCCGGTGGTGGACGCCTTTCTGCGCCAGGCGCCGGAGAATGGCCGGCGGCTGCTCGACGCCCTGCAGGCGCTCTGATGCGGATGCCGGGGGCGACGCGCGGCATCGCCCGCGCCGTGGCGTTGCTGTCCGGCCTCGGCGCGGTGCTGGCCTCGGTGGCGACGCTGCTCTGCCTGCTGCTGGTCTGCGTCTCGGTAGGGGCACGCTACTTCGCTGGCAACCCCCTGCCGGTGCTGGACCGCTGCGCCGGCTGGCTGGTGGTGGCCATCGTGCTGCTGGCCGCCCCCGAGGCGCAGCGCCGCTTCGAGCATATCGGTGTCGACGTGCTGACCGGGCGGCTGCGCGGTGTCGCACGACGCGGCGCCACCCTGCTCGGCACGCTCTCGGTCGCCCTGGTCGGCTATCTGCTGCTGCAATCGGGACTGGAGACGGTGGCGTTCAGCCGCATGATCGGCATCATGACCGAGGTGGAGGGCGTGCCGGTCTGGTGGATCCAGGCCTTTCTGCCGGCCGGCGCCTTTCTGCTGATGCTGGTGGCGCTGGCCCAGGCCGCCACGCTGTTGCTCGGCGAGGAGCCGGAACACCTGCCGGACGGTTCCGAGGACCTGCCGCGCGACACCCTCGCCCGCGGCGAGTGAAGCCCCGGCGGAACAACACGGACCATCGATGACCTTCTTCCTGTTGCTGGCGGCGCTGCTGGTGCTGCTCTACCTCGGCCTGCCGATGTTCGCGGCGCTGTTTCTTCTGCCGCTCGGCGTGCTGCTCTGGGTGGAGGGTGGGCTGCCGGCGCTGGGCGAGCTGGTGCTCGGGCAGATCGACGGCTACCTGCTGGTGGCCATCCCGCTGTTCATGCTGATGGCGCATGTCATGGTGCGCGGCCGGGTGGTGGACGACCTGTACGCCGCTGCCTTCGCCGCCCTGCGCGGCGTGCGCGGCGGTGTCGGCATCGCCACCGTCGCGGCCTGCACCATCTTCGCCGCGATCTCGGGCTCCTCGGTCGCCACCGCGCTGACCGTGGGCAAGATCGCCATCCCGCAGATGCTGCGCTACGGCATGTCGCGCCGCGGTGCCTTCGGCGTGGTGGCGGGCGGCGGCACGCTGGGCATCCTGATCCCGCCCTCCGCGCCGATGGTGCTGTACGCCTATGTCACCGAAACCAGCATCGGCGCACTGTTTCTGGCCGGGCTGGTGCCGGGCGTGATGATGGCGCTGATGTTCGCCGCCTATTGCTTCATCACCGAGGGCCATGCGGTGGCCCCGGAGGATGCGCCGCCCCCGGAGAACCCTGCCATCGCGCTCCGGCGCGCCGGCTGGTCGCTGTCGCTGCCGGTATTCGTGCTGGGCGGCATCTATATGGGCATCTTCACCGCCACCGAGGCCGCCGGCACCGGCACGCTCTACGCCATCCTGATCGCCGCGCTGATCTACAGGACGCTGGGCTGGCGCGACCTGCTGGACGGCGTGCAGGAAGCCACCCGCACCAGCGCCATGCTGCTGATGATCATCGCCGCGGCCGCCATCTACGGCTACATGCTGACCAAGCTGCAGGTGCCGCAGGAGCTGACGGCGCTGGTGACGGATTGGGGCCTGTCCCGCACCGGCTTCATCATCGCCATGATGGTGCTGCTGTTTCTGCTCGGGCTGGTGCTGGAAAGCTTTTCCATCATCCTGCTGACCATGCCGGCGGTGCTGCCGGTGCTGGCGCAGTTCGGCATCGACAAGGTGTGGTACGGCGTCCTGCTGACCCTCAGCCTGGAAATGGCGCTGATCTCGCCGCCGGTGGCGATGAACCTGGTGGTGATCAAGGCGATCACCGGCGCACCCCTGGCTGAGGTCAACCGCTCCATCATTCCCTACATGCTGATGCTGGCCCTAGGCACTGCGCTGATCATCGCCTTTCCCGGCATCGCCCTGTGGCTGCCACGCTTGGCTGGCTACGGGATATAGGAACGCTCAAAGCAGCGCCAGCTGGTCCACCGGGGCGAAGCCGCGCCGGTGGTGCGGGCAAGGCCCCAGCTTCTGCAGCGCGGCGCGGTGCATCGCCGTGGCATAGCCGGCATGCCGGGCGAAGCCGTAGCCCGGCCAGCGGCCGTCCAGCCGCGCCATGGCGCGGTCCCGCGTCACCTTCGCCAGGATCGAGGCGGCGGCGATCGACAGGCTCAGCCCGTCGCCGCCCACCACGCAGCGCACGGCGCAGGATAGCGGCGGCGGCATGTTGCCGTCCACCAGCACCACTTCCGGCGCGGTGCGCAGCCGGGTGACGGCGCGGCCCATCGCCAGGTGCGTGGCGCGCAGGATGTTCAACCGGCCGATCTCGGCGGTGCTGGCGGCGCCGATCGCGTAATCCAGCACCCCCGCCCGGGCGGCGGCCATCAGCACGGCGAAGGCGGCCTGCCGCTTCGCCGCATCCAGCTTCTTGCTGTCATCCAGCAGGGCGGCCAGGGTATTCGGCGGCTCGGCATGGAACAGCACGGCGGCGGCCATGACCGGCCCGGCCAGGGGCCCGCGCCCCGCCTCGTCCACCCCGGCGACGAGGCCGCCCGCTTGGCGCTCCAGCGCGTAATCCGGCATTCCCGCTCCGATACCAGGGCCGTCCGATCCCGATGCGCCATAGGCCTGCGCGGCGGTGCGCCGCAAGGGCCGCGTCAACCGGTTTGCACGCCCTCCGGCGCCACAGCGGCGGGGCGGCCAGGGGTTTCGCAGCCCGGCCGGCAACAAGGCCAGGATCACCGGGAGTCGGACGATGTGCGGAAGCCGGGTCGGCTGGCGTTCCGCGGGCCCGCGGCTGGCCGTCCCGAACCGCCCGATGCGTCACGGCATGCCTCCCGCTCCTGTGATGACCCCAGGTTGCCGGTGCGGCTGACGTTCGCGTGACAAAGCACCGCCTCGGCTTGCGCAGGATGTCGCTGCCGGTCGAGAAAATCACCAGATGCCAATGCATGGACGAATCAAAATGACGGCCCAGTCCACACCAATGAAGCTTTTAGGAAATCGGCAGCATTACCTGGACAATCTGCGGGCCTTTCTGATGCTGCTGGGCGTTCCGTTTCATGCGGCACTTCCGTTTTCCGTGATTCATGGCTGGATGATAGAATCTGACGAGAAGTCGGTTCTGCTGAGCTGGGCATCGCAGCTCAGCCATACATTCCGCATGCCCGCCTTCTTTCTCCTCGCCGGCATCTTCGCCGCGATGTTGCTGCAGCGGGATGGCGACCGCGGCGACCGTCTCGGCCCGCGCGAAGCCTTCGAGGCCGCGGCGGCGCGGGCCCTGCAGCGCGTGCCCGAAAACCCGGCGGCGGCGGCCTGCGCCGACAGCATCCGCGCGGCCTTCGAGCTGCCCTTCGACGCCGCCGTGCGGGCCGAGCGCGACCGGTTCCTGGTGCTGGTGAAGGATGACCGCTCCAAGGCGCTCCGTCACGTGTTCTTCGCCGAGCGCGCCGTGGCGCATGTGCCGGGCCTGCCCAAAGGCACGCGGGGCCGCGAGGTGGCGCGGGCCGCCGTGATCGGCGCCGGCACCATGGGGGGCGGCATCGCCATGTGCTTCGCCAATGCGGGCATCCCGGTGACCCTGATCGAGACGGAGCAGCAGGCGCTGGAGCGCGGCCTGCAGCGCATCGCCGGCAATTACGCCACCTCCGTGCAGCGCGGCAGCCTCGCCGCCGAGGTACGGAACCGCCGCCTCGGCCGCATCGAGGGCCGCATCGGCCTGGAGCACGCGGCCGGAGCCGATCTGGTGGTGGAGGCGGTGTTCGAGGATCTGGCGCTGAAACAGCAGATCTTCGGCACGCTCGACTCCATTGCCAAGCCGGGCGCGGTGCTCGCCACCAACACCTCCTATCTCGACGTCGACGCCATCGCGGGTGCCACGCGGCGGCCGGAGGCGGTGCTCGGCATGCACTTCTTCTCGCCGGCCAATGTGATGAAGCTGCTGGAGGTGGTGCGCGGCGCCGGCACCGCGCCGGGAACCCTGGCCACCGCGATCGAACTGGGCCGCCGGCTTGGCAAGGTGCCGGTTGTGGTGGGCGTCTGCCACGGCTTCGTCGGCAACCGCATGCTGGCCCGGCGCACCGCCCAGGCCGAACGGCTGCTGCTGGAAGGCGCCTCGCCGCAGGCGGTGGACGCGGCGCTGGTCGCCTTCGGCTTCCGCATGGGTCCCTTCGCCATGGCCGACCTGGCGGGGCTCGACATCGGCTGGCGCATCCGCAAGGCCACCGGCAAGACCGCGCCCGTGGCCGACGCGCTGTGCGAGGCCGGGCGGCTCGGGCAGAAGACCGGCAAGGGCTATTATGATTACGGCGGCGGCGGCCGGCAGGGCGCGCCGGATCCGGCGGTGCAGGCCCTGATCGAGGCCGCCTCGGCACGGCTCGGCATCGCCCGCCGCTCCATCGATGCGGACGAGATCACCGAGCGCCTGATCTTTCCGATGATCGACGAAGGGGCCCGCATCCTGGAGGAAGGCATCGCCGCGCGTCCCGGCGACATCGATGTGGTGTGGCTGCACGGCTATAACTGGCCGGCCTGGCGCGGCGGGCCGATGTTTCACGGCGAGCAGCTCGGCGCCGCGCGGATCGCGCAGCGCCTGGAACAGCATGCCGCGCACTCGGGCGATGCATCGCTGCACCCCTCCGCGGCGCTGTCGCGGCTGGCGCGGGAGGGTCAGGGCTTCAGCAGCCTGTCGGAGGCCGCGGCGTGACCTTGCGCGACCCGCATCCCTGGGAAGCGGCCTACCCATCGACCTGCCGCTGGGATGTGCCGATCCCCACGGGAACCCTGCCGGCCTTGTTCGAGCGGCTGGTGGCCCAGGGCGGCCAGCGTCCCGCGCTGCAATATCGCGGGGTGCGCCTGTCCTACGCCATGCTGGGCGAGCTGGTCGACAGGGCGGCCGCCGCGCTTCGCCGGCTCGGCGTGGTGCAGGGCCAGGCCGTCGCGCTGTACCTGCCGAACACGCCGTGGCACCCGATCTGCTTCTTTGCGCTGGTGCGCCTCGGCGCCCGGGTGGTGCATCTGTCCGCCCTGGATGCCCGGCGCGAGCTGGCGCACAAGCTGCGGGACAGCGGCGCCGGGCTGGTGGTCACCACCGACCTGCCCGGCCTGCTGCCGCAGGCGGAATGGCTGCTGGCCACCGGTGCGGCAGCCCAGGTGGTGGTGGGCGAGGAGGCGCGCTGGGACAGCGCGGCGGCCGGCCCGCTGCCCGGCGGAATGCAGGGCCTGTCCTCTCTAATGGCGGAGGCGCCTGCAGTGGATCGCTGGCCCGATGTCGCCCCGGACGACGTGGCGCTGCTGCAATACACCGGTGGCACCACCGGCCTGCCCAAGGGCGCCATGCTGACCCATGGCAATCTCACCGCCGCCGTTGCCATCTACCAGCGCTGGGATGATGGGGAACGGATGGTGCCGGGCGAGCAGCGCGTGCTCGCCGTGCTGCCGTTGTTCCACATCTATGCGCTGAGCACCGTGCTGCTGCGGCACCTGGCCGACGGCAACGAGATCCTGCTGCGGCCCCGCTTCGATGCCGAGGCGGTGCTGCGCGACATCGCTGAGCACCGTGTGACCCTGTTTACCGGCGTGCCCACCATGTGGATCGCGCTGCTGAACCACCCGGCGTCTCGCCAAGCCGATGTCTCCTCGCTGCGCGCCTGCGTCTCGGGCGGGGCGCCGCTGCCCTTCGAGATCGGCCAGCGGGTGGAACAGCTGATGGGCCAGCGCCTGCGGGTCGGCTGGGGCATGACCGAGACGGCGCCCGCCGGCACCCGCGTGCCGCTGTCGGCGACGCTGCGGCCCGGGCTGATCGGCGTGCCGCTGCCCGGCATCGAGATGCGCATCGTGGCGCTGGACGATCCCGGGCGCGTGCTGCCTCCCGGCGAGGCGGGGGAGATCGCCATCCGCGGGCCGAACCTGTTCCGCGGCTACTGGAACAAGCCGGCCGACACTGCCGCCGCCTTTCATGAAGGCTGGTTCCTGACCGGCGATCTCGGCCGGCTGGAGCCGGACGGGCTGTTCTCCCTGCTGGACCGCCGCAAGAACATGATCATCTCTGGCGGCTTCAACGTGTACCCGGCCGCCATCGAGGCCGCGCTCTACGAGCATCCCGACATCCGCGAGGCGATCGTGATCGGCATTCCCGATGATTACCGCGGCCAGTCCGCCAAGGCCTTCGTCACGCTCCGCGACGGGGCGCCGGAGCTGACGCTGGACGCGCTCCGCGAATTCCTGCGCGACCGCCTGGGCAGGCACGAGATGCCGACCGCGCTGGAGCTGCGCCCGGAGCTGCCGCGCAGCCCGGCCGGCAAGCTTCTGGCCAGCGCCCTCGTGGCCGAGGAGGCCGCGCGCGCCGCCTCCATGAAGGTTTCCAACGCATGACCGACGCCGTCATCGTCTCCACCGCGCGGACACCGATCGGCCGCGCCCATCGCGGCAGCCTGAACAACACCCATGGCGCCGACCTCGCCGGCCACGTCATCGCCGCCGCGCTGGCGAGGAGCGGCGTCGACCCGGCCGAGGTCGAGGAGGTGATCCTGGGCTGCGGCTACCCCGAGGGCGCGACCGGGGGCAATGTCGCGCGCCATGCGGCGCTGCGGGCCGGTCTGCCGGTCTCCTCGGCGGCGCAGACGGTCAGCCGGTTCTGCGCCTCCGGGCTGGAAGCGATCGCGGCGGCGGCGAAGCGCGTCATCGTCGATCGCGTGCCCATCGCCGTGGCGGGTGGCGTGGAATCGATCAGCCTGGTGCAGCCGCACGTCAACCGGGCGCGCTACCGGAATTCCTGGCTGGAGGCGCGCAGGCCGTCGATCTACGACGCCATGATCGACACGGCCGATCTGGTGGCGGAGCGCTACGGCATCTCGCGCGAGGCGCAGGACGGCTTCGCGCTGGAAAGCCAGCGGCGCACCGCCGCGGCACAGCAGGCCCGGCTGTTCGACCAGGAGATCGTGCCGATCAGCACCACCCGCACCCTCGCCGACAAGGTGACCGGCGAGACGAGCGAGGAAGCGGTCACCTTGGCGCGGGACGAGGGCAATCGGCCGGACAGCTCGGCCGAGGGACTGGCGAAGCTGAAGCCTGTGCGCGAAGGACGGTTCATCACCGCCGGCAATGCCAGCCAGCTTTCCGATGGTGCCAGCGCCAGCGTGGTGATGTCGGCGGAGGAAGCCGCGCGGCGCGGCCTGACGCCGGTCGGCGTGTTTCGCGGCTATGCCACGGCGGGTTGCGAGCCGGAGGAGATGGGCATCGCCCCGGTATTCGCGGTGCCGCGCCTGCTGCAGCGGCACGGGCTGGACGTCGACGACATCGACCTGTGGGAGCTGAACGAGGCTTTCGCCTCGCAGGCGCTGTACTGCCGGAACCGGCTCCGCCTCGATCCGGATCGGGTGAACGTCAATGGCGGCGCGATCTCGATCGGTCATCCGTTCGGCATGAGCGGCGCGCGGCTGGTCGGGCATGCGCTTCTGGAAGGGCGGCGGCGGAAAGCGCGGTTCGCCGTGGTGACGATGTGCGTGGCCGGCGGGCAGGGCGCCGCCGGCCTGATCGAACTGGTCTGATCCTGAAACTGGCCTGAACGGGAGCAACACCCATGGACCTGCGCTTCACGCCGGAGGAGATCGCGTTCCGCGACGAGCTCCGCCGTTTCTTCCGCAGCGAGATCCCGGCCGAGATCCGCCGCAAGGTGGCGGAAGGTCGCCACCTGTCGAAGGAGGATATCGTCACCTCGCAGCGCATTCTGCATGCGCACGGGCTGGCGACGCCGAATTGGCCGGTGGCATGGGGCGGCAAGGACTGGTCTCCGGTTCAGCGCTACATCTTCACCGAGGAGCTGCAACGCGCGGCGGTGCCGCTGCCGCTGCAGTTCAACGTCTTCATGGTCGGCCCGGTGATCGCCGCCTTCGGCTCGGAGGAGCAGAAGCGCCGCTTTCTGCCGGCCACCGCCAGCCTCGACATCTGGTGGTGTCAGGGCTTCTCCGAGCCCGGCGCCGGCTCGGACCTCGCCTCGTTGAAGACGCGCGCCGAGAAGCGCGACGGCAAGTACGTGGTGTCCGGTCAGAAGGCCTGGACCACGCTCGGCCAGCATGCCGACTGGATCTTCTGCCTGGTCCGCACCGACCGCGAGGCCAAGAAGCAGCGCGGCATCTCCTTTCTGCTGATCGACATGAAGTCGCCCGGCATCACCGTGCGCCCGGTTCTCACCATCGACGGCTCGCATGAGGTGAACGAGGTGTTCTTCGACGAGGTCGAGGTGCCGGCGGAGAACCTGGTGGGCGAGGAGAACAAGGGCTGGGATTACGCCAAGTTCCTTCTGGCCAACGAGCGCACCGGCATCGCCCGCATCGGCATGTCGAAGCAGCGCATCGCCCGCGCCAAGCGGCTGGCCCGCGACACCGAGGCAAATGGCCGCAGCCTGTGGGCCGATCCCGACCTGCGCCGCCGCGTCGCCGCCATCGAGGTGGAACTGAAGGCGCTGGAGATCACCCAGATGCGCGTGGTCGCGGCGCAGCGCCAGCGCGACGCCGACAAGCCGGACCCGGCTTCCTCCATCCTGAAGATCAAGGGCTCCGAGCTGCAGCAGGCCACCACGGAGTTGCTGCTCGACATCGCGGGGCCCTACGCGCAGCCGGCGCCGGAGCATGAGGAAGGCCGCAACGAGCCGGACGGCGACGGGCTGGACGCCATCGCCCCGCTCTACTTCAACGCCCGCAAGGTCTCGATCTATGGCGGCTCCAACGAGATCCAGCGCAACATCATCGCCAAGGCCTTTCTCGGTCTCTGAGGAGCAGCTTCCATGGATTTCGACCTCACGGACGAGCAGCGCCTGCTCAAGGACAGCGTCGACCGCCTGATCGCGGATGCCTATGGCGACTTCGAGAAGCGCAAGCGGCACCAATCCGGCCCCGGCGGTTACAGCCACGAACTCTGGAGCAACTTCGCCGAGCTGGGATTGCTGGCGCTTCCCTTCCCGGAGGAGGAGGGCGGCATCGGCGGCGGGCCGGTGGAAACTATGCTGGTGATGGAGGCGATCGGCCGCGGCCTCGTGGTGGAGCCCTATCTCGACACCGTGGTGCTGGGCGGCGGCTTCCTGCGCTGCGGCGGCACCGCGGCGATGCGCGCCGAGCTGATGCCGCAAATCGCCGATGGCACTCTCACGCTGGCCCTGGCGCAGCTTGAGCCGCATTCGCGCTACTGCCTGAACGATGTTGTCACCACGGCGCGGCGGGAGGGCGATGCCTTCGTGCTGAACGGCCGCAAGGTGGCGGTGCTGCACGGCGACAGCGCCGGGCGGCTGGTGGTCAGCACCCGCACCGCCGGCGCCCGCGCCGACCGGCATGGCATCACCCTGTTCCTGCTGGATGCGGCGGCCCCGGGCGTGACGCGCCGCGGCATGCCGACGCAGGACGGCCTTCGCGCCGCCGATATCCAGCTGGAGGAGGTCCGCGTCCCCGCCGCCGACATCCTGGGGGAGGTGGATCACGGCCTCGCCCTGCTGGAGCAGGTGGTGGACATCGCCCTGGCCGCGCTCTGCGCCGAGGCGGTGGGGGTGATGGAGGATCTGCAGCGCAGCACCGTGGACTACCTGAAGACCCGCCAGCAATTCGGCGTGCCGATCGGCTCCTTCCAGGCCCTGCAGCACCGCGCGGCGGACATGCTGGTGGCGGTGGAGCAGGCGCGCTCCATGGCGCTCTACGCCGCGATGATGGCGGAAGAGCCCGACCCGGCGCTGCGCCGCCCGGCGCTCTCGGCCGCCAAGGTGCAGATCAACCAGTCTGCCCGCAAGGTCGGGCAGGAAGCGGTGCAGCTGCAGGGCGGCATCGCCATGACCTTCGAATACAAGGCCGGCCACGCCTTCAAGCGGCTGGCCATGATCGAGAAGACCTTCGGCGACACCGACCACCACCTCAACGCGGTCAGCGAGGCGGACAGCCTGGTGGAAGCCGAGTGACGCAACCGCACCCGGAACACCGGGGCGGCAACAGGGAGGAACCAGTGATGACAGCAATGACCCAGTCGCGGCGCGGGCTGCTCGGCCTCGGTGGGGGGCTTGCCGCGGCGGCCCTGGCGCGGCCCGCCCTGGCGCAGGACCCGTTCCCTAGCAAGCCGCTGCGCATGCTCGTTCCCTGGGCGCCCGGCGGCTCCACCGACGTGCAGATGCGTGCCCTTTGCGAGGCGGCGTCGCGGCGGCTGCGGCAGCCGGTGGTGGTGGAAAACAAATCCGGTGCCGGCGGCATCCTGGGCGCCCAGGCCCTGGCGAGCGGCACCCGCCCGGACGGCTACACCCTGGCGCAGATGCCGGTCTCGGTGTTCCGCTATCCGCAAATGGTCGAGAAGCCGCCCTTCAACCCGATGGCCGACTTCACCTGGCTGCTGCAGCTGACCGGCTACCTGTTCGGGGTCGTGGTCAAGGCCGATGCCCCGTGGCGCAGCTTCGACGAGTTCCTGGCTTACGCAAAGGCCAATCCAGGCCGGGTGAGCTACGGCACGCCCGGGGCCGGCACGTCGCTGCACATCACTATGGAACAGATCTCCAAGCCGCGCGGCATCGAATGGACGCATGTTCCGTTCCGCGGCGTCGCGGAGAACATGCAGGCCCTGCTGGGCGGCCAGATCAGCGCTTCGGCGGATTCCAGCGCCTGGGCCGAACTGGTCCGCGACGGGCGGCTGCGGCTGCTCTGCACCTGGGGGGCGGAGCGCGCCAAGCGGTTCCAGGACGTGCCGACATTGCGGGACCTCGGCATCAACATCATCTCCGAATCCTCCTATGGCGTGGCCGGACCCGCCGGCATGGCGCCCGAGGTGGTGCGCGTGCTGCACGACGCCTTCCATGAGGCGCTATTGGACCCCGCGCATGTCGCGGTGCTGGAGCGCTACGACATGTCCGTCGCCTACCTGAACAGCGAGGATTACGCCGCGGCAGTCCGGCAGCAATACAAGCAGGATGGCGAGATGATCCAGCGCCTCGGCCTCAAGATGGGCTGAGCCGCCGGCGTTCCGGCGCCGCCTTCCGGGGCCAACACCCGGAGCAGCCATCCCGGGCGCCAGTCCGGCGTGGCGTGCTTCACCGTCGCCGGGCGGGAAGCAGCGCGGGGCGGCTCAGGGCTCCGGCGAACGCCGTGTCAAAGGACACGGCGCGCCGCCGGCCGGCGGTGTCACCCATTCGTTGGCGGCGTGACGCCGAGGCGCGCCAGACGGTGCGCCTGCGCCGCGTTGACGGCGCCATCCGGCAGATGCCCCTGCGCCAGCGCCGCCACCTGCCGCACCGTGTCCATGGCCTGATGCTCCGCCGCCTGCGGCGTCAGCCCGCCGATATGCGGCGTGGCGATCACATCCGGACGGCGGGCGAGGCGCGGGGACGGCATCTGGTCCGGCGCGGTGCCCACATCCATGGCCGCACCGCCCAGCTGGCCGGAATCCAGGGCGGCTTCCAGGGCACTCTCATCCACCACCTCGCCCCGCGCGAGGTTGATGAAGAAGCTGCCGCGTCGCATCGCGGCGAAGGCGCGCGCATCGAACAGCCCGGCCGTTTCGGGCGTCGACGCAGCCAGGCAGACCACGAAGTCGGCGTCCAGGGCGGTCGTGAAGCCGACGGCCTCCGCCACGCCGTCGGAAGGCGGCTGGTGCGGATCATACGCCACGACACCCATCCCGAGGGCGCGGGCCAGCCCGGTCAGCCGCTGCGCGATCCGGCCATAGCCAATCAGGCCGAGACGGGCCGAGGACACCTCGATCCCGGGACCGGCGGCCGGAACCTCGCCGCGGTGGTAAAGCGACGCCATGCGGGTGACGCCACGGGCCAGATCCAAAATCATGCCGAGGCCCAGCTCCGCGACCGAATTGACGAAGCCGGGCGTGGCGCGGGTGACCAGGATGCCTCGGGCCGAAGCGGCCGGCACATCCACCGTGCTGATGTCCACCGCGCAGCGCAGAAAGGCCACCAGCTCCGGGGCCGCGTCGAAGGTGGCGGCGCTTCCCGGGCTGCCGCGATAGGCGATGATGGCGTGGCATCCGGCTGCCGCCTCGGCCAGTTCCGCGTCGCGAAGGTCGCGCCCGGTGCGGTTGCGCACCACTTCGGCGTGCTGCCGCAGCGCCGACAGCGCCCGATCGCCGAAATAGGCGGGAAAGGTGGCCTCCGTGTGGGACAGGAAAACCTTCATGGGCTCGCACCTCCGCGAAAACGAACATCGATCCGGCCCGGGCACGCTGGGGTCCGCCCGCGCAACGCCGGTTCCTGCGGATGGCAGCCGGATCGTCTGCTGCCATGCCCCGGCGCCCCGCCGGGGTGCCGGCAGCCACTTCCCGCCGGTGAAACGGCACCGTGCGGTTCAGGGTTCAGGACGCGCCGACATGCTCCCCCGCCGCGCGTCCGGCGTAAAGCCGGTCCAGCAGGTCGCTCGCCGCCGCATCCACATGCGCGGCCGATCCGGTGAGCATCGCCCCGACCAGCCGGAGCCGGCCACCCTCTCGCCGCCGCCGCGTCACCGCGAAGCGGGCGCCGAGCCGGTGCTTGAGCTCGTCCGCCGCCATTTCCACCGCCGCCTCGTCTTCGCCGGACAGCGTGATCCTGATACCCCGTTCAACAGCCATCGCCGCACCCTTTCCTGGTCGCGGGGTCACTGTGTCCCGCCGGATCGGCCGGTGCCATCCGGGCAAAGCGGGGATTGCTGGGGATCGCGGGGATGATCCGGACGGCGCAGCCGGTGCAACAGGCGCTGCCAAACTCCGATGTCCGGGGAACATCCCGTGAACGCAGCCGGAGGAGCGACTTATCCCCAGATCATGGGGACAGAGCGGTGGATAGGTTTGAGGATGGATTGAGCAACGGCAGGGAATCGCGAGCAGATCCTCCAACCCAAGTCCGGCCACGGCACTGCCATCCTCCCATCGGCGGACGAAGCGGCCAACCGGCCAGCGAGGCGCCGCGGGCCAGGGGCTCCGCCCCGCAGGCTTCGACGCACAGAAGGCCGGAGCGCCACGGCGGTCGGCGCGGGCAAGCGGCAGGAACCGGTGTGCCCCGCCGCCGCCCAAGGCTTCAGGCGGCGGCATCCAGCACGCTGGAATGGAACAGGTCCTCGGGGGTGATCGCCGGCGCCGCCAGGCCGTCCGCCACGGCGAAGCGGATCATGGCGGCCACCTCCTCCCGATTGCGGCGGAAGCCATAGGGCCAGGGATCGCCGCCCATGATGCGGGTCTGCGCTTCCGCCTCGGCGGCGATCCAGGGCAACGAGGCGCGCAGCACGTTGACGAGGCGCAGCTCCTCCAGCGCCAGCCGGCGGGCCGCGGCGAAGGCGCGGAACAGTTCCAGCGGCAGCCAGGGATGCGCCGCGGCCAGTTCCTTGCGCAGGGCGATGCAGTGCATGATCGGAAAGAAGCCGGTGGCCCGGAAATACGCCTCCTCCTCCGACCGGTAATCGGGGTAGAGGCGCTGCACCGGCGCCGCCCCTGCCGCGAAGCAGGAAGGCGGGCGCGGGCTGACCACGGCGTCCAGCGCGCCCTCGGCCAGCAGGCCGTTCAGCGTTTCCCCCGCACCGATGGGCTGCACATCGAGGCCCGGCGGCAGGGACAGCGCCACGCGCTCGCCACTGCCGGGCTCCTCCATGCCGCCGGTCCGCCAGGCGATGCCAGCGGTGTCAACGCCGTAATGCTCGCGCAGAATGCCGCGCACCCAGAGCGCCGCCGTTTGCTGGTATTCCGGCAGGCCGATGCGCCGCCCGGCCAGGTCGGCCGCGCCCCGGATGCCGCGATCGGCGCGGACATAGATCGCGGAATGGCGGAAGGCGCGCGACGGAAACACCGGAACGCCGACATAAGGCGCGTCGCCGCGCGCCGTAGTGACGATGTGGCTGCCCATCGACAATTCGGTGATGTCGAAGGCGCGGTCGCGCAGCGCGCGGCGGAAGATGTCCTCCGGCTCACCGGGCAGCGCCATCAGGCTGACGCCGGGAATGGCGACGCGGCCATCCAGGATCGGCCGGGTGCGGTCGGACAGGGTGCAGGCGAGCGACAGGCGAAGAGGTTCGGGCAAGCGCCTACTCCATGGCAGCGGCGAGGGTGTCGGGCGTGAACGGCAGCTGGCGCGGCCGGAGGCCGAGCGCTGCGTGGATGCCGCCGGCGATGGCCGCGATGGTCGGGCCGAGCGAGGCTTCCCCGGCACCGAGCGGCGGCTCGTCCGGCCGCGGCAGCAGCCGCAGCTCAACCGCCGGCACCTCGGAGAAGCGCAGCACCGGATAGGCTTCCCAGCTGTCGCTGGTGACGCCCTGGCGATCGAAGCGCACGGCTTCCTTCAGGGCGATGGAGGTGGCCTGGATGGCGCCGCCTTCCAGCTGGTTGGCCGCGCCATCGGGATTGATGACCTCGCCCAGATCGGCGGCGATCCACAGCCGGCGGCAGCGCACCACCTCGGCGGCCTCGACCTCGGCGGCAACGGCGCACCAGGCGCCGCTGTTCTTGTAGCGCGCCACGGCGATGCCGGTGCCGGTGCCGTCGCCGGCCGGACGCCGCGGCCAGCCGCACAGCGCCGCCGCCTCCCGCAGCACCGCCTGCGCCCGCGCATCGTGCGCCAAGTGGCGCAGCCGGAAATCCACCGCATCCTGGCCGCTCGCCGCCGCCAGCTCCTCCATGACGGACTCGATGGCGAACACGTTCAGCAGGGCACCCAGCCCGCGCAAGGCCGAGCTGCGGAGCGGCATCTCGCGCAGCCGGTGCAGGGTGACGCGCAGGGCCGGCACCGCGTAGCCCGGCACCGCATTGCGCTGCGCGCCGCCGCCCCCTGCCAGCGGCGCATCGATAGCCACCGGCAGCGGAAAGGGCGGGTCCAGATGCGCGGCGGCGAGCAGCGTCGGATGCGCGGCGCGGCCCGGGCGGGAGGAATGGCCGTTGCCACGCAGTTCCGCATCCCAGCGGCACAGCCTACCATCGGCATCCACCGCCGCGTCGATGCGGATCAGCCCGGCGGGGGAGAGCGGCCCCCAGCCCAGCTCCTCGGCCCGGCTCCACACGACACGCACCGGGCGGCCGGGATGGGCGCGAGCGGCGAGCGCCGCATCCAGCGCCACGTCGTCGGCACCGTTGTGGCCGTAGCAGCCGGCCCCCTCGACGTGATGCAGCACGATCCGCTCCGGCGACAGGCCCAGGGTCAGCGCGAGGTCGGCGCGAAGGTTGTAGATGCCCTGGCTGTGGGTCCAGACCTCCAGCGCCTCCTCCTGCCACAGCGCCACGGCGCAGCACGTTCCGATCGAGGCGTGCGTCAGGAAAGGGCGGGTGAAGCAGGCGGATAGCTGGTGGGCGGCCGGCGCCGCGGGCTCCTGCCGCTCGGCCACCACGCTCGCCTCGGCCGGGGCGGCGTCGAGCCAGCCGCGGAGATCGGTCCCCTCCGGCAGGCTGTCCCGCACTGCCCAGCGGATGCGGCGGGCCAGCAGCGCGGCGGCGGCCTCGGCCGCCCATTCGTCGGCGGCCACCACGCACAGGAAGTTGCCGTGGCGCACCGGCACGGCATCGCCCGGCAGGGCGGCACCTGGCAGTTCCAGCAAGGTGGCATCGCGCCCCGGCGGGCGCACCGCGCGGGCGTGCAGCAGGCCCGGCCAGCGGAGGTCGTGCAGAAAGCGGGCGCGGCCGAACAGCTTGTCGGGCAGGTCGAGGCGTGGCGCGGATCGGCCTGCCACCTGCCGGCCGGCCCTGGGCTTCGGCGCCACGTCGCCGCGCGCTTCCATCTCCAGCGGCACCGCCTCTGCCTGGGCCCAGTAGGAGCCGATCTCAATGCCGCCGGGGCCGAGGAAGCGGCCATCCTGCACCACGAATTGCTCCGGCCGCAGCCCGGCACGGCCGGCGGCGGCGGCGAGATGCAGGGCACGGGCCTCGGCGCAGGCGTGCCGGATCGCGATGCCGCTTTCCTGCACCGACAGGCTGCCGGAGGTGACGCCCTCATTCGGGCTGCCCGGGGTGGAGGCGGCCGCCACCCGGACCCGGCCGGGCGCGACATCCAGCTCGTCGGCGGCGATCTGGGCCAGCGCCGTCAGGATGCCCTGGCCGATCTCCACCTTGCCCGGCATCACCGTCACATGGCCCTCGGCGGAGAAGCGCAGCCAGCGCGACAGGAGCGGCTCGGCCCGCAGGCTGCCGGGCAGCGCGGGCGCATTGCCCGCGGCGCCGGCATGAAAGGCCAGGTTCACGCCCGCATCGCCCGCGCCGCCCGCAGCACGGCGCGCAGCATGCGGTTCTGTGCGCCGCAGCGGCACAGATGCGGCTCCAGCGCGGCGCGCACCGCCGCCTCGTCCGGGTCGGGCTCGCGGCGCAGCAGCGCCTCGGCGCTGACCAGGATGCCGGAAAGGCACCAGCCGCACTGCCCGGCCTGCTCGTCCAGGAAGGCTTGCTGCAGGGGATGCGGCGCCTCCGGCGTGCCCAGGCCCTCCACCGTGCCCACGTCACGCCCTTGCGCCGCGTCCAGCGGCAGGGTGCAGGACGGGCGGGGATCGCCATCCAGAGTCACCATGCAGCAGCCGCAGGCTTCGGCGCCGCAGCCGAACCGCGGGCCGCTCAGCGCCAGCGGCCCGCGCAGGGCCTGCAGCAGGGTCATGCCCTCCGGCGCCTCCAGCGCAACCGGCGCGCCGTTCAGGGTGAAGGCCACCGCCATTCAGTTCACCTCGATGCGCGCCATCTGGACGTAGCGGCGCTGCGTCTCGATGTCCCGCCGCAGAAACGCCTCGAACTCGGCAGGTGTCATCGGCATCGGTTGCGCCCCCTGCTTCGCCAAGTTGTCCCGCGTCGCGGGGCGGGACAACCACTCGGTGGTGGCCCGATTCAGCCGCTCCACCACCGTCGCCGGCGTTCGGGCCGGCACCATCAGCCCGAGCCAGATCGACGCCTCGTAGCCCTCGAGTCCCGCCTCGGCGACGGTGGGCAGTTCCGGCAGCAGGGGATCGCGCCGCGGTCCGGTGGTGGCCAGCGCGCGGGCCCGGTCGCCGGCGACGTGCGGCTGCATGGTCGGGATCGCATCGAACATCATCGGCACCGTGCCGGAGATCAGCGCCGTGCGCGCCTCGCCGGAGGAGCGGAACGGCACGTGCTGGATCTCGATGCCGGCCATGGCACGGAACACCTCGCCGGCGATGTGGTAGGGGGTGCCGGGGCCCGACGAGGCGTAGTTGATGCGCCCCGGCGCCGCCTTGGCCGCCGCCACCAGCTCCGCGACGCTGTTGACGCCGAGCGAGGGATGCACCGCCAGCACGTGGTGCGCGATGTTGACCGGCGCCGCGGCGGCCAGGTCCCGCATCAGCACGTAGGGCCGGTTCGGCAGCAGCGTCTCATTCGCCGTGTGGGTGTTGGACATCATCAGCAGGGTATGGCCGTCCGGTGCGGACTTGGCCGCCGCCTCGGTGCCGATCGAGGCGCCGGCGCCGGGCCGGTTCTCCACCACGAAGGGCTGGCCGAGATCCTGCGAGAAGGCTTCCGCCAGGTTGCGCGCCGCCAGGTCGGCGGAACCGCCGGCGCCGAACGGCACGATGATGCGCACCGGGCGCGACGGCCAGGTCGCCTCCTGCGCCAGGGCCGGAAGGGGAAGGGTGGCGGCGGCCAGCAGGCCGAGGCCGCGCCGCGTGATCACCGGGCTCATGGGCTGCATCGCCTCCGTTAATCGACCTTGCCGATCCGCTGCACGGCCCGCACCAGACGGGCCGTGTCGTCGCGGAAGAACCGTTGGAATTCCTCGCCATCTTGGTAGGCGACGGGGCTGCCGGCGGCGTCGAGCGCGCGCCTCAGCGCCTCGTCCCCGGCGCAGACTTGCCGCAACGCCTCTCGCCAGCGCTCCTGGATGGCAGCGGGGGTCGCCGCCGGCAGGAACACCCCCGACCAGATGTAGAACTCCACATCCGGGTGCCCCTGCTCGATGAAGGTGGGCACCGTCTCGAAGCCGGGAATGCGCTCCCGCCCCCAGCAGCCCAGCGCCCGCAGCCGGCCTTCCCGCACATGCGGCAGCGCCGGGCCGGGACCGGAGGCGAGCGAATCCAGCGTGCCGGACAGCAGCCCGGTCAGCGCCGGGCCACCGCCCTGAAATGGCACGTGCAGCAGGTCGATTCCAGCCGAGCCGGTCAGCATCGCCATGGCCACGTGCAAGGTGGAATAATTGCCGGCAGAGCCGAAGGTGATGGCGCCCGGCCGCCGCTTCGCATCGGCGATGAACTCCTCCAGCGTGCGCCACGGGGCACCGGTCGGCACCACCAGCACGGTGGGGTCGGCGGTGATCCGCGCGACCGGCGCCAACTGGTCCACCGTGTAGGCCGGCGCGCGGCCCATGATGCGCTCGCTTTCCGGCAGCACGCCGAGCGAGGACAGGGCCATCAGCGCGGTGTAGCCGTCGGGCGCCGCGCGGGCGACGCTGGCGCTGCCCAGGATGCCGCCCGCGCCGGGCCGGTTGACCACCGGCACCGCCTGTCCGAACACCCGCTCCAGCGCCGCCGCCGTCGGGCGGGCGGCGACATCTGCCTGTCCGCCCGGTGGGAAGGCGACGATCATCTGCGCCGCGCGGCTCGGCCAGCGCTCCTGTGCCTTGTTGTCCTGCGCATGGGCCGCGAACGGCAGCATCCCCGTGGCGCCCAGCGCCGCGACCAGCCCTCGACGAGGCAGCACTTAACATCCTCCCGCGGGCGATTGGTCCGCCCGACCTTTCTGGACTTTCCGCGGTGCGGGGTGCGATCTGCTCGCCGCGCCTCCGTTCCGCTCCCTGTGTGACGTCGCGCCGGCCCGCCGGGGGCCGCCGCGCCGGTTCAGCCGGCCGGCTGCCGCCGCAACGTGTTACGGATGCGGCCGATGCCCTCGATGGCGCATTCCACCACGTCGCCGTCGCGCAGGAAGCGCGGCGGCTTGAAGCCGATGCCGACGCCTTCCGGCGTGCCCGTGGCGATGACGTCGCCCGGCAGCAGCGCCATGCTGCGCGAGATCGTCTCGATCAGCGTCGGCACATCGAAGATCAGGTCGGCGGTGGAGGCATCCTGCCGCTTCTCGCCGTTCACCGTGCAAGACACCCGCATGCTGGCCGGATCCAGCTCATCGGCGGTGACGATCCAGGGGCCCATGGGGCAGAAGCCGTCGATGCCCTTGCCCAGCAGCCACTGCTTGTGGGTGCCCTGCAGATCGCGCGCCGTGACGTCGTTGACCACGGTGTAGCCGAACACATGCGCCATGGCATCCGCGCGGGCGATGTTCCGCCCGCCGCGCCCGATCACCACCGCCAGTTCCGCCTCGTAATCGACGCCTTCGTCCAGGCCGGGCCAGAGCGGGATGTCATCCCACGGCCCGCTGATCGCGGTGAACGGCTTGCTGAAGATGATCGGCGCCTGGGGGATCGCGTCGGCCGCACCGGTCGAGGACGAATCATAGCCGCTGCCGGCGAACTCCCGCGCGTGGGCGTAATAGTTCTTGCCGACGCAGAAGATGTTGCGCGGCGGCCTGGGCAGGGGCGCGAGCAACATGGCCTCCTCCAGCCTGTCCCCATCGCCGGAAGGCTCCGGCAGTTGGGCACCGCGCGACAGAGCGTCGATCAGTGCCGTCATGTCCTCCGGAAGCTCCGGCGCCAGCGTCGCCAAAGGCCAGAAGCGCTGTCCCGCCGCATCCACCCGTGCCAGGCGGGGCATGCCGCCGATGCTGACCATTGCCAGGCGCATTCCGCACTCCCTATACCAAATTTTACCTTGAACTGAACCAATTGGCGAGTATGGTCCACGGAATGGTTGATCCAGTCAATGCCCAAGATCGCTCCGGATCCCGCACGCCCAGCGGCGCCGCAGGCCTGTTGCAAGCCTTGCACCGCGATCTGCAGGACGGCCGCTGGCGGCACGGGGAGAAGCTGCCGACCGAGCGCGAACTGGGCGCGCGGCACGGCGTGGCGCGCAACACGGTGCGCCGCGCCCTGGATACGCTGGAGCAGCAGGGATTGATCCAGCGGCAGGTCGGCCGCGGTACCTTCCGCACGGCACCGCCCGCTCCGGCACCGTCGGAGGAGGAGGCGCTCAGCCCGGCCGACGTGGTGGAATGCCGCCTGATCCTGGAGCCCGACATGATCGCCCTGGCGGTGGCCCGCGCCGCCGCCGCCGATCTGGCACGGCTGGAGGAATGCCTGCGCGGCACCGATGCGGCGGCCGACCTGCCCACCTTCGAGCATTGGGACGCGGCATTGCACGACGCCCTGGCGCTGGCCACGCATAACCGTGCGGTGATCGCCATGAGCCGCTCCCTGGCGCGGGTGCGGGAACGGACGGATTGGGGGCAGTTGAAGGCGCGCGGCAACACGCCCGAACGCCGCGCCACGCTGCAGGCGCAGCACCACGCCATGGTGGAGGCGGTGCGACGGCGCGACCAGGATGCCGCACGCTCCACCATGCGCGCGCATATTCGCTTCGTGCAGACCTACATGTTCGGCGAATAACGCTTGCTCAGGCGGGCGGCGCGTTCACCACCGGCACCAGGCTTTCCAGCAGCTCCGGCATCTCGGCCACCGGCACGGGAAGGCGCGCCACCTCCAGGGTGATGCGATCCAGCAGCCGTCCGGATCGGGTGTAGAGCGTCAGGTGGAAATGCTCGCCTTCGGCCCGCGGCAGGCAGACCACGGCCTCGCCCGGCGCTTCCTGCTGCGCCATCTCGATGAAGTCGCGGATCTCCGGCCAGGCGCCGCTCTGGCCCTCGGCTTCTTCCAGGAACTCGGCGATCTCCGCCTCCACCTCGGAGAACGGCACCAGCGCCAGCGGAACGCAGCCGCCATGCGCCTGGAAGGCGGCGCTCTGCCACCGCTCGAACGCCGCATCCTGCGCGGCGTCCTCGGGGGTGGGAGCGTCATCGGGGGATGCCTCGGGCAGGCCGTTCAGCGCCAGCTCCTCCCATTGCGGCACGGTCCAGTCCAGCTGGACGCCGGCGAGCACCGCGAAATCTTCCTCCGGCGGCGCACCGCTCTCGACCGGCGCCAATAGCGCCGGGCTGCGGCCGTCGGCCAGGTCCAGCAGCACCTGCCGCAGCGCGCCCGGTGTCAGGGCGGCGATGGCGTCCTGCCGGTACCAGCCCGGCAGCAGGCGCAGTTCCAGCCCTTCCGGCAGGGCGCCGGAGGCCAGCAGCGACTGTTCCAGCGCCGTGGCGTCCGGCAGCGGCCCGGGCGGCAGGGCCACCGGCAGCGCGACCAGGGAGGCCCAGCCGGACGGCCCCGCCGCCGCGGTCTCCGCCAGGGCGAGCAGGTCCTGCATCAGGTCCTGCGCCGCCTCCTCGCCATGGCGCTGCGCCACCTTGCGCACCGCCTGCTCCAGGACCCCGTCGCGCCCGGCGGCGATCAGCGTTTCGGCAAAGGCGTCGAAGGCGGCGCCATCATCGCCGGCGAACAACCGCACCAGCCGGTCTGCCGGGGTGCCCGCCGCCTTGTCCGCCAATGGCCGCGGCAGCGCCGTTGCATCCAGCCCCAGCAGCCGAAGGGCTGCCTCGCCCCGCAGGACCTGCGTTCTGTCGCGCCAGGCCAGGCGGCGTTCCGCCTCATCGGGCTGGTCCGTCATCCAGCGGCGAAAGGCGGCGCGGTCGGCACGCTGCACCAGCACCACCACACCCTGGCGCAGCAGCTCCGACGCCACGGCGCGGTTGATCGCCCGCGTCGCCTCCAGCGTGACACCGCCGGGGCGCATCAGGTCGAGGGTCTCGGCATCCGGGAAATGGGTCAGCAGCACGACCCGCAGGTCGGGCGCCAGCTCCTCGACGAGGCGAGCGGCCTGACGAACGGCCTCGGCGGGATTCTCGTTGTCGGGCGCCATGTCCGGCCTCCGGGATTGCCAGGAAAGGCGGCAGCCCTACCGCAGCCGCGGCCACCGCGCCATGCCGCAACCACCCTTCCAGGCGGAAACCGCGCTCCAGCGACGGGCACCCCGCAACCGCAGGTCCACCCGGAAAACCGGCCCTGCCGCCAGGGCATTGCGTGCTTCGCCGCGCAGCGTCAGAGCGCAAACGGAGCGCTCAGCCCATCGGCGCCTGGATGGAAGGGGACCGACGGCCCGGCATGGCCGATGGCCATGCCGGGTTGGAGCTGCGCCGTGACGCTGAAGCTGGCCGCGGCATGGCGGCCGGGCGGGCTGCCGCATCCTGCTTTGCCGCCCGCAACTTCGCCCTTGCATGCGGCGCGATCTCGGCACAGATCGGGCAGATGGTTGTTATAGCCCGCTGCATCCCGGGTCCGCGCCGCAGGGTGGTGGGCCGATGAGCGACCCGGTCCAGGGCACGCGCCCCGCCCCGGTGATCAGCCTGAGCCGCCTGCGGGACGACAAGCTCTGGGCGGTGGTCGCCGTGATCGGTCGGCGGCGACGCGTCGCCGAGATCTTCCCCAGCCGTGCTGCCGCCGAAGCGGATCGCAGCTGGCGAGAACAGCAGGTCTCCGCCTATGCGGGGTTTCTCCGCAGTTCCAGCCTGCCGATGCCGAGCTACAGCGTCGCGGCAATCCGCCGTGCCGACCTGCCGCGCAGTTGGCGGCCGCTGCCGGCCCTGGGCTTCCTGCGCGGCCAGTTCATCTGACCAGCGGCTCCCCGGCTGTTGGGCCGGCACCCGTTGCCTTGACCCTTCCGCCGATCGGCCGGCATAAGGACGCAGCGACGGTTCCCCCTTCCCGGGGATGAAAAGGGAACGCGGTGCGAAGCCGCGGCTGCCCCCGCAACTGTGAGCGGCGAGTGCCATCCCGTTCTTGGCCACTGGTGCTCTGGCATCGGGAAGGCAGGGCTGGCGCGATGACCCGTGAGCCAGGAGACCTGCCGCCGCGCGTGGTCATGCGCGAACACACCGGGCGGGGTGCCCCGGCTGTGGCAGGATGGCCGCGCCGCCCTGGCGCAGCCGCACCGCCGCGTTCGTGGTGACGGATTGCTGTGCCACGAGGATCTCCATGGCGACCGTGTCGCGTCGTGTTCTGCTGGCGGCTGCCGCCGCCGGCCTGCTTCCCGCGCCATCCCGCGCCGCGCCGCTTCGCCTGGAAGGGCTCGACGGGCGCGGCGCCGTGCTGCACCAACCTGCCCGCCGGATCGTGCTCGGCTTCTATTTCGAGGAATTCCTGGCGGTGGGCGGAACCGCCGCGCTGCCGCGCGTGGTCGGCCTCTCGCGCGGCGCGTGGAAAGACTGGCGACCGGCGCATTGGGCCGAATACGTCAAGGTGTTGCCCAGGCTGGCGGAGCTGCCGGATGTGGGCGAGGTCGAGCTCGGCACGTTCTCGGCCGAAAAGGCCATCGCCCTGCGGCCGGATGTGGCGATCCTCGGCACCTGGCAGGTGCAGGGGCTCGGCACCACGGTGGACCGGCTCGCCGCCGCGGGCATTCCGGTGCTGGCGATCGACTACCACGCCGAGGAACCGGCGCGGCACTTGGCCAGCACCCGCCTGCTCGGCCAGATCCTGGGCGAGGAAGCACGGGCGGCGCGGCTGGCCGCGGAGTATGAGGCCGCCATCGCCGCGGTGCGCTCCCGCCTGGCAGAGGTCCGGCCGCCGCGCATCTACATCGAGCTGGGAAGCAAGGGACCGGCCGAGCAGGGGCCGAGCTACGGCCCGCACATGTGGGGCGCCCTCGCCGCGCTCGCCGGCGGCGACAATATCGGGCTCGGCGTGATCAACAGCTGGGGCCCCATGGCGGCGGAGATGGTGCTGGCGCGGCGTCCGGAGGTGATCGTGATCGCCGGATCGGAATGGCGCCAGCATGCCAGCGGGCAGCTGATGGGGCAGGGGGTTTCCGCCGACGAGGCGCGGGCCCGGCTGCGAGGCTTCCTGCAGCGTCCCGGCTGGGCGGGCCTGCCGGCGGTGCGGGACGGGCGCGTGCATGCGGTCTACCAGGGCGCCTCGCGGACGCTGGCCGATGCCGCGTCGGTGCAATACCTGGCCAAGGCGCTGCATCCGGACCTGTTCGCGGATCTGGACCCCGAAGCTTATTACCTGGACTGGCATGAGCGCTGGCTGCCGGTGCGGCCGCGGGGCAGCTTCATGCTCGGGCTCCGCTGAGATGTCGGGCGCCATCGCAGCGGCCATGGCGGCGCACCGGCGGCGCGAGCGCCGCCGCTTGGGCATGCTGGGCGCCGTTGCGCTGGCACTGGCCTTGTCGCTGGTGCTGGACTTGGCCTCCGGTCCGGCGCTGCTGCCGCCGGTCGAGGTGCTGCGGTCGCTGCTCGGCGATCCGGCGGCCGATGAAACCGTGTCGATCATTCTGTGGTCGCTGCGCCTGCCCATGGCGCTGATGGCGCTCACGGTCGGCGTGGCGCTGGGCGTCAGCGGCGCCACGGTGCAGACGCTGCTGGATAACCCGCTGGCCAGCCCCTACACGCTGGGTCTGGCGGCGGCGGCCGGCTTCGGCGCCGCGCTGGCGCTGCAGCAGGGCGGCTGGGGGCTGCCGCCGGTGTTGGCAGTGCCCGGCGCCGCCTTTCTGTTCACCAGCCTGGCCTGTGCCGTGGTGCTGGGCGTCGGCCGCCTGCGCGGCATGGCGGCCAACACCGTGGTGCTGGCCGGCATCGCCCTGTTGTTCCTGTTCCACTCGCTGCAATCCCTGATGCAATTCCGGGCCACGCCGGAGGTCGGCCAGCAGATCGTGTTCTGGCTGCTGGGCAGCCTGGACCGCGCCACCTGGCAGAATCTGGGCATCACTGCCGCGGTCACGGCCGTGTCGCTGCCGCTGCTGATGCGGCATTGCTGGGCGTTGACGGCGCTGCGCCTCGGCGAGGCACGGGCGCGGGCGCTGGGCCTGCCCGTCGCCGCGCTGCGCCTGGGCGCGGTGCTGCTGGTGTCGCTGATGACGGCCACGGCGATCGCGTTTGTCGGCACCATCGGCTTCATCGGCCTGGTGGCGCCGCACCTGGCGCGGCTGTGCATCGGCGAGGACCAGCGCTTCCTGTTGCCGATGTCGGGTCTGATGGGCGCGCTGATGCTGTCCAGCGCCTCGGTGTTGTCCAAGGTGATCCTGCCGGGCGCGCTGGTGCCGGTGGGGGTGGTGACGGCCGTGCTCGGCGTGCCGTTCTTCTTCTGGCTGATCCTGGCCCGCCGGCTGCCCGGCTGATGCTACGTGCGGAATCGCTGACCCTGCGCCAGGGCAGCCAGGTGATCAGCCGATCGCTGTCGCTCGACTTCGCCCGCGGCGGCATCACGGCGCTGGTCGGGCCGAACGGGGCCGGCAAGACCACCCTGCTGCGGGCCTTGCAAGGTGGGCACCGACCCAGCGGCGGCCGCATCACTTTGGACGGCCTAGCGCTGACCGATGCCGGGCGCCGCCGGTGGCAGGCGCGCATCGGCTACATGCCGCAGGAAAGCCGCGCCAGCGATGGTGTCACGGTGCTGGAGGCGGTGCTGCTCGGCCGGGCCGGCACGCTGGCGTTTCATCTGCCCGATGCCGAGCTGCGCGCGGCTGCGACGCTGTTGCAGGAATTCGGCCTGTTGGAACTGGCGGGCCGGAGCCTGGCCACGCTGAGCGGCGGGCAGCGGCAATTGGTGTTCTTCGCGCAATGCCTGGCGCGCGAGCCCGAGGTGATGCTGCTGGACGAGCCGGTGAGCGCGCTGGACCTGCGCCACCAGCAGACGCTGATGCGCGCGCTGCGCCGGCTGACCGATGCGCGGCAACTGATCAGCGTGGTGGTGTTGCACGACCTCAACCTCGCCGCCCGCTACGCCGACCGCATCGCGGTGCTGGCCGAAGGCCGGCTTCGGGCGATCGGTCCCCCGCGGGAGGCGTTGTCGGCGCCGCTGCTGTCCGAGATCTACGGCGTCACGGTGCGGGTGCTGCGCGATGCCGACAACATGCCGCTGGTGCAGTCGCTGGTCTGAACGCCGGACGTGCCGATGCGGCGGCCCCGCTCAAGGGGCGCCCCGCGTCATGCGCAGGAACACCAGGCTGCAACCCAGCAGAACCAGTGCCAGAAAGGCGATGGCGGCACCCGATCCCCCGGCCGAGCCGACGGCGCCGGACGCCGCCTGCAGCATCGCGGCGCCGAGAAAGAACGACAGGTTCACGGCGGACAACGCCTTGCCGGCATCCTCCGGCGGCACGGCCGCGCGGGTCATCGCGAACAACAGCGGCTGGATCGAGATCGCCAGTCCGAAGGCGAACAGAAGCGCCATGTCCGCCGATGTCGGCAGCATCGACCGGCCGAACAGCTGCGACAGCCACCCGCCCGGCCCGCCGCCCGCCAGCAGCAGCAGAAATAGCGCGGCCAAGCCGTGCCCCGCCGCCAGCAGCCCCCGCCGGTGCCCGAGCCGCCGGTCCAGCAGGCCGGCCAACAGGGGACCGGCGATCAGGGCCAGCGTCGCCACCAGCATCAGCGCGCCGGCATCGATCCGCGACAGCCCCTTGACCTCCATCAGCCAGGGACCGCCCCACAATCCCCGCACCCCGATCACCACCGCGAAGGAGGCGAAGGCGAGCAGCACCACGGGGCGCAGCCTGCTTCGCGCGCCAATGCGCAGCACCTGGGCGGCCTCGCTGAGGAAGCGCGGCCGCGGCCCGAAATCGATCCGAGGTTGCGGCGGCTGCACCAGCCTGGCCACCAGGGCCGCCACGGCAACGGCCATCACCGCGGTGGCCCAGAAGCCGGCCCGCCACCCATGGTGCTCCACCAGCCAGGCCAGCGGGCTGGCGGACAGCAGCATGCCGACATTGCCCACGCCCTGGATCAGCCCGGACCACAGGCCGAACCGCGCGGGGCTGAGCAGCTTGGCCGCCAGCGTCATCGGGCAGAGCAGCATGCCGCAGCAGCCCAGCCCGAGCACGATCTGCGCCATCAGGAACCCTGCCGCGCCGCCGGTCAGCGCCGCCAGGACGCCGCCGAGGCTGACGGTGGCCAGCAGAACAAGGGCCACCGGGCGGACGCCGAAGCGGTCGAGCGCGACGCCCAGCGGGATCTGCCCGGCGGCAAAGGCGAAGTGGTAGGCGCCGGTCAGGCCCGCCAGCTCCTCCGTGCTTACCGCCAAGTCGCGCGACAGCACGTCGGCCGAGATGGCCGGCAGCGTGCGCACCATGTTGGAGATCATGTGGCCGAAGGCGAGCGCCAGCAGCGGGGCGACGAAGGCGGAGGATCCTTCACGCGTGGTCATGGGCAGTGTGGTCCGTTTCAATCCCTTGCCCCCGGTTTGCCCCGGCACGGCCGAGATGGCTAGCCTCCGGCACGCGCGCCATTCCCCGGATTCAGGCGGGCCTCCGCAGTCCTGGGCCTGCCGCCGGGGCGCCCGCCAGCCGCTTCAGCATCGCTGCCCATGGCTCCGGCTCAGCCGCGGCCGCCCGGTGGCCGGCATGCGGTGCCTCGGTAAGGGTTTGCTGGTTTTTTCCGCCTAACAGGTCGCGTTCCACCGGCGGCCCGCCGCAAGCCTGCCTGCTTGCCGCGGGAGCCGCCGATGACCGGAGCTGCATGCCGATGGCGACCGCCGTCCCGCCCGTGACTGCCACCCTGGACCGGCTGAACCTGGGCCCGGGCGGGGTGCAGGCGGATGCCGGGGTGCAGGGCTTCGCGGTATCGGCGGACGGCACCCGCCTGGTGCTGCTCAGCGCCGCCGGCAACCTGGTGGCCGGCGACGGCAACGACGCCGCCGACCTGTTCATCCTCGGCACCGGCGGCAGCGGCGGCTTCACCCGCGCGGTCACCGCCTTCGAGGATCTTGGCCAGGGCTGGAGCGCCGCCCTGGCCGGCTCCGCCGCGCAGCTCTCCGCCGACGGCCGCTCCCTCGCCTTTCTCGGCAGCCAGCTCACCGCCTCGGGCCCTGCCTATGACGTGTTCGTCAAGGACCTCACCACCGGCACCGTCCAGCGCGCCGGCATCGACGCCAGCGGGCTGACCGTGCCGGCCTGGACCTTGTCGGCCGATGGCCGCAAGCTGGCCTTTGTCAGCACCGCCAGCACCCTGGTGCCCGGCAGCACCCCCGGCGGCGCCCAGATCTTCATTCGCGACCTCGCCACCAGCGCCGTCACCCTGGTCAGCCGCGACGCTGCCGGCCATCCGCTGGCCGGCCCCTATGCCGAGCTGGCGCTGTCGCGGGACGGCACCCAGCTCGCCTTCACCAGCAGTGACCCGGCCCTGACCGGCTCCACCAGCGGCATTGCCCAGCTTTTTGTCAGAAACCTCCTTACCGGCAGCGTCATCCTGGCCAGCGCTGATGCCCGGGGCAACGCCGCCAGCGCCGCGTCCAGCCTCGCGGTGTTCTCCCCCGACGGCAGCCAGATCGCCTTTGTCAGTGCGCCGCCAACCTGTCCGCCGCCACGCAGGCCAGCGGCACCCTGCCGCCGCAGCTCTGGGTCAAGAACCTGCTCACCGGCAGCCTGATGCTGGCCAGCAGCAACAGCGGCGGCAGCCCCGGCTCCGGCCTCTCCGGCCGCGCCGCCTTTTCCAGCGATGGGAGCCAGGTCGCCTTCGCCAGCACCGCCGCCAATCTGGTCACCGGCGACAGCAACAACGCCGCCGACATCTTCCTCAAGACCCTGGCCACCGGCGAAGTCCGGCTGGTCAGCAGCAGCGTCACCAGCCCCGCCAACAACAACTCCGGCAGCCCCGCCTTTCTTGCCGACAACAGCGTCGCCTTTCTCAGCAACGCCACAAACCTCATCCCCAACGACACCAACAATGCTACCGACCTCCTCCGCGCCAGCCTGCCGCCCGGTGCGCAGACAGCGAGGCTATCCATCGCGGCCCTGCTGGCGGACCGGGCCGAGGGCCAGGCGGGCGGCACGCCCTTCAGCTTCACCGTCACCCGCACCGGCGAGCTATCAGGAAGCCACAGCGTCGGCTGGTCTGTCGCCGGCAGCGGCACCCACCCCGCCACGGCCGCCGATTTCGCGAACGGCATCCTGCCCTCCGGCACGGTCAGCTTCGCCGCCGGTGAAACCAGCAAAACCATCACCGTCACCGTCGCCGGTGATGCCATTGTCGAGGCGGATGAAGGCTTCACCGTCACGCTCGCCTCCCCCGGCAATGGCGCGGTGCTGGGCACTGCCAGCGCCGGCGCCATCATCCGCAACGACGACCCCCAGTTGCTCGAAACCGTCGCCGGCACCAGCGGCGCCGACATGCTGGTTCATCGTCCCGGCAGCCACATCTATGATGGCGGCGCCGGCCTCGACGTCCTCGACATGGGGGTCGCAGGCCGGTTTGGACTGGTGGTGGCTCTGCTGCCGGATGGCAGCACCGCCATCACCTCCGGCAGCGGCACGGATGTGCTGCGATCCGTCGAGGAACTGCGCTTCACCGATGGCCGTCTGGTCTTCGACGCCTCCGACCCTGCGGCGCAGGTTGTCCGGCTGTACCAGGCGGCGCTCGGACGCGGAGCCGACCAGCTCGGGCTGAATTTCTGGATCGACCAGATCCACCATGGCCGGCCCCTCTCGGCGCTGGCGGAAGGGTTCATCAACAGCGATGAATTCGTCCATCGCTATGGCGCCGGGTTGAACACCGCGGATTTCGTGGAGGCCTTGTACAACAACGCGCTCGGGCGCGCCTCGGACGCAGCAGGCAAGGCCCATTGGGTCAGGCTGCTCGACACACAGGTTCTGACCCGGGCCGAAGCCCTGGCGGGCTTCTCGGAAAGTGCCGAGAACCGCTTGCAGACCGCACATCTGGTTCAGCAGGGGATCTGGGACCTGTCGGAGAACGCCGCCTTTGTTGCCCGCCTGTACGACACGACCTTGGGGCGGTTGCCGGATGTGGCGGGGCTGCATGGCTGGCGGCAGCAGCTCGACCACGGGATGCTGTCCTACGCCCAGATGGCGGATGGCTTCACCGAGAGTGCGGAGTTCGCCGCCCGATACGGGTCTGGCACCAGCACCATGGATTTCGTTGAACTGCTGTACAACAATGCGCTGCACCGTTCCTCCGATCCTTTGGGCAAGGACCACTGGTCCGCCTTGATCGACGGCCATGCCATGACCCGCGCGGAGGCCGTGCTGGGCTTCTCGGAAAGCGCCGAGCACATCGCCCTGACCGCGCCGCGGATCATGAGCGACGATCCCGGTCAGTTCGGCATCAACTTCGCCTGAATTCTCCTGGACATCCGCGGAAGCGGGCGCGATGCCCGGCGAAGTGGCGGCAAGGCGGATCAACCATGGGCCGTTCCGCGCTCATGGGCGCGGCCGCCGTGCGGGCAACCGCCTCGGGCAGCGCGACGACCGCACCGCCCGAGGATAGCATCAATGCACCTCAGCCTGCAGGCGAAGCTGGATGCTGGTCGGGTAGAAGGCCTGTCTCAGCGCCCCGGTATACTGGCGGGCTGCTGACCAGCGCAGGTGGATGGCGTCGAAGAAGGCGGACCGGCCGACGACGCCGGCCGCGTCGCCATGGCGCTGCTGGTCTTTGCCGCCACGCTGCGGATCGGAATGTCGACGCAGCGCGCCACCACGGCCGTCGCAGTGGCACTGGCCCTGGCCCTGGTGGGCGCGGTGCGCGCCGCCGATGTGGCGCGGTACTGGCGCGTTCGGAACAGGATGTCACGATGCTGCGCCGGATGATGGATCGCCTACCGTCAACAGCCATGTCCTGCCGCAGCAGCACGATCCGTCAAAGGAAGCGATCCGTCAGGCGACGCTCGTCCGCTACCTGTTCGATGAACAGCCGCCTTTCACCGAGGGCATGGCTCAGGCGGTGATCTGGCGATGAGGCAGTATCGGTGCTCATGACGCGTGGAGAGGCGGGAGCGGACAATCCGGCGAGGGGAATGGGAACAACATCATCACGCCGTGCCCGGCGCCGGTGGAGTGTATGATGAACCTCGGCCCGGAAGCCCCTGGACAGCGGTTAGCCAGCTTTGCTGGCAGCCAGTGCCAGCGAGGCGGCGTCATGGTGGCGCTTGCGGATTGGGACGCATCGTTCCTGGTTCGGCCGCCGCAGAAAGCCTCCAGGAGCGTCCCTGCCCCACGCCGAGTGGCACTTCCACCTCGGCAACCCTTTCCGGCGATCAGTTTCGGCCTTGGCCTGAGGCCAAGGCTTGCCTGGAGAAGTTGCCACTGTTCACACTCGCACCGCGCCTCTCTGCTTGTCCTGCCGTCCAGACTGTGATCGACAGGATGCGGGGCGAGGGTGGCTGTCTCGTGGGACGGACGCCACGGCCTCACCCGCCTCGCCCATGGAGGAGCTGCCATGCCTGATCAGACCAGCGAGACAGACGGGGGTCCGGCCCCTGCCTCCGGGATCACGCCGACCGAGGCCGACATCGGCCGCATCGTGCTCTACCGCACCTGGCCCGAGGGAGATCTGGAACGAGGCGTCATCACCGGCCTCGACGCGGCTCAGGTGCTCGTGCGCTTCGGAGATGACGAGCACAGCCAAGCGGTTCCACCGACGATGCTGAGGTGGGCGGACGCCGAGCCGTGATGCAGCCACAGCGGCTCGGCCTCGGCCTGTAGCGCGACTGTCTGCCCTTCCGGGTCAGTCCGCCGGCATGGCGGGCGGATTCAGCGCCGGTTCGTTCCGCTCCGCCGGTGACGCCGCAGGGCAGTTGCTCGGCCGGATCGTCAGGACGGCCTTCAGGGTTGAAGCGCGGACCGGCGCTCGGCCTGCCCGATTGCCTCCAGGCAGCCGGAGGCGTTCCCCTGCTGGTCGAGCGTCCGCGCCTGGTTCAGCGTCGCCCTGGCCTCCGCGAAGGCGGTCCCGCCTCCGCCTGCCTCGGCGGCCTGGCGCGTGGCCTGCGCCTCCTGCGCCGGCTTCTGAAAGGGGATCGTGGGCTCGTTGCGGCTGCCGGGCTGGGAAGCCTGTCCCTCCCGCGCCGCCGCCACCGCCTGACCGCCGGACGAGGTGGCGGCCGCACGGGCTGTGCCTTCTTCCAGGCGCCGTTCCAGGGCAGCGATCCGATCCCCGCAAGGCGAGGCCAGGGCGGGAAGCGCAGGCAGCGCAGCGCAGAGAACGCCTGCCGCGGCGATGATGAAACGAGAAGCCATCATGGCTGATCTCCGGCTGCCATGCGCGATCACAGCGACCCTGGACCGCGCCGGACTGAAAAAGGGCGAACCCGAGGGCGCCTCGGAGGCTCGCGTGTTTCGGCTCCGCGCCACGCGTTCAGGCATTGATCTGGTCACGGATCGGAAGGCGCCGGATGCGCTTGCCCGTTGCGGCGAAGATCGCGTTGGCAATGGCTGGCGCCACCGGCGGCAGTCCCGGCTCGCCCACTCCGCCAAGCGGCCGGTCGTAGTCGCCGCCGGGCAGGATGTGCACCCGGATCTCCCGCGGAGTCGTGGCGATGCGCGTCAGTTCATACACGTCGAAATTCTGCTGTTCCGCGCGGCCGTCCTTGAAGGAGATTTCGGCGGAGGTGGCGAGGCCGTGGCCCATCACCACCGCGCCCTCCATCTGGGCGCGAACGCGGTCCGGGTTCACCACCGGGCCGCAATCCACCGCGATATCCACCCTCGGTACCGAGAAGGCGCCACCCTCACCGACCTCCACCTCGACCGCGACGGCGACATAGCTGACGAAGCTGTAATGGCCAGCGATGCCCAGACCCCGGCCCCGCGGCATCGGCCGCCCCCAGCCGATGCCCGTCGCCGCCGTCTCGATCACCCGCCGCAGGCGGCCGGTGTCGATCGGGTAGAGCTTCGGGTCCTCGCCATGGTTCCAGGCATCGCCGAGATCCGTCGGATCAATCGTCCGGGCGGGTCCGATCAGCTCCAGCAGGTAGTCCTTCGGGTCCCGTCCCGCGGCATGCGCCAGCTCGGCCACGAAGGACTGAATGGCGAATGCATGCGGGATGTTGGACACGGAGCGGTACCACCCCACCCGGACATGGGCCGCTGCTTCCGGGTTCTCCATGCGGATGTTCGGAATGGCGAAGGGCGTGTTGATGAAGCCCATTCCGAGTTCGATCGGCATCTCGTGCTTCGGGTCGGGGGCGAAGAGCGCGGCAATGGTGGGTGCGGCGCTCCGGTGCAGCCACGCCACCGGCCTGCCATTGCCATCCAGCCCGGCCTCCAGCCGCTCCATCGAAACAGTGCTGTAATATCCGTGGCTCAGGTCATCCTCGCGCGTCCAGGTGAGCTTCACCGGTGCGCCGTCCATCGCCTGGCTGCACAGCCCGGCTTCGATCACGAAATCCGGCTTTGACTTCCGTCCGAAGCCGCCGCCCAACAGCGTGACATGCACCGTCACCGCTTCCTCCGGAAGGCCGAGCCGCTGCGCCAGGCGCGCACGGGTGACCTGCGGGGCCTGGGTGCAGGCCCAGGCCTCGCAACGCCCGCCCTGGATGCGGACCAGCGCGGCCGGCGGCTCCATCGGCGATTGCGCCAGGTGCGGGATGTAGTATTCCGCCTCCACCCGTTTCGCCGCACCGGCCATGGCACGGTCCAGGTCGCCTTCACTGCGCACCAGCTTGCCCGGCTGGCGTACCGCCGCCTGCAACTTCTGCCGGTAGGTGTCGGACGAATAGTCGGCGTTCGGCCCATCCTCCCAGGTGATCTTCAGCGCCTCCCGGCCGCGCATCGCGGCCCAGGTGTTGCGGGCGATCACAGCGATACCGCCGACGGGCTGAAACTCGGACGGAATGGAGGGCGGGTCGATCCGCACCACCCTCACCACGCCGGGAACTTTCAGCGCCTCCGCCTCATCGACGCTGGTCACCCTGCCACCATAGACCGGGGGGCGTGCGACCACCGCATAGTACATGCCGTCGATTCGCGCATCGATGCCGTAGATCGCCCGGCCCGTGGTGATGTCCTGGTTGTCCACCAGCCCGACATCTTCGCGGCCGATGTAGCGGAACTGCCCGGGATCCTTCAGCCGTACCGCATCGGGCTGCGGCACGGGCAGTTCGGACGCCGCCCGGGCCAACTCGCCATAGCCGAGGCTGCGGCCGCTGGGCCCGTGCGTCACGGCATGAGCCGTGGCACGCACTTCGGCGACAGGCACGCCCCAGCGTGCAGCGGCCGCCTGCTCCAGCATCACGCGCGCGCCGGCCCCGGCCCGGCGGAGCGGAACAAAGAAGTGGCGCAGGCTGCGGGAGCCATCCGTGTCCTGGTTCCCGTAGCGGGGCTCGTCTCCATCCGCCTGGACGACGCGCACCCGATCCCAGTCCGCCTCCAGCTCGTCGGCGATCACCATGGCGATGGAGGTGCGTACGCCCTGGCCCATTTCCTGGCGGTGGCAGGTGATGGTGACGGTGCCGTCCTCGGCGATGGCGATGAAAATCCTCGGATCGTCGCGCCAGCCATTCGGCATTCCCGCGGCGCCGAACTTCTTCTCGGCCTGCCCCTGTGCCGCGGAGCGACGCGGCAGCCCCAGAGCAAGCACCAGGGCACCCGCGCCAAGGCCGCCGACCAGGCCGCGGCGGCTGACATTGGCGAGGCCGCCGGCATCACGGCCGATCTCGCGGGAGATCATGGACGGCTTCCCTTGCTGACAACCTGCTTGATGGCGGCGCGGATGCGCGGATAGGTGCCGCACCGGCAAAGGTTGCCGTTCATCGCGTCGTCGATGTCCGCGTCGGAAGGACGCGGATTCTCCTGCAACAAAGCAGCCGCCCGCATGATCTGGCCTGTCTGGCAGTAGCCGCACTGCGCCACGTTCAGCTCACGCCAGGCAACTTGCAGTGGGTGATCTCCTGTGGGCGACAGGCCCTCGATCGTGGTGATCTGCCGGCCTTCGGCAACCGCAACCGGTGTCTGACAAGCCAGCGCCGGGGCACCGTCGATATGCACCGTGCAGGCGCCACATTGAGCGATGCCGCATCCGAATTTGGTGCCGGTCAGGCCAAGCTCGTCCCGCAGGTACCAGAGCAGCGGCATCTCCGTGTCGCCGTCGAAGCGGTGCTCGGTGCCGTTTAGGATGACTGTGGTTGCCATGCCTGTCTCCTCTTCGTCTGCAATGGACGCCTACGAGGAATGCAAAGTCAATCGGGATGTCGGCGTTGCAGCGAACAGATCGGGCAGCCGTCCTGCCGCGATCCCGCAGCGCTTTTCCCGACGCGGATGTTGATCCGGTCAAGGCCAAGCCCCGGCCGCGTGATCGGGTCCTGCCAGCTTCGAGAACCGAGGATCCACCGTCCGCAGCGCAGCTGCGGATCATGAATGGAAGCTGAATGGCCAGTTCAGCGAGAGTTCAGACCGCCTCGCTTAGAAACCGACCTGTCGCAGAAAACCCGCTCCGAAAAGGAACTGGCTCATGTCCATCAAGCTGACTCTCGGTTTCGCCTCGATCCTCAGCATCCTCGCCCTGTCTGCTCTGCCGGCCCAGGCACAGATCGAGGTGACGAACCGCGGCGAGAATTTCTCGGTCAGCCGCGATCCCGCCGATGACGGCAACATCGTCGGCGGCGGCACGGTGGTTGCCATCGGGCGCGGTGAGAATCTCAGCCTCAGCTATCAGGATCCTCAATTCGCGGAGCGCGGTCCAGGCATCCCGTACCAGGTCGGCGGCGGAAACGGCGATGTGGTCTACCTCCCCCCTGGCCTGTCGGCCCGCCAGCTTTCCATGCTCAACTGAGCAGAGGAAAGCATGAGCCTGGAGGAGCCCGTCCCGGCGGGCAGGGCTCCCCGGGGCCATTCAGCTTCAGTTCAGCTTCCATCTGGAACAATGAGGCCATGGATGCCCAACGCGCTCTCCAGATGATGCTGCCGGTTGTTCTTCTTGCTCTCCTGGGCAGGGCAGCGGCCGCGCCGGAGATGGATCAGGACGCCGCCCGAGAAGCCGTGCAGGCCGGCCGCATCCGGCCGCTGGCGGAGCTCATGGCATTGGTCGAGCGACGCTATGCCGGCCAGATCGTCAATACCCGCCTGCAGCAGCAGGAGGGCCGGTGGCTTTATCAATTCACCCTCATGCCCCGCTCCGGCCACCTCTACAAGCTGGAGGTTGACGCCGTTGACGGTTCCGTTGTCGGCTCCCACGGGCTCGTGCAGGAGCATCCATGATGCGCGTCCTGGTGGTTGAAGATCATTCGAACCTGTCTGCCCAGCTCTCGGCGGCGCTGACCCAGGCCCGTTTCGCGGTCGATCGGGCCGCCGATGGGGAGGAGGCGCTGTTCCTGGGGCAGACTGAAGCCTATGACGCCATTGTTCTCGATCTCGGCCTGCCGCAACTCGATGGCCTGTCCGTTCTCCGACAATGGCGGCGGGAGAACCTCATCGTTCCGGTCCTGATCCTCACCGCGCGGGACTCCTGGACCGAGAAGGTGACGGGCCTGAATGCCGGAGCCGATGACTATCTGGCCAAGCCCTTCGCCATGGATGAGCTTCTGGCGCGGCTGCATGCCTTGATCCGGCGGGCCGCCGGACGCGCACGATCCGACATCATCGTCGGCGCGCTGGCGCTGGATGCGGCCGCCGGCACGGTAAGCTGGCACGGCGCTCCCGTGCGGCTGACCGGCCTCGAATTCCGGACGCTGACCTACCTCGCGCAGCATGCCGGAAGGCTGATCAGCAAGACCGAGTTGACGGAACACCTGTATGCGCAGGATTTCGACCGCGACTCGAATACGGTGGAGGTCGTGATCGGCAGGATCCGCCGCAAGCTGGATGCGGAGTTCATCGAAACGGTGCGGGGCCAAGGCTACAAGATCAGCCATGGCTAGTCTTCCGCGCGTCTTCCGCTCCCTCACCGTTCGGCTCGCGGTTCTTTCCGCCGTCTGGGTGAGCGTCGGCCTCGGCGCCGCCGGCTGCATGGTGCAGGCTTTGATCACCGTTCAGCTTACCGAAAGCTTCGATGGTCGGGCGCATGCCTTGCTCAGCAAGGTCGCAGGCGCGGCCGGCTATGGTTCCGACCACCAGCCCGAGCTGAACAGTGATGTGCCGGTTCCGGAGTTCCAGCAGCCTTTCTCGGGCTATTACTGGCAGATGGAAACCTCCGCCGGCCGCGCGGTCTCGCGTTCCCTGTGGGATGGCCGCATCTCGCCTGCGGGCAGCGTCCGGGAGTTTGGCTCGCCGGCGATGCGCGATGGAATGGGCCCGCGGAATGAGCCGCTGCGCATCGCGGAGCGGGAGATCACTCCGGCCGGTGAGGAGGTTCCGATCCTGATCCGGGTCGGGCTCAGCCGGAAACCGCTCGATGAACAGATCGCGTCCTTCCGGATCCTGATCATCTCGTCCTTCGCCATCATCGGCGTCGGCCTGGTTGCCGGAGGCACCATCCAGCTGATCTGGGGGATGCGCCCCCTGCGACAGGCACGCCGCGAACTGGCGGGGTTGCGGGCCGGCCAGCAGGCCACCTTGTCGCATGCGACGGCGCCGTCCGAGATCGCTCCGCTGCTGAATGAGATCGACGCGCTCGTGAAGCAGAACCGGGACACGGTCGAGCGCGCGCGGTCGCATGTCGGCAACCTGGCGCATGCCATGAAGACCCCGCTGGCCGTGCAGCGCATGGCGCTTGAGCCGGGATCGGTCGACTATTCCCTGGCGCGCGAGCAGACCCGCGCCATGGAGATGCTGCTGCAGCATCATCTGTCACGGGCCCGCAGCGCCGCCCTGCTGGGCGCCGCCGCCGTCGACTCCTCGGCACTCCACGTGGCCCAGAATCTGGCGACGGCGCTGCGCCGGATCTTCGCCAACAAGGACCTGGAACTGGACGTCAAAGGAGACGCCACCCTCTGCGTCCGGGTGGAGCGCCAGGACCTCACGGAGATGCTCGGCAACGTGCTGGAGAACGCCTGCCAATGGGCGCGGCATCAGGTCACGCTGGAGGTGTCGCGCCGCGGCGGCCACATCCTGATCACCGTGACCGATGACGGCCCCGGCGTCGCGATCGAGGAGCACGATATGGTGCTCGCCCGTGGCATCCGGTTGGACGAGGCCAAGCCCGGCAGCGGGCTGGGTCTGGCGATTACCCGCGATCTTGTCGCCTTGTACGGCGGAGAGCTGTCATTGCGGGAGGCTGATCCCGGAGGATTGATGGTGCAGCTGAGCCTTCCGGCCGGAATGCCCGCCGCGCACTCGATCCACGATCGGTGAACCTCCCTCTCGCGCGGATCCTGCTGCGCGGCCCCGGCAGCGGGAGAGGCCACCATAACCGGCCTGTTCTGCCTCGTGCCGGCACAGATCCGGCGGATCGTGCCTTTCCTCCCCGCGCTTGGCCGAGAATGGTCCCAGCCGATTTCGTTGACCTGCAGGAAGAGCGCCTGGGAAAGGGCCTCGTAGAAGCGCTGGAATGGCGCGGGATCTGACAGTTCATGCTGGTTGAGCTGCCCGGAAGCACGGACAATGCTGCGTCGTGCTCCTCCTGACCTGACGGTCACGGTGAAGCGGACCAGTCCCGCCCCGAAGCGGGCCGCCGACACGGAATAACGATCCGGCAAGTCCGCCGTCTCACCGCTGCTGACGACATGGAACGGCATCCAGCCAGCATTGTCCGTTCCATAGAAGCATCGACATCGTTCGATCTTGCATGCTGGAGCCGTCCATTGACCGCTCATCGCATCCACATGGTCGGCCGTCTTCGCTCAGGATGCTCCCGCCATTGTCAGCGGCTGGCACAGATGCGACCTTGTTTTTATCGCTTGTGCAGCACGGCGCACGCAGATAGACCGGTTGGATAAGCTCGCGGCCGCACCGCGAAATCCGTCCCGATGCTCGAATGATTCCTGCATCGGGCAACAGCCAAGGTAGCGCACCGGTCCAATGTAGGTCCTAGGACCCACCGCAAAGGCCAGACCTTTGCTTCGAGACACTGAACCGCCCTCAGCGCGCGGTTCAGGCTGCGCGCCTATCTCCCAGATTTCAAAATCGCTCCTGTAGCTTGTGAGCTACCGGATCATCCTGCGCCTCCGCGGCGCCGCTCTGGAGCATTGTTGCCATGAATTTGGCCAATATCCGGGCCGAGTGGCTGGGTAATGTCCGTGGGGATCTCCTCGCGGGCATGGTCGTTGCCCTCGCGCTTATTCCGGAAGCCATCGCCTTCTCCATCATCGCGGGCGTCGATCCCAAGGTCGGCCTCTACGCCTCCTTTTGCATCGCCGTGGTAATTGCCTTCACCGGCGGCCGGCCGGCCATGATTTCCGCAGCCACCGGTGCCATGGCGCTGGTCATGATCACGCTGGTCCGCGATCATGGGCTGCAATACCTGCTGGCGGCCACCATCCTGACGGGCGTACTTCAGATCGCCGCAGGCCTGCTGCGGCTGGGCGACCTGATGCGCTTTGTTTCCCGGTCGGTGATGACGGGCTTCGTCAACGCCCTGGCCATCCTGATCTTCATGGCGCAGCTTCCCGAACTGATCGGCCATGGCTGGCAGACCTACGCCATGACGGCGCTGGGTCTGGCCATCATCTATCTGCTGCCGCGCCTGACCACGGCGGTGCCATCGCCGCTGATCGCCATCATCGTGCTGACGGCCATCGCCACCCTCAGCGGCATGCCGCTGCGCACCGTCGGCGATATGGGCGAACTTCCCACCGAACTGCCGATCTTCCTGCTGCCCGACATCCCGTTTGATGTTGAGACCCTGCGGATCATCTTCCCGACGGCCCTGACGCTGACGGTGGTGGGGCTGCTCGAATCACTGATGACGGCATCCATCATCGACGACTTCACCGATACGCCGAGCAACAAGAACCGGGAATGCTGGGGACAGGGGATCGCCAACATCGCTGCTGGCTTCTTCGGCGGCATGGCCGGATGCGCGATGATCGGCCAGTCCGTCATCAACGTGAAGTCAGGCGGCCGTGGGCGCTTGTCGACGCTGTTCGCCGGCGCCTTCCTGCTTTTCCTGATCCTCGTGCTCGGCCACTGGGTGCGGCAGATCCCAATGGCTGCGCTGGTGGCGGTGATGATCATGGTGTCGATCGGCACCTTCAACTGGCGTTCCATCGCCAACCTCCGTGTGCACCCGAAGAGTTCCAGCACGGTGATGCTGGCCACCGTGGTCGTCGTGGTGCTGACGCATGATCTGGCGCAGGGCGTCATCATCGGGGTGCTGCTCTCCGGTCTCTTCTTCGCCCGCAAGGTGGCGCAGATCGTCCGGGTCCGCTCCAAGCTTGCGGCGGACGGCAGGGCGCGCACCTACCATGTCCGCGGCAACATCTTCTTTGCCTCGGCCAGCGCCTTCGGGGATGCCTTCGATTTCCGCGAAGTGCTGGAGCGTGTCACCATCGACGTGTCCCAAGGCCATTTCTGGGACTTGACCGGCATCGCCGCGTTGGACCGGGTGGTGCTGAAGTTTCGCCGGGAGGGAACACATGTCGAGATCCTCGGCCTGAACGAGGAAAGCGTCTCGCTGGTGGATCGCCTGGCGGTGCATGACAAGCCGGATGCCCTGGAACACGTGTCGGCGCATTGAGGGAGGAAGCCATGAAGACGATACTCGCCTGCACCGATGGCTCGATCTACGCGCCGAGCATCTACGAACATGCCGCCTGGGTGGCGACCCGCCTGAACACGGCCGTGGAGGTCCTGCACATGCTGGATCGCTCTCCTGCTGCGGCCAGACGCTCGGATCTCAGCGGGGCTATCGGCTTCGATGCCTCTCAAGAACTTCTCCAGAACATGGTCGAGCTGGACGAAGCGCAGGGGCGGCTCGCGCAACAACGCTCCAGGGCCATTCTCGATGATGCCGCGCGGGTGCTGCGGGATGCTGGCGTCACCGACGTGATCCTGACGCAACGGCACGGCTCCCTGGTCGAGACGCTGCCGGAGTTCGCGGCGTCCGCCGAATGGGTGGTTGTTGGCAAGCGGGGGGAGGCGGCGGATTTTGCCAAGGGCCATCTCGGCAGCAATCTGGAGCGCGTGCTGCGCACCAGCCTATGCCCCGTCCTGGTCACCTCCCGCGTCTTCAAGCCGATCAGGCGCGCGGTCATCGCCCATGACGGGCGGGCCGCCTCGCGCAAGGCGGTCGATTATCTGGCGCGGCATCCGCTTCTCCATGGCATCGCCATCGATCTGCTCAACGTCGGTGCCGCCGGCGCGATCAACGAGGAAATGGCCGAGACGCGTTCCAAGCTGGAGCAGGCTGGCCTGAATGTTCGGCTGCAGATCCTGCCCGGTCGTCCTGAGGACGTCATCGCCGAGGTGGTTGCTGCGGCCGGAGCCGACCTGCTGGTCATGGGCGCCTATGGCCACGGCGCCTTGCGCAACATGATCCTGGGCAGCGTCACCTCCACCCTGCTGCGGGAGTGCCGCGTGCCGGTGCTGGTCTTCCGGTAGCCGGAAATTTCCTCGCTTCATCGTCGTGACTTCAAGGTCCTCACCACAGGAGCTGCGGATGCAGACACTAACGGTTTCCGGCTCGGCACCTCAGGGGCAGGCAAGCAGCAGGAAAGCCTATCTCGACAACCTGCGGGCCTTCCTGATGCTCCTGGGCGTGCCCTACCATGCGGCTCTTCCCTTCTCGGTGATCCAGGGCTGGATGGTCACCTCAGATGAGAAATCCATGCTGCTGAGCTGGGCGTCACAGTTCAGCCATACATTCCGCATGCCCGCCTTCTTTCTCCTCGCCGGCATCTTCGCCGCGATGTTGCTGCAGCGGGATGGCGCCCTGCCCTGGTGGCGCAGCCGCATGCTGCGCGTCGGCATCCCGATGCTGACGGCCGCCATCCTGCTCAACCCGATGCTGATGCTGGGCATCGCTCTTGAGCGGGGCAGCCCTGGTAATGTCGCTGCGGAGTTCTGGGCGCGGTTCTCCGTGCCAGGCGAGCCCTGGGTCGCGCATCTGTGGTTCCTGCTCGACCTGCTGATCTACTGCACGCTCCTGGCGCTGGCCTGGAACGTCATGGCCCAGCCGGCCGGCAAGCGGCTGATCGACCGGTTGTACCGTCTTGCCAACCACTCGATCCTCGGCGGCTGGGTCTTCCTGGCGATGGTCGGCACCCTGTCGCTGGGCGCGGTGATGGCGACGGTGGTGCTCGACATCAACAGTGCCGCCTACGGCATGCTGGTGCTGGCCCGCACCGCCAGCAACGCCCCGGCCTTTCTGTTCGGCGCCCTGCTGGCCTGCAACCTGGCATGGCTGGAACGCTTCACCCGCATCCACTGGCCGAGCTGGGTGACGGCGTTCATCCTGACGCTGCTGCTCTGTGCCGTGCAGTGGCGCGACGAGGACCTGTTCCGCGCCATCAAGTACTTCCTGGTGCCGGTGGTCGGCATTCTGATGTCGCATGTGCTGATGTCGGCCATGCGTCGCTGGCTCGACCGCGACACGCCGCTGACGCGCGGCGCGGTGGACAGCGCCTTCACCATCTACCTGTTCCACCAGGTGTTCATCGTGTTCGGCGCGCTGCTGATGCAAAACAGCGGCATTCCCGCCCTGGTGCAGTTCGTGCTGCTGGTGGCGAGCAGCCTGCTGCTGTCGATCGGCGTTCACCTGATTATCCGCCGGCACAAGCTGCTGCTGATGCTGTTCAACGGCGTGATGCGGCCGCCCAGATCCCGCGCCGCGTAACCCTGGAAGGCAATCCGAGATCAAACCGAGGCGCGGTCACGTTCCCGGTCCGATTCCTGCCTCCACCTTCAGGTTTGCCGAGGCAACGCTCCATTGCCTCCCAAGTGAGAGCGCTGCCTACGCGTTTTCATGCCGTGGGACCGGGGCAGCATGCCTGTTGCGGCTCCGGGCTTTGTTCCCCGGCACCGGATGGCCTTTGCCGGCGATCCAGCTGAGCGATGCCGTTCGAGCGCCGCCCGCCGCAGAGGGCCGGCAATGAGGTACTCGAACAGCCAGATGACCAGCAGGAGCGCCAGGACGATCATCAGCCAGACAAAGCCAGTCATTGATTCATGCTCACTGCTTCTTCGCTCAGCCGGACGTTCGGCGACGGAGATGGGGTGCAACAGGATCGTTCAGGCACCTCGTCGATCTGCGTCAGGGCGTCGCCGCCTGGAGCTGGAAAGCGGGTAGGATCGGCGGCAGGGCCTTGCCCAAAGCCCGAGTGTACTGGCGGGCTGCTGACCAGCGCAGGTGGATGGCGTCGAAGAAGGCGGACCGGCCGACGACGCCGGCCGCGTCGCCGTCCCAGAACTCCGAGGCGGGATTGACCGCCAGGGCCGCCTGCATGCGCTGGTTGAACTCGGCCAGCAGCGGCGCCGCGCCGGTGCCGTGCTTCCAGTCGGGATGCAAGGGGGTGGTGGCCACCAGGAGACGCCGGCCTTCCCCCTTCAGGCGCAGGTTCAGCGCCCTGACCGCGTCGAAGCAGGCGCCGTCGAGCTTGCGCACCAGGCCGTAGATCTGCGTGTCGCGCACATCGTCGGTCCGCAACGGGCCGCTGCCATAGGCATCGAACACGATCGGGTCGTTGATGCTGTCGCCGCGCCGCTTGGACGCGATGTTGGTGGCGTTGCGCAGCAGGGAGAACGGGTCGAAGTAGCGCAGGTAATACAACCAGGGCGAGGCGCGGCCGACCACGTAGCGGTCCACATCCTCGCTGTTGAACAACGGGACGCCCGCCTGTCCGCAGGTCTCGAAATCCTGCGGCGAGGTGATCAACAGAACGTCGCGCACGCTGGGCGTGCGGTCGAGGAACCATTGGGCGGCGAAGGTGCTCTGGCTCGCCGACAGCCCGCAGAAGCCGGCATTCAGCGGCTTCACCTGCGGCGCTTCCTCGACCAGCGCCGCGCCGTCGAAATGGCGCCAGGCGACGGAGGAGCCGATCACCAGCAGGTTCGGATCGCGGGCCGGATGCTGGCGGTGGAAGGCCAGCTTCTCATCCACGCAGATCGAGTTGGTGAAGGCCGGCGGCGGCAGGTTCCCCGTGGCGTCCAGCGTGAACAGCCCGGCATAGAACAGGCCCAGCGCGCCCAGCGCGCTGCCCAGCAGCGTCGCGATGTAGCGCGGCCGAACCACAGGGAACAGCGGCATTCCCGCCCTGGTGCAGTTCGTGCTGCTGGTGGCGAGCAGCCTGCTGCTGTCGATCGGCGTCCACCTGATCATCCGCCGGCACAAGCTGCTGCTGATGCTGTTCAACGGCGTGATGCCGCGCCGGCCACGCCGCAGCACCGCCGCCGCCGCGGCTTCCGCCGTGGTGTGACGCACCGTTCGCGGCGGGGCGGCATCTCCCGCCCCGCTGCGGCGTTCTCCGGTTCCGGGCCCGTCCCTATCCTATCCAGGAACCGCCATGCTGCGCGAAGCGACCACACGGGCCGAGGCCCCGCCCCGCCCCGCCTCTCCCAGATCCGCCGAGCCCGACGTGATTGCCGAGGCCAAGGCGGCCGGGCTGCGCTATGTTTCGGATGCCGAGCCCGGCATCACCCGCCGCCGCAGCGGCAAGGGCTGGTCCTATCGCGATCCTTCCGGCCGGCCGATCCGTGACAAGGCGGAGATCGAGCGGCTGAACAAGCTGGCGATCCCCCCCGCCTATCAGGAGGTCTGGATCTGTCCGCAGGCCAATGGCCACCTGCAGGCGACGGGGCGGGACGCGCGCGGCCGCAAGCAGTACCGCTACCACCCCGACTGGCGCAGCCACCGCGACGCCAACAAATACCACCATGTGATGCGCTTCGCCCGCGCCCTGCCGACACTGCGCGCCCGGGTGCGGGACGACATGGCCCAGCGCGGGCTGGGGCGGGACAAGGTGCTGGCCACGGTGGTCCACCTGCTGGACACCACGCTGATCCGAGTCGGCAACGATGATTACGCCCAGTCCAACCAGTCCTACGGCCTGACCACGCTGAAGGACGGCCATGTGGCGGTGAAGGGCCAGACGCTGCGCTTCAACTTCCGTGGCAAGAGCGGCAAGGAATGGCGGCTCTCGATCCAGGACCGCCGCGTCGCCAGAACGGTGCGCGCCTGCCAGGACCTGCCCGGCCAGGCCCTGTTCCAGTACCTCGACGAGGCCGGCGAGCGGCACAGCATCGATTCCTCGGATGTCAACGAGTACCTGCGCGAGGCCACCGGGGAGGACATCACCGCCAAGGATTTCCGCACCTGGGCCGGCACGGTGCTGGCCGCCCTCGCCTTGTCGGAGTTCGAGCGCTTCGATAGCGAGGCGGCCGCCAAGCGCAACCTGAAGGCGGCGATCGAGCACACCGCCGCGCGGCTCGGCAACACACCCACCATCTGCCGGCAATGCTACGTCCATCCCGAGGTTCTGGGCAGCTACCTCACCGGCGAGCTGGCGCTGCAGGTGAAGCGGGAGGTCGAGGCAGAGCTGCGCGAGGAGCTTCCGGTGCTGAAGCCCGAGGAAGCGGCGGTGCTGGCCTTTCTGCGCCGCCGGCTCAGCGCGGCGGCGAAAGCCTGAGGTCGAGCCGGCCGGCGGCCTGCAGCGCCAGCAGCAGGCCCGACACGTGCATGGATTGCGGCAGCAGCCCCTCGGGAAGACCGCGCAGCACCTTCTCCAGCGGCCACAGCTCGACGGAAATATCCTCGCCCGCCTCATGGGCGGTTTCGGCGGTGCGCTCGGCATCCAGGGCCAGCACGGTGTGGGTGCGGTTGCGGTGGGTGGCGGTGTTGGGATGCAGACTGGAGGTGATGCGCAGCGATGGCGCCACGAAGCCGGTTTCTTCCCGCAGTTCCCGCGCCGCGGCAACGGCGAGGTCGGCTTCCTGCGGGTCCACCGCGCCCGCCGGCAGTTCCAGCGTGCGGCGCTGGGCGCCGTGGCGGTATTGCCGCACCAGCACCAGCTCGTCGCGCGGCGTGATGGCGACCACGTTCACCCAGTCCGGGTAGGACAAGGTGTAGAACGGGTCGAGCACGTTGCCGCGCGCGTCGCGGCAGGCATCGGCGGTGACGTTGATCCAGCGGTCGCGCAGCGCGGTGCGGCTCGACAGCACCTCCCAGGGTGCGAAGCGGTCGGTCGGCGTGTCGTTCATGCGGTGCAACATGCGGCATCCACCGCCGCGGCGTCCATCGCCGCCGCATGACATTCCAGGGCCGGCGCCGTCCGCGGGCCTTACCAGCCGCGCCGCCAGGGCCTAAACCCGATCGCCCACCGCAGGAGGATGCCGCCATGCCCGCCACCCTGACCGAGGCCGCAGGGTCGACCGAAACGGTTCGCCTGACCGAAGCCCAGGCCAGCCGCTTCGCGGGAATCGCACTGGGTCATGTGGAGCGCGAATATCCGAACAAGCTGACGCACGGCCTGGCCGGTCCCGAGGATGCGCGCGGCCCGGCGGCGCTGCACCCGGTGTTCTTCGGCAGCCTCGACTGGCATTCCTGCGTGCATGGCTACTGGATGCTGGCGCACCTGCTGCGCCGCTTCCCCGGGATTCCGGAAGCGGCGGCGATCCGGGCCCTGTTCGACCGCCGCCTGACCGCCGACGCCATCGGGGGCGAATGCGCTTATTTCGACCAGCCCACGGCGCGCGGCTTCGAGCGTCCCTATGGCTGGGGCTGGCTGCTGAAGCTGGCGGCCGAACTGGCGGCCCATCCCGGAACAGCCTGGGCCGGAACCCTGCAGCCCCTGACCCTGACCGTGGCCGACCGTTTCCGCGCCTTTCTGCCGAAGGCGACCTATCCGATCCGCGTCGGCATCCATTTCAACACCGCCTTCGCCCTGCGCCTGGCGGCCGATTACGCGGATGACAGCGCGGACGAGACCCTGCGGCACCTGCTGCAGGCCACGGCGCTGCGCTGGTACAGGGAGGACCAGGACTGCCCCGCCTGGGGCGAGCCGGGCGGCGATGACTTCCTGTCCGGCACGCTGATCGAGGCGGAGTGCATGCGCCGCCTGCTGCCGCCGGAACAATTCGTGCCCTGGTTCGAGCGTTTCCTGCCGCGCCTCGCCACCGCGCAGCCGACCACCCTGTTCCGCCCGGTCACGGTGAGCGACCGGAGCGACGGCAAGATCGCGCATCTGGACGGATTGAATCTGAGCCGCGCCTGGTGCTGGCGCGCCCTGGCCCGCAGCCTGCCGGCGGATGATCCGCGCCGCGGCCTGATGCGGCGCGTCGCCGCGCTGCACCTGGAGGCGAGCCTGGATCAGGTCGCCGGCGACTACATGGGCGAGCACTGGCTGGCCAGCTTCGCGGTGCTGGCGCTGGAAGCCTGAGGCGGCGCCCATCGTCGCGCCCGGCGGGAAAGGCCGGAAAAGTCCGAAAGGACGGCGGCGGGCAACTCCGGTGGCCCGCCGCCGGCAGTTCATTCCGCCGCCTGGGCGTATTCCTCCAGCGGCGCGCAGGTGCAGACCAGGTTCCGGTCGCCATACACGTTGTCCACGCGCTTCACCGGCGGCCAGTATTTGTGGGCCGCGACGAAGGGCAGCGGGTAGGCGGCCTCCTGCCGGCTGTAGGGATGCGCCCACTCCGTCGCCGCGATCTCGGTGGCGGTGTGCGGCGCGTTCTTCAGCGGGTTGTCGGCCTTGTCCATGCGGCCCTGCTCCACCGCGCGGATCTCGGCGCGGATGGCGATCATGGCGTCGCAGAACCGGTCCAGCTCCGCCTTGGGTTCGCTCTCGGTGGGCTCCACCATCAGCGTGCCGGCGACGGGCCAGGACATGGTGGGCGCGTGGAAGCCGTAATCCTGCAGACGCTTGGCGATGTCCTCGACCAGCACGCCGCCGCCCTGCTGGAAGCCGCGGCAGTCCAGGATGCACTCATGCGCCACCATGCCGCGCGCGCCCTTGTACAGCACCGGGAAGTGCCCATCGAGGCGGGCCGCCATGTAGTTGGCGTTGAGGATGGCGATCTGCGTGGCACGCCGCAGCGCCTCGCCGCCCATCATGCGGATGTAGGCGTAGGAGATCGGCAGGATCGAGGCGCTGCCGAAGGGCGCCGCCGAGACCGGGCCGTAACCTGTGGCCGGCCCCGCTTCCTTCAGCAGCGGATGGTTCGGCAGATGCGGCACCAGATGCGCCGCGACCCCGATCGGGCCGACCCCGGGCCCGCCGCCGCCATGCGGGATGCAAAAGGTCTTGTGCAGGTTGAGGTGGCAGACATCGGCGCCGATCCGGCCGGGGGCGGTGAGGCCCACCTGCGCGTTCATGTTGGCGCCGTCCATGTAAACCTGCCCGCCGGCCTGATGCACCGCGTCGCAGATGCGGATGATCTCTTCCTCGAACACGCCATGCGTCGAGGGATAGGTGATCATCAGCGCCGACAGCTTCTCGGCATGCTGCGCGACCTTGGCGTCCAGATCCGCGAGGTCCACGTTGCCGTCGCGGTCGCAGCCGACCACCACGACCCGCATCCCGGCCATCACCGCCGAGGCGGGGTTGGTGCCGTGCGCCGAGGACGGGATCAGGCAGATGTCGCGCTGATCCTGGCCCTGCGCGCGGTGATAGGCGCGGATGGCCAGCAGCCCGGCATATTCGCCCTGGCTGCCGGCATTGGGCTGCAGCGACACGCCGGCGAAGCCGGTGATGGCGGCGAGCCATGTTTCCAGCCGGCGGATCAGCGCGATGTAGCCGCTGGCCTGGTCGGCCGGCGCGAAGGGATGGATCTCGCCGAAGCCCGGAAAGGTGACCGGGATCATCTCGGCCGTGGCGTTCAGCTTCATGGTGCAGGACCCGAGCGGGATCATGCTGCGGTTCAGCGCCACGTCCTTGTCCTCAAGCGATTTGAGGTAGCGGAGCATGCTGTGCTCGGCATGGTGCGTGTTGAACACCGCGGCGGTCAGGATGGCGGAGCGCCGGGCCAGCGCGTCGGGGATGCCGCCGCGCGGCGCCAGCTCCTCCAGCGTGGCCTTGCCCCCGCCCACGGCGGCGAACAACGCCACCAGGGTTTCCAACTCGCGCCGCGACACCGTCTCGTCCAGCGCGATGCCGATGCCGGTGGCGTCGATGCGGCGCAGGTTGAAGCCGTCGGCGAGGGCACCCTGCATCAGCGCATCGGCCTTGTCGCCGGCCTCGATGGCGATGGTGTCGAAGAAGCCGTCATGGCGCAGGCCGAAGCCGGCCCGCACGGCTGCGTCGGCCAGCAGCCGGGCCTGCAGGGCGACGCGCCTGGCAATGCGGGCCAGCCCCTCCGGCCCGTGCCACACCGCGTACATGCCGGCCATCACCGCCAGCAGCACCTGCGCGGTGCAGATGTTGGAGGTCGCCTTCTCGCGGCGGATATGCTGCTCGCGCGTCTGCAGCGCCAGGCGCATGGCCGGCCGGCCGGCGGCATCCACCGAGACGCCGACGAGACGCCCCGGCATCAGGCGCTTATAGGCATCCTTGACCGCCATGAAGGCGGCGTGCGGGCCGCCATAGCCCATCGGCACGCCGAAGCGTTGGGAGGAGCCGATCACCACGTCGGCGCCCATCTCGCCCGGCGGCGTCAGCAGCACCAGGGACAGCGGGTCGGCGGCGACGATGGCGAGGCCGCCCACCCCCTGCACGGCGGCGATCTCGGGCGCGATGTCGCGCACCGCGCCGCTGGTGCCGGGATATTGCAGCACCAGGGCGAAGGGCTTCCGCGCGGCGCAGGCCGCCGGGATCCCGGCGGGCTCGACCACCGCGACTTCCAGCTTCAGCGGCTCCGCCCGGGTGCGGATCACCGCCAGCGTCTGCGGGTGTATGTCGGACGCCACCAGCAGGGTGTGCGACTTCGCCCTGGTGGCGGCGAGCGCCAGGGCCATCGCCTCGGCCGCGGCGGTGGCCTCGTCGAGCAGCGAGGCGTTGGCCACCGGCAGGCCGGTGAGATCCGTCACCATGGTCTGGAAATTGACCAGCGCCTCCAGCCGCCCCTGGGCGATCTCTGCCTGGTACGGGGTGTAGGCGGTGTACCAGCCGGGGTTCTCCAGCACGTTGCGCAGAATCACCGGCGGCACATGGGTGCCGTGATAGCCCATGCCGATCAGCGAGCGGATGCGGGTATTCAGCTCGGACAGCGTCCGCAGCTCGGCGATCGCCTCCGCCTCGTTCACCGGGGCCGGCAGCGCCGAGAAATCCTGGCCGCGAATGGCGGCGGGCACGGTGCGCTCGGCCAGGGCGTCCAGGCTGTCCACGCCCACCACCTTCAGCATCGCCGCCACCTCGGCCTCGGAGGGGCCGATATGGCGTGCGGCGAAGGCGGCGTGGTCCTCCAGCCCGTTCAGCTCGTCGAGGGCGGCGCTCACGGAGGCGCCCGTCACGACTGGCTGTCCACAAAGGTCTGGTAGGCCTCGGCGTCCATCAGCCCGTCCAGCTCGGAAGCGTCGGCGAGTTCGATCTTGAAGAACCAGCCCTCGGACTGCGCGGCGCCGTTCACCAGGGACGGGTCGTCGGCCAGCGCGGCGTTGCTTTCGGTGATCGTGCCGGCCACCGGGGCGTACACGTCGGACGCGGCCTTGACGCTTTCCACCACCGCGACCGATTCGCCCGCCGCCACTTCGCGGCCGGCTTCCGGCAGGTCAACGAACACCACGTCGCCCAATGCGGTTTGCGCATGATCGGTGATGCCGACCGTGGCGACATTGCCCTCCAGCCGCACCCATTCATGATCCTTGGAGAATTTCAGCTCGGCCATTGTTTGCGGTCCTTATCGGGCGTAGCGGTGGGGAATGAAGGGGGTGGCGGCGACGCGGGCGGGGATCGCCTTGCCACGCACCATCAGCTCGAGCGCCGAGCCGTCGGCGGCATGCTCGCGCGCCACGTAGCCCATGGCGCAGGGTCCGTTCAGCGACGGGCCAAAGGTGCCGCTGGTCACCTCCCCCACCGATTCGCCGCCCGCCGCGATAACGGTGTGGGCGCGGGCCGGCTGACGACCTTCCGGCAGGAGGCCGACGCGGAGGCGCTTCGGGCCATTGTCCAGCTCTTCCCGAACACGCTCGGCGCCGGGGAAGTTCCATTCGGTGCGGCGGCGCTTGCCGATCGTCCAGGTGAGGTTGGCCTCGACCGGGCTGGTGGTCTCGTCGATGTCGTTGCCGTAGAGGCACAGCCCGGCCTCCAGCCGCAGCGAGTCCCGGGCGCCGAGGCCCGCCGCGCTCGCGCTGGGCAGCGCCAGCAGGGCGCGGGCGAGGCGTTCCGCCTGTTCGCCGGCGACGCCGATCTCGACGCCGTCCTCGCCGGTATAGCCGCTGCGGCTGATCAGCACGGGAATGCCCTGCACCTCGGTGGCCAGGACGCCCATGAAGGGCAGCGCGGCCACGGCCGGCGCCAGCGTCGCCAGCGACGGCACGGCGGCCGGGCCCTGGAAGGCCAGCAGGGCACGGTCCGGCAGGCGGTGCAGGGACACGCCGGCCGGCAGCACCGCCTCGATGGCGGCGCAGTCCACATCCTTGCGGCTGGCGTTCAGCACCAGGAACAGCCGGTCCCCCAGATTGGCAACCATGAAATCATCCAGGATGCCGCCCGAGGGGGTGGTCAGCAGGCCGTATTTCTGCCGCCCCGGCTTCAGGATCCGCACATCGGCCGGGGTCAGCTGTTCCAGCGCCGCGGCCGCGCCCTCGCCGCGCAGTTCGGCCTGCCCCATGTGGGACACATCGAACAGGGCGGCGCCGCGGCGGGTGGCCAGGTGCTCGGCCAGGATGCCGGCGGGATATTGCACCGGCATGCTGTACCCGGCGAAGGGCACCATCTTGCCCCCCAGTTCGCGGTGCAGCGGCGCCAGCGGCGTTTCGAGCAGTGTATCGGCCACAGAACCTCCAGCGCCGCGCTTGCGCGTGGCGGGGCAAGGGTTGTGGCCCCCCTCTGTCCCGAAAACCTGAGAGATTCAGCGCGGGCGTTGCGCGCCTTACTCCGTCGGTGCCGGTGCCTGTTGCCAGGCGCCGGGCTTTCCAGAGGTCCCTTTCCCACGCGGTTCGTCTGCCTGAGCGTTTCCGGGGGCCGGTTGCGCCTTCGGCGATGGCATGGCGCCATTCTCTCCCGCGCGGGATCTAGCGGGTGCCGCTTCTGTGCCCCAGTGCCGGTCCAGGCGCAAGCGCTATCGTGGAGTTCAGCGGGGGCCGCGGCGGCGGTTCAGCGCCAGCTCCTCCGGGCTCAGCACGAAGCCCAGCAGGATGTTCTTTCCGGCCGCAGCCTGCGGCGTGCCAGGGATGCGGATGCTGAGTTCCTCGTCCTGGCTCTGTGCGCGCGAAACATTGGCGGGAAACGCCACCTGGAGGTTATAGGCCTCGCGCGACAGGATGTGTTGCTGCCCGTCCAGCACCGCCACCATATAAGGAATGCTGGCCCCGCGGCCGCTGGCGGCCGGGCCGCGCTCCGCGGTGAAGCGCGGCGTCAGCGTAACGTCGAGGCCGGCGCGCTCCGGCGCGTAGTCGCATTTGGCCTCGAAGCCGATTAGGGAGGCGTTCAGCTCCATGGCCGTGAGATCCTGCCCGCCGCCCTGGCGGAACCGCGTCAGCTCGGCCGCGTCGGACAGGATGCCGATGTTCGGGCAGGGCGCCTGCGCGTTGCGCAACGGGTCGGCCGGCGCGCCGGAGCCGCCGCAGCCGGACAAGGCCAGCAGCGCCGCCAGGGCCGCGCCGCCCGTCATTTTCGCTCCCCGGAGGTTCCGCGCCTTGACCATGCTGCCTGTCTTCCCCTTAGTGCGCCGTCCTGTGTTCGGGCCGGAAGCCCTGGCCGGATGCCCGACGGGATCTCCGGGAGGACACCCCGCCGCCGCGCCTGCAACCCTTGCGACTTGGACGACGCCATGAACCACACCGCCCCTCTCGGCCACGCCGTCCCGAGCGTCAAGCCCGCCCTGCATGTGCTGATGGCCGGGCCGCGCGGCTTCTGCGCGGGCGTGGACCGCGCCATCAAGATCGTCGAGGAGGCGATCCGCAAGTTCGGCGCGCCGGTCTATGTGCGGCACGAGATCGTTCACAACAAATTCGTGGTGGACAGCCTGAAGGCCCAGGGCGCCGTGTTCGTCGAGGAGCTGGACGAGGTGCCGGAAGACGCGCCGGTGGTGTTTTCCGCCCATGGCGTTCCCAAGGCGGTGCCTGCGGAAGCCAAGCGGCGCCAGATGATCTATCTGGACGCCACCTGTCCGCTGGTCAGCAAGGTGCACCGCGAGGCCGAGCACCAGTCGGCGGCCGGGCGCCACATCCTGCTGATCGGCCATGCCGGCCATCCCGAGGTGGTGGGCACGCTGGGCCAGCTTCCGCCCGGTTCCTTCACTCTGGTGGAAACCGAGGAGGATGCCGAGCGCATCACCGTTCCCGAGGGGCCGCTCTCCTACACCACGCAGACCACCCTTTCGGTGGAAGACACTGCCGGCATCGTCGCGGCGCTGCGCCGCCGCTTTCCCCAGCTGACCGAGCCGCACAAGGACAGCATCTGCTACGCCACCACCAACCGGCAGGGCGCGGTGCGCGCCATCGCCGAGCGGGCGGAGATGGTGGTGGTGGTGGGCGCGCCTAACTCCTCCAACTCGGTGCGGCTGCGCGAGGTGGCGGAGCGCGCCGGATGCCCGATCGCCCTGATGGTGCAGCGCGGCGCCGAGCTGGACCCGTCGCTGGCCGACGGCATGGCCATGATCGGCATCACCGCCGGAGCCAGCGCCCCGGAGCTGCTGGTGCAGGAAGTGCTGGACCGGCTGCGCGAACGCTTCACCCTGACCCTTGAGGAAGTCGTGGTGGCGGAAGAAAACATCACCTTCAAACTGCCCGCGCTCCTGAACCGCTGAGGCAGCAACTTCCAACCACGGGACGCGGATGGCCGTCTATACCGAGGTCACGGACGAGGCGCTGCGCCTGTTCCTGGCCGAATACGATCTGGGCGAATTGCTGGCCTTCCGGGGCATTGCCGAAGGGGTGGAGAACAGCAACTTCGCCCTGAAGACCAGCAATGGCGACTTCATCCTGACGCTGTACGAGAAGCGCGTGGACCCGGCGGAGTTGCCCTGGTTCCTCGGGCTGATGCGACACCTGGGCGCGCAGGGATTGTCCTGCCCGCTGCCGGTGGCCGGGCGCGACGGCGTGGCGCTGCGCGAACTGGCCGGGCGACCGGCGGCGATCTGCACCTTTCTGCCTGGCGTCTGGCCGCGCCGCGTGCGGCAGGAGCATTGCGCGCCGCTCGGCGCCGCGCTGGCCACGCTGCACGCCGCCGGCGAGGGCTTCCGGGCCGAGAGGCCCAACACCCTGGGCCCCCGCGCCTGGACCCCGCTGCTGGAGCGCTGCCGCGGCGGTGGCGACGCCCTGCAACCGGGCCTGATCGCCGAGCTGGACGGACACCTGAGCGGCATCCTGCGCGACTGGCCTTGCGGCCTGCCGCGCGGCCACATCCATGCCGACCTGTTCCCGGACAACGTGTTTTTCCTGGGAACCGGGCGCGGCTCCCCCGTGGTGTCGGGGCTGATCGACTTCTATTTCGCCTGCACCGATTTTCTGGCCTACGACCTGGCGATCTGCCTCAATGCCTGGTGCTTCGAGCCGGACCTGGCCTTCAACGTCACCAAGGCGCGGGCGATGATCAGCGCCTACAACGCGCTGCGCCCGTTGACGCCGGAAGAACTGGACGCGCTGCCGGTGCTGTGCCGCGGCAGCGCCATCCGCTTCCTGCTGACCCGGCTCTACGACTGGACGCACACGCCGCCCGGGGCGCTGGTGACCCGCAAGGACCCTCTGGAATACCTCAAGCGCCTGCGCTTCCACGCCCAGGCACGGGATGTCGCCGCCTATGGCCTCTGATGTATTCGACTCGGGATCGCCCGAGGCCGCCGGGCGGGTGGTGGAAATCTGGACCGATGGCGGCTGCAAGCCGAACCCGGGCCCCGGCGGCTGGGCCGCCATCCTGCGCTTCGGCGAGGCGGTGAAGGAGCTGTCCGGCTACGACCCCGCCACCACCAATAACCGCATGGAGCTGACCGCCGCCTGCATGGCGCTGGAGGCGCTGAAGCGCCCCTGCACCGTGACGCTGCACACCGACAGCGAATACGTCCGCAACGGCATCAGCCGCTGGATCCATGGCTGGGTGCGCAACAACTGGCGCAACGCGGCCAAGGACCCGGTGGCGAATTTCGAGCTGTGGCAGCGGCTGCTGGCGGCCGCCAAGCCGCACAAGGTGGAATGGCTCTGGGTGCGCGGCCATGCCGGCGACCCGATGAACGAGCGTGCCGACCAATTGGCGACGGCGGCGCGCCTGTCCGGAGAGTGAGCCATCCCGGCCATGTCCCTGGCCAGGACGATACACCGGCAGCTCCCAGGGTAACTCCCAGGGCAGCTTCCAGCGCAGGCTGACCCTGCAAGGTCGGGACGGCCCGGGCCTGATCTCCCGCGCCAGTCGTCACGACCTGCGTTTCCGGATGCCGCTCCACCGCGCAGGAACCCCGTTCAAGGCGAGAGGCGCGGCCGAGCCTGCGCGGGCAGATGGCATGCGAAGGCATTCCGCCGTGCCACGCGACTGCGCCGCATGGGCGGCGGAACGCCATGGCGCAATCGTGATCATGCCGTCCCCGAGGCGCCACCCGGGCCGCGCCGGCTTCCGGCCGGGCGTGGGCAACTTGCGGCGCCGCCACGGGCTTTTCCTGCCGAGGGCCGTGTTCGCGGCCCCTTGATTCCTGGCAAGGGAGGTTTCCGCTTGGCCGACACATCGTCCCGCCCCGTCATCGTGATCACCGGAGGCTCTTCCGGTATCGGCCTCTGCGCCGCCCTCCGCTTCGCCCGGGAGGGCTGGTCCGTCGGGTTGATCGCCCGCGGTGAACCTGCCCTGCAATCGGCGCTGGAGCAGGTGCGCGCCGCCGGCGCCCTCGGCTGCTACGCCGTGGCCGATGTCGCCAGCCCCGCCGCGCTGGAACAGGCCGCCGCCGAGATCGAGAGCAAGCTCGGCCCGATCCGCGCCTGGGTGAACGGCGCCGGCATCAGCGTTTATGCCAGCTTCATCGACATGACCGAGGAGGAATATGCCCGCGTCACCGCTGTCACCTATCTCGGTCAGGTGCACGGCACGCGCTCTGCGCTGAAGCGGATGCGGCAGCGCAACCAGGGCAACATCGTCAATGTCGGCTCCGCCGTGGCGATGCGCGCCATGCCGCTGCAATCGGCCTATTGCGCGGCAAAGTACGCTGTGGCCGGCTTCACCGAGGCGATCCGCTCGGAGCTGATCCACGAAAACAGCGCAGTGCAGATCGGCATCGTGCATCCGCCCTCCACCAACACGCCGTTCTTCAACCATGCATTGTCGAAGCTGAAGGAGGGCGTGCCGCGTCCGCCGCCGCCGGTCTACCAGCCGGAGATCGTGGCCGATGCCATCTACCTGGCGGTCACCACCGGCCGCCGGGAGGTGAAGGTGACTGGGGAGACTGTGGCCTTCGCCATCGCCAACACGCTGGCGCCGGGGCTGGTGGACTGGGCGGCCGGCAAGTTCGGCCCTGCCATGCAGGCCTCGCACAAGGAGGAGGTGCGGGCCGAGCGGGACGAAAGCCTGTTCGAGCCCTCCAGCCGCCCGTCCGGCACGCACGGGCCATTCGGCAGCGAGTCGCTGCGCTTCAGCCCGCAGATGGCGCTGAACAAGGTGCCGACGCTGGGCCTGATGATGGTGGGGCTGACGGCGGTGGGAATGCTGGCCTTCCTGGCCGGGCCGCCGCGCCGGCATTGAGTCAGCTGGCCGGGGGAACCCTCCCCCGGCCATGCCGTCAGTGCTGCAGCGCCTGCACCACCTGCTGCGTCACCTTCTTGGCGTCGCCGAACAGCATCATGGTGTTGTCGCGGAAGAACAATTCGTTCTCCACGCCGGCATAGCCCGAGGCCATGCCGCGCTTGATGAAGAACACCGTCTTGGCGCGCTCCACATCGAGGATCGGCATGCCGTAGATAGCCGATGATTTGTCGGTCTTGGCCGCCGGGTTCGTCACGTCATTGGCGCCGATCACGAAGGCCACGTCGGCCTCGGCGAATTCCGGGTTGATTTCCTCCAGCTCGTGCACCTCGTCATAGGGCACGTTGGCCTCGGCCAGCAGCACGTTCATGTGGCCGGGCATGCGGCCCGCCACCGGGTGGATAGCGTAGGACACTTCGGCGCCTTCCTTTTTCAGCAGGTCGGCCATCTCGCGCAGCACCTGCTGCGCCTGCGCCACCGCCATGCCGTATCCGGGCACGATGATGATCTTCTGCGCGTTCTTCATGATGTAGGCGGCGTCTTCCGGGGAACCGGACTTCACCGGCCGCGCCGGTCCGCCACCGCCGCCCGCGGGCGAGGCCACGCCGCTGTCGGAGCCGAAGCCGCCCAGCAGCACGTTGACGATGGAGCGGTTCATGCCCTTGCACATGATGTAGGACAGGATCGCGCCCGAGGCGCCGACCAGCGCGCCCGTGACGATCAGCAGCAGGTTGCCGAGGGTGAAGCCGATGCCCGCCGCCGCCCAGCCCGAGTAGCTGTTCAGCATCGAGACGACCACCGGCATGTCGGCGCCGCCGATCGGGATGATCAGCAGGAAGCCGAGCGCGAAGGCCAGCAGGGCGATCAGCCAGAACAGCACCGCGCTGCCGGTGGCGACAAAGGCGATCACCAGCACCAGCAACAGCACGCCGAGGCCCAGGTTGAGCCAGTGCTGCCCCTTGAAGGTGATCGGCGCGCCCGACATCAGCGCCTGCAGCTTGGCGAAGGCGATCACCGAGCCGGAGAAGGTGATGGCGCCGATGGCAAGGCCGAGCGACATTTCCACCAGCGAGCCGGCATGGATGTCGCCTGGATGGCCGATGCCGAAGGATTCCGGGTTGTAGAAGGCGGCCGCCGCCACGAGCACCGCCGCCATGCCAACCAGCGAATGGAAGGCGGCGACCAGTTGCGGCAGCGCCGTCATCTGGATGCGGTTGGCCAGATAGGCGCCGATGCCGCCACCGATGGCGAGGCCGGCGATGATCAGTCCGAAGCCGCCCACCCCCATGCCGGCGTGGAACAAGGTCGCCAGGATGGCGATGCCCATGCCGACCATGCCGTAGAGGTTGCCGCGCCGGCTGGTCTCGGGGTGGGACAGGCCGCGCAGCGCCAGAATGAACAGGACGGAGGCGACGATATAGGCGAGGGTGGAGAAGGTCTGGGCCACCGCGTCAGCCCCTCTTCTTGAACATGGCCAGCATCCGGCGCGTCACCAGGAAGCCGCCGAAGATGTTCACCGAGGCCAGCGTCACGGCGAGAAAGCCGAACACCTTGGCGGCGATGGAGTCGCCGAGGCCGGTGGCCAGGATGGCGCCCACCACGATCACCGAGGAAATGGCGTTGGTGACGCCCATCAGCGGCGAATGCAGTGCCGGCGTCACGTTCCACACCACATGGTAGCCGACGAAGCAGGCCAGCAGGAAAATGGTCAGCAACAGCAGGAACGGCTCGGCGTGGCCGGCGGCCTGCACCACGGCCGGCGCGGTGCTCTCGGCCATGATGCGCGCCTGGGCAGCCAGCGCGAGGGCGCGCTCCGCCGTGGCGCTCGCCTGGTTGGCGAGTTCGGTGGGGTTCATCGGGAAAGTTCCTCCTCAGGCAGCCGGCTGGGCGGCGAGCATCGGGTGGACCACCGCGCCGCCGCGCGTCAGGGTGACGCCGCGGACGATCTCATCCTCCTGTGGCAGCTTGGCCGCGCCGGCGTCCTTGTCCCAGAAGGTGGTCAGGAAGGTCAGCAGGTTGCGGGCATACAAGGCGCTGGCGGCGCCGGCGATGCGGCCGGGCCAGTTGCGGTAGCCCAGGATCTTCACGCCGTTCTCGGTGACGATTGCTTCGCCGGGCCGGGTCATGACGCAATTGCCGCCCGCATCGGCGGCGATGTCGACGATCACGCTGCCTGGCTTCATCGAGGCCACCATGGGCGCGGTGATCAGCGTCGGCGCGCGGCGGCCCTGCACCAGGGCGGTGGTCACCACCACGTCCTGCTTGGCGATATGCGCCGCCACCACCTCCGCCTGCTTGGCGTAGAACTCGGCCGAAAGCTGCTTGGCGTAGCCGCCGGTGGTCTGGGCGGCGCGGCTTTCCTCGTCCTCGTAGCCGACGAAGCTGGCGCCGAGCGACTTGATCTCCTCCTTGGCCGCCGGGCGCACATCGGTGGCGGAAACCCGCCCGCCCAGGCGCCGGCCCGTCGCGATGGCCTGCAGCCCGGCGACGCCGGCGCCCATGATGAACACGTTGGCGGCCGGAATGGTGCCCGCCGCCGTCATCAGCATGGGAAAGCCCTTGTCGAACGCCCCTGCCCCCTCGACCACGGCGCGGTAGCCGGCGAGGTTGGCCTGGGAGGACAGCACGTCCATGCTCTGCGCCCGGGTGATGCGCGGCAGCAGCTCCATGGAGCAGGCCTCGATCCCGGCCGCGGCATAGGCACCGGCGCGGGCGGGATCGGACACCGCGTCGAGCGTGCCGATCAGCAGGGCGCCGCGCGGGATCAAGGACAGCTCGTCCAGATCGCCTTCGCCCTGCGCCAGCGGCGCCCGCACCTTCAGCACGATGCCTGCGCCGGACAGCGCGCCGGCGGCATCGGCGGCGACCTCGGCGCCGGCCTCGCGGTAGGCAGCATCGGGATAGCCGGAGGCCAAGCCCGCACCCGCCTCCACCGCGACGCTGTTGCCGAGAGCGATCAGCTTCTTGGCCGTTTCCGGCGTGGCCGCCACTCGCGTTTCACCCGAGCGCCGCTCCCTCAGAACCGCAAGGCGCATTCGCCCCATCCTCCACGACTTGAATTGTTGGTCGCGGACGATGATGGCCCGCCGCGCTCACGGCAAGCAATTCCTGCCGGGGCGACGAAGCGCAGGGCGGCTCGCCAGGTGGCTCGACGGGGGGTGAAGCAGCCTAGGTGCCGAAGCGGAACACCACCCGGCCGGGCGCGGCATGCAGCAGGATGAGCCGGGCATCGGCCGTCTGGCCGCCCTGCTGCACCGCCAGCCAGGCGCCGTACAGCCCTTCCAGCACCAGCACGAGCCAGCGGCCTTCCCGGTCCTGGCCCGTCGGCAGGCTGGGCAGCAGCGAATGCACCAGGCGCAGGCCGCCATCCGCCGCGTCGAGCTGCAAGGCGACGTAGCCCCAGGCCATGCCGGCTAGGGCCTCGTTCATCGCCGCCTCCAGTTCCTCCAGCGTCGACGCGGTCCGCAGCGGCGCATCGGCCGCGATGCGGCCGCCCACCACCCGCAGCAGCGCTTCCCGCCCCGCCGGGTCCATGTTGGCTTCCAGCGTGCCGATCAGGGCCTGCAGAAAGCCGCGCCATTGCGGGCTGACATCCCGCCGGGCCAGATAGGCCAGGGCCGCCGGGTCGGTCATCGGACTCGCCTCCATGCGGATTTTTTCCGCCCCCGCGCCCATCACTGGTCCAGCCGGTAGCGCGCATAAACCAGGCCGCGCGCCTCGCTCCAATCGGCCGATTTGTCGTAGCGCAGCGCGGCGCCGAGCCGCAGCACCGGCGTGACCTGGTATTCCAGGTCGCCGCGCAGCCCGCCCGTGAAGCCGGTCTGCGACTGCCCGGGGTAGAAGGCGGTGAGGGTGGGATCCTCCGCCGCCAGGGCCTCCAGCTGCGACTGGCGGCTGCCATCGGTCGGAAAGAACGGCGCCCGGTCCTCGCGCCAGGACGCGATGCCGACCGTGCCGCCGACCCGATAGGACAACGGCCCGCTGCGGGCGCGGTAATCCAGCGGAATGGTCGCGCCGACATAGGATTGCGGGCTGTAATAGCCGCCATGGCCCAGGGTGAAGAGGCGCAGGTTCTTGTCGTAGGCCTGGTAAACGAGGTCCAGCCCGGTGACGAGCTCGGATTCGGCATCGCGGAACAGCGCGTGGCTGAGCCCGGCACCCGCCTCGATGCGGGTGTTGTCGGCCACGCCGTCGCCCTCGATCGTCGAGTAGCCGCCACCGATATAGAAATTGGTGTTGCCGGCGCCGATCTCGAGCTGGCCGCGCGCGGTGTTGCGCATCACGCCGCCCCAGAGCTGCCCGGTGACCGGATCGCGCATCCCGGCCCAGGACAGCATGGTGTCGGTCATCGCGCGGCGCTCGGCGGTGACGCGGACCCGCAGGTTGCTGCTCAGGGCCGGCGCCACCTCGACGCCACCCAGCAGGTTCTGCTTGCGGAAGCCCAGGGGCGAGGAGCCGATATCGAGGGAAAAATTGTCCCGCGTATAGGCCGCCGCCAGGCTCACGCCCGAGGCCGAGTTGTCGGAGGGCGTCAGGGAGCGCGCCTGGGCGGGCGTGAGGCCGGTGTTCTGGCCCGGAAGGCTGAGGGCGTTGCTGCCGAAGCGCCGCAACGTGGCCGCATCCTGGCTGATGCTGCCGGCGTCGATGTTGACTGCCTGGGCGCGCAGCGCGATCCGTCCTCCGACGCCGGGCATGGAGGTCGACACCTCGGCCCCGGCGCCGAACTCGGTCAGCTGATCGAGCCCCGCCTCGCCCGAGCGGGTGCGGAAGGCGAAGCCGGGGGTGACGCGGGGCGCCACCTCGTCCTGCACCGCCGCCAGCTCCCGGTTGATCTCCGCCAGCATCGGGTCGGCCGGCAGCATGGTGGTGCTGGTGCCGGTGCCGAAGCCCGGCGCGCCGAGGCCCTGCCCGACCGCGCCCGGCCCGGCCAGGGACACCCGGCGGAACGGGTTGCCTCCCTGTCCCGAAACCGCGGCCTCCGGACCGGCGGCGCCCTGCGGAAAGGCCGTGGTGCCCGGCGCGAAGCCTGCCCCGCTGGTGCCGAGCTGGCCACGACGCTGCTCGGCGGCCAGCAGCAGCGCCCGCCGCGCCCGGCGCCCATCGCCACGCGCCCGGGCCAGCCGCGCTTCCAGCAGGCTCAGCCGCGGATCGTTCGGCGCGAAGCTGCGGCCTTCCGCCAGCAGGGCCTCGGCGCGGAACAGCTGGCCGGCGGCGATGGCGGCATCGGCGGCACCGACCCGCGCGTCGAGGTTGCGCGGGTCGCGGCCCAGAACCGCCTCGGCCACGCGCTGCGCCTGCCGGGGCTCGCGTGCGCCCTGGTAAAGGCGGGCCAGCGCCAGATTGGCGTCAGGGTTCTGCGGATCCTGCGCCAGGGCGGGCGCCAGGCGATCATAGGCCGCCGCCTGGTTGCCTTCGTCGTTCAACCGGTCGCTGGCGCGGATGGCGGCACCGGCGCGCAGGCCGGCCAGTTGCCGCCGCTCATCGGCGGACAGGCGGCTGTCCTGGCTGAGCTGGCTGGCGACGGTGGCCGCTTCCTGCTCCAGCCCGCCGGCCAGCAGGGCGTTGGCCAGCACGATGCGGCCGGAGGGCGGCGCGTTGCGGTTCACCGCGAGGCCCACCCGCGCCGCCTCGGTGGCGCCGGCGGTGTCCCCCAGCTCGCCCAGGGTACGCACCACCTGCGCCGCCGTTTCGCCGCTGGGATCGGGACGCGCGGCCAGCGCCAGAAGGCGGCGCCGCGCCTCGTCGGCGCGGCCGAAGGAGGCGGGCTCGGCGGCGGCGGCGACCTGAGCCTGGATCTGCGCCTGCCGCAGCAGCCGCGTCTGGTCGGCGCTGCGCAGCCGCGCCGGGATGCGCTCGATCAGCTGCGCCGCCTGCTGGGTGTTGCCCTGTTCCGAGGCGAACAACGCGGCGGCGTGCACCGCCTCAGCCTTGCCGCCGGCGGCCAGTTCGTTGACCAGCAGGCTGCCTTCGGCGGCCTGCCCCTGCCGGGCCAGGCTGCGGGCCAGGTCCAGCCGGATCCACGGGTTCTCGGGGTCCGAGGCCTGTGCCGCGCGCAGCAGCGCCAGGGCGGTCTGCGGATCGGATGCGCGGGCGGCCTCGGCCCGCAGCGACTCGGCACGGCGGGCGCCGACGGTGCTGGCGAAGCGGCCGCCACGGCGCTCGGCCAACTGTTCCGCCTCGGCGAAGCGGCCCTGCTGCTGCAGGGCGTCGTACAAGCCCGCCAGGGCGGGGGCGAGGTCCGGGCGGCGCGCCAGGGCGGAACGGTAGCGCTGCTCGGCGCCGGCCGGATCGTTGCGCTGCAGCGCCAGGTCGCCGAGCAGCGCCTCGGCATCGGCACGCTCGCCGCCATCGCGCTGCGCGGCACGCTGCAGAATGGCTTCCGCCTGATCGGCCTGGCCGCGCTGGATCAGGTTGCGGGCCTGGGTCACCTCGCTGGTGAAGTTGGCGCCATCCAGCGCGCGGCCCCATTTGCGCCGGCCCTCCTGCGGATCGGCGGCGATCGCTTCGGCCAGAAGGCGGCGCGCATCGGCGGTGCGGCCCTGGCGCAGCCGCACCAGGCCGAGGCCGCCCTTGGCGTCCGGATCGCCCGGCTGCTGCTGCAGCACGGATTCGAATTGCTGCGCCGCCTCGCCCAGGCGGCCGGCGTTCAGCGCGTTGAAGCCCTGGACGCGGGCCAGCCCGACCGCGTCGGTGGGGCCCGCCGGCGGGTTGCGGATCTCCTCCAGCCGCCGGGCCAGGGCGGAATCGTTCGGGTTGTCGCGCAGGTACTGCTCGATGGCGGGGGCCGCCGACGGGTCGGGGCCTTCCCACAGCAGCGCGTCACGCAGCGCGGCGCGCGCATTGTTTGCCGTGTCGGGCTGGCCGGCCAGGTTCTGCAGCCGCCGCACGCCCTCGGCACGGGACGCTTCGCGATAGGTCAGGATCTGCGCATAGGCCAGGGCCAGGCGGCGGTTGCCCGGATTCGCCTCGGACAGGCGCTCCATGGCGTCGCGCGCGGCATTGTAGCCCTGCTGGGTGCCCGCCAGCGTCTGGTAATACTCGATGGCGTAGTTGTCCGGCGGCGTGTCGCTGCCGAAGATCTGCCGGTACCGCTCCACAGCCTGCGCCTGCTGGCCGGCCTGCGCCAATCTGCGGGCCTCGGCCAGGGCGGCGGGATCCGCCGTGGCGCCGCGCACCGAGCGGGAAGCGGTGGTAACCCGCGGATCGGCCGGCGCCACCTGGCGCAGCCGCGCCAGATAGCCATCCGCGGCCGTGCGGTTGCCCGCCTCTGCCTGCGCCTGAGCCGCCGCGGCCAGGGCATCGACGTTGTTCGGCTCCACCGCCAGCACGCGCTCCAGCGTCTGCAATGCGCGGTCCGGGCGGTTCTGGGCGCGCCAATATCCCGCCTGTTCCATCAGCACGGACACCGCGCTGCCCTGCGCCACTGCCGGAGCGGGACTGAGCAACGGCAGCAGCGCGGCCGAGAACGCGCTGGCGAGCAGCCGGGTGCGAAGCGGGATCATTGCGTCCGGGTCCTCAGGCGCAGCGCCGCGCGACGGCGCAGCAGCCAGTAAGCGGGGGTGGCGACACAGAGCGCGGCCAGCATGGCCAGGGCCAGCAGCATGTCGGGCCGCTTGCCGAACCAGTATTGCGGCCACAGATGCAGCGGCAGCGAGCCGACCGTATAGGTTTCGCCGAGCTTGAAGGCATCGACCCGCCCGCCCGAGAGCAGCGCCAGATCGCCCTGGATGCGGGATTGCTGGTCGCGATCCCGCAGCGCCGCCAGCATCGCCTCCATGCCCTGGGGCGTGGTGCCGGACAGCGCCAGCACCGAACGGCCGGCGCGCAGCGGGCTCTCGAAGCCGGCCAGCATGCCGGTGCCCTCCCCGGGGGAAGCCAGCAGCGCCTCGGCCCGCTGCCGCTCCTGGCGCACATCGTCGCTCAGGAACAGGTTGCGGAAGCCGCCCAGCGTGTCGGGCACCGAGAGCGAGACGCGGTTGCCGTCGATGCGCAGCGCGCCGTCGCGCCCCAGCAGCGCCGCCAGGGCGGGCTGGCGGCCAAGCGCGCCGATCACCAGCAATTCCTTGTCGGCAACCTGCTCCAGCGCCGCGGCGCGCACCACCTGGATGCCGGTTGCGGCGTGCCCGACATTGGCGGACAGCCGGCCGAGCAGCGTCAGGAAGCTGGAGATCTCCAGCGTGTTCGGCCGGTCCGGCAGCACCGCCGCCGTGCTCGACAGATCCGCCATCTTGGTGAACGGAAAGCCGGAGCCGACGAAGAAGGCCAAATTCGGCAACTCGGCGAAGCGATAGCCGCGCGACAGGTCGATGGTGCTGTCGGGATCAATCGAGGCGCGCACATCGGAGGGGATCGCGACGCAGTCACCCCGGTGCAGCGGCCGCATGTCGAAGCGCAGCCCCAGCTCGTTCTGGCCGAAGATCAGGTAGGGCGGCAGCGCCACCCCGCCTTCCCCCACATCGGGCACTGTGCCGATGCCGGTCTGGCGGGCGACCCAGTTCCAGGGCCAGCTCGGCTCGGAAGCCTGCAGCGGGAAGGATTTCAGGTAAACATTGTTCAGCGTCGCATCGAGGCGCGACACCGACACATCGGTCACCGGGCCCGGCGGGGCACGGAACTTCACATCCACCGGCAGCGCGCGGTCGCGCCAGGTGTACAGGTCCGGGGCAGTGCGGAACGGGATCGAGATGGCGCCGGGCGCGAAGCCGTAGCTCTGCAGCTCGGACGGGTCCATCAGTTCGCCGAAGCGCACGGGCCGGTCAGTGCGGATCCATCGCGGCGCGTCGTAGGGTAGACGCGGCGCAAGCTCGGGCGCCTGCACCATCGCGATCTCGCCGGACAGGGCCTGCTTGCCGGCCGCGAGCGCCTGCGCCGCCACCGTCGCCTCGGCGCCGGTGCGGCCCGCCACCACCAGCAGCACCGCCTGCGGATCGGCCGGGTTGGGCACCACGGCCAAGGTGGGGCCCTCGATGCGCGGCAGGCTGATGCCGGGCACGGATTCATTGCCGGCCAGCACCACCATCGCGTTGCCGCGCGGCGGCACCGCGGTGCTCACCGGAAAATCCGAGCCGCGGTAATCCGCCTGCACCGCAAACCAGGACGACGCGACCGCGGCCGCCCGCAACAGGTCGTTGCCGGGATTGTCGGGCAGCACCACCGGCAGCACCAGCTTCTCGTTGCGCAGGCGCTGGTCGAAGAACGGCTCCGGCAGGCGGGCCAGGTCGCGCGGCAGCGGCAGGTGCTCGACGGTGAGCTGCAGCGTGGACAGGTCCGAGATGGTGGACCACAGCAGGCCCGACATCGGGTCGTTGCATTCCTGCGTGTAGCGGCCGGTGAAGCGGAAATTCAGCCGGTTGGCATCGGCGAAGTAGACCGGGTTGATCGGGAATTCGAGCGGCCCGAAGGTCGGGCGCGTGCGGTCCGGCGTGATGGTGCCGACGAACTGCTCGTTGATGGTCAGGCCGATCTGGCTGAGATCGGGGATCAGCGAAGGGCTGGTGGCGCCCTGCAACACCAGCTTGGCACCGGTCACCACCTCGTCCCCGCGGATGCCGAACAACACCCCCTGCAGGTCGGCGGTGCCGCGCAGCTGCATCGGGCCGCTGAGGCCGAGTTGCCGCAGCGTGCGGCTTTCGACCCGCGCGGTGCTGGCCGGCAGCGCGGCCGGCGGCGGCGCGAACGGGTCCAGCGCCGGCTGGGCCGCCGGCGGCAGGGGCGCGGCCGGCGGCGCGGCCAGGGGCATGGCCTGGGGGGCCTGCGCGGCGATCACCGGCGGCAGGGCGGGCACCTGCTGCCGCTGCGCTTGGGCCGGCGTGGCCATGGCGAGGCCGGAGCCCGCCATCAGCAGGAAGCCCGCGGCCCGGCGGCTCTTGCCGCCTACCGGCATCGGCTTCGGAACGGCGGCGGCGGCCACCTTGGCCGCTGCGGTGGCGGCGGCGCGGGCCCGCGCCTTGCGCTCCCGCCGGCCACGCAACGAGAGCTGGCTGTCGCCACGGAACAGGCCACCGATGCTCACTGCAACCTCCCAAAGGGCACGCAGCGGGCGATCCGGCCGCACATGGTCCCAATCCAGCCAAGAATCCGCGCGGCCCAGCACGACCCGCACGATGTTGCCTTCGTCCATCAGCTCCTCGGGCGTGAAGCGCACCTGCAGCCGCTCATGTTCCCCACGCATCACCTCGCAGGGGATGGCGAGCCGGTCCGGCCCGACATCGAACTCCATCATCACGCGCTGTCCGATGGCGAGCCTCGAGGCCTCCGCCAGCAGCACGGCGGCGCCGCCGAGGGAAACGTCCTGGCTTTCGCCGTCCAGCCGGGTGCCATCGGGCAGCGCCACGCTGACCGGAAGCTTCGCATGCACCCGGTGGCGCTCACGGACCTGGCGGCGCTCGCGGCCCACGGCGAGGCCCACCATCACGATGGCCAGCGACAGCACCACCCAGAACGAGTTCAGCGCGTAGGCCTGGAATTCCAGGCTGCCCCAGGGATGGACCACCATGCCGACCACCCCGGAGATGAGGCCGATCCCCAGCACCACGGCCAGCACGAAGTTGGCGGCCACGGCGCGGAAGTCGAAATAGCCCTCGGCCAGGATGCCGCCCTTGTCGGTGACGTTGAACTTGCCCTTGCGCGGATCAAACAGCGTCGCGAGCACCACCGGCAGCAGGTAGAGGGTCAGCACGGTCTCGTAGATCTCGGACCAGAAGCTGTGCCGCACCATGCCCTGCAGGCGGCTGTTGGTGCCGACCGAATGAACGATGTGCGGCCCCGCATAAGCCAGGATGGCCAGCGGCGAGGCGGCGATCAGGTTCTGTCCGAACAACAGAAACGCTAGCGGCGCGGTCGTGAACACGAAGCGCGGCAGCGGAAACAGGAAGTGCCACTGGGCATTCAGGTAGCAGAGCCGCTGGTGCAGCTTCAGCCCCGGCCCCATCAGTGGGTTCTCGATGCGGAAGATCTGCACCATGCCGCGCGCCCAGCGCATGCGCTGGCCGATATGCGAGATCAGGCGGTCGGTGGCGAGGCCGGCCGCCAGCGGCACGCGCAGATAGGCGGTGCGCCAGCCCAGGCGCTGCATCTTCAGCGAGCAGTGGCAATCCTCGGTAACGGTGTCGTGCGGCACGCCGCCCACCTGCAGCAGCGCGGTGCGGCGCAGCACGGCGCAGGAGCCGCAGAAGAAGGTGGCGTTCCACAGGTCATTGCCCTGCTGCACCAGGCCATAGAACAGCAGGCCCTCGTTCGGCACGCGCCGGCCGGATGCCAGGTTCCGCTCGAACGGATCCGGCGAATAGAAATGATGCGGCGTTTGCAGCATGCCGATACCGCGATCGCGCATCATCCAGCCGATGGTCATCTGCAGAAAGGCGCGGGTGGCGACGTGATCGCAGTCAAAGACCACGATGTACTCGCCACTGGTCTTGCCGGTGGCGTGGTTGATGTTGCCGGCCTTGGCGCCCTTGTTGTCGGGTCGGATCATGTAACCGACGCCGGCATCCTCGCAGAACTGCCGGAAATCGTCGCGCCGGCCGTCATCCAGCACATAGACGTTCATCTTGTCCCGCGGCCAGTCCATGGCCATGGCGCCGTAGATGGCCGGCTTCACCACTTCCAGCGGCTCGTTGTAGCTGGGGATGAAGATGTCGACCGTCGGCCATTCGTCCGGATCGGCCGGCAGCGGCACCGGCTTGCGGTCCAGCGGCCAGAGCTGCTGGAAATAGGACAGCATCAGCGCGATCACGGCATAGATCTCGGCCAGCAGCAGGCCGGTGCCGAAGAAGGTCGAGAAATAGCCCGAATAGTCGAGCGTCTCGGTCAGCCGCCAATACAGGTAGCGGGACGAGACCAGCACCGACAGCATCACCAGGAAGAAGATCGCGCCGCGCCCTTTCGCGCGGCTGATCATCAGGAACACCAGGAAGCCGCCCAGCGCCAGCCAGCTCTGCTGCTCCGGCTCCAGGGGCGCCACCACGAAGGTGAGGCCCATCAGGCCACCGATCACCGACAGAACCACCGCCGTGGCTTTCAGGCGGAACAAGGTCCGAAAAAGAGCGCGCATTGTTTTTCACCAGGCTCCGCGCGAAGCAGTCAGGGGATAGGCGACCGCGGGTTGCGGCAGGGCCTCGGGCGATGGCAGCAGCGCTTCCACCGCCGCCGTGACCTGCCGCAGATCGGCCGCGGCGGCGCTTTGCGGTGCGTGGTCCAGCAGCGGCCGCTGATAGGCCAGCGCCTCGGCCAGCGCCTCGTCACGCGACACGGCACCCACCAGCCGGGGGCCCAGATGCCGCGCCATGGTTTCGGCCGAGCTGCGTGACAGGCGGGATTGCAGGTCCACGCCGTTGAGCAGGAAGTGCAGCCGGCCGGCGAACAAGGCCGGCAGGGTGCCGCTGCCCAGGAAGCGGCCGCTTTCCACCTCGGCCAGCATGGCGGCGCTGATCGGCTCGCTCTGCAGCACGGTCAGCACCAGGCTGGCCAGGGGCGCCGTGACCTGCAGCGCGGGCGACGGGCCGGGCGGCAGGTCAGCCACCACCAGTACGGAGGGATCGGCCAGCATGTCGCGCAGCGGCGCCTGCAGCAGCGAGGGATCCTGCTCCAGCGCCAGGGCGTTCTCCAGCGCGGCGCGAAGCTCCACGGCGCCGTGCGGCAGCAGCAGCAGCCCGGGCGCCACCTGCCGCAGATGCGCGCGCCAGTCTTGGCACGCCGTGCGGTCAGCGAGGTACCCACCCACATCCTGCACCGGAATGCCGAAATGCAGCCGCAGCGCGTTCTGGGGATCGAGGTCGAGCAGCAGCACCGGGCGCCCGTTGCGCCGGAAGCCATCGGCCAGGTTGGCGGCCAGCGTGGTCTTGCCGACGCCGCCCTTGGGAGAAGCGATCAGGATCAGGGGCATGGCGTCGATTCAACTCCGGCCTTGCAGGCGAAGCGCCCGCAGCACATCGCTGGTGGGCCTTGCCGGCGCCGGCGCCTCGGGCTGGCCCATGTTGCGGAAGAGATCCGCCAAGGGGGCCGCCGGCTGCGGACCAGCCGAACCCTGGGCGGGGGCATGGATGGACGGCAGCGCCGCCAGCAGGGGCGGCAGGCCGGCCGGCGCGGCGGGCCTTGGCCCCGACGCCGGGCTGGGCTGGCCAAGCTGCGCCAGGAGCTGCGGCGCCCGCGCCGGCGCCGTCTCCTGCCGACGCAACCGATCGAGCAGGGGCGGCACTGACGCCTGACCGGTGGCCGGCTGATCCGTGGGCGGCGACGCCGCCGCGGCGCTTCCCGGCAGCCAATGCGCCGGAAAGGCCGGCGCGGCCCCGGCCGGCAATTCCGTCCGCAGCGCCGGCAGCGGTCCAGGCAATGTCTCCAGAGATGGTCCCGGCGGCGCCGGCGGTAGCATAGCGTGGAGCGGTGCAGCCTGCGGCGGGTATCGTGGCTCGGCCACGCTGCGCATCAGGATGGGTGTGGACGCCGGTGGCAACGGAAAGGGTATCGGAGCCTCGGCCGCAGCAGGGAGGGGCGAGGAGGCCATAACGACGGCGGCATGGGCCTCGGGAATCGCTCCGGGCGGGAGCGGCATCGACGGCTCAGAGGCCGGCAACAGCGGAACCGGAGCGGGAGCCGCGGTCGTGCGCAATGCGGCGTTCAGGCGCACCGGCGGGTTGCCGAACGAGTGGTACCGCATCCCCATCGTGCCCAGCGCGGTTCTCAGCCGGTCAACATCACGATCCTCGCTCATCGACTACGGAACCCTCTGCTGTGCCGCGAAGCATGCCGCAACGCACCTCGAAACAAAACCAGAGATTTAATGTCACGCCTCATGATTATCTTCTGTCTAGAAAGCTGAGGCTATGGCGCATTTTGTCAGCAGTTTAAGAACTGCCGAGTAATAATCGTCCTGAGCAACAGGATTGAGGCTCGGCTCACGCTCCGCGACCCATGCGGCGAGGCGCTGAACGCCATCCGAGGCGGCGTAGGGTGCTGGTTGATTGCTGCGCAGATCCACCCAGGCTGGTGGTTCCGGCTGCCGCCAGAACTCGGCACAGGCCTCCAGCGCCGGCTCCTCAGTCAGCCCGGCCCAGCGGAGGTACAGGGGCACCCGCACGGCGTCGTAGGAGAAGCGGGGCGGCCAGCGCTCGGGCAGCGACAGGGTGCCGTCGCGGCCATCCAGCGTGACCCAGTCGGGCGGCAATCCCCAGGCGCCGAACCGGGCACGGCGCAACAGGTCCAGCCCGTCCCTGACGATGCCCAGCCAAGCCGGATCGGGCACGGCGCGGGCCAGCACCGGGAACACGGGAAAAGCATAATAGGACGGGTTGAGCGTGACCGTCGCGGCGTCCTCGAAACCCTGCACCCCCGGCAGCAGCACCCACCGGCCGGCCACCTGCCGCAGCACCAGTTGCAGGATGTCCTGCGCCATCCCTGCCCCGGCCTCGGCATAGGGCGCGTGGTTCCAGCGCTGCGCGGCCAGCAGCAGGGCGGCGGCGGCGAACAAATCGCCATCGGTGGCGTTGTTGCTGTCCGGAACCGCATTCGCGGTGCGCGGCATGAAGCGCCAGGCGAGCAACCGGTCAGCCGGCCGGGCCAGCACCTTCCGGGTCCAGGACCAGACCAGGTCGAAGCTGGCCCGGTCGGCGCAGCGCTCGGCGCAGAACATCGCCCAGCCCTGCCCCTCGGAATGCGACACGCCGCCATTGCCGCTGTCCACCACGCGCCCGTCCGGGCGCAGAAAGCTTCGGCGGAAGCCGCGCCACGCCGCCAGCATCTCCGCGTCGGGCGGCGCGCCGGGACGCGGCGCCGAGGCCCGCGCCGTTGCCGGAACGGTCGCCAGGGCGGCCAGCAAGGCGCGGCGGGGCAGAAGCGACAACATGCCGCATGGTAGGGAGACGTTTCTTACCGAAGCATTGACGGCGCCGCCGCTGCTTCATGATCGATCGGGTGCGGCCCCAATCGGGCATCTCCGGTCAAGCGGGCGGGCGGGCCAGCCACGCGCGCAGCAGGGATGCGCTGGCCTCGGGCTGCTCCATGGTGGGCAGGTGGCCGGCGCGGGGAATCACCGCCAAGGTTGCCCCGGCGATCGCCTCGGCCATCTCGCGGGACAGATCGGGCGGCGTTAGCACGTCCTGTTGGCCGACGGCGACCAGAACGGGCAGGCGCAGCTTCGGCAGCATGGGCCGCGAATCGGGCCGGTGCAGGATCGCCAGCTGCTGCCGCAGAAAGGCATCCTTGCCGATCCGTTCGGCCATGGCGCGGACCTCATGCCGGAGCGGGCCGTCCACCGCCTCGGGATGCAGCAGGCTGGGCAGCAGGCGCGGCGTGACGCCCTTGAACTGGCCGGAGCGGCTGAGGGCCATCAGCCCGCGCCGCCTGCGCGCCGCTTCCGGGCTGTCCGGCCGTGCCGAGGTGTCGAGCAGCGCCAGATGGGTCACCCGCTCCGGCGCCTGCCGCAGGATCTCCAACGCGACATAGCCGCCCATCGACAGGCCGGCGAGGGCGAAGCGCGGCGGCGCGGCGGCGAGCGCCCTGCGGGCCATGGCGCCCAGCGTGTCGTCCTGGGCCAGGTCGGCGACCTGCGCCGACACCGCATCCCCGAGCAGGGCCACGGGGTCGCGCCACAGCCGGGCGTCGCACAACAGGCCGGGGAGCAGGAGCAGGGGGCGCGTTTCGGGCATCAGGGGCACGGTTACGCTCAGGAAACCCCCGCCGCAACCGTGGAAAACCTTGCCAACCGGCCCTGTTCGGCGCATATGCGGCGCTACGGACGCCGGATCGCAGGGCGCGTGGGTTTTCGCGTGGCCGGCCGGCCCACATCTCGCCGCCTGCCGGCGCAGGAACCGATAGCCCTTGAGCGACCCGCTGACTCCGACCGCTGTTGACGCGGCCGACACCGATCTTTCCGTTGCCCAGACCGCTCCGGCCGAAGCCGAACCGGACAATTCTCCCATGCCCGACGAGCCGGAGGCGCCGCACACCGTGTTCGCCGACCTCGGCCTGTCCGAGGCGTTGCTGCGCGGCGTTGCCGATGCCGGCTATATCCACCCGACGCCGATCCAGGAACAGGCCATTCCGGTGGTGCTGATGGGACGCGACGTGATGGGCTGTGCCCAGACCGGCACCGGCAAGACCGCCTCCTTCGTGCTGCCGATGATGGACATCCTGGCCGGCAGCCGGGCCAAGGCGCGCATGCCGCGCTCGCTGATCCTGGAGCCGACGCGCGAGCTGGCGCTGCAGGTGGCCGAGAACTTCGTGAAATACGGCCAGCACATGAAGCTGAACCACGCCCTGCTGATCGGCGGCGAAAGCATGTCCGACCAGCGGGACGTGCTGGACAAGGGCGTGGACGTGCTGATCGCCACGCCGGGTCGGCTGCTCGACCTGTTCGACCGCGGCCGCGTCATGCTGGCCGATTGCAAGGTGCTGGTGATCGACGAGGCGGACCGCATGCTGGACATGGGGTTCATCCCCGATGTCGAGCGCATCGTCTCCTTGCTGCCGCCGCTGCGCCAGACCCTGTTCTTCTCCGCCACCATGGCGCCCGAGATCCGCAGGCTGGCCGATGCCTTCCTGCAGAACCCGAAAACCATCACCGTGTCCGCCCCCGCCTCCGTGGCGACCACGATCACCGCCGGCGTGGCCTTCGTGCAGCCGCACGACAAGCGCGAGGCGCTGCGGCGCCTGATCCGCTCGCAGGACGTGCAGAACGCGCTGATCTTCTGCAACCGCAAGCGTGACGTCGACGTGCTCCACAAGAGCCTGAGCAAGCACGGCTTCGCCGCCGGCGCGCTGCATGGCGACCTGCCGCAATCGGTGCGCTTCGCCACGCTGGAGAAATTCAAGAACAACGAGCTGCAGCTGCTGGTCTGCTCCGACGTGGCGGCGCGCGGCATCGACATCGGCGGGCTGAGCCACGTCTTCAACTTCGACGTGCCGTTCCGCGACGAGGATTACGTCCATCGCATCGGCCGCACCGGCCGCGCCGGCCGGGAAGGCAATGCCCTGACCCTGGCCACGGCGGACGACGTGAAGCTGGTGGCGGCCATCGAGGCCCTGACCGGCAAGCCGATCCCCCGCATCGAGATCCCCGGCCTCGATCCGGTGTCCGCCGAGGAACTGGCCGAGGCGGCCAGCGCCCCGCGCGGCGGCCGTGGCCGTGGCCGCGCCGCTCCCGCCAAGGGGCGCGGCCGCGACGAGCCGCGCGAGATCGCCCGCCGCGGCAATGCCCGGCACCGCGACGAGCGGCGGCCCGAACCCCGGCCGGCGGAAGCGCGGCTGGTGGAAGCGCGCCCCGTCGAGGAGGTGGTGGAGGCGCCCGCGCCGCTGCCGCCCCGCGAGGAACGGTTCCAGGAGCCGCGCCGCCGTGACGAGCGGCGCGACGAGCCCCGCGGTGGCCGCCGCCAGGACCCGCGGGAGGCCGGCCGTCCCCAGCGGGAGAGCCAGCCGCGGGACCAGCAGCGCGACAGCTACCGCGATGCACCGCGCGACGATCGCAGGCGCGACCGTGGCGACAGCCGGCGGGACGACCTCGGCCCGGCCGTGCTGGGCTTCGGCGATGCCATTCCGGCCTTCATGCTGATCCCGATCCCGCGCCCGCGGCGCGACGCCGCCGAGGCGCAGCCCGCGCCGGATGGCGACGCCGGCTCCGAGGCGGCCTGATCACAGCCGCCCGCTCCAGGATTCAGGGAGCGGGTGGTTGTCGGACGCCCCCGGCAGGGCCAATCTCCCGGCCTGCCGAAAAGACTCTGCCAGGAGAGAACGCCCCATGAACGCCATCACCCAGTCTGCCCGTCCCAGCTTTGTCTGGGACGATGCGCTGCTGCTGGAGGACCAGCTCTCCGAAGACGAGCGCATGATCCGCGACGCCGCGCGCGATTACTGCCAGGAGAAGCTGTTCCCGCGCGTGCTGGAGGCCAACCGGCATGAGCACTTCCACCGGGAGATCATGAACGAGTTCGGCGAGATGGGCTTCCTGGGCGCCACGCTCGACAGCCATGGCTGCGCCGGCGTCAACTACGTCTCCTACGGCCTGATCGCGCGCGAGGTGGAGCGGGTCGACAGCGGCTACCGCTCGGCCTTCTCGGTGCAGTCCTCCCTGGCGATGTTCCCGATCTGGGCCTACGGCTCCGAGGCGCTGAAGGACCGGCTGCTGCCGGGGATGCGGAAGGGTGAGCTGGTCGGCTGCTTCGGCCTGACCGAGCCGGATGCCGGCTCTGACCCCTCCTCCATGCGCACCCGCGCCAAGAAGGTGGATGGCGGGTATCTGGTGTCCGGCTCCAAGACCTGGATCACCAACTCCCCCATTGCTGACGTGTTCGTGGTGTGGGCCAAGGACGATGCCGGGGATGTGCGCGGCTACGTGCTGGAGAAGGGCATGAAGGGCCTGTCCGCGCCCAAGATCGAGGGCAAGTTCAGCCTGCGCGCCTCCACCACCGGCATGATCATGATGGAGGAAGTGTTCGTTCCCGAGGACAACCAGCTTAACGTCAAGGGGCTGAAGGGGCCGTTCTCCTGCCTCAACCGGGCGCGCTACGGCATTGCCTGGGGCGCCCTCGGCGCGGCCGAGTTCTGCTGGCACGCCGCCCGCACCTACACGCTCGAGCGCAAGATGTTCGGCCGCCCGCTGGCGGCGACGCAGCTGGTGCAGAAAAAGCTGGCCGACATGCAGACCGAGATCACGCTAGGCCTGCACAGCGTGCTGCGCCTGGGCCGGCTGTTCGACGAGCACCGCGTGGCGCCGGAGATGATCTCCCTGCTGAAGCGGAACAATTGCGGCAAGGCGCTCGACATCGCCCGCGTGTCGCGTGACATGCATGGCGGCAACGGCATCGCCGACGAGTACCACGTGATCCGCCATGTGATGAACCTGGAGGCGGTGAACACCTATGAGGGCACGCATGACGTGCATGCCCTGATCCTGGGCCGGGCGCAGACCGGGCTCAACGCCTTCGGCTGAACCGGCGCGGCGGCGGAAGGAGAATGGGTGCCTGACGCCGCCGATCTGGTGGAGGTGGAGCGCGCGATCCAGCTGGCGATCGCGCCCGCCTTTCTGCTCACCGCCACCGTCGCCACGCTGAACCTGCTGACACTGCGGCTGAACCGCGTGATCGATCGCAGTCTGATGCCGGACAACAACAGCAGGCCGCGCCAGGGGCTGCTGCAGCGGCGGGCGGCCGTGATCCGCGCCGCCATTGCCTGTGCCATTGTTTCGGCCATCTGCATCTCTCTGCTGGCTACCGCCGGCTTTGTCGGCGTGTTCCTGGCCATCCCGCTCGGCGGCGCGGTCGGGCTGCTGCTGCTGGGCGGCATGGCGATGCTGATCGCCACCTTTCTCCTGTTTCTGTTCGAGGTCTGGCTGGCCCGGACCCGCGAGGACCTGCCGGGACCATGACGACCCTGGAGTTGGAGATCACCGCCCTCGGCGCCGGCGGCGACGGGCTGGCGGCCACCCCGGACGGCGCCCGCCTGTTCGTGCCCGGCGCACTGCCGGGCGAGCAGGTGCGCGTCAGTCCCGGCCCGAAGCGTGGCGATGGCATGGCGGTGGTGCTGGAGGGCGTGCTGTCCCCCAGTCGCGATCGCGTGGAGCCGCCCTGCCCGCATTTTCCCCGCTGCGGCGGCTGCACCATCCAGCATCTGGCCCTCGCGCCCTACGCCGCCTGGAAGCGCGCTCGGCTGGCCGAGGCCCTGTCGCGCGCCGGCTTTCCCGACGCGCCGGTGGCGGACACGGTGGTCACGCCGCCGCAGACCCGCCGCCGGGCCGACCTGGCGCTGCGGCGGCAGGCGGATGGCCGCGTGCTGCTCGGCTTCCACGAGCGCAGCGCCGGCGCGGTGGAGGACCTCTCCACCTGCCTGGTGCTGAACCCGGCGCTGGTGGCGTTGTTCGAGCCGCTGCGGGCCCTGCTGCGGGGCCTGCGGGCCTTCCGCCGGGAAGGCTCGGCGGTGCTGAACCTGCTGGACACCGGTCCCGACCTGCTGCTGCGTCTGGATGGCGAGCCGAACGCCGCCGATCGCAGCGCCATCGCGGCCTTCGCGGCGGCGCACCGCATTCCACGGATCGCCGGTGGGACGCTGAAGGGCGGCACCACGGAAACCTTGGCCCAGCTGGGCGCGGTGTCCATGGCCCTGGGCGGCGTGCCGGTGGCCCCTCCCCCCGGTGCCTTCCTGCAGGCGACGCCGCAGGGCGAAGCCGCCATCATCGCCGCGGTGCTGGACGGATTGCCCCGCAAGCTGGCCGGCAAGGCCCGCATCGCGGAACTGCACGCCGGGCTCGGCACCCTGTCCTTTCCGCTGGCGGAACGCGCCCGCGTGGCCGCATTCGAGGGAGCGGCCGATGCCGTCGCGGCGTTGGACGTCGCCGCCCGCCGGGTCGGCGCCGCGATCAGCGCCACGCGGCGCGACCTGGCGCGTCAGCCGCTGGCGCCGAAGGAGCTGGACGGCTTCGCCGCCCTGGTGCTGGACCCGCCCTTCGCCGGCGCCCTGGACCAGATGCCGGCGCTGGCCCGCAGCCAGCTGCAGCGCATTGTTTACGTGTCCTGCAACCCTGCCGCGCTGACACGCGACGGCAAGTTGCTGCAGCAGGCGGGATGGCGGGTGGCACAGGCCACGCCCATCGACCAGTTCCTGTGGTCCACCCAGCTGGAAGCCGTGGTCAGCTTCGAAAGGCCGCGCTGACGCCGTTTGCGGCCTCTTGATCCGGGCCGGGTGATGACCACCCTTTCACCGGATGCCACCGCCGGGGTGGCCGTGGGAGGCGAGAGCATGAATTTCGATCGACGGACGCTGGTGCTGGCGGCAGGCGCCGTGGCGATGGCACCGGCCGTGCTGCGCTACGGGCTGGGCAGCGCGCTGGCCCAGGCCCCCGCCGCCGCGCCGACCACCGGACTCGGCGATCCGGCCGCGCAGGCCCCCGGCTTCTACCGCCTCAAGCTCGGCAGCCGCCATGTGACGCTGGTGAATGACGGCTTCGGCCGCCGTCCTAAGCCTACCGAGGGCTTTGTCCGCAACGCCGAAGCCGGTGCCGTGCAGGCCGCCTTGGAAGAGGCCTTCCTGCCGACCGACGCGCTGGAGATTCCCTACACCGTGGTGGTGCTGGATGGCCCGGACGGTTTGACGCTGTTCGACACCGGGACGGGCGGCCAGCTCGGCGCCACGGCGGGCCGGATGGCGGCTAATATGCGCGCGGCGGGGCTCGATGCGGCCCGCGTCACCCGCATTGTCATGACCCACTTCCATGGCGACCATATCGCTGGCCTGACCGACGCGGGCGGCAAGCCCACCTACCCGAATGCCGAGCTGGTGGTGCCCAAGGAGGAGTGGGATTTCTGGATGGATGACGGGCAGGCCAGCCGCGCGCCCGAGCCCATGAGGCCGGCCTTCGCCCTGGTTCGCCGGAAGATGGAGCCCTACAAGGCGAAGCTGCGCCAGGTCGAGGGTGCGGCGGCGGTGGCCGATGGCATCCAGGCAGTGCCGACGCCGGGTCACACGCCGGGCCACACCAGCTACCTGCTGGCGGATGGCAATGACCAGCTGATGGTGCTGGGCGACGTTACCAACCGGCCCGAGCTGAACCTGCGGAATCCCGGCTGGCACCTGGTGTTCGACATGGATCCGGCGCTGGCCGAAAGCACCCGCCGCAGCACCTTTGACCGCGTGGCCGCCGACCGTATCCGCTGCGCCGGCTATCACTGGCCCTTCCCGGCGGTTGGCCACGTCGCCAAGGAGGCGAATGGCTACCGCTTCGTGCCAGTGACCTGGAGCAGCGCCGTCTGAGCCACCGGCGGGCCGTCAGGCCCGCCGCATCGCCTCAGACGTGGAAGCTTTCGCCGCAGCCGCAGCGACCCTTCTCATTGGGATTGGTGAAGGTGAAGCCGGCCGACATCGCCTTGGTCTCATAGTCCATGGTGGTGCCGATCAGGAACAGCGTCGCCTTGCGGTCCACCAGGACGGTCAGGCCCTTGTCCTTCACCACCTCGTCACCCGGACCGGGCGCCTCGGCCCAGTCCAGGTCATAGGCCATGCCGGAGCAGCCCTTGGTCTTCACGGCGATGCGCAGCAGCTTGCCCTGTTGGCCGCCGCTCTCATACAGCGCGCGCAACCGCTCGGCCGCGGCGTCGGACAGCGACATCAGCGGCGGCAGGGCACGGGTCGGGCGGGACGTGGTGGTGGTGCTCATGACAAACCCTGATATGGCGCGGCCTCAGTACATGTTCAACGCCAGCTTGGCGTCTTCGCTCATGCGGGACGGATCCCAGGGCGGGTCCCACACCACTTCCACCGCGACGTCACTGACGCCCGGCACGGTGCGCACCATTTCCTCGACCTGCGCCGGCAACTCCTGCGCCGAGGGGCAGGAGGGCGTGGTCAGCGTCATCTCGACCTTGACCTTGCCGTCCTCGCCCATCTCGATGGCGTAGATCAGGCCCAACTCGTAGATGTTGACCGGGATCTCGGGGTCGTAGACCTGCCCGATCGCGCTGATCACCGCGTCCTCAGAGATGCGCGGCGTGGTTTCGCCATCCGGCGTCCAGGCGGCGTGCGCCTCCCTCGGGGCGCCGTCCGGCGCAGGAATGCCATCACTCACTGCTCGCCTCCTTGCCTGAATTGTCCAGCGCGGCGTTCAGGGTGTGCCAGGCCAGCGTGGCGCACTTCACCCGGCTGGGAAACTCCGAAACGCCGCCCAGCACCTGCAGGCGCTCCATGTCGTCGGCCAGCGCGCCGCCGCATTCCGGACAGGTGCCGGTGGTGGCGAGAGCGCGGAACTTGTCGGACAGCTCCTTGGCCTCTTCCGGCGTCTTGCCGCGCACCGTTTCCGTCATCAGGCTGGCCGAGGCCATGGAGATGGCGCAGCCCTTTCCTTGGAAGGCGATGTCATCCAGCCGCCCGTCCGGCGCCAGCTTGACCCACAGCTCCATGCGGTCGCCGCACATGGGATTGTCGCCGCGCCCTTCGCGGTCGGCATCGTCCAGCCGGCGGAAGTTCCGCGGCTTGCGGCCGTGGTCGAGGATAACTTCCTGATAAAGATCCCGCAGATCGTCAAACATTACCCGAAGAACTCCCGCGCCTTGCCCAGCGCCTCCGCGAGATAGTCGATCTCGCCCTCGGTCGTGTACAGACCGAAGGAAGCGCGGCAGGTGCTCTCGATCTCAAATCGGGTGTGCAGCGGCTCGGCGCAATGGCGTCCGGAGCGCACCGCGATCCCGACGCGGTCCAGCAATGTCGCCAGATCATGCGAATGGGCGTTGGGCAGCGACACGGCGAACACGCCGCCGCGATCCTGCGCATTGCCGAGCAGCCGCAGTCCTTCCACCGCCGAAAGCTTCCGCATGGCATGGTCGACCAGCCGGCGCTCATGCGCTTCAATCGACGCCATGCCGATGGCCTGAACGTAATCGATGGCGGCGTGCAGCCCCACCGCCTCGATGATGGGCGGCGTGCCGGCCTCGAACTTGGCGGGCACCGGCGCGGTGCGGTAGCCTTCCAGGGTGACTTCCTCGATCATGTCGCCGCCGCCCATGAAGGGCGGCATCTGCTCCAGCAGCTCCATCCGCGCCCACAGCACGCCGATGCCGGTCGGACCGTAGAGCTTGTGACCGGTGAAGACGTAGAAGTCGCAATCCAGCGCCTGCACGTCGACGCGCCGGTGCACGGCGGCCTGCGAGCCGTCCAGCAGCAGCTTGGCGCCATGCGCGTGCACGAGGCGGGCGATGCGCTCAGCCGGCGTCACGGTGCCCAGCACGTTGCTCATGTGGGTGATGGCGGCCAGCCGCACCTTGCCGTCGCGCAGCTTGGCCTCGAGGTCGTCGAGGTCCAGCTCGCCATCATCGGTGACGCGGGCGATGCGCAGCTCGATGCCATGCGCGTCCCGCAGCATCAGCCAGGGCACGAAATTGGCGTGGTGCTCCATCTCGGACACCAGCACCGCGTCGCCCGGGCGCAGCACGCCGCGCCCATAGGAATGCGCCACCAGATTGATCGCGGCGGTGGAGGAATTGGTGAACACCACCTCCCGCTCCGTCGCCGCGTTGAGGAAGCCGGCCACGGCGCGGCGGGCGCTCTCATACGCCTCCGTCGCCGCCTCCGAGAGGTGGTAGGCGCCGCGGTGGACGTTGGCGTAGGACGTCTCCATCATCCGCGTCATGGCGCCGATCACCTGGCGCGGCTTCTGCGCCGAGGCGCCGCTGTCGAGGAACACCAGATCCTTGCCGCGGACCTTCTGCGACAGGATCGGGAAGTCCTGGCGGATGCGCGCGACGTCGAAGGCCGGTGTTCCCCCGTCCATCACGCAGCCATCCTCTGCCACCAGCCGGACACCGCTTCGCTCAGCGCGGCGCGGGCCACCTCGTTCTCCACCGTCTCCACCGCGTCGAGCAGAAAGGCCTCGATCAGCATGGACCGCGCCTCGGCCTCCGGAATGCCGCGCGAGCGCAGGTAGAAGAGCTGCGTCTCGTCCAGCGCCCCCACGGTCGCGCCGTGGCTGCACTTCACGTCGTCGGCGTAGATCTCCAGCTGCGGCTTGCTGTCGATCTCGGCCTGCTCGGACAACAGCAGCGCCTGGTTCATCTGGTAGCCATCGGTGCGCTGGGCGATCTGGTGGACGTGGATCTTGCCCTGGAACACGCCGCGCGAGCGGCCGGCCAGCACCGTCTTCACCGTCTGGCGGCTCGGGCAGTCCGGCGCCGCGTGGTCGAGGAAGGTGGTGCAATCGGCATGCTGCCCGTCGCCCACCAGCTGCGCGCCGTTCAGGTGCGCCGCGGAGAATGCCCCGGCCAGCGTCACATAGGCCTCGGCCCGCGCCAGCCGGGCGCCGGCATGCAGCAGGAAGCTGTCATAGGTGCCCTTCTCCGCCACGGTGGCGAAGACGGTGGACAGGTGGATGCCGGCCGGCCCCTCCTGCTGCAGGCGGGCATGGGTGACATGGGCGTCGGCGGCCACCTGGAACTCCAGCACCGGGCTGTGCAGATAGCGGCTCTCTCCATGCCCCCAGGCACGCTCGATCAGCACCAGCTTCGCGCCCGGCGCCAGCCGCACCAAGTGGCGCGGGTGCAGGGCCACGGGGCGGTCGGCGCGCACCACCGACAGCAGCTCCACCACCCCGCCATCCTCGCCCGGGGCGAGGTCGATCAGCGCACCGTCCTCGAACAGGGCGGTGTTCAGAGCGGCCAGCGGGACGCCCTCGTGGCGCGCCACGGAGCCCAGCAGCCCTTCCACCTCGTCCAGGTGCCGCGCCAGGGAGCGCACGGGCGCATCCGGATCGGACAGCTCGGGGCTGAAGCGGCCGTCGATGAACACCACCCGGCGCGGCGCTGCGGCGCGCGGCAGCGGAATGGCGCTGTCCACCGGCGTCAGCGCCTCACCGAAGCCGGCTTCCTTCAGCGGGCCGAGATCGGTGTATTTCCAGGCTTCCACCCGGCGGGTCGGGAAGCCCTGCTCGCGGAAGGATGCCGCACCCGCCTCGCGCAGCGATTGCAGCCAGGGCAGGTCGCGGCCCGGCAGGCGGGCACGCAGCCCTTCGAAGCGATGCAGGAAGCCGGCGGCGCCGGGCTCCGTCAGCGCGTTGTGCTCGGTGATCGCGTTCATGCCGCCTCCACCGAGGCGTAGCCACTCGCCTCAAGCTGCTTGGCCAGTTCCGGGCCGCCGCTCTGCACGATGCGGCCCTGCATCAGCACGTGGACGCGGTCCGGCACAATGTAGTCCAGCAGGCGCTGGTAATGCGTGATCACCAGCGAGGAGAAGTCCGGCCCGCGCATGGCGTTGACGCCATCCGCCACGATCTTCAGCGCGTCGATGTCGAGGCCGGAGTCGGTCTCGTCGAGGATCGCGAGCGACGGCTTCAGCAGCGCCATCTGCAGCACCTCGTTGCGCTTCTTCTCGCCGCCGGAGAAGCCGACATTGACGCCGCGCTTCAGCATGTCTTCAGGCATGGAGAGCGCGCGCATCCGCTCCCGCGCCAGCTTCAGGAACTGCATGGCGTCCAGCTCGGATTCGCCCTTGGCCCGGCGCTGCGCGTTCAGCGCGGTGCGCAGGAAGTTGGCATTGCCGACGCCGGGCAACTCGACCGGGTACTGGAAGGCCAGGAACAGACCGGTGGCGGCACGCTCCTCCGGCTCCATGGCCAGCAGGTCCTGGCCGTTGAAGGTGGCGGAGCCGCCGGTGATCTCATAGCCCTCGCGCCCCGACAGCACGTAGGACAGCGTCGACTTGCCCGAGCCGTTCGGGCCCATGATGGCGTGGATCTCGCCGGTCGGCACTTCGAGGTCGATCCCCTTCAGGATCTCCTTGCCCTCGATCTCGGCGCGCAGGCCTTCAATCTTCAACATCGCTCTTCGGTTCCGTCCTCTACGGCGCTGGCAGGGCGCCGCTCTCTCCATGCAATTCCGCGGGCGCAGGAGGCGCCCGAAACGTCACGTCTTCGGCGAAGCCGCGTCAGGCCGGCGGGTCGTCCCGCCGACGCGCGGCCTCAGCCCACCGAGCCTTCGAGGCTGATCTGCAGCAGCTTCTGCGCTTCCACCGCGAACTCCATCGGCAACTCCTTCAACACCTCGCGGCAGAAGCCGTTGACGATGAGCCCGACCGCGTCCTCCTCGGACAGGCCGCGCTGGCGGCAATAGAACAGCTGGTCCTCGGCGATGCGGGAGGTGGTCGCCTCGTGCTCCACCTTGGCCGAGATGCAGCGGTTCTCGATGTAGGGCACGGTGTGCGCGCCGCACTGGTCGCCGATCAGCAGGCTGTCGCACTGGGTGAAGTTCCGCGCCCCGCTCGCCTTCGGCAGGATCTTGACCAAGCCGCGATAGGTGTTCTGTCCCTTCCCCGCGCTGATGCCCTTGGACACGATGGTCGAGCGCGTGTTGCGCCCGATATGGATCATCTTGGTGCCCGTGTCGGCCTGCTGGCGATTGTTGGTGATGGCCACCGAGTAGAACTCGCCCACGCTGTCATCGCCCTGCAGGATGCAGGAGGGATACTTCCAGGTGATGGACGAACCCGTCTCCACCTGCGTCCAGGAAATCTTGGAACGCTTGCCGCGGCAGGCACCGCGCTTGGTGACGAAGTTGTAGATGCCGCCGACCCCGTTCTCATCGCCCGGGTACCAGTTCTGCACCGTGGAATACTTGATCGAGGCATCGTCCAACGCCACCAGCTCCACCACCGCGGCGTGCAGCTGGTTCTCGTCGCGCATCGGCGCGGTGCAGCCTTCCAGGTAGGACACCGTGGCGCCCTCGTCGGCGATGATCAGGGTGCGCTCGAACTGGCCAGTGGACTTGGCGTTGATGCGGAAATAGGTGGACAGCTCCATCGGGCAGCGGACGCCCTTCGGGATGTAGACGAAGGAGCCGTCCGTGAAGACCGCCGAGTTCAGCGCGGCGAAGAAATTGTCGCCCTGCGGCACCACGCTGCCCAGGTACTGGCGCACCAGTTCCGGATGCTCCTGCACCGCCTCGGAGATCGAGCAGAAGATGATGCCTTCCTTGCCCAGCCGCTCCTTGTAGGAGGTGGCGACGGACACGCTGTCGAACACCGCGTCCACGGCGATCGGCATGCGGCCCTCGGCCGGGCTCTCGCCCGCGCCCTCGACGCCGGCCAGGATCGCCTGCTCCTTCAGTGGGATGCCAAGCTTCTCATAGGTGCGCAGCAGTTCGGGATCGACCTCGTCGAGCGATCTCGGGCCCTGCTTCTTCACCGGCGCGGCGTAGTAGTAGGCGTCCTGGTAATCGATCTGCGGATAGGACACGGCGGGCCAGTGCGGCTCCTCCATGGTCTTCCACATGGCGAACGCCTTCAGGCGCCAAGCCAGCAGCCAGTCCGGCTCGTTCTTCTTGGCGGAGATGAAGCGGACGATGTCCTCGTTCAGCCCCTTGGGGGCGAACTCCATCTCGATCTCGGTCTCGAACCCGTACTTGTAGGTGCCCGAGGTAACGGCGGCGACGGTGTCGATGGTCTCGGTGACGGCAGGCATGGTCTTTGTCCCCTACTCGGCAGGCAGGTGGGCCGGCGGGGCCGGCGGGGTGGCACGACGGGCCGGCGGCGCAGGGGGCGTCGCCAGTTCGTCAAGGGTGATCTTGGACAAGGCGGTCAGAATGGCACGGTTGACACGGTCCCATCGCCCCCGCACGGGGCACAGGGCTTCGGCGTCGCACTGGCCGGCGGCACCGTCGACGCAAGCGGTCAAGGCGACCGGACCGTCGATGGCGGCGATCACCTCCGGCAGAGTCAGGGCATTGAGCGGCCGCGCCAGACGATATCCGCCGCCGGAGCCGCGCCGCCCCTCCACCAGCCCCGCATGCGCCAGGGCCTTGAGCACCTTGGCCACGGTGGGCTCGGCGATGCCGGTGGCGGCAGCGATGGCAGGGGCAGTCTGAGACGCCGCGGCCGCCATATCGCCGCCCGGCGAAGCCAGCCGCGCCAGCACCACGACGGCGTAATCGGTCAATTTCGACAGCCGCAACACGCGGGATCTTCCTCCAAACCGGACCTGTGTTGTCCGCTTCGGGCAAATGCGCTTGGACCCCCCCGATGTCAACCGCGGCAAAACGATTTTAAGCCCTTGTGACCGCCCCCCTGGCCGGTTCCGGCCAGCGGTGCCAAGCTTCCTCCATGGTCCAGCTTCCCCGCTTCGTGCATCCCCGTCACGCTGCCAGCCTGATCCTGTGGCGACAGTCCCGCTCCGGTCAGACCGAGGTGCTGATGGGCCTGCGCGCCGCCGGGCACCGCTTCATGCCGAACCGGCTGGTGTTTCCCGGCGGCCGGGTGGATTTCACCGATCGGCTGGCGCCGGCGGCGACCGAGCTGCGGCCAGAAACGCGGATCGCGCTGCAGCGCCGGGCGCCGCCGCGCCTGGCGCGCGCCCTGGCCATCGCGGCGGCGCGCGAGTTGGACGAAGAAACCGGGCTGCAGCTGGGAGGCCCGGCGCCGCATCTGGACCAGCTGGATTACCTGTGCCGCGCCGTGACGCCGGCGCACCACCCGATGCGCTTCAACGCCCGCTTTCTGCTGGCGCCGGCGGAAGCCGCGGTGGGCCGGATCGCCGGCTCGGGCGAGCTGGAGGATCTGGCATGGCGCGACGTCGCCGCCACGCGGGCCCTGCCGGTAGCGCCGATCACTGGAAAGGTGCTGGCGGAGCTGGAGGAATGGCTGAGCCTGCCGGCGGCGGAACGCCCTGGCCGGGGGCTGATCTGCTTCCGGGGCCATGAGCGCCGGCTGCCCGAGCCGGCCTGAGCCCCTTCCGGAAGGGCTGAAAGGGCGCCGGAAGCAAAGTCCGTCCGGCGCCTTCCGCCGTCAGATCGCGGCCAGGATCGCCTGGCCGCTCGACACCTCGAAGGCGCCGGGCTGCTCGACCCCGACATGCGTCACCTTGCCGTTCTTCGCCACCAGGGCGAAGCGTTGGCAGCGCACGCCCATGCCGCGCGCGGTCAGGTCCAGCTCCAGCCCCAGCGCCTTGGTGAAGGCGGCGGCGCCGTCGGCCAGCATGACCACCTCCTCGGACACGCCCTGGTCCTTGGCCCAGGCGCGCATCACGAAGGCATCGTTCACCGCCATGCAGGCGATGACATCGACGCCCTTCGCCTTCAGGGCCGCGGCATTCTCCAGGAAGCTTGGCAGGTGCTTGGCGGAGCAGGTGGGGGTGAAGGCGCCTGGCACGCCGAACAGCACCACCGTCTTGCCGCCGAACAGCGCCTCGGTGGACAATTCGCGCGGGCCCTCGACCGTCGCCTCGGTCAAGGTGGTGGCGGGGATGGTGTCGCCGACCTGGATGGCCATGATGGTGCGCTCCGACAAAATGAGCTTCCGGCATTTCACGCCGGCGCCGTGAGTGTCAACCGTGCCGCTTGCGCGCACCCGTCCGCGCCGCCATGTTCACGGGATCATGGCACGACGCGCACGCGAGGACGAACTTCCCGACAGCTTCCGCATCGCCGCCCAGAAGGCTGGCGCGATGGATCTGGGCGGCCCGAGTACCACCTATCTAAGTGGTCAGCTCCTGGTGGCCATGCCATCGATGCAGGACCCGCGCTTCGCCCAATCGGTGATCTGCGTCTGCGCCCATTCGGCCGACGGCGCGATGGGCATCGTGCTGAACAAGCCGATCGACAACCTGTCCTTCGAGGACCTGTTGAAGCAGCTGGAGGTTGAGCCGCTGCCGCCGCAGCGCCAGATCCGGCTGCTGGCCGGCGGCCCGGTTGAGGGCGGCCGGGGCTTCGTGCTGCACACCACCGACTGGTCGAGCGAGGGCAGCCTCAAGGTCACCGGCGACCTGGCGCTGACGGCCAGCGTGGACATCCTGAAGGCCATCGCCGGCGGCGGCGGCCCGCGCGAGGGCCTGCTGGCGCTGGGCTATGCCGGCTGGGGCCCGGGGCAGCTGGAGAACGAGATCCAGCGCAATGCCTGGCTGAACGTGGACGCCGACGAGGCGCTGCTGTTCGGCGGCATCCCCGACACCATGTGGCGTCAGGCGCTTGCCAAGATGCGCATCGACCCGCTGCTGCTGTCGGCCAGCGCCGGCCACGCCTGAGTCGGCGTTTCGGCACGGCCTGACATGCCATGGCCGCCGATGCTTGCATCCGGCGCCCAGGGGCGCAATCTGTCCAGTCTGACAAGATCTCGGCCTCTGGCCCGGCACCCCTGTTCCGCCGGCCCATCGGGCCGCCGGGAGAGGAACCGCGTTTCATGGACGCCATCGCTGACGCCCCCTTCATCCGCCTGCATCCGGATGACACGGTGCTGATCGCGCGCCGGGCCGTCGCCGAAGGCAGCGTCGTCGCCCCGGGCATCGCCACGGCCGCCCGCATCCCGCCCGGCCACAAGGTGGCGGCGAAGCAGCACGCCGTGGGCGAGGCCGTGCGCCGCTACGGCCAGATCATCGGCTTCGCCACCAGGCCCATTGCACCGGGCGACTGGGTTCATGTCGACAATTGCGGCATGGGCGATTTCGAGAAGGATTATGCCTGGGGCATCGATGCCAAGCCGACGCTGTATGTGCCGCAGCCGGCCACCTTCCAGGGCATCGTGCGGCCGGACGGGCGCGTCGCCACGCGCAACTTCATCGGCATCGTCACCAGCGTGAACTGCTCGGCCCACGTCGCCTCGATGATCGCCGACGCGTTCAAGCGCAACCCCTTCACCGGCATCGATCCGCTGGCGGAGTTCCCGAACGTCGACGGTGTGGTGGCGCTGACTCATAAGACCGGCTGCGGCATGGGCGACAATGACGGCCTGCGCATCCTGCGCCGGACCCTGGCCGGCTATGCCCGCCACGTGAACTTCAGCCACGTCATCGCCATCGGCCTGGGCTGCGAGGTGAACCAGATCTCCGGCCTGCTGGAGGAGCAGAACCTTGCCGGCCGGCTGCGCAACATGGACATCCAGTCCATGGGCGGCACCCGCAAGACGGTGGAGGCCGGCATCGCCTTCGTGCGCGAGGTGCTGGGCGAGGCCAACCAGGTGCATCGCCAGCCGGTGCCGGCCAGCCACTTGACGCTGGCGCTGCAATGCGGCGGCTCGGACGGGTATTCCGGCATCACCGCCAACCCGGCGCTGGGCCACGCCTCCGACCTGCTGGTGCGTCATGGCGGCACGGTGATCCTGTCCGAAACGCCGGAAACCTACGGGGCCGAGCACCTGCTCACCCGCCGCGCCACCTCCCGCGAGGTGGGCGAGAAGCTGGTGTCCCTGATGCGCTGGTGGGAACGCTACGCCGAGCAGGGCCAGGCCGAGCTGAACAGCAACCCTTCCCCCGGCAACAAGGCGGGCGGGCTGACCACGATCCTGGAGAAGTCGCTCGGCGCCATGGCCAAGGCCGGCACCACCAACCTCACCGCCGTGTACGACTACGCGGCCCCGGTGACGGAGAAGGGCTTCGTGTTCATGGACACGCCGGGCTACGACCCGGTGGCGGCCACCGGCCAGGTGGCGGGCGGCGCCAACATGGTGTGCTTCACCACCGGCCGCGGCAGCGTGTTCGGCTGCAAGCCGGCACCCTCCATCAAGCTGGCCACCAACTCCGCCATGTATGAGCGCATGGAGGAGGACATGGATGTGAACTGCGGCACCATCATCTCCGGCCGCGAGACGGTGCAGGAATGCGGCGAGCGCATCTTCCAGCTGATCCTGCGCGTGGCCTCCGGGGAGCGCACCAAGAGCGAGAGCTTCGACTTCGGCTCTGCCGAATTCGCGCCCTGGCCGATCGGCGCCACCATGTGACGCGGGCGGGGCCGGCACCGCCCGGCCCCCCGTTCCGCCTTTGCCGCCGCGGCGGCGCATCCCCGGAAGGAAGCCGCCATGGACTACCGCAACCTCGGCCGCAGCGGCCTGAAGGTGTCGCCGCTCTGCCTCGGCACCATGATGTTCGGCGATGCGACGGACGAGCCCACCGCCGCCCGCATCATTGATGGCGCCCGCGAGCGCGGCATCAACTTCATCGACACCGCCAATGTCTACAACGGCGGCCGTTCGGAGGAAGTCACCGGGCGCGCCATCCGCGCCCATCGCGACCACTGGATCCTGGCCACCAAGCTGGCCAACCCGGCCGGGCCGGGTCCCAACGACCGTGGCCTGTCCCGCCGCCACTGCATGCTGGCCACGGAGAGCAGCCTGCGGCGGCTCGGCACGGACTGCATCGACATCCTGTACTGGCACAAGGAGGACCATGCGACCCGGCTGGCCGAAACGGTGCGCGCCATGGCCGATCTGCTGCGCGCCGGCAAGATCCGCCATTTCGGCGTGTCCAACCACCGCGGCTGGCGCATCGCCGAGATCTGCCGCCTGTGCGACGAGATGGGCATCGACCGGCCCGTGGTCAGCCAGCCCTACTACAACGCGCTGAACCGCATGCCGGAGGTGGAGCACCTGCCGGCCTGCGGCTATTTCGGGCTGGGCGTGGTGCCCTACAGCCCCCTTGCCCGCGGCGTGCTGACCGGAAAATACGCGCCGGACGCGGCGCCGGAGGCGGGCTCCCGCGCCGGCCGCGCCGACCGGCGCATGATGGAAACCGAGTGGCGGCCGGAAAGCCTCCGCATCGCGCAGTTGCTGCGGGCCCACGCCGAGGCGCGCGGCATCACCGCCGGGCAATTCGCCGTGGCCTGGGTGCTGAACAACCGGCTGATCACGGCGCCGATCGCCGGCCCCCGCACCGAGGCGCAATGGCAGGATTACCTGGGCGCGCTGGAATACCGCTTCACCGCCGAGGACGAGGCGCTGGTGGACAAACTGGTGCCGGCCGGCCACCCCTCCACCCCCGGCTACAACGATCCCGCCTATCCGCTGGAAGGCCGCCGGCCACAGAGTTGACGGGCCGGGGAAACAACCCCGGCGGGCGGTCGTTCAGGATGAAGCATCCTGGAGATCCCTGCCATGAACCGGCTGCGCAACTTCCTTCTCAACCGCCGCACCCTGGGCCGCAGGTTGGTGGCCACGGCGGCGCCCCTCATCGCCGCCTGCGCCTGCGGCCGCGCCCATGCCCAGCCGGTGCAACATCACGGCGGCAGCCCGGCAACGGGTGAGGAGAACTCGCTGCGCTCCCGCGTGCTCGGCGCCGGCGCGGCGGCGCTGCAAACCAAGGCGCCGCTGAACGCCATGAACATGTACCTGAACGGCTTCCACTTCTACGCCGATGACATGGGGCGGCCGGTGGAGGCCCACCATTTCTGCACCCATCTCACCGAAGACCTTCACCAATGCGTCATCTTCGACGGCAACAGCGAGGATTCACGCCTCATCGGCATCGAGTACATCGTCTCCGAGCGCGTCTTCCGCACCCTGCCCGAGGACGAGAAGAAGCTGTGGCACAGCCATGACTACGAGACCACCTCGGGCGAGCTGGTGATGCCTGGCCTGCCGGATGCTGCCGAGAACGCGGCGATGCGCGACCTGTCCACCACCTACGGCAAGACTTGGCACACTTGGCAGGTGGATCGTGGCGACACCCTGCCGCTGGGTCCGCCGCAGCTCATGATGGCGTACACGGCAGAAGGACAGCTGCCCGCGCGCCACATCGAGCAGCGCGACCAGCGGCTCGGCGTTTCGAAGGAGCAGAGCAAGCAATCCCGCAAGGACATCCCGGTGCCCACAGTGGTGGAAGGGGCCAATAGCTGGCAATCGGGCCAGGTGCCGCAATTGTCGCTTCAGGCCGTGCCGCTGCGCAACCGGCGCTGATCTCCTGGCGCAGCACCTCGAAACCTGAGAAATTTCCAACCAATTCAACATCCAATAGGTGGTTCCGGAAACCCTTAGGGTCATCATACAAGCCTGCAGAGGCTGCTGCTCCGGTCTTGGACGCAGCTCATGCAGGAGTGTCCAAGTGAAACCTATCGGCAGGGTCCTCTGGTCCATTCTGGTTCTTCTCGGACTGGGAACCGTGGTCAACGACATCGACCGCAACGCCCTGGATGTGCTGGCTCCGGTTCTGAAGCAGGCGCTGAACTTCACCACGGAGCAGTATTCCTTTGTCGTCGCCGCCTTCCAGATCACCTACAGCCTGATGCAACCGCTGGCCGGCTTCATCACCGACCTCATCGGCCTGAAGCTGGGCTAAGCGCTATTCACCTTTTCCTGGGGCGTCGCCGGCATGCTGCACGCCCTGGCCGGCGGCTGGCAGCCATGGCCTTCTTCCGCGGCCTGCGGGGCGTCAGCGAGGCCGCCGCCATTTCCGCCGGCGCCAAGACCGCCGCCATCTGGTTTCCCATCCGGGAGCGTTCCATCGCCACCGGCTGGTTCACCACCGGCACCTCGATCGGCGCCATGGTGGCGCCGCCGCTGGTGGTCTGGCTGTCGGTGATCTGGGGCTGGCGCGAGGCCTTCATCGGCACCGGGCTGCTCGGCGTCGGCGTGTCACTGCTGTGGCTGGCGCTGTACCGCAATCCCGAGAATCACCCCCGCCTCACCGCCGAGGAGCACGCCTACATCAAGGGCGGCCAGCAGGATGCCGTGCTACCGAAACCGTCGGTGCGGCAGGTGCTGGGCAACCGCGAATCCTGCGGCATCGCCGCTGGCCGCTTTCTGACCGAGCCGGCCTAGCAGACCTTTTCCTTCTGGATCCTGCTCTACATGGTCAGCGAGCGGGGCATGGACATCAAGCAGTTCGCGCTGCTCGCCTGGCTGCCCTTCCTGGGTGCCGATCGGGGCGGCATCCTCGGCGGCTACCTGTCGCCCTATCTGAGCCGCCGCTTCCGGATGTCCGTGGTGAATTCGCGCATCGCCGGCTCGGCGTGGCGGCGGTATGCATGATCGGCCGGGCCAGCAGCCCGATCACCGCCATCCTGTTGTTCTCCGTCGGCGGCTTCGCGCACCAGATGCTGTCCGGCCTGATGTACGCGCTGGGCACGGACACCTTCGAGCCGCAGGAGATCGCGACGGCCACGGGCTTTGCCGGCATGAGGGGCGATCTTGGCGGCCTGTCCTTCTCGCTGATCATCGGGCAGCTGGCCAGCAGGATCGGCTATGAGCCGCTATTCGCCCGCCTGTCAGTGTTCGGGATCACCGCCTTCATCATCATCGCCCTGGTGCTGGCCGAGCGCGGCGATACCGCCTGGCGGAAGCCGCTTTCCTCCGACATGCCAGAGGTCGTGGCCAAGGGCTGAGGCGCTGGCCGTGGGAGCCTTCCCGCCGCCGCGCCGCGCCGGTCAGACCGTCAACAGGCGCTGCACCGCGTCCTCGTCCAGCGAGCCGGACGGGCCGGCCAGCGCCACCTCGCCGCGCACCATGATGGCGAGCTGATCGCCGAGCTGCCGGGCGAATTCGTAATATTGCTCCACCAGCACCACGGCCATGTTGCGCTGCTTCGCCAGCAGCGCGATGACCCGCGCGATGTCCTTGATGACGTTGGGCTGGATGCCCTCGGTCGGCTCGTCCAGGATCAGCAGGCGCGGCCGCGCGGTCAGGGCCCGGGCGATGGCCAGCTGCTGCTGCTGCCCCCCCGACAGGTCGCCGCCCCGGCGGCGCAGGAACTGCTCCAGGATCGGGAACAGCTCAAAGATGTCATCCGGCACCCGGGAGCCGCGCGGCGCCGCAGCCAGCGCGGTTTCCAGGTTCTCCCGCACCGTCAGAAAGGGAAAGATCTCCCGCCCCTGCGGCACGTAGCCGATGCCGGCCCGTGCCCGTTCGGCGGCCGCCAGCGAGGAAACGTCGCGCCCTTCCCAGACGATGCGGCCAGTCCTGACCCGCTCCAGCCCGACGATGGCGCGCATCAGCGACGATTTACCGACGCCGTTGCGGCCCAGCACGCAGGTGATGCGCCCCGGATCAGCGGCCAGCGACACGCCGCGCAGGGCCCGGCTGGCGCCGTAGAACAGGTCGATGCCTTCCACTCGCAGCATGGATCTCAGCGTCCCAGATACACTTCGATGACGCGCGGGTCGTTCTGCACGCGGTCGATGCTGCCTTCCGACAGCACCGCGCCCTCGCACAGCACGGTGACCTTCTCGCCCAGTGCGCGGACGAATTCGAGGTCGTGCTCCACCACCACCACGGAACGCTGCCCGGCGATGCGGCGCAGCAGCGCGGCGGTGTGCTCGGTTTCCTGGTCGGTCATGCCGGCCACCGGCTCGTCCACCAGCAGCAACTGCGGCTCCTGCATGAGTAGCATGCCGATCTCCAGCCATTGCCGCTGGCCATGCGACAGGATGGCGGCGCGGGCACCGGCGCGATCAGCGAGCCCGATCTCGGCCAGCGTGGCCTCGATGCGGCGGCGCGCGGCAGGGGGCAGCACCCAGCGCAGGCAGGACCAGGGATCGCGCGGCGCCTTCAGCGCCAGCTCCAGGTTCTCGAACACGGTCAGCGCGTCGAACACGGTGGGCTTCTGGAACTTGCGGCCGATTCCGAGCTCGGCGATGGCGGCCTCGTCCATCCGCGTCAGGTCGTGGTCGCCGAACTGCACCGTGCCGGCGGTGGGCCGGGTCTTGCCGGTGATGATGTCCATCATGGTGGTCTTGCCGGCGCCATTGGGGCCGATGATGGCGCGCAGCTCGCCGGGCTCGATCACCAGGGACAGGCTGTTCAGCGCCCGGAAGCCGTCAAACACCACCGACACGCCGTCGAGGTAGAGGGTGCCCGCCTTCACCGTTCCTCTCCCTTGCGCATCAGGCCGATCAGGCCGCGCGGCAGGAACAGCGTCACCGCCACGAACAAGCCGCCCAGCGCGAACAGCCAGAGGTCCGGCGCGAAGGAGGTGAGCCAGGTCTTCACCGCGTTGACCGAGAAGGCGCCCAGGAGCGCGCCGACCAGCGTGCCGCGCCCGCCCACGGCGACCCAGATCACCGCCTCGATGGAGTTGCCGGGGCTGAACTCGCCGGGGTTGATGATGCCCACCAGTGGCACGTAGAGCGCGCCGCCGAGGCCCGCCAGCATGGCCGAAAGCACGAACACGCTGAGCTTCACGCTGACCGTGCTGTAGCCGAGGAAGCGGACCCGGCTTTCCGCGTCGCGCACCGCCACCAGCACGCGCCCGAGCTTGGACCGCGTCAGGTGGCGGCACAGCAGCACGGCACCGCTCAGCGACAGGAGCGCTGCGTAGAACAGCGCGGCGCGCGCGCCGGCGGTGTTCAGCTTCATGCCCAGCAATTCTTTGAAGTCGGTGAAGCCGTTATTGCCGCCGAAGCCCATGTCGTTGCGGAAGAAGGCCAGCATCAAGGCATAGGTCATCGCCTGGGTGATGATCGACAGGTACACGCCGGTGATGCGCGAGCGGAAAGCCAGCCAGCCCAGCAGCCCTGCCAGCAGCCCCGGCACGGCCAGCGCCATCAGCAATGCGAAGGGAAAGAACTGGAACCCCCACCAGTACCAGGGCAATTCCGTCCAGCCCAGGAACACCATGAAATCCGGCAGCACCGGATGGCCGTACACGCCGCGCGGGCCGATCAGCCGCATCAGGTGCATGCCGATGGCGTAGCCGCCCAGTGCGAAGAAGGCGCCATGGCCGAGCGACAGGATGCCGGCATAGCCCCAGGCCAGGTCGATCGCCAGCGCCAGCATGGCGTAGCACATCCATTTGCCTGACACCGACACGATGAAGTCCGAGGCGTGTAGCGCATGGTCAGGTGGCAGCCGGTTCAGCAGCGGCAGCAAGGCCAGGATCAGCAGCCCGGCGAGCAGCAGGCCGCGCAGGATCAGCGCCCGGGTCGGCCGCAGGCGCGGGGTTTCGGCGGTGGTGGCGCTCACTGTTCCGCGGCCCTTCCCTTCAGCGCGAACAAACCCTTCGGCCGGCGCTGGATGAACAGCATGATGCCGACCAGCACGGCGATCTTGGCCAGCACCGCGCCGGCCCAGGGCTCCAGCAGCTTGTTGACGATGCCCAGCGTGAAGGCGCCGATCATGGTGCCGGCGAGCGAGCCGACGCCGCCGAACACCACCACCATGAAGCTGTCGATGATGTAGCCGGTACCGAGATTGGGCGAGACGTTGTCCACCTGACTCAGCGCCACCCCCGCCATGCCGGCGATGCCGGAGCCGAAGGCGAAGGTCATGGCGTCGACGCGCCCGGTGCGGATGCCCATGGTGGCGGCGATGCGGCGGTTCTGCACCACGGCGCGCATCTCCAGCCCGAAGCGGGTGAAGCGGATCGCGGCGACCGCGAGGCCCAGCACCACCAGGGCGAACAGGATGATCCAGAGCCGGTTCTGCGTCACGGTGATGTCGCCCGGTAGCGCCAGCGTGCCCTGCATCCAGGCCGGGCTGACCACCTCGCGGTTCTGTGCCCCGAAGAGCAGGCGCACCGCCTGCTGCAGGATCATGCCGACGCCGAAGGTCATCAGCAGGGTCTCGAGCGGCCGGCCGTAGAGATGCCGGATCAGGCCGCGCTCCAGCGCCACGCCCACCGCGGCCGTCACCAGGAACGCGGCCGGCACCGACACCGGCAGCGACCAGGGTGCCAGCCACGGAACACCGCGGAACCCCTCCTGCACCATCACCGTGGTGTAGGCGCCAAGCATCACCATCTCGCCATGCGCCATGTTGATGATGCCCATGACCCCGAAGGTGATGGCGAGGCCAAGTGCCGCCAGCAGCAGGATCGAGCCGAGGGACAGGCCCTGGAACACCGTCTCGGCCGCCTGGCGGATCTGCAGCCGGGCGTCGATCGCCGCGATGGCGGCGTCGATCGGCGCGGCCAGGGCGGGGTTCGCCGCGCGTGCCTCCAGCAGCAGGCTGCGGGCCTCGGCCGAGCCGCTGCCCGACAGGATCTCGATGCCCTGGCGCCTGGCGGCCTCATCAGCGGCGACGAGGCGGGACGCGGCCAGGGCCAGTTCCATGCGCGCGCGCACCAGCGGCGCGGCCTCCCGCGCCAGCGCCTGTTCCAGCAGCGGGATGTTGTCAGCGCTGCGGCTGCGGAACAGCCCGTCCGCAGCCTGCAGTCGCGCGCCCTCCTGCGGTGCCACCAGTTGCAGCCGGCCGAGCGCGCCGCGCAGCGCGGCCCGGACGCGGTTGTTGATGCGCACCGTCTCGCCCGGCGCGGCGGGGGTTCCGGCCACGGCCTCCACCACCGTGCCGTCCTGCTCCAGCAGAAGCGTGCCATCGGCACGTTTCTGGAGCCGTCCCTCCCCCAGCGCCTGCAGCAACGGCAGGGCGCGGGCATCGCCGAGGGCACCGAGGCGCTCCACCGTTTCCACCTGGGCTCCGAAGCCGCCGGACAGGCCGGCGGCCAGGGTCTCGAAGCGGTCCTGTGCCCGCAGCGGCGCCGCCAGCAGCAGGAAGAGCGCCATCACCAGGCACAGGACGCGCATGGCCTCAGCCGGCCTTGGCGCGGTTGGCGTTCTCGGGGATGAAGGGCGACCAGTTCTCCGCCCGGATGGCGTCGGCCGTCTTGTGGACGATGCTGAACTGGCCATCCTCCTGGATCTCGCCGATCATTACCGGCTTCGACAGGTGGTGGTTCTCCCACATCTGCTCGGTGTAACCGGAGGGTGCTGCGACCTTCTGGCCGTACATGGCGGTGCGCACCGCATCCACCGCCGTGGTCCTGGCCTGGGTCACCGCCTGTGCCCACATCCGGAACCCGGTATAGGTGGCTTCCATCGGGTCATTGGTGACGCGCTTCGGGTTCTTGATGTAGCTGGCCCACATCTGCTTGAACTCGGCATTCGCCGGGCCTTCGACCGACATGAAGTAGTTCCAGGCGGCCAGATGGCCGACCAACGGCTTGGTGTCGATGCCGGCCAACTCCTCCTCGCCGACTGAGAAGGCGACTGACGGGATGTCCTCGGCCTTGATGCCCTGGTTGCCCAGTTCGCGATAGAACGGCACGTTGGCGTCGCCGTTGATGGTCGACACGATCGCCGTCTTCTTGCCCTGGCTGGCGAAGGTCTTCACGCGGGACACGATGCCCTGCCAGTCGGAATGGCCGAAGGGGGTGTATTCCTCCAGAATGTCGGCATCCGCGATGCCCTTGCTGTTCAGGAAGGCACGCAGGATGCGGTTGGTGGTGCGCGGGTAGACGTAGTCGGTTCCGAGCAGCGCGATGCGCCTCGCGCTGCCGCCATCGTCGCTCATCAGGTAATCCACCGCCGGGATTGCCTGCTGGTTCGGCGCGGCGCCGGTGTAGAACACGTTCCTCGACTGCTCCTCGCCCTCGTACTGCACAGGGTAGAACAGCAGGCCGTTCAGCTCCTCGAACACCGGCAGCACGGATTTGCGGGACACCGAGGTCCAGCAGCCGAAGGTCACGTCCACCTTGTGGACCTGCAGCAGCTCGCGCGCCTTCTCGGCGAACAGCGGCCAGTTGGAGGCGGGATCCACCACCACGGCTTCCAGCTTGCGGCCCAGGATGCCGCCCTTCCTGTTCTGGTCCTCCACCATCATCAGCACGGTGTCGCGCAGCGCGGTCTCGCTGATCGCCATGGTGCCGGACAGCGAGTGCAGCACACCCACCCTGATGGGGCCGCTGTTCTGCGCCAGGGCGGGCCGCAGCGCCGGCAGGGCCAGGGCGCCGGCCGCGCCGCCCAGCAGGGCACGGCGGGAAAAGGGATGCCTGTGGATCATGGGAGGACGCTCCTGCCCTGAGGGCGGTCTGGAGGGCTGTCTGGAAGGCCGCGAAGATGTAGCTTGCGGCCGGCACTTTCCGTGTCCGCCCGGCGCAGGCGAATACGTCAAATGACGTAGGGGCCCGCCGCTTGACGCCGGCGGGAGCCGGGCCGCACTCTCGGCTCCTACCCGCCGCACTCCCCCGCCGCACTCCTGGGACCCAGCATGGCCAATCGCCAGCGCATCCTGCGCATCCGGCGCGACTACAATCGCTGGGTCGCCGACGAGACGATGGAAGACTACGCCCTCCGCTTCACCGCCGTGAGCGCGCGCCGATGGTCGCCTTTCCGGGTGGCCGGCACAGCGCTGGGCTCGATCTCCTTTCTGGCGCTGGAAGCGATCGGCGGCACGCTCACGGTGGCGCACGGCTTCACCAACAGTGTCGCCGCCATCCTGTTCGTCTCGGTGCTGATCTTCCTGGCCAGCCTGCCGATCTGCCTGGCCGCGGCGCGCGCCGGCGTGGACGTGGACCTGCTGACCCGCGGTGCCGGCTTCGGCTACATCGGATCCACCATCACCTCGCTGATCTACGCCTCCTTCACCTTCATCTTCTTCGGCATCGAGGCGGCGATCCTGGCCGCCATGCTGGACAGCTTCTTCGGCGTGCCGCTCTGGCTGGGATACATCCTGTGCGCGGCGGTGGTGGTGCCGCTGGTGATCCACGGCATCACCTTCATCAGCCGGGTGCAGACCTGGACCCAGCCGGTGTGGCTGGTGCTCAACATCCTGCCACTGATCGCGCTGATGCTGGCGCATCCCGGATGGCTGTCGGACTGGACGACGTATGCCGGCGTGCGCGGCACGGGCGGCTTCGACCTGCTGGCCTTCGGCGCCGCCGCCTCTATCCTGTTCGCGCTGATCACCCAGACGGGCGAGCAGGTGGACTACATCCGCTTCATGCCGCCGCGCGCCACGCAGCGCGGTTGGGTCTGGTGGCTGGCGCTGCTGACTGGCGGCCCGGGCTGGATCGTGTTCGACGTGCTGAAGCTGCTGGCCGGCTCCTTTCTCGCCTATGCCGCCCTCCGCTCCGGCCTGTCGCTGGCCCAGGCGGTGCAGCCGGCCGAGATGTACCGCCTGGCCTTCGGCGTGCTGATCGCCTCCCCGGCGCTGGTGCTGGCGGTCACCGCGGTCTTCGTCGCGCTGTCGCAGATCAAGATCAACGTCACCAACGCCTATGCGGGCTCGCTCGCCTGGTCGAACTTCTTTTCCCGCCTGACGCACAGCCATCCCGGGCGCGTGGTGTGGCTGGTGTTCAATATCGCGGTGGCGCTGCTGCTGATGGAGCTCGGAGTCTACAACACCATCGAGCAGGTGCTGTTCGTGTATTCCAACGTCGCCGCCGCCTGGATGGGTGCGCTGGTGGCCGACCTCGCGGTGAACAAGCCGCTCGGCCTCAGCCCGCCGGGCATCGAGTTCAAGCGCGCCCACCTGTATGACGTGAACCCGGTAGGCGTGGGCAGCATGGCGCTGTCGGTGCTGCTGTCGTTTCTCGCCTATTACGGCTTTCTCGGCACGGTGGCGCAGGCGCTGTCCACCTTCATCGCCTTCGGCACCGCCTTCGCCGCCGCCCCGCTGATCGCGTGGGCCACGGGCGGGCGCTTCTACCTGGCGCGCCGGCCGCGCGCCGCCTGGGCCAGCGAGCCGAACCTGGAATGCGTCATCTGCGAGCACCGGTTCGAGCCGCCCGACATGGCCTATTGCCCGGTCTACACTGGCCCGATCTGCTCGCTCTGCTGCACGCTCGATGCCCGCTGCGGCGATGGATGCAAGCCGCATGCGCGGCTTTCGGCACAGGTGATGGCGCCGCTGCGCGCCGTTCTGCCGCCGGCGGCGCTGCGTTCGCTGGCAACGCCGGTCGGTGCCTTCGTCGTGGTGTTCGTGATCTTCGCCGCCATCATGGGGCTGGTGTTTCTCGGCATCCGGGCGCAGACGCCGCCCAGCGCCGCGTTGGATGCCGCCTTCTGGAAGGCCTTCTTCGTGCTGGTGGTGATCGGCGGTATCGTCGCCTGGACCCTGGTGCTGGCGCATCAGAGCCGCGCCGTGGCACGGGAGGAAACCCGCCGTCAGACCAGCCTGCTGATGAGCGAGATCCGTGCCCACCAGCGCACCGACGCGGCGCTGCAGAAGGCCAAGGAAGCCGCCGAGCGCGCCAACCAGGCCAAGAGCCGCTACGTGATCGGCATCAGCCATGAGCTGCGCTCGCCGCTCAACGCCATCCTGGGTTATGCCCAGCTGCTGGAACGCGACGCGAGCATCCCCGAGCGGCGGCGGGACGGCGTGCGCACCATCCGCCGCTCCGGCGAGCATCTGGCGGCACTGATCGAGGGGCTGCTCGACATCTCCAAGATCGAGGCCGGGCGGATCGAGTTGTACCGCGACGAGATCCGCTTTCCCGAATTCCTGGAGCAGATCGTGCAGATGCTGCGGCTGCAGGCCGAGGCCAAGAGCATCGCCTTCGCCTTCGACGCGCCGCCGCGCCTGCCCGAGCTGGTGCACACCGATGAACGCCGGCTGCGGCAGATCCTGATCAACCTGCTGTCCAACGCGATCAAGTTCACCCGGCAGGGCAGCGTCACCCTGCGCCTTCGCTTTCGCTCCGAGGTGGCCGAGTTCGAGGTGATCGACACCGGCATCGGCATCGCCGAGGACGACCTCGCCCGGATCTTCGAGCCATTCCAGCGCGGCGCCAACGCGCACGCGCCGTCCACCCCCGGCGTCGGCCTGGGCCTCACCATCACCAAGACGCTGGTGGAGGTGATGGGCGGCGACATCACGGCCAGCAGCCGCCTCGGCGAGGGCAGCCGGTTCCGCGTGCGCCTGTTGCTGTCCGGCAGGAACGCCCCGCCGGCCGAGGCGGAGCGCCCGGTCACCGGCCACGGCGCCAACCGCGTAATCGAGGTGCTGGTGGCCGATGACGATCCGGCGCACCGCGCGCTGATGGCCGACCTGCTGGAGCCGATCGGCTTCCGCGTGCGACAGGCCGCCGATGGCGCCGCCTGCCTGGCCCTGGCGCGGCAGGCGGCGCCGGACCTGTTCCTGCTCGACATCGCCATGCCCGGCATGAGTGGCTGGGAGCTGGCGCGGCGGCTGCGCGAGGCCGGGCAGGCCGCGCCGATCATCATGGTGTCCGCCAACGCGCTGGAGCTGGCCCCGCCGGCCGAGGCGCGCGGCACGGTCGAGCACCATGACGACGTGCTGCCCAAACCGGTCTCGGTCAGCGCCCTGCTGGAGAAGGCGGCCGCGCTGCTCGGCGTCACCTGGCGCTTCGCCGAGGCGCCGCCCCCGGGCGTGGCGCATCCGGGCGCGGCGCGGCTGACCGCGGCGCAGGCGGCCAATCTGCGGCAGCTCGCCGCCATCGGCTATGTCGGCGGCATCCGCGAGCGGCTGGACGCGCTGGAAACGGAAAGCCCAGACGCCGCGCCGGCCATCGCCGAGCTGCGCGGCTTCATCTCCGAGTACCGGCTCGACGCCTTTCTCGCCGCCCTGCCGGAGGAGGAGGCATGACGGAGCGGCGCGACATCGTGCTGGTGGTGGATGACGCGCCCGGCACGCTGGGCCTGTTGAACGACACGTTGGAAGCCGCCGGCTACATGGTGCTGGTGGCGCAATCCGCCGCCGCGGCCATGACAGTGACCGAGCGGATCACCCCCGACATCGTGCTGATGGACGCGGTGATGCCGGGCATGGACGGGTTCGAGGCCTGCCGCCGCATGAAGCGCAACGCCAACCTGCTGTCGGTGCCGGTGATCTTCATGACAGGCCTGACCGAGAGCGAGGACGTGCTGCGCGGCTTCGGCGCCGGCGGCGTCGACTACGTGATCAAGCCGGTGGCGCCGGACGAGGTGCTGGCGCGCATCGGCACGCACTTGGCCAACGCGCGGCTGACGCGCAGCGCGCATGCGGCGCTGGATGTCGCCGGCCGCTTCTTGCTGGCCGCCGATCGCGAGGGCGCCGTGCTGTGGGCGACGCCGCAGGCCGCCGCGCTGCTGCGCGACGTCACGCCGGAGGCCGGGGATGGCGGACCCGGCAGCCTCCTCATCCCCGGCTGGGTGGTGCCGGAGGGCGACGCGCCGCGCCGCCCGTTCGCGGTGCAGTTGCCCGATGGCCGCGAAGTGCTGTTCCAGCATGTCGGGCAGATCGGGCCGGAGGAGCTGCTGCTGCGGGTCACCGCCTCCGCCCCGGGCGGCGACGAGGCGCTGCTGCGCGACCGCCTCGGCCTGACGGCCCGGGAGGCGGAGGTGCTGCTTTGGCTCGGCCGCGGCAAGAGCAACCGCGACATCGCCGAGATCCTGGTGATGAGCCCGCGCACGGTGAACAAGCACCTGGAAGGCATCTTCAGCAAGCTCGGGGTGGAGAACCGCGCCTCGGCCGCGGCGCTGGCGGTGCGGGTGCTGGGGGGATGATGCGTGCTATCCGCCAGTCCCCGGCTGCGCCAGATTGCCCGCCGATGCCACGCCCCGAGCCCCAGCACCAGCGCGCCCACGGCCGAGCGGAGCTGGGCTTCGCGCAGTCGCCGCGCGGCACCGTGCTGCGCCACCTCTACCACGCCGCGCCGCTGCGGGTGCTGTTCCCGAGGTCGGAGCCGGATGACCTGCCGCTGGCGGCGCTGGTGAATGTGGGCGGCGGGCTGGCCGGCGGCGATTCGCTGGACGTGGCGGTGAGCCTCGCCGGGGGCACGAGCGCCAGCCTGACCACGCCTGCGGCGGAGAAGCTGTATCGCAGCCTGGGCGATGCCACGCGCATCGCCACGCGGCTGGAACTGGCGCCGGGCGCCACGCTGGAATGGCTCCCGCAGGAAACCATCCTGTTCGACGGCGCGCGGCTGGAGCGGCGGATGGAGGCGCGGCTCGGCGCCGGGGCGCGGCTGCTGGCGGCGGAGATGCTGGTGCTGGGCCGCCCCGCGCGCGGCGAGCGGCTGACGCAGGGCAGCCTGTTCGATGGCTGGCGGCTGCGGCGTGGGGACCGCCTGCACTGGGCCGATGCCGTGGCGCTGGAGAGCGGGCTGGCGCCGCTCGCCGCGCGCTTCGGCTTCGGCGGCGCGGAAGCCACCGCCCTGCTGCTGCTGGCCGCCAGCGACGCGGAGGCGCTGGCCGGGCGCGACCTGTTGCGCGCCGCCGGCCATGACGCCACCCTGCCCCGCCCCGGCCTGATGCTGGCGCGCTGGATCGGCGGCGCCGTGATGGTGCGGGAAGCGCTGTGCGCCGCCATCCCGGCGCTGCGCTCCGGCGTGCTGGGCCTACCTCCGCGCCTGCCCCGGTTGTGGACGAGCTGAGCCGCACCAGAATGCTTCCGGAAAGGACCGCCCGATGCACCTGACCCCCCGCGAGAAGGACAAGCTGCTGATCGCCATGGCGGCTGAGGTGGCACGCAAGCGCCTGTCGCGCGGCGTGAAGCTGAACCACCCCGAGGCGGTCGCGCTGATCACCGATTTCGTGGTGGAAGGCGCACGCGATGGCCGCAGCGTGGCGGAGCTGATGCGCGACGGCGCCACCGTGCTGACGCGGGAGCAGGTGATGGAGGGAATTCCCGAGATGATCCACGACATCCAGGTGGAAGCCACCTTCCCCGACGGCACCAAGCTCGTCACCGTCCACGACCCGATCCGCTGAGACCCATCTGCCGAGGAGCATGCCATGATACCCGGAGAGGTCATCCCCGCCGCGGGCGAAATCGTGCTGAACGCGGACCGCGAGGCGATGGAGCTGGACGTGGCCAACACCGGCGACCGCCCCATCCAGGTCGGCAGCCACTATCACTTCTGCGAAACCAACCCGGCGCTGCGCTTCGATCGCGCGGCGGCCAGGGGCTGCCGGCTCGACATCCCCGCCGGCACGGCGGTGCGTTTCGAACCGGGGCAGAGCCGCAAGGTGCGGCTGATCCCCTATGCCGGCGCGCGGGTGGTGCACGGCTTCCGCGGCGAAACGGAAGGAAAGGTCTGATCCCATGGCGAGCAGGATCTCCCGTACCGCCTATGCCGGCATGTATGGCCCGACCACCGGCGACAGGGTCCGCCTGGCAGATACCGAGTTGTTCGCGGAAGTGGAGCGCGATCTCACCACCTATGGGGAGGAGGTGAAGTTCGGCGGCGGCAAGGTGATCCGCGATGGCATGGGGCAATCCCAGGTCACACGGGCCGCGGGCGCCATGGACACGGTGATCACCAACGCGCTGATCATTGACCACTGGGGGATCGTCAAGGCCGATGTGGGCCTCAGGGACGGCCGCATCGCCGCCATCGGCAAGGCCGGCAACCCCGACACGCAGCCGGGCGTCGACATCGTCATCGGCCCGGGCACGGAGATCATTGCCTGCGAGGGCCGCATCCTGACCGCGGGCGGCATCGACCCGCACATCCACTTCATCTGCCCGCAGCAGATCGAGGAAGCGCTGGCCTCGGGCATCACCACCATGTTCGGCGGCGGCACCGGCCCGGCGCATGGCACGCTGGCCACCACCGCCACGCCGGGGCCGTGGCACATGGCGCGGATGCTGCAGGCGGCGGAAAGCTTCCCGATGAACCTGGGCTTCCTGGGCAAGGGCAATGCCGCCCTGCCGGAGGCGCTGGAGGAGCAGATCCGCGCCGGCGCCTGCGGGCTGAAGCTGCACGAGGACTGGGGCACCACGCCCAAGGCGATCGACACCTGCCTCACCGTCGCCGACCGCATGGACGTGCAGATCGCCATCCATTCGGACACGCTGAACGAGAGCGGCTTCGTCGAGGACACGATCCGGGCAATCGGCGGCCGCGCCATCCAGGCTTTCCACACGGAAGGCGCCGGCGGCGGCCACGCGCCCGACATCCTGCGCGTCATCGGCGAGCCGAACTTCCTGCCGAGTTCCACCAACCCCACCATGCCCTACACGGTGAACACCGTGGACGAGCATCTCGACATGCTGATGGTCTGCCACCACCTCGACCCGCGCATCGCCGAGGACGTGGCCTTCGCGGAATCCCGCATCCGCCGCGAAACCATCGCCGCCGAGGACATCCTGCACGATCTTGGCGCCATCTCGATGATGTCATCCGACAGCCAGGCGATGGGGCGCGTGGGCGAGGTGATCATCCGCACCTGGCAATGCGCCCACAAAATGAAGCAGCAGCGCGGCCGCCTGGCCGGCGAGCAGGGCGACAACGACAACCTCCGCATCCGCCGCTACATCAGCAAGTACACGGTCAACCCGGCCATCGCTCAGGGCATCTCGGCGCATGTGGGCAGCGTGGAGGTCGGCAAGCTGGCCGATCTGGTGATGTGGTCACCCGCCTTCTTCGGCGTGAAGCCGGAGATGGTGCTGAAGGCCGGCTCGATCGCCATGGCGCCCATGGGCGACCCGAACGCCTCCATCCCGACGCCGCAGCCAGTGCATTACCGGCCGATGTTCGCGGGCTTCGGCCGCGCGATGCAGGCCAGCTCGATGACCTTTGTGTCGCGGGCGGCAATGGAAATGGATCTGGCCGGGCAGCTTGGCCTGCGACGCGTCCTGCTGCCGGTGGAGAACACGCGGCGCATCGGCAAGAAGGACATGGTGCTGAACGACCTGCTGCCGCGGATCGAGGTTGATCCCGAAACCTATGAGGTCCGCGCCGATGGCGAGTTGCTGATCTGCGAGCCCGCCGTCGTGCTGCCGATGGCGCAGCGCTACTTCCTGTTCTGAGCCGAGCCATGACCGAAGCCACCCTGCCCCGCGCCACACAGGTGCTGCCCGCCGGCCAATGGCAGGCCGGCACCGCACGCGACACCATCATGGTTGATTTCGACGACCGCCACCGCCGCCGCCGCCGCTACACGGCGGAGAAAGGCCTGTCCTTCCTGCTCGACCTGCCCGAGGCGGTGGCGCTGCGCGACGGCGACGGGCTGCTGCTGGAGGGGGGCGGCGTGGTGCTGGTGCGCGCCGCGCCGGAACCGCTGATCGAGGTGCGGGGGCGCGATCCGCAGCACCTGCTGCGCCTCGCCTGGCACCTCGGCAACCGGCACCTGCCGGCGGAGATCGATGCCGACCGTATCCTGATCCGCGAGGACCACGTGATCCTGCGCATGCTGCAGGGCCTCGGCGCCACCGTCGAGCGCATCGAGGCGCCCTTCAACCCGGAAGGCGGCGCCTATGGCGAGCACAACCGCCACACCGGCCACCGGCATGGCTCCCTGGGCCACGGTGAACTGCATGATCATGGGGATGGCCATTTCCACGCCCACTGACCCGGCGGCGCTGCAACGCCTGCTGAGCTGGCTGTCGCCCGCCTATCCCGTCGGTGCCTACACCTATAGCCATGGCCTGGAGATGGCGGTGGAGAGCGGTGCGGTGCGCAACCGGGCCGATCTCGCCGACTACGTCGAGACCGTGCTGCGCAGTGGCGCCGGCCGCATCGACGGCGCGCTGCTCGCCGCCGCCTTTCGGGCCGCCGGGGCCGGGGACGATGCCGCGCTGGACGCGGTGGCGGAGCTGGCGGCCGCTTGGCGCGGCACGGCGGAACTGGCGCTGGAAACCACCGCCCAGGGCAACGCCTTCGTCAAGGTCACCGCCGCCGCCTGGGGCGAGGCGCGGCTGCGGACGCTGGCAACGCGCCACCCGGACGGGATCGCGCATCCGGTGGCGTTCGGCGCGGCCGCGGCCTGGCAGGGCGTGCCGCTGCGGATCGCGCTGTTCGGCTTCCTGTCCGCCTTCGCCGCCAACATCGTCTCGGCCGGCGTGCGGCTGGTGCCGCTCGGCCAGACCGACGGGCAGATCGCCACCGCGGCGCTGCTGCCGGAGCTGGAGGCGGCGACGGACGCCGCCCTGGCCGCCGAGCTCGACCGCATCGGCACCGCGGCGCCGGTGCTCGACCGCTTCTCCATGCAACACGAGACACAGTATACGAGGCTTTTCCGCTCATGAACGCATCGGTCCCCGGCATTCCGGGCAATGGTCCCTTCCGCGTCGGCATCGGCGGTCCCGTCGGCTCCGGCAAGACGGCGCTGACCGATCGGCTGTGCAAGCACCTGCGGGACGCGCACAACATCGCCGTCATCACCAACGACATCTACACGCGCGAGGATGCGGAATTCCTGACCCGCTCCGGCGCCCTCGCGCCCGAGCGCATCATCGGCGTGGAGACCGGCGGCTGCCCGCACACCGCGATCCGGGAGGACGCGTCGATCAACCTCGCCGCCGTGGACGAGATGACGGCCCGGTTCCCGGGGCTGGAGGTGTTGTTCATCGAGAGCGGCGGCGACAATCTGGCCGCCACCTTCAGCCCGGAACTGGCCGACCTGACGATCTACGTAATCGACGTCTCGGCCGGCGACAAGATCCCGCGCAAGGGCGGGCCCGGCATCACGCGATCCGACCTGCTGGTGATCAACAAGACCGACCTGGCGCCCCTGGTGGGCGCCGACCTGTCGGTGATGGACCGGGATTCGCGGAAGATGCGCGGGCAGCGGCCCTTCATCTTCACCAACCTGAAGGCGGATCAGGGCGTCGCGGACATCGCCGAGTTCGTGCTCAGGGCCGGCGGCCTCCGCACCTGACCGCCTGCGGCGCCCGGCATCGGGCCGGGCGCCTCAGAACTCGGCGCGCACCGTCACCTGCTGCTGCTCGCCCAGCCCCTCGATGCCGAGGCGGATGGTCTGGCCTTCCTTCAGGAACAGCGGCGGCTTCTGCCCCATGCCGACGCCCGGCGGCGTGCCGGTGGTGATCACGTCGCCCGGGTGCAGCGTCATGAAGTGCGACACGTAGGACACCAGCTTCGCCACGCCGAAGATCATGGTGCGGGTCGAGCCGTCCTGGTAGCGGTGGCCGTCCACCTCGCAGAACATCGACAGGTCCTGCGGGTCCGGCACCTCGTCGCGGGTCACCAGCCAGGGGCCGAGCGGGCCGAAGGTGTCGTGGCCCTTGCCCTTGTCCCAGGTGCCGCCGCGCTCGATCTGGAATTCGCGCTCCGACACGTCGTTGCAGACGGCGTAGCCGGCGACGTATTCCATCGCCTTGTTCTCGGGCACGTATTTGGCGCGCTGGCCGATGATGATGGCCAGTTCCACCTCCCAATCGGTCTTGGTGCTGGCCTTGGGCAGCTCGACCTGGTCATTCGGCCCCTGCAGCGCGCCCAGCGACTTCAGGAAGATAATAGGCTCCTTCGGGATGGAAGCACCGGTTTCCGCCGCATGGTCGGCGTAGTTCAGGCCGATGCAGACGAAATTCTTCAGCCCCGAGACCGGCGGGCCGAGGCGCGGCGAGCCGCCCACCAGCGGCAGGCTGGTGGTGTCCAGCGCCGAGAGCTTCGCCAGCCCGTCCGGCGACAGCACAGCGCCGGCGATGTCGGGCACGGTGCCCGACAGGTCGCGGATCTGGCCATCGGCATCGAGCAGGCCCGGCTTTTCCTGGCCCGGCGGGCCGTAGCGCAGCAGCTTCATGGGTTCAGCGTTCCCTGAGTTCGTTCAGTTCGTCCAGCCGCCGTCGATCACCACGGCCTGCGCGGTGACGAAAGCCGATTCCGGCGCGGAGAGATAGACCACCAGTGCTGCGATCTCCTCCGGCGTGGCGAGCCGGCCCATGGCCTGCCGGCCGACAAAGGCCGCCCGCGCCGCCGTTTCCCCACCCATCGCCGCGGCATTGGCCGAGATGCGCTCGCCGAGAGACGGCGTGTCCACCGTGCCCGGGCAGACGCAGTTGCAGCGTATGCCCTTGGCGACGTAGTCGGCGGCGACGCTCTTGGTCATGCCGACCACGGCCGCCTTGGTGGTGCCATAGACGAAGCGGTTGGCAACGCCCTTCACCGATCCGGCGGCCGAGGCCATGTTGACGATGGCGCCGCCGCCCCTGCCCAGCATGCCCGGCAGCACCGCGCGCATCACCTTCCATTGCGAACGGACGTTCAGCGCGAAGGCGAAGTCCCAATCGTCGTCAGTGCAGCTCAGCACGTCGTTCTGGTGCACGAAGCCGGCGCAGTTGAACAGCACGTCGAACGGGCCGTGGCGGGTGATGCACTCCATCACCGCCTGGTCGTCCAGCACATCCAGCGCCGCGGTGGTGACGGTCTGCGCCGCGAGGCCGGACAGCTTCTCCGCGTCACGATCGGTCGCCACCACCGTGGCGCCTTCCGCCGCGTAGGCCAGCACCGTGGCGCGGCCGATGCCCTGCCCCGCCGCGGTGACGAAGCAGCGCTTGCCTGCGAGACGGCCGGCCATCAGTGGTTGTGGCGGCTCTCGCCGCGGGTCTCGAGGATGTTGAGGTACAGCGTCGCCGGCTCCAGGCAGCCGCCGGTGCCGAGCTGGCCGACCATGGAGCGGTAGATCTCCTCCCATGGCGTCTTGTGCGTGAGCTTGGGCGGCGTCCAGGCGGCGCGGCGGGCTTCCATTTCCTCGGCCGGGATCAGCAGGTCGACCTTGCGGGTCTTCAGGTTGATGCGGATCGGGTCGCCCGACTTCATCAGCGCCAGGCCGCCGCCGACAGCGGCCTCCGGGGACACGTTGAGGATGGAGGGCGAGGCGGAGGTGCCGCTCTGCCGGCCGTCGCCCATGGTGGGCAGGCTGTGCAGCCCGGCTTTGATCATCGCGCCCGGCGGCTGCATGTTCACCACCTCGGCGCTGCCGGGATAGCCCACGGGGCCGCAATTGCGGATCACCAGCACGGTGCGCTCGTCAACGCCCAGCGCCGGGTCCTCGATGCGGTCGTGATAATCCTCCGGCCCTTCGAAGACGATCACCTTGCCCTCGAAGATGTCCTCGGGGTCGGACAGGAAGCGCTTACGGAACTCGGCGTCGATAACGCTGACCTTCATCACCGCGCTTTCGAACAGATTGCCCGACAGCACCACGAAGCCGGCCTGCTCCTTCAGCGGCTCGCTGTAGCGGCGGATCACCTCGCGGTCCGCCAGCGGCGCCCGCTTCAGGTCCTCCTCCAGCGTCTGGCCGGTCACGGTCTTCACGCCGAGATGCAGCTTGCCGGCATCCGCCAGCTCCTTCATCACCGACTGCACGCCGCCGCCGCGGTAGAACATCTCGCCCAGGAAGCGGCCGGCTGGCTGGCAATCCACCAGCAGCGGGATCTCAGCGCCGACCGTCTGCCAGTCCTCCGTGCTCAGCTCCACGCCCATGTGGCGGGCGATGGCGACCAAGTGCGGCGGGCAGTTGGAGGAGGCGCCGATGGCGCTGGCCAGCACGATGGTGTTCTCGAACGCCTCGCGCGTCATGATGTCGGAGGGACGAAGGTTCTCCTTCACCATGTCGACGATGCGCATGCCGGTGGCGTGCGCCATCTGGCCACGCTCGCGGTAGGCCGCCGGGATCGAGGCGCAGCCGGGCAGCGACATGCCCAGCGCCTCGGCCAGGGAGTTCATCGACAGCGCCGTGCCCATGGTGTTGCAATGGCCGACCGAGGTGGCGGAGGACGCCACCATCTGCATGAAGCCGTCATAGTTGATTTCGCCGGCAGCGAGCAGCTTGCGCGCCTCCCAGACGATGGTGCCCGAACCCGAGAGCCGGCCCTTCCAATGGCCGTCCAGCATCGGCCCGCCGGACAGCACGATGGCCGGGATGTTCACGGTGGCCGCGCCCATCAGGCAGGCCGGCGTGGTCTTGTCGCAGCCGGTGGTCAGCACCACGCCATCCAGCGGATAGCCGTGCAGGATCTCCACCAGCGACAGGTAGGCCAAGTTGCGGTCCAGCGCCGCCGTGGGGCGCTTGCCGGTTTCCTGGATCGGATGGATTGGAAATTCGAGCGGGATGCCGCCGGCATCGCGGATGCCCGCCTTCACCCGCTCGGCCAGCGCCAGGTGGTGCCGGTTGCAGGGGGCGATGTCGCTGCCGGTCTGGGCGATGCCGATCATCGGCTTGCCCGATTGCAGCTCGGCGCGCGTGAGGCCGAAATTCAGGAAGCGCTCGATGTAGAGCGCCGTCATGCCCGGATCCTCCGGGTCATCGAACCAGCGCTGGCTGCGCAGCCTGAAGGATTTCTTGGTCTGGTCCATCGCCGTGCGGCCTCCGCTTCCACCTTTGGCGGAAAGAACAGCCGGGCCGGGTTACGCTGTCAATGGACGCAAAAAAACCCCGGGGGCCTGGGCCCCGCAGGGTTCGACGGTCCGGGGCCGAAGTCCCGGACGATCAGCCATTCAGATCTGCTTCAGGTTGCCGGCGGAGACCTTGCCCTCGCGGCCCTTCTGCAGCTCGAACTCCACGCGCTCGCCTTCGTTCAGCCCCTGCAGGCCGGCACGCTGCACATCGGTGATGTGCACGAACACGTCCTTGGAGCCGTCTTCCGGCTGAATGAAACCGAAACCCTTGGTCGGGTTGAACCACTTCACGGTACCAGTCGGCATCGCAGTGCTCCGTAGATAGGAAGTTCCTTCACGCGACATGCGCGATGGATCAACTTTCGATGGGACCGGGCACCAGGCACGCCGCACTGCCTCAGGGGCCAGTACGATGAAGGCAAGCCGAAACCAAAACCAGTCGACGGAGGCACATCTAGGGATACCAGGCTCATATCACAACCGGAAAGCACGTGAGATCGCGATTCAGCGGCGTTCGGTCGCGAAATAGGCCAAGGACAAGGCAGGCAGGGCAAGGCCGCACATCGCGGTCAGGAACCAGCCACCGGCGGCGAAGCTCCAGCCGCCGAGCGCGGAGCCCACGGCGCCGCCGAGAAAGAACGTTGCCATGTAGAGCCCGTTCAGCCGGCCGCGCAGCTCGGCGCCGAGGCCGAAGATCACCCGCTGGCCCAGCACAACATTGGCCGACACGGCGAAGTCGAGCGCGATGCCCGCCAGCACCAGCAGGACCAGCGCCAAGGTGGAGCCTGCCGGCGCCGGCAGGGTGAGCAGAAAGGACGCCATGCCGAGCAGCAGCGCCGCCGCCGTGGCTGGCCGCACCCAGCCGCGATCGGCCACCCGCCCGGCGATCGGCGCCGAGATCACCCCCGCCACCCCGGCCAGGGCGAACAGCGCGATGCCGGTCTGGGACAGGTGGAACTCGCCCGCGAGCCGCAGCGGCACGGCGGTCCAGAACAAGGAGAACGCGCCGAACAGCCCGGCATGGTACAGGGCGCGGCGGCGCAGCGGCGGCAGCGTCACCGCCAGCCGCCCCATGGAGTGCAGCAGCGCGCCGTAGCCCATGCCGGAATGGGGCCTGCGGACCGGCAGCGCGAGCCGCAGCACCACGCCGAGCGCGAGCATCAGCGCCGCCGACAGCACGAACACGGCGTGCCAGGAGCTGAGGCCGGTGACGAAGCTGGCCACGGGACGGGCCAGCATGATGCCGAGCATCAATCCGCTCATCACATTGCCGACTACCCGTCCGCGCATCGCTTCCGGCGCCATGTGCGCGGCATAGGGCACCAGGATCTGCACCGCGACCGAGCCCAGGCCGATCATCAGCGAGGCCAGCAGAAAGGGCAGCGCCGAACCGGACAGCGCCGCCAGCACCACCCCGAGCCCGGCCAGGGCCGTGACGCACAGCACCAGCAGGCGGTTCTCGATCAGGTCGGCCAGCGGCACCACCAGCAACAGGCCGATGCCGTAGCCGATCTGCGTCATGGTGACGATCAGGCCGGCAGCGCCGGGGGACAGGCCCAGCTCGGCGCTGATCGGACCGATCAGCGGCTGCGCGTAATAGATGTTGGCCACGATCAACCCGCAGGCGGCGGCCAGCAGCAGGGTCAGCCAGTGGGGAACGGCAGCAGGCGAGTCTATCATTCAAGGTCCGGGATGGTGTGCAGCGCATCATGGCCGGGCTCCCCCGCAGTGTCGCGCCTGCCCGGCGCATGGCTGCCTCAACCGGCCCCCGCCGCCGGGCGGCCGGACACGAGATCGTCGCGGGATTTCCGGCGCCACCTGCGCTAGAGCCGCTCCGACCATGCACACGGACACCATCGAGGCGCAGAAGGCGCCGCTTTCCCCGGGAGGATGGGAGCGCGAGCTCCGCGCCACCCTGATGCTCGCCTGGCCCCTGGCGCTGACCAACCTGTCGCAGATCGCGCTGGTGCTGACCGATACCCTGTTCCTCGGCCGCATCGGCGAGTTGCCGCTGGCGGCCGTGACGCTGGGCGGCAACCTGTACTTCATCGCGCTGTCCCCGGCCTTCGGCGCCGCCTTTGCCGCCTCCGCCATGCTGGCGCAGGAGCGCGGGCGGGTACGCCACCACATGCGGGAGATGCGCCGCACCGTGCGCGCCGCCGCCTGGCTCGGCCTTCCGCTGTTTCTGGTGCTGGGCACCCTGTTGTGGAACACCGGCGCCCTTCTGCTGGCCGCGGGGCAGGACCCGGCACTGGCGGCCGAGGCGCAGCGCTACAACCGGGCGCTGCTGTGGGGCATGCCGTTCTTCTACGGCTTCGCCGTGCTGCGCGGCTTCCTGGCCGCGATGGGGCGCCCGGCGCCGGCGCTCTGGGTGTCGGCGCTCGCCATCGGAGTGAACGCGGCGCTGCTTTACGTTCTGGTGGCGGGGGGCTTAGGCGTGTCCTCCATGGGAGTGGTGGGGGCCGGGCTGTCCAGCGCCATCGCCAATGGCAGCATGCTGCTCGGCCTCGCCCTGTGGATCATGCGCGACCGCCAGCTGTCCCGCTTCCGGCTGATGGGCCGGTTCTGGCGGGCCGATTGGCGCCGCATCGGCGAGATGGTAGCGGTCGGCCTGCCCATCGCCGGCTCCATGCTGCTGGAAATCGGCATCTTCAGTGCCACCGCCCTGGTGATGGGCTGGTTCAACCCCACCGCCGTGGCGGCCCATGCCGTGGCCCTGCAGGTGGCCAGCGCGTGCTTCATGGTGCCGATGGGCATCGGACAGGCCGCCACGGCCCGGGTCGGCTTGGCCGCCGGGGCGGATGACGCGCAGGCCGCGTGGCGCGCCGGCTGGGTGGCGATCGGCCTCGGCGGCGGCTTCATGGCCCTGACGGCCACCGTGCTGCTGCTGCTGCCTGGCCCGGTGGCCGCCCTGTTCCTGGCGCCGGAGCTGGGCGAGGCGCGCGCGCTGGCCGCCACGCTGCTGATGGTGGCGGGCGTGTTCCAGTTGTCGGACGGGGTGCAGGCCGTCGCCGCCGGCGCGTTGCGCGGGCTGAAGGATACCCGCCTGCCGCTGCTGTTCGCCGCGCTGGGCTATTGGGGGCTCGGACTGCCGATCGGCCTCGGCCTCGGCTTTCCGGGCGGCTGGGGGCCGCTCGGCGTCTGGATCGGATTGGCCAGCGGCTTGGCGGTGGTGGCGGTGCTGATGACGTTGCGCTGGGCCCAGTTGGCGGGCCGCGGCCGGACCCGGCCGATCCGGCTGGCGGTGCAGCCGGGCTAGGCACCACCCCTGGCGGGGGCGGCGCTTCGGATTTACAGCTTGGCTTCGCAGCAACACCGGAAGCCCCATGCCGAACACCGCCCCGACCCAGCCCCGCATCGCCTTCATCGGCAGCGGCGGCACCATGGCCTCGCTGGGCGAGAACGGCCTCGACATCCAGGATTACGGGCGCCACGGCCGGGTCATGGACGCCGCCGCCATCGTGGCGCGCGTGCCGGAACTGGCGCTGGTGGCGGAGGTTATCCCCCGCCCCTACAGCGCGGTGATCTCGACGCGCATTGGCTTCCGCGACTGGCAGGCCCTGTCCCGCGAATGCGACAAGGCCGTGGCCGAAATCCCTGGCCTCGCCGGCATCGTCATCGGCCATGGCACGGCGACGCTGGAGGAAACCGCTTATGCGCTGTCGCTGAGCCTGAAGGTGGCGGTACCGGTGGTCATGGTGGGCGCGCAGCGTCCCGCTTCCGGCCTGTCCGCCGACATGGGCATGAACCTGCTGAACGCGGTGCGCGTCGCGGCCTGCCCGGAATCGCGCGGCCTCGGCGTGCTGGTGCTGCTGAACGACGAGATCCAGGCGGCGCGCGAGGTGTCGAAAACCTCCACCTGGCGGCTGCAAACCTTCCGCACCCCGGATTTCGGCGTGCTGGGCCACGCGGATGCCGACCGCATCAGCTATTACCGCAAGCCGCTGCGCCGCGTCGCGCCGGACACCGAATTCGACATCCGCACGCTCGGCGCCCTGCCCCGCGTCGACATCTGTTATTCCCATGCCGATGCCGACGAAACCGCCATCCGCGCCTTTGTCGCGGCCGGTGCCCGCGGCATCGTCAGCGCCGGCTTCGCCCCGGGCGGCCCGACCCCCGTGGAGCAGGATGCCCTGGCCGAGGCGGTGAAGCAGGGCGTGGTGGTGGTGCAATCCACCCGCGTCGGCAGCGGGCGGGTGGTGGCCGGGACGCGCATGCGGCAGCAGGGCATCCTGTCCGCCGACAACCTGACGCCGCAGAAGGCCCGCGTGCTGCTGGCCCTGGCGCTGACCGTGACCCAGGATCCGGCGGAGATCGCGCGGATCTTCGCGACCTACTGAGCACGGCCGCCGCCGGCTCCCGCCGTCAGATCGGGCTGAAGCGCATCGGGTCCACGGCGCGCAGCACGTAATCCTCGGCCTGCGGCGCGTATTCGGTCCAGAGCGAGGCCAGCGCCTCGATCGGTCCGGCATCGCGGTCGACGCGCAGATCGGCGTAGGGAAAGCTCTCGGTTCCCACGATCAGCAGCGCCGCCGAGACCAGCGGGCGTCCTTCTCCGCCCGCCGCCTCTCCGGCCCGCAGCGCGGCGATCAGCCGGTCACCCAGCGCCGCCTCGGGCTGGGCCAGGAACGCCTCCACCATGCGCTGCGGCACCTGGTCGCTAGCCAGGATGTTGCCGATGGCGATGCAGTCGGCGCCCTCCGCATGGTTGTGCGCCGGCTTCACCCGCGCGCCGTGGAAGAAGGCGGTGCGCCCGGCCGAGTCGATCGCCGCCAGTTGCCGCCAGCCGGCATCCGGCGTGCTGGCGGCCAGGGCGGCGATCGTTTCTGCCGCGGAGCAGCCGCTGCGCAGCAGGTCCAGGCCGCGCGGCCCGAGCCGCGGATCGGTGCGGTGCTGAGTCAGCACGCCGCCAAGGCCGGCCCGGAGAAACGGCACCCGCGCCCCGATGCTGAGGCCTGAGGTGGTGGCGACGGCGCCGAAATGGCCGGTGCGGAGGCAGCGGCCGAGCAGGGAAAAGGTCATGGCCCGGCATTGGAGGGGAGGTGCCGGGCCTTGTCCACCGCCCCGCCCGGCGGCGCGCAAAATCCTGGCGCGGCTTCGCGTCATCGGTTATTATCACAGCATCGTGAGTATGCTCGCCGGAAAAGCCGGCAAATGCCTCGGCCTCGTGCGTGTGGCGGCCATGCTGCTTCTGGCAGGCCTCGGGGCCGCGCGGGCGGAGGAGATTCCCGCCACCGGCGGCGATTTCGGCGGTGTCGGGCTGATCGAGATGCGCAATGCGCGGCTCCGCCCCGATGGCACGCTGGAAGCCGGCACCGCGATCCGGCACCAGCGGCGCTTCTGGTTCCTGAATTTCCAGGCCCTGCCGTTTCTGGAAACCACCTTTCGCCTGACGGAACGCCTGGACGCCACCAGCGGACGGGGCATGACCACCGACCGCGCCTTCGACCTGAAGCTGCGGCTGCTGGAGGAAACCGACACCACCCCGGCCCTGGCGATCGGCCTGCAGGATTTCATCGGCACCGGCCTGTATGCGGGGGAGTACATCGCCGCCTCCAAGCGCTGGTGGGGCTTCGACGTGACGGCGGGGCTGGGCTGGGGCCGCATCGGCACCGGGGCGGAGTGGAACAGCCCGCTCGCCCTCGCCTCCGACAGCTTCCGGGACCGGCCGCGCGATGTCGGCCGCGGCGGCACCGTGCAGACCGGCTTCTTCCGTGGCGAGGACATGGCGCCCTTTGCCGGCGTGGAATGGAGCGTGCCGGCCTTCGGCACTCCCTGGGGCGCGCTGGACGGGCTGCGCGCCAAGGCCGAATGGTCCGGCGACGCGCTGCGCGACGAGCGTGGCGGCTACCCGGCCCGCCGCACGGCCCTGCGCGGCGAAGCGGAGTCGCGCGTCAATCTGGGACTGCAATGGAGCAATGGCTGGGCCGATGCCGGCCTGCACTTCGTGCATGGCACCGACCTGCTGTTCCGTCTCTCGCTGCGCATGGATCCCGCCGAGCCGCCATCCCTCGCCCTGCCGGCGCCGCCGCCCCTGTCGGCCCGCCCGCGCGGCATCGCGGGCGACGAGGTGACGCTGGCGCAGGCCGTGTTCGACAGGCTGGCCGGTGCCGGCTTTCGCGGCCTCGCCTTTCGCCAGGATGGCGGCGCGGCCGAGATCGCCCTGTCCGGCGGCAGTTACCGCACCTTGCCGCAGGTCACCGCGCGGGCGCTGCGCGCGGTGCAGCCGGTGCTGCCGCCGGGGCTGGAGATGCTTCGGCTGCGCTGGTGGCGCTCGGGCACGGAGATCGCCGTGCTGGACGTGCCGCGGCTGACGCTGGAAGCGTTGGCCGTCGGCCTGTCCAGCCCCGAGGAAGCCTGGATGGCCAGCCGCCTGCTGCCCGCCACCGGGGAGTTGGCGCCGGGCACGCTGCGGGCGCCGGGCCCGTTCTGGGACTGGGAGGTCGGACCGCGCCTCGGCCTGGCGCTGGGCGATCCGTCACGCACGCTGCGCTGGCAGGCATCCCTGGGCGCGGGAGCGCGGCTCGATCTCGGCAGCGGCTTCGCCCTGGCCGGCGGCGTGCAGCAGGCGCTGTTCGGCAACCTGTCGGGCGGCCTGCCCTCGGACAGTCTGCTGCCGCACGTCCGCAGCGACTATGCCGAATATGCGCGGCAAGGGCGAACCGCCGTGTCCACCCTCTATGCCGAGCGGATCTGGACCCTGGCACCGGACGTGTTCGCCCGCGCCTCGGCCGGGTATCTGGAGCCGATGTTCGGCGGCCTGTCCGCCGAGGTGCTGTGGCGGCCGCAGGACCGCCCCTTCGCCCTGGGCCTCGACCTCAACTGGGTGGCGCAGCGTGAATTCGACGGCAAGCTGGGCTTCCGCGGCTACAGCGTGGCCACCGGGCACGCCTCGCTTTACGCCGACCTGCCGGTGTGGAACCTGTTCGGGATCCTGCGCGCCGGCCGTTATCTCGCCGGCGACTGGGGCACCACGGTGGAGGTCGGCCGTCGCTTCGATTCGGGCATCGAGGTCGGCGGCTTCGCCACCTTCACCAACGTGTCGGCGGCGCGCTTCGGCGAGGGCTCCTTCGACAAGGGGCTCTATGTCCGGATCCCGCTGTCGCTGTTCGGGCGGCAGGATGCCGGGATCGGCAGCGCGGTGATCCGCCCGGTGCAGCGCGATGGCGGCCAGCGCCTATCGGTGGACAACCCGCTCTGGGAGGTGACGCGCGACGGGCGGCAGGACGCGCTGCGCCGGAGCATCGGCGGCTTCGCCCGGTGATCCCCGTGCCGCCCGCCGCTTGACCCGGCGGCCCCGGCACACGATTTCTGGGCGGACACACGACGCGCCCGACAACCGGGCACGCTGAGGAAAGAGACACATGAGCGAACTCACCAAGGCCGTCAGCGACGACAGCTTCAAGCAGGATGTGCTGGGTGCCTCCGGCCCCGTGCTGGTGGATTTTTGGGCCGAGTGGTGCGGTCCCTGCCGCATGGTGGCGCCGATCCTGGACGAGATCGCCAAGGACTATGCCGGGCAGTTGACCATCGCCAAGGTGAACATCGACGAGAACCCGATGACGCCGAACGAGTACGCGGTGCGCGGCATCCCCACCATGATCCTGTTCAAGGACGGCAAGCCGGTCGAAACCAAGGTCGGCGCGCTGCCCAAGAGCGCCCTGAAGGATTGGATTGCCGGCGCACTGGCGAAGTAAGCGCCTTGACCCCGCCGCGCCGCCGCCTCGCCGCCCTGGCCCTCGCTTTGTCGCTGGGCGGCGCCACCATGGCCTGCGCCCAGCGCCCGGGAGGTGGCGAGGCGGTGGTGCGCAGCGAGGCCGCGAGCTTCCGCGCCACCTCCTTCGCCGCCGGGTTGGAGCATCCCTGGGGTGCCGCCTTCCTGCCCGATGGCCGGATGCTGGTGACCGAGCGCCCCGGGCGGATCCGGCTGGTGACGCGGGACGGCAGCGTTTCGCCGCCGCTTGCGGGCGTGCCGGCGGTGGCGGCGGGTGGCCAGGGTGGCCTGCTGGACATCCAACTGGCCCCCGACTTCGCCAGCAGCCGCGAGCTGTATTTCTGCCAGGCGGCCGCGGTGCGCGGTGGCAATCTCACCCGGCTGGTGCGGGCGCGGCTGGCCGCCGATGCGCGTTCGCTGGACATGGTACAGCCGTTGCTGGACGCCACCCCGGCCCAGACCGGCAACGGCCATTACGGTTGTCGCATCGCCTTTGGCCCGGATAGCAAGGTCTACCTGACCACCGGCGACCGGCAGCGCCAGTCGGAGCGGGCGCAGGATGTCTCGGATCTCGCCGGCAAGCTGCTGCGGCTGGAACGCGATGGACGGCCGGCCGAAGGCAACCCGCCCATCCCCGGCAACAATGCGCGGCCGGAGATCTTTGCCCTCGGCCTGCGCTCGCCACAGGGCTTGGCGGTGAACCCGGCCACCAGCACGCTGTGGGAGGTCGAGATGGGCCCGCGCGGCGGCGACGAGGTGAATCTGGTCCGTCCCGGAGCCAATTTCGGCTGGCCCGTGGTAGGCCATGGCCGGGCCTATAGCGGCGCTCAGATTCACGAGGCGGATTCGCGGCCGGACATGCAGGACCCGTTGCGGGCCTGGGTCCCGTCGATCAGCCCGTCCGGCGCCGCCTTCTACACCGGCGAGGCGTTCCCCGGCTGGAAGAACAACCTGTTTCTCGGCGCGCTGAGCGGCGCGGGCCTGCTGCGCCTGACCACGGAGGGTGACCGCATCATCGGCGAGGAGCGCCTGCTCTGGGGCCGGACGCGGATCCGCCATGTGCTGGCGGGGCCGGACGGCTTCCTGTACCTGCTGACCGATGAGAGCCGCGGCCGCATCCTGCGGCTGGAGCCGGCGGAAGGCTGACGGCTCAGCCTTCCAGGGCCGCGAACCATTCGGCATAAGGCGTGTTGCGCGCCATGTGGCGGTTGAGGTCCGGCGCACCATCCCTCCACCACACCGGCCCGCGTTCCCCGAGGGCGTGCTTGGCCGCCTCGATGCGCCGGCGCGCTGCCTCACGCCCGGCCTCGTCGCCCTGGCGCATGGCCTGCTGCTTGGCACGCCGGCCGGCCATGAGTTCGCGGGTCAGCGCCGCGCGCTCCGCCTCGCCGAGGGCGGGATCGGCGCGGCGCCACAGTCGCCCCCGTACCACGAAATAGCGTCCGTCCGGGGTCACCGGATGCTTCTCCGGCATCGCCTCAGGTCCAGTACAGCAGACGCGCCGTCGGCAGCCAGCGCCGCAGCGAAGCGGTCACCGCGTCCCGCATCGCCGTCATGGCGTCGCGCGGCAGCACCCATTTGCCGGTGCCGAACTTGGTCAGCTTGCGGGTGCGCTCCGCCTCGTCCATTGGCAGGTCGCTGCCGGGATACCAGTCGTTCAGCACGCCCTTGGACTTGTCGGTGAAGCGGTGGGTGATCAGCTCGGCCGTCAGGTCCGGCTGCAACCCGTCCAGCGCCTCCGCCACCTCGGCCAGCAGGCGGTCATACTCCGCCTGCCATTCCGGCAGGGGCAGGATCGGCGCCACGGTGATGCCGACCGGATAGCCCGCCCCGGCCACCGCCCGCAGCGCCGCGAGCCGGCGCGGCATGCGCGGGGCGCCGCCTTCATAGCGTTCGGCCGAGCGGGCGTTCAGCGAGAAGCGGATCCGGGTGCGGCCGCGGTGCGGCAGGTCCAGGAGCGGCGCCACCGCGTCGAACTTGGTGGTGAAGCGCAGTTGCACCGGAGCCTCCCAGGCGCCGAAATGGCGGATCGCCGCGGCCAGGCTGCCAGTGATTGGCTCGATCGCCAGCGGGTCGGTGTAGCAGGAACACTCGAAGGTGGTACCCTCCCCCCGCCGCGCCTCGGAACGCGAGGTCACCTGCCCCTGCCCCAGCAGCGGCGGCAATTCAGCAAGGATCTCCGGCAGGTTGGCATAGGCGCGGATGATCGGCGGCCCGGCCAGCGACCCTGCCAGGTAGCAGTACTGGCAATGCGCCGGGCAGCCTTCCGCCAGGTCGAAGCGCCAGTCTGCGGAAGGCGGGATCGGCTGCGGCCGCCGGCGGCTGGGCGGGGCCACCACCACCGCCATGGTGGTCTTGCTGTCACGGTAGCTGTCCGGCAGGCCGGACAGGCGATCGGCCGGCAGGCGGATGATCTCGGCGCCGGCCGCCGCCGCCCGCTCCACCATGGCGGCGCCGTGGTCGAAGCGGAGGGCGGAGGGTGTCACCAGCAGGCGACGCGGTGTCCAGGGGATGGCGGGCGGCATGGTCCCTCATGTTGGGCCGCCGCCGCGCCATGCCAGGGTGGGATCACGCGCTCGGCGCGCTGTCCATGCGGTTGCGCACCACGAGGCCCCAGAGGCGTGGTCCGACCAGGGCGACCAGGGCGATCAGCAGGATGGAGAGCGAGATCGGCCGGGTGAAGAAGGTGGTCCAGTCGCCCTGGCTGATGGTCATGGCCTGGCGCAGCGCCTGCTCGGCCATCGGTCCCAGGATCATGCCGATCACCACCGGCGCGGTGGGGAAGTCGAAGCGGCGCATGAACATGGCGATGATGCCGATGCCGTAGAGCAGCACCAGGTCCACCACGCTGTTGCTGATGCCGTAGGTGCCGATGGTGGCGAACACCAGGATGCCGGCATAAAGCTGCGGCGTCGGGATCTTCAGGATGCGCGCCCATAGCCCGACCAGTGGCAGGTTCAGCACCACCAGCATGATGTTGGCGATGTAGAGCGAGGCGATCAGCGTCCACACCAGGTCGGCCTGGGCGGTGAACAACAGCGGGCCGGGCTGGATGCCGTAGGATTGGAAGGCGGACAGCATGATCGCCGCGGTGGCCGAGGTCGGCAGCCCCAGCGTCAGCATCGGCACCAGCACGCCGGCTGCGGCGGCGTTGTTGGCCGCCTCCGGTCCGGCCACGCCCTCGATTGCTCCGGTGGTGCCGAATTCATGGCGATACCTGGCGCGCACCATCTTCCGCTCGGCGTAGTAGCTGAGCATGGTGGGCATCTCGGTGCCGCCGGCCGGCATGACGCCGAACGGAAAGCCGAGCAGCGCGCCGCGGAACCACGGCCCGGTCGAGCGCTTCCAGTCTTCCCTGGACATCATCAGCGAGCCGACCTCGCGCACCTCCTGCTTGCCCGGAACATGGGTCCAGGCGAGGAACAGCGTCTCGCCCACCGCGAACAGCGCAACGGCCACCAGCACCACGTCGATGCCGTCCAGCAGTTCCGGCACGCCAAAGGTCAGGCGCGGCTGCCCGGTCTGCAGGTCGATGCCGACGAGGCCGATCAGCAGCCCGAGCCCGAGCGAGGCGAGGCCGCGCAGCGCCGATCCGCCGAGCACCGCCGACACGGTCGCGAAGCACAGCACCATCAGCGCGAAATATTCTGCCGGCCCCAGGTTCAGCGCCAGCTCGACCACCACCGGACCGATAAAGGAGATGCCCAGCGTGCCGATGGTGCCGGCGACGAAGGAGCCGATCGCCGCGGTGACCAGCGCCGGCCCGGCGCGGCCGTTCCTGGCCATCTTGGCGCCTTCCAGCGCGGTGATGATGGAGCCCGATTCGCCCGGCGTGTTCAGCAGAATCGAGGTGGTGGAGCCGCCATACATGGCGCCGTAGAACACGCCGCAGAACAGGATGAAGGCGCCGGTCGCCGACACCTGGAAGGTGATCGGCAGCAGCAGCGCAATGGTCAGCGCCGGGCCGATGCCCGGCAGCACGCCGATCGCGGTGCCGAGAAAGCAGCCGAGCAGCGCCCAGCCGAGATTGGTGATCGAAAGCGCGTTGCCGAAGCCGAGTGCCAGGCCGGACCAGACATCCATGGCTCAGAGGATCCCTTCCAGGATGCCGGCGCCGATGTTGACGCCCAGCAGCTTGTCGAAAGCGAGGTAGGCACCGAGCGACACGGCGATGCCGATGGCGAGGTCGCGGATCGGGTGGCGGCTGCCGAACGACGCCGCCACCAGCACGAACTGCGCCGTGGCGGCGAACACGAAGCCGAGCGTGCCGATCAGCACCAGGTTGGCGACCAGCCCGGCGCCGAGCAGCCCGAGCGCCCGCCAGTTGGTGGGTGGCAGGTGCTCCACCTCCTCGATGGTGTGCGACCAGCCGCCGCGCAGCGCCACCCCCACCAGGCCGATGCCGACCGCGCAGACCAGCGTGCCGACAACATAGGGCATGAATTTCGGCCCGACCTGCGCATAGAGCGGCGTCACCGGGATCGCCCAGGCCTGCCACAGGCACAGCAGCCCCAGCAGCACCACGAACACGCCCACCACCAGGTCCGGCATGGCGCCGGGCCGTTCCCCGTTCATCCGCCGCATCCCCCCGCCCGGCCTCAGATCAGGCCGATCTCGGTCAGCACCTGCGCCGTCGCCGCCTCATCCTGCTTCAGGAAGGCATCAAAGGCATCGCCCACCAGGAAGGCATCGTCCCAGCCCTGCCGCTGCAGCATGTCCTTCCAGGCCGGAAGCCCGTGCAAGGTGGTGACGAACCGCACCAGCTTCTCGCGCGCCGCGGCATTGAGGCCCGGCGGGCCGAACACGCCGCGCCAATTGCCCAGCACGATGTCAAGGCCGCTTTCCTTGAGCGTCGGCACGCCCTCGACGCTGCGCGTCTCGCCGGAGGTCGCCAGCGCGCGCATCCGCCCCGCCTTGATCTGCTCGGCGAACTCGGAATAGCCGGAAATGCCGGCCTTCACCTGGGCGCCGAGGATCGCGGCCTGGGCCGGACCGCCGCCGGCGAAGGCGACGTAGGAGGCGTCCTTGGCCGAGCGCCCGACCGACTTCAGCAGCAGGCCGAGCAGGATGTGGTCCATTCCGCCGGCGCTGCCGCCGGCCACCGAGGTTCCGCCGGGATTGGTTTTCAGGGCTTCGAGGAAGCCCTTGATGTCCTGGATGTCGCTGCTGGCCGGCACCACGATGATGCCGGGTTCGCTGGTCATCCGGGCAACCGGCGTCAGGTCCTTGATGCCGACGGGCGATTTGTTCGCCAGCACCGAGCCGACCATGATGGCGCCCGCCACCATGATGGCGCCCTCGCGCCCGCGGCGCTGCGACACGAAGCGCGGCAACCCGACCGTGCCGCCGGCGCCGCCGACGTTCTCGAACTGGAAATTGCCGACCAGCCCGGCTTGGCGCGCCACCTGCTCGATGGCGCGGCCGAGCCCGTCCCAGCCGCCGCCCGGGCCGGCCGGCACGAACACGTTCATGGTGGGATAAAGCTGCTCGGCGGCATGACCGGGGCTGAGCGGCAGCAGGGCGGTGGCCGCGGTGGCGGACAGCAGGGTACGGCGCAGCATTCTTGTGTTCCTCCGGCCATGACGGGCGATCATCGAGGCTCCGCGATAACCTTCGCTGCGGCAAACCGCAATCTGATCCCGCCGCCGCCAGCGCGGCTGTGTTCTGAAAGCCGCGCTGGCCGGCGCAATGCGCCGTGCCGCCGCCGCAGGCTTGCACCGCAGCATGGCGGCTCGCATTCTGCGGCGGCGGCAAGGGGATTGTGCTGGATGCGGCTATGCTGGGGCCTGATGGTGGCGCTGCTTGTGGCGCCCTGGCCCGGTGCTGGCGGCGGTCCGGGCGGTGCGTTGGCCCAGACCGGCCGTCCGGCTCCGTCCCGCGCTCCGGCGGCTGCGGCGGAGCGTGAATTGCTGATCAGCAATGAGCTGGGCCTCGGATTGCGCGAGCTGTACGTGACCCCCGCCGGCAGTGTTGAGCCCGGGCGCGACCGGCTGGGCGAGGAAACCCTGCCCACCGGCGCCACGCTGCGCCTGCCGCTCGGCCGCACAAGGCTGTGCCTGTTCGACCTGCGCGCCGTGCTCGCCGATGGCAGCGTGGAGGAGCGGCGCGGCCTCGACACCTGCCGCGCCCCGCGCGTGCTGCTGGGCGATCCCGACGCGCCGATGCGCATGGCCGTGGTGGTGAACGACACCGACATCGCCATCCGCGAGCTTTACGCCGCGCCGTCCGGCGCATCCGACCGCGGCGCCGACCGGCTGGGCAGCGAGACGGTGGATGCGGAAGCCAGCTTCGAGTTGCGGCTGGGGCGCACCCGCGCCTGCCAGTTCGACATCATCGCCGTGTTCGAGGACGACACCACCCAGGAGCGCCGCCGCATCGACCTGTGCCGCCGCACCCGCGTGGCGTTCGGCGATCCGTCCATTCCCTGGCGCCAGGCGGAAATCGCCAACGGCGCCGGCCGGGGAATCCGCAACCTGTATGCGGCCACGGCGGGCACGGCGGAGCGGCTCGCCGCGGCGCAGCCCGATGCACCGGATTGGGGAACCGACCGGCTGGGCAACACGACTCTGGAACCGGGCGACCGCTTCCGTCTGCGGCTGCGCAGCCGCGACTGCCGGATCGACCTGCGGGCCGTGTACGAGGATGACGGCGCCGAGGAGAAGCGCAGCGTCGATCTCTGCGCCGCCACGCAGGTCTTGTTCGACGGCAGCGGCGTGCCGCAGCCGCCGGAACGCTCCTTCATCCTGGTCAACCGCCATGCCGCCACCGTGCAACAGGTCTTCGCCTCGGGCATCGACAACAGCGACTGGGGCGAGGACCGGCTGCCGGACGGCCCGCTGGAGCGCGGCACCCGCGCCGAGGTGATGCTGCGCAGCGCCTGCGAGCTGGATCTGCGCGTCCTGTTCGCCAATGGCGGTGCCGAGGAACGGCGCGGCATCAACATCTGCAACAACGGCCTGATCGTGCTGCGCCCCGGCTGGACGTTGGCCGAGCGGCTGGACCAGGGCGCCGGCGTGGCCGATCGCGGCCCGCCGCGCGAAGGCAGCGTGCGGCTACGCAATGCTGGCGCCGCGCCCCTGGTAGAGCTGTACGTCGATGCCACCGGCGCGCCACGCGGGCCGGACCGGCTGGGCAGCACGGTGCTCGGCCGGGGTGAGACGCTGGATTTCCAGCCGCCGCTCGGCGTCGGCTGCACCGCGCATCTTCGGGCCGTGTTCCGCGACGGCCAGGAGCTGGAGCGGCCGGGCTTCGACCTGTGCTCGGGCACCGAGGTGTCGCTGCCCGAGGTGGCGGCGCCCGGCGCGGCGGTGCAGCCATGACGCGGTTGCTGCGCCACGCCCTGCTGGTGCTGCTGGCGGCCTGGCCCGTCGCGGTTCTGGGGCAAACCCCCGCGGCGCCGCCACCGGAACGTTTTGCGGCGGTGCCGCCGGCGCTGCGCGGCGCCTGGTTCAGCGGCGAATGCACCGCGCCACAGGCCATGCTGCAGCTCACCGCCCGGTCCGTGGCGCGGCTGCCGGAAGCCGGTCCGGCGCGGCTGGTGCGCTTCATCATCCTGCAGCCGCGCGGCGAATGGCTGGTCGGCACCGGCGGCGGCGCGGAGGCGCCCCGCCTGATGCTGCGCGATTCGGCCGGCATGCTGCAGACGGCCGAACCGGACGCCAAGCTGCGCGATGAGCGCCTGCCGGGCGACACGCCGCTGATGGATTGGCGGCGCTGCCCGGGTCACCCGGCCGGCTTCGCCATGCGACACGGCGAGGGCATCGCCATGCTGGGCATGCTGGAAGCGCTGGAAGCCGCCTGCGCGCCACCCTCCGGCAGCGTGCTCGGCTGTGTCGACAGCTTGATCCTGGCTGGCGACGCATCGGGGGATCGGGTGCTGTCGATAGCTGAACTGGCCCGCCTGGTGCGGGGCATGGCCTGGGTCCTGGCCACCGCCGAGGAAGCGACTCCGGAACGGCTCCTGGTGGCCCAGGGTGGCGGGCTGGTGGCGGGTGTCGCCACGGCCCGGCTGATGATGGACAGCCTCGACTATGATGGCGACGGCCGGCTTTCCGCCGCTGAGCTGGCGCAGGATCGCGCTGTTCTGGCCGCAGGCGTCGGTTCCGGCGCCGGTACCCCGATAGCGCTCGACGGCATCCAGGACGTGATCGGCCTGCTGCGTGGCCTGACCCAGGGGCTGCTGCTCGACCCCTGAGCGGCGTGCCTTGTTCCGGGTGCCGGCCGCGCAGCAGCCGCAGATCCCCGGCTTCGCCGCGCCGCCGGCGGAGATCCGGCGCGGGCGCATGGCGCTTTCCAGCGTCTCCGCTCCGCCCGCAGACCCGCGGAAGCCGGGCGGCCGCGGCGGTCAGTCCGCCGCGCTGCCCTGTCCCAGCATCAGCGATCCCGTCACCGGTCCGAAGCCCATGGCGCGGCGGGCGAAGAAGCCCTTCAGCCGCGGCATCCGCTCCACCGCGCCGAGGCCGAGGCGGCGCGCCAGCCGCAGCGGCGGCAGGCGGTTGCCGAACAGCCGCTCCAGCACGTGGGTGGCCCCCAGCATCAGCAGGGCATCGGGTCGGCGCGCGGCCTGGTAGCGCGCCAGCAGCCCCGGCGAGCCGGCATCCTCGCCGTGCCCCGCCGCCGCGATCACCAGTTCCGCCAGCGTCGCGGCGTCGCGGAAGCCGAGATTGAGGCCCTGCCCGGCGATGGGGTGGATGCCGTGCGCCGCATCGCCGGCCAGGGCCAGGCGCGGCGCGGTATAGCGCATGGCATGCATGGCGGTGAGCGGATAGGACCAGCGCCGGCCGATCGGCGTGACGCGCCCCAGATGGTCGCCCATGCGGCGCTGGATCTCGCGGCCATATTCCGCATCCGGCAGGCGCAGCATGCGCTCGGCGATGGCACGCTTCTCCGACCACACGATGGCGGAGGCGTTGGGATGCTCCGGCGTCGGCGCCAGCGGCAGCTGGGCGAAGGGGCCGTGCGGCAGGAACATCTCCAGCGCCATGCCGTCATGCGGACGCTCATGCGCCACCGCGCCGACGAGGCCGGTCTGGTGGTAGTCGAGGGTCGCCGTGCCGATGCCAGCCTGCTGCCGCAGGGGCGAGCGACGTCCCTCCGCCCCCACCACCAGCTGCGCCTCGATCACCGCGCCGTTGGACAGCCGGATCTCGGCGCCGCTGGCGTGGCGCTGCACCTCGGCACGGACCGGGGCATGCACCGAAAGATGCGCCAGCTCACCCATGCGGGCGTTCAGCGCCATGCGGAGCGCCCGCGCCTCCACCATCCAGCCGAACGGCCCGGCGCCGGTTTCCGCGGCATCGAAGTGCAGCGCCATGCGGCTGGGCGCCTCGCCCACCTCGCCATCCACGCAGCGGATGCGGGTGATCGGGCCGGGCGCCCAGGGCAGGTGCGCCCAGATGCCGGCAGCCTCCAGCAGGTTGCGGCTGGTCAGCGCGATGGCGTAGGCGCGGCCATCGAATTCGGGCAGTTCCATGGGCGGCAGCGGCGCGCTGTCCACCACCGCCGTGCGCACCCCGGCGGCGGCCAGGGTGGCGGCCAGCGCCGCGCCGACGGGACCCGCCCCGACGACGCAGACCACCACCTCGTGGCGAGAGGATGAGGGAACAGGCTGGGGGGCGGATTGCATGCGCCGCATCATGCCGCCGGACGCGTCGCCCCGGAAGCCCGCTACCGCCGCCGGGACAGGCTCCACCGCACAAAATTTGTGCAGCTTTCGCTCGGAGCGGCCTCGGCCGGGCCTGTGGCACCGTGTGGCACGGCGCTCGCATCAGCCGTGGCAGCCACGCGGATAAAGCTAGAGGGGGCCGCAGCGCATGAAGTTGGTGATGGCTGTTATCAAGCCGTTCAAGCTGGACGAGGTGCGCGAGGCGCTCACCCCGCTTGGCGTCCAGGGCCTGACCGTGACCGAGGTGAAAGGCTTTGGCCGGCAGAAGGGCCAGACCGAGATCTACCGGGGCGCGGAATACCACGTGTCCTTTCTGCCGAAGCTGAAGATCGAGGTGGCGGTGCCGGCCAACATGGTCGACGCCGTGGTGGAGGCGATCGCCACCACCGCCCGGACCGGCAAGATCGGCGACGGCAAGATCTTTGTGCTGGATGTGGAGCGCGCCCTGCGCATTCGCACCGGCGAGACCGACGACCAGGCGCTTTGACGCCGCTCAGCGCCACAGGACAACAATGGAAATGAGGATGATGCGAGCGATCGCTCCCCAGGCTCGCGGCGCCGCCGCCATGCTTTCTGCCCCCCTGGCCACGCTGCTGCTGGCCGACCCTGCCCTGGCGCAGGACGCCGCGGCGGCCCCGGATACGGGGGATACCGCGTGGATGCTGACCAGCACCGCCCTGGTGCTGATGATGACCATCCCCGGCTTGGCGCTGTTCTATGCCGGCATGGTGCGCAAGAAGAACGTGCTCGCCACCCTGATGCAGTCCTTCTTCCTGGCGGCGCTGGCCAGCGTCATCTGGATGGTGGCGGGCTACAGCCTGGCCTTCGGCGAGGGCGGCGCCTATGTCGGCGACCTGTCGAAGATGTTCCTGTCCGGCGTGGCGGAGAACTGGGCGGCCCCGTTCACGCTAGGCAGCGGCGACGCGGCGGTGGCCTTCACCATCCCAGAAACCGTGTTCGTCATGTTCCAGATGACCTTTGCCATCATCACCCCGGCACTGGCCACCGGCGCCTGGGCGGACCGGATCAAGTTCTCCGCGCTGGTGGTGTTCACCATCTTCTGGTCGCTGCTGGTCTACAGCCCGGTGGCCCATTGGGTGTGGCATCCGAATGGCTGGATCTTCGCCCTGGGCGCGCTGGATTTCGCCGGCGGCACGGTGGTGCACATCAATGCCGGCGTGGCGGGCCTGGTGGGCGCGGTGATGCTGGGCAAGCGCACCGGCCTCGGCCATGACAACATGGCGCCCTACAACCTGGCCTTCGCCGTGATCGGCGCCGCCCTGCTGTGGGTCGGCTGGTTCGGCTTCAATGCCGGCTCGGCCGGCGCCGCGGGCGGGCGCGCCGGCATGGCCATGCTGGTGACGCAGGTGGCCGGCGCCGCCGGCGTGCTCGCCTGGGTGTTCGCCGAGTGGATCATCAAAGGCAAGCCGTCCGTGCTGGGCGCCATCTCCGGCGCCGTGGCCGGCTTGGTCGCTATCACCCCAGCCGCCGGCTTCGTGCTGCCCTTCCCCGCGCTGGTCATCGGCCTGATCGCCGGCCTGTCCGGCTTTTGGGGCGCCACGGCGCTGAAGCACTGGTGCGGCTATGATGACAGCCTGGATGCCTTCGGCGTGCACGGCGTCTGCGGCATCGCCGGCGCCCTGCTGACCGGCATCTTCGCCTATGGCCCGCTGTCGGCCACGCCGGCCGCCCCGGATGGCATCGCCGGCTCCTTCGCGCAGTTCATGCTGCAGGTCTATGCCGTGGCCGCGACCTTCGCCTTCACCGCCATCGCGACCTTCATCATCCTGAAGGTCATCGACCTAGTGATGGGGCTGCGCGTCACCGAGGAGGAGGAGCGCGAGGGCCTCGACGTTTCGCTGCACGGCGAGCGACTGGGCTGAGCGTCCGTCCCATCCGGGGAGCATGAGGGCGTCGCGGCGAGGGCCGCGGCGCCTTTTCCGTTTGCGGCGCAACTGCCGGTTCGCTTCACCATTACCGGAATGTTTCGATTGGGTGGTGACAGGAGCGATCCATGGCAACCGCAGCAACCGCCGGGGCGGAGCCCCGGCTGCAGCGCCGCATCGGCCTGGGCCTGCTGATGATGTATGGACTCGGCTCCATGCTGGGGGCCGGCATCTATGGGCTGGTGGGCGAGGCGGCACGGCTGATGGGCAGCGCCATCTGGCTGGCCTTTCTGGTCAGCATGGTGGCCGCGCTGCTCACTGGGCTGTCCTATGCCACCATCGCCTCCCGCTACCCGCGCGCCGGCGGCGCCTGCTACGTCACGCAGCGGGCCTACCGCTCGCCGCTGCTGGGCTACCTCGTGGGGCTGGCGGTGGCCTGTTCGGGCCTGACCTCCATCGCCACCCAGGCCAATGTGGTGGCGCGCAACCTGCAGGCCGCCTTCGGCTGGCAAGGGGTGCCGGTGGCGCTGCTGGCCGCCGGCTTTCTGCTGCTGCTGGCCGGCATTCTGTTGCGCGGCATCCGTGAATCGCTGTGGCTGAATGCAGTCTGCACCGTGGTGGAGGCCTTCGGGTTGGTCCTGGTGATCGCGGTCGGCATCCCTTACTGGGGCAGTGCGAGCCTGCTGGAATGGCCCGATGGGCCGGCCGGCGGCACCGAGGCGGCCGGCACGACCCTGCTGGTGTTCCAGGGCGCGGTGCTGACCTTCTTCTCCTTTATCGGCTTCGAGGACACGCTGAACCTGTCCGAGGAGGTGAAGAACCCCGAGCGCACCATGCCGGCCGGCCTGATCCTGGCCATGGTGACCGCCACGGTGATCTACATGGCGATCTGCGTCACCGCCGTGTCGGTGGTGCCCTGGCGGGACCTGGCCGCCGCGCCGGCCCCGCTGGCGGAGGTGGTGCGCCGCGCGGCGCCGTGGTTTCCGCCCCTGGGCTTCATCGGCATCACCATCTTCGCCGTCGCCAACACCGCGCTGGTGAACTACGTGATGGCATCGCGCCTGCTCTACGGCATGGCGCGGCAGGGGCTGCTGCCGGAAGCCTTCGGGCGGGTGCATCCCAGCCGCCATACCCCCCATGTCGCCATCGGCGCGCTGTTCGTGATCGTGCTGGCCCTGGCCATGCTGGGCAACATCGCCGCGCTGGCCAGCGCCACCGTGCTGCTGCTGTTGTTCGTGTTCACCCTGGTCAACGGCGCGCTGATCGTGCTGAAGCGCCGCCCGGGCGAGCCGCGCGGCGCGTTCGAGGTGCCGGTGGTGGTTCCGGCGCTCGGCATGCTGGTCTGCCTGGCGCTGATCGTGGTGCGCACCACCAGCGGCGGCGCCACAGCGCCGATGATCGCGGGCGGCCTGCTGCTGGCGATCCTGGTGCTCTATGCCGCCACCGCCCGGGGCCGGCAGGCGGAGATTGACCGCTTCGCGGCGGGCGACGTGCCGTCCTGAGCCCACCTGGTATCGCGGAACTCAGCCGAGCCGCTTGAGATTGCCGGACACGGCGCGCTGCACCGGCTTCAGCGATTGTTCCGCCATGTTCAGCGCGTCGGCACCCAACTGAGTCCAGAAACGCGTCGCCCGCAGGCCGGCGCCGCCCATCCACTCGGCCTGGGCGGTGGCCCAGCCGGCCGGGCCGCCCGTGGCGCCCTGTCGCAGCAGGGACTGCTGCGCCGCCGCCTCCTGGAAGCCGTACTCCATCGCCCGCTGCATCAGCTGCGCGCCGCCCTGCCACAGCGCCGCCTGGGCCGCGGTGAAGGCCAGCATCTTCTCCGGCACCATGCGGCCATATTCCAGCACCGTCGCATGGCCGCCCCGCAGCCCCGCCTGCTCGGCCGATAGCCGGGCCGTAGCAACCTGCCGGGCCGAGTCCAGCATGTTCACCACGTTTCCGGCGTGCCGCATCATCCGGGCGCCGGCATTGCTGGACTGCACCATGGGTTGTTCCTTTGGAAAGCGGCGGCCCGGATCGGGTCCGACCGGGCGGCAGGATGTCGGGAGGATCAGGGATCGCGCAACTGCGGATTGTCGAACACCGGCCGCCGGTAGGCCGCGAGCGCCTGGTCCAGGGCCTGGGCCAGATCCGCTTTCTCCTCGTCCGACAGGAAGCGGCCGATCATCACCCGGCGTTCCCGCTGCACCAGCGTCAGGCCGTGCCGCTCGGAAAGCTCGACCCGCACCCAGTAAGGGTCGAGTGTCGCCTCCCCCTGCCGGCGGCGCCCGTCGCGCCAGCGCACGCTGAGGTGCGAGGGAGTGATCGAGATCACTTCCCGCGACCGGCCGGACCAGCGGTGGTGCAGCACCACGGCGCCCAGCACCAGCGCCGATTCGACGCCGAGAAACGGCACCACCGGCCAGGCACCTAGCACCACGAACAGGATGCTGCCCAGGATCGGCCAGCCGACGCACAGCACGGCCAGCACCACCAGCGCCATCGGCCGCAGCGAGCGGGACGGGGTGCTGACAGCCTGGAACAGCAGCGGCTCTGGGCCGGGTTCGGATGTTGCGGACATTGCCGGGCAACATAGGTTGTCCGGACGTGCTGCGTAGTGGCGCGACCCCTCACGATTCACGGCCCATGAAACGACCTTCCAAGACCCCCCCTCCGCCCATGCCGGCTCCAGCGCTGCCCGGCGCCATCCCGCGGCCGCCCCAGCTGGAACCGGATGGCACCCGGGCGGCGGCCCTGCGCCGGCCGCGCGGCGCCAAGCGCCCGCTGCACGGCACCGCCGAGGCACCACGGCGCGCCCGCCGCATGTCCGCCGCCCAGGCGGAACGCTTCGTCCGCGCGCTGGCCGAGGCCAATCCGGCGCCGAAAACCGAGCTGGCCTTCTCCTCGCCCTACACGCTGCTGGTGGCGGTGGCGCTGTCCGCCCAGGCCACCGACGTGTCCGTCAACAAGGCCACGGCGACGCTGTTCCGCGAAGCCGATACCCCGGCGGCCATGGTGGCGCTGGGGGAGGAAGGGCTGGCGCGCCACATCCGCTCGATTGGGCTGTGGAAGGGCAAGGCCAGGAACGTGATCGCCCTGTCGCGGCAATTGCTGGACCAGCATGGCGGCGAGGTGCCGGCCGACCGCGAGGCGCTGGAGGCGCTGCCGGGAGTGGGCCGCAAAACCGCCAATGTGGTGCTGAACGTGGCCTTCGGGGCCGAGGCGATGGCGGTGGACACGCACATCTTCCGCCTCGGCAACCGCACCGGCTTGGCGCCGGGCAAAACCCCGCGCGAGGTGGAGGAGGGGCTGATGCGCCGCGTCCCGCCCGACCTGCTGCGCGACGCGCATCACTGGCTGATCCTGCATGGCCGCTACATCTGCAAGGCGCGAATGCCGGAATGTTGGCACTGCGTGGCGCGCGAGGCCTGCAACTATGGCGACAAAGTGCTGTGGCCGCCCGCCAAGTCGCCGGCGAAATGACGCGACGCACAAGAACGCCCGCCTTTTCGCTTCCGGTGCGGGCGCCGACGTGCCACATCCCTGCGGCCCCCGCACATCGGCCCCGGTGCCTGCGCGGTTGCGACCCCGCCTCCACAACCCTTATGTGACGGCCATGACCCGGCTCATTCGCAATCTGATCCTGATCGGCATCCCCATCGCGACGATGGTGTCCGTCGTTTTGCCCGGCGGCGCCGTGGCCCAGCAGCGTCCGCAGGCGCTCGGCACCTTCGCCGACTGGACGGCGGCGGCCATGGGCCAAGGCTCGCAGAAGATCTGCTACGCCTTTACCCGCGCCAGCAAGACCGATGGAGCCGGCAACCGCCAGAACGTCATCCTGACGGTCACGCACCGGCCGCAAGGGCGCGACCAGGTGGCGCTGCAATCCGGCTACACCTATGTGCGCAATGCCGAGGTTGAAATCGGCGTCGGCGGCACCGACCTAGAATTCTATCCGGCGCAGGACAACGCGTACGCGCGCGAAGGCACCCGCGCCGTGGCCGCGTTCAAATCGGGCGCCAACGCGGTGGCCAGGGGCACCGGACCGCAGGGCCGCGGCACCGCCACCGACACGTTTTCCCTCTCGGGCTTCACCGCCGCCTATGAAGCCATCAGCAAGGAGTGCCCGGCCGCCCGCCGGTGACCCATCATGAGCATTTCCGTTGCCCCGACGCCTGACCTGACCGAAGCCGAACGCGCCCGCATCCTGGCCAAGTCGGCCTTGTTCGCGCCGCCCGCGGCCACGCTGCCGGATGGCCGGCGCGACCTGGTCGGCCTGTCGCGCGAGGAGCTGGCGGCGGAGATGGTGGCGATCGGCGAGAAGCCGTTCCGCGCCAAGCAGCTCTGGCACTGGATCTATCACCAAGGCGCCACCGATTTCGCGGCGATGTCCACCATCGCCCGCCCGATGCAGCAGAAGTTGGCGGAGCGCTTCGTGGTGGGCCGTCCCGGCGTGGACACCGAGCAGACCAGCGAGGACGGCACCCGCAAGTTCCTGTTCGCCTTCCGCGACGGGCAGAAGGTCGAGACCGTCTACATCCCCGACCAGCAGGAGGACCGTGGCGCTGTCTGCATCTCGACGCAGGTGGGCTGCACGCTGAGCTGCAAGTTCTGCCACACCGGCACGCAGAAGCTGGTGCGCAATCTCGGCGCCGCCGAGATCGTCGGCCAGTTCATGGCGGCGCGCGACAGCTATGGCGAATGGCCGAGCCCGACCGACGGCACGCCGCGCCTGCTCTCCACCATCGTCATCATGGGCATGGGCGAGCCGCTCTATAACTACGAGAACACCGCCAAGGCGATGCGGATCATCATGGATGGCGAGGGCATCGGCCTGTCGCGCCGCCGCATCACCCTGTCCACCTCCGGCGTGGTGCCGATGATGGACAAGTGCGGCGAGGAATTGGGCGTCGGCCTCGCCGTGTCCCTGCACGCGGTGCGCAACGACATCCGCGACGAGATCGTGCCGCTGAATCGCAAATACCCGATCGAGGAGCTGATGGCGGCCTGCCGCCGTTACCCCGGCGCCTCCAACGCCCGCCGCATCACCTTCGAATATGTAATGCTGAAGGGCGTGAACGATTCGGAAGCCGATGCGCGGGAGCTGGTGCGGCTGCTCAAGGGCATCCCGGCCAAGGTGAACCTGATCCCGTTCAATCCCTGGCCCGGCAGCCCCTACGAGACTTCCTCGGGCAACGCCATCCACCGCTTTGCCAAGGTTGTATCGGATGCCGGCTATTCCTCGCCCATCCGCACGCCGCGCGGGCGCGACATCCTGGCCGCCTGCGGCCAGCTGAAAACCGAGAGCGAGCGCAAGCGGGCCACCCGCCCCATCCCGGACGCCAACAAGGTCGACGCCGCGTGAGCCCGCGCGGCGAGGCGGCGGACGCGGTGACGGTCAACCCGGCGCCGCCCGGCCCCTTGCCATCCGGCAACCTCGCCATCCTGCCCCTGCTGGCGGCGGCCGCCTTTGCCACCGGCTGCGGCATGCGGTTGCTCGACCCGCTGCTGCCGCTGGTGGCGCGCGACCTGCACAGCAGCGTGGCGGAAGTGGCGGTGCTGATCACCGCCTTCGCCCTGCCCTACGGGTTCTGTCAGGTGCTGCTGGGGCCGCTGGGCGACCGCTTCGGCAAGCTGCGCGTGCTGACCATCGGGCTCGTGACCTATGGCCTGGCCATGGCGGCCTGCGCCATGGCCGGCTCGCTCGGGCAGATGATCGCGCTGCGCGCCACAACCGGAGCGGCGGGCGGCGCCATCATCCCGCTCGCCCTGGCCTGGATCGGCGACAATGTCCCCTACCAGGAACGGCAGGCCACGATCAGCCGCTTCATGACCGGCATGGTGATGGCGCAGCTGCTCACCGGCCCCGTCTCGGGCAGCATCGGCCAGGCCTTCGGCTGGCGCTCGGTGTTTCTGGTCACCGCCACGGTGGCCCTGCTGACGGCGGTGGCCATCGCCGGCACACTGGGAACGCGGCTGTGGCGCGGGCAGCCGGCCAAGGCCGGGCGCTTCGGCTTCACGCGCTATGCCGAGCTGCTGCGCCGCCGCCCAGCCCGCCTGTTGCTGCTCACCGCGTTTCTGGACGGGCTGCTGCTGTTCGGCGGCGCTTTTCCGTTCATCGGCTCCTACCTGATCCAGGACTTCCACCTGGAACCCTGGCAGGCCGGGCTGGTGGTGGCCGGCTTCGGCCTCGGTGCCCTGGCCTATACCCGCACCGCCCGGCGCCTGCTGGACTGGCTGGGCGAGATGCGCCTGATGCTGGCCGGAGGATTGCTGCTGTCGGTCGCCCTCGCCGCGCTGGCCCTGGCGCCGGTATGGCCGATGGTGGCGGTGTTGCAGGCCCTGATCGGCCTGTTTTTCTTCGGTTTCCACGGCGTGCTGCAGGCCCGCAGCACCGAGGCCCTGCCGGAAGCCCGCGCCACCGCCGTGTCCGCCTTCGCCATGGCCCTGTTCCTGGGCCAGGGGATCGGCTCGATCGGTTTCGGCGTCCTGCTGCGGCATGGCGGCTACAGCGCAGGCTTCCTGACGGCCGCCATTCTGATGGCGGTGCTGACGCTGTGGGCCCGGCGCGTGCTGCCGCTGCCGGCCGCCGCCGCCAACACGGGCTGAGCGCTTCCCCTCTTCCCATGCCTCTCGCCATGGCCAACTATGCTCCGGGAGAACATCCGGGGAGAGAACAGCCATGGCCAAGTTCGGGCTCAGCCAGGCCGTGCGACGGGTCGAGGACCCACGACTTCTGAAAGGCAATGGCCGCTACACCGATGACATCGCGGTGCCTGGCCAGCTGCATGCGGTGGTGCTGCGCAGTCCGCATGCCCATGCCCGCATTGCCTCGATCGACACCGCCGACGCCGCCGCCCTGCCCGGTGTGCATGCGGTGCTGACGGGCCAGGACTGGCTGGCCGATGGCCTGGGCGAGATCCCTTGCGCCATTCCGCTGAAGAACCGCGACGGCACGCCGCGCGCCGACACGCCGCGCTACGGGCTGGCGGTGGACAAGGTGCGCCACGTCGGTGACGGCGTCGCCCTGATCGTGGCCGACAGCGTGCAGGCGGCACGCGACGCCGCCGAGCAGGTGATGGTGGATTATGACGTCCTCCCCGCCTGCACCGACCTGGCCACCGCCACCGAGTCGGGCCAGCCGCAGATCTGGGACAAGGCGCCGCGCAACATCTGCTTCGACTGGGCCACCGGGGACCAAGCCGCCACGGACGCGCTGTTCGCCCAGGCGGCGCACGTCACCAAGCTGACGGTGGTGAACAACCGCATCATCGTGAACAGCATGGAAGGCCGCGCCGCCCTGGCGGAATACGACCCCGCCACCGAGCGCTTCACGCTGCATGCCGGCACCCAGGGTTCCTGGCTGGTGAAGGACATCCTGGCGAATTCGGTGTTCCACCTGCCACCGGAGAAGTTCCGCGTCATCACCCCCGATGTCGGCGGCGGCTTCGGCATGAAGCTCTACATGTACGCCGAATACGCGCTCTGCTGCTGGGCGGCGCGCAAGCTCGGGCGGCCGGTGAAATGGGCCTCGGAGCGGATGGAGGCCTTCCAGTCCGACACCCAGGGCCGCGCCAACCTGACCGAAGGCGAGCTGGCGCTGGACAAGAACGGCAAGTTCCTGGCGCTGCGGACCAAGAACTACGCCGACATGGGCGGCTATCTCTCGACCTTTGCGCCGTTCATCCCCTGCGGCGCCGGCACCAAGGTGCTGGCCAGCGTCTACGGCTTCCAGGCGATCTACGCCAACGTGCTGGGCGTGCTGACCAACACCGTGCCGGTGGACGCCTATCGCGGCGCCGGGCGCCCGGAGAGCAACTACCTGGTGGAGCGGCTGATCGATGCCGCGGCACGAGAGATCGGCGTGGACCGCATCGAGCTGCGCCGCCGCAACATGGTTCCCGCCTCCGCCATGCCGCACAAGACGCCGGTGGGGCAGACCTATGATTCGGGCGAGTTCGCCCTGGTGCTGGACAAGGCACTGGAGAAATCCGACTGGGCGGGCTTCGAGGCGCGCCGGGCCGAGGCCGCGTCCCGCGGCAAGCGCCGCGGCATCGGCATGGCCTATTACCTGGAAGCCACGGGCGGCGACGCCTCGGAGCGCGCCGCGATGCGCTTCGCCGAGGACGGCATGCTGGACGTGCTGGTCGGCACCCAGTCCACCGGCCAGGGCCACGAGACGGCCTATGCCATGATCACCGGCCACCAGCTGGGCATCCCGGTCGAGAAGATCCGCGTGCTGCAGGGCGACTCGGACGGGTTGCCCTCCGGAGGCGGCACCGGCGGCGCGCGCTCGCTGTATTCGGAAGGCGCGGCGCTGCTAGCCACCACCGCCTCGGTGATCGAGAAGGGCAAGCAGGCAGCGGCCGAGGCGCTGGAAGCCTCGCCGGCCGATATCGAGTTCACCGGCGGCCGCTTCGCCATTGCCGGCACCGACCGCGACATCGGCATCCTGGAACTGGCCGCGAAGCAGCTGGAGCGCGCTTCCCAGGGCGAGACGGTGACGCTGCTCGATGCCGCCGAGGTCGCGGCCATTCCGGCGCACACCTTCCCGAATGGCTGCCACATCGCGGAAGTCGAGGTGGACCCGGACACCGGCCACACCGAGATCGCCCGCTACATCGTGGTAGACGATGTGGGCCACGCCCTGAACCCGCTGATCGTGCGCGGGCAGGTGCATGGCGGCGTGGCGCAGGGCATCGGCCAGGCGGTGATGGAACGCACCGCCTATGACAAGGAGACCGGCCAGCTGATCTCCGCCAGCCTCAACGATTACGCCCTGCCCCGCGCCGGCGACCTGCCGGACATCGAGGTCGAGCTGGTCGAGATCCCCTGCGAAACCAACGCCCTCGGCGTCAAGGGCGCGGGCGAGGCCGGGGCGGTGGGCTCGCCGCCGGCGGTGATGAACGCGCTGGTGGATGCGCTGAGCCCGGTGGGCGTGACGCATCTCGACATGCCGGCCACGCCCGAGGTGGTGTGGAAGGCGGTTGCCATGGCGCAGGCCGCCTGAACCGCTCGGGGGAGGGCGCCACCGCCCTCCCTCCTCGCTGGCCGTGCGGCCGGAATGGCCCGGCCATTCCGGCTGGTTTCAGGAACGCTGTTCCCGGACCGCCCATCTCCCTTCCGCATCGATCGCCACGGCGGCATCCGTCTGCAGCTTCAGCAGATGCGCCAGCAGGCTCTTCGCCGCCGCCGGCTGCAGCCTGAGGTCGAGGCCGATATACAGGAACGGCACCAGCTCTCCCACCGTCGCCGGCCCGTGCCGGCCCAGGATCTCCAGCAGCCCGTCCTCCCGCGCCTGGCGGTGCGCCAGCAGCGCGCGGGTGAAGCCGATCGGCTCCGGCAACGGCGCGCCATGACCGGGCAGAAACAGCCGGTCATCGCGTTTGGCCAGCCGCCGCAGCGCCGCCATGTAATCGGCCATGTCGCCGTCCGGCGGCGCCACCACGCTGCTGGACCAGCTCATCACATGATCGCCCGAGAACAGTACCCCGCTGCCCTCCAGCGCGAAGCACAGGTGGTTGGCGCAGTGGCCCGGGGTGTGCAGGGCGGTGATGCGCCAGCCTTCCCCCTCCAGCACCGCCCCATCGGCCAAGCGATGGTCGGGGCAAAAGGCGTGGTCGCCGCCGTCACCCCCCTCGGCGGGCGGGGTCTGGTGCGGGCCGAAGCCGAAGGTGGCGGCACCGGTGCTCGCCTGCAGCGCCGCGGCGCCGGGAGAATGATCGCGGTGGGTGTGGCTGACCAGAATGCGGGTCAGCCGCTCGCCGTCCAGGGCGCGCAGAATGGCACCGTGATGCGCGGCATCGACCGGCCCGGGATCGAGCAGCGCCACCTCCCCCTCCCCGATCAGGTAGCTGTTGGTGCCGAGAAAGGTGAAGGGTCCGGGATTGTTGCAACGGATGCGGCGCAGCCGGACGCCGTCGGGGTGGCCGAGTTCCTCCGCCACGCCGGCGGGCAGCGGATCGTCACGCAGGAAGCGCAGGCTCATGATGGTTTCCCCCGGCGACGCAGTTCGCGGTGCAGGATGTACAGCCCGGCGGCGACGATCATCGCGGCGCCGGCCAGCATGGAGGGCGTCGGCACGTCGCCCCAGACCAGCCAGCCGATCCCGATGGCCCAGATCAGCGCGGAATAGGAATAAGGGCCGAGCGCCGATACCTGCGCGCTGGCATAGGCTTCTGTCAGCATCACCTGCGCCAGCCCGCCCAGCAACCCCATGCCGATCAGCAGCGGCAGCTGCTCCCAGCTCGGCGTCACCCAGACAAAGGGCAGCGCCAGGGTGGTCATCGCCGTCATCAGGATGGATTGCCAGAGCACGATGGCGGCGCTGGCCTCGGTGGCGGAAAGCTGCCGCACCAGCAGCGTGGTCAGGGCGGAGAACAGGCCGTGGGTCGCTGCGGCGCCGAAGCCGGCCCAGAGCAGCCATTCCGGGATCGACGGATCGTGCCGTCCGCCGCCGATGAAGGCGCCCTGCCCCAGCGCGATCACCAGGATGCCGAGGAAGCCCACCAGCACCGCGCCCCAGCGATGCGGCCCCGGCCGCTCGCCCAGCATCGGGATCGACAGGATGATGACGAAGATCGGCGTGGAATAGGTCAGCGCCGTCTGCTCGGCCAGCGGCAGCACGGTGAGGGCGAAGAAGGAGCAGCTCATCGCCGCCAGCCCGGCGAGGGCACGCAGGAAATGCCCGCCGAAGCGCTGGGTGCGCAGGTCCACCTTGCGCCGCAGCCCGATCGCCGCGACCACCGGCAGGGCCAGCAGGTTGCGGAAGAACATCAGCTCGGGGAACGGGATGCTGTCGCCGAGCCCCTTCACCAGCGCCCCCATCAGCGAGAACAGGGCGGTCGCCCCCAGCATCATCAGCGCGCCGCGGCGCAGATCGTGGCGCAACGGCATCAGCCGGCCAGCTCCTTCCGGGCTTCGCGCCGGCGCAACCGTTCGCGGTGCAGATTGTACAGCCCGGCGGCGATCACGATGGCGGCGCCGGCCAGCGTGCCGCCGGCCGGGAAATTGCCCCACACCAGCAGCCCGAGGAGGGTGCCCCAGACCAGGGTGGAATATTCGAACGGCGCCAGCAGCGACACCGGCGCCAGGGCGAAGGCGCGGGCGAACAGCCAGTGCGCGATGCCGTTCGAGGCGCCGAGCAGCATCAGCAGCAGCAAGGTCCCGGGCCCGGGTAGCCATTGCGGCGGCGGCAACGCCGGCATCAGCAGCAGCCCGGCCGGCACATGCGCCAGCATCAGCCAGAAGGTGATGGCGGCCGGCTTGTCCGTCCGCGCGAGCAGCCGCGTCCAGATCCGCGTCAGCGCCATCATCCCGACCGCCACCAGCAGAAGCGCGGCGTCCAGCCCCCACAAGGCCCCGCCGGGCCGCAGCATCACCAGCACGCCACAGAAGCCGAAGCCGGTGCTGGCCCAACGCCGCCAGCCGACGCTCTCACCCAGGACAGGGATGGCCAGCAGCGTCATCAGCAGCGGCGCGACGGCGGCGATGGCGTAGCTGTCGGCCAGCGGCATGCCGCGCTGCCACACCAGATAGAACAGCACGGTGACGCCGCAATGCACGGTGCAGCGGGCCAGCAGCAGCCGGCGGTTCACCGCGCGCGGAATGCGCCCGCGCACCAGCAGGGCGATGGTCAGGGCGCCGAACAGCCCGCGCCACACCATGGCGGCGGCGGTGCCGATCTCCGGCAGCACCCACTTCACCATGGCGTCCGACACCGCCACCGTGGCGTAGCCCGCCGCCACCAGGCCGATGCCGCGCAGCGCCTGATCCAGCGGCGGGGCGGCGACGGCAGAATGATTGGGCGGCATCAATCCCGGCGCCGGAACAGGCGGTAGCCGGCGATCTCGCCGGCCGGGCGGTAATGGCGAAAGGCGGTGGCGAAGCGGCGGTCCTGGCTGAAATACTCCAGCAGATCAAAGGAGCCGCCGCAGTCGGGAATGCCGCTCCACCGGGCGATCACCACGGTTTCCGGCATGCCGAAGGCCAACGCCTCGGCCACCTCGTCGCGCAGCCGGCGTTCGGCCGCCGGCATCGCCGTCTCGGGCCGGTAACGCGGCGCGGCGGGATGGCAGGTGGCGTAGGTAGCTTGCAACAGCCAAGTACTCATGTAGGGCAGGAGCAGGCGCTGCTCCGTGTCCTGCACCGCCGGATAAAGGCCCGAGATATCGGGGGACAGCGCCAGCAACTCGCCCCGCGGTGCTTCGCGTCGCAGCCAGGTGGCGAGTTGGCCGCCGGGACTGTTCGCGTAGTTGAGCTGCACCCAGGGCGACTGGTCGCCGCGCAGCGCGAAGCAGGCGAGCGCCAGGGCGGCGGCGAAGGCCAGCAGCGGCCCGGCACGGCCGGCGGCGGCGTCCGGCAGCAGGGCATCCGCGGCGCGCGCCAGCAGCATCGCGCCGGCCAGGCCGCCGAACAGCCAGACCGGCACGAGATGGTAGCTCCAGCCCTTGTGCTGCACCAGCGCGGCGGCGAGGCCGCCCAGTGCCGCCGCCGCCGCCAGCCGGGGAAGCCAGCCGAGCCGGCGCGGCGCCATCAGCGTCAGCCATGCCAGCCCCAGGGTGAACAGGGCGGCGCTGCCGGTGATCGCGCTGCGCAGCACCTGGCCGACCGAGCCGCCGCCGAAATCCAGGTACCAGTCTCGGATCAAGGGCAGCACCGTGTCCAGGTAGGCCGGGAAGAACAGCGGAATGGCGGCCAGATAAAGGAGCCACAGCACGGCCAGGCCCCAGGGCAGCGGATCGCGCAGCGCGGCGGCGAGACCACGCCGCGGCGCCACCGACAACAGCACCGCCGCCTCCACCAGCGCCGGCACCGCGAGGAAATGCGGCTTCAGCGCGAAGCCCGCGGCGGCCAGCAACAGGGTGGCCCACCACAGGCGGCGCGGCGCCGGCTGACCGGTGATGCGGCGCTCGGCCAGGATCAGGTAGGGCAGCGCGGCGACCGCCATCAGGTGCTCGCGCTGGGCGAAGTCGAAGCCCGCTTGCAGCATCAGCAGCGGCAGCACCGCCAGCAGCACGGCGCGCGCCGCCGGCCCTTCCGCCGGATGCCGCAACAGGATGCACAACCGCCACACGGCAGCGCAGAGCAGCAACACGCTGAGCTGCAACGCCTGGCCCGGCCGCAGCGGCGTCCATTCCGCCAGCAGGGCGGCGGGCAGGTTCAGCAGAAAGATCAGCGGCGGATTGACGTCGACCAGCCGCTCATACAACGGCTCGCCACGCAGCATGCGGGTGGCAAAGTCCAGCACCGCCGACACATCCGGATTCAGCGGTGGCGCCAGCAGCACCAGCAGGAATCCCAGCGCCGGCAGCAGCGCCAGCACTGCGGCAAGCCGCGTGGCCAGGTTGAGACCGGCAAGACGCCCGCTGCTGGCAGACGGCGTCGAATCCCAGGCAGTGTCCTGCCGGGTCAAGGAATCCATGAGCTGTGGCTTCATCCCGCGCCGGACCATCCTTTCCCCGGCGCTGCCTTTGTGCAATCCCATTGCGGCAAGGGTCGGGCACTGCCACAAGCATTCTCCGTGGATCCCGCCGAATACGACCTGATGGACGCGGCCGAGCAGCGGATGTGGTGGTACCGTGCCCTGCACGCCCGCGTTGTCGCCGCCCTGCGCACCGAATCGCCGAACGGCCCCTGGCTCGACGTGGGCTGCGGCACCGGCGGCCTGCTGCAGCGCCTCGCCGCCGCGTTTCCCGGGCAGGCCTTGCACGGGCTCGAATACAATTCGCTCGCCGCGCGTCGCGCCGCCGCCAAATCGGGGGCCCAGGTGGTGGCGGGCGACGCCGCCGCCCTGCCCTTCGCCGCGGCCAGCTTCGGCGCGCTGGCCAGCATGGACGTGCTGTGCCACGCCGCGGTGGAACAGGAACGCGCCTTGTGCGAGATGCGCCGCGTGCTGCGGCCCGGCGGCCTGCTGGTGCTGAACCTGCCGGCCTTCCGCTGGCTGCACTCGGCGCATGACAGGCGCGTCCACAATGCCCGCCGCTACACTGCCGGCGAGGTGCGCGCCCTGCTGCAGACGAACGGCTTCGCGCCGCGTCGCATCGGCTACTGGAACGCGCTGCTGCTGCCGCTGATGGTGGCGCAGCGCAAGCTGCTGGCGCGTGCCGACGACGCCGCCAGCGATGTTGCCCCGTTTCCGCCGTGGTTGAATGCCACCTTGCACGGCGTCACCGTGGCGGAGGCCGCGCTGTTCCGCCTCGGCCTGCGCTACCCGGCCGGCGGATCGGTGCTGGCCATCGCCCGGCGAGCCTGATCGCCCCGCTTCCGACCACCCGAGGCCGCCCGCCATGAATGCTGAGCAACACCCCGTCGGCCCGTCCATCAAGGGTCCGGGCCCGGAGGACCGGATGTCCGATGATCCGCTTGCCCGCGGCATCCCCGTGGGCTTGTCGATCGTGGTGCCGGTGTATCGCGGCGCCGATACGGTGGGCCGGCTCGTCGCCGCGCTCTCGGCCCTGCGGCCGGAGGGCGGGCTGGAGATCATTCTGGTCAATGACGGCAGCCCCGACAATAGCGGCGAGGTGTGCCGCGAGCTGGCGCGCACCGCCAGTGTGCCGGTCACCTACATCGAGCATGCGCGCAATTTCGGCGAGCACAACGCCGTCATGACCGGGCTGCGGCACATGCGCGGCCGCTACGTCATCACCATGGACGACGACCTGCAGAACCCGCCGGAGGAAGTGCTGAAGCTGTACGACCATGCCCGGCTCGGGCGCTGGGACGTGGTGTACACCCGCTATGCCGAGAAGAAGCATGAGGGCTGGCGCAATCTCGGCTCCCGCTTCGCCAACTGGGTGGCGGACCAGCTGATGGACAAGCCGAAGGGCCTGTACCTGTCCTCCTTCCGATGCATGTGCGCGCTGGTGGTGCAGCAGGTCACGCGCTACGCCGGCCCGTATCCCTATGTGGACGGGCTGGTGATGCAGGTGACGCAGCGCATCGACAGCATCGAGGTGCTGCACCTGGCGCGCATGGAAGGCCGCTCCAACTACACGCTGCGGCGGCTGGTGCGGCTGTGGCTGAACCTCGCCACCAACTTCTCGCTGATGCCGCTGCGGCTGGCGATGCTGGCGGGCATCGGCATGGGCGTGCTGGGCGTGATCGGTGCGGTGTTCACCATGATCGAGGCGCTGACCAAGGAAACGCCCTCCGGCTGGGCCTCGGTGATGACGGTGACGCTGCTCGTCGCCGGCATGCAGTTCCTGATCCTGGGCGTGATGGGCGAGTATATCGGCCGGGCCTTCCTGTCGGCCAATGGCAAGCCGCAAGGTGTGGTGCGGGATGTGGTGACCGGCGGGCCGCGCTGATGCTGGCCTCCGGGATGTTCCACTGGCTGACGCTCGCCGCCGCCATCTGCACCTCGCTGGCCGGGCAGGTGCTGCTGAAGATGGGCACAATCGGCGGCGGCAGCTTCGTCACGCAGTTGTTCCGCTGGCAAACGGTGATCGGGCTCGGCCTCTATGGCGGCGCGGCGATGCTCTACATCGTGGCGCTGCGCAAGCTGCCGATGAGCGTGGCGCTGCCCTGCACCGCCGCGTCCTACATCATCGTCGCAGTGATCGGCCACTTCGCCTTTGGCGAGGCGCTGGGGGCGCAGAAGCTGGCGGCGATCGCGCTGATCTCGGCCGGCGTGGTGCTGCTGGCCACCGCCTGACACGGCCGCGGAGCAGTCCGAAACTTGCAGCCGGCCGGTTCCGGACTCAGGCAGGCCCGCCGCAGGAGAATGCCCAATGCCGACGCCGAGCCATCCCGCCCCCCGGCCGCGCCGCGGCCCGATGCAGCGCCTGTGGGGCATGCCGGTGCTGCTGCTGGTGGCAGCGTCACTGTTCTGGGCCGGCAATTTCGTTATCGGCCGCGCCGTGCATGGCATTGTTCCGCCCTTCTTCCTGGCGTTCTGGCGGTGGATGCTGGCGCTGCTGCTGTTGTTGCCCTTCGCATGGCCGCATCTGCGGCGGGATGCCCCGGCGCTGTTCCGGCAATGGCCGCTGATGCTGCTGCTCGGGCTGCTCGGCATCGCGGTGTTCAGCACCTTCGTTTATCTCGGGCTGCGGTCCACCACGGCGGTGAACGGCGCGTTGCTGCAATCGGTGATCCCGCTCGCCATTCTCGCCTGTTCCTTTCTGGTGTTCGGGGAAGCGCCGCGGCCGCGGCAATTGCTGGGTCTGGCGCTGTCGCTGGCCGGGGTGGTGTGCATCGCCTCGCATGGCTCGCTGGAGGATCTGCTGGGGCTGCGGCTGCGCGCCGGCGATCTCTGGATCATGGGCGCGGTGCTGGCCTATGCCATCTATTCTGCCTGCCTGCGCCTGCGCCCCCGGGTGCATCCGCTGAGCTTCCTGTTCTGCGCGGTCGCCGCCAGCCTCCTCGCCCTGCTGCCGGCTTGGCTGTGGGAGGCGGCGGCGCGGCCCTTGCCGCCGCTGGGAGCCGCGACGCTGTTGTCGGTGGGCTATCTCGCGGTGTTTCCCTCGCTGCTGTCCTACCTGTTCTTCAATCGCGGCGTGGAACTAATCGGGGCCAACCGGGCCGGGCAGTTCATCCACCTGCTGCCGGTGTTCGGCAGCCTGATGGCCGTGGTTTTCCTGGGCGAGGCGCTGGAACTGTTCCACTTGGCCGGGCTGGCGCTGATCGGCGGCGGTATTCTGCTGGCGATGCGCGCACGCTGAGCGTCAGGCCGACGCCGCGCGGCCTTCCTCGCGCGCCGCCTGCCAGACATCCCGCGCCGCGTCGGCGTTCAAGGCGCCGATGCCGAGGCCGGTGATCAGGTCCGGCCATGCGGAGGCCCACAGAAACGCGGTGACCAGCCCGGCCAGGATGATGGCGATGTTGGCCAGCACGTCGTTGCGCGCCGACAGAAAGGCGGCGCGCGTCAGGCTGCCGCCACCGCGGTGGACCCGCGCCAGCATCGCGGTGCAGAGCAGGTTGACCAGCATGGCGCCGGCGCCCGCCAGAGTCAGCGCCAGTGGCGCCGGCGGCACGGGCGCTTGGAACTTGGTCCAGGCGGTCCACAGCGTGGCCAACGCCGGCACCAGCAGGATCAGGGCCAGCACCCGGCCGAGCCGCGCGCGGCGGCGCAGGCTCCAGCCCAACCCCAGCAGGATCAGCAGGTTCAGCGAGGCGTCTTCCAGGAAGTCGATGCTGTCGGCCAGCAGCGACACCGAGCCGATGGCGAGCGCCACGGCGAATTCCACGCCGAAATAGCCGAGGTTCAGCGCCGCGACCCGTCGCACCACCCGCCGCAGCGCCGGGTCAGCGGCGGCCACGGCGCCGGTCACCGCGCCGCCACCGCCGCCGACCACGGCGTCATGGCATCGCTGATGCCGGCGAACCCCGCCTCCTCCCGCCGGATCAGGTTAGGGCAGGCGAAGTTCACCGGCAGCACGGCGTGCTCCACCACGGTGAGCTCGCCCTGCGCCTCCAGCGCCGCCAGAACCTCGGCCGGCAGGCGGCGGTCGGCGGTGGCGCCGTCCGGCCCCGACACGTCGATGCGCGGGTGGTGCGCCGCTTCCTCCGGCGTCATGCCGAAATCCAAGGTGAAGGCCAGCATCTGCGCCACCGAGGCCAGGATGCGCCGCCCGCCCGAGGCGCCCAGCGCCATCACCGGTCCGGTGCCGTCGGACACCGTCACCGGGCACATGTTGCAGAGCGGCCGGGCGCCGGGACGGATGGCATTGGCCGAGCCGGGGCGTGGATCGAACCACATCATGCCGTTGTTCATCAGCACGCCGCTGCCGGGCAGCACCACGCGGCTGCCCATGGAGGAGAGCAGCGTGGTGGTCATCGCCACCATGTTGCCTTCCGCATCCACCACGGTGAGGTGGGTGGTGCAGGTTTCCGACGGTTCGGCGGCGGTAGCGGCGCCGAGGCCTTCGAGGCGCTCGGCATAGGCACCGCGCAGCGTGCGGGCCAGGGCGCTGAACCAGGCGGCATCCGGCGCGGCAGAGTCGAGCCTCGCCATCTCCGCCGCCACCCGCGCCAGGGTGGGCGCAGCGGTCAGCCCGCCGGCGCCCTGCAGCACGATGTCGCCGCGCCAGGGGATGGACAGGGCCGGACGGATGCGCGCCTGGCAGCCGCGCAGATCTTCGGCCGACAGGAAGCCGCCCATCGCCGCCACATCGGCCACGATGGAGGCCGCGACCTCGCCCTCGTAGAAATCGCGCCATCCGGCGTCGCGCAGCCGCTCCAGCGTGTCCGGCAGGCGGCCCAGGCGGAAAAAACCCGGTGCCCCCTGGTAGGGCGCCACCGGCGGCAGCCCGTCCGGCAGGTAGATGCGCGCGCTGTCGGGATACAGCCGCAGCACCTTGGCGGAATTCGCCACCTTCAGCGTGGTGTACCAGTCCTGCGGCAGGCCCCGCCGGGCCAGGGCGATGGCGGGGCCGAGCAGATCGGCCAGGGCGATGCCGCTGCCGAAGCGCTCGGCCATGGCCGCGTAGCCGGCCACCGCCGACGGGATCACCATCGACAGCGGGCCGTGGATGTTGCGGTCGCCCTCCACCTCCGGCCAGGAGAACAGGTCCTGCTTCATCCGGCCGGTCATCGGAAAGGCGGAGGGATCGCTGGCGGCGGGGGCGACGGGGCCGAAATCCAGCAGTTCGGCCCGGGGCTGTCCGGCCTTGTGGACCAGGGCGAAGCCGATGCCGCCCAGGCCAGAGTTCCAGGGCTCCATCGCCGCCAGGGCAAAGGCGGTCGCGACCGCGGCGTCGGCCGCGTTGCCGCCGGCCTCCAGCACCGCGACGCCTGCTTCCGCGGCGGCGCGGCTCTGGCTCACCACCAGGCCCCGCGCGCCGCGCGCCGCCGGCTTGGTGACCTGCCAGTGCTGGGTGGCGAAGGGCGAGGGTGCGTAGGCGATGGCCATGGCGGCGGGCATCCTGTTCCGTGGATCGGGGCCGCCAGCGTCCACCCATCGGCGGAAACCGGCAATGGGCATTCCACCCCGGTGAGGCGGCGGGGGCGGCTTTGCCGGCGGGCGGCGTTGCCGTCTATGCTCAGACCAGAAGAACCAGCTTGGAGGATCACGGGGCATGGCGAACACCGAGGCGGGGCTGCAGGTCGCACCCGTGCTGCGTCAGTTCATCGAGGCCGAGGCGCTGCCCGGCACCGGCATCGAGCCGGCGGCGTTCTGGTCATCCATGCAGGCGATCCTTGCCGATCTGGGGCCGCGTAACGCCGAGCTGCTGGCCCGGCGGGACGCGCTGCAGGCGAAGCTCGACGAATGGCACCGGGCGCATCCGCAGAAGCCGGTGGATCTCGCCGCCTACCGCGGCTTCCTGGAGGAGATCGGCTACCTGCGGCCCGATCCCGGCCCGGTTACCATCACCACCGAGAACGTGGATCCGGAGATCGCCACCCTGGCCGGCCCGCAGTTGGTGGTGCCGGTGAACAACCCCCGCTACGCGCTGAACGCCGGTAATGCCCGCTGGGGCAGCCTGTATGACGCGCTCTACGGCACGGACGCCATTCCCGAGGAGGGCGCGCTGGCCCGTGGCGCAGGGGGCAAGGGCGGCTTCAACCGGGCCCGCGGCGAGAAGGTGATCGCCAGGGCCCGCCAAGTGCTGGATGGCGCGGCGCCGCTGCTGGGCGGGTCCTGGTCGGACGTGGCGGAGCTGTCGGTGGTCGGCGGCGTGCTGGTGGTCGGGCTGGTGCAGGGCGGCGCCACGGCGCTGCGGGATTCCGCGCAATTCGCCGGCTATGCCGGCAGCGCCGAGGCGCCGTCCGCCATCCTGCTGCGCAACAACGGCCTGCACATGGAGGTGGTGGTCGACAAGGCCCACCCCATCGGCCGGGAGGACCCGGCCGGCATCGCCGACGTGGTGCTGGAATCCGCCATCTCCACCATCATGGATTGCGAGGATTCGGTCGCCGCCGTGGACGCCGAGGACAAGGTGGCGGTGTACCGCGCCTGGCTCGGGCTGATGAAAGGCGACCTCGAAGCCTCCTTCGAGAAGGGCGGCCGAACCCAGACCCGGCGGCTGAACGGCGACCGCGATTACACCACGCCGGAGGGCGGCACGCTGACGCTGCCCGGCCGCTCGCTGATGCTGGTGCGCAATGTCGGCCACCACATGATGACCGATGCCGTGATGCTGGATGGAAGGGAGGTGCCGGAAACCATCCTGGACGCCCTGATCACTGTCGCCATCGCGCTGCACGACGTGAAGGGCCGGCGGCTCAACAGCCGCGCCGGCTCCGTCTATATCGTCAAGCCGAAGATGCACGGGCCGGAGGAAGTGGCCTGGGCGAACGAGCTGTTCGGCCGCGTCGAGGACGCGCTCGGCCTGCCGCGCAACACGTTGAAGATGGGCATCATGGACGAGGAGCGGCGCACCACGGTGAACCTGCGCGCCTGCATCGCCGCCGCGTCGGCGCGCGTCGCCTTCATCAACACGGGCTTTCTCGACCGCACCGGCGACGAGATCCACACCTCCATGGAGGCCGGGCCGGTGCTGCGCAAGGGCGACATGAAGGGCGCCGCCTGGATCAAGGCCTATGAGGACTGGAACGTCGACACCGGCCTCGCCTGCGGGCTGCGCGGCAAGTCGCAGATCGGCAAGGGCATGTGGGCGGCGCCCGACAAGATGGGCGACATGCTGGCGCAGAAGGGCGGCCATCCGAAGGCCGGCGCCAACACCGCCTGGGTGCCCTCCCCCACCGCCGCCACGCTCCATGCGCTGCACTACCATGAGACCAGCGTGGCGAAGCGGCAGGAGGAAATCGCGCAGGGCGGGGCGCGCGCCAGGTTGGACGACATCCTGACCATCCCGCTCGGCACCAGCAACTGGGCACCGGGCGACGTGCAGGCGGAGCTGGACAACAACGCCCAGGGCATCCTCGGCTACGTGGTGCGCTGGATCGACCAGGGCGTCGGCTGCTCCAAGGTGCCGGACATCAACGATGTCGGCCTGATGGAGGACCGCGCGACGCTGCGCATCTCGGCGCAGCACATCGCCAACTGGCTGCGCCACGGCATCGTCAGCGAGAGCCAGGTGGAGGACACGCTGCGCCGCATGGCCGCGGTGGTGGACGGGCAGAACAAGGCGGACCCGGCCTACAGGCCGATGGCACCGGGCTATGACGGCCCGGCCTTCCGGGCGGCGCGCGACCTGGTGTTCGAGGGCGCCAAGCAGCCGAACGGCTACACCGAGTTCGTGCTGCACCGCCGCCGGCGCGAAGCCAAGGCGGCGGGCTGAGGCCATGGATGGCGGCGGGCAGGATCTGACCGGGCTGCTCGCTGCCGTCGCGGCCGGCGACCGCGCGGCCTTGCGCGGTGTCTATGACCGGCAGTCGGTGCGGTTGTTCGGCGTGGCCAACGCCATCCTGCGCGACCGCGACCGCGCCGCCGACGCGCTGCACGACGCCTTTCTCAACATCGCGCGCCGCGCCGAACAATTCGATCCCGGACGCGGCGCGGCGGAAGCCTGGCTCGGCGGCATCGTCCGCCATGCCGCGCTCGATATCGCCCGACGGCAGGGGCGCGAGATCCTGACCGACGATCCCGCGCTCGGCGATGCGGCGGTGGATGCCAGCGCCCTGGACAGCGTCGCCGCCCGCGCCGATGGACGCCGGCTGCGCGACTGCCTGCTGGCGCTGGAGGAACGCAACCGCCACGGCATCCTGCTCGCCTTCGTGCACGGGCTGTCACACGCGCAGATCGCGGCGAGGCTCGACCAGCCGCTCGGCACGGTGAAGGCATGGATCCGGCGCGGCCTGGCGCAGCTTCGGGGGTGCCTGGCATGACGCAGGAAGAACGCGACGCGCTGGCCGGCGAATACGTGCTGGGCACGCTGGAAGCACGCGAGGCCGAGGCGGTTGAGCGCGTCATGGCGCGGGATGCCGAAATGCGCACGGCCGTCGCCGCCTGGGAAGCGCGATTGTCGCCGCTGATGGCGCTGTCCCCGCCCGAAGCGCCGCCGCCGGCGCTCTGGCAGCGCATCGAGGAATCTCTGTCCGATGCCCCGGCCGGGCCGCGACGCGTGAACGGCGGCGCGGGCTGGCTTTGGCGGGGCTGGGCGCTGGGCGCCACCGGGCTGGCCGCCGGCCTCGCGGCGCTGCTGCTGCTGCAGCCCGCCGAGCCGCCGCGGCTGATGACGGTGCTGCTGACCCAGCGCGATCAGCCCGCCTGGGTGGTGGAAACGGCGCGCGAGGGACTGCGGCTGGCTTCGCTGAACCCGCAGCCCCTGCCGCCGGACCGCGTGCTGCAGCTCTGGGCTCTGCCGCAGGGCGCCACCGCTCCGGTCTCGCTGGGGCTGATCCCGCCCGAGGGACGCATCATCGTGGCGCCCGGCGGTCTCGAGCCGCAGCCCGGCATGCTGATCGAGATCACGCTGGAGCCGCCAGGCGGATCGCCGCTGCCGCGGCCGAGCGGCCCGGTGCAGTTCATCGGCAGGCTCACCGCGGCGACGGGGAGCTGAACCGGATCGCTTTTTCGTGATCAGATGGGCTGCGTCCAAGCCCGCCGGGGCTGCGTAACGCCGGCAGAGGAGCATCCCGCCCTCACGGAACCGGAGCCACCTGATGATCCTGTCACGTTCCCTCGCCTGCGCCGCCATGATCCTGCCCGGCGTGCTGGGCCTGACCCGCGCGGCCGATGCGGCGACCCTGATCGGACTGACCAACAGCAACGAGATCGTCGCCATCGACACCGAGACCCGCATGGCGGCGAAGCCGGTGGCCGTGCGCGGCGCGGAGGGCACGCTGCTCGGCATCGATCAGCGTCCGGCCGACGGCAAGCTCTACGGCGTCACCAGCGCCGGCCAGATTGTCACGGTGGATCCCGCCAGCGGCCAAGCCGTCCAGGTCAGCAGCCTGTCGGAGCGTTTCGAGGGCGGCGGCCGCGCCGTGGTGGACTTCAATCCGATGGCCGACCGGCTGCGGCTGATGGGCATGAACGGCACCAATTTCCGCGTCCATCCCGACACCGGCGCGGTGACGCGGGACGGTGCGCTGAAGTACCAGGCCGGCGCACTCGGCGAGACGGTGCCGCGCATCACTGCCGGCGCCTATACCAACAGCGTCGGCAAGCCGGCCGCGACGATGCTCTACACCCTGGACATGCTGCTCGGGCAGCTGAACCTGCAGGCGCCGCCGAATGACGGGGTACAGCAGCCCAAGGTGCTGCTCGGTTCGCTGCCGGCCGGCGCGGCCTTCGACATCGCCAGCCGGGCGGAAGGCGACAACACCGCCTGGCTGCTGGCGGATGGTACGCTGCACAACGTGATGCTGGATGGCGGCACGCTGACCACCCTGGGTCCGGTGGCACGGCTGCCGCGCAGCGAGATCATCGACGTCGCCGCCATGCGGTGAGGGCGGGCGGAACCGGCCTCAGCGCGCGGCGCGCAGCGGCGGCGCCTTGACCTCCGGCGGGATCGGGCAGGCATAAGGCCGGCCGCCGGTGCGCCGCCGCAGCTCCGCCTTGGCGCGGGCCAGCAGCTCAGGGTCGCGGATCGCGTCCAGCGCCGTCGCGGCCATCGCCTTGGCGGCGTGCAGCATGCCCTTGTGCGCCGCCGGGCTCTTGCCCTGCGCCACCATCTGCCAGGTGTGGAACGGCGTGCCCACCGCGTAATTCGCCCCGTGGCACTGCACCGTCGGCACCACCCAGGACACATCGCCCACATCGGTGGAGCCCGGCATCCAGCGCGGCGTGCCGTCGAAGGGCAGGATCTCGGCCGCCAGGTCGAGCGACGCGGCCTCCGGAGGGGCGCCGAAGAACTCGACGCTGCTCTCAATGTCGTCCGCCGTCAGGGTCTCACGGATGGCGGCGGCGAAGGCGCGTTCGGCATCGTCGAACACCGGCGCGCCGAGGCGGCGGATGTTCTCGTGCATCACCATCTCCAGCACCGTGTTCGGCATGACCTCGGAGCAGGCCTTGTCGATCTCCACCGAGAGCTGCGTCTCGGTCATGTGCGCGGCACCCTCGGCGCAGCGCTTCACGCGCTCGAACAGCGCCGCCGCCTGCGCCACCTTGGGCGAGCGGATCAGGTACAGCACCTCGGCATTGGCCTGCACCACGTTGGGCGAATTGCCGCCGGCGTCGGTGATGGCGTAGTGCAGCCGTGCGTCGGAGGGGATGTGCTCGCGCAGGTAGTTGGCGCCCATGTTCATGATCTCGACGGCGTCCAGCGCCGAGCGGCCAAGATGCGGGGAGCCGGCGGCATGGGACGGCCGTCCCTTGAAGCGGAAATACACCTGGAAATTCGCCAGCGTCCTGGCCGAGTTCACGCCGGCGAACACGCCGGGATGCCAGCAGATGGCGGCGTCGAGGTCGTCGAACACGCCGTCCCGCGCCATGAAGGTCTTGCCGGAGCCGCCTTCCTCGCCGGGGCAGCCGTAATAGCGGATGGTGCCGGGGCGGCCCTCCGCGGCCAGCGCGTCGCGCGCCGCCACGGCGGCCAGCATGGCGCCCGAGCCCAGCAGGTTGTGGCCGCAGCCATGGCCGATGCCGCCCGGCACCACCGGCCGCGGCTCCGCCACGCCGGCCTCCTGGCTGAGCCCGGCCAGGGCATCGAACTCGCCGAGAAAGCCGATCACCGGGCCGCCGTGAGCCCATTCCGCCATGAAGGCGGTGGGCAGGCCGGCGACCTCGCGGGTGATGCGGAAGCCCTCGCCTTCCAGCGTCGCGATCTGCGCCGCCACCGACTGGTGCTCGTTGAAGCGCAGCTCGGCGAAGCCCCAGATGGTGTCGGCCAGCCGGGTATAGGCAGGACCCTTGCCCTCAATGCGGGCGGACAGCTCGTCCAGGCTGATGGGATCGTTGCGCATGATCGGGCCTCCGCTGCGGTCAGGCCGGATCTATACGCCTCCTGCGGCGCGAGACAACGCGGAGCCGGCAACCGGACGGCACCGTCCCCGTTGCCGGAATGGAGAAGCCGATGCTGCCTGACGACCCGCAACTCGCCCCGGCGCTGTTGCAGATCCGCGACCTAGTGGTGGCCTATGTGCTGGCCCTGCCGATCGGTTGGGACCGCGAGCGGGAGGACCGCAGTGCCGGGCTGCGCACCTTCCCCCTGGTGGCGCTGGCCTCCTGCGGCTTCCTGCAGGCGGCGGGAGTGCCGGCCGACATCAACGCCGATGCCGTGTCGCGCATCCTGCAGGGCCTGACCACCGGGATCGGCTTCGTGGGCGCGGGCGCCATCATCCGCGACCGCGGACGGGTGCACGGCACCGCCACCGCCGCCGGATTGTGGGTGACGGGCGCGATCGGCGCCGCCGTGGCGCTGCATGCCTTCGCCGTGGCGGTGATGCTGTCGCTCGCCACCGTGCTGACCCTGCGCGGCCTTCAGGGATTGAAGCCGCAGCGGAAGGACAAGGCTTGATGCGACAGCGGCCCTCCGCGATAAGCCGCGCATGAAGCGTTTCTGGGACCAGGCCACCGTCTCCGAAGGCGAGGATGGCTTCACCGTGCTACTGGACGGCCGTCCGATGCGGCTGCCCGGCAGCGGCGCGCTGCGCCTGCCCGGCCGTGCCCTGGCCGAGGCGGTGGCCGCCGAATGGCAGCAGGCCGGCGGCGCCGCCAAGGGCGGCGAGATGAGCCTGGAGGAGGTTCCGCTGACCCGCGTCGCCGCCACGGCGGTGGACCGCATCGCGCCCGACCCGGCGCCCTCCGCCGCTGCCGTGGCGAAGTATGGGGAAACCGACCTGCTCTGCTACCGCGCGACCGAGCCGCGCCTCGCCGCCATCCAGGCGGCGGAATGGCAGCCGCTGCTGGATTGGGCGGCCCTGACCTATGACGCCCCGCTGCGGGTGACGGTTGGCATCATGCCGGTGGAGCAGGACCCGGCCTCGGTGGCCGCGCTGCACCGCGCCGTGGCCGCCCTGCCGCCGCTGGAGCTGGCGGCGCTCGGAATCGCGGTACCGGCGCTGGGCAGCTTGGTGCTGGGTCTCGCCATCGTGGCCGGGCAGGTCGATGCGGCGGAGGCTTGCCGGCTCGGCTTCGTCGATGAAAGCTACCAGCAGGAATTGTGGGGCGTGGACGAGGAAGCCGCGGCGCGGCAGCGGGCCGTGGAGCGCGACGTCCATCTGGCGGCGCAATTGCTGCGGCTGGCACGGGCCTGAGACGCTTCCCGCCACGCCGTGGACCAGGGCGGAAGGGGAGGAGCAGGACATGGATGCCAAGACGGTGCGGATCCGCGGCCGGGTGCAGGGCGTCGGCTATCGCGACTGGATGGTGGCCGAGGCGCACCGACTGGGCGTGCAGGGCTGGGTGCGCAACCGCAGCGACGGCAGCGTGGAAGCGCTGGTTTCCGGCGATGCCGCCGCCGTCAGCGCGCTGCTGACCGCCTGCCGCAAGGGCCCGCCGCTGGCCTGGGTGGAGCAGATCGACGAGGATTTCGCCGAACCTCCGGCCGAGCCCGGCTTTCGCCGCGTCGCCGGCCGGTGAGCCCGGTGCACAGCGTCACCGCGCCGATCATCCTCTACGCGTTCGACCGGCCGCACTACCTGGAGCGGATCTGCGCCTCGCTCGCGGCGCAGCGCGGGGTGCGATTCGACCCCGCCCGAGTGTGGCTGCTTCAGGATGGCGCGGTGTCGCGCCACACCGGCCGGCGCTTCACCACGGATGCGGCGCTGGATGAATGCGTCGCCGCCTTCCGGCGCCATTTTCCCGCCGGCCAGGTGATGCGCAGTCCGCATAACCTCGGCGTGGCGCAGAACATCCTGCGCGGCGAGCGGCTGGCTTTCGAGGAGCTGGATGCCGAGCTGGCCTACTTCCTGGAGGACGATCTGGAGCTCGGCCCCTGGTACCTGTTCGCGCTGGAGGAACTGCGCCGCCGCAGCGAGTCGTTCGACCACGTTGCCTATTTCGCCGCCTATGGCGACCACCGGCGGGATTATCCGGGCCCGGTGGTGAAATACATCCCGCTGGAGCACCATTGGGGCTTCGGGCTGCGGCGGCAGGCCTGGCGGCGGATGATGGAATGGCTAGCGCCGTATTACGCGCTGCTGGAGGGCCGCGACTACAATGACCGGCCGCACCGGCGCATCTTCGAACTCTACCGGCCGCTGAGCATCACCACTGAGGCGTCATCCCAGGACGCGGCCAAGAGCATCGCCTGCCTGGAGTTGGGCATGACGCGGGTGCTGACCACCGTGTCCTTTGGCCGCTATATCGGCGAGCAGGGCAATTCCTTCTCGCCGGCGCATTTCCGCGCCATGGGCTTCGACCGCATGCGCATCGCGCAGAGCGAAACCTACGAGTTCATGCCGCTCGACGAGGCGAAGCTGCGGGAGATCGACGGCTTTCACCGCCGCCACTACGAGCGGCTGCGGCGGGAACGCTTCGACGCGATTCTCGCCGCCCATGGGTAAGGGCGGCCGGGGAGACGCCCTCCCCGGCATGATGCCTCAGCGCATCGGCGGCGCATATTGCAGCCCGCCCTTGGTCCACAGGCTGTTCAGCCCTCGCTGAACGCCGATCGGGGTGATGTTGCGCTCCCAGGTCTCGCCGAAATTGCCAACCTGGCGCACGACCTGCACCGCCCAGTCCGGCGCCAGCCCCAGCATCTTGCCCAGCTCGCCGCTCCTGCCCATGAAGCGCTGCACGTCCGGGTTGGTGCTGTTCTCGAACTCGGCCAGGTTGGTGCTGGTGATGCCGAGCTCCTCCGCCGTCAGCTGCGCGAAATGCGTCCAGCGCACGATGTCGAAGAACCGCCAGTCGCCCTTGCGGATGGCGGCGCCGAGCGGCTCCTTCGAAATCACCTCGGGCAGCAGCACGTAGTCGGCGGGGTTGCGCTGCACCGCACGGAAGGCGGCAAGCGAAGAGGTGTCGTTGGTATAGGAATCGCAGCGCCCGGCAATAAAGGCGGAGCGCAGTTCCTCGACGTTCTCGATGACGACCGGTGTGAACTTGATGCCGTTGCTGCGGAAGTAATCGGCGGCGTTCAGCTCGGAGGTGGTGCCGGGCTGCAGGCACAGGGTGGCGCCGTCGAGCTGCTTGGCGCTCTCCACCCCGAGCGACTTCCGCACCATGAAGCCCTGGCCATCGTAGAAATTGACTGTGGCGAAGGCGAGGCCCAGCGCCGCCTCGCGCGCGAGGGACCAGGTGGTGCTGCGCACCAGCAGGTCCAGCTCCCCCGATTGCAGCGCGGTGAAGCGGTTCTGGGTGGTGGTGTTGACGTAGCGCACCTTGTCCGCGTCGCCGAGGATGGCGGCGGCGACGGCGCGGCAGCCATCCACGTCGAGGCCGCGATAGACGCCGCGGCTGTCAGGCAGGCTGAAGCCGGCGGTGGTGCCGATCACGCCGCAGACCAGCGTTCCGCGGGCGCGGATGGCGCCCACCGTGTCGGCGGCAGGCTGGGCGGCGGCGGGGAGGCCGAAGCCGGCCACGAGCGCGAGGCCGCCCGCGAGGGCAGCGAGATTTCGGAACACGGCATTTCTCCCTGGGTTTTTCTGGGCCGGCGCGTCGCCGGCCAGGCAAGTCTTCCCGCCCCGCCAACGCTCGGCAAGCCGGAACACGCGGGGAAGCGCAATGCGCCAATGTAGGCGGCCGGGGGCGGCGCTGCGGCCCGAACAGGTCCCGCCGCCGGATGCGGCCGCCGGCCCTCTCGCACCGGCGGCGTGCAGCCCGCCCCTGGCTGAGGAGTGATCGATGACGCCCGGCACGTCAGGAGATGAAGCTGTGGCCGCATGCCTCAGCGAAGCGGCCGGCACCAGGGTGACCTTGCTGACGGAATGACCTGCCGCAGTGAATCATAATATTATCATCCAGCTCTCCGGTGCACAGGATCCGGGCGGATTTCGCTATCCGGCAGCAGTTGTGGGCCCTGGCGGTTCTTCGCGCGGCAGGTCATTCTGTTTCGGCATGGCCAGAGATACGGCGATGCCTGCACAGCCCCGCTTCCATCTCCGGATCATTCCCCACCATGCCTGTCTGGCTGCCCCTGTTGCTCGGCTTTCTGACCGCGATCGGGCCGCTCTCGACCGACATGTACCTTCCCGCCTTTCCAGCCATCGAGCACGGGTTCGGCGCGCCAACGGGATCGGCCGAGTTGACGCTGGCCGCCTGGTTCCTCGGTTTGTCGGTCGGGCAGCTGGTGCAGGGCACGCTCGGGGACCGGCTGGGCCGGCGGCGGCCGCTGCTGATCGGCCTGTTCATCTTTATCCTCGGTTCGGTGGGCTGCGCCACCGCCACCAGCATCGAGATGCTGGCGACCTTCCGCTGCGTCGCCGCCTTCGGCGGCTCGGCCAGCATGGTGCTGCCGCGTGCCGTGGTGCGCGACTTGGCGGATGGTCACGCGGCGGCGAAGCTGATGTCGCGGCTGATGCTGGTGATGGGCGCGGCACCGATCCTGGCCCCCAGCCTGGGCGGGCTGATGCTGAACTTCGGCGGCTGGCGGCCGATCTTCTGGTTCGGGGCCGGATATGCCGTGATCTCCTCCGTGCTGGTGTGGCGGCTGCTGCCGGAAACCCTGGCCCCCGAACGCCGCCTGCGGCTCGGCTTCAGCGCCTTGCTGGTGCGCTTCCTGCAGATCCTGCGCGAGCCCAGCTTCATCACCCACGTGATGATGGGCAGCGCTATGCTGTTCATGCTGTTCGCCTTTATCGGCGGCGCGGCCGGAGTGTTCGTCGGCCAGTTCGGCATGACGCCGGGTGCCTTCGCCATCCTGTTCGGCGCCAACGCTTCCGGCTTCATCATCTGCTCGCAGCTCAACCCGCCGATGCTGCTGCGCTTCGGGCCGCAGCGGCTGGTGCGGATGGCGGCCCTGGCGATCCTGCTGGCAACGCTGGTGCTGACCGTGATCGCCTATGTTGGTCCGCCGCATTGGCTGGCGATCCTGCTGCCAGTGGCGGTGGCGATGTCCTGCTCGTCCTTCGTGATGCCCAACGCGGCGGTCGGCGCCTTGAGCCGGCATGCCATGCAGGCGGGCTCCGCCTCGGCCCTGATGGGCACGCTGCAATTCGCCATCGCCGGCAGCAGCGGCTTCCTGCTCAGCCACTTCGCCGACGGCACGGCGCGGCCGATGGCGACGCTGATGCTGCTGGGCGCCCTGGGGGCGGTGCTGGCCGAGCGGCTGCGGCCGGCGCCCCGCTGACACGGAAAGGGGAGACCCTGCCTTCCCCGCCGCACCGCTCGCCCGGCTATCCCGGCCGCCTCATTCCCATTCAATGGTGCCGGGGGGCTTCGAGGTGATGTCGTAGGTCACCCGGTTGATGCCACGCACCTCGTTGACGATGCGGGCCGAGACGCGCGTCAGGAACTCCATGGTGAACGGGTACACATCCGCCGTCATGCCGTCCGTGGAGGTCACCGCGCGCAGGGCGCAGACATTGTCGTAGGTGCGGCCATCGCCCATCACCCCGACGCTCTTGACCGGCAGCAGCACGGCGAAGGCTTGCCAGATGGCGTCATAGAGGCCCGCGGCGCGGATCTCCTCCAGATAGATGGCATCGGCCTTCTGCAGGATCTGCACCCGTTCCCGCGTGACTTCGCCGGGAATGCGGATGGCCAGGCCCGGGCCGGGGAACGGGTGGCGGCCGACGATCTCCTCCGGCATGCCAAGCTCACGGCCCAGCTCGCGCACCTCGTCCTTGAACAGGTCGCGCAGCGGCTCCACCAGCTTCATCCGCATGCCCTCGGGCAGACCGCCGACATTATGGTGCGACTTGATGGTGACCGACGGCCCGCCGGTGGCCGAAACGCTCTCGATGACGTCCGGATACAGCGTGCCCTGCGCCAGGAAATCAGCGCCGCCGATCTTGGCCTGCTCCTCTTCGAAGACCTCGATGAACAGGCGGCCGATGGTCTTGCGCTTCCGCTCCGGGTCTGTGACGCCTTCCAGCTGGCCGAGGAACAGGTCGGAGGCGTCACGGTGCACCAGCCTGATGTTGAAGCGGTCACGGAAGGTGCGGACCACCTGCTCCGTCTCGCCGCCGCGCATCACGCCGTGGTCGACATAGATGCAGGTCAGCTGGTCGCCGATGGCCTCGTGGATCAGCACGGCCGCCACCGAGGAATCGACGCCGCCGGACAGGCCGCAGATGACCTTGCCGTCGCCGACCTGGGCGCGGATGCGCTGGATCGCCTCGGCCCGGAAGGCCGCCATGGTCCAGTCGCCCCCGCAGCCGCAGACGCCGTGGGTGAAGTTGCGCAGCAACTGTGCGCCATGCGGGGTGTGGACCACCTCGGGGTGGAACTGGATGCCGTAGAAGTGCCGGCTGTCATCGGCCACCATGGCGAAGGGGGCACCCTCGCTCACCGCCACGATTCGGAAACCCGCCGGCAGCTCGGCGACGCGGTCGCCATGGCTCATCCAGACCTGCTCCCGCGCGCCGGGAGACCAGACGTCCCGGGTCAGGGCGCATTCTTCGCGCACCTCGACATAGGACCGGCCGTATTCCTGGTGGTCGCTCTTCTCGACCCGGCCGCCGAGCTGCATGCACATGGTCTGTTGGCCGTAGCAGATGCCGAGCAGCGGCACGCCCATCTCGAACACCGCCGGCGCCGCGCGCGGGCTGCCCTCATCCACCGTGCTGGCCGGCCCGCCGGACAGGATGATGCCACGGGGCTCGAAGCCCTGGATGCGTTCGGCGGTGGCGGTGAACGGCCACACCTCACAGTAGACGCCGGATTCCCGCACCCGGCGCGCGATCAGCTGCGTCACCTGGCTGCCGAAATCGAGGATGAGGATGCGGTCGTGGTGGAGCGCTTGGGAGGACAGGTCGGCCATGGGCGAGCTTGCACCACAGTCATTTCCCCAAGGCAAGCGTTTCGCACGGATGGAAGGAATGCGGCCGGGGCGCGCCCCCTTGACCGGTGTGGCGGCGTCTCCCCTGATGGCAGCGGGCCAAAACGGAGGAATCGTCTGCATGACTTGGTCGATCGTGGCGCATGACGCCGCAACCGGCGCCTTTGCCGTGGCCGTAACGACCTGCGCCTTTGCCGTCGGCGCCTCCTGCCCGCATGTGCGCGCCGGGGTGGGCGCCGTGTCCACGCAGTCCTTCACCAACCGCTACCTGGCACCGGCCGTGCTGGACGCGCTGGCGCGCGGCCTGGCACCGGCGGCGGCGATCGAGGGCGCCCTGGTGGGGGATGCCGGCAAGGCGCTGCGCCAGATCCATGCCGTGGACCGGCAGGGCCGCAGCGCCGCGTGGACCGGTGAAAGCTGCGTGGAATGGGCGGGCAGCCAGTCCGGCCCTGGCTTCAGCGTCGCCGGCAACATGCTGGCGGGGCCTGCCGTGGTGGGTGAAACGGCGGCGACCTTCGCCTCCGCCACAGCCTCTCTCCTGCCGGAGCGGCTGATGCTGGCGCTGGATGCAGGCGAAGCGGCGGGCGGTGACCGCCGCGGGCGCCAGTCGGCGGCGATGAAACTGGTCACCACCGAGGACTTCCCGGACCTCGACCTGCGGGTGGACGACCATCGGGAACCGCTGGTGGAGCTGCGCCGGCTGCTGGACATCTGGCGGCAGACACGGGCACCGGCCCTGCCCTTCTCGCCTCGCAAGGCGGATCCGGCCGGCATGATCGACAAGGCCATCATCGAGGCCGGCTGGCGGGCGCGCGGGCTGGACCTGCGCTTTCCGAGCCATCCGCCGGCCAAGGGCTGAAGCGTCCCCGGGGAAGGCGCTTCCCCGGGATGAACGCTTATTTGGGCGCCAGCACCATGATCATCTGCCGGTTCTCAAGGCGCGGCATCTGCTCAACCTTGGCCAATTCGCCAAGCTCGTTCCGAACGCGTTCCAGAACCCTGACGCCGAGATCCTGGTGCGCCATCTCGCGGCCACGGAAGCGCAGGGTGACCTTCACCTTGTCGCCTTCCTCCAGGAAGCCCTTCGCCGCCCGCATCTTCACGTCGTAATCGTGGTCATCAATGTTCGGACGAACCTTGATCTCCTTGATCTCGACGATCTTCTGCTTCTTGCGGGCCTCGTTGGCCTTCTTCTGCTGCTCATACTTGAACTTGCCGTAATCGGTGATCTTGCACACCGGCGGCACGGCATTGGGGCTGATTTCCAGCAGGTCCATGCCGACGTCATAGGCACGAAGCAGGGCTTCGCGCGCACTCATGACGCCGAGCATCTCACCATCCTGGTCGATCAGGCGAACCTGCGGGACGCGAATATCCTCATTGACCCGCGGTCCTTCGCGGGGCGGCAGCTGGTTCGGAATAGGGCCTCGGGCCAGAGTCAACTCCTGTTGCTGTTGGAACGAAATCGAAGTGTCTTATGGTCCAGCGATCAGGCCGCTGCAACCTTTAGAGGGGTCTTCAGATCGGGTGGCGCGGCCTCGGCTGCAAGGGTCCCCACCGCCTCGGCCAGCGTCACCGTCACCTGCTCGCGGCCGGGCAGGCGGCGCAGCACCACCTTGCCTTCCTCCGCCTCGCGTCGGCCGATCACCGCCAGCACCGGCACGCGGGCCTCGATATGGTCGACCACCTTGCGGTTGATCTTTTCATTGCGCAGGTCCAGCTCGACCGACAATCCGGCCTTGCGGAAGGCCTCCGCCACCTCGCGAGCGAAGGGCGAGGCTTCGTCCACGATGGTGGCGACCGCAACCTGCACGGGCGCCAGCCAGAGCGGGAAGCGCCCGGCATGCTCCTCGATCAGGATGCCGAGGAAGCGCTCAAAGGAACCCAGGATGGCGCGGTGCAGCATCACGGGGCGGTGCCGGTTGCCGTCCTCGCCGACATACTGCGCATCCAGCCGCTCGGGCAGCACGAAATCGACCTGCAGCGTGCCGCATTGCCAGTCACGGCCGATGGCGTCGCGCAGCACGAATTCCAGCTTCGGGCCGTAGAAGGCGCCCTCCCCCGGGTTCAGCTCGTACTCGACGCCGGCGATGCGGCAGGCTTCCTTCAGCGCGCCCTCGGACCGGTCCCAGGTGGCGTCGTCGCCCGCCCGCTTCTCCGGTCGGTCGGAGAACTTCACCCGGAAGCTTTCGAACCCGAAATCGCGGTAGATACGGGACAGCAGCGCCACAAATTCCACCGTTTCCTGCGCGATCTGCGCCTCGGTGCAGAAGATGTGGGCATCGTCCTGGGTGAAGGCACGCACCCGCATGATGCCGTGCAGCGCGCCCGAGGGCTCGTAGCGGTGGCAGGCGCCGAACTCGGCCATGCGCATCGGCAGCTCGCGGTAGGAGCGCAGCCCGTGGTTGAAGATCAACACGTGGCACGGGCAGTTCATCGGCTTCAGGGCGAGGACGCGGTCCTTCTCGGACTCGTCGTCCACGGTCGCGAGGAACATGTTCTCGCGGTACTTGTCCCAGTGGCCGGAGGCTTCCCACAGCTTGCGGTCCAGCAGCTGCGGGGTCTTCACCTCCTGGTAGCCGGTCGCGTCCAGACGGCGGCGCATGTAGTCCTGCACCGTGGTGTAGAGGCGCCAGCCCTTGGGATGCCAGAAGATCGACCCCGCCGCTTCCTCCTGGAGGTGGAACAGTTCCATCTCCTTGCCGATCTTGCGGTGGTCGCGCTTCTCGGCCTCCTCCAGCTGGTGCAGGTGGGCATCCAGCTCCTTTCCGTCCCGCCAGGCGGTCGCGTAGATGCGGCTCAGCATGGCGTTGCGGTGGTCGCCCCGCCAATAGGCGCCGGCCACCTTCATCAGCTTGAAGGCCGAGCCGATGTCGCCGGTCGAGCGCATGTGCGGTCCGCGGCATAGGTCCAGCCACTCGCCCTGACGGTAGACCGAGATCACCTCGCTCTCCGGCAGGTCGCGGATCAGCTCGGCCTTGTAGCGCTCGCCCTTCTTCTCGAAAAAGGCGATCGCCTCGTCGCGCGGCCATTCTTCCCGCACGAAGGGAGCGTTGCGGCCGATGATCTCCCGCATCTTGGCCTCGATGGCCGGGAAATCCTCGGGCGTGAAGGGCTCATTGCGGGCGAAGTCGTAGTAGAAGCCGTTCTCGATCGCCGGGCCGATGGTGACCTGGGTGCCGGGATAAAGCTCCTGCACTGCCTCGGCCAACACATGGGCGGCGTCGTGGCGGATCATGCCCAGCGCCTCTGGATCCTTGCGGGTGATGAAGCGCACCGCGGCGTCGGAGGCGATCTCGTGCGACAGGTCGCGCAGCTGGCCATCCACCTCCATGGCGAGGGCCGCCTTGGCGAGGCCGGGGCCGATGCTGGCGGCCACGGTGGTGCCCGTCACAGCCCCGTCGAACTGGCGAACGGACTGGTCGGGCAGCGTGATCGCAGGCATCGGAAGGGTATTTCCCTGGGTTGATTTTCGGGCGGCGGACCATGCGGCCCGGCCATCCCGGCGTCAACGAGAAAAGGGCTTCTGAAAACGTGACGGAGAAATGCGGCAGCGCCCGGCCACAGCTATCCATCGCCGCCGCTGGCGCCTTCGCAACGGCGTTCCCGTCCTCGCATCGGGGCCCGGTCGATGCCGCATCCGGTGGCTTGAGGCCGTGGCAGCGACGCGCCGTATCGGAGGAGCCCGCCCGGGTGCCACCTGGCCGCACTCCCGGGCGCGGGCACCAGTCCCGGGAGGGTGCGCGGCACCCCGATCCCGGATCACCCGGCTGGCGGGTGGCCGCCGGAGGCCGCCAGGATCTTCTGCATGAACAGCAGGTCGAGCCAGCGGCCGAATTTGCGCCCCACCTGGCGCAGCTGGCCAGCTTCCTCGAAGCCGGCCTTCCGGTGCAGCGCCGCCGAGGCGACGTTGCTGGCCTCGATCCCGGCCAGCATCACATGCATGCCGGCCGCCACGGCCCGGTCCTGCAGGGCCTCCAGCAGCCCCTGGCCCAGGCCACGCCCGCGCAGCGCCTGATCCACATAGATGGAATGCTCCACCGTCAGCGCATAGCCGGCGAAGGGACGGAAATCCCCGTAGGAAGCGAAGCCCTGGGCACTGCCTTCCAGCTCGGCCACCAGCACCGGCAATCCGCGGCCCCGCCGCTCCCGCAGCCATGCCTGGCGGGCCTCGAGCGTGGTTTCCTCCAGGTGCCAGACGGCGGTGCTGGTCCGGATCGCCTCGTTGAAGATCGTCAGGATGCGGGGCAGGTCGCTCTCCACCGCGTCGCGGATCAGGAATCGGGCAGGGGCCACAGCAATCTCCAGGCAATCAGTCCGGCAGTTATCCCGCGTTCTGGGATGGATGGCCAGCCACCCCCGTTGACCGCTCCGGCGCGGCGGCTCAGTTTCGCCGCCTTTCGTGGCAGAACAGGGATTGGGCAGCGTGCGCCAGGACATCCTCGACGACATCCGGCAGGACGAGGCGGAACTGACCGCCATCCGGCGGGACATCCACCGCCATCCGGAAACCCGCTTCGAGGAGGTTCGCACCGCCGCCCTGGTGGCGGAGAAGCTGCGGGAATGGGGCCTGGAGGTGGAAACCGGCATCGGCCGCACCGGCGTGGTCGGCACCCTCAAGGGGCGCCACCCGCTCGGCCACAACCAGGCGCAGCGCGCCATCGGGCTGCGCGCCGACATGGACGCGCTGTTCATCCAGGAGGAAACCGGCCTGCCGCACGCCTCCGCCGTGCCGGGCAAGATGCACGCCTGCGGCCATGACGGGCACACCACCATGCTGCTGGGCGCCGCCCGGTATCTGGCGCGCAACCCGGATTTCGCCGGCACCGTGCACTTCATCTTCCAGCCGGCCGAGGAAGCCGGTACCGGCGCCGCCGCCATGATCCAGGACGGGCTGTTCGAACGCTTCCCGATGGACAGCGTCTGGGGCATGCACAACACGCCGGGCCTGCCGGCAGGCGCCTTCGCCACCCGCCCCGGCCCGATCCTGGCCGGCGCGGATTTCTGGGGTGTCACCTTCCACGGCACCGGCGGCCATGGCGGCGCGGCGCCGCATCTGGCGACGGATGCCACCGTGGTGCTGGGCCAGTTCCTGATGGCCGTGCACACCATCATCCCGCGCAACCTGAAGCCCACCGAGCCGGCGGCGCTGTCCGTGGGCTATGTGCACGGCGGCACCCAAGGCTCGCCCAATGTGATGCCGGCCAAGGTCGAGGTGCGCGGCACCGCGCGCTACTTCCGCCCGGAGGCGCAGGCGATGATCCGGCGCCGGCTGCGGGAACTGGCCGAAACGCTGGCCGCTGCGTCCGGCTGTTCCGCCGAGTTCACCTATGAGGCGCTCTGCCCACCCACCGTGAACGCGCCGGAAAAGGTCGCTGCCGCCAACGCTGCGGCCGCCGCCGTGGCCGGCGCCGCTGAGGTCGGCGAGTTCCCGATGAGCACAGGCGGCGAGGATTTCGCCTTCATGCTGCAACAGAAGCCCGGCGTGTTCATGCGCATCGGCAACGGCGTGAACCCGGACGGCTCGTTCCACAACGTCCACACCCCGCTCTACGATTTCAACGACGAGATCCTGGTGCCCGGCGCCGCCTACTGGGCCAGCCTGGTGCAGCAGGAACTCGGCCTCGGCGAGGCGGCACGGGTGGAGGACGCGGCATGAGCCTGACCCGACGCGGCTTCGGCGGGGCGCTGCTCGGCGCCGCCGCCCTTCCGGCCCTGCCCGTCCGTGCCCAGGGCGCCGGCGATGCCCTGTCCATCGCGGTCAGCGCACCGCCGGCCAGCATCGACCCGCATTATTACACCCTGACGCCCAGCATCCAGGTCTCCACGCACCTGTTCGACACGCTGGTGCAGCGCGACGAGAACGCCCGGCTGCGCCCTGGCCTGGCCGAGGGCTGGCGGCTGGTGAACGACACCACCTGGGAGTTCACGCTGCGCCAGGGGGTGACGTTCCACAACGGTGAAACGCTGGTGGCGGAGGACGTGACCTACAGCCTGCGGCGCGTGCCGACGGTGCAGAGCCCATCTTCTTTCTCCGTCTACACCCGGGCCATCACCGGCATCGAGGTGCTGGACGAGCGCCGCATCCGCCTCACCACCGCCAGCGCCTATCCGCAGCTGGCCAATGACCTGGCCTCGGTCTTCATCCTGCCGCGCAGCCTGGGGGAGGTCGCCTCGGCCGAGTTCAACAACGGCCGCGCCGCCATCGGCACCGGGCCGTTCCGCTTCGTCTCCTACAGCCCGAACGACCGCGTGCGGATGGAGCGCAACGAGGATTACTGGGGCGACAAGCCCGAATGGCGGACGCTCGACTACCGCATCATCACCCAGTCGGGCTCGCGCGTGGCGGCGCTGCTGTCGGGCGATGTCGGCATGATCGACAACCTGCCCACCGCCGACCTCGCCCGGCTGCGCCAGGAGGACCGCCTCACCATCGTCGAGGGCACCAGCCTGCGGCTGATCTTTCTCGGCCTCGACGTGTTCCGCGACGGCGACAGCCCCGACATCACCGGCCCCAACGGCGAAAAGCTGGGCCGCAACCCGTTGCAGGATCACCGGGTGCGCGAAGCGCTGTCGCTGGCCATCAACCGCCAGGCCATCGTCAGCCGGGTGATGGAAGGCGCCGCGGTGCCGGCCGGGCAGTTCATGCCGGAAGGCGCCTTCGGCTACAACCCGGCCATACCCGTGCCCGGCTTCGATCCCAACCGCGCCAAGGCGCTGCTGACCGAAGCCGGCTATCCCGGCGGCTTCTCCATCGTGCTGCGCGGGCCGAACGACCGCTACGTCAACGACGCGCAGATCCTGCAGGTGGTGGCGCAGCTCTGGGCCAGGATCGGGGTGAAGACCCAGGTCGACGCGCAGCCGCTGGCCACCGTGATCGGCCGGCTGAACCGCTTCGAGGTCTCGGCCTATCTGCTGGGCTGGAGCAACAGCACGGGCGAGCCGTCCACCTCGCTGCGCGCCGTGCTCGGCAGCCGCGGCACGCCGGGGCTCGGCCTGTCGAATTACGGGCGCTATTCCAACCCGGAGATGGACGCGCTGACCGCCGACGGGCTGAAAACGTTGGACGAGGCGGCGCGCGAGAAGAAGCTGCAGGACGCCATGGCGATGGCCATGCGCGACATCGCGGTGATCCCGCTGCACACCCAGAAGAGCGTCTGGGGCCTGCGGCGCGGCCTCACCACCACATCCCGTGTGGACGAGCAGACCCTGGCAATGGGCGTGCGCCGCCAGGGTTGAAGTCCGGCGCCGCCGCACCGGCTTGCGCGGGCGGCGGCGGATGGGACATGAAGGGCGTCGACACGAGAACCGGGCGAACGGCCCGGCCCACAGGAGACGCCCATCATGGCCCTACGCCGCCGCACCCTGCTGTCCGCCGCCGCCCTGCTGCCCTTCGCCCCGCACGTGGTGCGCGCCGCAGAGGCGGCAGCCTGGCCGACCCGTCCGGTCAGGTTCATCGTGCCCTTCGCCCCGGCCGGCACCACCGACATCGCGGCGCGCATCCTGGCGGCGCGGCTGCAGCAGCGCCTCGGCCAGCCCTTTCCGATCGAGAACCGCGCCGGCGCCGGCGGCAACATCGGCTCGGATGCCGTCGCCAAGGCGGATCCGGATGGCTACACCATCCTGATGCAGACGGTGTCCTCAGGCGCCATCAACTACGCGCTCTATGCCAGCGAGATCCCCTACAAGCCGTCCGACCTCGCCAATGTCGGCCTGCTGATCCGGGTGCCCAACGTGATCTTCGTCAATCCGTCCCTGCCGGTGAAGACCTTGCAGGAACTGGTGGCGCTGGCGAAGTCGAAGCCAGGCCAGCTCAACCACGGCTCCTCCGGCGCCGGCACCTCGCTGCACATGGCGGGCGAGCTTTTGAAGCTGGAGGCCGGCATCCAGATGACCCACATCCCCTACCGCGGCGCCGGGCCGATGCTGGCCGAGGTCATGGCCGGACGGGTCGAAGTCGGCGTCGACAACCTGCCCTCGGCGATCGGCCACATCCGCGATGGGCGGCTGCGTGCTCTCGCCGTCACCACCACCACGCGCAGCACCGCCCTCCCCGATGTGCCGACCACCGCCGAAGCCGGGTGGCCAGGCGTGGAGGCGACCGGCTGGTTCGGCGTGCAGGCTCCGGCCAAGACGCCGAAGCCCATCATCGACAAGCTCGGCGCCGAGATCGACGCCATCGTGAAGGAGCCTGAGACCTGGGCCAAGCTGGCCGATCTGGGCGGCATGAAGCCGGACCTGACGCCCGACGGCGGCACCAGCCCGGAAGCCTATGAGAAGTTCGTCGCCGCCGAGGTCACCAAATGGGCCGAAGTGGTGCGCCGCTCCGGCGCCAAGGTCGAGTAGCCGGAAACAGCCCGGGACGGGCCGGCGTCAGCCGGCCCGTCCGCCGCCATCCCGGAGGCAGTCGCCGATCCAGGCGGCCCGCGAGACCAGCGCCGCATCCTGGTCGCGGAAGCCCAGCAGCTGCAGCCCGAGCGGCATTCCCTCGCAGCGCAGCACCGGCAGGCTGACCACCGGCGCGCCGAGCACCGAGCCCGGCGCCACGAACACCGGGTCCCCGGTGGAGCCGAGGCCGACCGGCGCGGCGCCCGCCGCGGTGACGCCGACCAGCGCGTCGCACAGCCCGGCCAGCCGCGCCAAGGCGGCGCGGGCGGCGCGGCGTCGCTCCAGCAGCGCGACGTAGTCCGCCCGCGTCATGCCGCGCGCCGCCGCCAGCCGCTCGCGGGCGGACGGGCTCAGCGCCGCCGCATCGCGCTCGGCGAAGGCACCCAGCGGCCACAGCCATTCCCAGGCATTGATGCCCATGGCGATGGCGCGGGATTCCGCGGTGGCGGCTTCCAGCACGGCGAGCTCCGGGCATTCCTCCGGCAGCAGGATGCGCACACCCCCGCCGCGCAGGGTCTCGAGCGCCCCGTCCAGCGCCGCGCGCGCCTCCGGATGCAGCCCCGGCCAGCCGGCGGTGCGCAGCAGCGCCAGGGTGGCGGGGCGCCGGGCCTCTGGCAGCAGCAACGGGCCGCCAAGGCCGGGATAGCCCGGATCGCCGCCGACCCGCTCGGTGATGGCGCGCGCCATGCACCAGGCGTCGGACAGGCTGGCCGCCATCGGTCCCGAGCAGCTGTGGCTCAGCAGATCCAGGCTGCCGCCCCGGTTGATGCCCCCCACCGAGGGCTTGAAGCCGTAGACCCCTGTGTAACCGGCCGGGCGGATGATCGAGCCCACCACCTGCGTGCCCATCGCCCCCGCCAGCATGCCCGCCGCCACGGCCGCGCCGGAGCCGCTAGAGCTGCCGCCCGGGGTGCGCGACAGATCCCATGGGTTGCGGGTGCCGCGCGGCTCGGTGGAGGCGAATTCGGTGGTCACGGTCTTGCCCAGGATCACCGCCCCGGCGTCGCGCAGCGCCCAGGCGCTGGCGGCGCTGAAGCGCGGCTGATGGCCCTCGAACAGCGGCGAGCCCATCTGCGTCGGCATGTTGTCGGTGTCGATGATGTCCTTGATTCCCACCGTCATGCCGTCGATGGCCGAGAGTGTCCTGCCGTTCTTCCAGCGCGCGGTGGCGGCATCGGCGGCGCGGCGCGCGCCCTCCACGTCGGTGGCGGTGAAGGCGCCGACCTGCGGCTCCCATTGCTCCATCGCCTCCAGGCAGGCTTCCAGCAGGGCGCGCGGCGTATGGCGGCCGTCCGCCAGGGCGGCGGCATGGTCGGTGTAGGGGCGAAGCTGCGGCAACATGCGGCTCTCCTTGCAAGGGTCGTGGCAGCGCAGCAAACGCCGCGCTGCCGGTACTCTGCCGCTCGGGCTCAGCCGCCCAGCAGCCTGGCCAGGGCCGGAGACAGGCCGGAGCTCGCCCGCCCGCGCGGTGCTGCCAGGCTGCCGGCGGAAGGCCGCGGCAGATTCAGGCCGGCCAGCGCCTCAGCCAGCTTCACCGCGCAGGCCATGCCATCCAGCAGCGGCACCGGCGCGGGCAGCCGGGATGCCATGCCGGCCAGGGCGGCCCCACCCAGCACCACCGCCTCCGCGCCGCCATCCACCAGGCGTTGCACGGCGACGCCGACCAGCGCCTCCACCCTCCCGGGATCGGCCACCGCCTCCTGCGGCGTGGCGGCGACGCCCTCCAGGCCGGACAGGCGCACGGCGAAGCCGTGCCGCCCGATCAGCTCGCGATAGGTCTCGACCCCACCCAGCGTCACCAGCCCGAAGCGGCCCCCCACCGTACAGGCCACCAGGCAGGCCGCCTCGGTCATGCCCAGCACCGGGCACGGCATCAGCTGGCGCGCCGCTTCCAGCGCCGTGTCGTGGCTGACCGCCAGCACCACGGCCTCCACCCGCCCCGCATGCTCGGCCAGCAGCTCCAGCAGCGCGTGGCCGGCGATGACGTTCTCCACGCGCGTGCTGATCACCGCCGGGCCGAAGCGCGGCGTGGCGGGGATGATCTCGGTGCCGGGCGCCGCGGCGGCGCGGGCGGCGGCGGCGCAGAGGGCCGTGATGGCCTCGGTGGTGTTGGCGTTGGCCACCAGGATGCGCAGCGGCATGACGCGTCTCAGCCCGCGGCGGCCGGCATCAGCGCCGCGAAGGGGCCGGTCAGGCGAGATGGCTCGGTGATCAGCGGCAGGGCGGCCAATCCGGCGGCCGGGCTGGCCCAGACCAGGAATGGATTCAGGCAGAGCAGGTCGCCGGGATGCAGGGGGATGGACAGGGCGGCGTCCTCCGCTGCGTCCCGCAGCGCGGCGGAGGCCGGCGCCGGCCAGGCAGCGAAGGCGCCCTGGTGCACCGCAAACACCGGCACCGCCGGCTCGTGGGGCTGCGGCTGATACAGCGCTTCCAGGGTCGCGCGGTCGGATTTCAGCAGCGCGTTGTGCAAGGCTGCGGCGGAATGCAGCGCCAGCACGCAGCCCTGGCGGCACAGCAGCAGCAGCACGTCGCAGGGCTCGGCCTGGAACGGCCCGTCGGCCGGGGTGGTCGCCACCGGCCGGCCGATGCGGCTGCCCAGCAGGCCGAGCAGCGCGTGAGGCTCCGCCCGGTGCGGCAGGCCGCGCAGCAGGCAGAAGCCCTGGCCATGCGACAATCGCTCGATCACCTGGGCCAGCATCGGTGCCAGCAGCGGCAGCGGCCCGCCGGGCGAGGCCAGGGCCGCCTCGATCTCGGCGCCGGCGCCGGCGCCCAGCGGCATCATCCAATCGGCCGGTGACAGCGTGGCGCCGCTCCACAGATGCGGGCCAGTCTGAGGCGCGATGCGGCGCGGCGCGGCGGATTCGGTCATCGCGATGGGTTTAACAGTCCTTGGGCAGTTTTCGTCCAGCCTTTCGGCCCGGCGCCGCCTCTGCCCCTTGCCGGCGCCCTGGACCCGACGCAGGCTGCGCCGAAGGCATGGCGGGAGGGAAAAAGGGATGCGCATGTTGGACGAGGCCTTGTCAGGTCAGCACAGCGAGGCGCAGCGCGCCCTGTCCCTGCCCTTCGAGGCCGAGGCGTTGCTGGCCGGGTTGCGCCCGTGGGTGGAGTGCGAAAGCCCCACCTTTGATCCGGCCGCGGTGAACCGCATGATGTCGCTGGCGGGACGCGACCTCGCCATCCTCGGCGCCCGGATCGAGCGCATTCCCGGCCGCATGGGCCTGAGCGACTGCATCCGCGCCCGCTTCCCGCATCCGGACAGCGATGGCGACGGCGAGGGCGGCATCCTGGTGCTGGCGCATCTGGACACGGTGCATCCGGTGGGCACGCTGGGCGCCCTGCCGTTCCGACTGGATGGCAATCGCTGCTTCGGTCCCGGCATCTGCGACATGAAGGGCGGCACCTTCATCGCCGTCCAGGCGATGGCGGCGATCGTCCAGGCCGGCATCGCGCTGCGCCGCCCCGTCACCTTTCTGCTGACTGGCGACGAGGAGATCGGCAGCCCTTCCACCCGCGACCTGATCGAGGCCGAGGCGGCGCGCCACGAGGTGGTGCTGGTGCCGGAGCCCGCCCGCCCGGATGGCGGCGTGGTCACCGGCCGCTATGCCATCGCCCGCTTCAATCTGCGCACCACCGGCCGCCCAAGCCATGCCGGTGCCGCCCTGTCCGAGGGCCGCAGCGCCATCCGCGAGATGTGCCGGCTGGTGCAGGCGGTGGAAGCGATGACCACCGAGGCCGCCACCTTTTCCGTGGGCGTGATCCGCGGCGGGCAGTGGGTCAATTGCGTCACCACCACCTGCGAGGCCGAGGCCCTGTCCATGGCCAGGCGGCAGCAGGATCTGGACGGGGCGGTGCAGCGGATGCTGGGCCTGGCCGGCGGCGGCGAGGTGGGCGTGGAGATCACCCGTGGCGTCACCCGCCCGGTCTGGGAGCCGGACGCGACCGGGCTGACCCTTTACCGCGTGGCCGAGGCGCTGGCGCAGCGCCTCGGCTTTCCGCTGCCGCACGCTTCGGCCGGCGGTGGGTCGGACGGTAATTTCACCGGCGCGCTCGGCATCCCGACCCTGGATGGCCTTGGCGTGCTCGGGGGCGGCATCCACACGCTGGAGGAGCACCTGCTGGTGGACAGCCTTGTGCCGCGTGCCCGGCTGTTCGCGGGCCTGCTGGCCAGCGTTTGATCCAACCCCACAGGAGCCAACACATGCCCTTCGTCCGCATCGACCTGTTCTCCGGCCGCACCGAGGAGCAGAAGGCCAACACCGCCCGCGCCATCACCGAGGCGCTGGTGCAACATGCCGGTTGCACGCCGGACAGCGTGCAGATCCTGTTCGCTGACGTCGAGAAATCCGACTGGGCCACGGCGGGAGTGCTGGCCTCGCGGCGCGGCCAGTAGGCCGCCTTCAGGCAGCCTCCGCCAGGGGCAGCACGTCGCGCAGCGCAGCGGTCAGGCACCCGATCATGGCGTCGGTGTGGAAGGGCGTAGCGCAGAGCCGCAGCCGTTCCGTGCCGCGCGGCACGGTCGGGTAGTTGATCGGCGTGATGTAGAGGCCGTGCCGCTCCAGCAGTTGCCGGGCCACCCGGCGGCACGCCTCAGCGCCCGGCACCGGCACCGGCACGATGTGGCTTTCGCTCGGCAGGCGCGGCAGGCCGGCGCGGTCCAGCGCCGCCTTCAGCGCCGCCGCCCGCTCCGCCAGCCGGTCGCGCAGGGCTGTGTCCTGCTGGATGTGGCGGATGCTGGCGCGGGCCGCCGCGGCGGTGGCCGGCGGCATGGAGGTGGTGAAGATCAGCCCGCCCGCGGTGGAGCGGACGTAATCCACCAGTTCCGCCTCCCCGGCGATGTAGCCGCCCACCACGCCGACGCCCTTGGCGAGCGTGCCCTGGATGATGTCGATGCGGGACGCGGCGCCGTCCCGCTCGGCGATGCCGGCGCCGGTCACGCCGTACAGGCCGACGGCGTGCACCTCGTCCAGATAGGTGATGGCGTCGTAGCGCTCGGCGAGGTCGCACACCGCGTGCAGCGGCGCCACGTCGCCTTCCATGGAATACACGCTTTCCAGCGCGATCACCTTGGGCGCGGCCGGACCGGCGGCGCGCAGCAGCTCTTCCAGGTGCGCCAGGTCGTTGTGCCGCCAGATCCGCCGTTGCGCCGGGCTGCGCCGCATGCCGTCGATCATCGAGGCATGGTTCATCGCGTCGGAGAACACGATCATGCCCGGCAGGGCGGACAGCAGCGCCAGCAGCGAGGCCTGGTTGGCCACGTAGCCGCTGCCGAACAACAGCGCCGCCGGCTTGCCGTGCCAGGCGGCCAGCTCCGCCTCCAGCCCGGCATGCTCGGGCGAGGTGCCGGAAATGTTGCGCGTGCCGCCGGCGCCGGCGCCGTAGGCGGCGATCGCCGCCGCCGCCGCCTGACGCACGGCGGGATGGCAGCCCATGCCGAGGTAGTCGTTGGCCGACCAGACGGTGATCTCGCGCGGGGCGCCGCCGGGCTGGTGCCAGCGATACAGGGGAAAGCGGTCCGCGATCTTCTCCAGGCGGGCGAAGTCACGGTAGCGGCCTTCGGCGCGCATCGTGTCGAGATGCCGGGCGCAATGCGTGCGCAGCGTGTGCCGGGTGTTCATGGCCTTTGCATAGATCAGCCGCGCCGCGTTTTCATCTTCCTTCCGCGCCATGCTGCCCTGCTTCCGCCGCCAGGATGCCGCGCAATCCCTGGCGATAGGAAGGGTAGCGCCAGCGCAGGCCCAGCTCCTGCTGCGTCGCGCCACTGCTGACGCGCCGGCTTTCGGCCCAGAAGGAGCGGCCCATCGCCGACATGCCCTCCAGCGCCTGTTCGAACGGCAGCAGCGGCGGCGGCGCGATGCCGAGCAGCCGCGCCGCTTCCTCCACCACGGCGGCGCCGGAGGCGGGCTCGTCATCCACCAGATGCAGCACGCGCGGCGCCTCCGGCGTGCCGGGCGACTGCATCGCCGCCAGCACGGCCAGGGCGATGTCGTCGCGGTGGATGCGGGAGAACAGGTGCCCCGGCCTGTCGACCCGCCGCGCCTGGCCGGCGCGCAGCTCGTCCAGCGCCGAACGGCCGGGACCGTAGATGCCGCCGGTGCGGAACAGGTCCAGCGCCACCCCGCGCCCGGCGAGCGCCGACGCCCAATCCTGCTCGGCTTGCAGCCGGCGGATCGCCCGCTCCTGCCGCGGTGCCGGCGGGGTGGTTTCGGTCACCCAGTCGCCGCCGCGGTCGCCATAAACCGCCGTGGTGGAGATGTAGCCCACCCAGCGCAGCGTCCGCGCCTGTTCCAGGACCCCGGCATGGGCCCGGAGCACGGGATCGCCCTCCGCCCCGGGTGCGGCGGTGACGAGCAGGTGGGTGGCTTCGGCCAGGGCGGGGCCGGCCCCGGCGAAGCGCAGTGCGCTGCTGCCCGCCGGCGGCTCGCGCCGCGTGCCCTGCACCGCGAAGCCGGCCTGCCGGGCCAGACGCGCCACCTCGGTGCCGCAATAACCCAGTCCCATCACCACCAGCCGGTTCATCCGCCCTCCCACCATCTGCCGTCCGGCCTGCATGTGGCGCAGGGTGCTGGGCGCGGCTAGACTGCGACGCATGCGGTTTTTCTTTCGCCACGCGGCCTCGGGTGCCTTGGCCGGGCTGTTCCTGTTGTTCACCGGGACGGGCTGGGCCGCGCAGCCACCCGACGCGCAGCCGCGCGCCGAGCCGCCGCGCCTGGGCAGCGGCCCCGAATACGAAGCCTGCCTGGCCCTGCTGCGGGTGGATCCGGAAGGCGCCGTCCAGCGTGCCGGCCAGTGGGAGGAACGCGGCGGCGGTGACGGGGCGCGGCACTGCCTGGCGCTGGGCCTGCTGGCGGTGGGTGACACCGAGCGTGCGGCCGGGCGGCTGGAGCGGCTGGCCGCCACGGCCTCGGCGGAGGCGCCGGCACGGGCGGCGGTGTATGCCCAGGCGTCGCAGGCCTGGATGCTCAGCAACGCGCCCAACCGTGCCTATGCCGCCTCCACCTTGGCGCTGAGCCTGACGCCGCAGGACTCCGCCCTGCTGGTGGATCGCGCCATCGCGGCCGCCGCGCTGGGGCGCTACGCAGAAGCGCTGCTCGATCTCGATCAGGCGGTGCTCAACGACCCTGGCCGGGCCGAGACGCTGGTGTTCCGCGCCGCCGCGCTGCGCCACCTGGATCGCACGGAGGACGCGCTGCGCGACATCCAGCAGGTCCTCTCTCTGGAGCCGCAGAATGCGGAGGCGATGCTGGAGCGAGGCATCCTGAAGCAGTTGAAGGGCGACAGGGCGGGGGCGAGGGCGGATTGGCAGGCCACCATCCGGCTGGCGCCGGACAGCCCCGCCGCCGATCTGGCCGCGCAGAACCTGGCCCTGAACGAGGCCGGGCCGAAGCGGCGCTGAACCGGGTTCAGTCCACCGCGCGCTGCGCCCGCTGGCTCATGACGCAGGCCAGCACCACGATGGCGCCGCCCGCCAGGGTGGCGGGGGTCGGCAGCGCCTGCCAGATCAACAGGTCGGCCAGCACCGCCCACAGCAGGGCGGAAAATTCCAGCGGCGCCAGCCGCGCCGCGCTGGAATGGCGGAAGGCCACGGCCAGGCAGATGGTGGCCGCGCCGGCGAAGATGCCGTTGATCCCCAGCGCCAGCCAGTCCCAGCCCTGCGGCGGCACCCAGTCCGAGGCGGCGAAGGGCAGCAGCACCAGCCCACCAGGCAGCGCCGACCACAGCACCAGCCGGGCGATCCCCGCCTCGTGCCGCAGGCCGCGGTTCACCGTCAGCACCAGCGCGTAGGACACGGTGCCGAGCAGCGCGTAGCCATAGGCCAGCAGGCTGCCGCCGGCCCGCAACCCCGGCGCCATGGCCACCAGCACGCCGAGAAAGCCGACCCCGCTCCACAGCCACACCGTGCGCGGCAGCCGCTCCCCCAGCACCAGCGCAGCGAGGCCCAGCGTCATGAACGGCGCGGTGAAATAAACCAGATAGCCTTCGGCCAGCGGGATCTCGCGCAAGGCCTGGAAGAAGCCGAAGGCCGAGCCCAGCATGGCCAGGGCACGCAGCAGGTGCAGCCCGGGATGGCGGGTGCCCAGTTCTCCTCCCGCGCCGTCGCGCAGCAGCCGCGCCGCGCCGAGCAGGCCCAGGATCACCACCTGCCGGATCAGCACCACCTGCGCCACCGGATAGGCGCCGGACAGCAGCTTGCTGTTGGCATCCAGCGCGGCGAACAGGCCCAGCGCTGCCAGCATCGCCGCCGGTCCACCGAAACGCACGGTCAATTCCTCCCAGCGAGATCCCCGCGGCTTCTCCCGCGCGGGCGGCGGCTTGTCCATCCCGGCAGGCCGGCCGGAAATGGCGGCTTTCCTTACGCGCCGCGCCGGGGCACAAGCGGCCCTGTCATGACCCCTGCCCTGGCTTCCGCCCTGATGCCGCTGATGCGCGGCATGGATCCCGAACATGCGCACAACCTCGCACTGAAGGCCCTGCGTCTGGGCCTCGCCGGGCGGGACCGCGCGCCGGACGACCCGCTGCTCGCCACCGAGGTGCTGGGCCTGCGCTTCCGCAACCCGATCGGCCTGTCCGCCGGCTTCGACAAGGACGCGGTGGCGGTGCGGCCGCTGATGCGGCTGGGCTTCGGCTTCGTCGAGCCGGGCACCACCACGCCGCGCCCGCAGGCGGGCAACCCGCAGCCGCGCTTGTTCCGCCTGCTGGAGGATGCGGCGGTGATCAACCGCATGGGCATGAACAACGAGGGTGTGGCCGCATTCGTGGTGCGCCTCGCCGCGCTGCGGCGCCCACTGCCGGCGGTGCTCGGCGCCAATGTCGGCATCAACAAGGAAGGCGCCGACCCGGAGCACGATTATCCGTCGCTGTATGCCGCCGTGGCGCCGCAAGCCGACTACGTCGCCATCAACGTGTCCTCCCCCAACACGCCGGGCCTGCGCGACCTTCAGGGGGAGGCGAAGCTGGCCGCCATCCTCAATGCCGTGGCCGAGGTGCGCGCCGCGGCACCCCGCCAGCCGCCGGTGCTGGTGAAGATCGCCCCCGACCTGGCGCCGGAAGCGGTGGCGCCACTGGTGGAAACCTGCATCGGCGCCGGCATCGCCGGGCTGATCGTGTCCAACACCACCATCGTCCGGCCGGATACGCTGCGCAGCCCGCATCGCGCAGAAACCGGCGGGTTGTCCGGCCAGCCCCTGTTCGGCCCATCCACGGAGTTGCTGCGGCAGGTCTACCGGATCGCCCGCGGGCGCCTCGCGCTGATCGGCTGCGGCGGCATCGCCACGCCGGAGCAGGCCTATGCGAAGATCCGCGCCGGCGCCGACTTGGTGCAGCTCTATGCCGGCTTCGCCCTGGCCGGCCCGGCCCTGGTTCCACAGCTGAAGCAGGGCCTCGCCGCACTGCTGAAGCGCGACGGCTTCCAGCATGTCCACCAAGCCGTAGGAGTCGATGCCCAATGAACATTCTGGAATCCGTCGCACCCCTCGCCGACAGCCATGACGGTTTCATTTTGGACATCTGGGGCGTGCTGCATGACGGCGAGAAGCCCTATCCGGGCGTGCCCGAGGCACTGCGCGAGCTGCGCGCGCGCGGCAAGCGCATCGTGCTGCTGTCCAATGCGCCGCGCCGCGCCTGGACGGTGGCCGAGGCGCTGGCCGCCATGGGGCTGCCCGCCCCGCTGTTCGACGGCATCGTGACTTCGGGCGAGGTCGCCTGGACCCTGCTGCGCGACCGCACGCACCCCTTCTTCGCCAAGCTCGGGAACCGCGCCTTCCATATCGGGCCGGAGCGCGATCTGTCGGTGATCGAGGGGCTGGACATCCGGGTGACGCGCGACCCGGCCGAGGCCGAATTCGTGCTCAACACCGGCCCGGATCTCGAGCATGGGCGACAGAGCACGGCGCCCTATCAGGCGATGCTGGAGGGCGCGGCGGCGAAGCGCCTGCCCATGGTCTGCACCAATCCCGACCGCGCCGTGATGGTGGCCGGGCAGCGGCTGATCTGCGCCGGCGCCTTCGCCGATGTGTACATGGGCCTCGGCGGCGAGGTGATGGAGATCGGCAAGCCCGATCCCATGGTCTATGAGACGGTGCTGGCAACGCTCGGCCTGCCGCCGTCCCGCATCGCTGCAGTGGGCGACACGCCGCACACCGACCTGGCCGGGGCCGCGGCCGTGGGCGTGGACGCCATCTGGGCGCTGACCGGCCTGGCGGGCGACCATTTCGGCCCTGATCCTTCGCCCGACGCGCTTGATGCGGAAGCCGCGCGCGAAGGCGTGCGGCCGGTGGCGGCGCTGCGCTCCTTGCGCTGGTAGGCGGCAGACCCGCACCCGGCGCGGGCCAGCCCCGCGCATGCTCCAGCGCGACCTGTGCTGGCCTCCGGGCGCCTTCGCACCCTAGGCTGCCGGGCATGAGCCCGAGAGACGTCCCGCAAGAAGGTCCCACCGAGCCGCATTATACCTCCGAGCAGCCGCCCGGCACGCCGCGCCGCGTGCCGGCCACCTGGCTGCTCACGGTGCTGATGGGCCTTGGGCCCTTCAGCATGCAGATCATCATTCCCGCCCTGCCCACCGTCGCCGCAGCCTTTGCCGTGCCCTACGCCACGGCACAGATGACGCTGACCGTGTACCTGGCCGGCATCGCTATCGGGCAGCTGATCTACGGGCCGCTGTCGGATCATTTCGGGCGGCGGCCGGTGCTGCTGGCGGGGCTGGCGATCTATCTGGTGGGCTCGGTGGCGGCGCTGCTGGCGCCGGAGGTGGGCTGGCTGGTGGCAGCGCGGGCGGCGCAGGCGGCCGGCGGCTGCGCCGGCATGGTGCTGTCCCGCGCCATCATCCGCGACGTATTCCCGCGCGACCAGGCGGCCAGCAAGATCGGCTTCGTGATGATGGGCATGACGGTGGCACCGATGATGGCGCCGCTGCTGGGGGCCGAGCTGTCCGCCGCCTTCGGCTGGCGCGCCATCATGGTGGCCTGCACCGGCTTTGGGGTGGTGATGCTGCTGCTCGGGCTGCGCCTGCCGGAAACGCTGGCGGCGCCGCAGCCGCTGCCCGGCCTCACCGGCATGGTGCAGGCCTATTGGCAGCTGGCGCGGCTGCGCTCCTTCCGCTGCTACACCGCGATCACCGCCTGCACCACCGGCACCTTCTTCGCCTTCATGGCCGGGGCACCACGCGTGGTGATGGACGGCATGGGCCATTCGGCACGCAGCTACGCCATCGCCTTCATGGCGGTGTCGGTCACCTACGCGTTGGGTTCCTTTATCGCCGGCCGCTTCTCGGCCCGCTGGGGGCTGGAGCGGATGCTGTGGCATGGGCTGCTCCTCGCCACTGTGGCCACCCTGCTCGGCGTTGCGATCCAGCTCAGCCTGCCGCTGATGCTGGCCAGCTTTTTTCTGCCTATGGCCTTGGTGGCGATCGGGAACGGCATGTCGCAGCCTTCGGCCGTGGCCGCGGCCGTGAGCGTGCGGCCGCAGCTGGCCGGCACCGCCTCCGGGCTGGTGGGTGCCTTGCAGATGGGCTTCGGCGCGGCGATGACGCTGCTCACCTCGGCGCTGGAATTCGGCGCCGGCATCGGCACTGCCGCCGCCATGGCCGGTTGCGCGCTGGGCGCCCAACTGGCCATGCGCGGGGCCCGGCGCTCCAGCTGAAGCAACCGCGTCGATTGACCCCACCGATCCGCTGCGGCACCCTCATTGCGTGAGCGTCATCGACCATCGGGCCGCCAGGCAGCTGGCTATGGAAGTTCCGGAAAGCGCCTTCCGGGAGATCCTGGAAGCCTATTGCAGCGATCTGGGCACATTGTGCCGCGACCTGCAGCAGGCCGCCACCGCCCGCCAGCCGGACCGGTTCCGCCAGGCCGCGCACGCCCTGGCCGGCGCCTCCGCCTCGATTGGCGCGGTGCAGCTGGAGGGTCTCGCCCGCCGTGCGCTGCAGCCGGATGGCTTGGTGGAGATGGGGGAGCTGGCCCGGCGGATCGAAACCTGCACGGTCGATACATTGGCCGCCCTCCAAACGCTCGCGGATCACCCTCCGCCGCGCGAAGACGGCCGATAACGTTACCTGGACGTTATTATCCCTTGCTGCAATTCCCTGAATCCCGCCAAGTTCAGTTTAGTCGGGATTCTGCCCGGCGATGGCTGGCGGCATCCGGCAAAGGGTTCGGCAAGGAGTTTATGAAACAACGCGACGCTCAGCGGCATCACACCGCACAGGATGGTCTGCACGGAAGGGTATCTGTCGGGCGGTCTTGAGGGGGGGCCATATGGTTGCAGTCTGGACTTGCCTGACGGAGGAGCATGATCGGAGGCTGGTGGCGCTCGCGGCCCTGATCTGCCTGGCGGGCGCGGTGGTCGGGCTGAGCGTGCTGCGCCGCGCCGCCGGCGCCACCTCGCACAGCCGCACGGGCTGGCTGATGATGTCCGGGCTCAGCGCCGGCGCCACCATCTGGTGCACGCACTTTGTTGCCATGCTGGCCTATACCCCCGCCGCCCAGCTCGGCTTCCAGCCCCTGCTGACCCTGGTGTCGCTGATGGTGGCGGTCACCATGGCGACCCTGGCCTTCGGCCTTGCGGTGAGCCGGGCACCGGCGGCGGCCTGGCTCGGCGGCGGGCTGCTCGGCAGCGGCGTCAGCAGCATGCATTATCTTGGGATGGCGGCCTTTGGCCAGAACGGCATCCCGGTCTACGATCCGGTGCTGGTGGGTGCCTCGGTGCTGATGGCGATGCTGCTCGGCATGGCGGCGTTGCCGCTGGTGCTGCACGCCAGAACGTGGCCAGGACGGCTGGCCGGGGTGGCGGTGTTCTGCCTCAGCGTGGTGTCGCTGCATTTCACCGGTATGGGCGCCGTGCTCATGCTGCCGGCGCCGGTCGCGCAGCAGGCAGCGGACGCCGGCCAGGGCGTACTGGCGCTGGCCATCGGCCTCGTCGCGTTGATGGTGGTGGCCGCCACCGCCGCCGCTTGGCTGATCGATCACCATGGCCATGAGGAAAGCCTCCGGCGCCTGCGCAAACTGGTGGACGCCACCTTCGAGGGGCTGGCCGTCACCCAGGGTGGCCGCATCGAGGAGGCGAATGGCAGGCTGCAGGCGATGGTCGGGCTGGATCGCCCGGAGCTGCTGGGCCGCGCCATGCTGGGTGAGCTGCTGCCGACATTGCAGCTGCCGGACATGCTGGGCGAGGTGATGGTGGAAACCCAGCTGCGTCGCGCCGATGGCAGCCTGATGGATGTGGAGCTGGTGGTGCGCGACAATGTTCCCCGACCCGGCAAGCGGGTTTTCGCCCTGCGCGACCTGCGGGAACGGCGCGACCAGGAACGCCGGCTGCGCCACCTGGCGGCCCATGACGGCCTGACCGGATTGGCCAACCGCACCGGCTTCGGGGAACAGATCGCCCGGCAATTGCATGAGGCGGCGGCCGGCAACCGGCGCCTCGCCCTGCTGCATCTCGGCCTGAACTGCTTCAAGGAAGTGAACGACCTGCTGGGGCACGATGCGGGGGACGCGGCCCTGAAGCATTACGCCGCGGCGTTGCGACAGCTGGCGCCGCCCGCGGCGGTGCCGGCGCGGATCGGCGGCGATGAATTCGCGCTGCTGCTGTCCTTCGCCGAGTTGCACGAGGTCGAGGGGCTGGCGCAGGCCGTGCGCGGCTTCGCCCTGCCGGAGCCGATGTCGGTTTCGGCCGCCATCGGCATCGCCCTGTTTCCCGACGACGCCGCCGATGCCGAGGCCCTGCTGGCCAATGCGGACTTGGCGATGCGGCGGGCCAAGGCACAGCACGGCGGTGGCGCCTGCTTCTACCAGGCCAACATGGATGCGGCCGTGCGGGAGCGGCGGCGGCTGAGCAGCGCGCTGCGGCACGCCCTGGAGGACGGGCAGATCAGCTTATTCTACCAGCGCCAGGTCACTGCCGGCAGTGGCCGGCTGTGCGGCCACGAGGCCCTGATGCGCTGGCACCACCCGGAACGCGGCTGGGTTCCGCCGGCCGACTTCATTCCCCTGGCGGAGGAAACCGGCCTGATCCTGCCGCTCGGCGAGTGGGCGCTGCGCACGGCCTGCGCCGACGCGAAAGCCGAGCCACGTCTGGGCAAGGTGGCGGTGAACCTGTCGCCGGTGCAGTTCCGTCAGGCCGGGCTGGCCGCCCTGGTGGCGACCGTGCTGGCGGAAACGGGTCTGCCCGCGCGGCGGCTGGAACTGGAGATCACCGAATCCTCGCTGATGCAGGATCCGGTCCGCACGCTGGAGGTGCTGCGGGAAATCAAGGCACTGGGCGTCAGCGTGGCGATGGATGATTTCGGAACGGGCCATTCCTCGCTGGCGACGCTGCGCGCCTTTTCCTTCGACAAGATCAAGCTGGATCGCTCCTTCGTGCCGGAGGTCGACAGCAATCCGCAGGCGCGCGCCATCCTGCGCGCGGTGGTCGGCATCGGCCGCGGGCTTGGCATTCCGGTGCTGGCGGAAGGAGTCGAATCCGCCTCGGAGTTGGCCTGCCTGCGCGACGAGGGCTGCGCCGAGATGCAGGGCTACCTGTTCGGCCGCCCGGCGCCGCTGACGGCGCTGGACCTCGCCGCGCCGGCCGCTGCGGCCTGAGGATCAGCCGCGCTTCACCACCAGCGGTCCAAAGCTCTGGCAGACGGGCATCACCTGGAGGCTGTTGACGTTGACCCGTGCCGGACGCGTCGCCACCCAGTGAACGGCATCGGCGATGTCGTCCGGCGTCAACGCCTCGGTTCCCTGGTAAACAGCGGCCGCCCTGGCATCGTCGCGGAAGCGGACATTGGAGAATTCGGTGCCGCCAACCAGCCCTGGCTGAATATCCGTCACACGCACCGCCGTGCCGGCGAGGTCAGCCCGCAGGTTCAGGCTGAACTGGTGCACGAAGGCCTTGGTGGCGCCATAAACATTGCCCCCGGGGTAAGGCCATTCGGCCGCCGTGGAGCCGATGTTCACCACATGCCCGCGGTTGCGCGCCACCATGCCGGGCAAAACGGCGTGCGTCATCGCCACCAGCCCCTTGGTGTTGGTGTCGATCATGGTTTCCCAGTCGGACAAGGTGGCGCGCTGCGCCGGCTCCAACCCCAGCGCCAGGCCCGCATTGTTGACCAGGAGCTCGACCTCCGACCATTCCGCCGGGAGGTCGGCGATGGCGGATGCGATGGCGGTGGTGTCGCGCACATCCAGGGCCACGGGGTGCAGGCGCTCCGGGCCCAGCTCCTGGGCCAGAGCGTCCAGCCGCTCGGCACGCCGGCCGACGGCGATGATCCGCGCACCATCGGCGGCGAAGCGGCGGGCGATGGCGGCGCCGAATCCGGCGGTGGCGCCGGTGACAAGGACGATCATGCGGCGAAATCCCTGGATGCGTGGATCGAGCGGCCGGTATGGCAGCCGTCCGCATCGGCGGAAAGCCCGGCCACCCCGCTCAGCCGACGCGGAGCAAGGCCGGCCCGTTGGCCTTCAGCCAGTTCTGCGCCGCGATCCGGTGCGGGCTGAGCCCCGCAAGATGCGCCCAGAAGCGGGGCGAATGATTCATCTCGCGCAGATGCGCGACCTCGTGCGCCACCACGTAATCCAGTACCCAGGCGGGAGCCATCACCAGCCGCCAGGAGAAGGCCAGCGTGCCATCCGCCGCGCAGCTTGCCCAGCGCGTGCGGGTGTCCTTCAGCCGGATGGCGCGCGGACGCACCGCCAGCTCCGCCGCGTGATGGCGAGCACGCGGCGCGATGCGACGCGCCGCTTCCAGCCGCAGCAGCGCCAACACGCGCCGGGGCACCGCCTCGGCGGAGCCACCCACCAGGATCGCGCCGTTCTCCAACACCGCCGGTCCGCGATGGCCGGGCTGGTGCCGGATCACGTGCGGCACGTCGCCCAGGCGGATCGAGGTGCCATCCGCCAGGCACAGCACTGGCGGCAGGGCCCGCAACCGCGACACGACCCAGCCGGCATGCTGATGCAGCAGAACCAGCCCGGCCTGCCGTGCGACCCCGGGCGGCAAGGTCAGCACCGCTTCCGCCGCCACCGCATCGATGCGCAGCGAAACCTGCCTCGCCCTGGAGGAACGGCGCCAGCGCAGCGAACAGGGCCAGGGTGTCGCATCCGGAGGCGGCCGCAGCAGCACGGTTTCCGTCAGGCCCTCCAACCGCCTCAGCCCGCGTCGAGCGCGCGCCGCATGGCTGCTTCCAAGGTCTGGGTGCGATAAGGCTTGGTCAGGAACACCGAATCGGGCACCACCTGCGCTGCTTCCGCAGCCCCGAAGCCCGATGCGAAAACCACCCGCAGCGAGGGCTGAAGCTGCCGCGCCTGCTGTGCCAGGGCGATGCCGGATAGGCCCGGCAGGCCGATATCGGTGAACAGCACGTCGAATGCCTGCCGCTCCAGCGCACGCAGCGCGGCCCGGCTGTCGCGGGCACTGACAACGGTGAAACCGAGGCCGGCCAGCAGGTCCTCGCTGTCCATCAGGATCAGCGGATCATCCTCCACCAGCAGGATGCGCGATGACGGCAGCGGCGCCGCCGGCGCCGGCTCCGCCAGCGGCCCGGGCAGCCGGGTCCGCGCCAGCGCCTGCAATTCCTGGCGCCGGTTGTTCAGCGTGTGGCGGACCTTGCGGGCCAGATCCTCGCGCCGGTACGGCTTCGACAGCAGGTTCACGCCGGGATCGAGGCGCCCGCCATGCACGATGGCGTTCTCGGTATAGCCGGAGGTGAACAGCACGGCGGCATGCGGTTGCAGGGCCTGCACCTGGCGCGCGAGGTCGGGGGACCGCAGCGGTCCCGGCATCACCACATCGGTGAACAACAGGTCGATGGCGATGCCGCTGCGAACGATGTCCAGCGCCCCCTGCCCTTCCGAGGCGCGCAGCACGGTGTAGCCGAGGTCGGTCAGGAGATCGACCACCACCTCCTGCACCACCGGGTCGTCCTCCACCACCAGCACGGTTTCCCTGCCCCCCTCCACAGGCATGGCGGCAACCACCGGCTCGATATCCTCGGCCCCATGCGTGCGCGGCAGGTAGAGGCGCACCGTGGTGCCCTGTCCCGGCTCCGAGTAGATCTTGATGTGGCCGCGGCTCTGCTTGACGAAGCCGTACACCATGGACAGCCCGAGGCCGGTGCCGCGCCCTTCCCGCTTGGTGGTGAAGAACGGCTCGAATACCTTTTCCAAGATTTCGGGCGACATGCCGCTGCCGGTATCGGAGACCGCCAGCATGACGTATTGCCCCGGCTCCACATCCTCGTGCCGGCCGGCATAGGTCTCGTCCAGGATGGCGTTGCCGGCCTCGATGGTCAGGCGGCCCGCGCCATCCATCGCGTCGCGTGCGTTGACGGCGAGGTTGAGCAGCGCGTTCTGCAACTGGTCCGGATCGGCCAGGGTGTTCCACAGGCCGCCGGCGATCGCGGTTTCCAGCTCGATCGCCTCGCCCAGGGCGCGGCGCAGCAATTCGTCCATTTCCCGTACCAGCCGGCCGAGATGTACCGTGCGTGGCTCCAGCGGCTGACGGCGGGCAAAGGCCAGCAGCTGCGATGCCAGCTTGCCGCCGCGCTCCACCGCGCTCATCGCGGTGGCCAGCCGGCGCTGATCCTCCGCCGATACCATGGAGAATTGCAGCATCTGGAGATTGCCGCTGAGCACCTGCAAGATGTTGTTGAAGTCGTGGGCGACGCCACCGGTAAGCTGGCCGATGGCCTCCATCTTCTGCGACTGCCGCAGCGCCGCCTCGGCACGCTGCCGCTCCGCCTCGCTAGCTTCCAGGGCAGCGGTGCGCACGCGCACCATCTCCTCCAACTGGTCCTTGTAGCGACGTAGCTCGTCCGCGTTGCGCTTGGAATCGGTGACGTCGTAGCCGAGCACGAAGACGCCGAAGACCTGCCCATCGGAATTGATGATCGGCTGGTAGACGAAATTCAGGAAGCGTTCGCTGAGCGCCTCCTGCCCGGAGGTCCGCAGCAGGGCGGACATGGCTTCTGCCTGGAAGGCCTGGCCGGTGGCATAGGCCTTGTCCAGCAGGTCGAAGAAAGGCTGCCCGTCCAGTTCGGGCAGTGCCTCGCGGACCGGCCGCCCCAGCATGTCCTCGCGCCCGACCAGCCGCATATAGGCGGCGTTGGCGATCTCGAACACATGATCCGGACCGCGCAGGAAAGCCGCGAAGGCCGGTGCCTGCTCCACCAGCCGGCGCAGATGCGAACGCTCGGCATCCAGCAGAAGGTTGGTGCGCGACACCGTTTCGGCGCGACGAAACAGGTTCCCCTCCAGCGCCAATGACGGCACCGGGCCGGCGTCGCCGGCTTCCTGCCGCAGCCGCTGCATCTCGGTCACGTCGTCGGTCTGCTGCAGGATCAGCGAGACCCGGCCGGCCTCGTCGAGGATCGGCGTGTGCGTGGCGCTCCAGAACCGCTCCTCGAAGCCCTGGCGGAGGGGAATGGCGTAGCGGATCAGCGCGATCGTGTCGGGCTTCCGAGTAGCCAGCACCGCGCCCAGCGAGCGCCGCAGCTGCCACGTTCCCAGTCCTTCCGGATCGTGCGGACCGCCCGGGAAAGCGTCGAACATGTTGCGGCCGATGATGTCCTCGGCACGGCGCCCGGTTGCAGCCAGGTAGGCACGATTGGCCCAGAGCAGGGTCAGCGAAGCATCCATCACCACGTAATTGTGCGGGGCCGCATCCAGCAACGCCTTGAAGTCCATCGGCACGGTTCCTGCGGTGGCCGGAGCGGCAGGCGTCGCGCCCCTCAGCCTGGATAAGCCTTCAGCTCGATTTCGATGAAGCTGAAGGCGGTATCCCCGGCATTGACCACGTTGTGCTCGGCGCCGGGAGGGCGTTCATAAGAGATTCCGGGAGAAATGGCGACGTCGGCGGTGGCTCCGCCGGGCAACTCCAGCATCATGCGCCCCTCATGCAAGGGCACCACCACATAGGCCCAGCCATGGCGGTGCCAACCGGTCTCCGCGCCTGGCGGGAAATCCCAACGGGTCGTTCGCAGCGTGTCGGTGTCGAGTTGCAGCGTCGCCGTGGCCGGCGGGCGGCAGCGCAGGGGTTCCGTGATCGGCTTGCCGCCACCCAGCCTCGTATCGCCCATCGCTCAATTCCCTTCCGGTGGCGGAAACGGCCATTCGCCGGGCCAGTGCACCACGTGATCCTCGAGGTCGCGTGCCTGCCGCTCCGGCACCGCGCGGCCCCGCACGGAGGCGCCGGATTCATGCACCGTCTCGGCCCGGCCGGACACCAGCGGATGCCAATCCGGCAGGTCCTTGCCCTCCGCCACCAGACGATAGGCACAGGATGGCGGCAGCCAGTCGATCTGCGCCAGGCGCTTCGGTGTCAGCCGCACGCAATCCGGCACGTGGTCGCGCCGATTGGCGTAATCGCGGCATCGGCAGCTCTCGGTGTCGAGCAGCCGGCAGGCCACGGCGGTGAAGGCCAGTTCCTCGGTGTCTTCGTCGCGCAGCTTGTGCAGGCAGCAGCGGCCGCAGCCGTCGCACAGGCTTTCCCATTCGGCGCGGGTCATCGCACCGAGGGTTTTGCGCTTCCAGAACGGCAGATCGGCACCCATCGCTGCTTATCCTAGGGCCGGTGGGCTTGACGCGGGAGGGAACGGAGAGCGAACATAGAGCACGGATGCTGGAACTCTCAACACCGGAACGAACCTTGCGCGTCTGCCGGGCAGCGACGCGGCTGTGCGCCAGGCTGGGCTGGGCGCCCCTGCTGGAGGTGCCGCTGCCGAGCGGCCGGCGCCTCGATATCCTGGCGCTGGACGCTGATGGTTGCCTGACCGCGATCGAGGTTAAGAGCTGTGCACGGGACTTCCAGTCCGATGGCAAATGGCCGGAATATCGGGAATGGTGCGACCGGCTGTTTTTCGCGGTGGATCTGGATTTTCCGCAGGCCTTGCTGCCCGAGGATGTCGGGCTGATCGTGGCCGATGATGGGGAAGCCGCCATTCTGCGCCATCCGGCCGACCACAAGGTCGCACCGGCGCGCCGGAAATCCCTGTTGCTGCGATATGCCCGGCTGGCGGCAGGCCGGCTGCAAGGGCTGATCGATCCAGCCGGCGCGATGGAACTGCGCGCCGCGCTGAAGGTGGAATGAGCTGGGGCTCAGGGGATTTCCCCGGGAAACAGATGCGTGCCGTCCGCCTGCAGCGGCAACGGCATGGCCCATTTCACGGCCGCCAGCGGCAAGGGTCCATAAAGATGCGGAAACAGGCCGGGGCGCGAGCCGCCGCCGGCCGGCTCCCAGCGTAGGGTGACGCCGAGCGCCGCCGCATCCGCCGCCACCAGCCAGAGATCGGGCTGGCCGGCGCGGTGCTTGGCGGCACTGGTGCGCAACTGCGTGGCGGTGGAAAAGTGCAGAAAGCCATCCCGCGCATCCTCGGCGCTGCCGCGATAGGCGCCGGCGGCGCGGGCTTCCTGCCAGTCCTCGTCCCGGACCATGGTGTAGATGATGGGCTCCATGCCGCCACTCTAGCGTCCGGCGAGCTGATAGAACAGCAGGCCGCCGATCTCGTTCACCGGAGCCTGGCCCAGCGCCCAGGGCGGCAATTCGTCGATGCCATGGGCATGGGTGGCGCCGCCAGTCGGATCCATCAGCGTGCCCGAGGCGGCGCGGGCAGCAATGCGCCGGCAGATCGCCATGCCCGGGTCGCCCGGCGGGATGGACAGCATCAGCAGGTGCCGCAGGTGGTTGCGGTTCCAGCAGGAGAACTGGAATGGCGCACGGCAAACACCGGACAGGCCCTGACCCAATGCGCCACCGCACCGCTGTCCGCCAGCCGGACGCGATTCATGACGGTGGCGGCCAGGGCCTCGATGGCGCGGACCGGGCGGGTGCCGGCCTCGGCCCACAGGGTCATGGCCAGCACCTCCTGCGGTGCGATGGCCTTGGCGGCCTGGGTGCCGGCGGAAGCGGAGGGGAAAGCGATCGGCATGGTCGGGCAAGCCTTTTGTGCGGGATCAGGCGCGGTCGTCAGGGCGGCGGCCGAGCTGCGCGGCCTGGATGGCGGCGGTCGCGGTCGCGGCACGGGTGGCGGCGTCCAGCTTCTCCTCAATGCGCAACAGGTGCTGGCTGAGGCGCTGGTCCACATCGCGGATCAGTGACAGCGGGACGTAGGTGCGGGCGACCTCCAGCTTGAAGGCCGCCAGCTCGTCGCGGGTGCGCGCCAGCGCATCGGTAGGAACCGATGCTTCGGCACGCGGTGGCTCGGGGCCCTCACAGGACGGGCCGGGGAGACCGCGGCGCAGCCCGTGCAGCATCCAGAACAGCAACGCCAGCATCGGCGTCTGCACGGCGGTAGCCAGCGTCTGGGGTTCCAGATCGAGCGGGTTCATCCGGCCCTCCTCGGCCAGTGGACAGTTGATGCGCCGCAACGGCAGGGCGCCGGGGCGGCGCGACGATCATGGGCCACGTGAAAACGCCCGCCCCCGGGGGACGGGGGCGGGCGATCACGAGACCATCGGAGATTGGAGGATGCCGGTGCCAGCGGGCGCACCTCGCCCGCTGACAACGGCATGCTTATCGCGACGGCACGCGCAAAGCAAACAAAAAGTGAACATATCCTGCCGAGGTTTTCCCGCGTTGATAGAGGTGCCTTCTCAGGAGCCGCGCCACCCTGCCACACGCTGCACCGGCGGGGCCCCAGGCAGCCGCACCGGCTCGGCAAGGATGCAACCGGCGAGCGCATCCAGCGCATCGTCGCGGGCTCCGGCCACGTCGGGCTTCCATTCCGCCATCTCCACCGGAAAGGGCGTACGGAACACACGTTCATGTGCATACAGGCGGCGGGCGGCCAGCACCGGATCGAGGGCCGACAGGATGCGCTCCTGCTTGGCCCGCCGGCTGTGCTGCTCCACGACCGCGCAGGCGGCGCCGGCGCGGGCCATCTCCCGCTTCAGCAACGCCGGCAGGAAGCGGCCGATGCCGTTGGTCTCGACCCGCAGCACCGGCAGCAGCAGGTCCCGCGCGATGGCCGCCACCTGACGGCATTGCTGCGTCGCCGGGTCATCCGCCGCATCTGGCTCATGCGTGAGATAGGCCAGGCGATGCAGGTAGTGATTGCCCTCGGCATCGGCATAGGTGGCCGCGAGCACGCTGCCGTCGCCGCTGCCCGGACGGCCATAGGCCGGATCCCAGAAGCCGCCGCCCGACACCATGCGCCGCCCCAGCAGCGAAAGCACCGGTCGTTGCTGCACCTCGGCATACATGGTGTCCTCCGCATAACGGAGGATCATTGCGCGATCGAGACGCGCCGCGCCGCCTGCCATCGCCTGGAGCATCATCTGCCGGCCGAAATGGATCGGGCCGACCCGCTCGCGCAGCTGGGCCACCATGGCGGCGGAAAAGCGCTGCGGCCAGGCGCTGCGCCCCGCCGAATCCAGCAGCGGCACCACCAGCCGCCGGTAGCCGGCCAGAAAGGCCTCGCCTTCCGAGGGATCCCGGTACAGGCTATCGGCGCAATGCGGTGTTCCGACATACAGGATGGTGCCGCCCGGCGTCAGGATGAACTCGGTTTCCGCGAGCCGCTCGCGCAGCTCGGCACGCTTGCCCGCCGTATCGCAATTGCCGGCGACCTCCACGTCATCGCAGATGATGACATCCGCTCGGGTGCCGGTAATGTTGCCCATTAGCCCGGCCGCCAGCATGGAGGGGTCGCGCAGCGCGCCGCTTCGCTGCACTGTGAAGCGGTCCACGGCCCAGGCTTCCGGTGATTGCGGGATGAGATGGCGGCAGAACGGATGGCGCTCCACGACGCGCCGCACCGTGGCGACCATCTTGGTCGCCAGCATGTGGTCGGCCGCCACCACCAGGATCCGGGTTTCGGGCCGGCGCGCCAGCAGCCAGGCGCAATACAGCCCCACCAGGGTCGACTTGCCGCAGCCCCGGAATGCCATCAGCAGCAGCCGGCCATCGCCGCACCCGCGGCGTTCCTCCAGCCAGCGCAGGATGCGCCGGTGCACGCCCGGCATTCCCTGCCCGGCGACGCTGTTCCAGACCCAGACGAATTCGGTGAGATCAGCCGGAAGGCCCGGCATCCGCATCCTCCTCGTCATCCCGCACCCCGGCCAGGGCAACGCGGGCCTGCTGCAGGAGGTCGGTCGCCTGGCTGATGTCGGATGGCCCTGCCTCGGCGGCGTGGCCGCGCGCCAACTTCAGCAGATGCTCCAGATGCGCGAGCGCCGATTTCGCGGCGGCATGGTGCGCCGCGAAAGCCTTGGCATCGTCATGCGTGCCGGGAGCCGGACCGCGCTCCAGGAATGCGTTGTAATCGTCGACCACGCGGCGGATGGCGCGCTGCAGCGCCTCCGGCGCGACGTCTTCGCGGCGAGTCATTCTCAGATCCTCGGCTTGACGGCGCGGACGAACAGGGTCCCAGCATCCACCGTGACGCTGCTGCCGCTGATGTTCTGCGCCGTGACCCGTACCGCATCGGCCGAGGCCGTGCCGCCGACGCTGGCCTGGAACACCACGCCACCATTCTGAAAGCCACTGGCCTTGGCGAAGCTGGCCTGCACGAAATCCCCCTGCCGGACGCCGTGCAGGGCAACATCGCGCGTGGCGGTGGCGCCGGCCGCCAGCGCGGGCACGGTCCACCCGGTATCGCTGACGCTGTACTCGCGCACGCCCCATCTGCGGCTGCCGCCATAGATCAGCGCCGGTGCGTGCAACGGCGAGCAATACAGCCGAAGCGCCTTCAGCGCGGCGGCGGCGGTGCCGCCACGCACACCGATCGCGGCGAAGCGGGCATTGCCGTGCAGCGTGACGCGCTGCAGACTGTTGATGCCGACGCCGCCGACCACGCTGTCAAGATCGGCGTTGCCTTCCCAGAAGAAGGACGGGCTGCCGGCCCAGGCGGCATTCATGTTTGAGAACAGCGCCGGGCTGGTATTGTCCAGTACATTCTCGGCCGCATCGAACTGCATCACGACGGGGCGCAGTTCGCTGCCTTCGGCGGCGATGAAGAACTCCTTGCAGGTGGAGGCATCGACGATGAAAGCCAGTGCGCGACTGGTCGGTATGCCGACTGTGTCGGCGTTCAGGGTGAAGTGGGACAGGCCGGCAAATGCGAATCCCGTTAGGTTTGTCGGCGGACCGGAGGGGTTGCCCGACAGCACCGCCATCTGATCGAAGCCGACGCCGTCGGTGCTGTCGATCGTCTGCCGGAAGGCGCGGCGGCGCAGATTCTCGGCTGATGCCACCAATCGCGGCGAGCCCTGGGCGGCCGTGGACTGGTGCAGCGGGATCACCGTGCCGCCGGCCCGCGTGGCGGAGGCGGTGTAGTCGATTCCAGCCCCGGTGAAGGCATAGGTGCCGATATAAGCCACCTCGTAGAGGCAATCATTGGCGCCACCGGCGTGACGTGCCACGAAGGGACTGCACTGCTCCATGCGCACTCCGCGGGCGATGATGCCGCGTTCATCGCCGGCCTGCAGTAGAAACGGGATGGCGGCGACGGTGCCGGGGCTTCCCTGGCGCTGCAACTCGAAGGCGGGACCCATGAAGACATGCGCATTGTGCCGGTTGTAGGCGCCAGCCGCGCAGGAGAAGCGCACGCCGAACCGGTCCATGGCCGTGTTGGTGCCGCTGCTGTTGGCGAAGTGGCCACCGATGTAGCGGACCGAGTTGTTCCATGCCGCCGAGGTAGCCGTGTAGATGTCGAGGCCGATGCGGTTGTTCACGAAGCGGCCGAGCACCAGCGTGCTGTCCTCAAAGCCGAGTTCCACACCCATCGTGCGCACGCCGATGGTGAAGCCTTCCACCTGGCGGATCTCCACCTGACAGGCATCGAGATTGCGCAGCGCGATGCCGATGTCGCGCTCGTCCAGCCAATCCGATACGGTGGCCCGCAGCACCCGCAGCCCCTGATAGGTCTTGGCCTGGTTGCGGGCTGCGGCCCCCTCCCCCACCGTCAGTGCCGTCTCGCCCGCGGGACCGGCATACAGGATGCTGCCGCGCATCGTCAGGCCAGAGGCCGCGCCCGGGAGCACCAGCGGAATGGCCGTGCGATGCGTACCCTCCCCGATCTCCAGATGCTTGCCTGATGCGGCAGCCGCGTTCATCGCCGCCTGCAGCGCGGGGCCGTCATCGGCAACGCCATTGCCGGTGGCACCGAAGTCGCGCGCCGACAGCCGCTCCGCCAGCTTGTCCTCGATGGTACGCGGGATGGCGCCGCCGAATGGTGCCAGAAGCACGGGATCGCGGGACACGGTGGTGATCGCGCCGACGCTGTCGAAGGCGAGCAGGCGGTTCGCGCGCCCGTCGCGCAGAGGCAGTGTCAGTGCGGCCGGCACGTCGCCCGGGTCGGCGCGGACGGCACCGCGCAATTCCTCGCGCACTTCCTGAAGCGACGCGACCTGGCGATCCAGTTCATCGTTCAGCGTGCGGGCGCGCAGCACGCCGTTGGCTTGGAAGTCGGTCACACGTTCGATAACCATGACGCGGCGCAACAGCACCTGCCGGCCAGCGGCCGGCGGTACGCTGAACAGCACCACGCCGCCGCCGGACTCGCCCGCACCCTGGATGGTGAAGCCCTCCGACTGCACCAGGCCGTCCAGACGGACTTCCAGATCGTCATTCTCGAAGATCGGAAAGGGAAAGATGAAGGCGGTCTGCGCGCCATCCGCCGCGTAATGGGCACGCGGCGCGACGTCGCCGATGCGGATGTGCTCGGCCATGCGGATCTCTCATGCGAAGGGGGAACGGAATGGCCACGCGCCGCCTTGCGACGGGTGATGGCGGTTGGCGTCAGTCCAGCAGGGAGCGGATGGCGCCGCCAAAACTGTTGCCGGCCCGCAGCCAGGTGGTCAGCGATCCATCGCTGTTGAGCAGGGAGGAACGGCCCGCCGCCATGCGCGCGGCGTAGGTGTCTCCGCTGGTGGCTGCCGCTTCGGCGGCGTCCTGTTGCAGGCCGGCGGTGATGGCGCCCGCCGAACCCTGGTCAGGGTTTACGCCGGATGCCGCCAGGCGGGCACGGGTCGAGGCCATGGTGCGGTCGAGCTGGTCCTGGCGGCCTCTCGCATCAGCCTGCTGAGCCGCGGCCAACTGCTGCTGCCGTGCCGCAAGATTGGCAGCCTCCTGCTGCTGCTGCGCCTTGGCCTGCGCCGCCTGCGCCTGCCCCTGGCGCACCGTGCCATAGAGCGAGGCGCCGGTGCCGACCAGCGTGGCGATGGGGGCAAGCTGGGCCATCAGTTGGTCATCCTCGTTTCGGTGGTCACGGAAAGCAGGGTCAGGGGTAGCGGCGTGTCGCCCGTGATGCGCCACAACGGCGCCAGCGTGTCGCGCCGCCAGCCGAGTCCGCGCAGCGCAACGTCACCGGTGAACACCGGCGGACCGGCATCCAGCAGCGGAGTGTCCAAGCGACGGAAGGGTACCGGCTGCGCGCCGCGGCCTAGATCTACCTCCAGAGCCGCCGTCTGCAGCAGGCGATAGGTCACACGCACCAGCCGCAACGGTGCGTCCGGTGCGCCGCCGGCCGCGGCGATCTGCGGCGGCAGCGGCTCGATCGAGTGCCGGAAGCCAAGGCCCACCTGCACCGTCCTGGCACCCTCCTGCAGCTCCACCGCGCCATTCCGCACGGGCAGCGTGCCTCGCGGCGCGCCACCGGCGACCACCTGCACGATGCGATCATGCAGGTGCTGCAGCCCGCTCCAGTGAAGGCGCTCCACCACGTCGCCGCCGCTCAGCCCGGCATCCACCCACAACATGTCGTCGAAACGTTCAAGCCGCACCGTGCCGTCACGCTCCACGACGCACCAGATGGTGCCGTCGACCTCGGCCAGGGCGCGAAAAGCGCCGTCGGTTTCCTGACGGGTCCAGGCGGTCACCTGCTCGGTGCGGTACAGCGTCAGCGTCGCGATCGAGCCGTCACGCATCGCCGCATGCAGCAACCGCCGCAACGGGTCATAGGCCAGAGATACCGGATGGCTGATCAGATGCCGCGCCACCAGCGCCAGGTCATCGGCCTGGTAGGCCTGCTGCACATCCGTATAGGCGTATTCGAACACCGCCTGTCCTGTCCGCCCGACGAAAATGGTGCTGCCATCCACGTCGACGGGCTGCAGCACGCGATCCACTGGCGAGCCGATGCGGGTCTGCCGGTGCAGCTGGATCGAGGCCGGGGTCATCGGATCGCCGGTCACCATCCATTCCGCGCCGGAGGTGAACACCTGTAGGTGACGGCCCGAGAACACCGCGCGGATGGCGTTGACCTGATCGGAGAGCAGGCCGAACTCGATCGCCTGATCGTCCAGGCCACTGCCCAGGTCGAAGTTGAACAGATCTCCCGAGCGTGACAGCCAGAGGTGGTTCGGCAGGTCACGGGAACCGCCCAGCACCAAGCGATCCTGGTGAAAGCAAGCGCAAACCGGCCATCCATGGGCGGCGCCGAACGCGGCCTCATCCCAATCCGTCGTGGCGACGGTGCCGGGCAGTGTCTCCTCCACCTGCGCCCTCGCACTCGTCGCGGAGATCACGGCGGTGACCACCACCCGCTTCAATCCGATGCGGAAGCGGGCACCGACATGGCCGGCGGCGAAAACCGACGCATTGCTGGTCAATGTCACGCTGCCGCTGGTGGCGCTGGCGACCAGCGTGACGTCCGGCGAAGCGAAGCGGTGGAACGGCTCGGCCACCCAGTTCCAGGCACCGATCGACCAGGCGACGTGGCTGCTGCGCGTCACGCGCTGCGGCGGCATGGCGGGGTGCAGCAACAGCAGCGTATCGGCGCTCTGTGTCCAGGCGATCTGGTCCAGCATCGCCGCCGTCCAGGGCGCAGGGAGGCTTGCGACCTCCGCATCCCCCATGAAAACCTGCAGCCGTCGATCCGTCAGCACCAGAAGGTAGGTCTGCTCGGTGTTGAACTCGAAGCCGATCAGCTTCGCAGCGCCCGGCAGCATCGCGACGTGGCGCAGGCCGGGGCGACGCGTGACGCCACCGGTGGGTTGGATGAAGACGTTGCGCAGGCGCCGCGCGCCATTCTCGTAAGCACGCAGGTCGCCGCGTCCCAGCAGATGGTCGCCGAGTTCGCCCGCGGTGAAGCTGGTCTTGGTGCTGCGGCCACCGGCCATGATCTCATCCCCTCGCGGTGATCAACGGAAAGTCGGTCAACGCACGCGGCGTGTCCTGCTGGCTGTCGACCAGCCGTGCATGGCGGAATTCGCTGTCGGCTAAGCGCTGAAGCATGTCGGCCCGCGAGGTGCTCTCGGTCAGCGGGATGCAGAATTCCGCGGCGAGCCGCGCCACGAGCGCGCTGGCGAAGAAGGCAGGAAAGGCACTCTCCGAAGGACGGAACAGATAGGTCAGGGTGACTTGCGCCGCGTCGGCGTGCAGCCGACTCTCATGGATCCGGTAGTTCAGCCCCTGCCCGCGGCGGGCGCCCCCGGCCGAAAGAACCCGAAGGAAATCCGCGGGCAGCTGGAATGCATGGGCGTAATCGGCACGCGGCGTTGCGAGCAGCCGCGGCAGCTCCATCTGCCCCGTGGCGAAGGACCAGGGATGCGCCGACAGCAGCGCGTCGCGCACCGCCGGGTAAAGATGCACCGCCACCTCGGCCTCGGCGGTTCCTTCGTCCAAGGAAGCGATGGGCTGGGCGCCGATCTTCAGCAATGCGCGCGAGCAAAGCACAAGGGCGGAGAGCGCCATGGGGGACTCCCGGATTGCGTGAAAGGAGAAAGCGGGAAAGCGCTGTTGTCAGGCCCCCATCATCCGTCTGCCTGCGGGAAATCGAGGCGCTGCCACGAACAGGCAGAAGGAGGAAGGGGGTTGCAGGAGGAGTTCCCTCCCCCTGCGATGCGCCTTATTCCGCGGCGCGCATGCGCACGACGCCGGCCGGGTCGATCAGCGATGCACCCTGGCTCATCATGTTGTTGACAAAGAAGGCGGCACGATCGCCATGCCAAGTGATGTCGGAGGAGACATCCTGAGCCACGGCATGGCCGATGGCCGTCTTGTGATAGAAGTAGCAGAAGCGCAAGCTGCCGCTCTTGGTGAGACCCGAATGCGGCATCCAGGTCGCACCCAACCAGCGCTTCACCTGCGTGCCCTTCCAGGGCAGCTCGTCATCGCCGACATAGTTGGAGTTGGCAAACTCCTGGATCTGCAGCAGGTCGCTCCACTGCTTCCATCCGACAATGGCGAAGCGATTGCCGTCATCCGGCACGTCGGCGGCGCCCAGCATCTCGAACGCCTTCAGCACCTTCGCCTTGGTCAGGCCATCGGTGTCGCCGGTGCCGGCGGCGGTGCCGACCGCCTCATTGGTGGCCGTGTCGAGCGCCGCGATGATCAGTTCGTCGGTCTTGCGGCCGAGCGCATAGGCACCCGCATTCGCGACAACCTGGCGCTCGTCGATGTTGGTCTTCAGCTCGTCCAGGCGGTCGATCCACTCGCCCGCATAGTAATCCTGCAGGTAGCATTCGACATTGGAATGCGACAGGTTCATCACGGGCACGGAACCGTTGCGGGCCTTCGCCGCCGCGATGCCGCGGCCGACGATCGGAAACACGGTGGAGGCGCCGCGCACGCCGCTCTTGCTGCGCACCGTCGGGCGAAGCTTGCTGCCTTGCCGCTGATAGGCATCGTGCACTTCGGACTGGAACTGCTTCGCGAAGACCTGGTCGATGGAAGCGGACATGCCGAATTCCTCAAGCAAGAGATCAGGAAAGGAGGGAAGCCGCCCACCTCACCGGTTTGCCGCGCGGGGCCGGAAAGGCGGGCACGCCGAGGCGCCCGGCGCGCGTCGGGCGGGCCGGGTTGGTCCTGGGCGGAAACCTGTCGGAAGCGGCCGGGGCTCAGCCCTGGCCGAACAGCCGCTTGAAGCCGTCGGTGACGCGCTTGACGTATTCCGGCTCGCGGGAACGCCAGTAGCGCGGGTCGCGCATCATCTTGCGCAGCGCCGCCTCGTCCACGGCGTCCGGCGCATCGGCCTCGCGCACCAGGCTGGGCTCACCCTTGGCCATCATGCGGTGCAGGGCCAGCACGCCTTCGGCCGTGGTGGACAGTGCCTCATACACCGGCGGCGCCAGATTGGCGCGGCCCCAGGCGGCGATCTGCGGCGCGATGCGGCGGAACTGCTCGTCCCCGCCGAATTCTTGTGCCAGCTTCGCCACCTGCTTCTGCGCCTCGTAATCGGCCGCGGCCTCGGCGATCAGCGGAAGCAGCCGCTCGGCGGCCAGGTCGTACACCAGCTGCACCTGCTCGCAGGTGAATCCGGCCGCGTGCAGCTTCGCGTTAATGGCGGGATCGGCGCCGCACATCTCATGCTTGGCCTCGACAGCGTATTCTTCGGGACTGTCGGGCACGCCGATGGCGCGGCGGAATCGTATGCGCTCCTCCTCCGGCGCGTCGGCGCCCGGCGGGGCGAAGCGCTGCGATAGGCGCTTTTCCAGTTCGCGATAGGATTTCAGCAACGCGTCAACGCGCAGCTTGCCCGTCTCGACATCCCGGAACTTCTCGGGGATGTCGTCGGCGGATGACGCCACCGGTTCCATCGCGGCGTCCAGCAGGTTCTCGGACATGCGGGATCATGACTCCTGGATCGGGTTCAGGATTCCGGCCGGCGCGGACAGCGCGCGGGCCAGGTATTGCGTGGCGGCCGGAATATCGAGCTGCGCCGCAGCCTGCGGGCCGAGCGCCGCCACCGCCTGCAGGAACAGCAGGGTGTTGGCGGCATCGGCGCGCCCCTGGACGCGCGCGAGTGGCGACTGGTAGGTCAGCCGGACCTCGCGCCCGTCGAGCAGGATCGGCGGCACTTCGCCGCGGCGCCGCAGAATGGCCAGACAGCGGCCGATCAGCGGCGTCAGCAATTCGGATTGCAACCGGCCATAGGTGGCGCCGAGCAGCCGTGCCGTCTCGGCGCTGCGCTCCAGCACCTCGGTCGCCGTCATCTGTCCGCCGCGCGGGGCCGCCAGCCGGTCCGCCAGCAGCGCATGCCGGATGCGGCCGCGCAGGTCGTCCAGCATCAACTGCGACACATCGAAATTGCCTGGCGCTGCCAGCGGCGTCAGTCCGGCGGAGCCCGGCGCCTTGGGGATGATGGCGCCGGGAACCAGCCGCACCGTGGCCGGGTTCAGCACGCCGTCATCCTCAGCCTGCCAGATGCCGGTCACGGCGATGGAGGCGTTCTTCAACACCAGCTCCACCACCTTGTTGTATGCAGTTTATAGAAGCAGAGCTGCTAAACCGGACACCCTACAAAGGTCACACAGGGACAGAGCGCTAGAGCGCTGTAACTGCTGTTTCGGTCTAGAACCCGCTGCGGCCCCTAGCAGACCCTATTCGGGCGGCAGTTTGGGTATCCGGTCCTCCACCGTGTCCGCGTAGTCGGCAGGTCGCAGGCTCTCGATGGCAGTCCACGATCCATGGATGGTGAGTGACGCACCTCTGTTGTTGCACTGCGGACAGCGCCAGCGGTCCTGACTGCCCACTACCTGCTGATGGCCAAACCCAGCTTCAACTAGGCACTTAGCGCTCACGTATCTGTGATTGCGGCACTTCCTGCACTGCACGCTGTAGAACAGCCCATCGGCAGCATTGTGGGCGAAGGTACCTTCACGTGGCTGCTTAGACACCGGGTGGCCTATGGCGCGAATAGACCTCTGCTACTTCGGCGGTAAGTGCCACGAGCCATGCACCCAGCTTCTCCGGGATCACAGCTTCGCCTCGCGCCATGCGGCGAATTCGCACAACGTCCTGATCGACCACGCGCGCCAACTCAGCCTGAGTCCACCTGAGTGTCTCAAGGCAGATCCGAAATTCCTTGGCTGACATGGCTGTAGTGCTGCTCACCGACTCCTCCATAGGCTTACTCCTCATGAGCTAACCTAGAGAACGAATGAGGAACAAGAACAGACGTGCGACTGATCTGATGGAGTGCTCAACCAGAGTGTGAAGACACCAGCCCAACGGCGATCAGGGCAGGCGCATTTTCGGCTTTCTTAAGGAAGATCACGGTTGCGTGATTAGCTCAGTTGAACTAAGAACGTGTTGTGCAACTTTGCATGTCCGTTCTCTCTCCCTGAACTCGACGTTCTTGCGTCGATAACTCAAAAAGGGGGCCGTTCTTCGGCCCCCTTCTTTTTTGCCCAAGCTTGAGCACTTGGTGCACCAAAGTTGGCTCGGGTGTAGCTGAACGGAAAAAGGGCCGCACCGTAGTGCGACCCCTCGCCGGAAAGATGGTCAGTTGACCATTTCAGCGCCGGGAACGTGGCCTAGCTGAGGCCGGTTGCGCAGTGTCCGGCTGAGTGTTAGGCTCGATCAACTCTTGTTGATCATCTGACTTGCCCTTCCGACTGCGGCCCCGCTCGACGCTCAGCTTGAGCAGCACCTCGTCAAGCTCGCCGGAGTTAACCCCCTGCTTGACCGCCTCATACACGGGCAGCAGGTCTTTCAGTTCCTTGCCCGCCTCAATGACGTTGCCCTCGCCCAGCGGGATCGGGGACGTGCCGTACTTGAGCACAGTGTAGTGCAGCCCGTTTGCTGCGAAGAACCAGGGCTTGTTGCGCTTATCCGCATGGGGGTCTTTCTTGCCCTCAAGCAGCGCTGTGACGCTCTCGATCTGCGTGTTGATGCTGCTGAGCAGCTTGGCACGCACACGCCCCACGGGGCTATTCGCACCCACCTGAGGACGCGCAACGGTTGCGATTTTGAGTCCAGTAAGCATCCGATCTGCCTTTTTAAAGAACGAGCGCAGCACTCCTACGCCTGACTCAATCGAGCGTCAGTTGATCCATAGAGCAACCGAAGAGTGGCTACTCTGGTGTTCTTTCTGGTGTCGCAAGCAGAACACGGTTGTTGTCGTATTTGTGTGGCACCAAATCAAGTGGTTCTTTGGTGGGATTTTGGATGACTTCTGGTGTGCTTGATGTCTTCTAAGAGCGGGCGAAACAGGAGATCGCCCGATGCTGCAAGTTCTCGTCGAAACCCGCTGCATGTGTTCAGATGAAGTGCTGAAAAGCTCAGTTAGCTGGATGACCGGCGCTGAGTTCGAGGAAGTGCTGCGCGAGCTGCGCCAGCGCAATGAGGCCGAGGAAGAGCAGTGCCGCGCTACCGAAGCTCATGTGCTCATGAACACCGACGACTAGGGTGAAAACCCAATCAGGAATGGCCGAGTTGGGTGGAAGCAGACCTCCCCTGGTAAACTCCTACCCTCGTTGTTGTCAGTGCGTTACCGCTTAAAGGTTCTTAGAATTACCTTTAGCTGTGCAGGATCGTCGTCCGGTCTGCACGGTATTGCCGGTTACTGCTTGACGCGCAGCAAGGGGCGACAATAGGCATGCTCCATGCCGCCACCACTTCTCGTCACCTTCATTGCCGGCACCACCGGCACGTGGCAGGTCGATCGCGTCAGCCCAGTCATCGGCGAGATGCTGCCCATGACTGCCCGGCTGGCCGTGCTGGAAGGCGCCGACGCCGCATTGCGACCAGAGTTCGTCTGGGCTCTGCGCGGCGTGACCAGCAATCCGCGTTACACCAACCGGGCAGAGCTAAACGCACTGGGTGCGGCGCAGCAGGGACTGCTGCGACCGCAAGCGACCCGCGCCGCGCTGATCCCGATCCGTAAGACCGAGGCTTGGTGGGCGCTGGCGCAGGATGAGCGCCGGGCGATCTTGGAGGAGCAGTCGCGGCATATCAGCATTGGTCTGGAATACCTGCCGGCCGTTGCCCGCCGCCTGCACCACAGCCGTGAGCTAGGCGAACCTTTCGACTTTCTAACCTGGTTCGAGTACGCGCCAGAGCACGCGGCGGATTTTGAGGAGCTGGTCCGCCGGTTGCGGCAGAGCACCGAATGGGCCTTTGTGGACCGCGAGGTGGATATCCGCCTGAGCCGCAGCCGCCATTCCTGATTGGGTTTTCAACCTAGTACTACAGTTGCGGATTATGGGCTGAGGTGATTCACTTGGCCTCTGCGGGAGCGGAGGCTGAGTGATGTCTGTAGGCGAATCGCCCATCCACAGTCATCCTCCAAGCAGCCATCGAAATATGCGAGCAGGTTTAGAAACGTCGAATGTAGCCAACCTTAAAGGCATCTCTCGATGGCTCTATCCTCGCTCCTGCGAAGGTAATATCAGGCAAAATTGTACGCTCATAACCAAGCCGGATGATGTTGTTATCTGTCACCGAAAATTCAAATCCTACACCTCCGCGGAAGCCTGTGGCCTGATAGGTTTCGCGGTCACCTCTCCGCAGAATAGAAAATTCTTGTGTCTCTACGCCCGCACTAATGTAGGGCATCAGCCACCGGATCGGCACGATGCCTAGCTTCACTGACGCACCGAAAACTGCTCCACCTTTTATGCGCGTATCGTATCTTCCAGGGACAACAAGAAGTCCTTCACCAGTGCCTGGTGCACCGTCAATCTCAATGCCGATGTGCAGGGGAGCAATGGCAGTTTGAAAGCTTGTGCCCCAACCCAAACTGAAGCGGGCCGTGACGCCATCAAGGGTCAAAGTTGAAAGGCTTGGAGTGTTACTCTGTGCAGCATAGTCAGCACGACCGGCATCCAAAAGGCTGTAGCCAGATTGAACTGATGCGGAAGCGTACTGTAGCTCTAACTCCCTTTGACTCAGCGCCAGCTCAACTCCGTTGATAGCTTGCCTTCGTGAAGCGATTTCTGGCGCTAGTGCAGCAGCGAAGGCTGGGTTAGCTGCCGCTGATTGTTCCAGCTGCGAGAGCTGAGAGCGATAAGTTAGGAGTTCTGATTGAGCAGTGTCTAGCCTCTGGCGCTCCTCACTAAGCCGCTGTGAGGCAGACGAGAGCTCAGCCTCTCCCTGAGTTAGCCTTTGATTTGCAGCATCAAGAGCCTGTTGCCTAGGCGCAGAGATGTCCGTTTCGAGAGTAGTTTCAGAGTACACAACTTCAATGCCGGTGCGGAACCCGTCGAAACGCGTCTGAGCCTCAGCGACGGCCGGAATAATGCAGAACGAAGTCATGCAAATAAGATTCGGAAAATTACGGGCTATTGGGTTTGAGGTGCCTTTTGGCATTTTACGATCCTTTATGAAGCGTAGAGTAGCCCAGTTGGGCCCAAAGATGACCGCGGAAGCGGCGCTCAGGTTGTAAAATGAATTCCTCAAGGAACTGACTGGGTGGCATATGACTGAGGATGCGGAGAACCTTGTTGTCACCTGCTCCGCGCAAGGCGTGAGCCTGCCCTGCGGTACATTTGCTATAGGATCGATCCGAGGGCCAGCTAGCATGACGTCAATCAAGAGGTCGATCTCGCTGCCTGCTAAGGAGCAGGATAGTATCCCCCAAATCGACTGTTGGAGGGGCTGGACGGCACAGCATAAGGCTGTGCTCTACAAGAGCAGAAAGCCGGCCTGTTGGAGCAAGAGGCGCTTCAATCCGAACACTAGCTCGATGAAGGATATCTATCTTGAGGAAAGCGTGATGCCGTACTGCACTCGCGCAGATAATTTCTGATATCTTATCCAGCATGACCTGCGTCAGGCATCCGACAACATAGGAATAATCTGCACGAGCACACTGCTCCATTGCTATCCCCTATGAAAAGTCTACGTAATGAACATGGCCAAGCCTAGAAATTGAAAGTTATTCATCCATACAACTATAAGGCACAATCTAGTATTTTCTGCAAGTAGGTCTTTCTTGCAGGGCAGGGCCACGTGGGCATCTCAAACTACCGGCTGGACACTTCGAAAAACCTCGCGGCTGAGGCGTTGACCTGATTCACTGACCCCCGGCAGCGGAGGCGGCGATCAGGGCGGGACAGCCTGGCTTCTTCGATGTCGAGGAGCGGTATGCGGCCCTGTCCGCCGCGGGCGACCCACTTGAGCGGCTTGCAGCCTTGGTCGACTTCGAGATCTTCCGCCCGGTGCTGGATGCAGCCCTGGCGCGGTCGGATCGCAGCCGCGGCGGACGCCCGCCCTATGACGCGGTGCTGATGTTTCGCATCCTGGTGCTGCAGGCGCTCCACAGCCTCTCGGATGAGCAGGCGGAGTTCCAATTGCGGGATCGGTTATCGTTCATGCGCTTTGCTGGTCTCGCCCTGCACCAGGCGGTGCCCGATGCCAAGACGATCTGGCTTTATCGCGAACAGCTCAAGCAGGCGGGTGCCATCGAGGGCCTGTTCCGCCGCTTCGACTAAATGCTGGTCAGCAAAGGCTTCCTTGCCATGGGCGGGCAGATCATCGACGCGACGATCATCGCCGCACCGCGCCAGAAGTTCACCCTCGAGGAGAAGGCCACCATCCGCGATGGCGACACGCCAGAAAACTGGTCCCCGGCCAAGCGGGTGCAGAAGGACCGGGATGCCCGCTGGACGCTCAAGCGCGGCAGAGCCAAACCCAAGCCCGAGGGTAATCAGTGCCAAGCCATCCAGATCGCGGTGCCCATTTTCGGCTACAAGAGCCACATCGGCATCGATCGGCGGCATGGGTTGATCCGCCGCTCGACGGTCACCGATGCCGCCCAGCATGATAGCCGCAGCTTTGCTGGCCTGCTGGATCCCGAGAACACGGCCAGCCGCGTCTGGGCTGACACCGCCTACCGGACAAAGCGCAATCTGGAGGTCCTGGAACGCCGCGGGCTGAGCGAGCGCATCCAGTTCCGCAGAGCTCCGCGGCGCGAACTCTCTGAGCCGCAGGCCAAGGCCAATGCTACCCGCGCCCGGATCCGCTCGGGCATCGAGCATGTTTTTGCCGTCCAGAAGCACCGCATGGCGCTGTTCGTCCGCACCATCGGCCTGGACAGGGCGCAGGTGAAGATCGGCATGGCCAACCTGGCCTATAACTTCACCCGCCTCGCCTGGCTCAGCGCCCGAGCTGCGCCCGCATAACCCCTCGGCGCCCGCAAAAAGCCGCACCCGTCGCTCAAAGCCGCTGATCCGACCCTGTCAGCAAAGGCACGTCACAGCCTGAGGCAATGGTCCTGCTCGCCGGGCCGCGCAGCAGCCGGTAATTCGAGGCGTCCGATCATCCGACCCCATCAGCAGGGGCGCGTCACGACCTGAGGCGGCAATCCTGCTCGCGGAGGCTGCCCCACGCCGGGTACTTCGAGGCATCCATTGAGCTGCTGCACCTAAAGATTAATTATTCTCCATGAATCGGCAGAAGAGATAACCAAAAGATTCATCTGAATCGTTCATTTTCAACCACGAGTAACTTTTGCTTGATGTACGCCGCGAACAAAGCCGCCGCTGCACCTAGAAAATCTCCTGCAAAATCATGTTGCTACAGAGCGTTCTTCTGGTTCAAAACCGCGGTGTTCACGGTATCGTGATCGACGCTCTCTGATGGATCCCCCCGATGCTTCTGCGCGCCCCTCGGTCCTCGTCCAAAGTCGAAGCCGCCATCAATCTGCTGCAGCATCTTGGTGCTGTGGCCGCCTACGAGGGAGAGCCCTGCTCCAAGGTCCTGTTCATGGCGGCTGATTATCTGCAGGACGTGCTCGACTCCTCTCCCGAGTTGGGGGCGGTCGGTACTGATGCTGAGGACCACGCAGCCTACGACGCCATGATGTCGGATCTCGGCAACCTGATGGGCGAAGAAGGCCTAGTTCTGCATTCCTGATCCATCATTCCCCGGCGCTGCTCCCCCCGGTGACCCTTTGCTCATCTCCAGCTGCTTCTGTCTGCCGCAGCTCAGCCCCCAGGGCTGCGGCAGAACAGCGGATGCGCCAGAAGGGTCATGCAGCCGCCGGCTGGGTCGATGTCAGCAAGGCACGGCAGAACTGTTGCTCCTCCGCCAGCCACTCGCCACGGCGCAGCCGCACGACCTGCCCATGCACCGCTTCCTCTGTGGGCCGGAAATGCTGCTCCACCTCCCGCAGCCAGGCGTCATCAGTGTTTCGCAGCACAGCCTGGCACAGCACGCTCCGGTACTGCCGTGCCAGGTTTAGAGGCATGGTGGCCGTGGTCGCCAGCACTTCTGCCAGGTATTCGAGATCGATCTCGGTCAGCTGCATGCCCCATCTCCAGGCAATGGCTTCTGCCAAACTCATGATCCATGGCTTTATGCGTGAAGATGATAAGCGAGTGGTGAAGACGCGGCGCCGATACACATCCGTTGTTGCTTGACTGCCTTCCCCTTTTCTCCTTTCCGCAGGATTTCCCCCCATGCGCGTTCTTCTGGTCGAGGATGACGCTCGCACCACCCATGACATTAGTATGATGCTGCGCGCGAGCGGCATCGTCACGGATGCCACGACCAGGGGTGAAGAGGCGCTGGAACTCGCTGCCCTCTACGATTACGACATCGTGCTGCTCAACCTCATGCTGCCGGACATGGAGGGCTATGACGTCCTCCGTCGTCTACGCGGTGCCCGCATCGAAACACCCGTTTTGGTGCTCTCCGGCTTGGCCGGCGCGCAGCCCCGGATCCAGGCGCTGGCCACGGGCGCCGATGACGTCATCACCAAGCCCTTTGACCAGCAGGAGCTGGTGGCCCGCGTGCAAGCCATTGTTCGGCGCGCCCGGGGCTTTAGCAAATCCGTCCTGCTGGTCGGGCCGCTGAGCCTCGACATCAGTGTCCAGGAGGCCCGCATTCACGACCAGGCGCTGCACCTGACGCGCAAGGAATACGCCATTCTGGAGCTGATGACCCTACGCAAAGGACAGGCCGTGAGCAAGGAAGCCTTTCTTAACCATCTCTACGGCGGTATTGACGAACCCGACGCTAAGATCATCGACGTCTTTGTTTGCAAGCTGCGCAAGAAGCTCGCTGATGCTGGCGCCAGTGATCTGGTCAGCACGATTTGGGGCCGTGGCTACTTGCTGCGGGATGTCAGGGCCGAGACGCCAGAGATGCCCTGGTGCAGCAGAGTCGGCCTGCCAATGTCTCGTCTGGCGGCCTGATGCTTTCTTTTCTCTCTTGTCTCTAACTGCCGGACCGCACCATGCGATCAGCCGAGTTCAACCATGGTCCCTACACTATCAAGACCTTTGTGCTGCAGGGTGAATGCCGCGCCCGGGCCTTCCTGAACGGAACCTGGCTGCGCAACATCTCCGATTGGAAAGCCGAAACACTCGAAGAGGTCGTGCAGCGCATGCGCGCTTCCCTAGATGCAGAAGAGAATGATGAAGAAGAGGACACAGAGATAGTCTACAGGCTGCTCTCTGCTCCTTTCCTTAGCCACGAAGTTTAAGCTTCTCTTCCACATTCGTGATGTTGTGGAAGCCATGTAGAAACGGCGCTAATCTACGGCCGAGTGTCCCTGTGCTTCCAAGGCATAGGGCATCCAGTATGCTTCGGCACCCGCCGGGAGATCCGCATGCCAGATCCTGGCGCTTTCACGGTATCGCAGCAACAAGATGTGGCAGTGTTCTACATTCGGCCAGCACAGGCCGCCCTTGCCTATCTTGCTGCATCTCTGCTGCTAGGGATGTTGTTTGGTTTACCAACGTTGGCAGTGCTGCTGTCGCCTAAGCGTCACGATTCCGCTTCTCTAGCTGCAGCGGTGGCAGGGCTCTTGATTGCGGCTCTCGCCGGAGCGGCTTTCCTGCGCGCACGGCACGCACGCCATGTTCAGCAGATCCGTGTTAGTTCGGACGGCCTGTCCTGGACCGGTGGAGCATTGCCCTGGAGCGCTATCCGGAAGCTGCGGCTAGAGAAACCGAAATCCACTCAGGCAACAGCTGGTATCTATGGCTTGGCAGCCGGCATTGCTGCGCAGCAGGGCGCCGTGTCTGCTAGGTTGCTGCTGGAACCCTCCGACGGCAGTGCAGCCCTGGCGCTGACGCCGGCGCTTGGCGCCGAAGTGGCCGAGTCGCTGCGCAAGGCATTGTTACAGCATGCACCGCGCAGTGCCGGCGATGTTCTGACGTCAGAAGCCCTGCCTTAGTAGGGTAACACCCGATCGAAGATTTGCTGACCCCAGCGCGGCCGTTGCAGGTCACTCGATACACCGCGTCCGCCATAAGCAATGCGCGCCTCGGCAATCTTCTCCGAAGCAATACGATTGTTGGGGCGGATATCCTCTGGCCGCACCAGCCCGCGCAACTGCAGCTCGCGCAACTCGTTGTTGACGCGGATCTCCTGGGAGCCGGCAATCTCCAGGTTACCGCTCGGTAGCACGCGCACTACGGTGGCCGCTACCTGGAGGCGGATCTTCTCATTGCGGCGGATCCTGCCGGCACCTTGGCTGGTGCTGTCGCCGCCCAGCTCCAGCGCTGGATCGAGACCACCGCCGAATGCCTTGCCGAGCACGCCCTGGAGCCCAAACAGGAAAGGCACCTTGAAGTCCTGGCTCGATTTGCGATCCAATTCGGTTCTGTTGTCGAATTGAGCGCTGTCGTCGATCTCGATCTCTACTGTCAGCAGATCGCCAATGCCGCGGGCGCGCTGGTCCCGAAAGAATGTGCGGCTGCCCGGCCGCCATAGGGAACCTGGCATGGCCGGGCCAGTGCCAGCAAGCTGTGGCTGCATGGCGACTTCCAAGGGATTGGCGGCCTCGGCACCGATCGGGATGCCGTCCAACTCTCCCGGAGCCGAGATCGGCGGCGGCCGCTGGATGTGGCCGAAGGTGTCGCATCCGGTTAGGCCGAGTAGCAGCAGCGCCGCGGCAGTCGTGCGATTCGTGCGCTTCATGGTGTGCCTCCAATTTCGGCCGTGCCCTCTGCCACCACACGGGCGCGAATAGTGCGGCTGCTGGCCGGGTTATGCACCCGGATCTCCTCACCTAGGGCTCCGCCTTCCATGGCGCGGCCCTCCATCTCCAGGGTGGCGCCGGCGCTTTTCCATATTACCCGCACAGCTTGGCTTGGTCGTACCGCGAGCGGCGGGCCAATGTCGCGACTGCTGATCGGTGCATCGGCACGGATGCGGCGCCGCACCTCCAGGCCATCGACACTGTCGGTGCTGTCGACGTAGAAGGGGCGATCATAGCGTGGCACAGCGGAGGTGACGTCTTGCGGCCGCAAACGGTCGCCGGGTTCCAAAGTGGCCGCGGCATGCCAGACCTCGCGTGCCGACAGGGGAGCAGCAGGCAGACCGCAGGCGAGCAATGGAACGAGCATGGAAAAGGCTGACAAGGTGCGCATAGCTGACTGCCTCAGCGGACGTTGTTAGCGGTCTGTAGCATCTGGTCGGTTGCCTCGATCACCTTCGAGTTCATCTCGTAAGCACGCTGAGCGGCGATCAGTTGGGTGATCTCCTGCACCACGTTGACATTCGAGGCTTCCAGGTAGCCTTGACGGATCTTGGCAAAGCCAGGATCGGATGGAAGGCCGGTGTTGGGCTGACCTGAGCCCTCGGTTTCTAGGAACTTGTTGCCACCGATTGCCTCCAGGCCCGCCTCGTTGGGGAACATGTAGAGGTTTAGTCGGCCGGCATTCTGCTGTTGGCCACTAGCCTGGGTGACGATCACCTCACCAGCTTGGTTGATGGTAACGTCTTTAGCATCCACCGGAACATTGATGGCGGGCTCGATCGGATAGCCTTCACTGGTCACCAGCTGGCCCTCGGCAGAAAGCTTGAATGAGCCATCACGAGTGTAGGAGACGGTGCCATCCGGCAGCGTCACACCGAAATAGCCACGCCCCTCAAGCGCCAAGTCATACCGATTGCCTGTGTCCGTCAGTGAGCCCTGCAAGGTGATGCGGTTCACTGCGGAATTGCGCACCCCGAGTCCGATCTGGGTACCAACCGGCAGCAGCGTTCCCGCCTCCGAGGAGGCGGAACCAACGCGCTCGGTAGACTGGTAGATCAGATCCTGGAACTCTGCCTTGCGACGCGTAAAGGCAGTGGTTGAGACGTTGGCAATGTTGTTGGCGATCACCTCGACGTTAGTCTGCTGGGCCTGCATACCGGTGGCCGCGATGCTCATGGCGCGCATAAGGGGGGTCCTTTCTAGAGCGGGGAAGGCCAGTCAAAAATGTCGTCAGCAGAAGAAAATCAGTTCGGTCGACCGAGTGCGTCGATCATCTTCCGCACTCTGGAATCATCATCCGATACGATGCGCTGCAAATTTTCATAAGCCCGCTGTACGGTGGTCATGTTGGTGAGTTCCAGCACAGGCTGCACAGTAGAGGCTTCCAGTGAGCCCTGAACCATTCGAACACCCGGTGTGTTGGGCGGTACCGGCTGTACATCGGCTGCTGGAATTTCCAGAAGTCCATCACCACCCTTGCGGATGGCGCGCAAATCGCCGCCGCGAAACAGGCCAATGCGGCCTACTTGTTCCGCTCGACCATCTACGGTTGCAACCAGTGTGCCATCGCCGCGAATTTCGACCGCTGTCACTCGGTCCGGCAACTGCATTCGGCCGCCACCCTCGTCCAGCACGGCACGACCACTTGCATCGACCAATGTGCTGCCGGCATCGACACGCAGCCGACCATCACGTGTATAGCCGCGGCCACCATTCGGCCGTTCGACGGCAAGAAACGCTTCACCATCGATGGCGATGTCGAGCGGATTCCCTGTTGTGCTGAGTGAGCCCTGACGCACATCGAGATAGGTCGCGCGATCCTGCACGAAGGCGATTTCGCGTCCCGGTACGGCCAAGCGGCTAACGTGGCTCTGGAACAAGGTGCGGTCACCACGAAAGCCCGTGGTGTTGGTATTTGCGAGGTTGTTGGCAGTGACATCCATTTGTTGGCGCAGTGCGAGCTGGCCCGAAAGACCCACAATGCTGGGGCTGTCCATTTCAATTGCTCCCCGTAGCTGAAAGAAGCTTTTCTACTTCACGGCTGCGCGCGATAGCAGCGCGGGCACCGGTGACGCCACGGGGTGAGGCTTGAGCGTTCCCACTCAGCTGTAGCAATGCCTTGATGCCAGGGTCGGCCGCCAGAAGGTCGGCCGGTACATCCGGCTTGCCACCTGCCAGAGCGGCCGCGGCGGCTAGGCGATGTGTCGCCTCGGTGCGCACCGCTGATTCCAAGGTTGGATCGCGCAGCAACTCAGCATAAGCGGATGCGGCCTCTGACCAGGCCTGAGCCTGGAACAGCAGTCCAGCGCGGCGCTGTCGGTCAGCCAGGACGTCAAGGCCGGAGAGTTCCTGGGCTGCCTCGCGGGGCTGGCCAAGTCGGGCCAAGGCCACGCTGGCGGCGCGGTGCATTTCGGGTGAGGGGGGTAGGCTGCGTAGCAGCGCCATGGCGCGACGCGCATCGCCTTCTTGCGCTAGCGCTTCGGCACGTGCGACTAGCAGCGCGCCGGCAGGTTGTTGCAGCGTCGCGGGGGTAAGCTGGCGCGCAACATCCAACGCGGCATCAGACAATCCTTCCGACAACAGCAGCCGCACCATGCCCTGCCTGATGTCATCGCCGCGCTCTCCTGGCGTGGCATAGCCCTCGTACTGCCAAAACAGCGCCAGCCGCTCACCAGGTGGTGGCAGCGCCATACCTTTGGCGTCGACTAACAGCAGGCGCAGTGCCTGCGCAGCCAACCGGGCGCCACGGCTTTCGGTGCTAGGGCGCAGTGCCGCTTGGCTAGCACCGTCAGCAACCGCAAGTGCACTGGCCGCGTCGCCCCGCTCCAGTAGGCGCTGCGCGTAGAGCACGGCGGCTTCCTCACCCAGGCTGTCAAAGCGATAGGTGCGGCTGGCATCCAGCAGCGTCAGCTCGGCTTGACGACCTTCTGTCCCAGGGCGGCCGAACTGTAGGGCCGCCAAGCGGATGCGGGCCTGCAATGCAGGCAAGGAGTGGCCGCCCTGTGCCACGGCGGCCTCGAGCTGCTGCAGCTCTTCGGCCCGGTTGCCCTCCGTACGCGCCAACCGCGCCAGCAGCAGCGCGCGCGCTGCCAACTGGTCGGGACGTGGCTGGGTGATCGCGCCGCCTGGGCCACGTAGCGCACCCAGCAGGGTGCGCATGCTTTCGGCATCTTCATCCACTGCATCAGCGAGAATACCGACAAAGGCTAGGCGCAGCTCGGCGGGCACCTCGCGCAGCGCAGCCCGGATGCGCGGAGCAATCTGTGCCAGCATCGTGGCATTGCCCTGCACGGCAGCTTGCAGGCCGCGCCAGAGCGGCAGATCTGGCCGGGCGCAATCGGCGGCATCCATGAGCAAGGGGGAGCTGACATCCACTGGCTGGCGACCGAGCAGGCGTGCTACGTCGCGAACGCGCTCCAGCCGCTCGCGCACCTCGCCAGCCGGCCACTCTGAAGGCCGGTTCGATAGGACCTCCAAGGCCTCGCGTGGCAGTTCGCGCCCAACATAGAACTCTGCCAGGGCGGCTGTCTCAAGAGCGCCTTGATCCGATTCTGCCAGCAGGTTGCGCACTGCTACCAAGTCTTCGGTAAAGGATTGGGTGCCAGCCCACCCAGCTAAGCTGAAGCTTGATGCGGTGCAAACCGGTTTGTGGGCCGTTTCTGGCGGAGGCGGAAAGCTCGGATTGGGTAACGGCGGCGCGGCAGCAGCAGTAGCAGTAGCAGCAATAGGCTGAGGTGCTGCAGCAGCAGGACCAGGTGAAGAAAGCACAGGCGAACCGACGGCGGGGGGCGCTGAAGTGCCATTGAGGATGGCCAGTCGGCTGACCAGCGTTTCCCGCAGGCGCGCCATTTCATCCCGCGGTGGCTCGCTGGTCGAAGGGACCGCAGAGGTAATCCGGGATGAAACGACCGGCTCAGAAGGTAGTTTAAGCGGCATGGCGGCTGCCATAGGCACTGAAGGCGAAGGAGCCGGGTTTGGCATTGGACTGGACGCGACTGCCGGAGAAGCTTCCGCAGCAGGCTCCGGTAAACGGCCGCCGCGCAGCAAGGCAATAGCTTGTTCCTGCCCCAGTAGACCAAGCCGTACGGCGTCATCCAAAAGGCGTCGCCGAGCGGCAGCCAACTGTGCAGGGCTAGCAGGCTCACGCGCGGTGCGGGACGGGCGCAGATCCACGTACAGCATGCCATCAAAGGCGCCGGTTTCAGCCACACAGTCACAAGCAGGGCGCAGGCGCAGCACAGTGAAGGCGCCTTCCTGCCGCACCTCCATGCCAGTTAACTCAGACAACGGGCGCTGTCCGGTGAGGTTCAGCTGATAGCGGCCACGCAACCACAGTTCATGGTCCTGGCCACTACGGCGCAGCTCATAGGCTGGCAGCGTGCCGAGATGCAGCACCACGCGGCCACGGTCATTGTGCTGCCCGGTGCGCACACGCACAGCGCCGTCACCAATCGGCGCGGCAGTCTGTAAAGCAGGGGAAGCATTATCCGGCCGTTGCGCTATCGCCGGCTGCGTTAGCAGCGGCGGCAGGGCGAGGCCGGCCAGCAGCAGGGCGCGGCGCATTGAAGTTACTCCCCACCCTCAGTCTTCATGCGGCCGGCATCGCGCAGCTGCGTTTCCATATCATCGAAGCTGGGCTGCAACTTGGTGGGAATTGCCTGACGACCGATCTCGACGCAAATCTGCGGCGACAGGTTCTCGAGGTAGCTGGTGATCACGGAGCGGGCGACATCAGCCATCCGCTTCTCTTCCTCGAAGATCGCCTTGAGGCGGCCAGCCATCGGGCCAACCAGCCCATAGGACAGGAACACGCCAAGAAAGGTGCCAACCAGTGCCGAACCAATCATCCGGCCCAGTACCTCGGGGCTTTCGCTGATCGCGCCCATGGCCTTGATGACTCCGAGCACCGCGGCCACGATGCCAAGCGCCGGGAAGGCATCGGCCATCGTTTGGATTGCCTTGGCAGGCTTCAGGTTTTCCGCATGGCGCTTATCGATGGTGGTTTCCATCATCTCACCGATGCGATGCGGATCCTTGTTGTTCAGTGTCACCGAGCGCAGCGTGTCGCAGACTAGGCTCCGCAGTGCGGGATCCTGGATCAATCGTGGATAGCGAGAGAAGATCGGTGAGCTTTCCGGCGTCTCAATATGTTTTTCGAGCTTCGCCGCACCTTCCTTCTGATGGGTGCGCAGCAGAAGGTAGAGCAGGCAGAGCAGATCGCTGAAATCCGTCTTGTTCCAGCTCGACCCCTTGAACACCTTGCCGAAAGCCTTGAGCGTCTTGCTCAGCAGTGCGCCATCGCCGGCAATCAGCAGGGTCATGAAGCCGCTGCCGCCAATGATCATCATCTCTGGCCCAAGGGCATGCAGGATCACGCCCATCTTGCCACCGGCGATCAGGTACCCGCCGAAAACGGCCAAGAAGACTCCGAAGATTCCGGCGATCTGGATCATTGCGTGGCGCAGTCCCGCTGTTGCGACAAAGGGCCAGAACTCCGGCCATGCCATTCTCTTACCATTTCGCATGGCGATGTGCTACGAGCATTTTTCGCAAAGCGACGGAGTTGCCATGCCAGCCCCCCTAAAACTGGCCACCGCTGTGGACAAAGCCACCACCGCAGCCGGCCAAGCCGCTGCTAGTCTTCGCAGCCGAGCTGAGACACTAGGCCGCTACACGGTGGATGCCTCGGTTACGGGAGCGTTGCGTAACGCTGCAGAGGCCACCGGGGTTAGTTTTGATGTTTTGGCTGCTAAGGCTGCGATGGAAAGTGGCTTCCGGGCCGATGCGCAGGCCTCTACCTCTTCTGCCCGTGGCCTATTCCAGTTTATTGACCAGACTTGGCTCAGTGTAGTGCAAGAGCATGGTGCGCAACATGGCCTAGCCGATGAGGCGGCAGCGATCACCCGTACCGGCAGCCGCTTGTCCGTCTCTGATCCTGCAATGCGAAATCGAATCCTGGCACTGCGTGATAACCCGGATATCTCAGCCCGCTTGGGTGCTGAGCATTTGCGTGACCTGTCAGACTCTTTGACTACTGCGATTGGCCACCGCCCTGACGCCACGGAATTGTATCTAGGACATTTTCTGGGACTTGGTGGCGCTAAGGCACTGATAGCGAAGGGATCAAGTGATCCAGAGATGGCCGCGAGCCAAGTGCTGCCCGAAGCTGCCCGTGCCAATCCATCTATTTTTCGCGGGAGCGATGGTGCTCCACTCTCAATCAAGCAAGTGATGGACAAGCTGCGCGGTCGGGTCAACCAGACCTATGCGCAGCTTGGCCTGACGCCTCCTAACGGACCGGTCACGCTAAACGCCGCACTACAGGCGCCGAAATCTGGCGAGGCTGTGGCCAGCAGTGAGCCCATGTGGTGGGGCAGCGGCGCGCCGGCACGTGTGGCGCATGTGCCGGAGCAGGCGATGCTATCGACGCTCATGGAGGTCTTCACCCGCATGAACAAGGCAGGGGCGCAGCGCAGCCTAGGTGAAGAAGGCCATGCCCTGCCGACCGGGGTATTAGAAGCCCTTCGGCAGACTGACAGCGGCGCTGAGGCCCGCAAGGCTTACGGCGCAGCCTGAGCCAACGCAGCCTGGACTGGGTGCCTAGTCCAGGCAGATGCGCTCGGCAGCAGTCGGAAAGGAATAGGGTTCTGCGAACCGGGAACCAAACTTAGAATCGGCGCCTCTGCCCGGCGTCGACGCGCCTCATTCTCGCGCCGAACCTCAGCACCATGCCGATGGCCGGCGGCATAACAATGGCGAAATGCGGCGCCAAGGATGTGGTCGGCAGGGGAGATTTGCTGCCCCAGAACATCCTGAACAAACCCTTCTAAAACAATGTCGCGCCGCTGCCCGACGAGACCGTCGCGGCGGCCCAGTGCCGTGGCACGGTCTAGAGTGGACTCATCGAAGCTCACAGGATCGGCGACGGGGGGAAAGCTCATGATAGATCCAATCCATAAAGAAGAAGCAGGGGGAAGCTTCAACGCCATAATGGCGAATCTAGCCTTTTGAGATCAAGAATTTTTCGCATGGCTCTGAAAAACTAAGCGTTGCCCGCAGTTCCATGCCCAATGACGGCTTTGCGAAAAATTATTACTTAGTCGCTAAGTTGGGTATCCCGCTGAAGCTTGGGAGAACCCATTATGCCGCGTTTCCCCTTTAATCGCTTGCCTGCCGTAGCAGTGATGGCCAGTGCCGGATTGGGCGTCCACCTGGGTGCTTTCCCTGAATTGTCCACGCCGTCCGGCTGGGGCGTCATGGCACTGCTAGGAGCAGCAGGATCGACCTGGGCGCTCTGGCGCAGGGCAGCACGCTGCCCGCCTGCTCTTAGTCTGACGCTGCGGCCTCTGCCAGATCCGCAGACGCTGGACGATGTGTTGCACTTCATGAGTGCCGCGCCATTGGCTTGGTGTGCCCGACGCGGTGAATGGTGCCTAGAGATTGATGCATCAGGGCCAGCTGATCTGCCTTGGCGGCTGGAAGTGCGTCATGCGCAATGGCGGGAGCCTTCGCTATCGCTGGCACATGCGGCGAGCTTCGATGCGGCGTTGACTGCCTCCCGTCGACTTTATGCCACTCGAGAGAGTGCTGAGGCTGGCACAGATCTGGCGCTGCGCGAGGCAGCACGACTGCTAGGCTGCGATATGGAGTTTTCTTTGCCTGGATTGCAGCAACGAATCACTGCTCTGGCCGAAGGGGGATATGCCCTGCATGACGAAACCGGGTGCCGGGCCTTGTCGCCGCCCACGGTTGATGCCCTGTTGGATGAAGCTGGGCGGCTCCACAACGCAGCTGGCTGATAACAGTGTAATCGATACGAGAAAGGGGAGGAGCCGAAGGCTCCTCCCCTTCTTCATGTCACAGGAGATAATTTAGGGGACCGGATTGCGGAAAGCCTCGCGACGTCCGGCGATCTCCTGTGTCACAGCCAGGGCGGCTGGCGGCTCCATCTGTGCCAGGATTGGCCCAGCCATACGCTCAGGGATCTTCAGCAGGATGACTGCAGCACGCGGCGCTTCAAGTCGCTCCAGCACTTTAGCTGCCTGCTGCGGCCGCATGTTGACATAGAGTGACACCAGCGCATCGAGATCGCTGTCGGCGCTAACGCTTTCTTTGCTAACCAGCCGTTCAATTTCTTCGCGCAGGCGAGTCAGTTCACTGATTTGGCCGCGGGTCATAGCTTCTGCCGCTTGCAACTGTGCCTCGCGCGCCTCCAAAGCCCGCTCACGACGATCCATTTCCGCTTGGCGGCGCGCCACCTCTAGCAGTAGGCGGCCGTCGCCAGGTCGTTCGTCACCAATTGGGCTAGCGCGCACGGGTATGACGGGAGCCGAGGTGGTCAGCGGACCGGCCAGGACCGGTGCCACGACCGGCCGCGCTACCATGCCCTCGCGAAGCGTTACCGGTTGGAAATGAATATCACCCGGCGCCGTCATCGCTGAGGCGGACACCTCGGTTGACATCAGGGACTCCAGCCGGCCGGGCACTAGGGCAATGAGCCCTAGCAGCATCACTGGCAGGCCCAGCCGTGGGCCGAAAGCTCGACCCAGACTACGTGGGGCTGTTATAGATAAAGAAGCAATTGGCCTCGTCATGATTCAGTCCAGCTTGACGCGAATGGTGCGTGGCCCACCGTCAGAACCCGGTTCCTGAAAAGGCCTGACTGGCCGCTCTGCAAACAAAAGCTCGGCCGCTAAAACGTTGCCAAGAGGCGGCGGCAAGCTGCCAAGCGGCGGTTCCATCGAAACCAGTGTCCTCAGGAGTGACACCGGCTCTGCCATGGTAACCTCCGTTTCGGACTCGCTAGAGCTCGCAGCGACCAGCTTGGGCTCTGGCTCGGGCTCGGGCTCGGCAACGATATCGAGAATGGGGAACATGGCTGGCGTAGGCAACGCTGCGGCTAGGGCATCGGGTATGGCATCGTGCGAAATGGCCGGTCGCCCTGCCAAGCGCTCGGCCAGACCAATCGGCTCCACGAGCTCCCGTGGCGGCGCCGCCGCACGGGCGCTCTGTAGCTTGCGGTTCTGACGTAATGCCTGGTCAAGCCGCGTTGCCACTTCCTCTGCATGGCGCGAGGCGGTGGTCAGCTCCTGGGAGAGGCGGCGACAAGCGCCGATCTTGCTGTCCACCTCGGCGAGGCCATCGCGCACCTTCTGCACAACGCCGCCAGCGGAGTCATCCAGCCGGCGGGAGGCAGCGTCGAGCTGGCCGACCACGGCACCAGCGCTTTCCAGCGAGGTGCGCAACCGGCCCATTCGGCGGTACAGCAGTCCAATCCAGCCCGCCTGGGCGGCTAGCACCGCCAGCGCCGAGGCATCCAAGATCTGTGTCAGGTTCATGGGGATTTCCTCAGGCCTCGTGTGCCGGCGGTGGGGACGGAACGTCACCCGGCCAGCCTTTTTCAATCACGC
>NZ_QXGS01000010.1 GCF_003604215.1 Teichococcus vastitatis
CGACCGCCGATGGCGTGCGCGAGCCGCAGAACCGCCGCGTCGAGATCGTGCTGCGCTAAGCCGCATCACCTCCTCGCTGGACCTCAAGGAAAGGGCGCCGCAAGGCGCCCTTTCTGCATTCAGGCGGCGGATCGTTCAATCCGCCAGTTCCCGACAGAAGCTTACATCCTGGCGGGAGGCATGCCCGGAGGGTCGCCGATCGGCGGAATGTCGGGCGTATCGGGTGTCGGATCGCCGGGTGACGGAGGGTCCTGGATCGGCGGCTCCGGCAGGTCTGGGCCTGGCGGCTCATGGGGCGGCGGCGGAATCGGCTGGGGCGGATCGCTTGGCGGCAATGGAAGCTGAGCCAGCCATCCTGCAGTCGCCGCATCTGAATCGGGTGGGCTGATCGGGCGCATGGCACATCCTTCGGTTCGGCTCCTGATCCAACGGTACCTTTCCCATCGGGTTGCCGAGATCGGCCGGCATCCCGGGCGTCAATATGGCCCAACTCATGTTGCAGTGCACAATGGATCTGGCTAGGTTGGTTCCAGGAAACAGCTGCTCGCGGCCCAGAGGCATGAGGGTCTGATGCGACGTCGAGAGATCTTGCTTCAACTGTCCACGGGTGTGCTGGCGGCGCCAGCCCTGTTATCCGCACGGCGCGCGAGCGCCATCGAGCCTGTGGACGTGGAACTGGTGCTGGCGGTAGATGTCAGCCGTTCGGTGGATCCCGCGGAACAGGAACTCCAGTTCCGCGGCTATGCGGCGGCTTTTCGTGATCCGAGATTGATCGACGGCATCCGCAACGGTCCGCTGGGTTCCATCGCCGTCAGCTTCTTCACCTGGTCCGACTGGAACATCCAGGAATTACTGGTGCCCTGGATCCGGATTGACGGCACCGCCAGCGCCGCGCGCTTGTCCGATGCGCTGGATGCGGCTCCGCGCCGGACGCACCTCTACACCTCGATCTCGGGTGCCATTGATTACGCAGCCGGGCTGTTCGGTCGGAGCTACGAGGGCACGCGCCAAGTGGTGGATATCTCGGGCGACGGGGTGAACAATTCCGGCCGTCCGGTGGCGCAGGCTCGGGCCGAAGCCCTCCGCCGAGGCATTGTCCTGAACGGTCTGGTTGTGCTGGACCGCACGCCGCCTCCGCCGCAATTCGCCGCTTTGCAGCAGCCGCTCGATGATTACTACATGGACGAGGTTATTGGCGGCCCTGGCTCCTTCCTGATGGTGGCGGAAGGCTTCCAGGCCTTTGAAGGGGCCGTGCGGCGCAAGATCATCCGCGAGATCGCCAGCAAGCCTCCGGCAGGTCCGCCCGCGGAACGCGCCACCGCCTGACGCCATGCGCGGTGCGGGGTGCCACCCCGCTTCAACGCCATAACAAAAATGGCGGGCCGCCCTGGCGCAGCCTGCGTCGACGGCGCAGTTTTCTTCCACGCCGATGGAGGATGCAGCGCAGCATGCAGCAACAGGATCAGGATGGGCTTCCTCCCGGCCAGCGCCGCGGCGCCGTGGCGGCTATCGCGGTCGCCATCGCCCTCGCCGTGATCGACAGTTCGATCGCCAACGTGGCCCTGCCCGCCATCGCCAGCGACCTCCACGTGCCGCCCGCCGATGCCATCCTGGTGGTCAACGCCTACCAGATCGCCGTTATCATGTCCCTGCTGCCCCTGGCCTCGCTGGGGGAGAAGCTGGGCTACGAGCGCATCTACCGCTGCGGCCTGATCCTGTTCATCATCAGTTCGTTCTTTTGCGCCATGGCCGACTCCCTCACCGGCCTCACCCTGGCGCGGATCGCGCAGGGCTTCGGCGCGGCCGGACTGATGAGCGTCAACACGGCGCTGGTGCGGCTGATCTATCCGCAAAGCCTGCTCGGGCGCGGCATGGGCATCAATGCGCTGGTGGTGGCGAGTTCCTCGGTCCTCGGCCCCGGCGTCGCCTCGGCGGTGCTGAGCGTGGCACATTGGCCGTGGATCTTCGCCCTGAATATTCCGGTCGGCCTTCTGGCCCTGGCGCTGGCGTTGCGCTTCCTGCCTTCGACGCCGCGTGCCAGCCGGCGCTTCGATGCGTTCAGCGCGATTCTCAGCGCCGGGACCTTCGGGCTGCTGATGACGGGCGCGGAGCAACTGGCACGCGGCGCGTCCGGTTTGGCTGCCGTGCTGTTGATGGCCGCCGGGCTGGTCTGCGGCGCCCTGCTCTGGCGCCGGCAGAGTGGACGGGCAGCGCCGCTGCTTCCGGTGGACCTGCTCCGCATCCCGATCTTCGCCCTGTCCATCGCCACCTCCGTCGGCTCCTTCGCGGCGCAGATGATGACCTTTGTCGCGCTGCCCTTCTTTTTCCAGCATGACCTGGGTCGCACCCAGGTTGAAACCGGCCTGCTGATGATGCCATGGCCCCTGGCGCTCATCGTGATGTCGCCCCTGGCGGGCCGCGTGTCCGACCGCGTTCCGGCCGGGCTGCTCGGCGGGGTCGGGCTGGCCGGAATGGCGATGGGGTTGGGCTTGTTGGCGTTCCTGCCACCTGCTCCGGATGCCGTTGACATCGGGTGGCGCATGGCGTTGTGCGGCCTGGGCTTCGGCTTGTTCCAGACGCCCAACAACCGGACCCTGCTGACGGCGGCGCCGCGCGAGCGAAGCGGGGGCGCCAGCGGCATGTTGTCGACGGCGCGGCTGACGGGCCAGACGCTCGGTGCCGCCATGGCCGCGCTCTGCCTCAGAACCGTCCAAGGCGGGCCGCAATTCGCGTTGCTCGTCGCCGCCTGCATCGCCGCTGCGGCCGCGCTGATCAGCTTCACCCGACTGCGCGCTGCACCGCGCTGAACCTCATCCCGGCCAACAGGACCTGCTGCATGACCCCGCCTTTCGCGCGCCCCTCCCCCGAGGCGCTGACCGCTGAAATTCTGCGCCGCACCGCCGAGACCGGATCCGACAAATCGATCTGCCCCAGCGAGGTGGCGCGCGCCCTGGCACCCGAGGAACACTGGCGCAGCCTGATGGGCCCGGTGCGGGATGCCGCGCTGGCGCTGCTGCGCGAAGGCCGGATCGAGATCCTGCGAAAGGGCAAGCCCGTGTCCGCGGATGCTGTTCGTGGCGTCATCCGCCTGCGGGCCGCCGGAACCGGCGCGCCCCGGGAGCCTGATGAGGCATGAGCGAGGCGCCGCCGCCGCGCCCGGGCCGCCGCAGCGCCGCACCCTTCCTGAACGAGGCCTGGACGCTGATCCGCCCCTATTGGAACAGCGAGGAGCGCTGGAAAGCACGCGGGCTCCTCGCCGTGGTCGTGGTGCTGAACCTGGCGCTGGTCGGCATGGGCGTGCTGCTCACCTACTGGCAACGCGCATTCTACAACGCCCTGGAGGCGAAGGATTTCCCCGCCTTCACGGGGCTGATCCTGTGGGGCCGCAGCGATGCCGATGGCTTCATGCCAGGCTTCACCCTGGTCGCGGCCATCTACATCCTGGTGGGCGTGTACGCGCTGTATCTGCAGCAGGCGCTGGAGATGCGCTGGCGGAGCTGGCTGACGGAGCGGCTGCTATCCGGCTGGCTGGAAGGCCGCGCCTATTACCGCATTGCCCTGACCGACCGCGGTACCGACAATCCCGACCAGCGCATCGCCGACGATACCCGCTTGTTTGTCCAGGATAGCCTCGGCCTGGGACTCGGCCTGATGAATGCGGCGGTGACGCTGGCTTCCTTTATCGTGGTGCTGTGGGGCCTATCGGGGCCGATGGAGATCCTGGGCGTCTCGATCCCCGGCTACATGGTCTGGGTGGCCCTGATCTACTCGGTTCTCGGAACCTGGCTGGCTCACCTCATCGGACGCAAGCTGATCGGCCTGAACTTCCTCCGCCAACGAGTGGAAGCCGATTTCCGATACGCCCTGGTGCGGTTCCGCGAGAACATGGAAGGAGTCGCCCTGCATGGCGGCGAACCGGAGGAACGGCGCGGGCTGCTCAACCGCTTCGGCGCAGTGATCCAGAACTGGTGGGGCATCATGCGCGCCACCAAGCAGCTGACCTTCTTCACCTACGGCTATGACCAGCTCGCGACGATCTTTCCCCTCGTGGTCGCGGCCCCGGCCTTTTTCGCGGGCCGGATCCAGCTGGGGGGCTTGATCCAGACCACCTCGGCCTTCCGGGAGGTCCAGGGCTCCTTGTCCTGGTTTGTCACCAACTATGCCCGCCTCACCGAATGGCGGGCCACGGTGGAGCGGCTAACAGGCTTCCAGACGGCGCTTGCGGGCGCGCAGGCCGCGTCCGGCGCGGGCGCCCGGCGCCAGGCGGCACCTGACGGGCCGCTCCGTGCCGAGAAGCTGACGATCGCGCTGCCGGACGGGCGTGTCCTGGCGCAGGAGACGGGGCTTGAGCTGCAGCCGGGCGAGGCGGTGGTGATCACCGGCGCATCCGGCAGCGGCAAATCCACCTTGTTCCGGGTGCTGGCCGGCATCTGGCCGTTCGCCACTGGAACCATCGAGGTTCCTGACGGCGAAGCCTTGTTTCTCCCCCAGCGGCCATACCTTCCCCTGGGAACACTTCGGCACGCTCTCGCCTACCCACATGATGCGTCCGAGTTCAGCGATGCGGCACTCCTCTCGGCCCTGGAGAAGGCTGGGCTGACGAGCCTGCACAGCCGGCTGGATGACCAGGACGCCTGGGACAAGCGGCTGTCGGGCGGTGAACAGCAAAGGCTGGCGATTGCGCGCGCCCTGCTGCTCAAGCCGGCCTGGCTGTTTCTGGACGAGGCGACCGCCAGCTTGGATCCGGACAGCGAGGAAGCCGTGTACCGGGCGCTGCGGCAGGAACTGCCTGCCACCGCCATCCTGTCGATCGCCCATCGGCCCGCCGTGGCGCGGTACCATGACCGGGTGTTGCGCTTCGCTGGCGGCAGTCTTCATCCCGCCTGACGATCAGGCGGCGTCGGCCGCGAAATAGCCGGGATAGGCAGCCCGGATCTCGGAAAGATGGGCCAGGGTATCCGTGAGGTGCCGCCGCAGCACCGCCTCGGCATGATCCGCCCGGCCCGCCAGGATCGCTCCGGCCAGGGCCTGGTGGTCCTCCAGGATGGCGGCTGCCTTGCCCGGGCTCGGCAGGTGCAGACGCCGCAGGCGGTCGAGATGGCCGCTGCGGCTGCTCACCAGCGTCCAGAGGCTGCCGATCCCGCCGGCCTGGTAGAGCAGCACATGGAACAGCGCATCGGCATCCACCAGGCCATCATGGTCGCCGGAGGCAACAAGCAGGCCCTGCTGCTCCAGGCTGTCATGCAGGTCGTGCCTCAATGTGGCGGATGGATCCTGCGCGAGGCTGCGCACCAGCTCCAGCTCGACGGCGCGGCGCAGGAACAAGGCTTCCCGTGCGTTGCGCAGGTCGATCAGCGCCACCCGCGTGGAGGCACTCGGCACAACCTCCACGAGGCCTTCCGACTCAAGCCGGATCAGCGCCTCCCGGACCGGCGTCTGGCTGATGCCGAGCCGGGCGGCGAGCAAGGCGCGCGACAATGACGCGCCCGGGCTCAGCTCGAGCGCCAGGATCGCCGCGCGAAGCGCCTCATAGGCGAAGCCGGCGGCACTCTGCCGCCGTCCGATCGGCTGCAGCAGCGAGGTGGCCTTGGACGACAGGGGCACGGTCATACCCCACCCTAGCACCACACCGCGAAATCCGAAATATCGGTCGCTTGTCAGATGACGCGACATGGCCTAGCGTCGCTCCACAGCCAGCCCAAGAGCTGCGGCAAGGGAGGAACGATCAAGGCCGCGTTGGCCTGCTCTCCCGCCGCCCGGAGAGTCCATTGAACGCTTCCCCGCCGCGCATCCTTGTTGCCCGTCGCCTCACGCCCGCTGCCACGGAACGCGCCCGCCGCGACTTCGACGCGCAGATCGTCGAGCATGACCTCGACACGGCGGAGGTCATGGATGCGCTACGACAGCGCCCGGTTGAGGCCATCCTGATCGGCCCCAAGGTGCGGCTCGACGCCGCCGCCGTGGCCGCATTGCCCGATGGTCTGAAACTCATTGCCAATTCCTCCGTCGGTTACGACCACATGGATGCCGAGGCTGCCAGGGCGCGCGGACTGATCGTCACCAACACGCCCGACGTGCTGACGGATTGCACCGCCGACCTCGCCTTTCTGCTGCTGCTCGGGGCCTGCCGCAGGGCCCATGAATACGAGGCGATCATGCGCAAGGGCTGGCGGCAGGGCTTCGGCATGCCGGACATGCTGGGCGTCCGGCCCAGCGGCAAGACCCTCGGCATCGTCGGGATGGGCCGCATCGGGCGAGCCATGGCGGAGCGCGCCCGCGGGTTCGGAATGCGCATCCTCTATCACAACCGTTCGCGCCTGCCGGCCGATCTGGAGCAGGGTGCCGAATACTTTGCGGACCTGCACAGCATGTTGCCGCATTGCCAGATCCTGTCGCTGCACCTGCCGGGCGGCCAGGCCGGGACGCTGATGGATGCGGCGGCGTTCGCTGCGCTGCCCAAGGGGGCAGTGTTTGTCAACACGGCGCGCGGTTCCCTGGTGGATGAGGACGCATTGATCGAGGCGCTGACCCATGGGCAGCTCTTCGCCGCCGGTCACGATGTGTTCCGCAAGGAACCCGATTACGACATGCGCTTCGCGGCCCTGCCCAATGTCTTCATGGCACCGCACATGGCCAGCGCGACCCGTGAAACGCGCGACGCGATGGCGATGCGCGCCCTCGACAACATCGCCGCCGTTGCTGCCGGCCGCGGCCCCATCGACCCCGTCTGATCCGAAGGTCCCATCATGTCAGCTTCACCCCTGCCCCGCGTCAAAACGGTTGAGGAGTTCCGCAGCCGCCGCTGGTTCGGACCCGCGGATCTGCGCTCCTTCGGCCACCGCTCCCGTGCCATGCAGATGGGCTACGCGCCGGAGGAATGGACCGGCAAGCCGGTCATCGCCATCATCAACACTTGGTCCGACCTCAACCCGTGCCACACGCATTTCAAGCAGCGCGTGGAGGATGTGAAGCGCGGCATCCTGATGGCCGGCGGCTTCCCGGTCGAGCTGCCGGCGATCTCGGTCTCGGAAAGCTTCGTCAAGCCCACCACCATGATGTATCGCAACATGCTGGCCATGGAGACGGAGGAGCTGCTGCGCTCCCACCCCATCGACGGCGCGGTGCTGATGGGCGGCTGCGACAAGACCACGCCGGGCCTGCTGCTGGGCGCCACCAGCATGAACATCCCCGCCATCTTTCTGCCCGCCGGCCCGATGCTGCGCGGCAACTGGCAGGGCAAGTTCCTCGGCTCCGGCTCGGATTCGTGGAAGTACTGGGATGAGCTGCGCGCCGGCAAGATCACGGACCAGGACTGGCTGGCGGTGGAAGGCGGCATCGCGCGCTCCTACGGCACCTGCATGACCATGGGAACGGCCTCCACCATGACGGCCATCGCCGAGGCGGTGGGCATGGTGCTTCCGGGCGGGTCCTCGATGCTGGCGGCCGATGCCGGGCACATCCGCCTCGCGTCTGAAAGCGGGCGGCGCATTGTGGACATGGTCTGGGAAGACCTGACGCCGCAGAAGATCCAGACGCGCCCGGCCTTCGAGAACGCGATTGCCGTCGCCATGGCGATGGGCTGCTCCACCAACGCCATCATCCACCTGATCGCCATGGCCCGCCGCGCCGGCCAGGATATTGGTCTGGAGGATTTCGAGCACTACAGCCGCAAGGTTCCCGTCATCGGCAATGTCCGGCCCTCCGGCAATGCCTATCTGATGGAGGATTTCTATTACGCCGGCGGCATCAAGGCGCTGATGAACCAGATCACGGAACATCTCGACCTGTCCTGTCTGACCTGCACCGGCCGCACGCTCGGCGAGAACATCGAAGGCGCCAAGGTCCACAACGACGACGTCATCCGCACCACAAGCAATCCGATCTACGGCGAAGGCTCGCTCGCCGTGCTGAAGGGCAACCTCGCGCCGGATGGTTGCGTCATCAAGCCCGCCGCCATGGACCAGCGCTTCCTGAAGCATTCCGGCCCGGCCGTGGTGTTCGACGATTACCCGTCCATGAAGAAGGCGGTGGACGACGAAAGCTTCCCCTTCACTCCGGACACGGTGATGGTGCTGCGCAATGCCGGCCCGCAGGGCGGCCCGGGCATGCCAGAATGGGGCATGCTCCCGATGCCGAAGAAGCTGCTGAAGATGGGCCTGCGCGACATGCTGCGCATCTCCGATGCCCGCATGAGCGGCACCTCCTACGGCGCCTGCGTGCTGCATGTCGCGCCGGAAAGCTGGATCGGCGGCGCGCTGGCACTGCTCAGGACGGGCGACGTCGTCGACCTCGACGTGGATGCGCGCACCATCAACATGCGCGTCTCCGACGAGGAGCTGGCGGCGCGCCGGGCCGAGTGGAAGGCGCCGCCGGAGCGTTTCGGCCGCGGCTATGGCTGGATGTTCACCAAGCACATCCAGCAGGCCCATGAAGGCTGCGACTTCGACTTCCTGAAAACCGAATTCGGCCGCCCGGTCGAAGAACCCGTCATCTACTGAGCCGGAGCGACCCATGAGCCTGTCTCCCGAGACCTGCGCCAAGCTGAAGACCATCAGCACCGCCACCCTGGCCACCGCGCTCTACAAGCGCGGCTTCCGCAGCCAGATGATCCAGGGCGTGCAGCCCGTGGGCGGCCGGATCAGGGCTGAGTCCATGGTCGGCGAGGCCTTCACCCTGCGCTACATGCCCGCGCGCGAGGATCTGAACCAGCTGACGGTGTTCCGCGACCGCGGCCATCCACAGCGCAAGGCGGTGGAGGAATGCCCGCCCGGCGCCGTGATGGTGATGGACAGCCGCAAGGACGCGCGCGCCGCATCGGCCGGCGGCATCCTGATCACCCGCCTGCAACAGCGCGGCGTTGCCGGCGTGGTTACCGACGGGGGCTTCCGGGACAGCGCCGAGATCGGCCAGCTGGACATGCCGGCCTATCACGCGCGCCCCTCAGCACCGACCAATCTGACGCTGCACCAGGCTATCGACATCAATGTGCCGATCGGTTGCGGTGACGCGCCGGTGTTTCCCGGAGACGTCATCGTCGGCGATGCCGATGGCGTCATCGTCATCCCGGCGCATCTGGCCGACGAGATCGCGGCGGAAGCGGTGGAGATGACCGCGTTCGAGGATTTCGTCACGGAGGAAGTGCGCGGAGGTCGCTCGATCCTCGGCCTCTACCCGGCGACGGACGAGCAGACCCTGACCGATTTCGCCGCCTGGCGGCAGCGCAACGGGCGCTGACCGGGCTTCCGGTTCATCAATGCATGGGGCGGCGCCGGATGGTGCCGCCTCCAGAGGAACGCACAAGAATGAAGCTGACCAAGACCGCCGCGGTGGCCTGCGCGCTGTCGCTCACCGCCCTGCCCGCGCTGGCACAGAACACCTACCCCACCCAGCCGATCCGCCTCATCGTGCCGTTCTCAGCCGGCACGTCCGACACGGTTGCCCGGCTCGTCGGCCAGGAGATGAGCAAGGCGCTGGGCCAGCCCATCGTGGTCGAGAACCGCGCCGGCGCCGGCGGCAACATCGGCAGCGAGGCCTGCGCCCGCGCACCGGCGGATGGCTACACCCTGTGCCTCGGCACGATCAGCAGCCACGCCATCAACCCGGCCATCTACCCGAAGATTCCCTACAACAACCTGCGTGACTTCGCGCCGGTCTCGCAACTCGCGTCGCAGCCCAACGCGCTGGTGGTGACGCAGGACTTCCCGGCGAAGGACGTCAAGGGGCTGGTCGAGACTTTGAAGGCGAAGCCCGGCACCTACAATTATGGCAGTTCCGGCGTCGGCACCTCGATTCACTTGGCAGGATCTCTGTTCGCGCAGCTGACCGGCACAGAGATGGAGCATGTCCCCTATCGCGGCAGCGGACAGGTGATGACGGCGTTGCTGACCGGCGAATTGCCGGTCGCGTTTGACAATTTCTCCTCTGCCTGGCCGTTCGCTCGCGAAGGCAAGATGCGCATCCTGGGCGTCACCTCGCTGACGCGCAGCGCGACGGCACCCGACATCCCGACGGTGGCGGAAACCGTGCCGGGCTTCGAAAGCCTGTCCTGGCATGGCTTGTTCGTCCCGGCCGGCACGCCGCCCGCGATCGTGGAGCGCCTGCACAAGGAGGCGGTGGCGGCGCTCGCACAGCCTTCCGTGCAGTCACGCTTCAAGGATCTGGGCATCACTCCCGTCGGCAACACGCCTGAGCAGTTCAGCGCCTTCATCGCCAGCGAAACCAAGCGCTGGGGCGAGGTCGCACAGAAGGCCAAGATCGAGATCGACTAACTAGCGCCGGCCGAGTGTTGCACCCCCGAGGAGACAACCGCATGAAGCGACGCATTCTGTTGCAGGCCGGTGCGCTAAGCATGCCGGCGCTGGCGCTGGGCCGCATGGCCCTGGCGCAGTCCTGGCCAAGCCGGCCGGTCACCATGATGGTGCCCTTTGCGCCGGGTGGCTCCTCCGATATCATCGGGCGGGCCGTGGCTCAGCGGATGAGCTTGACCTTGCCGAAGCCGGTGGTGGTGGAGAATCGCCCCGGCGCCGCCGGCGAGGTCGGCGCGCGGCTGCTGGCACGGGCGGAGCCGGATGGCCACCTGCTTATGGCCGCACCGATCAGCACCTTTGCCATCAACAAGGCGCTGCGGCCGCAGCTGGGCTATGATCCGGTGACCGACTTCACCAACCTGACCCTCTCGGTCACCACGCCCAACGTGCTGGTGGTCAATCCGGCCCAGGTGAAGGCCGGCACGCTGCAGGAATTCATCGCCTGGCTGAAGCGCACAGGCGCGCAGGATTCGTATTCGTCCAGCGGCGTTGGCTCCTCGGACCACCTGACGGCGGAGCTGTTCAACCAGCGCACCGGATCGCGCGTGGCGCATATTCCCTATGCGGGTGGAGCGCCGGCCACCACGGACCTGATCTCCGGCACGGTGCAGATGTCGTTCCAGAACCTCGGCTTCATCACGCCCTTCATCCGCGACAAGCAGGTGAAGCCGCTGATCGTTACTTCCGAGGAGCGGCACCCCCTGCTGCCTGACGTACCAACAGCCGCCGAGGCAGGGCTGGAGGATTTCGTGGTGTATTCCTGGCAGGCCATGGCGGCGCCGCCGAAGATGAACCCCGCTCTGGTGCAGCAGATCCATGGCTCGATCATCGAGGCCCTGCGGCAGCCGGAGGTGGTGAAGCAGATGGATCTCATCGGTTTCAGCATCGTCGGCAACAGCCCGGAAGAATTCCAGGCCTTCCAGACGAAGGAGATCGAGCGCTGGACGCAGGTTGTGCGGGCCGGAAACATCCGGCCTGAATAAAGCGGAACGGCGGGCGCGCCGGCCGGCGCGCCCGCCTTCACGGTCAGTCGAAGCTGAGAAAGCCGGGCATGCCGCTGATCGGCCCGGCCGCACGGAGTTTCGCCAGATCCGGCACCGGCCGCGCCAGGGTGGCGTCGCCGGCCACCGCAGCCTCGATGGCGCCGGCCACCGCGATCACCAGCGCATCGCCGCCGCGGGGCCCGACGATCTGCAGGCCGAACGGCATCCCGGCGCGGTCGACGCCCAGCGGCAGGCTGATGGCAGGATGCCCCGGCAGGGTGACCGCATAAGCGAGCGCTAGCCAATGGAAGTAGCTCTTGGTCGGCTGGCCGTCGATCTCGGCCGGGTACAGCTCGCTCCATGGACGCGGCGACAGGGTGATGGCGGGCGAGATCACCACGTCGACGCCCGCCTCGAAGAAGGCCTGCCAGCGGCGGTAGATCTGTGTCTGCAGCACCGAGGCACGCGCCACGTCGGAGGCGCTGTAGTTCAACCCCTCCTCCACGTTGGCGCGTACGTTCGGACCGACCATGTCCGGGCTGCGGCGAACCTTCTCCTCGTGCGACGCCAGGAAACTCAGGGCTCGAAGGATGGCGAAAGCCTCATCGGCGCCGCTGCAATCCGGGTGCTTCTCCTCCACGCCGCCGAACAACGACATCAGCGCCGCGACGCGCTCGGCGAACACCTCGCGGATGTGGCGCTCGGTCGGCGCGAAGCCGAAATCCGCCGTCGCCGCGACGCGCAGGGTCGACAGGTCGATGCTTTCGTTGAACGCCAGGCCGTGCCGCACATCGGTGTCCGGCAGGGTATAGGCCAGCGGGTCCAGCGCATGGTCCGCCGCCATGGCCGCCATCATCAGCGACAGATCGCCGACGTCGCGGGCCATCGGGCCGAGCACCGGCAGGTTCGACCAGCCGAGCAGGCGACGCTCTGCCGGCACCAGGCCGGGGCTGGGCCGAAAGCCGACGATGCCATTGAACGCGGCCGGATTGCGCAGGCTGCCGCCCGTGTCGGAGCCACTGGCCAGAGGCACCATGGAGCAGGCCAGCGCCACCCCGGAACCGCCGGAGGACCCGGCGGCCGACCGGCTCGGGTCGAACGGATTGCCGGTGGCGCCGTAAACGGCATTCCGCGTGTTGGCTCCGGCGCCAAATTCCGGCGTGTTGGTCTTGCCCAGCACGATGCCGCCCGAGGCACGAAGATCGGCCACCATGCGGCTGTCGCTCGCCGCGACGTTGTCGCGGAACAGCGGACTGCCGAAGGTGGTCTTCAGCCCCGCCGCATCGTCGAGATCCTTGATGCCGAGGGGAAGGCCGTGCAGCAGGCCGAGCGTCTCCCCCGCCATCACGTCCGCTTCAGCCTGCCGCGCGGCGGCGCGCGCACCCTCCTCATCCAGCGCCACCATGGCGTTGACGGCGTGGTTCACCTCGCCGATCCGCCTGAGACAGGAGTCGAGCAGCTCGACCGGCGACAGCTTCTTGGTGCCGATCAGGCGGCGCGCCTCGACGGCGGACAGGTCGCAGGCTTCAGTCACGGAAGAAGATCCTTTCAACACGGCTCAGTAGCCCAACGCACAGCCATCCTTGCGCGGATCGGAGCCGCCGATGAGCACTCCGCGCGCATGGTCGATGAGAATGGCCTGGCCGCCGCCATGGGGCTTGTCGATCAGCTCGCAATCGTGGCCCATGCGGTTCAGGCGGTCCACCACGGCGGAGGGGATGCCGCGCTCCACCTGCAGCTTGCCGCCGTAGGGGAACAGGCGCGGAAAATCGAGGGCCGCCTGCACATCCATGCCGAACTCGAAATGGTTGCTCAGAACCAGCGTCTGGCCCATTGGCTGGAAGTGCCCGCCCATCACACCGTAGGGCATGATGGCGCGGCCATCCTTCACCACCATGCCGGGGATGATGGTGTGCATCGGCCGCTTGTTGGGGGCGATGCAGTTCGGATGGCCTTCCTGCAGCCGGAAGCCGAAACCGCGGTTCTGCAGCATCACGCCGCTCTTCTCGGCCAGGATGCCGGAACCGAAACCCTCGAATAGCGAGTTGATGAAGGAGCATGCGTTGCCATCCGCGTCGACGACGCAGAGATAGACCGTGTCCTTGTGCCGTACCCAGTCCGCCGTGCCTGCTTCCGGCAGCTGCTTCATCGCAACATCGTCACGGATGATCCCGCGCAGCGCGGTGGCGTATTCGGCGCTGGTCAGCCGCGCGACCGGAACGTCGACCAGCGCGGGATCGGCCAGGAACGCGTCACGGTCGCGATACGCCAGGCGGGCTGTCTCGACGTGGCGATGCAGGCGTTCCACCGAGAGCGGCCCGGCTTCCGGCGTTTCGAAACCGCCGAGGACCCCCAGCATGGACAGCACCAGCAGGCCGGAGCCATTGGGCGGGCACTGAAAGATGTCCAGGCCGCGCCACCGGCTCTGGATGGGCGTCACGAACTCGGCGACATCCAGGCCGGCGGCGAAATCCGCCTCGGTGTGGCTGCCCCCGGCCGCCTGCAGGGCGGCCACCATGTCGGCCGCGATCTCGCCCTCATAGAAGGCCTTGGCCCCGCGCTCACCGATCGCCCGCAAGGTGCGGCCCAGCGCTGGCTGGCGGAACATGTCGCTCGCGGCGAAAGCTTGGCCGTCCTTCAGGAAATGGCGCGCCGTGGCTTCCTGGAGGGACAGCTTGTGGACGCTGGCCGCCCAGTCGCTGGCCACGCGGGCATGCACCGGGTGCCCTTCCTCGGCCACTTTGGCGGCAGGCGCCAGGATCTCGGCCAGCGACAACTTGCCATGCGCCTCATTCAGCTTGGCCCAGGCGGAAATGGCGCCCGGAACCGTCACCGAATGGGCGGAGGTGCTGACCATGGCCGTCAGGCCATCGGCACGGAGGCGCTCCGGCGTGGCACCCGCGGGTGCGCGGCCGGAGCCGTTCATCGCCACCACCTGGCCACTGCCGGCGGGTGCGTAGAGGCAGAAGCAGTCGCCGCCGATGCCGGTGGATTGCGGCTCCACCACCGCCAGCATGGCAGCCGCCGCGATGGCGGCATCCATCGCATTGCCGCCCTGGCGCAGGATGTCGATGGCCGTCAGCGTGGCGATCGGCATGGATGTCGCCGCCATGGCATGGGTGGCATGAACGGCGCTGCGGCCGGGAATATGGAAGTCGCGCATGGTATGAAGCCCTCCGCAGGCTGAGTCGGATTGGGAACGCTGCCACGGACCGGCCCCGGCATCAATGCGGCCACTTCCGCATCGGCCCGGGCTGCGCTATCCGGAACCGATGCAAGGCACCGCAACGATCGACGATTTCGACCGCCTCGACATCCGTGTCGGCACCGTGCTCGATGCGGAGCCGCTGGAAGGCGCCCGGAAACCCGCCCTCAAGCTGGTGATCGATTTGGGCCAGGAGATCGGTACCCGCCACTCCTCCGCCCAGCTTACGGCACATTATACGCCGGACAAGCTGATCGGGCGGCAGGTGCTTTGCGTGGTGAATTTCCCGCCCCGCCGCATCGCCGGCTTCCAGAGCGAGGTCCTGACCTTGGGCCTGCCGGATGCCGATGGCGCGGTGGTTCTGCTTCGACCCGATTTCGCCGTCCCCAATGGCGGCAGGATGTTCTGACGCCATGGCGCAGCGCTACTACACCGTGAGCTGGGACCAGCTTCATCGCGACAGCAAGGCCCTGGCCTGGCGGCTGGTCGAGAAAGGCCCCTGGAGGGGCATCGTCGCCATCACGCGCGGCGGGCTGATCCCGGCGGCGATCATCGCGCGCGAGCTGGATTGCCGCATGATCGAGAGCGTATCGGTCATCACCTATGACGAGGAAAAGCTCGGCAAGCCGGAGGTGGCCAAGCCTCCGACGGCGGCCGGCGACGGCGAAGGCTGGCTGGTGCTGGACGATCTGGTGGACACCGGCAGCACGGCCAAGGTGGTGCGCGCCATGCTGCCCAAGGCCCACATGGCCACCGTCTACGCCAAGCCGGCCGGCAAGCCGCTGGTTGATACCTTCGTCATGGAAGTGAGCCAGGACACCTGGATCCTGTTCCCCTGGGACACGGAACAGCAATTCGTGCCGCCGATCGCCCGTTCCGCCCAGCCCAAATAGGGTTCAGCCCGGCGCTGCCGCGCCGGGCGCCTCCTCAATAGCCGCGGTCCGGACGAATCAGGTTCGGCAGTTCCTGCCCTGCCCGCTCCGCACGGATATTCTCCAGCAGGATGTCCAGGCTGCGGTCGTTATAGGTGCCCGGGTCGTCGGCCGACATGTGCGGCGTGACCAGCAGGTTGGGCGTGCGCCAGGCGCGATGGTCCGGCGGCAGCGGTTCCGGCACGGTGACATCCGTGACCGCGGCGCCGAGATGCCCCGCTTCCAGCAGGTCGCACAGCGCGTCCTGGTCCCACAGCGGCCCGCGTCCGATGTTGAACAGCTTGGCGTCTTTCGGCAGCAATCCGAAGCGGCGGCGATCCATCAGGTTCTGGGTCTCCGGCGTCAGCGGGCAGGCCAGAACCAGAAACTCGGCCTCCGGCAGGATGCTGTCCAGCTCCTGCTGCGGAACCACCTTCTCGCAGGCCGGGTGCGGCGTGTTGCCGTGGCGCACGCCGATCACCCGCATGCCGAAGTGCCGCGCGTGCTCGGCGATGGCGCCGCCGAGCGAGCCCAGCCCGACCACCACCGCCGTTCGCCCTGCCAGGACGCTGCCGAAGCGGGGTTGCCACTGCGCCTCGCGCTGGCGGTCGGCGAAGAAGGGCACATGATTGGCCAGCATCAGCAGCGCCATGATGCCGAACTCGCCCGCCTTGCGGGCATGGGTACCGCGATTGTTCAGCAGCACCACCCCGGGCGGCAACCAGTCCAGCGGCAGCAGGCGGTCGATGCCGGCGGAGGTGCAGAACACCATGCGCAGCTTCGGAGCCCGGCCGCCCAGATCGCCGCCCATCATCTGGGCATGAACGATTTTGGTCCAGGTGACGACCACCTCGGCCTCGGCCAGTGCCGGATCCAGCCCGGCCGGATCGCTGCTGAAGCTGACCTGGAGGTCATCCAGGTCGGGATACCGCGACAGGGCGGCGTCCCACTGCTCGGGCGTGATGGGAAACAGGACTTCATCCGGGGGATTCTGCACATGGATACGCATGCGCGGACCCTCGCATGGCGGGCCGCGTCGTCAAGCCCGCATGCGCGTCAACGCGGCCTCAGCCCTGGCTCTTTTTCCGTTCGCCGTTGCGGTGCAGCAGGAATTCGCGACCCAGCTTGACCCGCGCCACGCCATCATAGGCCACGATATCGGCGGTGGCGTAGGTTTCGCTCCAGGTGTTGGGGATGAAGCTGCCGGTGCCGACCACGTCGATCGGCGCCTTGGCCTCGGCCATCACGCGGCACTTGCTGACGCCGAAGCCCGAGGAGGCGACGATGCGCACCTTGGGGAAACCGGCCTCGTTCAGCGCCTCGCGCATGCGCCAGATGGCAGCGGCGGACACGCCGGTACCGACCAGGTGGCGCAGCTCGGTTTCCGAGCGGTAGCGCCGGATGGCCCCCGGCACGTGGCGCTCCAGCACGGCGTAGGATTCGGCCGGATCGAGCCCCTGCAGGAAGCGGCCGCCATGGGTGTCCAGCCGCACCCCCAGCTTGCCGGCGGCGGCCAGTTCCGGGAAGCGCTCGCACACGGCCAGGCTGTCCGTCACCTCCCGGCCGAAATAATCCACTAGAACGGTCAGCGGCTCGTCCGGATAGGTCTCGTGAAACATCTCGGCGGCCCGGACCGTGCTGCCGGCATAGCCGATCAGGGCATGCGGCATGGTGCCGTAGCCATGGTCCTTGCCGAACCAATGGGCCGTGGCGTCATTGGCGCCGCCGGTGAAACCCTTGGCCCCTTCCCGCTGCGCGGCCGCACCGCCGACCGCCGCCGCGTAGGACATCATCTCCTGCATCTCGGCGCCAGCGCAGTGCCGCGCCTCCATGGCCAGGAAGGCCGATTGCGGCAGCTCCACGCACATCTGGAAGGCGTTGTGCGCCGCGACACAGGGCGGCCCGAGCTTCTGCAGGTACAGGGTTTCGAGGTCGGTCAGCTGCGTAAAGGAACCGGTCAGGTAGACGATCGGATCGCCCGCACCCACCCACTCGCCTTCCTGGTGCATCAATTCGACCTCGAATCGCGTGTTCCGTGCTTCGGCAACGCGAGCCAGCCAGTCCAGCATCAGGCGCGGCGCGGACACCACGGGCCGGCGCATGAACACGGCGTAGGTCACAGTGGCATCGCCGAACCGGCTGACGATCGCCTTGGTGCGGTTGAAATACGCGTCCGTCCGGGCAGCAATGAACGAATCGGCGTCCGGGCGGTCTCCTTCCACGCCCCCACTCATTGCGCGGCGATCAGCGGGGCGGCGACGGGCTGGCGACGGGCCTTCAGCTCCTCGGCCACCAGGAAGGCCAGTTCCAGCGCCTGCTCGGCGTTCAGCCGCGGATCGCAGAAGGTGGCATAGTTGGCGGACAGGTCGGCCTCGGTCAGCTGATGGGCGCCGCCGACGCATTCCGTCACGTCGGTGCCGGTCATCTCCACATGCACGCCGCCGGGCCAGGTTCCCTCGGCGGCATGGGCATCGAAGAAGCCGCGCAGCTCGGCGAGGATGGCATCGAAGGAGCGGGTCTTGTAACCGCCCGCCGTGTGGGTGTTGCCGTGCATCGGGTCGGAGATCCAGACCACCTCGCGTCCCGCCTGCTTCACCGCGCGCAACAAGGGCGGCAGCTTCTCGGCAATCTTCTGGGCACCCATGCGGCTGATCAGTGTCAGCCGGCCGGGCTGGTTCTGCGGGTTCAGGATCTCGGTCAGGCGCACCAGTTCATCAGGGTCGGTGGTCGGGCCGACCTTGAGGCCCAGCGGGTTCTTCACGCCGCGCAGGAATTCCACATGCGCGCCGTCGGGCTGCCGCGTGCGGTCCCCGATCCACAGGAAGTGGGCGGAACAGGCGTACCACTCCCCCGTGGTCGAATCGACGCGGGTCAGCGCCTGCTCATAGGGGAGCAGCAACGCTTCGTGGCTGGTGTAGAACTCGGTTTCGCGGACCTGCGGCAGGTTGGACATGCCACAGGCGCCCATAAAGCGCAGGGTCTCGTCAATGCGGGCAGCCAAGTCCTGGTAACGGTCCGCCAGGGGCGAGCGCGCCACGAAGCCGAGGTTCCATCGATGCACCTCGTGCAGGTCGGCATAGCCGCCAGTGGCGAAGGCGCGCAGCAGGTTCAGCGTTCCCGCCGACTGCATGTAGGCGAATTCCATCCGCGCCGGATCGGCCAGCCGGGCCTCGGGCGTGAAATCCGATCCGTTGATGATGTCACCACGGTAGGATGGCAGCGTCACCTCGCCCTGCGTTTCGGTGTCCGAGGAGCGCGGCTTGGCGAACTGGCCCGCCATGCGTCCCAGCTTCACCACCGGGAGGGAGGAACCGAAGGTCAGCACCACCGCCATCTGCAGCAGTACCCGGAAGGTGTCGCGGATCGGATTGGCGCGGAAATCGGCAAAGCTCTCGGCGCAGTCACCGCCCTGCAGGACGAAGCCCTGCCCTTGCCCGGCCTGTGCCAGCGACTGCTGCAACCGGCGTGCCTCGCCGGCGAAGACCAGCGGCGGATAGCTTGCGAGCCGCGCTTCCATGGCCTCCAGCTTGGCCTGTTCGGGATAATCCGGCACCTGCCGGACCGGCATCTCCCGCCAGCTTCCCGGCTGCCAACCACGCACCGTCATGACACTCAGCGTCCTCAACACAGTTCCTAGCCGGCCACACTAGACCGAGGCCGGGGCGCAGGGCTACGCCCCATCCGCCCCGAAGCCGCATGGCAGCCCAAGGCTGGGGGCTGGCGGTGTTCCGGTGGACCGGAGCAACACGCGCCTCCCCGTCAGCGGTTGCGCGTCACCAGGCGGCCGGGCTTCTCGCCGGTTTCCTTGCCGCCGGCGAAGGTTGCCACCCCATTGGCCCAGACCTGCTCGATGCCGACGCTCATCTGGATCGGGTCCTCGAAGGTGGCATTGTCGATCACCGTGGCCGGATCGAACAGCACCAGGTCGGCATAGGCGCCTTCGCGGATCACGCCGCGATCCACCATGCCGAAGATCTGCGCCGCTCGGCCGGTCATCTTGTGCACCGCCGTTTCCATGTCGAACAGGCCAAGCTGCCGGGCATAGAAACCCAGCACGCGCGGAAAGGTGCCCCAGAGCCGCGGATGCGGCTTGGCATCGTGCGGAATGCCGTCCGAGCCGATGATCGACAGCGGGTGGCGCATGATGCGGCGCACATCCTCCTCGTCCATCTGGAACATCACGCATCCCGCCGGCAGCAGCCGCTCGGCCGCGGCGCGCACATCCGTGTTCCAGCCCCGCGCGATCTCCGACAGGTCGCGCCCGGCCATCTCCGGATACGGTACCGACCAGGTGATCACGGTGCGGATGTCGTCGCGCATTCGGTCCGGCATCAGCACGGTGGAGCCGGCCGGATAGGGATACATGTCGAAGGCCACTTCCTGCATCGAGGCAGCCGCCTCGATCAGCGCCAGCGTCTGCACGCTGCGGCCATAATTCTCCGGCATCGAGCATTTGTGGTGGCTGATGTGCACCGGCATGCCAAGCCGCGTGCCGATGCGCAGCGTTTCCTCGATCGAGGCCAGGACGTGATCCGCTTCGTCGCGCATGTGGCTGGTGTAGAGGCCGTCGGTGGTGCGCAGCGCCTCGCCTACCGCGATTACCTCCTCCGTCGTGGCCGCCTTGTTGAGAGGGTAGAACAGCCCCGTGGAGAAGCCCGAGGCACCTTCCAGCAGCGACTGCTTCAGCCGCGCGTGCATGCGGTGGATCTCATGGTCCCGGGCCGGGCGGTGAACGTCGCCCGCCATGGCCTCGACACGCAGCGTCTGGTGGCCGACCAGGGCGTAGGTGTTGACCTCGCTGCCCCGCGTCTTGAGGGCGTGGGCGTAGTCGCCGAAGCTGTCGAAAGTCCACCACTGCTCGTCGCCCAGCAGATCGAGCGGCGCCGGCGGGCGCTTGTCCGTGTGGCGCATCGGCGCCAGCGACACGCCGCAATTGCCAACCACCACCGTGGTGACGCCCTGGCTGATCTTGCACAGGGTGCATTGCGGGCCGCAGAGCACGGCGCGGTCATCATGGGTGTGAGCATCGATGAAGCCGGGCGCGATCGCCTTGCCGGTACCGATCACCTCCCGGTCGGCACTGGCACCGCCGAGGTCGCCGACCCCGACGATTCGGTCCCCGGTGACGCCCACATCGCCGATGCGGCGCGGCATGCCGGTGCCGTCGAAAATGGTGGCATCACGGATGATCAGGTCGCAGCGCAGCGCCATGGGCTTGTCCTTCGGTCATGCAGCCTCAGCTCGGGCGTGATCATGCGCCCGGTCCGCCCGGTGTTCCAGGGCAAGCCGGAGGTTTTCTGCGCGGCACCAGACGCGGCAACAGAGAGGCCCGGCCGCATTGCCGTGCGACCGCACCGCTTCTAGCTTCCAAAGCCAGCCAAAGCAGAAAGACCCCCCGATGACCCAGACCGCGCCCCGCGACGAGTTTCTCACGGTGGAAGGGCTGCGGCAGCCCGCCTCCATCTCGGTCGATCGTTGGGGAGTCGCGCATCTGCGGGCGGAGGGCGAGCACGACCTGTTCTTCACCCAGGGCTTCAACGCGGCGCGGGACCGGCTGTGGCAGATCGACCTCTGGAGGAAGCGGGGCCTCGGCCAGCTCGCCGCCGATTTCGGACCGGGCTATCTGGCGCAGGACTACGCATCGCGCCTGTTCCTTTATCGCGGCGACATGCAGGCGGAATTCGAGAGCTACGCGCCCGATGCACGGGCCATCTGCGAGGCCTTCGTTGCCGGCATCAACGCCTATGTGGCGCTGGTGGAGGCGGATCCCCGCCGGATGCCGCCGGAGTTCACCGCCCTTGGCACGCATCCGGCGCGGTGGGCGGCGGACGATGTGGTGCGCATCCGCAGCCATTGCCTGACCCGGAACGCCTTGTCGGAGATCCTTCGCGCCGCCGTGCTGTCGCGCGCCGACCTGGCCACCGACCTGCTGCGGAAGAACCTGGAGCCGATGCGCCAGCCGGTGCGGCCGGACGGGCTGGACCTGTCAGCCCTCGGGACCGAATGCCTCGAAACCTTCAAGCTGGCCACCGCCGCCGTGACCTTCTCGCGCGCGCGGCTGCAGGCGCCGCTCGACGAATGGCGGCGCTGGTCGCGGCTGGACGACCAGGGCGCCGTGATCGAAGGGGCTGAGATGGAAGGCTCCAACAACTGGGCCATCCATGGCAGCCGCACGGAAAGCGGGCGGCCGATCCTGGCCAGCGACCCGCACCGGGCCCATGCCGCACCCTCCCTGCGCTACCTGGTGCACCTGGACAGCCCCGGCTTCAACGCCGTCGGCGCCGGCGAGCCGGCGGTTCCCGGCATCTCGATCGGGCACAATGGCACCGCTGCCTTCGCCCTGACCATCCATGGCGCGGACCAGGAGGACGTCTACGTCTACGAGAGCACCGGCGATTCCTACCGCTACGGCAACGGTTCTGAGGCGATGCAGGTGATCGAGGAATCCTTCGCGGTGAAGGGGCATGCGTCGCAAACGCTGAGCCTGCGCTTCACCCGGCACGGGCCGGTGGTCGCGCGGGACGTAACGGGCGGCCGGGCGGTCGCCATCCGCACCGTCTGGTCACTCCCCGGCGCGGCGCCTTACCTGGCCAGCCTTTCCGCGATGCGGTCCCGCTCATTGGATGAGTTCCGGGCCGCGCTGCGGCGCTGGGGCACGCCCTCGGTGAACATGGTCTACGCGGACTTGGCCGGCACCGTGGCCTGGAGTCCGGCCGGCTACGCGCCGCAGCGGCCGAACTGGGACGGGCTGCTGCCGGTGCCGGGCGATGGGCGCTACGAATGGTCGGGGGTGCTCGACCCGGCCGAGCATCCCTGGCGCGTCGACCCCCTCCAGGGCTTCGTGCACAGCGCCAACGAGCAGAACCTGCCGGAGGATTGGCCGCACGAGCACAAGACCTATGGCTACGAATGGACCGAAGCTTCCCGCGCCCGTCGGATCCGGGAAGCACTGACCCGCGGGCCGCTGCTGACACTGGAGGACTGCACCGCGCTGCAGACCGACGTCACCTCCCTGCCCGCGCGGCGCCTTTGCAGGCTCATTGAGGCGTTGCCGCGTGGAACCGAGCCGGAACTCTGGGCCGCCCAGACGCTGCTGGAAGATTGGAACCATCGCCTGGAGGCCGGCAGCGCCGCCGCCGCGCTGTTCGAGGTGTTCCTGGCCAAGCACCTGAAGCCACAGCTGCTGGCGGCGCTGGTGCGGGACGCGGCGCTGCGCCCGCTGCTGTTGCCGCAGGATACCGAGAGCCTGCTGCGGGCCGTGGAACAACCCGATCCACGCCTCGGCGTGGATCCTGCGGCGGCCCGGGACTCGCTGCTGGCGCGGTGCCTGGTGGCGGCATTCCGCGACTGCGGGGAGCGCATGGGGCTGTCGCCATCGGAATGGTCCTGGGGGCGCCTGCATCACGGCCACTTCAGCCATGCCTTGAGCGGGTTGAGCCCGGAGAATGCGCATCTGGATGTCGGCGAGTTCCCGATCGGCGGCAGTGCCAATACCCCCATGCACACGGGCTACCGCCCTTCCGACTTCCGCTGCAACTGGGGCGCCTCGGTGCGGATGGTGATGGATGTGGGGGAGTGGGACAACAGCCTATGCATCAACGCGCCCGGCCAGTCGGGCGATCCCGGCTCTCCGCATTACGCGGATCTGGCGCCGCACTGGGCCCGCGGCGAATACGTTCCCCTGCTCTACTCGCGGGCGGCGGTCGATGCCGGTGTGACCCATCGCATCCTGCTGCGCCCGGCCGGCTGAGACAGGCAGCCCGGCGCCCCGCCCGCGCGTTCACCGCGCACCGGCATCACAAGGAGACAGGCATGCCAGAGCAACGTTTCGCACCACCCGGCCCGCTGGGCTTCGGCGGCGCGCCCCTCGGCGACATGTTCCAGAAGGTCAGCGAGGCCGAGGCCGCCGCCACGCTGCAGGCCGCATGGGACAGCGGCGTGCGCTACTACGACACCGCGCCGCATTACGGCGCCGGCCTGTCCGAGCACCGCTTCGGCGCCGTGCTGCGCGACAAGCCGCGCGACGAATACGTGATCTCCACCAAGGTCGGCCGCACCCTGGTGCCGGACCTGCCGGGCGAAATCGCCCATCCCTTTCTCAGCGCCCTGCCGTTCCGCCGGGTGCAGGATTATTCCGCCGCCGCAGCGCGCCGCTCAGTGGAGGACAGCCTGCAGCGCATGGCGATCGGCCGCATCGATATCGTCTACGTCCACGATGTGGCCGCCGACCACCTGGGCGACGCCTGGGAGGAAGCCTTCGCCACGGCCCGCGACGGCGCCTTCCGCGAGTTGATCAGGATGCGCGAGGAAGGGCTGATCCGCGGCTGGGGCCTCGGCGTCAATCTGACCGAGCCCTGCATCCGCGCCCTCAGGCAATCCGATCCGGACGTGTTCCTGCTCGCCGGGCGTTACAGCCTGCTCGACCTCGCCGGGCTGGAGGAGTTGTTTCCGCTCTGCGCCCAGCGAGGCGCCCATGTGGTGATCGGCGGGCCGTACAATTCCGGTCTGCTGGCCGGCGGCAACACCTTCAACTACGTGGACGCACCGTCCGAGCTGGTGGCGCGACGCGATGCCATGGCGGCCATCGCGCAGCGGCACCAGGTGGACCTGAAGGCGGCGGCGCTGCAATTCTGTGCCGCGCACCCGGTGGTGGCCTCGGTGATCCCTGGTGCCAAGCATCCCGACCGCGTCCGCCAGAACGTGGCGCTGATGGCGCAGCCCATTCCGGCTGACTTCTGGCAGGAACTGAAATCCGCGGGCCACCTGCCGGCGGATGTGCCGGTCCCGGCCTAATCTTCGTCCAGCGGCCGCCACAGCCGGATCACCGGCGTGGTGGCGGCCCGCAGGGCGGCCTGCACCTCCGCCTCCAGCGCCGACAGGAAGCGCGATCGGTCGGAGCCACCCATCGGCGCCGGGCCGCGCGTAGTGGCGCCGATTTCCCGCAGGTGGCGCGCTACCTCCCGCCCGGCCAGCGCGCTGCCGATGTTGTCGGTGGTCCAGACGCGCCCGTTCGGCGCCAGGGCACGTGCGCCCTGTTGCAGGCAGCGCGACGCCAGCGGGATGTCGGCGGTGATGCACACGTCGTGGCGCCGGATGTGCTCGGCGATCCAGTCATCGGCGGCATCTGGCCCTTCCGGCACGATGACGCGGCGGATCCAGTTGGCCTCCGGCAGGCGGATGCCTCGGGCGCCATTGGACACCACATGCACCACGAGGGACATGCGTCCCGCAACGCGGAACACCTCCTCCCGCACGGGGCAGGCATCGGCATCGATCCAAAGCTCGGGGCGGCTCTCGGTCTGTCTCATCCCGGCGGAATAGTTCATCCGCCGGGCCCTGCCCAGCAGCGGCACCGTTCTTGCAACCGTTGGTGCATCCCAACGGAGACCAACATGCGGATTTCCACTTTCCGGCTGGCACTCGCCACCCTCATGGTTCTCGCGCCTGCCTGGTCCATCCGGGCGCAGCCTGCTCCGCCGGGCCCGACGCTCGCGGCCGTGAAGCAGAAGGGATTGCTGGATTGCAGCGCCAATCAGGGCAGCCCGGGCTTCGGAGTTCCGGACAGCCGTGGCGAGCAGCAGGGCCTCGACCCCGATATCTGCCGTGCCATCGCCGCCGCCGTGCTCGGGCCGGATGCGCGCATCCGCTGGACCGTGCTGACCAGCCAGGCACGTATTCCGGCGCTGCAATCCGGGCAGGTGGATCTGGTCGCGCGCACCTTTACCTGGACCCACTCGCGCGAGATCAACGCCGGACTGCAGTTCGGCCCGGTGGCCTTTTATGACGGCCAGGGCTTCCTGGTGCATAAATCGAGTGGCGTCACCGCCGCCGCACAGCTGGAGGGCGCGGCGATCTGCGTCACCGCCGGCTCCACCAACGAGCTGAACCTCGCCGACTGGGCCCGCACCAACAGAATGGATGTCCGCCCCGTGGTGTTCGAGAACAATGAGGACACCCGCAAGGCCTACATCTCCAGCCGCTGCGACGCCTATACGCTGGATGCCAGCCAGCTGGCCGGCTTCATCACCAGTCTGCCGAGAGGCGAGAACGTCATCCTGCCCGACATCATCAGCAAGGAGCCGCTGACGCCCGCCGTGCGCAAGGGCGATCCGCAATGGTTCGACATCGTGCGCTGGACCTTCCACGCCCTGGTGCTGGCCGAGGAACTGGGCGTCACCCGCTCCAATGTGGACAGCATGCTGGGCAGCGCCAACCCGGATGTGCGCCGGCTGCTGGGTGTCAGCGGCGATCACGGGCCGGCCATGGGCCTCGACAAGCGCTGGGCGTACAACGCCATCAAGGCCGTCGGCAATTATGGCGAAATCTTCCGGCGCCACCTGGGCGAGGATTCCGCCCTGGGCCTGCCGCGCGGGCTGAATGCGCTGTGGAACAAGGGCGGACTGATGTACGCGCCGCCGATGCGGTGAGAACGGGCGGGGGAGGCTGCCTCCCCCGCCCGGATCAGCCCGCCACCCGGGAAAGCCAGCGGGTCACCACGGCGCAGCCGGCGGCGAAATCCTCCATCCGCATCGCCTCATGCGGATTGTGGCTGCCGTTCTGGTTGCGCACGAACAGCATGGCGGAAGGAATGCCGGCGGCGGCGAAGGCCGCCGCATCATGCCCGCCCCCCGAGGCCATCTCCAGGTAAGGAATGCCGAGCGCGGTCGCCGCCTCGGCGAGGCTGTGGCGGATTCCGGCGTCCATGGGCGATGCGAGGGAGCCGGTTTCCGGGCCAAGCTCGAACCGCACGCCGCGCCTTGCCTCGATCGCCGGCACCTGCCGGGCGATTTCGGCGAACACCGCATCCACGCTGGCCGGGTTCACGCTGCGCACGTCCAGCATGAAGGTCGCCTCGCCCGGGATCTTGGTGAAGCCAGCTTCGGCCGTGGTGGCCAGGGTGCAGAAGGTGCAGACCAGCCGGTGACCAAGGGTTTCCAGCCGCGCCCATTCCTCGTCCAGCGCCACGGCCAGCTCGGCCAGGGCCATGGCGGCATCGCGGCGGAAGCGGCGCGGCGTGCCGCCGGAATGGTTGTATTCTCCGAGTACCCGCCCCTGCCGCAAGCGGCGGCTGCCAGGAATGCCGGTGACGATGCCGACCGGTACCGCCTCCGCATCCAGCACGGGCCCCTGCTCGATATGCAGTTCCAGAAAGGCAGCGGTGTTGGCCGGCGTCACCACCGCTTCGCCCCGCGCCGCGAAGTTGGGATCGAACCCTTCTTCCCGCATGTGCTCCGCCAAGCTACGGCCGGTATCCTGGCGGAGAACCTGCAATTCCTCCGGCTTCAGCCGCCCCAATGCGCCACGGCTGCCGGGATAGGAGGTCGGGAACCAGGCGCCCGCCTCCTCGGCCCGTGTCGCGATCACGGTGATGTCGCGCGCCGGGGCGAAGCCCGCCCGGCGCAGACCCGCCACCGCCGCGAGACCGGCCAGCACGCCGGCGGCGCCGTCGAAATTGCCGCCATTTGGCACCGAATCGAGATGGCTGCCCAGCAGCACCCGCTTCGCCGTCCGGTCGGCACCCGGCAGGGTCATGTGCAGATTGCCCACCGGGTCGACACTGACCTCCAGCCCCAGCGCCTCCGCTTCCCGCCGGGCGAGCGCATGGGCCATGCGCTCACCGGGGCCGTAAGCCTCCCGGGTGATGCCGACGCCGTCGAAGCTCCGCTCCCGCAACTCGCCGAACAGGCGCCCGGCGAGCGCCACATCCGGCTGCAGGTTGGGCCGCAGCCCGGCGGCGTCAGACGCCACGAACCACTCCGCCGTCGATCAGGTGCACGCGGCCGGTGGTGTAGGCCGCCTTGTCGGAGGCCAGGAAGGCGCCCATCGGCCCGAATTCGCGCGGCTCGCCGTAGCGGCCGACCGGGATGGTGGCGGAGCGCTCGGCCACCAGCGCCTCAATGCTCTTGCCGCTCTTCTGCGAGACGGCAGCCAAGGTTTCCTTGGTGCGGTCGGTGTTGAAGGCGCCCGGGCCGATGATGTTGCAGGTGATGCCGTCGCCGGCGACCTCGCTGGCGAGGGTCTTGTTCCAGCCCACGATGGCCGAGCGCAGCGTGTTCGACAGTGCCAAGCCCGGCAGCGGCTGCGCCACGCCGGTGGAGGCGATGGTGATCAGCCGGCCCCATTTCTGCTGCTGCATGGCTGGCAACAGCCGGTTGGCGATGCGAATCGGCGACAGCACGATGCGCTGGAACCAGGTGACGAGGTCTTCCTGCTTCATCTCCAGCGCCGTGCAGGTCGGCGGGCCACCATGGTTCAGCACCAGGATGTCCACGCCGCCGAGCGCCGCGACGGCGGCATCGGCCAGGCGGTCCATCTGCGTGCCTTCCGCCACGTCGGCTACGATGCCGATGGCCTTGGGCGCTCCCAGCGCCTGCAATTCACCGGCAGCGCGGTCGAGGCTGTCCTGGTTGCGGCCGGAGATGGCCAATGCCACGCCTTCCTCGGCCAGCGCATCGGCGACCGAGCGCCCCAGCCCCTTGGAGGCTCCCATCACCAGGGCGCGGCGCCCCTTCAGACCCAGATCCATTCGCGTATTCCCCTTGGCCGGATTTATTGCCGGAAGGTGATCCGAACCAACGGCCGTGGCAACCTCCCCCGGCCGACCTTCGGCCGGATACTGGCCCTGGCACCCGGGCCGGGAGCAGCTAAGCTGGCGGATGGCTGAGGAGGACAGCCAGGCCCGGCGCGGCGCGCCGGCATGCCTCCGCGCCACCGATGTCCCTTCCCGGCCCCGGAGTTGTTGCATGCCGAAGCCCACCCTGCTGCTGACCCGCCGCTTCCCCGACGCCGTCGAGGCCCGGGCGCAACGTGACTACATCACCGTGCCGAATCCGGCTGACACGCCACTGGACGGCCCCGCCCTCGCGGCGGCAGCGGCCGACGGCACGGTTCAGGGCATCCTCTGCGCCGCCGGTGACGCGCTGGACGGCGACACCATCGGGGCGCTGCCGGACAGCGTGCGGATCATCGCCACCTTCAGCGTTGGCACCGACCATATCGATCTCGCCGCCGCCCGGGCGCGCGGCATCGTTGTCACCAACACGCCGGATGTGCTCAGCGTCGCCACCGCCGAGATCGCCATGCTGCTGATCCTCACCGCGGCCCGCCGCGGCGGCGAGGCGGAGCGCATGCTGCGGGCCCGTGAATGGACCGGCTGGGCGCCAACCCAGCTGATGGGCGTCACGCTGGAGAACAAGGTACTGGGCATCCTGGGGATGGGACGCATCGGGCAGGCGCTGGCGCGCATGGCGCGCGGCTTCGGCATGCAGGTGCATTACCGCAACCGCAATCGCCTTCCGGAAGCCGAGGAAGCTGGCGCCACCTACCACCAGGATGACACCACGTTTCTTGGGGCCATCGACGTGCTGTCGATGCACATCCCCGGTGGTGCCGCCACCCGGCACTGGCTGGATACGCGCCGCATCGCGCAGCTGCGACCCGGCGCCATCGTGGTGAACACCGGGCGCGGCACCACAGTGGATGATGCCGCGCTCTGCGCGGCGTTGCAGAATGGCCACCTGCGCGCGGCCGGACTTGACGTGTTCGCCGGCGAGCCGACGATCTTCGAGGGCTACTACACGACGCCGAACCTGGTGCTGCTGCCGCATCTCGGCAGTGCCACGGTGGAAACCCGGGACGCGATGGGCTTCCGCTGCCTGGACAACCTCGATGCCGTGCTGATCCGCGGCGCAGCGCCGCTGCATCCGGTGGGCTGAACCCGGACTTCAGCCAGGCTGCCGATGGGCCCGGATCAGGCGGCGGGCCGCATCGGCCACCTGCCGGGCCGGGCCGTCGGCACCGAAGATTTGACCGGAGGCGAAACAGCCTTCGATCAGCAGCAGCAGGGCATCGGCCAGCGCTTCCGGCTCCAGCACGTCCATGCCGGCCGCCATATCCCACAGCCGCATCCTCAGCGCGCGCTTGTGGTCTTCCGAGACCCGGCGGGCCGGGTGTCCTGGCGCCGGATACTCGACCACGGCATTGGTCAGGCCACAGCCGCGATAGCCCTCCCGCTCGGCCCGCTCGCCCAGCCTCGACAGAAACAACAGCAGCTGCGCCTCCGAATCGCCCGGGTGCGCCGCCACTGCCTCCTCAAAGCGGGACCAGAACAGCGCTTCGTAGTCGCGCAGATAGCAGGCGGCTAGCTCATCCTTGGACGAGAAGCTGCGGTACAGGCTGGGCTTCGTGACCCCGGCCTTGGCCACGATCTCATCGACGCCCACGGCGCGGATACCCCGCTTGTAGAACAGGTCACGCGCCGTTTCCCGGATGCGGGCGGCGGCACGGGGTGGCTTGATGCCGTCCGCATCGTCCATGGATTGCTTCTTGACCCTGTTACAGATCGGTACGTAAGGTGCCGATGAAACGTACCGGTCAGTAACATGAACATAGTCCGTCCGAGGCTGTTTGGCCAGAACTATGCCTTCGTCGTGGTGGCGGCGATCTTTCTCACCTTGCTGGCGGCGGCCGGAGCGCGCTCGGCACCCGGAGTGCTGATCCTGCCGCTGGAGGAGCATTTCGGCTGGGGCCGCAGCACCACCGCCCTTTCGGCCGGCATCGGTATCTTCCTGTACGGCATGGTCGGGCCGTTTGCGGCGGCGCTGATGAACACGCTGGGCCTGCGGCGCACCGTGCTCGGCGCATTAGCACTGATGTCCGCGTCGGCGGCGGTCAGCGCCTTCATGAGCGAGCCCTGGCACCTGATACTGAGCTGGGGCGTGTTTTCGGGCCTGGGCTCCGGCGCCGTGGCGCTGGTGCTCGCGGCCACCATCGTGAATCGCTGGTTTGTCCGCAACCGCAGCCTGATGATGGGCCTGCTGACGGCCAGCACCGCCACCGGGACCCTGGTTTTCCTGCCGGTGCTGGCTTGGCTGTCGCAGACTGGCGGCTGGCAACCGGTGGTGATCGCCGTAGCCTTGGTGTTGGCGGCGATGATCCCGGTGGTCTGGCTGCTGTTGCCGGAACGTCCGGCCGCGGTCGGGCTTCTGCCCTACGGCGCCACCACGGCACCGGTCGAGGCGCCGCACGCCGGCATGGTCTCGGCAGCCATTGGGACGCTGAAGCGGGCGGCACGGACGCGCAGCTTCTGGTACCTGTTCGCAACTTTTTTTATCTGCGGCTTCACCACCAACGGTTTGGTCGGCACGCATCTGATCGCCCTGTGCGGCGACATGGGCATTCCGGCGGTGCAGGCGGCCGGGCTGCTCATGGTGATGGGCATCTTCGACTTGGTGGGCACGACGCTGTCCGGCTGGCTGACCGACCGCTACGATCCCCGCAAGCTGCTGTTCCTGTATTACGCGCTGCGCGGGCTGTCGCTGATCTACCTGCCCTTCTCTGATTTCTCGTATTACAGCCTGGCGGTATTCGCCGTGTTCTACGGACTCGATTGGATTGCCACCGTGCCGCCGACGCTGCGCCTGGCCACAGAGGCCTTCGGCGAGCGCGATGCCCCGGTGGTGTTCGGCTGGATCGCGGCCGGCCACCAGATGGGCGCCGCCAGCGCCGCCTATCTGGGCGGGGCGCTGCGGGACAGCCAGGGCGACTATCTCACCATGTTCCTGCTGGCCGGCAGCACCGGCCTCGTCGCAGCCGGGTTGTCGGTGATGATCCGCCGCGGCCAGACCGCCGGGGCTCCGGCCTGAAGCCATGAAAAAGCCGCCGCCGGCCCGGAGGCCAGCAGCGGCGGAACAGAGCCTGGATCAGCCGGCGACGGCGCGCAGCTGCGGCTTGCCCCTGGCGGCGATCAGGTCCTGGTACACCGACACATAGTCTTCCGCCATGCGGCGGGCGGTGAAGCGCTGCTCGAACCGGGTCCGCACCTGGGCGCGATCCAGGTCCGGGATGCGTGCCACGGCCGCCACGGCCTCATCCTCGTTATTCACCACGAAACCGGTCAGCCCGTCCTCCATGACTTCGGGTACCGAACCGCGCTCAAAGGCGATCACCGGGGTGCCGCAGGCCATCGCCTCTATCATGACCAAGCCGAACGGCTCCGGCCAATCGATCGGGAACAGCAGGCCATGCGCGCCGGACAGGAAGCCGGGCTTCTGGCTGTCATTGATCTCGCCCACATACTCCACATGCCCCTGGCTGATCAGGGGCGCGATCTCGCGGTCGTAATAAGCGCGATCGGCGGCGTCGATCTTGGCCGCGACCTTCAGCTTCACGCCCGCGCGGGCCGCGATGCGGATGGCCTTGTCCAGCCCCTTCTCGGGCGAGACCCGGCCCAGAAAAGCGAAATAGGACTGCTCCACCGGCTGCGGCGTCAGGCGGTCCCTGGGCATCCCGTGCAGCACGGTGCGCACCCAGTTCAGGGAAGGGATCGGCTTGCGCTGATGATCCGAAATCGAGACGAATGGCGTCCGTCCGTAGGTCTCGTAGATCATCTTGAATTCGGGCAGGTCGAGCCGCCCGTGCAGGGTCGTCAGGAATGGCGTGTTCTGCCGCTCCAGCAGACCCAGCGGAAAATAGTCGATGTGGGAGTGGATGATATCGAACTCGCCGGCGCGACGCGCCACCATCTCCACCATCCGGTGGTAATGCGCCACCCAGTCCTTGACCGTGGGATCAAGCCGGAGCGCCTGTTCGCGCATCGCGGCCAGTTTGGCTGCCGTGACGGAATCGCCGCTGGCGAACAACGTCACGTCGTGGCCCATGGCCACCAATTCCTCAGTCAAGGATGAAACAACGCGCTCCGTGCCACCATATAACTTCGGCGGGACGGCTTCAAACAATGGCGCGATTTGCGCGATACGCATCAAAACAATCCCTCTTCACAAGCAAGCTGGTGCCACTACTTGCAAGGAACCGGTCTTGATCACGGCTCAACTTGTTTCCAGCTCTGTCAGTCAACAAGATAGGATTTGAATATGGCGAAAGCGAGGCTGGCATGACTGCGGTTGACACCGCCACGCCATCGCCCTGGCGCTTCCTGCTGCACCATGCCAAGCCGCGCCTCGCCACCCATGCCGCGGTGTTCGCGGGCGTACTGGTCGCCGTGCTGTGCGGCGTGGGTGCGCAATACGGGTTGAAGCAGTTGATCGACCTGATCGCGGCGGGGCCAGCGGCCGCCCCATCGGCGGCGGTATGGCATGCCTTCCTGGTGCTGTGCGGCTTCATCGCCGCCGACAACCTGTTGTGGCGGGCCGCCGGCTACGCAGCCACGCACGGCTTCACCGCCACGGCCGGCCAGATCCGGGAAGCGCTGTTCGCCCATCTGCTCGGCCACAGCCCGGCCTTCTTCGCCGACCGCCTGCCGGGAGCGCTCGCCGCGCGCGTTTCCACCACCGCCGTATCGTCGTTCGGAATCGGCAACATCCTGGCCTGGGGCGTGCTGCCGCCGGCGGCCGCCGGCCTGGGTGCCATCGCCATCACCGCCCATGTGCATGTCGGGCTGGCAGCCTGCCTCGTCGGCAGCGCCCTGTGCATCGGATGGGTGATGTTCCGCATGGCGCGCCGCACCGCGCCGCTGCACCGCCTGCATGCGCAGCGCGCCGCGGCCCTGGACGGCGACACCGTCGATGTGGTCGGCAACATCGCCATGGTGCGCGTCTTCGGCGCCACCATGCGGGAACGGCGGCGCATCGCCGCGGCGGTGGAGGACGAGATCTCGGCGCATCGTCGCAGTCTGTGGTCGATGGAATGGCTGCGCCTGATCCATGCCGTGCTCACCGTCCTGCTGGTGGCCGCAACGCTGGCGGCCGGGCTCTGGCTCTGGCGCCAGGGCCGCGCCTCGGTGGGGGACGTGGCGCTGCTGGCAACGTTGTCCCTGACCATCCTCAACGCGACGCGCGACCTGGCCGTCGCCCTGGTGGAGTTCACACAGCTTTCCGCCCGGCTGGAGGAGGCGTTGCGGGCCCTGCTGGTGCCGCACGGCCTCCGGGACCGTCCTGGTGCCGTTCCGCTGAAGCCCGGGGCCGGCGGCATCCATGTGCAGGGCGTCTGCTTCGCCTATCCGGACCGCATGCCGGTGCTCCGGAACCTTGATCTGGTGGTTCCCTCGGGGCAGAAGCTGGGCATCATCGGCCCCTCCGGCTCGGGCAAATCGACCCTGCTGGCACTGCTGCAGCGCTTTCATGAGCCGACCGGAGGCCGCATCCTGATCGACGGCCAGGATCTCGCCGCCGTCACGCTGGACAGCCTGCACCATGCATTGGCGGTGGTGCCGCAGGACACCGCCCTGTTCCATCGCTCGGTTATCGAGAATATCCGCTATGCCCGGCCGGAGGCCTCCCTCGAGGAGATCCGCCGCGCCGCCCGGCTGGCGCAGTGCGGCGCCATGATCGACGAACTTCCGGACGGGCTGGACACGGTGGTGGGCAATCGCGGCGTCAAGCTGTCGGGCGGGCAGCGCCAGCGCTTGGCCATTGCGCGGGCCCTGCTCAGCCCGGCGCCGATCCTGTTGCTGGACGAGGCCACCAGCGCGCTGGACAGCGACAGCGAGCGGGCGGTGCGCGACGGCTTGGCGGAGCTGGTGCGCGATCGCACCGTGATCGCCGTGGCGCACCGGCTCTCCACCCTGCAAAATTTCGACAGAATCATCGTGCTGGATCAGGGCCGGATCGTGGAGGACGGCACGCCGGCCGAGCTGGCCAGCCGCTGCGGACCGTATCGCGCAATGCTGCGCCAGCAGCAGGGTGGCCTGGAGCCGCACCTGCCGGAGGCAGCCTAGAAGGAACGGCCCCGATGTCGAGACTGGTGGTGGTGTCCAACCGGGTGGCCCCGATCAATGAGGGTGAGGCCACGGCCGGTGGTCTGGCCGCCGGCGTGATGGATGCGCTGCGGCATTCCGGCGGGTTGTGGTTCGGATGGTCCGGGCAAACGGTGCCCGATGCCGTGGTGCCGCCCGACAGCCTGGCGCCCGGCCTGCCCCCCGCGGTGGCGCGCAGCGGACCCGTGACGCTGTACACCACCGATCTCACCCAGCGCGACTACAACGACTATTATCGGGGCTTCGCCAACGGCACGTTGTGGCCCACCCTGCACTACCAGACCGGCCTGGCCCGGTTCGAGCGCCGGGAATTCGAGGGCTACCGGCGGGTCAACCGGCACTTCGCCCGCCATCTTGCGGCGCTGGTGACACCGGGCGACGTGATCTGGGCGCATGACTACCACCTGATGGGGCTGGCGGCTGGCCTGCGGGAACTCGGGCTTCGCAACCGCATCGGGTTGTTCCTGCACATTCCCTTTCCGGCGCCTGCCGTGCTGACCACCATCCCGGTGCATGCGGAGTTGATGCGGGCACTGTGCCAATATGACCTGATCGGCTTCCAGACCGAGGCGGACCGCCGCGCCTTCGCGGATTACCTGCGGCAGGAGGCGGAGGGCCAGGAGCTTCCGGACGGTACCCTGCAGGCCTTCGGCCGGAGCCTGCGCACCGGGGTCTATCCCATCGGGGTCGATGTCGACGCCATTCGCGCGGAGGCCGCCCTGGCCGACGCCCCCCACCTGACCGCATTGCGGGCGGGTCTCGGCGGCCGTGCCCTGGTGATGAGCGTCGAGAGGCTGGATTATTCCAAGGGGCTGCGGCAGCGTTTCGCCGCCTATGAGCGCTTCCTGGCGGAGCAGCCGGATTGGCACCGCCGCGTCGAATACCTGCAGATCGCGCCGCCATCCCGGTCCGATGTCGAGGCCTACCAAGCCATCCGGCGCGAATTGGAGGGGGAAGCCGGTCGCATCAATGGGCGCTTCGCCGAGCTGGATTGGACGCCGCTGCGCTACCTTAATCGTTCCTTCCCGCGCCGGCAGTTGATGCCGCTCTACGCCGCCGCGCAGGTCGGGCTGGTGACGCCGCTGCGGGACGGCATGAATCTGGTCGCCAAGGAGTATGCGGCGGCGCAGAACCCGGAGGATCCCGGCGTGCTGGTGCTGTCGCAATTCGCCGGCGCCGCCCGCGAACTGGATGCCGCCCTCCTCGTCAACCCGCATGACGAGGCCGGTATGGCCATGGCGCTGAAACAGGCGCTCGGCATGGCGGTGGAGGAGCGACGCGAACGCCACGCCGCCATGCTGCGCGTGATGCGCCACAACAGCCTTGAGCGCTGGCGCGACCGCTTCGTCGGCGATCTGAGGCAGCTTCCCAGCCTGGTCGCCAGCACGGGTTGAACGCCTGAGGCTGGGCTTTCCGGCCGCGTCGGGGCAGATTGCGAAGCATGCGCATCTATCTCGCTGGTCCCGATGTTTTCCTGCCCGACGCCACCGCCATGGCCGCGGCCAAGAAGAAGATTTGCGATCGTCATGGTGCCGTTGGCGTGTTTCCGACCGATCCGGTCGAGGACGCGGCTGCCGATGCCGCCGCGACGCGCTTTCTGGAGATCTCGCTGCGCAACGAGGCCCATATCCGCGGCTGCGACGGCCTGATCGCCAATCTGACGCCATTCCGCGGCCCATCGGCGGATGCCGGAACCATCTATGAGCTCGGTCTGATGCGCGGGTTGGGTCGGCCGATCGCCGGCTACACCAATGATGCCCGCGACTTCGCCGCCCGGACCCGCGAAATCCTGGGAGCCTCTGCGCGCGAAACGGCTGCGGGATGGACCGATGGCGAGGGGCTGAGCCTGGAGGATTTCGGCTGCCACGATAATCTGATGATCGACGGCGGCATCCTGGCGGCAGGCGGCGTGTTCGTGGCCCGGGACCTGCCGCCCACCCTCCGCTGGAGTGACCTGCAGGGCTTCGAGGCCTGCGTCGTGGCCCTGATGCGCGGCTCGGCAACGGGCTACTGATGTCGCGAAGCGCGGCGAAAGTCACGCTTGCGGTGAAACCGCCCGGAAGGCCATGCGCTAATCCAGCAGTTTTCGCGCACCGCCGGGTTGCGGTCTTGCCACCCCACGGTCCGCGATGTCTGGTCACGGTTCCGAGGAGATAGAAGATGGCCCTGCGTCCCACCCGAAATGATTTGGGCGAGAACGCCAAGAAGGTTTCCATCACGGTACTGAACGGCACGCTGGTCGACATGATCGATCTGACCAACGCTGTTCGCATGGCGCACTGGACGCTGCGCGGCCCGAACTTCATCGGCCTGCACGAGATGCTGGAAACCTTCTACAATGACCTCTTCGCCACCGGGGACGAGGTCGCGGAGCGTCTGGTGCAGCTGGGCGGCACGCCGGACGGCACCAGCCAACTGGTCGCCGAGAAGTCGCGCCTGACGCCCTACTCGCAGTCCACCGTCTACACGCTGGACCATGTCCGCGAACTGGCGGACCGCTTCTCCAACCTGGCGAAGTCGGTTCGCGAAGGCATCGACAGCACGGATGATTCCGGCGATGCCGACACGGCGGACCTGCTGACCGGAGTGTCGCGCGACCTGGACAAGAAGCTGTGGATGCTGGAATCGCACCTCGATAAGTAGGCATCCCCCTGCGTCGCACATCTCCGATGGGGTTGCGGCGCAGGCACCGCCTTCGCTAGGTTGCACGGCGAAGGTGTGAACAAGACATGAACGATCTGTTTGGCGGCCGTGGCAGCAAGGCGCAGCCCGGCAAGGCGGAAACCGCCGCATCCTATTCTGCCAAGGACATCGAGGTCCTGGAGGGGCTGGAGCCTGTCCGCCGCCGTCCTGGCATGTATATCGGCGGCACCGACGAGAACGCCCTGCACCATTTGGCCGCGGAAGTCCTGGACAATGCCATGGACGAGGCAGTGGCCGGCCACGCCGATCGGATCGAGGTGACGCTGGAGCCGCAGAACTGGCTCACCATCCGAGACAATGGCCGCGGCATTCCCACCGACCCTCACCCGAAATTTCCCAAGCTTTCGGCGCTGGAGGTGATCCTCACCACCCTCCACTCCGGTGGCAAGTTTTCCGGCAAGGCATACGACACCTCGGGCGGCCTGCACGGCGTCGGCTCCTCGGTGGTGAATGCGCTGTCGGAGCGCCTGGAGGTCGAGGTGGCGCGCGACCGCACGCTGTTCACCCAGGCCTATTCCCGCGGCAAGTCCCTGGGCAAGCTGAAGAACGCTGGCACCATCCACAACCGGCGCGGCACAACCATTCGCTTCCGGCCGGATCCCGAGATCTTCGGCGAGTTGCAGTTCTCCGCCGCCCGGCTGTTCCGGCTTTGTCGCTCCAAGGCCTATCTGTTCCGCGGCGTCGAGATCCGCTGGTCCTGTGACCCTGCCCTGGTGCCCAAGGGTCAGGAAGCCGAAATCCCGTCCCAGGCGGTGCTGCACTTCCCGGGCGGCCTGTCGGACTTCCTGGCCGTGGCGATCGAGGGCCGCAGCGCCGTGATCCCGGCGCCCTGGGCCGGCGAGACCAACTTTCCGCAATCGGCCGGCAGGGCCGAATGGGCGGTCACCTGGCTCGAGCAGGGCGACGGCTTCCTGCACACCTACGCCAACACCATCCCAACGCCCCAGGGCGGCACCCACGAGGCCGGCCTGCGCAGCGCCCTTGTGAAGGGCCTGCGAGCCTATGGCGAGTTGAAGAAGGAGCGCCGCGCGGCCAACATCACCGCCGAGGACGTGTTCGGCGGCCTGGCCGGCATGCTGTCGGTGTTCATCCGTGAGCCGCAGTTCCAGGGCCAGACCAAGGACAAGCTGACCAGCCCCGAAGCGGCACGGCTGGTGGAAACCGGCCTGCGCGATCAATTCGATCATTGGCTCGCCGGGGATCCCGCCAATGCGGACAACCTGCTGGCCTATGCCGTTGAGCGGGCAGAGGACCGCATCCGGCGCCGGGAACAGAAGGACACGCCGCGCAAGACGGCGACGCGGCGCCTTCGCCTGCCGGGCAAATTGGCGGATTGCTCGCGCGAATCGGCCGAAGGCACCGAACTGTTCCTCGTGGAGGGCGATTCGGCTGGCGGCTCCGCCAAACAGGCCCGGGACCGCGAAACCCAGGCCGTACTGCCGCTGCGGGGCAAGATCCTGAACGTCGCCTCGGCTTCCGCCGATAAGCTGCGGCAGAACCAGGAGCTGAAGGATCTGATCGAGGCGCTGGGCTGCGGCGCCGGTGACCGCTTCGAGGCCAAGCGCCTCCGCTACGGCCGGATCGTGATCATGACCGATGCCGACGTCGATGGCGCCCATATCGCCGCCTTGCTGATGACCTTCTTCTACAAGGAATTGCCGGAGCTGGTGCGGCAGGGCCGGGTTTATCTGGCGCAGCCGCCGTTGTACCGCCTCGCGACGGCCGGCAAGACGCTCTACGCCATGGACGATTCGGAGCGGGAGAAGCTGCTGAAACGGGCCTTCAAGCCCAATCAGCGGGTCGAGGTCAGCCGGTTCAAGGGGCTGGGGGAGATGCCGCCCGCCTCCCTCAAGGAAACCACCATGGATCCGCGCAAGCGAACCCTGCTGAGGGTGGTGCTGCCCCCTGAGGAGCGTGCCGCGACCTCGGAGCTCATCGAGGCCCTGATGGGCCGCAAGCCCGAGCTGCGCTTCCGCTTCATCCAGGAGAATGCTGCGCGGCTGGAAGTGGAAGCGCTGGACGCCTGAGCGCGCGTCAGGCGTTGCCGGTGACCAGACTCAGCCGGGGCGGCGCCCCGCCCGCCAGCGGCGCGGGCGCCGCGATACGGGCGGATGGCAGCAGCGCCGGTCGCTTGTGCAGGTGTTCGGTGACCACGGTACGGCCGATGGCATGGGCCAATCGGTGCGCCAGGTAGCGGCCCGACACGCCGGCCCCGGGCAAGCCCAGGATGTGGATGCGCGCCGCATCCGCCAAGCTGGCACCAAGCCTGTGCAGGGCATTGCCGGCAGGCGACAGGGACGTGGCATCCAGCACGCTATGGCCCAGCAGCAGCAAGCCCGGGCTGCCATGGCCAACCAGGGTGATCCCCGTCAAAGGCGCGTAGTTCGCGGCAACGTCGTTCACCTGCTGCAGCCCGTCCCGATTGTGATCCAGGATCAGTACCGCCGCGTTGGGGCCGGCGGCGATCAGGTGGGACGGCCAGCCTGTCACTCGCGGGTCGATCACCAGCAGATGGTCGGGACGCAGGGCGTTGTCGGACATGGAGGGATCGGTTCCTTCTGGATGCCGCATTCTCGTTCCGCACCGTTGAAGAAACCGTTGACGCCCGCCGCTTTCCGCATTGCCGGACGCGGATTACGCTGCGCCGGGAGAAAGCCGCCAGGCTCCTGAGGAGATCCGATCCATGCAACGCCGCCTTTTTCTGGGGGCCGCCGCAGGCGCGCTCGCCATGCCGACCCTGCTTCGCGCCCAGGCAATGCCTAGGATCACCATCGGAATGTCGGGCTGGACCGGCTTCGCGCCGCTCACGCTGGCCGAGCAGGCCGGGCTGTTCAAGGCCAATGGCGTCGAAGTGGAAACCCGCTTTGTGCCGCAGCGCGAGCGCAACCTCGCCCTCGCCGCCGGGGCGCTGAACTGCGTGGTGACCACGGTGGACACCATGATCCTGTGGGGCAGCACCATGCCGCTGGTGCAGGTGCTGGTGCTCGACCGCTCACGCGGCGGCGATGGCGTGGCAGTGCGGCCCTCGATCGCGGACTGGGCCGGGCTGAAGGGCAAGACCGTAGCGGTGGATGGTGCCGGCACCACCCCTTATTTCGTGCTGGCCTACATGTTGCGGGAGAACGGCCTCTCGGTCCGCGATGTTCGAACCGCAGCGCTGGCGCCACAACCGGCGGCCCAGGCCTTCGTGGCCGGCCAGTTCGATGCCTGCTCCACCTACGAGCCTTATCTGTCGCAAGTGCGCAGCATGGGCGCCGACAAAGGCAGGATCCTGGCCACCACCCTCGACCATGCCTGCGTGGTCGATACGCTGGCCTTCTCGCCGGATTTCGTGGCGCAGAACGGCGCGGCCGTGCAGGCGGTGGTGAAGAGCTGGTTCGATGCGCTGGCCATGATCGAGCGCGAACCCGATCGATCCTTTGAGATCATGGGCAAGCGCGTGAACCAGTCCGCCGAGGCGTTCAAGGCCAGCGCAGCCTTTATCGAGTGGATGGATGCCGGCAAGAACCGGTCCTATGTGGCGGAGGGGCTGCCCGCCTTCATGAACAAGGCGCTGGATGTGCAGCGTGAAGCCGGGGTGGTCCGGCAGTCGCCGGATCTCGGCAAGCTGCTGAACCCCGGCTTTCTCGCCTGAACGGCACCTGCCCGGCCGTCCCGCCGGGCAGGCGTGCTTCCGTCAGAAGGCGAAGGACAGGCCGACGTGCAGCGCGTCATACCCGCGCCGGCCATCCAGGTAGGTCAGGGTCAGGCGCGCCGGAGAAGTTGCGCCCATCGTGGCGCTGATGCCGTATTCCTGCCAGGAGCTGACCGCCAGATCATCTCCCGCCAGACGGGTGTCGGTGAAGGACGCACCCAGCAACAGCGGCAGGCCGCCCACCGTGCCGAAGGGGCGTGAGATCCAGGCACCATTGCGGTAATAGGCGTTCTGCAGGTCGTAGCGGAGGTCGTAATCGCCGACCTTCACCGGCTTGGTTTCGTAATAGCCCACCGTGTTGCCGATGCCGAGCACCAGCCCGGCTGGCAGGCCGACGCGCAGGTCGCTGGTCAGCGAAGCACCATAGGCCGACCCGACCGAGCCGACCTCCGAGGAGCCTGCCGCGCCGGCGCGCACCGCCGGAGTCAGCGCCCAACGGAGTTCGGGCGTCACCACTACCGGAATGCGCAGGCCAAGACCGGCGGAGCCGATATAGGACTGGGCGCCGGCGCTGTCGGTCAGCATCAGGGGCACGCTCAAGAACAGTTCAGGTCCGTCCTGGCGGAAAGCGTAGGACACCGCCAGCGGCAGGCTGTAGGCCTGGGTATCGAAATCCTCCGCCTGCTGGTCCGTGAAGCTCAGGCCGGCCGCGAAATGCCAGCCGGCTTCGCGGCTGTCCAACCGGCCGGTATCGCCCGGCAACGCCGTACCAGCGGCGTAATCCGCGATCACCGACTGCCCCTGGAGCGAGGATGGATTGCCGGCCACGGGATCGATCGTGCTGGTGGCCACGATGGCGTCATAGATGCTGCGCAGTTCGTCCGAGGCGACTTCGCCCGTGGCGAAGGCGGCGAGCTGGCCGGCCGCTTCGGCCGCGGTGGCGCCATCGAAGGTCCGCTGCAGCCCGGCGCCCGGCACCGTCAGCACGAGCGCGTTGCTGCCGGCCTGGCGCGTGACGGTGGCCGGCACGCCACGGATGCTGACCTGAGCCGTGACTTGTGAGGCCGCGGTGTAGTTCGGCGCGATGCTGCGGATGTCGCCGCGACGCAGCACATCCAACGCCGCATCGATGCTGGAGAAGCTGCGGGTGTAGGTCTGGCCGTCCACCGTCAGTGTGGCTTAATAAGCCTCTGCGGCCCGCCCTTGTTCGGGCGCCAGGACCGCACCCAGCAGCATCAGGCCAGCAATAGCTCGCTTGTCACGCATTGTCATGCAGAGGAGTTCTTCTTCTCCGGGTAAGGGGTATCTCCTATCATGATTGGTAAGTAATCCACGAGTAATTTCATCTCATAGTTGTATCCTGATCGCGACGGGCTGTGCATGACGGACGAAAGCTTGTCAGGAGGTGGCATGCTCCGCGGGTTACGGCAGAATGGTTGCCGCAATCAGTCGGGCGGCGAATCCTTGGAACCCTTGAAGCCCATCTCTCCCCTTGCCCGCGTCGCACTCGGCATCGCCTTCTTCGTCGTGTTTCTGGGCACCTGGGCGTGGGTCACCGGCAGCGGGTTGGTGCAGCCGCTGTTTCTGGCCTCCCCGTTGCGGGCCCTGTCCGCCGGCTGGTCGCTGTTCGCCGAGTACAACTTCATCGGCGACATCGGCATGACGGTGTGGCGCGTCCTCGGCGGCTTCCTGATCGCGGCAGCCATCGCCGTTCCTCTGGGCCTGTTGATGGGTGCCTACAAAGGCATCGAGGCTTTCTTTGAGCCGTTTATATCCTTCGCCCGGTACCTTCCGGCCTCCGCCTTTATTCCCCTGCTGATCCTGTGGGCGGGCGTCGGCGAGGCGCAGAAACTGGCAGTCATCATCCTCGGCTCGGTGTTTCAGATCGTGATCATGGTCGCGGTGATCGCCGGCGGCACGCGCATGGATCTGGTGGAAGCTGCGTATACACTCGGATCGCGCGGTCGCGGCATTCTGCGGCGGGTCATCATCCCGGCCGCCGCGCCGCAGGTGATGGAGGCGCTTCGCCTCGTGCTCGGATGGGCCTGGACCTACGTTATCGTGGCCGAGTTGATCGGCGCCCAGAGCGGCATCGGCCACATGATCATGGACAGCCAGCGCCTGCTGGACACCGGGCAGATGATCTTCGGCATCGTCGTGATCGGCGTGATCGGACTGGTCACGGATTACCTGTTCAAGAGCCTGAACCGGCGCCTGTTCCGTTGGACGGCGCTGTGAACGGGCTCAGCATCCGGGGACTGACCCGGTCCTTTCCGGGCCAGGGGCGCGCCGCGCCGACGCTGGCGCTGCAGCCTACCGATCTCGACGTGCGGCCGGGTGAGTTCGTGTCGATTCTTGGCCCCTCCGGCTGCGGCAAATCCACCATGCTGCGCATTGTGGCCGGGCTGGACCGCCCCACCACCGGCAGCATCCACTGGAATGGCCAGAGCGTGACCCGTCCCGGTCGTGAGCGCGGCATGGTGTTTCAGTCCTACACGCTGTTTCCCTGGCTGACGGTGGAGCAGAACATCGAGTTCGGCCCGCGCGAGCGCGGCGCTTCGGCCGCCGAGGCGCGCGACATCGCGGCGACCTTTATCGCCCGCACCGGGCTCCGCGGCTTTGAGCGGCACTGGCCCCGGCAATTGTCGGGCGGCATGCAGCAACGCACTGCGCTGGCACGGGCACTGGCCAACGATCCCGAGATCCTGTTGCTGGACGAGCCGTTCGGCGCGCTGGATCACCAGACCCGCGAATTGATGCAGGAGCTGCTTCTGGAAGTTTGGGGCGCGGACCGGCCGGAGCAGCGCAAAACCGTGCTGTTCGTTACGCATGACATCGACGAGGCGGTATTTCTGGCCAACCGCGTGCTGGTGATGTCCGCCCGGCCAGGGCGGATCAAGACGGAACTGTCGGTTCCGCTGTCCTATCCCCGAGACTGGATGGTGAAGACCAGCCCGGAATTCGCCGCCATGAAGGCACGCTTGATGAGCGACATCCGCGAGGAGGTGCGCAGGGCTGCGCTCGGTTGAGCGACCTCAGCCCGGCTCCAGCAGCGCGTGGACGCGCGCCGCCAGATCGTCCATGGCGAAGGGCTTCACCACCATCTCCATGCCTTTCTGCAGGAAGCCCTCGCCGCGCGCAGCGGCCTCGGCATAGCCCGTCATGAACAGGATGCGCGCCTCGGGCTGGCGCTGCCGCACCAGGGCCGCCAGCTGCAGGCCGTCAGGTCCAGGCAAGCCGATATCGGTAACCAGCAGATCCAGCCGCGACAGCTTCTCGATCAGCCGCTGGCCGGCATGGCCATCCTCGGCCTGCAGCACCGCGTAACCCTGCTCGCCCAGCACCTCGACCACGAGCTGCCGCACCACCGGATCATCCTCCACCACCACCACCACCTCGCCCGTGGAACGGCGGGGCGGCTCCGGTGCCGTCATGTCGCGCGGCGGCGCTGTATCCGCCCTGTCATGCCGCGGCAGGTACAACTCCACGGTGGTTCCTTCCCCGGACGCGGAAAGGATGCGCACGGTGCCCTTCGACTGCCGGGCGAAGCCGTAGATCATCGACAGGCCGAGGCCGGTACCCTGGCCGGCCGGCTTGGTGGTGAAAAAGGGCTCGAAGGCGCGTTCCACCACCGAAGCGGGCATGCCATGCCCCGTGTCGCGGACGCGGATCACCACGTAGTCACCGGCGTCCAGATCGCGCAGCGCGGGATCACGGCCGGCATGCCGGAAGCCTGCCGTCGTGATCAACAGCCCGCCGCCATCCGGCATCGCGTCACGGGCATTGATGGCCAGATTCAGCAGCGCGTTCTCGAGCTGGTTCGAATCGCACAACGTGCCCCACAGCCCCTGCTCCAGGCCCAGTTCGAGCTGAACAGCCTCGCCGCAGCTGCGCCGCAGCAGGCTGCGCAGATTCTCGATCAGACCATTCACCTGGACCGGGCGCGGATCGATCGGCTGTCGGCGCGCGAAAGCCAGCAGGCGGTGCGTCAGCGCCGTGGCCCGGGTCGCCGACGCGGAGGCGCTTTTCAGGAACGGCCCGACGGCGGCCAAGCGGCCCTGCGCGATGCGTGTCTGGATCAGGTCCAGGGAGCCGCTGATCCCCTGCAACAGGTTGTTGAAGTCATGCGCGATGCCGCCGGTGAGTTGACCGATGGCCTCCATCTTCTGCGCCTGCCGTAAGGCATCCTCGGTCCGTTCCAGCTCCGCAGTGCGCTCGACCATGCGGTGCCGCAGCATGGCTTCCCGGGCGCGGCGTTGCTCGGCCGAATGGAGCTGACGGGCCATCGCCTCGACCAATGCCAGCTCGTCGCTCTGCCAGTTCCGCGTTGCCTCGGCGTGCAGGAACAGGAGGGTGCGCGGCTCGTCACCCTCGCCCAGGGTCACGGTCAGCGCCGCCCGCATCTCCGCGGTCCCGCCGCTGTCGTGTGACGCCAGAACCGCGCCTTCCGCCCCGCTCCAGAGCTTGTCGCCGAACAAGCACATGTCGTGCTGCCCTGCCAAGCTCGGCAAGGAGCCCGCGGTCCAATCCGCCTCGACCTCGATCCGCAGCTTCCCTTCCAGCCGACGGCCATGGCCGATGCGGCTGACGCCGAGCAAGGGGCCGAGCCGTGGGGCCACCGCCCGTAACGCATCGGTCGGGCCCTGCCGCCGCAACTCCTCCTCCAGTTCCAGCAGCAGGCTCTGGTGCTGCTCGCGCAGGATGCGCGTCGTGATGTCCGCGGCCGTGCAGAGCAGGCCCAGCACAACACCGGCGGGCGACAGGATCGGCATCACGCTGACGGTGAGCACGCGATGGCCGCCTCCGGGGCCCGGCAGCGTCACCTCCGGCAACAGCACCGGTTGCCCTTCAAAGCCGCGCGCCAGGGCGGCCGCATCGGGACCGAAGTCACGACCGCAGCGGAAGCGCGGGTCCGGCGACGGGCGCGGACCTTGTTGGGTCAGGGCCAGATAGGCATCATTGCCAAAGAGGCGCTGTTCCTTGCCCCAGATGACGAAGCAGGGGCCGGCAGCGGCCAGCATCAGCCGCACCGCGTTCTGCAAGGCCCTGGCAAGGTCCGGCGCTTGATCGTCCCGACAGTCTTCGCGACCGAAGCGCAGGAGGTCAGGGGCAGAGCCCTGGCCGCTGGCGGTGAGGATCAGGCCGGACTGGCCCATTGCTTGGTCCATGGCTGCCGGGCAGCACCTTCTGCGCCACCGATGTTGTGCAGGCTGCCCCGGGGCCAGGCAGTCCTGGGCGCGAACGCCGCATTTTGCGGGGTCCGCTCGCCTCACGACATTGTGCGTTTTCCGACAATCAAAATAAAGTGTATTTCAGTTAAGGCGTTGCTTTCTTCTTTCCGGCAGCGGCACCTGTCGCATGGCCGGCAGCGGCACCTGTCGCATGGCCGGCCGCGGCGAGGGCCACGAGGCGCGGCTCCAGATTGGCCAAGATCGCGCTGCGGTATTCGGGCGCTTTCTTCCAGCTCTTCTTCTCCGGCTTCGTCATGCCGCAGCCGAAACACCAGCCGGTGTGGTCTTCATATCGGCAGATCTTGATGCAGGGTCGTTCCATCGGCCTGAAATGGTCGCTGCCGGGGGCGTTGCACACCCGCTGGACGCCGCGATCACCAGCCCGCACCATTCGGGGCATGGAGTCGCATCTTTCCCCTGCCCTGCCGCGAACCGCCCTGGTCACCGGCGCATCGCGTCGGCTGGGCCGCGCGATCGCCTGCCGCCTGGCCGAAGCCGGCTTCGATCTCGCCCTCCACTACGGCCAGAGCGCCGCGGAAGCACAGCAGCTTGCGCAGGAATTGCGGCAGCGAGGACGGCGCGTGGTGACGCTGCAAGCGGCGCTGGAGCGTGAGGCCGAGGTGGAGGCCCTGTTTCCCGCCGCCATGGACGCGCTGGGTCCGATCGGGGTGCTCGTCAACAATGCCGCCACCTTCCGGCGCGACGAATGGAACGATGCCAGCCGAGCCAGTTGGGATCACCACCTGGAGCCCAATCTTCGCGCACCCTTCGTGCTGGCCCAGGCCCTGGCCCGGGCTTTGCCGCCGACAGCGGAGGGTGTGATCATCAACATGCTTGACCAACGGGTCTGGTCGCTGACGCCGCACTTCGTCAGCTACAGTGTTTCCAAGGCCGGCCTGTGGGCGCTGACGCAAAGCCTGGCGCTCGCCCTGGCGCCGCGGATCCGGGTCAATGGGATCGGCCCCGGGCCGGCGCTGCCCAGTCCGGGCCAAACGGAGGCGCAGTTTGCCGCCCAGGCCGCCGCCACCCCGCTGCAGCATGGCACAAGCCCTGACGAGGTGGCCCGTGCGGTGATGGCGATCCTGGCGCTTCCGGCCATGACGGGCCAGATGATCGCCCTGGACGGAGGCCAGCACCTGCAATGGTCGGCGCCGAGGCGGGCGGAGGACCGCTGATGCTTGTCCCCGATTCCGCCCGCGGCCTGCGCCGCGTTTTCGTGCGCCGGCTCGATCTGCAGGCCCGATTGGGTGTTTACCCGGCGGAACAGGAGGCGGCTCAGCGCGTCTTCGTGGATCTGGAGATGCTGGCGTCGGAAGGCGCCTGGGCCGGTACCGTTGGGCCGGATACATTGGAACGGGTGGTGGACTACGCGGCCGCCGCCGAGATCGCCTGTCACATCGCCGCCGAGGGACACGTCTTCCTGGCGGAAACCCTGGCAGAACGGATCGCCATGGCTCTGCTAAAGCATGACGAACGGGTGGTGCAGGTACGGGTCACGGTAGAGAAACCTGACATTCTTCCCGACGCCGCCGGCGTCGGCGTCACGGTCGAGCGTCGGCGTATCTGAGCGCGGGCGCATTTGCCTGTCATTTCAGCAAACCGACAAGAGCTCGCCTTCAGGAGGCCTGGAGTGGCGATTCTCTCCATGCAACGCGATCATCCAGCAATCATCTCTCATGCATCTTGTTATGCTTCCAAGTCATGCCAGGAATGCTTCCAGAGAATGTCCTGGGAGCCCCTTCATTGACCCGCTGGCGCTGGGCGACAAGGTGGGGCCGCATGAGTCCTGCCCGCGGCACAGTCCAATAGACGGAATTGTTGAGACGGCGGAAAGCGCTGCGCCGGCCTTGTTGCAGAACAGCACGCCGCCTGCTTCCTGCAGCTGCATTTCTCTAGCCTTCCGCTTCACAGCGATGTGATCACCGCGCGAATTGCGTACGACGAATTCATCCACTGGCCGGACCGAGACGCCCAGCCGCCCCATTGCGTCAACTCGATTGTTGATCTTGACGGCTTCGCTGCGGACGTAAATTTCATTTTATAAGTAAATTCAATTGCTTGAGGAATTGCCTAAGCCTTGGGCAAGGTCGTGTAACGCCTGTATGACAGCGCTTTAGCAGACTTTCTCCCCGTAGCTTCCACAGACTTATCCACAGCTTCGGTGGACAATTCAAGGAAGGGCGACAAGCGCCCAAGCCATCGCTTGAGATGGCATCACAAGCATGGTTGATCCCGCCGCATGACCGAAGACGCCGCCCCGACTGATCTTGAGCTTGTCCCTGTCATGGAAGGCGTCGCGGTGATCGAGGCGGCGCTGGCCACCATGCCATTCGCCCCCGGCGTTTACCGCATGCTCGATGCGAAGGGCGACGCGCTGTATGTCGGCAAGGCTCGCAGCCTGAAGAAGCGAGTGGTGGCCTACACCCAGATCGCCCGCCTGCCAGAGCGGCTGCGCCGGATGGTGCATGCCACCCGCCGCATGGAGATCATCACCACGGGTAGCGAGGCCGAGGCGCTGCTGCTGGAAGCCAACCTGATCAAGAAGCTCAGGCCGCGCTTCAACATCGTTCTGCGGGATGACAAATCCTATCCCTGGCTGGTGCTGACCGAGGATCATGAGTTTCCGCAGATCACCAAGCATCGCGGCGACCGACGCAAGGGCGCCAGCTACTGGGGTCCATTCGCCAGCGCCTGGGCGGTGAACCAGACCATCACTGCGTTGGAAAAGGTGTTCCTGCTGCGGTCCTGCCGGGACACCGTGTTCGAGAGCCGGGACCGGCCCTGCCTGCTGCACCAGATCAAGCGCTGCTCCGCACCGTGCGTCGAGCGCATCAGCCGGGAGGATTATGCCGGACTGGTGAAGGACGCCAAGAAGTTCCTGTCCGGCGAGACGCCCTCCATCCAGAAGCGCCTCGCGCGGGAGATGGAGGAAGCATCCATGGCCATGGAGTTCGAGCGCGCCGCCGCGATCCGCGACCGGATCCGGGGCCTGACCCATATCCAGGGGCAGAACAGCATCAACCTGGAAGGCGTGGGGGACGCCGACGTGGTGGCATTGCACCAGATCGCCGGGCAATCCTGCGTGCAGGTGTTCTTCTTCCGCGGCGGCCGCAATAACGGCAACCGCTCCTTCTTTCCCACGCACCTGAAGGACGACGCCGCGGCGGAGGAGGTGCTGTCCGCCTTTCTGACCCAGCTTTATGACGACCTGCCGCCGCCGCCCCTGGTGTTGCTGTCGCACGACCTGCCCGATGCGGGGTTGATTGCCGAAGCGCTGACCCTGAAGGCCGGGCGCAAGGTGGAGCTGCACCGGCCTCAGCGCGGTGAGAAGCGGTCGGCCATCGACCACGCCGCGACCAATGCGCGGGAAGCGCTGGAGCGCAGATTGGCGGAAGGCACGGCGCAGGCCGCGCTGCTGGAAGGCGTGGCCCGGCTGTTCGACCTGTCGGAAACGCCGCGCCGCATCGAGATCTACGACAACAGCCACATCCAGGGCAGCCACGCCTATGGCGTTATGGTGGTGGCCGGGCCCGAGGGCTTCCTGAAGAATGCCTATCGGAAATACGCGATCCAGGGCGCGGTGGCGCCACGGATCCCGGCGTCGGTGGCGGCGGAGGTGCCGGGCGGATTGGCGGCCACCCGCCGCGCCGGCGGGGGTGACCGGATCGCCAGCGGCGGCGGCGACGACTTCGCCATGATGCGAGAGGTCTTCGAGCGCCGCTTCGGCCGCGCACTGAAGGAAGATCCGGAGCGGCAGGGTGAGGGTTGGCCCGACCTGGTACTGATCGATGGCGGCGCGGGCCAGCTATCCGCGGCGCAGGAGGTGATGGCCGAGCTCGGCCTCGGCGACCTGCCCCTGGTCGCGGTAGCCAAGGGCCCGGACCGTGACGCCGGTCGCGAATGGTTCCATCGCACCGGCGCGGCGCCGTTCCAGCTGCCTCCGCGCGACCCGGTCCTGTATTACCTGCAGCGCCTGCGGGACGAGGCCCATCGCTTCGCCATCACCACCCACCGAGCCGGGCGCTCCAAGGCGATCACCCGCTCGGAACTGGACGAGGTGCCCGGCGTCGGCTCGGCCATCAAGCGGCGGCTGCTGCACCATTTCGGCTCGGCACGGGGCGTCCGGCAGGCCGGGCTGGAGGATCTCCGGAACTGCCCCGGCATCGGTCCGTCGATGGCATCGCGCATCCACGGGCATTTCCACCCTGGCGCCGCCGGAGCTAATTTGGGAAAGGGTTGACTGCCCGCCGGGAAGAACGCGCTTTGCCAACCGATCTGCCGAACATCCTGACCCTTTCGCGCATCGCCGCGGTGCCGCTGCTGGTGCTGCTGGCAGCATTGCGGCTGCCCTGGGCGGATGTGGCGGCCTGTGCCGTGTTCTCGATCGCGGCGATCACCGACTACTTCGATGGCAAGATCGCCCGAGACCGCCAGCTGGTCTCCGCCTTCGGCCGAATGCTCGACCCGATCGCCGACAAGCTGCTGGTGGCGGCGGCGCTGATGCTGCTGGCGGGGCTGGCGCGGCTCTCGCTCTGGGGGCTGCTGCCTGCCATCGTGATCATGCTGCGGGAGATCCTGGTCTCGGGGCTTCGGGAATACTTGGCCGGGCTGTCCGTGGGCCTGCCGGTGACCCGTCTGGCCAAGTGGAAGACCGGCGTGCAGATGACCGCGCTGGGTGTGCTGCTGGCCGGCGACAGCGGCGCGGCCGTGCTCGGCCTGTCATTCCTGCCGATCTCCGCGCTCGGCGAGCTGCTGCTCTGGCTGGCCGCCACCCTGACGCTGCTGACCGGCTGGGACTACCTGACCGCCGGGCTGCGGCATGCCGAGGCGCAGGACACCGCCACCACCACCGACGCCGCCGGCAAGCCATTCTCCAGCCCTTGAGCCGGACGCGGCGCGGCCGCATCTTGCAGCCAGCCACACGCGGGAGCATCGCCATGAGCCGGTTGTCCATTCCTTTCCTGCCGGCTGGTGCGCAGCGCGCGGCCAGCCTCGCAGCGCTGCTGGCATTGGGGGCCTGCGCGTCGTCCCTCACCGGTCCCCGCAGCGAAGCGCCGCCGGAGAGCCTGACGGTGCAGCGCATCGAGGGCCGTGCCCCCGAGGTACCGCCGCTGCTGCCGGCCGTCGGCAATGTTTGGCCGGAAGGCGAGCTGGAAGGGCAGCGCGCCACCCTCGGCAGCCGTGACCTGATGGAACGTGCGCCGACCGACAATCCGCCCCCGGCCAACCGCCCGATCCCTGGTCCGCGCGGCAGCTCGACCCCGCCCGATCTGCTGGACCGCCGCACCAGCAGCGACCTGTCGCTGCGCCCGCAGGAGCCTCCGCCGCCGCCCTCCACGCTGCCGCGGAGCCAAGATCTGGGGCGGCCGGGCCGCATCATTCCCACTCCGGAAGGTTCGGTGGTGACCACAGGCGGCAATTCCGGCCACTCCACCTATTCCGGCCCGAATGGCCGCACCGGCACCGCCATCCAGCAGGGCAACACCATCATCCTGATGGATGCGGATGGCCGGGTGCAGCAAGTGCCGGCACCGCGTTGACCGCCATGCGCGTGATGTATTTCGCCTGGGTGCGGCACAAGATCGGCATCAGCCAGGAGGAGGTCTCGCCCCCTGCCGACGTGACCGATGTGGCGTCGCTGATGCGCTGGCTCGCCGGCCGCTCCCCCGGCCATGCCGAGGCGTTCGCCCAGCCGGCGCATGTGCGGGCCGCGGTGAACCATGCCTTCTGCCAGCCGGACCATCCGGTAGGGCCGGATGACGAGATCGCGTTCTTTCCGCCCGTGACCGGGGGCTGACGTCGTGGCGACGATCCGGGTGCAAGAGGCGCCGTTCGACCAGCAGGCCGAGCACGCCGCGCTGATGGCGGGTCGTGCGGATGTCGGCGGCATCGCCGCCTTCACGGGAATCTGCCGAGCCGATGACGGGCTGGCGGCGCTGGTGCTGGAACATTACCCCGGCATGACCGAGCGCGCCCTGGCCGAGATCGCGGCCGAGGCGGAACGGCGCTGGTCGCTCACCGGCTGCACCGTGATCCACAGGTTCGGCCGCATCGGCCCGGGCGAGCCGATCGTGCTGGTGCTCACCGCCAGCGCGCATCGCCAGGCGGCGCTGGAATCCTGCGCCTTCCTGATCGACTGGCTGAAGACCGGCGCGCCGTTCTGGAAGCGCGAGGAGTTCCCCGACGGCACCGGCCGCTGGGTGGATGCCAAGGCGGAAGATGATGCTGCGGCGGAGCGGTGGCGCCGGGCCTGAGGCCGCGCTTCGCGACAATGCGATGAACAAGGGCAACTCCGCCGGCCAGGGGAAGCTTGAGCGGCTGTTGCACGCCCTCGGGAGTTCCGTCATGCATCGCCTGGTTTTGTCGCTGGCTGCCGCCCTGCTGGGCGCCTCCTCCACCGCCCTGGCACAGGATGGATTCTCCTGGCGATCCGGCGCCCCCGAACTGAGCCTGGGCGATGGTGCCGTTCGGCTCACGCCGGTGCTGCGCCTCGATGCCGACGCCGGCTCCTACTGGGATCAGGACACGGCGGAGGGCTTCCGTTCCGGAACCAATATCCGCCGCGGTCGCGTCGGGCTGGAAGCCACGCTGCCGCAGGATTTCGAGGCGGCGGTGGTGTGGGATTTCGGCTCATCGCGGCCCGGAAACGCCGGCAGCCTGTATGAGGCGCAGTTTGCCTGGAGCGGCCTCGGCTGGGGCACCATCCGGGTGGGCGCGTTCCAGCCGGCCCATATGCTGGAGCGCGCCGGCTCCTCCATGGACCTGCTGTTCATGGAACGCGCCGCCATGACCAACCTGGCAACCAGCGTGGCCAGCGGCGACCGCCGCCTGGCTGTCGGGCTGGAAGCCCATGGCGCACGCTGGACCGCCGCCGGATACCTGACCGGCGGCGACATCAACGTGCCGCAGGAATGGGGACAGCGCGGCGTGGCCGCCCGCGTCACGGCGCTGCCGCTGGACGGCGCCGTACAGGCCCAGCTCGGCGGCAATGTCGCGTGGCAGTTCCGCCCTGGTTCGAAAGGAAGCTACAACGAGGCCGGCTTCGGCGATTCGCCGGAACTCCGGGTGGATTCCCGCGAGTTCCTCGACACCGGCACGGTGGATGCCGACAATGTCTGGGCGGCCGGGCCGGAACTGGCGGCCGGGGCCGGTCGCTTCTATGGCCAGGCCGAATACCAGTGGCTGTTCCTCGATACCCCGGATGGTACCCGCAACGGCGAGGCCTGGTATGGTGCCGTCTCCTACACCCTGTTGGGAGAGCCGCGGAAACGCGATGCCAAGGCCGGCGTCTGGAAGCGCCCTGCCCCCGCCAATGGGTTCAACCCGGCACGCGGTGAATGGGGCGCGCTGGAGGTCGCTGGCCGGTTCAGCAGCGCCGATCTGCGCGACGGCCCGGTGCAGGGCGGCGCCCAGCGCATCTGGACGGCCGGGTTGAACTGGTACCCGGCCGGATGGATGAAGGTGATGCTGAACTATCAAAATGGCCGCATCGAGCTGGCGGACGAGAACCGCGACTTCCAGGCTCTCGGGCTGCGGCTGACCTTCAACCTGTAGCGGAGCCGAAGGTGGCAGCGAGGCCCTGCGCCAGCGGCCGTGGCGTGACGCCGAGACGTTCGCGCATGGGACCGATGTCGAAGGCCTTGTCCTCGGTCAGGCGTCGGATCTCGTCGGCGCCGATGCTGGGTAGCCCCGGGATCAAGCGGGTCAGCGGCGCCAGCAGCCGCAGCGGCGCCGCAGGTACCGGCACCACGGGCGGCGGCCGCAGGCCGGCGGCGCGGGCGACGGTGGCGAGGAAATCGCGATAGGCCAAGGGTTCAGGCCCCGCCACTACCAGGGTTTCCGGCCTGGTCCAGGACGCCCCGAGCGCCGCCAGCAGGCTGGCTGTGACATCCGCCTGGTGGATCGGCTGCACCAGCGCATGGCCGCCGCCGGGCAGCGGCGCCACCGGTAGGCGGCGCATCAGCGCGGCCAGACGCTGCACATTGTTCTCGCCCTCGGCACCGTAGATCATGGTCGGGTGGAGCATGACGCCGGGATGTTGCCCGGCCAGGAAAGCCGCCTCCCCGGCCCTGACGCCGTTGCCGTGCGCGTCCGGCCAGCGCGAGAAGCGACGGGTGGAACCCATCAGCACCAGCGTCGCCCCCGGCTCCGCCGCGGCCAGAATGGCCGGTGCCCAGCGCGCATGGGCGCAGGACACCACGCGGCCGCATCCCTCGAGTGCACGGCGCAGCGCCTCGGGGTCGCGCAGATCGGCGCGTCGCGCCGTGCCGGGCAGGTTGAGCGCTGCCCAGGCGTCCGGCCGTCGCACCACGGGGATGAAGCTTTCGCTGCGCGCCGCCAAGGCCCGGCACAGCGCCGCGCCGGACCGCCCGGCGGCACCGATCACGGCAAGCCCGCTCATGCGCCGGCGGCGCGCGCCAGCCTGTCCGCCGCGCGGGTGCGGCCGATCTGCGGCAGGAACAGCCGCATCTCGGGGCCATGATCCTCGCCGGTGAGTGCGAGGCGCAGCGGCAGAAACAAGGCGCGGCCCTTGCGGCCGCTGGCGACGCCGAGCGGCTTGACCCAGTTGTTCCAGGTATCCGCGTCCCACGGCTCGGGCGGCAGGCTGGCCAGCGCCTCGCGCAGAAAGGCGGCATCCTCCGGCTGCGACGGCACGGCGATATTACTGCGGGCGATCTCCCACCAGTCGCGCGCCTCGGCCAGCAGGTCGAGATTGCCGCGCACGGCCAGCCAGAAGGCTTCGTCCGCGCCATCCGGCAGGCGGTCGCGCACCATGGCGAAGTCGAGCCCGTGCAGGTAGCGCCGGTTCAGGCCCAGCAGCTGCGCCGGATCGAACCGTGCCGCGCTGTGCGACACGTGGCCGAGGTCGTACACCGGCGCCAGTTCGGCCGGTGCTGCCGCCACCGGATCGCGCGACGAGCCTAGTGCCGAGAGGTAGCCCACCAGGGCCGCCGGCTCGATCCCGTCACGCCGCAACTGCCGCAGACCCATGGAGCCGAGGCGCTTGGACAATGGGCCGCCATCGGCATCGGTCAGCAGCGGCAAGTGGGCGAAGCGGATGGCACCCGGCCGCCCCTGCGCCCGGCCGCCCAACGCCTCCAGGATGTCGATCTGCACGCCCGTGTTGGTGACGTGGTCCTCGCCGCGCACGATGTCGGTGATACCGGTCTCCAGGTCGTCCACCACGGAGGTGAAGGTGTAGAGGAAGGAGCCGTCGGCGCGGATCAGCACGGGATCGGAGATCGGCGGCAGCTTCACCTGACGGCGGCCGAGCACCCCGTCCCGCCATTCCACCGTGCGGGTCGCCAGCTTGAAGCGCCAATAGGGCTGCTTGCCGTTGTCGAGGGCACGCTGCAGCTGCTCCGGCGTCATCTTCAGCGCGGCCCGGTCGTAAACGGGGGGACGGCCCTGCTTTTGGCGCTGCTCGCGCTTGAAGCGCAGCTCCTCCTCGCTTTCCAGGCAGGGATAAAGATGGCCGCTCCGCTTCAGTCGCTCCGCTGCCGCCGCGTAGCGGTCGAGGCGCTCGCTTTGCCGGAAGCTTTCATCCCAATCGAGGCCGAGCCAGCGCAGATCCTCCTCGATGCCGGCGGCGAATTCGGGCTTGCTGCGCTCCGCGTCGGTGTCGTCGAAGCGCAGGATGAAGCGGCCGCCATGGCGACGTGCCAGCAACCAATTGGCCACGGCGACGCGGGCATTGCCGACATGGAGGTATCCGGTCGGGCTGGGAGCGAAGCGCAGCTTCATGCCGCGTCCTCCGGGTCGGCGCCGCCGTCCTCCTCGTCATCGTCCTCGTGCCGGCGCGGATCGAGGACGCGCCAGTTGCGCTCCTCCGCGTCGCCGCAGGGCCGGGCTGCGAAGTCGCGGATCTCGTTGGCGCTGCGCCAGCCCTGTTCCACGGCGGTGCCGTCGGGCCCGACCACGTCGGCGTCCTCGCCGAAGGCGAACCAGGCGTTCAGCACCTCCTCCGGCGTCAGGCGCGGGGCGCGGCAGCGCTCCAGGCTGTCGCGCACGTAGCGGCGGGCAAAGGCATTGGCCTGCACCAGCGTCGGGAAGCCCCGCACGGTTTCCAGCGGCTCAGATCCGTTGGCGCCCGACAGGTCGCGAAGATGCACCTGGAAGCCGCCCTGTGGTGCGAAAAGGGTTTCGTCGGAATCGCCACTCATGACCGGTCGCTCACCATTCCTGTGACTGAGGGGGCGCGCGCCGGACCGGAGCCGGCGGCTTTGCCGGGGTCCTAGCCCCGCCGGGCGGGAGCGTCCACCATTCCCGCCGGCGTGCCGCGCGGCGCGATGACGCCGGACACCATGCCGAGCGACACCGTCGCCACCCCGGCGAAGCCGACCCAGCCCAGCCATTCGCCGAGGATCGGGCCCGCGGCGAAGGTGGTCAGCGCCGGGGTCAGCGCGGTCACCATGGTGGTCTGGCCGCTGCCCAGGACGTTCACCGCTCGCGCGAACAGGAAGCCGGCCACCACCACGGCCAGAAGTCCCTGATAAACCAGCTGGTGCAGGATCGCGGCGGCCGAGGCCTCACCCAGCGTGGAAGGCAGCGCGAACCACCAGACCGGCAGGTAGAGAAAAGCCGGATACACCGCGAGCACCACGGTGGCGGCCATCGCCGGCACGCGCCACAGCCGCAACAGGATGGTGAAAGCCGCCCAGGACAGGCTTCCCAGCAGAAACAGCAGGTCACCGCACCAGGCACCGGGTGCCGCATCCAGCGTGCCCAGCCCGAGCAACAGGATGCCGGCCGCCACGATGCCGAGCGATACCCAGCGACGACGTGGAAACGGCTCCCGCAGAACCAGCGCGCCAAGCAGGGCCGCGATGAATGGCAGCACGCCGGTGAGCAGCACCACCCCATGCGCCGCGGGCGCGAACTGAAACCCCAGATAGGCGCAGAGCGGAAAGCCGAAGGCTGCGCCCGCCACCAGGGCCAGGCTGCGCCCGGCGGAAAGGCGGGGCCATCCGACGAAGAAGGCCAGCAGCAATCCGACCGGCAGCGAACCCAGGTACCGCAGCGCCGCCACGTCCCACGGCGTCAAGGATTGTTGCGCCGCCAGCCGCGCGGAAAGCGAGAAGCCGCTCCACACCGCCACCACCCCGAAGGCGCAGCACAGGCCCACCATGCGCTCGCGGGTTGCATTCGGGCCAGGCAACGCCGGACCGGCGCCGAACCGTGGAGCAGGATCGATGATGGGGGGTTCGCTGCGCATGGCGGCCAACCTAGCCGGCGAAGCCCCGCTCGCCCATGCTCGGCGGCATTCCCTCCGCGGTGCAATGCTGCGGCGCGGTGAAAAAGCCGCGCGCGGCCGGCAGACTCGGGCCTTGGCTCTTGCGATGGGATTTGCCCCCGCGATATGCCAGGAATGGTGGTGGGGGCAATCGGCTTCACCCAAGATCTGGGTGGCCCTGTCCCCCTGTAGGGAAGGAGGTGCCGCGATGTCCGGCCTGCAAATTGCCGAGCGCGAGCGTTCCGCCAATCCGCTCGACGTGCTGGAGCAGATCGTGGCCGCCAATGAGTGGGTGTTCGACCGCCGCTCCGATGGCGAGATGGCGGTGGAGGCCCCGGGCAAGTGGTGCGACTACGGGTTGTTTTTTTCCTGGTCGCCCGAGATCAGCGCCATGCATTTCACCTGCGCCTTCGACCTGAAGGTGCCCGCCGGCAAGCGCGGCCCGCTCTACGAATTGTTGGCCCTGGCCAATGAGAAGCTGTGGATCGGCCATTTCGGCATCGACAGCGAGGACGGCGCCCCCGTGTATCGCCATGCCGTGCTGCTGCGCGGTGCGCCCGGTGCCAGCGCCGAGAGCCTGGAAGACATGGTGGATATCGCCATCACCGAGTGCGAGCGCTTCTTCCCGGCCTTCCAGTTCGTGCTGTGGGGCGGCAAGCCGCCCGCCGAGGCACTGGCCGCCGCCATGCTCGACTGCGTGGGCGAGGCGTGAGCCAGTCCGGGGCGGCGGCAGCGTCCCTGCCCCCTCTTCTGCTGGTCGGCTGCGGCAAGATGGGCGGCGCCATGCTGGAGGGCTGGCTGGAGCGCGGTGCCCGCGAAGTCGTGGTGGTGGAGCCGCATGCCGATGCGATGGCCGGCTTCCGCGGCCGCGTCACGGCCTGCGCCGACGCCGCCTCCGTGCCGAAGGACTTCCGACCCGGCGCCATCGTGTTGGCGACCAAGCCGCAGCAGGCCGAGGCGGCCCTTCCCGCCTTCGCCGCCATGGCCGGCGCCGACGCGCTGGTGCTTTCCATCATGGCCGGCAAGACGGCGGGCGGCGTGGCCGCCATGCTGGGCGGCGCGGCGCGCGTGGTGCGGGCCATGCCCAACACGCCGGCCGCGGTGCGCCAGGGCTTCACCTGCGCCTTCGCCGGCCCCGGCGTGACGCCGAACCAGCGGGAACTGGCCGATGCGCTGCTCACCGCCATCGGCGAGGTCGCCTGGGTCGAGGACGAGGCGATGATCGATCCGGTGACGGCGGTATCCGGCGGTGGCCCGGCCTACGTGTTCCTGCTGGCCGAGCTTCTGGAACAGGCCGCGATCGAGCAGGGCCTGCCGCCGGACCTGGCCCGGCGCATGGCGCGGCGCACCGTGTCGGGCTCCGGCGCGCTGCTGGCGGCGAGCGATCTGGATGCGGCCCAGCTCCGCCGCAACGTGACCAGCCCGAAGGGCACCACCGAGCAGGCGCTCCGGGTCCTCATGGCAGCGAATGCTTGGCCGCGCACCATGTCGGAGGCGATCGCCGCCGCCACCCGGCGATCCCGTGAACTCGGCGGCTGATCCGCTGGAAACTGGCGGAGAGGACGGGGCGACCCCCTGGCGGATCGCGCTGCCGGGCCTAAACTTCTGGCATGAGCCAAAGCAACCATGATGCGGCCGCCCCGCCGACCGCTGTCTCTCCCGACGATGCTAAGCTGATGGACGCGCTTTGGCCCCTGGTGGCCGAGCGCGGCTGGAACGGCTTCACCTTTCCGGAGCTGGCCGAACGCTCGGGGCAGGATCTGACCGAGCTGCGCGGCAGGTTTCCCAGCAAATTCCACCTGTTGTGGCTTCATTCTCAGACGGTTGATCAAGCGGTGCTGCGGGATGCGGCGCTGGCCGGCGGCGGTACGCAGCGCGACCGGCTGTTCGACACCTTGATGCGGCGGCTGGACGCGCTGCAGCCGCACCGGGAAGGGCTGATCCGCTTCGGCCGCGAGATGCGCACCGATCCGCTGCTCAGCCTGGCCCTGGCGCCGGTGCTCGCCGCCTCCATGGCCTGGATGCTGGAAGGGGCGCGGATCAATGCGTGCGGACCCGCCGGCATGTTGCGGGTCCATGGCCTGTCGGCCGTGTGGATCGCGACACTGCGCGCGTGGGAACAGGATGACAGCGTCGACCTCGGGACCACCATGGCGGCGCTGGATCGTGCGCTGGACAAGGCGGAGCGCGTCGCCCGCACCCTGCGCCTGAACGAGGATGAGCCGGCGGAGCCGATGGCGGCGCAGTGATGGGCTATCGGCGGGAACGCGATGACCGCTAGACTGCCGGCGCAACAACAAGCCTGGAGGATTGGCCATGTCTGACAGCCCGAAATTTCCGCCCGAGATGGATGTGATGCGCCTGCTGTCGGATTTTCGGTTCCCCGCCATGCCCGACATGGAGGCGCTGGCCGCCGCCCAGCGGCGCAACTTCGAGGCGCTCTCCGCCGCCAACAAGGTGGCGCTGGAGGGTGCTCAGGCCGTGGCCCGGCGGCACATGGAAATCCTGCAGCAATCCATGACCGAGATGACGGGGGCGCTCCAGAGCGCGTCCCCGTCCGCCAACCCGCAGGACCGCGCGGCCCAGCAAGCCGAGCTGCTCAAGGCCAGCTACAGCCGGGCGGTGTCCAACATGCAGGAGATCGCCGACCTGATCCAGCGCTCGAATTCCGAAGCGGTGGGCCTGCTCAACCGGCGCTTTGCCGAGGCGATGGACGAGGTGAAGTCCCTGATGGCGAAGCCCGGCGGCTGAACCGCTCCTGAACGGCTGCCGGCTTCAGGCCGGCAGCCGGATGCGGGCACGCAGCCCGCCGAGGGGGCTGCCTTCCAGCGCGATGTCGCCGCCATGGGCACGGGCGATATCTCGTGCGATGGCGAGGCCCAGGCCCGTGCCGCCGGCCGAGAAGCTGGTGAATGGCCGGAACGCGTCTTCCCGCGCCGTGGCCGGGATGCCCGGGCCATCGTCATCCACCGTGATCAGGATCCAGCGTCCGCTGCCCCGCCCGCCTTCCTCGCGCGGGGTTTCGGTGAGGCCGACGGCGATTCGGCGCGCATGGCGCCGGGCATTGTCCAGCAGGTTGCCGATGCAGCGCCGCAGCGCATCGGCACGAACCGGCAGCACCAGCGGGCCGGGCGCCTCCACCGAAACACTGGCACCGTCCCGCCGTGCCCGCGCCGCCAGATCCCGCACGAGCTCCGACAGGTCGGCCGGCTGCGCCTGCTCGATGCTTTCGCCGCGGGCAAAGGCCAGATAGGCGGCGATCATCCGCTCCATCTCGGCCACGTCCTCGGTCATCGCCGCGGCATCGTCCTCGGTGCCGGGCGGCAGCATGGCGAGACTCAGGCGCAGCCGGGTCAGCGGCGTGCGCAGGTCATGGCTGATGCCGGCCAGGACCTCGGTGCGCTGCGTCACGAAGCGCCGGATGCGGCCCTGCATCTGGTTGAACGCCGCCGCCGCCTGTCGGACCTCGCTGGCTCCTTCCGGCTTGATAGCGCCGACCTCGCGGCCGGTGCCGAAGGCCTCGGCCGCGCTGGCCAGCCGGCGGATCGCACGCACTTGGTTCTTCATGAACAGCGCGGCGATGGCGAACAGCAGCAGCGACGAGCCGACCAGCCAGATGAAGAACAGATAAAGCGTGCCGAAGAACAGGCGCTTGCGGGGCGCTTCCACATGCAGCACGCCCTCGGCCATCTGCACCCGAATGATGACCGACCGCGGATCGCTGGCCCAGTCGGTGTCGAAGGGCAGGCGAACCCGCTCCTCCAAGGCCCGGGCGAGATCGCCTTCCAGCGGCAGGATGGGCAGCCAGCCGCTGCGCATCGACGGCGCGCCGATGGTCGCACCCGGCTCGAAGGCCATGGAAAGGTCAAAGCGCCAGGCGGCCTCACGGAAGATCCAGCCCTCCTCCCGGTCGTCGGGATGGCGGGCCAGCAGTTCCACCACCATGCCGATATCCCCGGCGACACCGCCAGCCAGGCGCCGGGATATGACGTCAAGATGGCCGCCATAGAACAATTGCAGCGCCACCCCCTGCAGGATCAGCAACGGCAGCAGGATGATCAGCAGCGCACGCCCGAGCAGGCCGCGCGGCAGCAATCCGCGAAAGGGATTGGCCAGCCGTCGCAGCAGCGGTCGCATCGGGGACGGCAGCGGCTTCACGTGCCGGGCCGCAGCACGTAGCCGCGGTGACGCACGGTCTGCAGAAACCGCGGCTCGCGCGGGTCCGGCTCGATCTTTCGGCGCAGCCGGGTGACCTGCACGTCGATGGCGCGTTCCCCGGCTTCCGGCGTGCCCAGCGCTGCGGCGATCTCTTCGCGCGTCAGCACCTCGCCGGCGCGGCGCGCCAGCGCCGTGAGCAGCGCCGCCTCGCCGCCTGTCAGGCGGTGCGTGCCATCCTGTCCGCGAAGCTCGCCGCGCTCCGGATCGAACCAGTGCGGTCCCAGCTGCACCGGCGCCAGGGGCAGGCTGGGCGGCGTGGCGGGCGCCGCGCGCTTCAGGATGGTGCGGATGCGCAGCGCCAGCTCACGCGGGTCGAAGGGCTTGGCGAGGTAATCATCGGCGCCGTGCTCGAAACCGGCGATGCGGTCATCCGGGGCACCGGCCGCCGTCAACATCAGGATCGGCACTTCGTGACCATCGCGGCGGAGCCGCTCGGTGAGTTCCAGCCCGGATTCCCCCGGCATCATCACGTCCAGCACCAGCAGATCGAACGCCATGGAATGCAGCGCCTGGCGGGCGGCCACGGCATCCTGCGCCGCCGTGACGCGGAAGCCCTGCTCCGCCAGGAAGCGCTGCAGCAGGTTGCGCAGGCGGGCATCATCGTCGACCACCAGCAGATGCGGCTCGGCACCGGTCATGGCAGCACTCACCTCCTCAGGCGGCGCTGCGCGGGTTGGTGCGCGGCGCCCGGTCGAGCTGGGCCCGCGCTTCCGGCCCCATCAATCCGCGCATCACGCGGCGAAAGCCGTCCACCGCCGCCGGCCCCGCCTCGCGATAGGCGCGCATCACCCATTCGCGCTGACGCTCGAACAGCCGGCGCTCCAGCGCCTCGCCCTTCTCGGTGAGCGACAGCAGGCGCTGGCGGCGATCGGCGCGACCCGGCGCCTGATTCACGTAGCCTTCCTCGACCAACGGGTTCAGGACCCGCCCGAGCGACTGCTTGGTGATGCCGAGGATGGCCAGAAGGTCGCCCACCGTGATGCCGGGGCGGCGGCCGACGAAATGCAGCACGCGGTGATGCGCCCGTCCCATGCCCAGTTCCTCCAGCAACGCGTCGGCCCCGGCGGTGAAGTCGCGATAGCCGAAGAACAGCAGGTCCTGCGCCAGCCGCAGTTCCTCTTCCCGGAGAAACAGCAGCTGCCGGCCGGCTGCAACAGGTCGCGCTTCGGCCGCTGGCTTGGTGTCGCTTGTGTCTGGCATCCCTGGCGTGCTTCCCGCGTCGCTAATCATGTTTGGCGAGGTTTCTGAAGGATTTGCAATGGCCGCGCCGGCACTCTTTCGTCAATGTCCGCCAAGCGGAGATCGCCGCCAACGCAAAAAGGACCCATAGGCGTCCTTGCCCGGCGTGAATGCGCCGGCCGGCAAGGCTGGCGAAGTCGGCACGCCAGGCTTGCCACCCTGGGGCTCGCTTTCGACGCCTTCTTGCGGTTGCCGGCAAACCTGTCCGGTTCCCGGCGCCGGCCGTCCTTGCGCCGGCCGGACCGGACCCCGATGGTCCGCGGCGGTTCTCCGGGTCTGCCGGGTTGCAGCATCATGAAGAACCGGGCGTGCCCGGAGCGGTTTCGCAAGCCACCCCTTCCCTCCGCCGCCGGAAGGCGGCAAACCGATGCCGCACCGGGGGAGAGGTCGATGAACTGGAACAACACCACGGCGCGCGCCGCCCTGCGGCGCTGCTTCGATGCGGCGGTCCGGGCGGCTGATCCGCGCAGCGTGCTGGCCGGTTATCTCCCGTTGCCGCCCAAGGGCCGCGTCGTGGTGGTGGGCGCCGGCAAATCGGCCGCCGTGATGGCCGCCGCCGTGGAAGAAGCCTGGCCGGATCAGCCGCTCTCGGGACTGGTGATCACCCGCTACGGCCATGCCGTGCCGACCCGACGCATCGAGGTGGTGGAGGCCTCTCACCCGGTTCCCGACGCCGCCGGCGAGGCGGCCGCGCGGCGCGTGTTGAAGGCGGTTCAGGATCTGACGGCGGATGACCTGGTCCTGGCGCTGATCTCGGGCGGCGGCTCAGCGCTGATGGCGCTGGCGGCCGAGGGGCTGACGCTCGACCATAAGCAGGCGGTGAACCGCGCCCTGCTGGCGTCCGGCGCCACCATCCAGGAGATGAACTGCGTCCGCCGGCACCTGTCGGCCATCAAGGGCGGCCGGCTGGCGGCGGCGGCGCACCCGGCCCGGGTGGTCACCCTCGCCATCTCGGACGTGCCCGGCGACGACCCGGCGGTGATCGCGTCCGGCCCCACCGTGCCTGACCCTTCAAGCTTTGCCGAGGCCCGCGCCATCGTGGCGCATTACGGCATCGAGCTGCCGCCGCCGGTGGCTGCGCATCTGAGCGCCGCCGCGGAGGAAACGCCGAAGCCCGGCGACCCGCGCCTCGCCGGTGCCGCGTTCCACCTGATCGCCACGCCCCAGATGGCGCTGGAGGCCGCGGCGCGCGAAGCCGTAGCGCTCGGCCTCAATCCCGTGCTGCTGGGCGATGCGCTGGAAGGCGAAGCCCGCATCCTCGGCACCGTGCTGGCCGGCGTGGCACGCAGCGTGCGCACGCATGGCCATCCGGCGCCGGCGCCGGCCCTGCTGCTGTCGGGCGGCGAAACCACCGTGACGATCCGCCCCGGCACGCCGGAAGGCGGGCGCGGCGGCCGCAACTCCGAAAGCCTGCTGGGGTTCGTGCTGGCGGCAGCGGGGTTGGAGGATTGCTGGGCCCTGATGGCCGATACCGACGGCATCGACGGATCCGAAAGCAATGCGGGCGCGGTTGCCGGGCCGGACACGCTGCGGCGCGCCGCCGCGGCGGGCCTGGATGCGCGGGCGCTGCTCGCCGCCCATAACAGCCACGCCTTGTTCGACCGGCTGGATGACACCATCGTCACGGGACCGACCCTGACCAATGTGAACGATTTCCGCGCCATCCTGATCGCCTGAGGCGATTGCTCCCCGTTCCGCCAGCCCCGCGCGTCCCGCGTGAGACAAAAGGATATCGCCTTGCCGCCGCGTCTTCCCATCCGCCGCCGCCGCCGCACCAAGATCGTCGCGACCCTGGGTCCGGCCTCCTCCACGCCGGAGGTGATCGAGCGCCTGTATCGCGGCGGCGCCGACGTGTTCCGCCTGAACTTCAGCCATGGCAGCCATGAGGACCACGCCGCGCGCATCCTGATGATCCGCGCGCTGGAAAAGAAGGTCGGCCGGCCGATCGGGATCCTGGCGGATGTGCAGGGGCCGAAGCTGCGGGTCGGGCGCTTCCAGGGCGGCCGGGTGCAGTTGCAGACCGGCCAGCGCTTCCGCCTCGACATGAGCGCCACGCCGGGCGACGTGCGACGGGTGCAACTGCCTCACCCCGAGATCATGGAGGCGGCCCGCATCGGCACCACGCTGTTGCTGGACGATGGCAAGCTGCGCCTGCGCGTGGTTCACAAGCGTGACGACCATCTGGAAACCGAGATCCTGGTGGGTGGCGCATTGTCCGACCGCAAGGGCGTCAACGTTCCCGATGTGGCGCTGCCGATCCCGGCGCTGACCGCCAAGGACCGTGCCGACCTCGATTTCGTGCTGCCGCTCGGCATCGAATATATCGGCCTGAGCTTCGTGCAGCGGCCCGAGGATGTGGCGGAAACCAAGGCGATCGCCGATGGCCGCGCCTGGGTCATGGTGAAGATGGAGAAGCCGCAGGCAGTGGAGAACCTGGAAGGCATCCTCGACCTCGCCGATTGCGTCATGGTGGCACGCGGCGACCTCGGCGTGGAATGCCCGCCCGAGGAGGTGCCGCTGATCCAGAAGCGCATCGTGCGCGAGGCGCGCGCCCGCGGCCTCCCGGTGGTGGTCGCCACGCAGATGCTGGAATCCATGATCTCCGCCCCCGCGCCGACCCGCGCCGAGGCATCGGACGTCGCGACGGCGGTGTTCGACGGGGCGGATGCGGTGATGCTCTCCGCCGAGAGCGCCGCCGGCCAGTTCCCGTTCGAGGCGGTGAACATGATGGACCGCATCCTGGCCCGGGTGGAACAGGACACCGGCTGGCGGCAGATTACCGATGCCGCGCGCCCGGCGCCGGAGAAGAACTCGGCCGGCGCCATCGCCGCCGCAGCGCGGCAGGTGGCCGAGACCATTGATGCGGAGGTGATCGCCACCTTCACCGCCACCGGCTCCACGACGCTGCGCGTGGCGCGGGAACGTCCCGGCAGTCCGATTCTGGGCCTGACCTCCAGCGAAAGCACGGCTCGGCGGATGGCGGTGGTCTGGGGCGTGCATCCCCTGCCCTCGGCCGAGCCGCACTCGATGACTGACATGGTGGCCAAGGCGGTGCGCGCGGCACAGACGGAAGGCTTCGCCCAGTCCGGCGACGAGGTGGTGGTCACGGCCGGCGTGCCCTTCGGCACGCCGGGTACCACCAACGCGTTGCGCGTCGCGGTGGTCAAGTAGCCGTGGCGAACTGGCCGGGGGAGGTCCTCCTCCGCCCCCGTCGCAGCGTAAGGCGGAAGCCTGGCCTGAGACCCCGGCTATACCCCCTGGACTAGATTCCCTGTCCACGCGCGGCCGTGCGCAGGCGCCGCAGCCGCTCCTGCGCTCCAGCCATGCGCGGGTGCAGCGTGACTGCCTCCTGCATGGAGCGCAGCGCGCCTTCAGCGTCTCCCATCTGTTCCTGCAGCGCCGACAGCGTCGCCAGGGCGCCAAAATGCCGGGGCTCCAGCACCAGGGTCTGCCGGAGGTCGCGCAAGGCTGCCTGGTAGTCGCCCGCCGCGATCAGCGCCTGGGCCCGCATCAGCCAGGCTTCGGCATAGTCGGGCTGCAGGGTCAGCGCGGCATCGAAATCCTCCACCGCATCGGCGGCCGCCTCGGCGCCGAGGTTGCGCTGGCCGCGCCCCAGCAGCAGCGTCACGGCGGGTGAGGCGGCCTGAGCCCATAATCCCCGGATCCGCGCCTCCAGCGCCGCGGCGGCGGTGTCATCCGGCGCAGCCGGCAAGGCATCCAGAAGCCGCTTCAACTCGCCCTTGCGGGCTTCGGCCGAAGCCGGTGGCGGCTGCTGTGCCCGCGCCGCTGGGAGACCGGCCGGCAGCAGGGCGGTGAGCAGGAACATCATCGGGATGGCGCGCATGATGCAAAAGTCGGCATCCCGGCCGCACCGTGCAAGCGGAATCCCGGCTTGGCAAGCCGGGGCGGCGCGGCCAGTCTGCTGGCTCATGATCCGCCGCGGATTTCTTCAGCCGCGCCTGACACCGCACGCAAGCTGGTACGTTGCCGAGGAACGTCGCGCTGCCGCTGTGGCCATCCCGTCAACCGCCTCGGAGGACCATCCATGTCCCGCTTTCATCGTCGTGCCGTGCTGGCTGCGCCGTTCGCCGGCCTGGCCGCTCCGCTGATCGGCTCTCTTCCCGCCCGGGGACAGGGCCAGCCCGTGGTGATCGGCTCAAAGCTCGACACCGAGGGAGCGTTGCTGGGCGAAATGATGGCGCAGCTTCTGGAAGCCCGGAAGGTGCCGGTGCAGCGCCGCCTGCAACTCGGCCCGACGCGGATCGTGCGCCAGGCGTTGCTGTCCGGGGAGATCGACCTGTATCCCGAATACACCGGAAACGGTGCCTTCTTCTTCCAGATGGAAGCCGACCCGGCCTGGCATGATGCGGCCCAGGCGGCCGCCAAGGTCCGCGCGCTGGACGCCGAGCGCAACAAGCTGGTCTGGCTGGAGCCGGCGGCGGCCAACAACACCTGGGCCATCGCCATCCGCCGCGACCTGGCCCGGAGCGGCGGCCTCGCGACCCTGGCGGATCTGCCCGCGCACCTCGCCCGCAACGGCGCGTTCAAGCTGGCCGCCTCGGCCGAGTTCGTGGAAAGCCCCGCCGCCTTGCCCGCCTTCCAGAAGGCCTACGGCTTCACCCTGCCGGCGGAGCGTCTGCTGGTGCTTTCGGGCGGCGACACAGCGGTGACCATGCGGGCCGCGGCCGAGCAGCTGAATGGCGTCAATGCCGCCATGGTCTACGGCACCGATGGCGCCATCGCCGCGTTGGACCTGCAGGTGTTGGGCGATCCCAAGGGCGCGCAGATCGTGTACCAGCCGGCACCGGTGGTGCGGCAGGCGGTGGCGGAGCGGCTGCCGCAGCTGGGCGACTGGATGCGGCCCTTGTTCGCGTCGCTGTCGCTGGAAACGCTGCAGACCCTGAACGCCCGCATCGTCGTGGAAGGCCAGCCGGCGCAACAGGTGGCAGCCGCCCATCTGCGCGGCCTCGGCGCGCCGGGCTGATGCCGTCGCAGCCGGCGGCGCTGGCGGCCCGCCTTCCGCTGACAGGCACGGCGCCGCCGCCGCGGGAAGCGATGGCCGTGGCGACCCTGTCGGTTCTTGCCGTGCTGGCACCCCTGGTTCTGGGGGTGCTGTCGCTGGCCCCGAACCGGCTGCTCAGCCCCCGCGCCGCGGCGATGCCGCAGACCGCGGGCGTGATCATCTGCCTCGGGCTGTTTCTCGGCTTCTGCCTGGGCACCGCGTTGCTGGCACGCCGTGCGGCGTGGCTGGGCTGGGCGGAGCTTGCCGCGGCCCTGGCGCTGTGTGCCCTGCTTGCGGGCATCGGCGTGGCGGCGGGCGAGGTGCTGCGGGATGCCTCCCCCGCAGCCCGCGCCACGCCCGCGGCCGGGTTCTGGATGGCGATGCTGTTGTTGGCCCTGGCGGCAGGCTGCTGCGCCGCGGGCCGGGGCGGCACACCGCGGAACTTCATGGTGGCCGTCGTGTTGGGCTTCGGCCTGCTCTGGGCCGCAGGGTTGCTGGGCAACCTGTCGGTGGCGCGCGAGGCTTCGGCGCGCGGCGCGGAGATCCGCGCCGCAGCGATACAGCATCTGGGGCTGTCGGGCAGCGCGCTGCTGCTGGCCCTGGCCGTGTCGCTGCCGCTCAGCCTGCTGGCCTTGCGCCACCGCAAACTGGAAGCGGCCCTGATGGGCGTGGCCAATGGCTTCCAGGTGGTACCGTCCATCGCCTTGTTCGGCCTGCTGATGGGGCCGCTGGGGGCGTTGGTAAGCTGGGCACCCGGGTTGCGCGACTGGGGCGTGGGCGGCATCGGCCCGGCCCCGGCGGTGCTCGGCATCGCCGTGTACCTGCTGCTGCCCCTGTGCAGCGCCTTTCTGGCAGGGCTGCGGGTGGTTCCGCCCGCGCTGATCGATGCGGCGCGCGGGCAAGGCCTCACGGAGGCCGGCATCCTGCGCCGGCTGCGCATCCCGCTCGGCCTGGGCGTCATGCTGGGAGGGCTGAGGGTCGCCGCCGTGCAGGCCATCGGACTGGCGACTCTCGCCGCGCTGATCGGCGGCGGCGGGCTGGGCACGCTGGTGTTCCAGGGCATCGGCCAGCTCGCCACCGATCTCATCCTGCTCGGCGTGCTGCCGATGGTGGCGTTGTCGCTGCTGGCCGATGGCGGCTGTGCCGCGTTGCAGGCGGCGCTGGAGCGCGGGCCATGATCCGCTTCGAGGGCGTGTCCCGCCGCTACGGAGAACAGGCGGCCGTGGACCGCGTCACCCTGGAGGTTCCACGCGGCAGCATCTGCGTGCTGCTGGGAGAGTCCGGCTCCGGCAAGTCCACCTTGATGCGCATGGTCAACAGGCTGGTGGAGCCCAGCGCCGGGCGGGTTCTGGTGGATGGCCGCGATGTGGCGGGTGCCGATCCGGAGGAGCTTCGCCGCGGCATCGGCTATGTGATCCAGTCGGTAGGGCTGTTTCCCCATTGGCGCGTGGCGGACAACATCGCCACCGTGCCGCGCCTGCTGGGCTGGGAGCCGGCGCGCATCGCAGCCCGGGTCGAGACCCTGCTGGAACTGGTCGGGTTGGAGGCGACCCTGTTCCGCGACCGGTTCCCGCACGAGCTGTCCGGCGGACAGGCACAGCGCGTAGGCCTGGCCCGCGCCCTGGCCGCCGATCCGCCCCTGCTGCTGATGGATGAACCCTTTTCCGCACTCGACCCCGGCACCCGGCGCGGCCTGCAGGTGGCGCTGCGGGAGATCCATGCCGAAACCGGCAAGACCATCCTGTTCGTGACGCATGATGTGGAGGAAGCCCTGGCCCTGGCCGATAGGCTGGCCGTGCTGGACCAGGGGCAGCTGGTGGCGCAGGGTCGTCCGGCGGCGTTGCTGGAAGGCGCGGCGCAGGGGCCGGTGCGGCGGATCTTTGGCGAGGAAAGCCTTGCCTTCCACCGGCTGGCCACGCTGCCGGCCCGCAGCCTTGCCCGGGTTGGAGATGCCGACGGGTTGCCGATGCTGCCGGCCGACGCGACGCTGAAGCAGGCGCTGATGCTGATGTTGTCGGAAAACAGCGCCCGACTGGCCCTGCCGGCCGAGGCCGGCTTCGGTGGTGGAACCCTGCACTGGACCGATCTGGTGACGGCACGGTGAGGGCCTTGCTGGCCAACCTGTTGCTGTTCGGCGCAGCGATGGTGGCCGCCCCTTACCTGGGACCGCTGTGGCACGCTCTGTTCCCGGAGGTGTCGCGGCCGGTCTGGGACAGCCCGGGCTGGTTTTCGCTGCTGGGCGAGCACCTGATGCTATCGCTCGGGGCGACGCTGATCGCCGCCATCCTCGGCCTCGGCGCCGCAATCCTGGCCACGCGCCCGGCCGGGCGCGCCCTGCGACCCCTGCTGGATGCGGTGTTCTCCCTGGCCCAGGCAGTGCCGCCGGTCGCGGCCATCGCGCTGTCCTTGCCGCTCCTCGGCTTCGGTGCCGCCCCTACCCTGCTGGCCTTGGTGCTTTATGCCGCGCTGCCGGTGATGCGCAGCGCCGTGGGCGGGCTCGACGCGGTGCCGGCGCCGGTGCTGGACGCGGCGCGCGGCACCGGCATGGGGTCCGCGCGCATCCTGGCCCAGGTGGAGCTGCCGCTGGCCCTGCCAGTGATCCAGGCCGGGTTGCGGGTCGCGCTGGTGCTGGCCATCGCCACCACTGCGGTCGGGGCCGTGGCGGGCGCACGCTGCCTCGGCACGCCGATCGTCACCGGACTGGCGAACGGCAACCCGTCCTGGGTGCTGCAGGGCGCGATCTTCACCGCCTGGCTGGCGCTGATCGCCGATCAGGCCCTGCGTCTCGGCCTCGGGCGCCACTCCGGCTGAGGCGGCGTTTCCCTGACGCGGCTCAGAGCCGCACCCGCAGCCAGCGGCCGACCTCGCCAGCAATGCCCGCGCGGAACGCCAGCACGCAGGCGACGAAGATGCAGCCCTGGATCACCGTCACCCAGGCGCCGAACTCGGCCAGGTAGTTCTGCATGGACACGATCACCGCCGCGCCGAGGACGGGGCCGAACACCGTGCCGAGGCCGCCGACCAGGGTCATCAGCACCACCTCGCCGGACATCGCCCAGTAGACATCGGTCAGGGTAGCGATGCCGAACACCAGCGCCTTGGTGCCGCCGGCCACGCCTGCCAGCGCCGCCGACAGGGTGAAGGCGATCAGCTTGTAGTCATCCACGCGATAGCCAAGCGAGATCGCGCGCGGCTCGTTCTCCCGGATGGCGGTCAGCACCTGGCCAAAGGGCGAGTGGATGATGCGGTTGATCAGCAGGAAGCCCGCCAGGAACACGCCGGCCACCAGCCAGTACATGTTCATGTCGGGAGCCAGGCTGAAGAGCCCGAGGAAGTTGCCGCGCGGCACGGACTGGATGCCGTCCTCGCCGCCGGTGAACGGGGCCTGCAGGCAGACGAAGAACACCATCTGCGCCAGCGCCAGCGTGATCATGGCGAAGTAGATGCCCTGCCGGCGGATCGCGATCCAGCCCGACACCACCCCCAGCACCGCGCCCACGGCACCGCCGGCCAGGATCGCCAGTTCGGGGCTGAGGCCCCAAACCTTCGCCGCATGCGCCGCGACATAGCCGCCCATACCGAAGAACATGGCGTGGCCGAACGACAGCAGGCCGACATAGCCGATCAGGAGGTTGAACGCGCAGGCAAACAGCGCGAAGCACAGCAGCTTCATCAGGAACACCGGGTAAAGCACGAACGGCCCGACCAGCAGAACCGCCAGCAACAGCAGGAAGGCAATGCTTTGCGCCCGGTTGAAGCCCAGCAAAGACAGGCCGGGCAGGCCCGGGCTCTGGTGCGGCGTCGGCGCCGTGAAGGCGGTCGCTTGTCCGGCCATGCGTCAGGCCCTCCCGAACAGGCCGGCCGGCCGCGCCAGCAGCACGATGGCCATGATAACGAAGATCACGGTGGAAGACGCTTCCGGGTAGAACACCTTGGTCAATCCTTCCACCAGCCCAAGCCCGAAGCCGGTGAGCACCGAGCCCAGGATGGACCCCATGCCGCCGATCACCACCACGGCGAACACGGTGATGATCAGGCTCGACCCCATCTGCGGGTTCACCGAATAGATCGGCGCCGCCAGCACGCCGGCGAAGGCGGCCAGTGCGACCCCGGCGGCATAGGTCAGGGTCATCATCCGCGGCACGTTGACGCCGAAGGCCTGCACTAGCGCCGCATTCTCCGTCGCGGCGCGCAGATAGGCGCCAAGCCGCGTCTTCTCGATGATGATCCAGGTGGCCAGGCTCATCACCACCGCCGCCGCTACCACCCAGAGCCGGTATTTCGGCAGGAACATAAAGCCCAGATCCACCGGCGGGCCGCTCAGCAGCTCCGGCGGGGCGTAGGGCAGGCCGGAGGAGCCGAAGCCGTTGCGAAACAATCCCTCGATGATCAGTGCCAGGCCGAAGGTCAGCAGCAGGCCGTACAGGTGATCCAGCTTGTACAGGCGGCTGATCATGGTGCGTTCCAGCACCACGCCGAATGCGCCGACGATCAGCGGCGCCAGGATCAGCGCCGGCCAGTAGCCAATGCCGACCCAGTTCAGCAGCATCCAGGCCACAAAGGCGCCGACCATGAACTGCGCGCCATGCGCGAAGTTGATCACGTTCAGCATGCCGAAGATCACGGCGAGGCCGAGTGACAGAAGCGCGTAGAAGGCGCCGTTCACCAGCCCGAGCACCACCTGCGGCAGGCCGAGTTCCAGTTGGAAAATCAGGTCTTCGATCACCGGCGGGTCATCCTGGGGCGAAGCAAGGGAGAGGCGCGGGCCGCGTCCGGCCCGTGCCGGCAGGTCAGGCGCGCACCAGCGGGCAGGCACCCTCGGACACCGGCCTCCAGGCCTCCTCGGCCGGGGTGGTCTGCACCAGCTTGTAGTAGTCCCAGGCGCCCTTCGACTCCTCGGGCTTCTTCACCTCGAACAGGTAGACCGGGTGCAACTTGCGCCCGTCCTCGCGGATCGTGCCGGCGCCGAAGCAGTCATCATCCGTGGGCATCGCCTTCATCCGCGCCACCGTGGCGGCGCCGTCCGCCTTGGCCGCGGCCCCGCCCAGATCGGCCACCGTCTTCAGGTAGTGCAGCACGGAAGCGTAGCAGCCGGCATGCGACATGGCCGGGTAGTTGCCGCCGAGGCTGCCCTTGACCCGGTTGGTGAAGGCGCGGGTACGGTCGTTGAGATCCCAGTAGAAGCTTTCCGTGCAGACCAAGCCCTGGGCGGCGGTCAGGCCCAGGCTGTGCACGTCATTGATGAACATCAGCATCACGGCGATCTTGGTGCCACGCCGCGTGACGCCGAACTCGGCCGCCTGCTTGACGCAGTTGATGGTGTCGGTGCCGGCATTGGCCAGCCCGATCACTTTGGCGCGGCTCTGCTGCGCCTGCAGCAGGTAGGACGAGAAATCGGTGGATTGCAGCGGATGCCGCACCGTGCCCAGCACCTTGCCGCCCGCCGCCTGCACGAAGGCGGAGGTGTTGCGCTCCAGATCATGGCCGAAGGCGTAGTCGGCCGTGATGAAGAACCAGCTGTCGGCACCGGTCTTCACCATGGCACCGCCGGTCGACTTGGCCAGCATATAGGTGTCATAGGTCCAGTGCACCGTGTTGGGGCTGCACTGCTTGCCGGTCAGTTCGGTGGTGCCGCCGGTGGAATTCAGATAGACCTTGTTCTTCTCGCGGACGATGCCGTTGATCGCCAGCGCGACGGCGGAGTTTGGCACATCAACGATCACGTCGACGCCGTCACGGTCGATCCACTGCCGGGCGATGGTGGCGCCCACATCCGCCTTGTTCTGGTGGTCGGCCTGCACGACCTCAACATTGACGCCCTTGGCGGCGATGCCGCTGTCCTGGATAGCCTGGCGCACGCAGGCGGTGGAGGTCGGGCCGGACACCTCGCGGTACACGCCGGACTGGTCGTTCAGCACGCCGATCTTGAGCGAAGTCGCGCCCTGCGCGCGGCCGCGCGACGGCAGGCCTGCGAGGGCGGGAACCAGGGCCAGGGCGGCGCCGGACATCAGAAGGCTGCGGCGATCTTGAACCATGAACGAAAGCTCCCTTTCGCCCCTGTTATCTCCCGGGGCCGGAGGTGTCAGGCCAGCCAATGCCGGAGTGCTGGCAAGGGCATCCGGAACGTCCTTCAGACGCCCAGATATTCGTGCAGCCGCTCCATGGCGCCGGCCATCTCGGCATTGGCAACCGCATCGACGACGCGGCCATGCTCCATGACGTAGTGGCGGTCGGCCACGGTTTGCGCGAAGCGGAAATTCTGTTCCACCAAAAGAATGGTGAAGCCGCGCTGCTTGATCTCCCGGATGGTGCGGCCGATCTGCTGCACAATCACTGGCGCCAGCCCCTCGGTCGGCTCGTCCAGCATCAGCAGGCGGGCCCCGGTGCGCAGGATGCGGGCAATGGCAAGCATCTGCTGCTCGCCGCCCGAGAGCCGGGTGCCCGGCGAGCGGGCGCGTTCCTTCAGGTTCGGGAACAAGGTGTAGATTTCGTCCAGCGACAGGCCGCCCGGCCGCACCACCGGCGGCAGAAGCAGGTTCTCGGTCACGTCGAGGCTGGCGAAGATGCCGCGCTCCTCCGGACAGAGCGCGATGCCGGCGCGGGCAATGCGATCGCTGCGGGTGCCGATCAGTTCCTGCTCGTCGAAGCGGACGCTGCCGCTGCGGCGTCCGACGAGGCCCATGATGGATCGGAGGGTGCTGGTCTTGCCGGCGCCGTTGCGGCCCAGCAGCGTCACCACCTCGCCCTCGCGGACCTCGATGTCGACGCCGTGCAGCACATGGCTCTCGCCGTACCAGGCCTGCAGCCCCTCGACCTTCAGCAGCGGCTCAGCCATGCGCGCTGCCGCCGGCAATGGAGGGATCGCTGCCCAGATAGGCCGCCACCACCTCGGGGTTGCGCGACACCTCGGCGTAAGGGCCTTCGGCCAGGATGCGGCCGCGCGTCAGCACCGTGATGGTGTCGCACAGGCCTTCCACCACCTTCAGGTTGTGCTCCACCATCAGAACGGTGCGGCCCTGTGCCACGCGCTTCACCAGAGCGACGATGCGGTCGACATCCTCGGCGGTCATGCCGGCGGTGGGCTCGTCCAGCAGCATCATGGTCGGCTCCAGCGCCAGCGTCGTGGCGATCTCCAGCGCCCGCTTGCGGCCATAGGGCAGTTCCCCTGCCGGCCGCTGGGCGAAGGTGGTGAGGCCCACATCCTCCAGCAATTCCCGCGCCCGGTCATCGAAGCGTCGCAGCACGCTGTCGGAGCGCCAGAAATCGAACGAGCCGCCGCGCTGCCGTTGCAGCGCCACGCGAACATTCTCCAGCACCGTGAGGTGCGGAAACACCGCCGAGATCTGAAAGGACCGCACCAGGCCGAGCCGCGCCACCTCGGCCGGCTTCATGCGCGTGATGTCGCGCCCGTTGAAGCGGATGCTGCCGCTGCTGGGTGGGATGAACTTGGTCAACAGGTTGAAGCAGGTGGTCTTGCCGGCGCCATTGGGGCCGATCAACCCATGGATGCTGCCGCGCCGCACCGACAGCGACACGTCCCCCACGGCGGTGAAGCCGAGGAACTGCTTGCTCAGCCCCTGCGTCTCCAGAATGGCGTCCATTCGGCTCCTCCCAGTCCTGCCCCGGCCTTGTGTCCGACCATTGCGCTGCGAGCATGACCGAAGCCGTGGCCGTGGTGCAAGTAGCGGTTTCGAGCGCAGTTCGAGCTTAAATGGCGAAGTTGAGAGCTTCCGGCGCGGGCCGTTCCAGGCCCTCCACCGCAGCCCGGCGCAATAGTTCGGCCACGGTGCGGCTGGCCAGGGTTTCCAGCAGGCTGCCTTCCAGCTCCGCCCAGAGGGGCTGCACGACCTTTGTCTGCAAGGCCGAGGGGGATGTCGCCACCGGCTCCTCCTCCGCGTCCGACGGGCGCGTGGCCGAGACCACCTCGGCAAGGGTGATGTCGCGGGCGGCACGCCCCAGGCGGTAGCCGCCACGCGGCCCGCGCGTGCTGCCCAGGATGCCGGCGCGCGACAGCGCCTGCAGCACCGGCTCGATGCCGCGCCGTGCCTCGCCCAGGCGGTCAGCGATGTCCCCCGCCGGAACCGTGGTGCCGCGGCCGGCATGGAATGCCACGTCCAGCACGATGGATACTGCCGTCATGGCCCGATCCCGTCGCAGCAACATCGTTCAACCCCCCTGATCCACGCGGCCTGTCCGTGATATAGCTTGTCCATGCCCGAAGGAAACACCCCTCCCCCGGCCCAGGCGGGCCGACTGCACGACAGCATCCTCTCCACCGTCGGAAACACCCCGCTGGTGCGCCTGCCGCGGCTGGAGGCGGAGCGCGGCCTGCAGGCCCGGCTGGCGATGAAGCTGGAGTTCTTCAATCCACTCGGTTCCATCAAGGACCGGATCGGCCTGGCCATGGTCGAAACGGCCGAGCGCGAGGGGCTGATCGCCCCGGATCGTTCCGTGCTGGTGGAGCCGACCTCAGGCAATACCGGCATCGCTCTGGGCTTCGTCGCGGCCGCGAAGGGCTACCGCCTGATCGTCACCATGCCCGACGGTGCCAGCATCGAGCGGCGCAAAATGCTGCGGCTGCTCGGCGCCGAAGTGGAGCTGACGCCCGCCCGGGATGGCATGACCGGCGCGATCGCTCGCGCCGAGGCCATCCTGTCTGAAACACCCGGGGCCTGGATGCCGCGGCAATTCGACAATTCCGCCAATCCGGCGATCCATGAGGCCACCACCGCGGAGGAGATCTGGCGCGACACCGCCGGGCAGGTGGATGCGGTGGTGGCAGGCATCGGCACGGGGGGGTCGCTGACTGGCATCGCCCGCGCCCTGAAGCCACGGAGGCCGGATCTGCGCATCATCGGCGTGGAACCTGCGGAATCGGCCGTGTTGTCCGGGGATGACCCTGGCCCCCACACCATCCAGGGCATCGGGGCCGGCTTCCGCCCGGCCGTGCTGGAGCTGTCCCGACTGGACGAGGTGAAGCGCGTCACCGAGCGCGAAAGCTTCGCCGCCGCCCGGCTCTGCGCGCGCGCCGAGGGCCTGCCGGTGGGCATTTCCTCGGGCGCGGTGCTGCACGCCATGCTGGAGGTTGCGGCGGAGCCCGCCATGGCCGGCAAGCTGGTGGTCGGCATCGCCGCCTCCTTTGCCGAGCGCTACCTGTCCACGGAACTGTTCAGCGGCCTGTGAGCCGCGGGGCAGGTCAGCGGGCGTAGTGCAGCGGGATCTCAGTGGTGGACTTCATCTCCTCCATGGCGAACATGGAGGTGACGTCGTTCAGCTCGATCCGCTCGATGAGTCGCTGGTAAAGTGCATCATAGGTCTGGATGTCCGGCACCACGGCCCGCAGCAGGTAATCGATCTCCCCGCTCATCCGGTAGATATCCAGGATCTCCGGGATGCCAGACACCGCGCGCCGGAACCGCTCCAGCCATTCCGCATTGTGCTGGCTGGTGCGGACCGCGATGAAGACCGTGATGCCGAGATTCAGCTTCTGACGGTCGAGCAGCGCCACGCGCCGGCGGATGATCCCGGCCTGCTCCAGCTTCTGCACGCGGCGCCAACAGGGCGTGGGCGACAGGCCGGCTTCTTCCGCCAAGCGTGCGATGGGCAGCGTCGCATCCCGTTGCACGGCGGCCAAGATGCGGCGATCGAACTCGTCCAGCAGCGTCATGGCGGGAAGATATTCCTTCCGGACCCGAAGTTCCAGTCGCACAAGCCTCATGCTCTGGCCGGCCTGAAGTAAACTATTCCTCCATCGGGGCTTCTGAGAGCATTTCCTTGGCCATAAGCCTCTCCCTAGCGGCGAAAGGAGCAAGAAGCCGCATCCACGCCTGCCTAGACTCGCCAGGCCGGCGCCGTGCCACGCGGCAAGGCAAGACAGCAAAAGGCCCTCAGGATGCTGATCACCCGTCCCCGCACCAAGCTTGACGCCATGTTGGAGCAGGTTTCCGTGGCCGCGGATGCTGCGTTGCCGGATCGCGCGGCGGCGGTGGCCGATACGCTGGCCCCCTTCGCCATGCTTCCTGGCCTGCTGGCCTCCTGCACACTGACGCCGGATCCGCTGCGCTACACGCGCCACAAACTCTTCTCGGACCCCCGGGGCCGATTCGCTGTCGCCGCGCTGGTCTGGGAGCCGGGTCAGATGAGCCCAATCCACGCCCACCGCACCTGGTGTGCCCTGGCGGTGCAGCAAGGCGTCCTGACCGAGACCTTCTACGGCGAGGGGGGAAGCAGAGAGAGTGACATGGAGCAGCAGGCCGTCGCGCTTCGCCTTCTTGGCGATACGAGCCACGGTTCAGCGGACCCACGATCAATGCACCGGCTGGCCAACCTCAGCTGCAGCATTGCCGTGTCCATTCACGTCTACGGCGTCCCTTACGAGGCGTTCGGAGAGGGTGTGAATCTGGTGTATGGCGGCTGAGGCTGGCCGCGAGCGCGATCGCCCGAATCGAAGGCGGGGTGCTCGCCAGCACCGCCTTGGTCACCGCGAATGATGAGAGTATCGGGCAGTGGTCGGAGCGGCGGGATTCGAACCCACGACCCCCAGTCCCCCAGACTGATGCGCTACCAGGCTGCGCTACGCTCCGATGCGAGCGGCAATAGCACCCTGCTCCACGGCCCTCAACCCCTGCCGCAGGCTGCGTCAGGGCTTATTTGCGCTCCACCAGGGCCCGCAGCTCATCGGCGATGGCGGCCAGCTCGGCGACGGCTTGCCGCAGCGCGGCCTGCCCGGCTTCCGGAGGCATGGCCGCCTCAATCTCCGCATCGGCTTCCGCATCCTGCGGCTCTGGCAGCTCGGAGGCATTGTCGCGCAGCAGACGCTGCACACCCTTGATGGTGTAGCCTTGGGTATAGAGCAGATTGCCGATGCGCCGCAGCAGGGCGATGTCCTCGGGGCGATAATAGCGCCGGCCGCCACCCCGTTTCAGCGGCTTCAACTGGGCGAACTTGGTTTCCCAGAAGCGCAGCACATGCTGCGGGATCTGCAGATCCTCCGCCACCTCGGAAATGGTGCGGAATGCAGTCGGTGCCTTCCGGACCCGCCCGGGAGCGTCCAGATCATCATGCATCGGCCGGGGCCCTCCGAGTCACCACAGACCGGGAGGCAAGGCACAGGCCCGGCACCGGCTCAATCCTCCAGCTCGCTGCCGACCATCTCGCCGTTCAGGCGGGCCTTCAGCACCTGGCTGGGCCGGAAGGACAACACGCGTCGCGGCATGATCGGCACCTCTACTCCGGTCTTCGGATTACGTCCCACCCGCATGCCCTTCTGCCGCACCGCAAACGTGCCAAAGGCCGAGATCTTCACGGGCCGCCCGGCCTCAAGCGCGGCGGAAACGCGCTCCAGCACGTCTTCCAGCAAGGCGGCACTCTCATTGCGGGACAGGCCGACCTGGGCGTAGATCGCCTCGGCCAGTTGCGCGCGAGTGATGGTGTTCATGACCGGTGACGGCCCATGCTTCAAACTCCTCGCAACCCCTTCTTCTTGCAAACAAAACCGGGATGGTCGGCGAAGGTCAATCAGCAGTGGGACTGTGGCGCAGAAGCTTCAGGCATGTGGTGCAATTTTGCCACAGCCAGCGGAAGCGCCGGACAGCCTGTCAGGCGCCGTCCGCCCGTGCGGTGGCCTGCAGCAGATGCTCGATCGGAGACCACAGCAGGGCGACCTGCGGCACGGCGCGGCCACCCACCGCCACGGTGCCCGCCGCGGCGAAACGGCCGCCGAGCCGCTGGTAGAACCAGCGTGACGGGTTGGCGCTCAGCACCCACAGCATCACCGACCGGGAGCCCACTGCCGCCAGATGCGCCGCCGCCGCGCGCATCAGGCGCCGGCCGATGCCCTGGTCCCGCCAGTCGTCGAGGACGTAGAGCGTCTCGATCTCGCTTTGCGCCAGCGCGATGCCAGGTGGCCCGGATTCGAGCCTGCGGCCGGAACTGAAGCCGACGATGCGCGGCCCGTCATCGCCCGGTCCGGCCGGTGCCACAGCCACGAAGGTGGCGGCGGCCTGCCGGCGGTCGGTCATGCCGCGGTGGTAGGAGGCGGCCAGCCGCAATGGCGACAATCCAGCCAGATAGGCGTCGGGCAGGATGCCTGGATAGGTGGTGCGCCAGCTGGCCACATGCACGGCGGCAATGGCGGCGGCGTCGGCCGGGCGGGCTCGGCGGATGCGGATCACCAGCACTTCCCTTCCAAGACGATCACGAGGCCGGATCACGACAGCCGCCATGATGCCGGGTCTTGCGTCGGCCAGAACCGACTCCGTGTGGTGCCGGTCAGGCTTTCCGTTGCAGCACAGCGGCGAAGAAGCCATCCGTGCCATGGCTGTGTGGTGCAAGCTCGAGCCAGGGACCCTCGCAGGGTGGCGTCACCGTGGCACCCTGGGCGGGGGCGATCTCGGCCCAGGCATCCCGCAGCGCCACCGCCTCGAAGGCCGGATGGCGCGACAAGAAGGCGTCCACCTGCCGACTATCCTCCTCGGGCAGCACCGAACAGGTAGCGTAGACCAGCCTTCCGCCCGGGCGCACCAGCCCCGCAGCCGTATCCAGGATCGCGCTCTGTTTCGTGATCAGCTCATCCAGGTCGCGCTGAACGGTTCGCATCCTCGCATCGGGATTGCGCCGCCACGTCCCGGCTCCGGTGCAGGGTGCATCCACCAGCACCCGGTCGAACTGCCCGGCCCGCCGCTTGGCCCAGCGGTCGCCTGGCTCCAGCAGATGCCGCTCGGCATTGTCGACGCCAGCGCGCCGCAGCCGCTTCACCGCGCCCTCCAGCCGAGTCGCCGACACATCGCAGGCGGTGATCCGCCCGCGGTTGCGCATCATCGCTGCCACCGCCAGGGTCTTGCCCGCGGCACCGGCGCAGTAATCAGCCACGCGCATGCCCGGCATGGCGCCAGTCAGCAGGGCGATCAGCTGGCTGCCCTCGTCCTGGATCTCAACCAGCCCCTCGGTGAAGGTCCGGCTGGCGAGGATCGGGCGCCGGTCCGGAATGCGCAGCCCCCAGGGGGAGTAGGCCATTACCTCGGCGCTGATCCCTTCCGCCGCCAGGGACTCCATCGCCGCCTCCCGCGTGGTGCGCAGCAGGTTCGCGCGCAGGTCGAGCGGCGCGGGCTGGTCCATGGCGGCCGCGGCTTCCGGCAGGCCATCGCCGAAGCGGGCACGGTAGCCGGGCAGCGCCCAGTCGGGGAGGTTCAGCCGCGGTCCGTCGGACATGGCGGGGTCGGCCAGCGGCCGGCCGGCAAGGGCCTGGATCGCTGCCATTTCGCCCGGATCCGGCGGGCCCGCATTGAAGCGTCCGCCCGGAAATGCCTGCAGCACACCGTCCACGGTCCAGCCTTCGGCCAGCAGCAGGTAAGCCATCACCAGCAGCCGCGGCGTCGGCGCAAGGCCGAGTCGCGCCAGATGCCAGTCCAGCCGCAGTCGCTGCCGCAGCACGCCCCAGCCGCGCTCGGCCACGGCACGGCGATCACCGCTGCCGATGTAGCGGCGGTCGCGAAAGAAGCTGTTGGCCGTGGCATCGGCGGGGCGGCGCGGCGCCGCGGCCACCTCGGCCACCAGCGCCACCGTCGCGGCGATCCGCGCGGAGGGAGTCATGTCGGGTATTTTCCTGTGGTGAGAAAAGGCCGGGGACGAACCGCCCGGCCTTTTCCGCGGTCCATCGCGCTGCCGCTACGGGCGGCATTGCAGGTCGCGGATCAGCCGTCCTGGCGGTAATTCGGCGCCTCGCGGGTGATCGCCACGTCATGCACGTGCGATTCGCGCAGACCGGCACCGGTGATGCGGCGGAAGGTGCAGTTTTGCTGCATCTCGGCGATGGTGCCGTTGCCGGTATAGCCCATGGCCGATTTGAGCCCGCCAACGAGCTGGTGGATGACGTTGCCCACCGGCCCCTTGTAGCCGACGCGGCCCTCGATGCCCTCGGGGACGAACTTCAGGCTGTCCTGCACCTCGGCCTGGAAGTAGCGGTCGGCCGATCCGCGCGCCATGGCGCCGAGGCTGCCCATGCCGCGATAGGATTTGTAGGAACGGCCCTGGTACAGGAACACCTCGCCCGGCGCCTCGTCGGTGCCGGCGAACATGCTGCCCATCATCACCGTGTCGGCGCCGGCCGCGATTGCCTTGGCGATGTCGCCCGAGGAGCGAATGCCGCCATCGGCGATGGCCGGGATGCCCTTCTCATGCGCCGCGGCGGCGCTTTCCATCACCGCGGTCAATTGCGGCACGCCGACGCCGGCTACGATGCGCGTGGTGCAGATGGAGCCGGGACCGATGCCGATCTTCACCGCGTCGGCGCCGGCCTCGGCCAGGGCCATGGCGGCCTCGGGCGTGGCCACGTTGCCGGCGATCACCTGCACGCTGTTGGACAGGCGCTTGATGCGCTCCACGGATTTCATCACGCCGGCCGAGTGCCCGTGCGCGGTGTCCACCACAATCACGTCGACCTCCGCCTCCACCAGTAGCTCGGCACGGCGGATGCCGTCCTCGCCGGTGCCGGTGGCGGCGGCGGCGCGGAGCCGCCCCATCGCATCCTTGGCGGCGTTGGGATTGGCCTGGGCCTTGTCCATGTCCTTCACGGTGATCAGGCCGATGCAGCGATAGGCATCGTCCACCACCAGCAGCTTCTCGATGCGGTGCTTGTGCAGCAGCGACCGTGCCTTCTCCGGCGACACGTCCGCGGTCACCGTGACGAGGTTCTCGCGCGTCATCAGTTCGTAGACGCGGGTGTTGCGATCGGTGGCGAAGCGCACGTCCCGGTAGGTCAGGATGCCAACCAGGCGCTTGGAGCCGGCCTCCACCACCGGGATGCCGCTGATGCGGTGCGCGGCCATCAGCGCCTGCGCCTCGGCCAAGGTCTGGTCGGGATGAATGGTGACCGGGTTCACCACCATGCCGCTCTCGAACTTCTTCACTTGGCGCACCGCGGCGGCTTGGTCCTCGGCCGAAAGGTTCTTGTGGATCACGCCGATGCCGCCGGCCTGGGCCATGGCGATCGCCATGTTGCCCTCGGTCACCGTATCCATGGCGGCGGAGATCACCGGCATGTTCAGGGTGATCTCCCGCGTCAGCCGGGTGCGGGTGTCCGTCTGGTTCGGAAGGACTGTGGAAAAGGCCGGCACCAGCAGCACGTCGTCGAAGGCATAGGCCTCGGCGATCAGGGAACGGCGCGGCGCGGCGCCGCCATCAGCGGGGCCGTTGGTCTGGAACTGTTCGGATGCCATGGCGGGAGCCTTTCGCGGGAACTCTGGAGGCGCGGTCCGCAGCCTTGGCGCGTCCCCCTACCCCAGATTCGGGCCGAGCCGCAAGCGTCATGGCCATGACAGGAGCTCAGTCCTGCCCCGCCACCTCAGCTCCGATAAGCGTTCTCGCCGCGGAAGCCCTGCGCCACGACGTACATCTCGGCACTGTCCTTGCGGCTGGCGGGCGGCTTGGCATGGCGCACCGTGGCATAGTCGCGCTTCATCCGGTTCAGCAGATCCCGCTCCGTTCCGCCCTGGAACACCTTGGCGACGAACGCGCCACCCGGCGACAGCACCTGCCCCGCGAATTCCAGCGCCAGCTCAACCAAGCCCAGGATCCGCAGGTGATCGGTGGCATTGTGCCCGGTGGTGTTGGGCGCCATGTCCGACAACACCAGATCGGCCGGGCCGTCCAGCGCCTGCAGCACCGCCTGCTCCACCGCCTCGTCCTGGAAGTCGCCCTCCAACAGAGTCGCGCCGGCGATCACATCCATCGGCAGCAGGTCGAGCCCGACCACCTTGCCGCGATCCCCCGTCCGTTGCACCGCGACCTGCGTCCACCCCCCCGGCGCCGCGCCGAGGTCCACTACCCGCTGGCCCGGCCTGAACAGCCCGTATTTCTCGTCCAGTTCCAGGATCTTGAAGGCGGCGCGGGATCGCCAGCCCGCCGCCTTGGCGGCCCGGACATAGGGGTCGTTCAATTGGCGCTCCAGCCACTTCTGGCTGGCGGTGGTGCGGCCCTTGGCGGTCCGGAGTCGCGTGGTCAGGCCGCGGCCGGCCTCGTTGGGAGATTTCACGGTATCAAAATCCTTGCGGCGCGCCGCGTCGTCAATGTGCCGGATGAGCAGCCGGTCGGGGTGGCATTCCGCCGCGACGCGGCATTGCGCGATCCTGCCGCATCATGCGCAGTAGCATGCCTTCGCGCAGGCCACGATCGGCCACCGTCACGCAGGAGCAGGGCCAGACGCGGCGGATGGCGGCGTAGATGGCGCAGCCGGGCAACACGAAATCGGCCCGTTCCGGGCCAACGCAGGGGTGCTCACGTAGGCCTTCCCGGCCGAGATGGAACAGGTCGCGCAGCGCCTGATCAGCATCCTCGATCTGGAGCACACGCCCGTCGATCAGATTGCGCGAATACCGGGGCAGGTCCAGCGCCACCCCCGCCAGCGTCGTCACCGTGCCGCTGGTGCCCATCAGCCTGACCCCACCGGCGCAGATCTCGCGGCCGATGCTGTGCACCGCGTCGAAGCGCTGCAACTCGGCCGCGACCTCATCCACCACGCGGCCGAAGCCTTCCGGCGTGTAGCAGCACAAGCCGACGCGTTCTGCCAGGGTCACCACCCCCAGCGGCAGGGACACATAGCCGATCAGCTCGGCCTGCCCCTGGCCGAGGTGGCGGATCCAGGCGATCTCCGTGCTGCCGCCGCCGATGTCAAACAGCAGGGCCCGGCGATCCTGGCGCCGCAGCAGCGGGGCACAGGATTCCATCGCCAACTCGGCTTCTTCCCGCGCCGAGATGATGCGGATCGGCAGCCCGGTGACGGCCCGGGCCTCGGCAACGAAAGCGGGGCCGTTGACCGCCTGGCGGCAGGCTTCGGTTGCCACCGCGAAAACCTGCCGCAACGGGCGGCGCAGCAGCTTCTGCGCACAGGTTTCAAGCGCCAGGAGGGCGCGCTGCGCCGCCTCGGACGACAAGCGCCCGTGCTGGGCCAGCCCCTCCCCCAGGCGCACCACGCGGCTGTAACTGTCCAGCACCCGGAATCCGCCCCCAGGATGTGGCGTGCCGACCAGCAGGCGACAATTATTGGTGCCCAGGTCGATGGCCGCAAAGCCGCAACCGGCTGAGGTGGAAGCGCGGGGGCTGGCGGCGACGGCAGGGCGATATCTGGGTTCTGGCATGGCAAAAAGCTCGCCCGGGAGCGGCGAAGCAGTGCCACAACGGGTAAGGTCGTCCATGATCCGGCCAGGGCGGCCCAGGGGCAAGCGATTTCACGATGCCGGGTGAAATGCGTTCCGACCGGTCTTGCGCCCCTCTGTGCCCAGTGCTATTCGGCCGCCCACGCCGTTGGGGAATAGTTTAACGGTAGAACTCCCGACTCTGACTCGGGCAGTCTTGGTTCGAATCCAGGTTCCCCAGCCAGCGTTGCAGCATTTTGCAGTCTTCGATCGGTAGGCTCCCGCACGGAGCCACAGGTCACGATCCAGCTTGAATTCGGGCCAGTGCCTTGTTCGGGTGGGCTCCCATTCTGCCATGTTTCCAGGTGGGTTCGAGTGATAGCTCATCCACGCCATCCCTGCGGATCAGCCTCAGCCAACGTCAACGGTCTCGGTATCCTTCCGACCGTCCACTCCTGCCGTTGAGCTTTCCGGAACCGGGAAGCGGCCGGGAGGCGCAACGGCCTTTGGCGGGCGACAAAAACATCCTCGACGCAGGGCCTTGCGCCTCGGCAGGCTCCCGGTTCCCCGCGGAACTGGATCAGACGCATGACCGACGCCACAGGACCGAAGCTCCGCCCCTCGATGCCGCGCCTCGGCCGCCGCGACATGCTGGCGCTCGGCGGCGCGGCGCTGGCCGCATGGGGCGGCGCGGCAAGCAGCGCGGCCCGCGCCCAGGGTGCCAAGCCTGCCAAGCCGGCCGGCCAAGTCGTGATCGGCCTGTCGCAGGAGCCCACCGTCTTCAACCCGCTGATGCCCTCGATCGAGGTGGACCAGGGCATCGCGCTGAACGTGTTCAATCCGCTCTGGCTGGCCGATCCCGAGGCCAACCTGATGCCACAACTCGCCGTTGAAGTGCCGTCGGTGGAGAATGGCGGCATCAGCGAAGGCGGGCTGCTGTGGAAGGTCAAGCTGCGCGAGGGCGTGGTGTGGCACGACGGTGCGCCATTCACGGCCGAGGACGTCAAGTTCACTCTCGAGTTGATCAACACTTCCGGCTTCCGGGCGCGCACGCGCCAGGGCCATAGTCTGGTGCGCGACATCCAGGTCCTCGGGCCACACGAGATCTCCTGGCGCATGGAAAAGGCGTTCTCGCCTTATCTTTCGCTGTTGGCCGAAACCTTCATCGTGCCGAAGCACATCCTGTCCAAGGCGGAAGACCCGAACACCGCCCCGTTCAACAACGCACCCGTCGGAACCGGCCCGTTCCGCTGGGGTGAGAGGCGGCCGGGCGAGCACCTGACGCTGGTGGCCAATGAGCGCTACTTCGGCGAAGGTCCCTACCTCGAGCGCGCGGTGTTCAAATACATCCCGGACCTGACGGCGCTCTACACCCAGCTGCGCACCGGCCAGATCGACGCCACGGTGGGCGTCGGCATCCTCGCCAATTTCTACGAAGAAGCCCGCAAGAACCCGACCCTGCATGTGGTGACGGTGCCCAGCAATTCGCTGGAAGTGATCATGCCGAACCTTGGAATGCCGGCTTTGGCGGACAAGGCCGTGCGCCAGGCGCTGTACACCTCGATCAACAAGCAGGCGATCCTGGACACGATCTACTACGGCTTGCCGAAGCCCACGGAATCCATCACGCCGCAGCAGTACTGGGCCTACAACCCAGACCTGCCGAAGCAGGAATACGATCTCGCCAAGGCCAGCAAGCTGCTCGACGATGCGGGCTGGCGCCGGGCCGGGCGCGGCGTGCGGCAGAAGGATGGCGTGCGGCTGGAATTCACCGTCTCCACCACCAGCGGGAATGCGCTGCGCGAGCAGGTGCAGCAGCTGATGCAGCAGGACTGGCTGCAGATCGGTGCCTCGATGAAGATCAACAACATGCCGGCAGCGGTGATCTGGGGCGATTTCTACACGCGCTCCAAGTTCGAGACGCTGCTGGTGGGAACCAACTTCGTCACCGGCAACGACCCGGACATGTCGACGCGCTTCAACAGCGGCGCGATCCCGGTCAAGGGCGGCGCCGGCGGCAACTACATGCAGTACCAGAATGCCAAGGTGGATGAGCTGATGCTGGCCGCGCAAACCAGCTTCGACCGCGCCGAGCGCAAACGGCTGTATTCCGAAGTGCAGGTGATCCTGCGCGACGAACTGCCCGTGCTGCCGATCTTCCAATACGCCCCCGTGGAAGGCATCAAAAAGGGAATCAACGGCTTCCGGCCGAACATCAACTACAAATCCAACACCTGGAACATGCACACCTGGTCGTGGGCGGCATGAGCCGGCGGAGCCGATGAGCACCTACCTGCTCCGGCGCCTGTTCCAGGCGCTGGTTCTGCTGTTGATCGTTTCGGCGGTGGGCTTCTCCATCCTGCACCTCGCGCCCGGCGGTCCTTTGTCGCAATTTGCCGCCGGCGGCGAGATGACCCAGGCCGATCTTGACCGCATCGCGCGTGACATGGGCCTCGACCGGCCGCTGCCGGTGCAATACGCCGAATGGCTCTGGCACATGGCGCAGGGTGATTGGGGTCGCTCCTACCGCGACCAGCAGCCTGTGCTGCACATCATCGTGGCGCATCTGGGCGCCACGCTGGAGCTGATGCTGACCTCCACGCTGATTGCCATGGCGCTGGGCAGCTGGATCGGCATCCTCGGCGCGATGCGCCGCTACTCGCTCTTCGACTCCCTGGCGACGATCGGAGCCATGATCGCGGTGTCGATCCCGACCTTCTGGTTCGGACTCGTGGTGATCTGGCTGTTTTCCGTGACGCTGGGCTGGCTGCCGGCCGGCAACCGCTACACCGTCGGCGACGGCTCCTGGCTCAATCAGCTGCATCACCTGATCGCGCCATCCATGGTGCTGGCGCTGGTCAGCACGGCGGTCTGGAGCCGCTACATGCGGTCCTCCATGCTGGACGTCATCAACCAGGACTACATCCGCACCGCGCGCTCCAAGGGCATACCGGAACGGCGCATCCTGTTCCGTCACACCGTTCGCAACGCGCTGCTGCCGATGATCACCATCGCGGGACTGCAATTGCCGACCCTGCTGAGCGGTGCGCTGGTGACGGAAACCATCTTCACCTGGCCGGGCATGGGGCGGCTGTTCCTCGACAGCATCAATTATCGCGACTACCCCGTGGTAATGGGCATCCTGATGTTCACCGCCGTGCTGGTGCTGCTGGGCAGCCTGGTGGCCGATCTGCTGTACGGCCTGGCCGATCCGCGCATCCGGCTGGCGTGAAAGGCTCCTGATGATTCCCGCCCAAAATCCCGCCGCAGCCGCCGCGCCGGTTCTGCGCGCCGCGCCGCGCCGACGGCTGCGCAATCCCGCGCTGCGCCGCTTCTGCCGGCATCGCCTGGCGGTGTTCGGCGCCTGTGCCGTGACCTTGCTGACCCTGCTCTGCATCGCGGCTCCGCCGTTGCTGCCCTACAGCGACACCTTTATCGACATCCGCGCCCGCTTCACGCCGCCTGGCGGCAGCAGCGCCCATCTTCTGGGCACCGACCAGCTCGGCCGCGACATGCTGTCGCGGCTGCTGATGGCCGGCCGGATCTCGCTGGCCGTGGGCTTCTCCGCCATGCTGATCAGCATGGTGATCGGGGTCTGCGTCGGCCTGGTGGCAGGCTACTACCGGGGCGTCCTCGGCACCGTGCTGATGCGGTTCGTCGATGCCATGCTCTGCTTTCCCAGCATCTTCCTGTTGCTGGCCGTGTCGGCCTTCATCGAACCTTCGGTGTCCTCGATTATCCTGTTGATCGCCTGCACCTCCTGGATGGAGGTCGCCCGCATCGTGGAAGGCCAGATCCGTGCGCTGCGGGAACGCGACTTCACCCTGGCCGCGCACGCCATCGGCGCCGGTGATGCCCGCATCATGTTCCGCGAGCTGCTGCCCAATGCGGTGGCACCGATCGTCGTTGCCGCCACCCTGAATGTGGCGCACGCCATCCTGGCCGAATCCTACATCAGCTTCCTGGGCTACGGCATCCAGCCGCCGACGCCGAGTTGGGGCAACATGCTGGACAATGCTCAGACTTATCTTGAAAGCGCGCCCTGGCTGGCGATCCTGCCGGGTGCCATGATCGCGCTGGCGGTGACCTCCTTCAACTTCATCGGCGATGGCCTGCGGGACGCGCTGGACCCGCGCATGGAGGGACGCTGATGTTTCCTGCGCCCTCCGATGAGGTGCTGTCGGTGCGCAACCTCAGCATCGGCTTCCGCACTCCTGGCGGCATCCTGCCCGCCGTGCAGGATGTGTCGTTCAGCGTTCGACGCGGCGAGACCTTGGCCCTGGTGGGCGAATCCGGTTCCGGCAAAAGCATCACCAGCCTGGGTATCCTGCGCCTGACGCCGCCTGCGCCCTTCTGCCAAGTACGGGGCGAGGTGATCCTGCGAACGCCGGATGGCCGCGCGCACGACCTGCTGGCGCTGCCGGAGCCTGAGATGCGCTCCCTGCGCGGCGACGCCATGGCCATGGTGTTCCAGGAGCCGATGACCTCGCTCAACCCCGTACACACCATCGGCGAGCAGATCGCCGAGGCGGTGCGCTTCCATCGCGGCCTCGGCAAGCGCGCCGCCCTCGGGCGCGCGGCGGAATTGTTGGAGCTGGTCGGTATCCCGAACCCGCACCGCCGCCTGTCGAACTACCCGCACCAGCTGTCCGGCGGCATGCGGCAACGCGCCATGATCGCCATGGCCTTGTCCTGCGAGCCCTCGCTGCTGATCGCCGACGAGCCGACCACGGCGCTCGACGTGACGATCCAGGCGCAGATCCTGGAGCTGCTGCAGGAGCTGCAACAAAAGACCCGGATGGCGGTGATCTTCATCACTCACAATCTCGGCGTGGTGGCGGAGATCGCGGATCGCGTCATGGTCATGTATGCCGGTCGCGTGGTGGAGCAGGCGCCCGTGGTGCCGCTCTTCAAGGCGCCGCGCATGCCCTACACCCAGGGCCTGTTGCGCTCCGTGCCGCGGCTCGACTGGGCCGGCCGGCGCGGCGAGAAGCTGGCCGCCATCCCGGGCAATGTTCCCGACGCCCTCGCCCCTCCCTCCGGCTGCGCCTTCGCGCCCCGCTGCGAGCATCACCGCCCCGGCCTCTGCGACGCCGCCGTGCCGCCGCTGGAGGCGAGCGGCGCTGACCACGATGTGCGCTGCGTCCGATGGTCCGAGTTGCTGCCCGAGGCAGCGGCATGAGCGCGCTGCTTGAGGTCCGTGATCTTCAGCGCTGGTTCCCGGTGAAAGGCGGCATCCTGTCGGGCACCCGGGATCACGTGAAGGCGGTGGACGGCGTGTCCTTCGATGTCCGGCGCGGCGAGGTGCTGAGCCTCGTGGGCGAATCAGGCTCCGGCAAGAGCACCATCGGCCGCACGGTGCTGCGGCTCGACACGCCGACGGGCGGCCGCATCCGCTTCGACGGGCACGACATCACCGACCTGACCCGCGCCGGCATGCGACCCCTGCGGCCGCGCATGCAGCTGGTGTTCCAGGACCCTTATGCATCGCTCAACCCGCGTCACACGGTGGAGCAGATCATCGCGGCCCCGCTCGAGATCCACGGCGCGCGCATGAATGCCGCAGAACGGCGCCGCCGGGTGGAGGAAGCGCTCGCGCTGGTCGGATTGCTGCCGCAGCATGCCTCGCGCTATCCTCATGAGTTCTCCGGCGGTCAGCGGCAGCGCGTCGGCATCGCGCGCGCCTTGATCACCCGGCCGGATTTCCTGATCGCGGATGAGCCGGTGTCGGCGCTCGACGTGTCGATCCAGGCGCAGGTGGTGAATCTTCTGCTGGAGCTGCGCGAGCAGCTCGGCCTGACCATCCTGTTCATTGCCCATGACCTGGCGGTAGTCGGGCACATCTCGGACCGCATCGCCGTTCTGTATCTCGGCCGGTTGGTGGAGCTGGCGGAGACCCGCAGCCTGTTCACCCGGCCGCGGCACCCCTACACGGAGGCCCTGCTCTCCGCCGCCCCGATTCCCGATCCAACGCTGAAGCGCCAGCGCATCGTGTTGCAGGGCGACATCCCGAGCCCGCTGAACCCGCCTTCCGGCTGTTCCTTCCGCACCCGTTGCCGCTATGCCTTGCCCGCCTGTTCGGCGTCGCGCCCACCGCTGCGCGAGGTGGCACCGGGCCACTTCAAGGCCTGCATCCGCGACGACCTGGTGCTGGCGGCCGATGCCGCCTGACGCCCTCCTCCAGACACAAGAACCGAGCCCACAGCATGTCGCCTCCCGTTGAACGCGTCCTCAACGACCTTGATCTGCCGGAAGCGGTGGATGTGGTCATCATCGGTGCGGGGGTGGCCGGGATCGGCGCCGCCTATGCCCTGGCCCAGAAGGGCCGCAAGGTGGCGGTGGTGGAGAAGGGCATCGTCGCCGGCGAGCAATCGAGCCGCAACTGGGGCTGGTGCCGGGTGCAGAACCGCGATGAGCGCGAGATCCCGCTGGCGCTGTACAGCCGGGAACTCTGGGCCGGCATGTCCGAGGCCGTGGAGGCCGATACCGGCTTCCGCCGCAACGGGCTGGTCTACGTCACCCGGGACCCGGCGGAGCTGGCGCAATGGGAGGCCTGGGTCAACATGGCGCGCGGCTACCAGGCGCACAGCCGCATGCTGTCCGCCGAGGAAGCCCGGGCCATGACCCCCGGCAACAACGGGCAATGGATCGGCGGCGTGCATTCCCCGCATGACGGCCGGGCCGAGCCGTTCATCGCCGTTCCGGCGATTGCCAGCGCCGCGCGGCGCATGGGTGTCACCATCCACCAGAACTGCGCCGTGCGCGGCATGGAGACCACCGGCGGCGCCGTGTCGGCGGTGGTGACCGAGAAGGGCCGCATCCGCACCCAGGCCGTGCTGTGCGCGGCGGGCGCCTGGTCCTCCATGTTCTGCCGCCGGCACGGCATCGACCTGCCGCAATCCAGCGTGGTGTCGACCATCTTCACCACCACCGCGGCACCGGAAGTGACGGATGGCGGCGTCTACACTCCGGATGTGACGCTGACCCGCCGCCTTGACGGCGGCTACATCGTGGCGGCGCAGAGCCGCGTCCGGGCGGAGCTCACTCCGCAGGGGCTGCGCTACGCCCGCAAATTCTGGAAAACCTTCAAGTCGCGCCGCAAGAGCATCGATCTCGGCTTCATCGGTCGTTCCTTCTTCGACGGGCCGGAGGCGCTGCATGGCAAGTGGAGCTTCGACCGCCCGACCGTCTTTGAGCGGCATCGCGTGCTGGACCCCGCACCGAAGCGCAGCGTGGTGCAGCCGGGGCTGGAAGCGGTGGTGAAATCCTATCCTGGCCTGGCCGGCATCAAGATGGACCAGATCTGGGCGGGCTGGATCGACTCCACGCCGGATGCCGTGCCGGTCATCTCGGCAGTCGAAGGAACCGCCGGCTTCTTCATCGCCACCGGGTTCAGCGGCCATGGCTTCGGCATCGGTCCCGGCGCCGGGCGGCTCGCCGCGGACCTGATCACCGGCGACACCCCAGTGGTCGATCCCACCCCGTACCGCTGGTCGCGGCTGGTGGATGGAAGCCTGATCCAGAATCCCGGCATGATGTAGGCGCCCTGCCGGTCCGGGACGCGCAACAGAACTGCTGATCCGTTGCCTCCCGCGCAGCGGAGACTGCTTTCGCAGGCTTCCATTTCGGCGCCTTCTGCCGTTCTGACGCAGTTGGCCGCATGGCAGCTTCGCGGTGCGTGGACAGCACGGCCCGGCATTCTCCATACTGTCACCAAGGCATGGCTGTGCCCCCGATCGCTTGCAGGGCGTGACAAGGGGCACGGCGGCACAGTCCCGGTTCAACGGGCGAGCAGCGGAAACTGGATCCGCCCGGAGGTTGCCACGGTCACAGGGCTGGTCCGTTTTTCGGAACAGGAAGGGCGACGCCATGCCGCACATCTCATCCACCGTGATTGCCACACGGGCCGATCCGGCGCCGGCCTTCATGGACCCGGTTCGCCTGCCGCGGGTGAGCCCCAGGTCCGCCCCGCGGCTCCAGGGCGGACCATCGCCGGCGATCCGCCGCGTGGTCGCCTTCATGGAACTGCATTTCGCCGAGCGACTGACCTTGCCGCAACTGGCGGAGCGCTGTCAGCTCAGCATGCATCGCTTCGCCACCGTGTTCCGCCGTCAGGTCGGCATCCCGCCCCATCAATATCTCTGCCGCGTGCGGGCGCGCCACGCACGGCAGTTGCTGCACCAGGGGCTGTCTCCCGCCGAGGCCGCCGCGGCCGCGGGCTTCTTCGACCAGAGCCATCTTTCGCGGCACTTCCGCCGCCAGTTCGGCATCTCCCCCGCGCGCTTCGCTGCCGCCTGCCGCGCCGCGCAACCCCGTCGCACACCACCGCCGTCACGCCCGCATCCCGCCGGTCTGCCGGCTTGATGCCCGTCGTCTGCCCGGCCGATCAGGAACGCCCCCCCCCGCATGCCCGCCCTTGATCCCGTTCCAAGCGATCCGACCCTGCCGCAGCAGGTCGATGTGGTGGTGATCGGAGGCGGCATCATCGGCGTCATGGCCGCGCATGAACTGGCCCGCAAAGGCTTCACGGTGGCGGTGCTGGAGAAAGGCGCCGTAGGTGCCGAACAATCCAGCCGCAATTGGGGATGGTGCCGCGTGCATGGCCGCACCATCGGCGACCTGCCGCTGGCCACCGCCAGTCTGCGCCTCTGGAGCGGCTTGAACCGGCTGGTTGGCGCGGAAACCGGCTTCCGTCACACGGGCATGCTGGCGGTGCTGCATGACGAGCGCGAACTGGCCTTCTGGCATGAATGGTTCGAACAGGCCCGGCCGTTCCAGATGGATGGGCGGATCCTTTCGCGGGACGAACTCCGCCGCATGGTGCCGGCGGCGGAAACGGCATCCTGGGCAGCCGGCGTATTCTCGGCCTCCGATGGGCGCGCCGAGCCGGCACAAGCAGCGCCCGCGATCGCCGGCGCGGCGCGTGCCCTCGGCGTTTCGGTGCATCAGGGCTGTGCGGCACGCGGCCTCGACATCACCGCGGGCAGAGTAACCGGCGTGGTGACGGAGCACGGACGCATCCGCGCGGCGGCCGTGCTGTGCGCCGGAGGCGCCTGGACGGCCCTGTTCTGCCGCCGGCACGGCATTCGCCTGCCGCAGGCCGGGGTGTTCGCCACCGCTCTGCGCACCACCCCGGGTCCGAGTGTCATCGAAGGCGGCATCAATGATGGCCGCTATGCGCTGCGGCGGCGGGAGGATGGCGGCTACACCGTAGCGCTGGGCGGCGTCGGGCGTGTCGAGCTGACGCCGCAGAACCTCCGCTACGCCTGGGATTTCCTGCCGCTGTTCAGGGCGCGGCGCGGCAAGCTCTCGTTTGGAGTGGGCCATTCCTTTCTGCAGGGCCCGGAGGCCGCCGCCGGCTGGTCGATGGACGGCCCCTCACCCTTCGAGCGGATGCGGGTGCTGTCGCCCGCTCCGAGCGCGAAGCTGGTGAAACGTTCGATGCAGCACCTGCACGCGGATTTTCCGGTGTTGCGCGACCTGCGCGTTGCCGAGGCCTGGGGCGGGCTGATCGATTCCACGCCGGATGCACGGCCGGTGATCTCGCCCGTCCAATCCCTACCGGGATTTTTTTTGGCGACCGGCTTCAGCGGGCTGGGCTTCGGGCTAGGGCCGGCCGGCGGCAGGCTGGCGGCGGACCTGATCGCCAATGATACGCCGATCGTGGATCCGGCACCTTACCGGCACGCCCGCTTCACCGACGGGAGCCGCCCGCGGCCTTCAGCGCATATGTGAGGCGGCGCCGATCAACCGCGTGCCGGCTGCTCCTGTGAGGTCAGGAAACGCTCCAGCGGAAAATTCTGGTGGGCGAACACGGTTTTGATGACGACGTAGCTGAAGTATTTCTCGATGCCGATGTTCTGCGCCAGCAGCAGCTCGATGATCTCCTGGTACTGCTGGATGCCGCGCGTCATGAACTTCAGCAGGTAGTCATAGCCGCCGCTGACCAGGTGGCATTCCAGCACCTCCTCGACGGCGCGGATACGCGCCTCAAAGCGTTGGAAATCATGGCTTCGGTGATCGGCCAGCGTCACCTCGGTGAACACTGTCAGCACATCGCCCAGCTTGTGGAGCTGGATCTGCGCCCCGTAGCCGGCAATGTAGCCAGCCTTCTCCAGGCGCTTGACCCGCATCAGGCAGGGACTGGCGGACAGGCCCACCGCCTCTGCCAGTTCCACATTGGTGATGCGACCGCGGCGCTGCAACTGCGCCAGGATCCGCAGGTCGATGCGGTCGAGCTTGGGAAGTCCGTTCACCATGGGGCAGTCCGTGTCACGCCCAACAGCGTAGCCCCGGCGCCGCCTCGGTCAATGCGGATCAACCCAGGGCTTGGCTGCTCAGCCCGAAGCAATGAAGCCCGGCGGTCGGCGGCGCGGAACCGCGCCACATCGGAATGACGCCCTCGACCGGCACCAGACCGGATTCCTGCAGCCAGGACGAAAGCTTGCCATCCCCGACCAGGTCGATGCGCAGGAATTGCCCGCTGTGGCGGCCGATCCAGTAGACCATCAGGCTACGGGCCGCCGCTTCGTCCGGCGCCACCACCGGGCCGGCCACGTAGCCGCGCCCGAAGCGGCGCAACAGGCTGAAGCCCGCCGGCTCCTCGCCCCGCATCAGCACCACGCCTTCCGCCACCTCCAGCAACGACCACAGCAACGCGGCGCGGTCCAGCCCCGTGGCAGCCATATCGAGGCGCCGCAGCAGTGCCGCATCCCCGCGCCCCGCCGGCCGCAGCCGCTCTCCCTCCGCCAGCGGCACCAGCCCGACGCCGGATGCCGTGCCCTGGTGCTGCCAGACGCCACCACCATGAGGCACGAAGCCGAGGCTGGCATAAAGCGGCTGCCCGGCCGCGGTGGCATGAAGCTTCACGCTGGTGGTGGCGCCGAGTTGGTCGAGCATTGCCATCATGAGCCGGCGGCCGTGACCCTGACCCTGCGCCTCCGGAGCGACGATCACGTGGCCGAGCGTCGCGTGTTCCGCTCCGAAGCGCCACGCCATGATGGTGCCGACCACCCGCCCTGCTGCTTGCGCAACCAGACCCTCGCCGAGGCGCCAGCCGAAATGCCAGTCCTCCAGCCGATGCGGCCATCCCACGGCGCGGGACAGCGCCGCCGCCGCCTCGAGATCGTCTTCCCGCAATCGCCGCAATCCCGTCGTGGCGGCGGCATTCTGACCCGTCATCGATCGATCCCCCTGATGCTGGTTTCAGCGATACCGCAGCGCCAGAGATGATGTTGCTGATTGCGGGATGAGTTCGGCACGATCCGCCGCTGGCGCCGGATGCAACACACATCTTCCCGGTGGCGGTCTCCCGTCACGGATCGATATGCGAGCCCGCAGGGCCAACCCGGTTCCGTCTCCCCGGCCTTCCGTGCCCTCGGGCATGCGCTCCTGGGGCAAGATCCATCATCGATTCCCTCACTGTCCGGAAGCCCGAGGCGCGATTGTGGCAAACTCGCTCCTGTCATGGCAGGCGACTTTCAGATCGAACAACCCGACATTTCAGGGTGTTGAGGAATTTCCATGCGCCTCCCTCACGAAGGGATGAGGCAAAAATCGGGCGCAAATGTGTTTTCGTGCTGGCATTGGGGCCGAAATGTGGCACGCTCAGCCTCAGTTAAGGCATCAGCAAGCCGCCGAGGAGGGCATCATGTTCAAGCGGAAGACCACCCAGAGCGACATCGCCGCCGCCGCCGCGAAGACGAATGCGTCCCAGGATGCGGGCCGTCACGACGTGGCACGCCCGGAAACCGCCGAGATGCACAATGCCTGGAATTCCTGGGGCGAGCGCAACCCGCTGACGCTCGGTTCCTTCGGCCGCTGGTAATCGCCCCCAGCCACGGCCTTAGGGCCCTGGCTGTTGGCTTGGCACCGGCCGCAGCCTCCCAGATCCATTCCGGGTTCTGATCAGAACAAAGGCCCTGCCCCGTGCATGGGGCCTTTTCTGTTTGTGCGCCGCAATGCTTCGCGTTCCGGCATGCCTCCGCACAGCCGGATCCAACCTGTCCGGTTTTCTCAGCAGCACGGCCGATACCGGCACGCCGCCCGCGGTCCGTCCGGAAGTGGTTGACGTAGGTGGCCGATCTGGCACACCACCGCCGCTGTCCCGCGCCGGCAATCCCGCCCGGCCGGATGGCCCATGCAAGGCAGGATGATGACCGAACTGGCCTTCCACAACAGCGCCACGCGGCAACGGGACCTCTTTGTCCCGATCGACCCGCAGCATGTGCGCCTTTATGTGTGCGGGCCAACCGTTTACGACTTGGCGCATCTAGGCAATGCCCGGCCGGTGGTGGTGTTCGACGTGCTGGCCCGGCTGCTGCGCCGCCATTATCCGCGTGTCACCTATGTCCGCAACATCACGGACGTGGACGACAAGATCAACGCCCGCGCGCAGGAGAGTGGCGAGCCGATTGCCGCCATCACCGCGCGCACCACAGCCGATTTCCATGCCGACATGGCGGCGCTGAACTGCCTGCCGCCGGACGAGGAACCGCGCGCCACCGACAACATCGATCGCATGATCACGCTGATCGAACGGCTCATCGGGAACGGCCACGCCTACGCCGCCGATGGGCATGTTCTCTTCTCCGTCGGCAGCTACCGCGATTACGGCCGGCTGTCCGGCCGGTCCACTGACGAGATGCTGGCCGGCGCCCGGGTCGAGGTGGCGCCTTACAAGCGTGATCCGGGCGATTTCGTGCTGTGGAAGCCATCGGGCGATGATCTGCCGGGCTGGAACAGCCCTTGGGGGCGCGGGCGGCCCGGCTGGCACATCGAGTGCTCGGCGATGTCCTGGCGCTACCTGGGTCCTGAATTCGACATCCATGGCGGCGGGCACGACCTGCTGTTTCCGCACCACGAGAACGAACTGGCGCAATCCGTCTGCGCCTTTCCCGGCAGCAGCTTCGCCCGTTTCTGGATGCACAACGGCATGGTGCTGGTCAATGGCGAGAAGATGTCGAAGTCGCTCGGCAATTTCCTGACGCTGCGCGACCTGCTGGCCCATGGCTCCTGGGCCGGCGAGGCGTTCCGCCTGCTGCTGCTGAAGACCCATTATCGCGGCGCCATCGACTACACCGCGGAGCGCCTGGGGGAGGCACGCGGCGAACTCGATGATTTCTACGCCGTTCTGGCGCGCGACCTGCCCCAGCCGGAAGCGGACGACCCCCTGGTCGCCGAGATGGCCGAGTGGGCGCTGGAACCGCTGGGCGATGACCTCAACACGCCGCTGGCCATTGCCCGGCTGCGCGACCTGCGCACGCTGGAGAACGTCGCCACGGTGGGCGGCTCGGCCACCGCCGTGCTCAGCCGGGTGGGCCGCTCGTGGCAGCCGGATTCCGGCCAGGCGGCGGCGGCGCTGCGGCAGGCGGCGGGGGTGCTCGGCCTGCTGGAGACGGATCCGCGCAGCTGGCGTCAGGGGGGGCCGGATGACGGCGCGGCGGTGGAAGCCGCGATCGCCGCCCGGCTGGCCGCCCGGGCGGCCAGGAACTGGGCTGAGGCCGACCGCATCCGGGCGGAACTGGCCGCCCAGGGTATCGTGCTGGAGGACGGGCCGGGCGGCACCACCTGGCGCCGCGCCTGAGCTAGCCGGGTTGGCGGCGCAGCAGCGGCCGCGGCGCGCCGCCCCAGCGGCCCGCCAGCCCCAGCGCCGCCATGCCGAAGCCGGCCAAGCCGACCCACAGCGCCGGCCGCAAGCCGAAGGTCACGTCGAGATTGGCCTGCAACACGGGCCAGAACGGTATTCCCGTGGCCACCCCGTACCAGCCGGCCTCCAGCAGAGCCGTGCCGGCGGCTGCCAGGAAGGCCAGGGCCACCAGGCGGATCGGCGCCGGCGCGCCGCCCTTGGGAGCCAGCAGCCGATACCCCATCAGCCACAGGAACAGCCCGGCGGTCAGCATCGCCTCGGTCACGTCCAGCTTGGTCTGCAGCGTGAAATGTACCAGGGCGAGCACGGCAATGGCGTAGGCCACCCGGTGCAGGGCCTGCCAACGTCGGCCGCCGAGCCGTCGGACCCAGCCATCCGTCGAGGTGACACCCAGCACGACCAGCCCCAGCAGCGCCGCGAAGCCGATGGTGAGGTAGATCCGCAGCGCGATCTCGCTGATCACCTTCGCCAGATCCCATTTGAGGTCCACCGCGAAGAGCAGCAGGTGTATCAGCGCGTAGCTCAACGCGCCGAGCCCCAGCATCCGGCGAACCAGCAGGGCGCGCGGCCAGCGCAGCATCTGCCGCAGCGGCGTCACCAGCAGGGAGATCAGCAGGATCCGGATGGCCCAGAGCCCGGTCATGTGGATCGCCTCGGTCACCGGCCGGCTGCCGAGTTCACCCCGGGCCGCCCACAGCGCCAGCAACAGGGCTGGCAGACAGAGGGCCAGCAGCACCGCCAGCTTGAGGGGTGAGAAGTGATCCTGGCGATTGCGCCAGGGAGGACGCGCGATAGCGTTGCTGCGAGGCATGGCGGCTCCGGCTAGGGATTTCACTGCATCTGGGGCATGATGACACCGTTGCCAGGGCCATTTCTGTGACCGAGCGTTTCGGCGCTTGCCATGCTACGGGGCAACCCTGCCAATCCGTGCCGGGCCGCGCCTGGGAGGCGTGGGACCCTGGAACATCAGACTGAAGGCTAGATCATGACACACTGCTTCCGCCGCCTGACCCTGGCGCCGGTCCTGTTTCTGGCGCTGTCGGGCGCGGCCTCCGCCCAGCATGCCGGACATGGCGCCGCCGCCGCGACACCCTCCGGCCCCGCGGTGGTCGAGATGCAGGCCGCCACCCAGCGGATGCACGCCGCGATGGACATCCCCCTGAGCGGCGATCCCGACCGCGATTTCGCCGCCGCCATGATCCCGCACCACCAGGGCGCCATCGAGATGGCCCGCATTCAGCTTCAGCACGGCCGGGATCCCGTGTTGCGGGCCATGGCGGAGGAGATCATCGGCGCGCAGCAGAAGGAGATCGCCGTGCTGCAGAACTACCTCGCGCAACGCCGCTGAGCCGGCCCCTTTCCTGCCACGGCCCGGGCGGCTATCCGGGGGCACATTTCGACCCCCGCCCGAGGATTGCCTGCCCATGACCGGCCGCGATGGTGGCGCCGACCTGAAGCCCCTGCCCGGCGAAAGCCCGATCGTCGTGCTGGTGCGCCCGCAACTGGCCGAGAACATCGGCACCGCCGCGCGCGCCATGGCCAATGGCGGGCTGTTCCACCTGCGGCTGGTGGCGCCGCGCGATGGCTGGCCGTTGGAGCGGGCCTGGCACGCCTCCTCCGGCGCGGACCGCATCCTGGACGCCGCCACCGTGCATGACACGGTGGCCGATGCGGTGGCCGATTGCCACCGCGTCTTTGCCACCTGCCCGCGCCCGCGCCACATCGTCACGCCGCTGCGCACCGCCCGCGCCGCGGCCGAGGATCTGGTGGAGATCTGCCGCGCCCGCGGGCTCCGCTCCGCCATTCTGTTCGGGCCCGAGCGCGCCGGCCTCGAGAACGACGACATGGCGCATGCCGACACGCTGGTGCGCTACCCGCTGAACCCCGACCACATGTCGCTGAACCTGGCCCAGGCCGTGATGATCCTGGCCTATGAGTGGTGGAACGCTGCCGAGGACAGGACGCCGCCGCGGCAGCTGATAACCAACGAGACGCATGTGGCGACCAAGGGCGAGCTGGAAGGCTTCCTGAAGCGGCTGACGGCCGAACTGGACGCCTGCGGCTTTCTCGACAACCTGCCGAAGCGGCCGGGCATGGTGCGCAACCTCCGCCACTGGTTCCAGCGGGGCGAGGTGACGGAACAGGAGCTGCGCACCCTGCATGGCGTGGTGACCGAGTTGTCGCGCGGCCGCATGCGCCGTGGCCGGCCGGAACCCGAGGACCCGCCGCTTCCCTGGCAGCAGGGTTGATCCCGGGACGGTTCTAGGAACCGAGCCGGCGCATCGGCACCTTCTCGGTCCGCAGCGCCTCGGGCCAGCCGATCGTGCGCTCGAACACCACGAGGCCGACGGACAGGATCAGCGCTCCCAGCATCACCCATGCCACCCGGCGGTTGGGCGGATTCCGCACCAGCCGCGACAGGAAGACACTGAGGCGGAGCAGCGGTCCCACCGGGCGGACACTTCCTACCCGCCGATGCGCCGCGTCACGGTGCGCAGCGTGACGAACTCCTCGGCGGCCGTCGGGTGGATGCCGATGGTGTTGTCGAAATCCTCCTTGGTGGCTCCGGCGACGATGGCGACCGCGATGCCCTGCATGATTTCCGCGGCATCCTCGCCCAGCATGTGCGCGCCGAGCACCCGTCGGGTGCGGGTCGAAACCACCAGCTTCATGAGGGTCTTGCGCGGCTGCCGGCTGATGGTGTGCCGCATCGGCGTGAAGCGGGCGGAATAGATCTCCACCGGCCCTTCCTGCGCCGCGGCCTCCTCGGTCAGTCCCACCATGGCGGCGGGAGGCGAGGTGAAGATCGCGGTTGGCACGTTCAGGAAGCTCACAAGCCGCGGCTTGTTGCCGAACAGCGTGTCCGCGAGGGCGTGGCCCACCGCCGTCGCCACCGGCGTCAGGTTCAGCTGATCGGTCACGTCACCCAGCGCGAAGATGTGCGGCTGCTCCGTGGCCTGCTGCACCGTGACCGGCACGCAGCCGGATTGGCCGGGCGTGATGCCGGCGCGGTCCAGACCCAGCCCTTCGGTGTGCGGCACGCGCCCGGTGGCGAAGATCACCTGGCCCGCCGGCAGCGTCTTGCCGGAGCCGGTGGTGAGCGCCACGCCCCCTTCGGCACGATCCAGCCGGGCCAGGGTTTCGCCAGGATGCAGGCGGATCCCCTGGTTGAGCAGCGCCTCGGCCATCACCTCCCGCAGCTCGTTGTCCATGCCGCGCAGCGGCAGGGACTGGCGGTACACCAGATCGACCTCGGCACCCAGGCCGCGCAGCAGGCAGGCGAATTCCAGCGCGATGTAGCCGCTGCCGATCACGGTGATCTGGCGCGGCAGTTCCTGCAGCGTGAACAGGTCGTCGGACACCAGCCCCAGTTCGCAGCCGGGGATCTCGGGACGGATCGGGCGTCCACCCACGGCGATGACGATGCGCTCGGCGGTGATGCGCCGCCCGCCGACATCCAGGGTGTGCGGGTCGGTAAAGGTGGCGCGGGCGTTGAACGCCGTTGCGCCGGCATTGCCCAGCAGCCGGTCATAGATGCCGGACAGGCGCCGCACCTCGGCGTCGCGGGCGGCGACCAGCGCCGGCCAGTCATGGGTTCCGGCCTGCATCCCGGTCCAGCCGAAGGCCGGCGCCTCCCGCGCCCATTGGCCGTATTCGGCGGCCTGCACCATGATCTTCTTCGGCACACAGCCGACATTGACGCAGGTGCCGCCCCAGAAGCGCTCCTCGGCGACGCCGACCCGGGCGCCGTGGCCGGCGGAGATCCGGGCACAGCGCACGCCGCCGGAGCCGCCGCCGATGACGAAGAGGTCGAAGTCGTACTGGCTCATCGGGCGGGCGTCCCCCTGCTGCTGCATCCGGTGCGGGCAAGAAGGGCCGGCGGCGGCCTGACGTCAAGCCGCCGCCGGCGTGCCATGTGCCCGGACGCTCAGCCGCCGATGCCGCCCAGGGCCAGGTACTTGGTTTCCAGGTATTCCTCGATTCCGTGCGAGCTGCCCTCGCGGCCCAGCCCCGACTGCTTGAACCCGCCGAACGGCGCTTCTGCCGTGGAGATGATGCCTTCGTTGATGCCGATGATGCCGTATTCCAGTGCCTCGGCGACGCGGAAGATGCGCCCGACATCGCGCGAATAGAAATAGGCGGCGAGGCCGAACTCGGTGTCGTTGGCCAGGCGGATCGCCTCCTCCTCCGTCTTGAAGCGGAACAGCGGCGCAACCGGTCCGAAGGTTTCCTCGCGGAAGATCACGGCGTTATGCGGCACGTTGGCCAGCACGGTCGGCTGGAAGAAGTTGCCGCCCTTGTCGTGCGGCTTGCCGCCGGTGACGACGCTGGCTCCCTTGGACAGCGCATCGGCGATGTGCGCCTCCACCTTCTTCACCGCGTCGGCATTGATCAGGGGCCCCTGAGTGACGCCGTCCTCCATGCCATTGCCGACCTTGAGGCCTTCGACGGCGGCCTTCAGCTTCTGGCTGAAGGCCTCATACACGCCCTCCTGAACCAGGACGCGATTGGCGCAGACGCAGGTCTGTCCGGTGTTGCGGTACTTCGACGCCATGGCGCCCTTCACCGCCTCGTCCAGGTCGGCATCGTCGAACACGATGAAGGGGGCGTTGCCGCCCAGCTCCATGGAGGTCTTCTTGATGGTTTCGGCGCACTGCGCCAGCAGCACCCGTCCCACCTCGGTGGAGCCGGTGAAGGACAGCTTGCGGACCAGCGGATTGCCGGTCAGCTCCTTGCCGGTGCCGGAGGACGGGCCGGTGATCACGTTGCACACGCCCCTGGGCATGCCGGCGCGCTCGGCCAGCACGCCGATAGCCAGGGCCGAGAACGGTGTCTGCGAGGCCGGGCGGATCACCCCGGTGCAGCCCGCGGCCCAGCCCGGGCCGGCCTTACGGGTGATCATGGCGGCCGGGAAGTTCCACGGCGTGATGGCGGCGAACACGCCGACCGGCTCCTTGGTGACCAGGATGCGACGGCCCTTGGCGTTCTGCGGGATGGTCTCGCCGTTCACCCGGCGGGCTTCCTCGGCGAACCATTCGATGAAGGACGCGGCGTAGGCCACCTCACCCTTCGCTTCCGCCAGCGGCTTGCCCTGCTCGGCGGTCATGATGGCGGCCAGATCCTCGGTGTTGGCCAGCATCAGCGCCGCCAGCTTCTTCAGGATGGCGGCCCGCTCGCCGGCCAGCATCCCGCGCCATGCCGGCCAGGCCGCGTTGGCGGCCTCGATGGCGCGGCGCGTCTCCGCCTGCCCCATGGCGGGGATCGAGCCCACCAGATCGCCGGTGGCGGGGTTGCGCACCTCCAGCGTCTTGCCGCTATCGGCCTGCACCCATTCCCCATTGATCAGGTTGGCCTGCCGCAGCAGGTCGGGGTCCTTGAGCGGCAGCTTGGCAACGGTATCGAGCATGGTGGCACCTCTTCCCTGATCCGGCGCGTCTTGGCGCCCGCGCTTCTGGCCGGGAAAGACTAGGCCCGGTGGGCGGCACTGTCAGCCCGGGCCGCGCGCGATTATCGGCGATGCTGCGCAACAGGTATCCGCCTACCGGCGTTTCAGACAGAGACGCGGCCATAAACCGGCGTCCAACACGGCGGCGGGCATCCGGCTGCGCCGCATGGAGGAAACCATGAGCACCATCCTGCTGATTCTGGTGATCCTGCTGTTGATCGGCGCGCTGCCGCGCTGGGGCTACAGCACCGGCTGGGGCTATGGCCCGTCCGGAGTGCTGGGGCTGATCCTGATCGTGCTGCTGATCATGATGCTGATGGGCCGCATCTAGCGGCTCAGGCGGCGGGGCGCTGCGGGGGGCAGGCCCCGCAGCGCCAGTTCCAGCGCTTCCATCAGCGCGCCAGCCCTCAAAGCGTGTCCGATGCGCCGGGCCAGCATCCAGCGCGGTCCGGATTGCTCCACAACGATCGCGGCCCAGATGCAGACGCCGAGTGCGAACAGCGGCACCAGGTGCAGATACAGCATCATCGTCAGCACCGAGCCGTGCAGCGGCGCCAGCCACGCCGTGAGCGTGACCGCCACGGCCGACAACAGCAGCGCCGCCGCCATGCTGAGATCCAGCCGCGCCAGACGACCGACCTGCTCCACTTCCCGCTGCAACTGCGGCACCGCCAGCGTCAGCGGGTCGCGCACCATCGGCGTGCCGCCGCGGCTTGCCAGGTAGCGGCGCGCCAACAACTCGGTCTGGGAACGGCGGCTCCAGGACATGGATCGTGACGGCCTCGGCAGACTGGAACGGTGCTGCCGCGGCGCAGCATGGCAAGAGCCGCCGGCGATGCCCGGCGGCCCGCATGCCGTCCGCGACGAGCCGGGCGCCGATCACTCCACCGTCACGGCCTTCGCCAGGTTGCGCGGCTGATCGACGTCGGTGCCTTTCAGCACAGCGACGTGGTAGGCCAGCAGTTGCACCGGAATGGCGTGCAGGATCGGCGCCACAAAGGGATCCACGGTGGGCAACACCACCACCCGCTCGGCGAAGCGGCGGAGCGCCGGTGCCCCTGCGGCATCGGTGAAGGCCATGATGCGGCCGCCACGCGCCGCCGCTTCCTGCAAATTGGAGGCGGTTTTCTCGAACAACGGGCCTGAGGGGCAGAGCGCGATCACCGGCACGTCGCGGTCGATCAGGGCGATCGGCCCGTGCTTCATCTCGCCCGCCGCATAGCCCTCGGCGTGAATGTATGAGATTTCCTTGAGCTTCAGCGCGCCTTCCAGCGCGATCGGGTACAGCGAGCCGCGGCCCAGGAACAGCACGTCGCGGGCCAGGGCCACCTCGCGGGCCATGTCCTGAATCTCGCTGCCCTTCTCCAGCAGCGCCGCGGCATGGCCGGGCACCTCCAGCAGGGCGGCCGTGAGGCGGGCCTCTTCCCCGGCCGACAGGGTCCCGCGCGCCCGGCCGAAGCCCAGCGCCAGGCTGGCCAGCACCGCGAGCTGGGCGGTGAAAGCCTTGGTGGAGGCGACGCCGATCTCCGGGCCCGCGATGGTCAGCAGCGTGCCGTCGCTTTCCCGGTCCATGGTGCTTTCGCTCACATTCACCACAGCGAGCACATGCTGCCCGCGCTGCTTCAGCAGGCGAAGCGCCGCCAGAGTGTCGGCCGTTTCGCCGGACTGGCTGACCAGCAGCGCGGCGCCACCCTCCGGCAGCGGCGGATCGCGGTAACGCAGCTCGCTGGCGACGTCGGAATCCACCGGGATGCGGGCCACCTGCTCAATCCAGTAGCGCCCCACCTGCGCCGCCAGATAGGCCGAGCCGCAGGCCGAAAAGGTGATCCTGGGCACCACCGCGGGATCGAAGGGCAGCGGCGGCAGTACCACCGCACGGGTCGCCGGGTCGATATGCTGGCGCAGCGTGTCGCCCAGCACCACCGGATGCTCATGGAGTTCCTTTTCCATGAAGTGCCGGTAATTGCCCTTGCCTACGGCGGCACCGGAATAGGCGGTCAGCTTGACCTCGCGCTGCACCGGCCGGTCTGCGGCGTCGAAGAACCGCGCCTCATTGTCCGACAACACCACCCAATCGCCCTCCTCCAGATAGGCGATGCGGCGGGTCATCGGCGACAGCGCCAGCGCGTCGGAGCCGACAAACATCTCCTCCTCTCCGTAACCCACGGCCAGCGGGCTGCCCTGGCGCGCCGCGATCAACTTGCGGCCGTGGCCGGCGAAGATCATCGCCAAGCCAAAGGCGCCGTGGATGCGCTTCAGCGTGGCAGACACCGCCTGTTCCGGCGTGGCGCCGCCGGCCAGCAGGTGATCGAGCAGCTTGGCCACCGTCTCGGTATCGGTTTCGGTCTCGAACGCGACCCCCTCGGCCTCCAGCTCGGCACGCAGCTCGGCGTAGTTCTCAATGATGCCGTTATGCACCACCGAGACGCGGGCGGTGCCGTGCGGATGCGCGTTGCGCTCCGTGGGCGCGCCATGCGTCGCCCAGCGCGTGTGGCCGATCCCGGTGGTGCCGGCCAGGGGCTGGCGGTCCAGCACGGCCGCCAGGTTCTGCAGCTTGCCCTCGGCGCGGCGCCGCTCCACGTGACCGTTCACCAGCGTGGCGATGCCGGCGCTGTCATAGCCGCGATATTCCAGCCGCTGCAGCGCTTCCAGCAGGCGCGGCGAGGCGGCATCGCGCCCCACCAGTCCGACGATGCCGCACATTCCTACTTCGTCTCCTTGGAGCGGGCGTCGCGAAAGGCGGCGGCCAGGCCAGGCTTCTCCGTGGTGCGCGTCCGGCCGAACGCCAGCGCGTCGGGCGCCACGTCGCGGGTGATGGTGGAGCCGGCGGCGGTGAACGAACCGTCGCCCAAGCGCAGTGGCGCCACCAGGGTGGAATTTGAGCCGACGAACACACCTGCGCCGATCTCGGTGCGGTGCTTGTTGAAGCCGTCATAGTTGCAGGTGATGGTGCCGGCGCCGATGTTGCTGCCGGCACCGATGCTGGCATCGCCCAGGTAGGCCAGGTGATTGGCCTTGGCACCCTCGCCCAGCACGGCGTTCTTCAGTTCCACGAAATTGCCGACATGCGCCCGCGGGCCCACCTCCGCACCCGGCCGCAGCCGGGCAAAAGGTCCGATCACGGCGCCGCGCCGCACCACGCAGCCCTCCAGATGGGAGAAGGCGCGGATCTCGACCTCGTCCTCGACCGTGACGCCGGGGCCGAACACCACGTCGGGCCCGACCACCACGTCCTTCCCAAGCCGCGTGTCGTGGCTGAAGGTGACGCTGTCCGGCCGGATCAGGGTGGCACCGCCCGCCATCGCCGTCTGGCGCAGCCGTCCCTGCACCTCCGCCTCAGCCTCGGCCAATTCGATGCGGCTGTTGATGCCGCGCAGTTCGGCTTCCGGCGCTTCCACGGCGATCACGCGGCGGCCTGCGGCCACCGCCAGGGGCACCACATCCGGCAGATAGTACTCGCCGGCACGGTTGTTGTTGCGCACCTGGCGCAGCCAGCCGAACAATTCGCCGGCCGGGGCGCAGAGTACGCCGGCATTGCACAGGCCGATCGCCCGCTCGGCTGCATCCGCGTCGGCGAATTCGACGATCCGGATCACGTCGCCCTTCGCATCCTGCAGCACGCGCCCGTATTTCGCCGGATCGGCAGGGCGCATCGCCAGCAGCGCGAGCCCGGCCTCGGACCGGGCGGCGCGCAGGCGGGTCAGCGTGTCCGGGGCGATCAGCGGGTTGTCGGCATAGAGCACCGCGACGTCGCCGTCGAAACCTTCCAGCAGCGGCGCCGCCTGCAGCGCGGCGTGGCCAGTCCCCAGGCGCTCCCGTTGCACCACCGTGGCGTGCGGCGCGGCGGCGCGTTCCAGCGCCGGCATGTCGGGGCCGGTGACCACCACGACGCGGTCGAACACCTGCTCGCAGGCAGCGATCAGGTGGTTGAGCATCGGCCGCCCGGCGATCGGGTGCAGCGCCTTGGGCAGGCGGCTTTTCATGCGGGTCCCGAGACCGGCGGCGAGCAGAATGGCGGTGGCTGGCATGTCCACGCTTGTGCCGGGGATCGCCCCTGTCGGGCAAGGGGCCGCTGCCGGGGCCGGCGTCACATCGCATTGCCGAAGGAAACATGGCATGGCTGCCGCCCATGACAGGCACCGTGATCTTCGACCTGGACGGCACCCTGGTGGACAGCCGCCCCGACATCCGCGCCGCGCTGGACCGGCTGATGGCCGCCCGCGGCCACCCCCCCTTCACCCTGGAGGAGGTGACACGCTTCATCGGCGATGGCGTGCCGGTGCTGATCCAGCGCGCTTTCGCCGCCCGCGGCCTGCCGGCCGACCCCACCGCCCTGCCCGCCTTTCTCGCTGATTATGAGAAGCACGCGGCGGTGGAAACGCGACCCTTCGCCGGCATTCCCGAGGTGCTGGACCAGTTGCAGGCGGCGGGATGGCGCATGGCCGTCTGCACCAACAAGCCCGAGCGTGCGGCACGGCTGCTGCTGGAGGCGCTGGGCCTCGCGCACCGCTTCGCGGCGCTGGGCGGCGGCGACAGCTTTCCGGTGCGCAAGCCGGACCCGGCTCATGTGCTGGCGACCCTGACCGCCGCCGGCGGCAGTGAAGGCCGTGCCGTGATGGTGGGCGACCACCACAACGACGTGGCCGCCGGAGCCGCGGCCGGGCTGCCGGCAATCTTTTGCGGATGGGGCTACGGATTGCCGGAAATGGCGGGCGATGCGCCGGTGGCGAGCCGCCCGGCTGAGTTGCCGCCGCTGCTGGCATCCGCCCTGGCGGGTGCCCCGTCGACTTCCAGCAGGTAGCCGGTCAACGGCCCGAGCCAGCGGCCGGGCATCTGCACCCGCACCGGCAGAAAGGGCGCGCCCGGGAACGGCCGTGCCATCCAGGCCATGCCCTCCTGCGGCGCACGCGCTTCCGCATCGTCGTCGCGGCGGAAGCCGCCGGTCTGCCGGCCACTGAAGCCGCAGCGGACCGCTTCGCCATGCCAGGCCGTTCGCCATGGCGCCAGGATGTCGCGGCCCAGCGTGCGGGCGGTAAACTCGGCGGAGCGGCGCCCGTCGAACACGGCCGCGCGGCCTTCGCAGCGTCCGCTGCTGGCCAGGTTCCGGGTCAGCTGCGCCAGGGCGCTCAGGGAGTCGATGGTATTGCGCCGCAGTTCCAGTGGCACCGGCTCCCGGTCCGGGTCGGTGGCAGGCAGCAATTGCCGGAGTATCGGATCGCCTTGCGGGTAGTCGAGCACCACCCTGCGCGGCTCGCCGCGCCACACGCCATCGACCATGAAGCGTTGCGGCGCCACCTGCCCATCCTGCCAGGTACCGTCCACCCGGGAGGTGGCGCCGCCACCGCTGAACAGGCTAGCCACCCCAGTGAAGCGGGACCGCGATTCGATGCTGTACCGGCCCGGCGCGGCGAGGTCGAACACCACCTCCAGCCGCATCACCTGCAGGCCTGCCGCCTGCACGCCATACACGGCGCGCAGCGGCTCCGCCAGGGCCGGGCGCGGCCCCAGGACCGGCAATGCCGTGACTGCAAGCATGAGAACGGCGGCGAAGCAACGCATCAATGGGATGTGGGCGTGCAGCCGGTTGTTTGAAGGGCGAAAACCCGGCGGAGGACTGCTTGACAGCCCTCGTCCCCCCCGGTATTTCCCGCCCCACCTCGATGGGTGCGTAGCTCAGCGGTAGAGCATCGCCTTCACACGGCGGGGGTCACAGGTTCAATCCCTGTCGCACCCACCATCGGGGTTTTCCTTTTCCTGACAGTGTCGCAGGTTCAGCCCGGATGGCGATGGTTCCGGCTGCCGCGCAGCTCAGTCCCGGCCAGGGCGCCGTCACCATCGCGATCGGCCGCCCGAAACAAAGCCACGGCGATCGGCCGCACTTCCTCCAGCGTCACCCGTCCATCACGATTGCTGTCCGCGGCGCGGAACATGGCGTCGACCCGTTGCTCCATGGCGTGCCGGGCGCGCTCCGGCAGGGCCGGGCGTGCCTCGGCCGACCGCATCGCCACGGCTCAGGTCCGCAGGAAATCGCCCAGCTCCTGCCGGGTCAGCGCGGTGTCACGGTCGGCATCCGCCTCGGCAAAGCGGGCCGACAGGAAATTCAATCCTTCACTCTCGGCGACGCGGCCATCGTGGTTGCCATCGGTCAGGTCAAACAGGCCAGCGGTGCCGGGCCGGTGTTGCGGCGCCGGCTGCGCCAGGGCCGGCAGGGTCGTCGCCAGCAGAACGGCGCTGAGCATGATCGGGCCGAACGAACGGTTCATGTCGGGCATCCTTCCCTCCAGGCGGCACAGGCGCCGCCTTTGCAGGAGAGATGGGACACTGTTGTAACGGCCGCGTTGCCAGCCCGGTGCGGCGGGTGAAAAACTGTGACCCGGGCGCGATCATCCGGACCGTGCCAGGCGGCAGAAGCCGCCTGACCGGGCGAATCAGCGCCGACGAGGCTTCACCACGGGCTTACGGGCCGGTGCAACAGTCCGAACCCGCACGCGGGTACCGCCATCCCCCTGCTCCACCACCGTGCGCGCCGCCACGCGCCGTGTTGCCGCGGCCGGACGGTCCGGATTGCGCGCGGAGGCCTGCGCGGCGGCGAGGCGGACCGTCTTGCGAGCGGCAACAACCGAACGCGTCGCGGCCACCGGGCGCGCTGCGGCCCGGCGGGTCAGCGACGGGGCAGCACGCGCCACCATGCCACCGGCCCGAACCGTGCGCAGCGTCGCGGCCGCAGCCGTGCCGCCCACCGCGGCCAGGGCCAGACCACGCGGAACAGCGGCATTGGCCATCACCACCCCACCGCTGCCGTCAACGCCAAGCTGGGCGAAGCCGCGATCCAGCAGCGCCGCCGCGTGGCGGTCCCGCTCCACCCAGGAACTGCCGCCGAACACCGCCACGATCAGCCGCTGGTTGTCGCGTTGCGCGCTGCTCACGATGTTGAAGCCGCTGGCATCGACATAACCGGTCTTGATGCCATCGACCCCTTCATAGGCGTCCAGCATGCGGTTGTGGTTGCGCAGCGTGACAGGGCCCATGACGTGCCGGCGGGTGCCGAAGTAATGGTAATATTCGGGAAAGTCGCGCTGCAGCCGGAGGCCCAGCATCGCCATGTCATGGGCCGTGGTGATCTGGTCGATGTCCGGCAGGCCGGAGGCATTGCGGAAGGTTGTGCCACTCAGGCCGATGGCGCGCGCCCGCAGCGTCATCATCTGGGCGAAGCGCGGTTCGCTGCCACCGCCAAGCGTTTCCCCGAGCAGCGAGGCCACGTCATTGGCCGATTTGGTGACCAGGGCGTAGATGGCGTTCTCGACCGTGATGCTGCGACCCGGCGGCAGACCCAGCTTCGAAGGCGGGCGGCTGGCGGCCGTGGGCGTCATCTCGAGGCGCTGCTGCAGGCTGATCTCGCCACGCCGCAGCGCGCCGAACAGCATGTAGAGCGTCATCATCTTGGTCAGCGATGCCGGATGGCGCGGCGCTTCGGCGTTGCTGCCGAACAGCACCTTGCCCGATTGCGGATCCAGCACGACGGCGGCGTATCGCGCGCTGCCGATCTGCGCCGCGGCAGAGCGCGGCAAGGCAGCCATCAGCAGCGCGGAGGCGGCAATGAGCCCCAGCTGCCGGACCGCACGACCCAATTGCATAGTCATCCCCCGAAGCAACCTCACTCCCCCGTGAGGCGAACGGATACTAAGCAATTCGCTAACTAGGTGTCACCCGGAACGCTTGGCGAACAAGGGTTTTCCCCAAAGCCTTACAGCACGGTCTTACCACATTCTGGAGGATCGCTCGGGCTGCGATCCGCAGAGCCGGGGCGCTCTCCGAAACAGCCATGCTGCAGTGCAAAAAAACTTCTGGACTTCATGCAACTTCATTGCCATAACGGTTTTATGCTGCGCCGCACCAAAGGCATGGCATTCGGATGCCGCCCCATGGCCCTCGCGTGCCGCGTCCGAAGCTGCGAGGAGGGCCTGCCCCGGCGTGCCGGGACACTGGATCACGGAGGGAGGACGCGATGACGAATGCGCCCAAGCCAGCGAAGCCCAAGATCACTCCAGCACCGGAGGCTTTGCAGGCCGTCGTTGAGGAGACCAAGGTCTTGATCGAACAGGCTTCGAGCAACGCCACCCCTCCCACTATGCCCAAAACACTGCAGACCGGCGCGGAACAAAGCCGCACGGCAACGGAGAGAAGCATGGATCAGGCAACCCGCACGGCGGATGGCTTCCGTAAGGCCACCGAGGAAGCCATGGAGTTCAGCCGCGGCAATGTCGAGGCGCTCACCAAGGCCACGCAGACCTACATGAGCGGCATGCAGGAGCTGAGCAAGCAGGCTTTCGCCGTGATGCAGGCGATGAACGAGCAAGCCTTGCAGAACGCCAAGGCGCTGGCCACCGTCAAGAGCCTGCGCGACGCGATGGAGCTGCAGACCACCTTCGCCAAGTCGCAGATGGAGAAGGGCATGGCGGAGGCGACCAAGCTGAACGAAGCCGCCTTCAAGTTGGCCGAGCAGTCTTCCGCGCCGATCGCCGCCCGCATGACGCTGGCCATGGAGCGGATCGCCCGCCCGGCCGCGCTTCAGCAGAGCGCCGCTCAGTAAACAGCGCTTCCAGTCAGGCGAGCGCGGCGGGCCGGTTCACGGGCCGTCGCGATCCTGGCCTGTTTGAACAGCCTGCACGGCCCCGCCGCTCATGACCGAGCGGCGGGGCCGCTGCTGTTTTGGCCGCCGTTATTTTCCCCGCCAGCGGCTTTTCCGGCGGCTTTCCTGCACCGGGCCCTTCACCTTGGCGCCCCGGCTCCGATATTATCCCCAACCACCTGGATGGCTCCGGGGCTCGGCAGGATGCTCTTGTCCGGCCCGGTTCACGGTCTTCCGGGTTCAGTCCGCGGGATTTCCCCAGACGTGCAGCAGATAACCGGCAGGCCCTCGGCAACGATATGACGGACCACAACAGGCACCACGCTCAGGACGGAAACGGGCAGGACCCGGACGGCACGGGCGGGGCGGGGCAAGGTGGACAGGGCGGTGACGGTGCCGCGACTGGCGTCGTCGTCAAGGCGCGTCCGCGCACCCGCAAGCCCGCCATGTACAAGGTGCTGATGCTGAACGACGACTACACGCCGATGGAATTCGTCGTGCATGTGCTGGAGCGGTTCTTCCAGAAGAGCCGTGACGAGGCGACCCGCATCATGCTCCACGTCCATCGCCGCGGCGTGGGGGTTTGCGGCGTCTTCACCTACGAGGTTGCCGAAACCAAGGTCACCCAGGTTATGGACCTGGCCCGGCAGAACCAGCACCCGCTCCAATGCACCATCGAGAAGGACTAAGCCACGCGGCCGCCCGAAATGGCGGATTCGTGGCAGCTTCTTCACAGATGCCGGTGGCGGCGCGCCCCGGCTTCTGTCTAACCTCTTGAAACGGTCGCACTGCACCCCGTCTTTAAGGAGAGGTCTCACTCTCCGTTCAGGCTGGGTGGGAAGGCCGAATTCTTCTCGGTGCCGGGCTCTCCCATCCTCCGGCACCGTTCCTGGAAGGGGAGCGTCAAACGCATGCTGTCCCGCAACCTTGAGCAGACGCTCCATCGTGCCCTCGCGCTCGCCAATGAACGCCGGCACGAATACGCTACGCTCGAACATCTTCTTCTGGCCCTGGTCGACGACACCGACGCCGCCACCGTGCTGCGCGCCTGCGGCGTCGACCAGGACAAGCTGAAACGCGACCTCGCCGAGTTCCTTGATAAGGATCTCGCCGGCTTGGTCACCGAGCGGACGGGCGATCCCAAGCCCACCGCCGGGTTCCAGCGCGTGGTGCAGCGCGCCGCCATTCACGTGCAATCCTCGGGGCGGGACGAGGTAACGGGAGCCAGCGTCCTCGTGGCCCTGTTCTCCGAGCGGGAAAGCCACGCGGTCTATTTCCTGCAGTTGCAGGACATGACCCGGCTGGATGCCGTGAACTTCATCAGCCACGGCATCGCCAAGGCGCCGGGCCGCTCCACCAACCGTCCGGTCCAGGGCGCGCCGCCGGCCTCCCCCACCGCCTCCTCGGGCGGCGAGGAGCCGGGCGAGAAGGAAGAGAAGCCTTCCGGCCGCCGGGGCCAGGACGCATTGTCCAACTACTGCGTCAACCTCAACAAGAAGGCGCAGCAGGGCAAGATCGACCCGCTGATCGGGCGCGACTCCGAGATCGAGCGCACCATCCAGATCCTGTGCCGTCGGACCAAGAACAACCCGCTCTACGTGGGTGACCCCGGTGTGGGCAAGACGGCGATCGCCGAGGGCCTGGCCAAGCGCATCATCGAGGGGGACGTGCCCGAGGTGCTGCTGAAGTCCACCATCTACGCGCTCGACATGGGCTCGCTGCTGGCCGGCACCCGTTACCGCGGCGATTTCGAGGAGCGGCTGAAGGCCGTGGTGAACGAGCTGGAGCAGCAGCCCGGCTCGATCCTGTTTATCGACGAGATCCACACGGTGATCGGTGCCGGTGCCACCTCCGGCGGCGCTATGGATGCGTCCAACCTGCTGAAGCCGGCACTGGCTCAGGGCACCCTGCGCTGCGTGGGCTCCACCACCTACAAGGAATACCGCCAGCATTTCGAGAAGGACCGCGCCCTGGTCCGCCGCTTCCAGAAGATCGACGTTAACGAGCCGACGGTCGAGGATGCGGTGAAGATCCTGACCGGCCTCAAGACCAATTACGAGAAACACCACAAGGTCAAGTACACGCCGGAAGCCATCCGCGCCGCGGTGGAGCTGTCGGCCAAGTACATCCATGACCGCAAGCTGCCGGACAAGGCGATCGACGTCATCGACGAGGTCGGCGCCTCCCGCATGCTGCAGCCGGAAGGGAAGCGGAAGAAGACCGTCACCCTGAAGGACGTGGAGGACATCGTCGCCAAGATCGCCCGGATCCCGCCCAAGAGCGTGTCCACCGACGACAAGGAAACGCTCCGCAACCTGGAGCGCGACCTCAAGTCGATGGTGTTCGGTCAGGACAAGGCGATTGAGGCATTGTCAGCTGCGATCAAGCTGTCTCGGGCGGGGCTGCGCGATCCGGAGAAGCCGATCGGCAACTACCTGTTCTCCGGCCCCACGGGCGTCGGCAAGACGGAGGTGGCCAAGCAGCTTGCCAAGACGCTGGGCATCGAGTTGATCCGCTTCGACATGTCCGAGTACATGGAGCGGCATTCGGTGTCCCGCCTGATCGGCGCGCCGCCGGGCTATGTCGGCTTCGATCAGGGCGGCTTGCTGACCGATTCGATCGACCAGCACCCTCACGCCGTGCTGCTGTTGGATGAGATCGAGAAGGCCCACCAGGACCTCTACAACATCCTGCTGCAGGTGATGGACCACGGGAAGCTGACCGACCACAACGGCAAGACGGTCGATTTCCGGAACGTGATCCTGATCATGACCACCAACGCGGGTGCTGCGGACATGGCCAGGGCCGGCATCGGCTTCGGCCGCGAGGAGCGGACGGGCGAGGATGAGGAGGCGGTGAAGCGCCTGTTCACCCCGGAATTCCGCAACCGCCTGGATGCCGTGGTGCCGTTCGGCGGCCTGACGCAGGAGATCGTCGGCAACGTGGTGGAGAAGTTTGTGATGCAGCTGGAAGCCCAGCTCGCGGATCGCAACGTCACCATCGAGCTGTCCTCGGGCGCCAAGGAGTGGTTGGCTGAGAAGGGCTATGACCGCCTGTATGGCGCGCGGCCACTGGCGCGCGTGATCCAGGAATACGTCAAGAAGCCGCTCGCCGAGGAATTGCTGTTCGGCAAGTTGGCCAAGGGCGGCGCCGTGAAGGTGGGTATGAAGGACGACGCGCTCACCTTCGAGTTCATCGAGGCGCCGCTTCCCGCTCTTCCGAAGCCGGACGACAACGGCCCGGATGGCGAGAACGAGCACGCGCCGGAGGCGGCTGGCTGACCTCTCTCCTCCTGCCCTGGAGATCGCAACGGCCTGGGGCATGTGCCCCAGGCCGCTGTTTTTTGAGAGGGCGATGATCCAGATTCTGTCCAGTTCTCTCCGAACTGTGTCAATTCTTCAACTTGGCAGGCCAGGGCACTCGGCCTAGCTTGGCCAGGACAGCGCTGCCAGATCCTCCCCCGGAACTGGCGGCGATGCGCAGCCGCCCTCCCCCAGGTGCGGCGTCGCGGCCCCAAGCCGGCTTGTGGCCAACTCCGGAGGTGGCTCCCCCGCCATCTCCGGGGGCGCCAACTGTTATGATCGCTCGGCTTGTGACATGACGGTGCCTTCGCATCTCACAGTGCCAGGATCGCGCGTCATGAATGCCATTGCCCCCCCTCGCCGCCGTCCCTTGCGGGTGGCCATCGCCGGCTTCGGTGCCATCGGCCAGGCGCTCGCCCTGGCGCTGGATCGGGGCATTCCCGGCTTTGAACTGTCGGTGGTGTCGGCGCGCGAGAAGCCGGCCGCAGCCCGTCGTATGGAGCAGCTGCGCAATCCGGTGCCCGTGCTCGACATCGCCGAGCTGGAGCCCCAGGCTGACCTGGTGGTGGAATGCGCCCCGGCCGCATTGCTGCCTTCCATCGTCGAGCCCTTCCTGCGCGCGGGCAAGAACGCCGTGGTGATCAGCGCCGGCGCCCTGCTGCAGCACGACCACCTCGCATCCCTGGCAGCCCAGCACGGTGCCCACATCATCGTGCCGACCGGCGCCCTGATCGGGCTGGACGCCATGTTGGCCGCGGCCGAGGGCGAGGTCACCTCCGTCCGCATGATCACCCGCAAGCCGGTGCGCGGCCTGCTCGGCGCGCCCTATCTCACGGAAAACAACATCCGCATCGAGGGGATCGAGGCGCCGCTGCGGGTCTTCGAGGGCACGGCCCGGGAGGCCGCGCGCGGCTTCCCGGCCAACCTCAACGTGGCCGTGGCCCTGTCCCTGGCCGGCATCGGCCCGGACCGGACCCGTCTGGAAATCTGGGCCGACCCGACGGTCACGCGCAACACGCACCGGATCGAGGTGGAGGCCGACTCCGCCCGCTTCGCCATGAGCATCGAGAACGTCCCCTCGGACAATCCGAAGACCGGCCGCATCACCGCCCTGTCAGTGATCGCCTGTCTGCGGAAGATGCAGGCGCCGCTGCGCATCGGCACCTGAGCCGCCCCTTGACCGCTGGCCGGGCATGGCCGGACAACCGGGCCCTCCGATTGTTTGCCTGGAAGGTTGCCGCCATGCCTGATGTTGAGCCCACCCTGCGCGCCCTGCTCACCGCCAGCGGCGGCGACGATGCGGCGCAGGATGCCAGGGCCCTCCTGTCCAGCCCCGCCTTCGCACGTCTCGTTGAGGCGCTGGACGCCGACCATGACCGCTTCGTTGAGCAGCTGATCGCCCTGACCCAGATCCCGTCCCCGCCATTCGGCGAAGCGAAGCGCGCCGCCGCCTATGCGGAACTGTTGCGCGGACAGGGGCTGCAGGAGGTGGACACCGACGCGGAAGGTAATGTCACCGCGCTTCGCCCCGGCACCGATCCATCCGCCGGCGTGATCGTGCTGTGCTCGCATCTGGACACCGTGTTCCCGGCTGGTACCGACGTCACGGTGAAGCGTGAGGGCACGGTGCTGCGCGCCCCGGGCGTCGGCGACGACACCCGCGGCCTGGCGGTGCTGCTGGCCATGTCGCGCGCTCTCGACAAGGCCGCCATCCGCACCCGCGCCGGCATCCTGTTCCTGGCCTCGGTGGGCGAGGAAGGCGCCGGCGACCTGCGCGGCGTGAAGGCGTTCTTCCGCGACAGCCGCTGGCGCGACCGTGTTGCCGGGTTCATCGCCATGGATGGCATCGATCCGGCGCGGCTGGTGCACGGTGCCGTCGGCAGCAAGCGCTACCGCATCACCTTCCGCGGCCCGGGCGGCCATTCCTTCGGCGCCTTCGGCCTGGTGAACCCGATGTTCGCGCTGGCCCGTGCGGCCGACGACCTGTCGCGCATCCGCGTGGCGGCCCGGCCCAAGACAACCTTCTCGATCGGGAAGGTGGGCGGCGGCACCTCCATCAATGCCATCCCCGAGGAAGCCTGGATGGAGGTCGATCTGCGCTCCGCCTCGGCCGAGGCCCTGGCGGTCCTGGAGGAGCGCTTCCTCGCCATCCTGCCGCAGGCGGCCGCCGACGAGAATGCCGCACGCGACACGAGCTGCGGCGAGATCAGCGTGGAGGTGAAGCAGATCGGCGACCGGCCGGCCGGCGTGACGCCGGCGGAGTCCCGCATCGCCCACGTCGCCGCCACGGTGATCGGCGCGCAGGGTTACGAGCTGGTGCACGAGTTCTCCTCCACCGACAGCAACATCCCCATCAGCCTGGGCATTCCGGCGGTGACGCTGGGCACCGGCGGCAGCGGCGGCCGTGCCCATTCGCTGGAGGAATGGATCGATGTGGAGCAAGGCCCCAGCGTAAAGGGCGTGGCCACCGCCATGGCGACCATCCTGACCCTGGCCGGCGTGTCCAGCAACTAAGGGAAAGGCCTCCGGCGCCGGTCAGCGGGCCGGCTGCCGGGGTGTCCGCGCTTCGGCCCGGGCCATCCAGGTGGCCGAGGCGAAGATCACCGCCGCCCCGGCGAAGGTGGTCCAGGCCGGCATGTCGGCAAACAGGATGAAGCCGAGCAGCGAGGCCCAGGCGAGATCGAGGAACTTCACCGGCTGGGTGGCCGACAGGTCGGCGACCCGGAAGGCCAGCGTCAGGAACCAGTGGCCGAGGCTGCCCAACGCGCCGCCCATGGCGAACCAGGCGAGCTGGCGCGCATCTGGCCAGGTCCAGTCCCACAGGGCGAAGGGCAGCGTGAACAGCGTGATGCTGAAGGCCTGCCACATCACGATGATCTCGGGGCTGTCCCGCCGCGTCATCACCTTGGTGATCAGGAAGGAGGCCGCGAATAGCGGCGAGGACGCCAGCATCACCAGCGTCCAGATGCCGCCACCGCCGCTCAGCTTCGGCACCAGCACGATGGCGACGCCCACCAGCCCGACCGCCGCGGCGATCCAGCGCGACAGCACCACCTTTTCCTTCAGGAACAGCACCGCGCCCAGCATCACGAAGATCGGCCCGGTAAAGCCCAGCGCGGTGACATCGGCCAGGGCAATGTGCGGCAGCGCCAGGAACCACAGCAGCAGGCCGGCGGTGTGGATCGCCCCGCGCCAGAGCTGCCCGCCCACACCGTTTGGCGCATAGGCCGCCAGCCCGGCCCGCGCCAACAGCGGCAGCATCACCATGAAGCCGAACAGGTAGCGCAGGAACTGCGCCTGGAAGGGGTGCATCTCCCGCGTCAGCCCGCTCATCAAGGCATTGAGCAGGCTGAACGACATGCCGGACAGCGCCATCCACACCATCCCGCGCGGTACCGGGGAAAGCCCCTTCCAGCCGCGCAGCAGGCGCAGCAGCGCCTCCCGCAGCAAGACGCGCGGTGACCGCCCCGATGGCAGGGGTGGCAAGGCGGTCGGATCGGACATGACGTAGCGGCCCCGGCGTTTCCTGGTGGCGGCAACGGGACGAGGCGTGCCGCAACGCCAGATTGAGGCCGGCCGCGGCGCCGCACCAGCGGGAAGCCGTGGCGTCGTCGTGGAAAACGCGCGAGCGGGCCCGCGCCTAGCTGCCGGCCGGGTAGGAGATGGCCACCACTTCCACCTCCTCCGGACCGGCCGGCGTGCGGATGCGCACCAGGTCGCCGACCCGGGCCTTCAGCAGCGCCCGCGCCACCGGCGACACCCAGGAGATGTGACCGCGTTCCAGATCCGTCTCGTCAACGCCGACAATGGTGACCCTGTGCTCCGAATCATCCTCCCGCGCATAGGTGACGGTGGCGCCGAAGAACACTTGGTCGCGGCGCGGCTGCGCCGCCGGGTCCACCACCTGCACTCGCTCCAGCCGCTTGCGCAGGAAGCGGACGCGGCGGTCGATCTCGCGCAGGCGGCGCTTGCCGTATTGATAATCGGCGTTCTCGCTGCGGTCGCCGAGGCTGGCGGCCCAGGACACGATCTCCAGCACCTTGGGCCGTTCCTCGTTCCACAGCGTGCGCAACTCGGCCTGCAACCCGGCATGGCCGGCAGGAGTCATGTAGAACGGCGTGCCGGCGGGCAGGCCCGGCGGCGACTCATCCTCGTCATCCTCATCGGCAGCCAATTGCGGCGCTCCCCATCGATGCTGCGGCGGTCAACGCGTGGTGGCGACGTGCAAGGCGGCCCGGCCCGCAGGGCTTGGCGCGGCTGTCATCCCGCGGCGTCCTCGCGCAGCATCTCCAGCTCCAGCCAGCGTTCCTCGGCCTCGGCCAGGGAGGCCTCGCTGCGGGCCAGCAATTCGCTTGCCTTGTCGAAGCGGGCGCGGTCGCGCGTGTAGAGCCCGGGATCGGCAAGGATCTCGCGCAGCCTGGCCGCCTCGGCCTCCAGCTTGCGCATCTTCGCCGGCAGGGTGTCCAGCTCGTGCTGGTCCTTGAAGGATAGCTTCTTGCGGGCCGGCGCGGCATCCGGCTTCGCGGCCGGCTTCGGCGTGGTCGCGGCCGGCTTGCCCGCCTCGGCCCGGGCGCGCACGCCGTGGCCGCGCTGCGCCACCATGTCGGAATAGCCGCCGGGATAATCCTGCCACCGCCCCTCGCCTTCCCAGGCGATGACATTGGTGCAGACGCGGTCCAGGAAGTCGCGGTCGTGGCTGACCACGATCACCGTGCCGGCGTAGTCGGCGATCTGCTCCTGCAACAGGTCCAGCGTCTCGAGGTCGAGGTCGTTGGTGGGCTCGTCCAGCACCAGCAGGTTGGACGGCGTGGCGAAGGCACGGGCCAGCAGCAGCCGCCCGCGTTCCCCGCCCGACAGGGCAGACACCGGGGTGCGCGCTTGTTCCGGCAGGAACAGGAAGTCCTTCATGTAGCCGATCACGTGGCGCGGCTGGCCGTTCACCCAGACCTGGTCGCCGCGCTTGCCGGTCAGCGTCTCGGCCACGCCCAGCGCGCCATCCAGCGCTTCCCGCTTCTGGTCCAGCGTCACCATCTCCAGGTTGGTGCCAAGCCGCACCTCGCCCTCGTCCGGCGCCAGTACGCCGGTCAGCATGGACAGCAGGGTGGTCTTGCCCGCGCCGTTCGGCCCGACGATGCCGACGCGGTCGCCACGGATCACCCGCGTGGAGAAGTCGCGCACCACGGCGCGGCCGTTATAGGACTTGCCGATTCCCTCGGCGGCGATCACCAGCGTGCCGGAAGCCTCGCCCTCCGCCGCCGCCATCCTCACCCCGCCCTGCGCGGCGCGGCGTTCCCGGCGCTGCTGCCGCAGCCCGGCCAGCTCGGCGACGCGGCGGACGTTGCGCTTGCGCCGGGCGGTGACGCCGTAGCGCATCCAGTCTTCTTCGCGCGCGATCTGCCGATCGAGCTTGTGCGCCTCCCGCTCCTCCTGCTCCAGCACCTCGTCGCGCCAGGTCTCGAAATGCGCGAAGCCGCGCGCCAGTCGCCGCGTGGTGCCGCGGTCCAGCCACACCATCTCGCGCGTCATGCTGCTGAGGAACCGGCGGTCATGGCTGATCAGCACCAGGGCCGAGCGCATGGCGCCGATCTCCCCCTCCAGCCACTCGATGGCCGGCAGGTCGAGATGGTTGGTCGGCTCGTCCAGCAGCAGGATGTCCGGCAGCGGCGCCAGCGCGCGCGCCAGGGCGGCGCGGCGGGCCTCGCCACCCGAAAGGTTCGCAGGCTGTTCTTCTCCCGTGAGGCCGAGCTGCTCCAGCAGGTAGTGCGCGCGGTAAGGATCGTCTCCCGGCGCCAATCCGGCCTCCACATAGGTCAGCACGTTGGCATAAGCGGAAAGGTCCGGCTCCTGCTCCAGGTAGCGCAGCGTGGCGCCGGGCTGCACGAAGCGGCTGCCGCCATCCGGCTGCGCCAATCCGGCGGCGATCTTCAGCAGGGTGGACTTGCCGGAACCGTTGCGGCCGATCAGCGCCAGTCGCTCCCCCGGCGAGACCGAGAGCGTGGCGCCGGCGAGCAGCGGCGTGGTGCCGAAGCCGAGGCGGATGTCTTGCAGCAGAAGGATCGGAGGGGCGGCCATGGCAGGCTGCGTGGAGCCCGCCGGCCGTTCCGTCAAGCACCGCAGCGCCGATCGGGCCGCCATCGCATTTTTGAGCGGGTGGACAGGCCATCCCGGTCAACCGGGAGGCGACGCGGCGGGTCAGACGCGCTAGATAACGGGCCCGCTTTTCGGCCCCGGGAGGTCAGGACATTGGATCAGGTCGATTGCGTCGTCGTCGGCGCAGGCGTTGTCGGATTGGCTGTGGCGCGCGCGCTGGCCACGGCCGGGCGTGAGGTGCTGGTGCTGGAAGCGGCGGAAGGGATCGGCACCGAAACCTCCTCGCGCAACAGCGAGGTCATCCATGCCGGCATCTACTACCCCAAGGACAGCCTGATGGCGCGGGCCTGCGTCGAGGGCAAGCACAAGCTGTACCGTTATTGCGCCGAGCGCGGCGTGCCGCACCGCCAGTGCGGCAAGCTGATCGTCGCCACCAACGAGGAGGAGCAGGGCAAGCTCGCCTCCATCCAGATGCGCGCCGCGGCCAATGGCGTGCCCGACCTGCGGCTGGTGAGCCGTGAGGAGGCGCTGGAGATGGAGCCGTCCCTGGCCTGCACTGCGGCGCTGATCTCGCCCTCCACCGGCATCATCGACAGCCACGCCTACATGCTGGCGCTGCAGGGCGATGCCGAGAATGACGGCGCCATGTTCGCCTTCCACAGCCCCGTCACGGGAGGTCGGCTGCTGCCGGAAGGCGGTGCCGAGATCCAGGTTGGCGGCGCCGAGCCGATGGAGCTGCGCTGCCAGCTTCTGGTCAACGCCGCCGGGCTGTACGCGCCGAAGCTGGCCGGCAGCCTAGCCGGCATGCCGGCCGAACATGTGCCGACGGCGTATTTCGCCAAGGGCAATTACTTCACCCTGGCCGGGCGCTCGCCCTTCTCGCGCCTGATCTATCCGGTGCCGGTGCCGGGCGGCCTCGGCACCCACCTGACCATCGACCTGGGTGGGCAGTGCCGCTTCGGGCCCGATGTGGAATGGGTGGAAAAGGTGGAATACGAGGTCGACCCCCGCCGCGGCGACAGCTTCTACGCGGCGATCCGTCGCTACTGGCCCGGCCTGCCGGATGGCGCGCTGCAGCCGGGCTATTCCGGCATCCGGCCGAAGATCGTGCCGCCCGGCCAGGCGGCGCAGGATTTCGTCATCCAGGGGCCATCGGTGCATGGCCAACGCGGGCTGATCAACCTGTTCGGCATCGAGAGCCCGGGCCTGACCGCATCGCTGGCGCTGGGCGACATGGTCAGCCAGATGATGGTGCCGGAGCCGGCCTGAGCCGGCTCCCCACCCCTCACCTTCTTTCGCTGTAATCGCCGGTGCCGAAGAACTTGTTGCGGACGGTGTTGTAGTAGGCGTCCATGTCGTACTGGGCGACGGGCAGCGCCAGGTCGCGC
>NZ_QXGS01000100.1 GCF_003604215.1 Teichococcus vastitatis
AACGTGAACAGCCACGAACCGCAGATGGTGATCAACAACACCGCCGGGCTGGCGAAAGCCGCCAGGGCCTTCGGCGTTCCCACCATCCTGACCACCGTGATCGCTGAGCGGGGCGGCCTTCTCTTTCCTCAGATCACCGAGGTTTTTCCCGGCCAGGAGGTGATCGACCGGACGTTCATCAACACCTGGGAAGACCGGAAGGTGGTGGACGCGATCAGGGCAACAGGCCGCAAGCAGCTGGTCATCGCTGGCTTGTGGACCGAGGTCTGCGTCGCGATGCCGGCAATCCAGGCGCTCGGTGAGGGCTGGGACGTGACGGTGATCACCGACGCGTCCGGCGGCGTCTCAGTCGAGGCTCATGAGGTCGCCATCCAGCGCATGATCGCGGCTGGCGCGAACATGATGACCTGGCTGGCGCTGGCGGCCGAGTGGCAGCGTGACTGGGCGCGGACGGAGCAAGCCGTCGCGCTGACGGAAGTGATCACGCAGCATGCCGGTGGTAGCGGCATCGCCTATCTGTGGGAGCAGCAGCTGCTGAACACGCCAGTGCCGCGCACCGCGAGCTGAAGCATGCAGGGGATGACAAGAAGCGCGCTCAGTGCGCTTCTACGCGAGGTGGAACTCGCCAAGCATCGTCATCCCCATCCCCACAGGATGGATGAGGCGTCGAAGAAGCCGTTCTGCTTTGAGCTAAACTCTGCTGAGTCGGACAATTGGTGCTCTCCAAGGGAACCAAGGAGCCCCTGCCCTGCACCTGCTCACTCTGTTCGAACGCGATAATCTATTCTAAATATCGCGCAAACCTAGCTCCCGAGATGCCGCTCAGCCGCGCGGACCAGATTCGTGGCCGTCTGCTTGACCCAGGGCCGCCAGCCCGGCGGCGGCACACCCCGTCGGGTCAACTCCGCGGCGATAGCGTCATAGGTGGCGCCCTCCCGCCGCAGGCGCAGCACGAGCGGGCCGGCCTCCTGCACTAGCCGCAGGGTCCATGGCCGTGAGCCGGAGGGTTGGCCGGCTGGCGGCACGTCAGCTACACGCCCCTGGCGGCAGGAGCTCTGCCCAAGCCAGCGCAGCACGTCTTCTTCCGACAGGGGCGGCCCTCGCGCAGCGCCGCGCGCAGTATCTCCGCGTACTCGTCATGGCGCTGCAATGGAACGCCGACGAGCTTGACAGTTTCACCGAAGCGGCGCGATAGGCCTGCATTACCGGCTGCATCGGCAGGAAAGCGCGCACATCAGGCTGGCTCATAACCATGCTCCCGCTGACGCCGCCAGGGCCGAGTATACCTCGGCAATGGCGCTTAGATCCGCAGGCAGGCATCACAGGGGCACTCCTGGCAGCGGTGGTGGCGATGGCGGCAGGCCCCGGCGTGCCTTCAACTGCGCCAGCATCACCGGCTTGCCCTCCGCCACAGCCTCGCGCAGCGCCCGCGCTAGCCCGGGCGCGCCCAGGATGGTGTAGACGCCCGGGCCATCCCCGGAATCGCGCCTGACAGGCCGTCATCGCCTGTATCACATCGTCCTCCGCCATCGCGGCGCACTCGCCGTCATCCGACTGCGGTTCGATCATGACTTCCCGTCCCGTTGCCGCTCCATGAGCAAGCGTGACAGTGTACCCAGGCTGAGGCTGCAGACTTGGAGCTGCGCCAGGATCGCCAGCACGTCCAAGGCAGGCTGGAACATGCGGTCCTGCCACGACGTGATGATCGTATCCCCAGGGCACAGTAGATCCAGCAGCGCTGCACCTTCCGGCCGCTATGCGCGCCGAGCTCCTTTGCCCTGGATGTGCATCATCTTGGATCACCCCCCAGCGAGGGCCCGAAGCGGGCTCTCGGCGCTGGCGCACCAGCCATGGCTCAGCCGGCCATCGCGCAGCCCATGCTATGGGGTCAGGCCTGTCCATCCCTGAGGAATTCCTTCCATTATAACATCGGCTCGGCCAAAGGTCCTGTCAGACCAGCAGCTCGTGCGATCGAGCCAGGACTAGTAAACGGGCTTCGAAGCGCTCGCGAAATGCCTCACCCGTGTCGCCCAGCTGGGCGGACTGCGTTGCCAAAGCGGCTATGGTGGTGAAGGTGTTCTTCAACCGGTGTTCCACCTCGGCCAAACGGGACTGCGCTTGCTCCGCCGATTTCCGAGCTTCGATGCGCAGGGTGTGATTGAGGGCTTCCAGCGTGGCAATGTAGGTTTCCGCATCGTGGGCCGAGCGGGGTGCCACGGCAGAGATCGTCTCTGGCGAGGAAGGCTGCGGGGTCATTTGCCAGACTCCATCCAGGCAGCAAAAGAAGCTGGCGTCAGAGGGAAAGGTTCTGTTCATGGCGACAGCTTCGCTCACCCTCGGTAGAGATGCCGCTAATCCAGATCAGTTTTCGTTCCGGGATTGTAAAAAAATCTGCCGTTGTGCCACAGGAGCGAGGCATTGCCGCGGCGTACTCTGCCGCATAGTCCTCGGAAGACCTTCAGGGTCGGCGGTAAGCTTGCGGCGCAAGGGATAAATGACCGGGCTGCGTCTTCAGAAAGCAATCCAGTTTAGCGTCCGCCTGCGACAAGCGCGCTGAGCGTCACATGATGCGGCGGTCCTATGGCCTCCGTAGGTTCATTATGTCCTCCATAAACTTGCGGCACCTCAGGCGGTGCCATTTTTCTGTGAGTCTCAGCTTCTCCGATCAGGGCATGCTGAGACTGATTTAGGTTTGCGACTTCCAGAGGGTTACGGCGCTATACTGGCGGATGACCCTCACCCCTGATCCCCATGGCCAAGCCGCCTTCATGCTTTGTGAGGCGCTTGCCCTCCTCCTGGTCGAGAACGGCGTCATCCCCAAGGAACAGGTGACGGGAGCAATTGACGGCATCATCGAACTCAAACAGGAGATCGCCGGTCGGACCGAGAGTGTGGTGGTCAGTGTGGCCTCCATCGGCTTACTGCGGAACGTCTCTCAAAGCATTGCTGTAGCTTCGATCTACGAGCCAACACCTCATGCGTGAAGCTGGTGAGAGTGGCTGAGGTCATCCGGGCATGCGAAACGCCTTACGTGACCTCTTGATGCAGACCGTGTAGATTGTCCTCTCAGGTATGCTGCGGCAAGGCCGCTCACCGCCCGTAAGTCATCGTCGTCGAAGGAAAGAGCGCATGGCGCCTGCTGCCCGGAACCTCGATCGGCATTCGGCCGATGGTCCTCTCAGCAGCAATCCCCTGACCCGCAAGCTGTCCAACTTTGTTCCGCTGTCGCTCGCCGAGCGGCAGATCCTGGACAATCTGTCCCAGCCAGAAGAACGTTTCCCTGTCAACGTGGACATCGTCACCGAAGGCATGATGCCACGCTCGGTCTTTCTGCTGAAGGAAGGCGTCGCCATGCGATACCGAGATCTTCCGGATGGCAGGCGTCAGATCATGACGTTTCTCATTCCCGGAGATCTGTGTGACATGCACGTGTTCCTGCTCAAGGAGATGGACCACTCGATCGGCACGATCACGCCCGTGCGCGTCGCGCCGATCTCACGGGAAAGCATCATGGGCATGTTTGCTGCCCACCCCCGGATCTCCGCCGCCCTGTGGTGGAGTTCGTTGCAGGAGGAGGCGATGCTGCGAGAGCGGATCGTCTCGCTCGGTCGCCGCGACGCCCGGGGGCGTGTCGCCTACCTTCTCTGTGAGCTACTCTGGCGCCA
>NZ_QXGS01000101.1 GCF_003604215.1 Teichococcus vastitatis
AACCCTACCGAGAACCACCGTGGTGACCGCCACTTCAAAGGCGGTCAGGTCCTACACCACGTCCAGGAACGCGACCTTGGAGATCCTGGGAGGGGAAACGCCCACCAGTCTTGGGAGGCGCCTTGGATCAGACTTGAGGTGATCGAGGCTGAGCTGCGCGGCAAGCGGGTTGCGCGACGGATTTCGTCATCCGTGCCGGTCATCCGTGCCACTGGATTGGTGAACGCGCGGACCTCTGCGGGTGGCGTCCGAGTTGAAGCAGAGTGAACTGCTGATGTCCGAGTTAATATCGTCGGATCAAGGATGCCTGAAGCTGCTGTGCCCCACTCAGCGCGCGCTCGACATCATCGCGGCTCGTGCGGACCCCGCCTCCCCGAATTCGCCCGAGATCATACGCCACGCAGAAGCAGGTCAGGCCCGGGGTACGCGTGAGCTCTGAACCATTACTTGGCGCGAGCTACATGGAGAGCAGCCTTGCGCTATCCGCCCGAACCTCGCTGCCCTCTATGCATCAAACACGATAAACTGCGCTTACCGGATGATTTTTGGAGGTGCCTCTGGGAGGGTAAGATGGGCGGGAGATGACCGATCAAGCAGGCGACACACGGGCGCAGACCCTCGAGCTGATGGAGGCATTCGCCCCTCAGATGCGCGCGGTGGGCATGCGCGTGCTGATCCAGTATCCGACAGCGGACGACGCCCACGCCACGCTGCACATCGAGCCTGCCACGGCTGAGACCGCAGAGATCCTGGACGAGATGCGCGCGAGTGGGGCGCTCGCGCTGTTCGAGGGGCCGCAGGACAAGCGGGATTAGGTCACCACCGCGTCGCCTTCCCGTACCGGGTTCGGCCTCGCTGCCTGCCCCGCTGGCCCGGCAGCGGCGTCCAGCGCCCCTACAGCATCGCTCAGTTTCCGCATGAGGCCGACCATTTGCATCGGGCAAAAGCCAGTCTTATCGCCCTCTTCGTCCGTGTAGATCGAGCCAGCCTCGTCCGCAGCATCGAGGGCGTTGAGCAGAGCGCGGATCTCGGTTCTTGAAAGTCGGACAGCATAAAGGGCGGCGGCCATGGCCCCTCCTGGGGTGCGTCGATCCTGCGGCGAAAAGGTGGTGCGTGCGTGTGTCCTATGCCAGCCGAGCCGCTTCAAACTGCCATTTTTGGCGTCGAGAGCCACGAAAGCACGTCCTCGGCCGTGCCGCCGCCCCATTCCGCAAGCTTGGCGAGGGCCTTTCGGCCTCCATCCGACAAAATGTTGCCGGAAGAATCACAGATTGACTCTCTTAGGTTTTTAGAAGGCTTGGGAGAGAGGAGCGTGTAGAGGTTGGTATCGTGCCGGGCCCGCCGACCACGGCGCTGCTGCCAGGCAATGAGCCCCAGATCGCGCATGATGGCGTGCTGACGCTCCACGGTGCGATCTGAGATGCCGAGATCCAACGCAAGGGTGCAGCGGGAGGGCCAGAGCTGCCCTGTGACCTTCCCTGCCCGACGCAGCATGGCACGGGCCAGGAGATAGCCCGTGGCCGTCAGGCGCTGTCCTCTAAGGGTCAGCCGGCGTGTGGTGTAGGCGAGCCAAGCAGCCCGCACGAAGGCGTTTCGGTCGAAAGCCATAAGCTTTGCCGGATGTTAGCAGGACGCAGTTTTCCCTCACCGCAAGGTGTGCTTGCGATTTTCAGAGCGAACGCTTAGCCTGGAGTTCTCACGCTGCCGGGCTAGAACGTTCGGATATGAGGGGTCGGGTTCTGGCAGTTCGCTGCTGGGGTCCGGCCCTTTCTGATTCTAAGCCACGCGAGATTGCGCGGCTGAGGCAAAGCATGCCGCCGCGCTAATCATCCGTCTACCCCTTTGATTTTGCGGTATTCCTATATATGCTGCTATATCCGCATATAGCTATATATCAATATCCCTATACATCCTTGTAGCGTTCTCGCAGGAGTTCGAGCGCCTCGTCTACCAGCTCTGTCTTGGTCATCTGAAGATGGTGCGCGAGGTGCCGCAACAGTGTGTTGTCCTCTCCGCGAAGGCGCAGTGAGGTTACTGTCCGCGGCTGAGGCTTCTCTTCGCTAGGCGGCTTAATTTGCTGAGGGATGGCGTCCTTCCGGACGATGAAGTCGGCCGTCAGCACCGGCTTGTCCTTCTGGCTCATCGGCGGTCCTTCTTATCAAAGCGTCCCTTGATGAACGTCCACAGGGCGGCGATCTCGGCCGCACTCTTCCCTTCTGGCTCCATCTCCGTGACCGTCCGGCCATCGGCCATCGAGACAGCAAAGTCCGTCCGCGAGTGGATGATCGGCTCGGCGAGGGGACCATGCTGGCTGAGGGATATGGCAGCCTGAGCTGTGATGCGGGCTCGCTGGTTGGCTTGGTTGACCACGAATACTAGCGGCTTGTTGTGCTGTTCCACGATGTCCACTGTGCGGCCAACCGCGCGCAGGTCATGAGGCGAGGGCCGAACCGGGATCACCACCAAATCAGCCAAGGCCACGGTCAGGCTGATGGATGAGGTGATAGCTGGAGGAGTGTCGATGATCAGCAGGGTGACACCAGCCTTTCGCATGGCGTCCATCGTCTTCCGGAGGTTTCCCTCGACCGGCTGGACCAAGATGGGGGTCTCAGCCTGACGGACCCGGAACCAACCAGAAAGAGACATCTGCTCATCAGTGTCCATCATGGCCACCATGGGCTCACCCTGGCGCTCGGCTTCCACGGCCAGATGCCCAGTCAGCGTGGTCTTACCGACCCCGCCTTTCTGGCTGGCTATGACCAGCGTCCGCATATTCACATACTCCTATATAGCCGTATTCGAGCATATATACGTATATTGTAGTATGCAAATATGCGCTTATGGTGAGCGCTAAGCGCATGATATTGTTTCGATTCTTTTCCCAGTGAGCAAGATCTTAGCCTCCATTCCTCTTGCCACAGCAGCCGTCCTGGTCAGATGCCGAACGCCCTTGGCCAGATCCTGGCTCAGCAGACCCTTTTTGCCGGCACGCCAAGGGTACTTAGCAGCGGTCGCCCAGAATGGCGCGAATGGCGTCGATGCATTCCAGGCCGCTCGCTTAGTGATGCGGGGCAAGTTGCTCATGTCCGGTTTTACTGGTCACGGCTACCTCCCCAACAGCACCGCCGCAGCACGATGAGCGCGTCGGGCAGGGCGGTCAGATGGAAAGGGGCGCATAGGGCAGGGTAGACGAAGTCCGTCGCCGGACTGCAAAACGCCACGTGTTGAGCCGGAGGATGATCAAACCTGCCGCTCAGCGTCGCATCCAATACTGCGCGCAAGATGTCGAAGCCGACCTCGCGAGAGGGTGTTCCGACGGGTTGGCTGCTGCTGCGGAGACGGCTGCAGGCTGCTCCCTCGGCCGTGGACCAGCCGGGCTGATCCGGCCTGGCCGACGCCTCTTCCCCAGCCCGACGAACCAATCTTATTACATTTCAATGTCTTGTATCACGTACGCGCGCATGGAGGAGATGAAATTCGCCTTTTACGATTATTTTTGCTTTTCAACTCACGGGTTCGTGATCTAGGAAGTTGATCACGCAATCGTGAGCATCCGGGCTCACGCATGAA
>NZ_QXGS01000102.1 GCF_003604215.1 Teichococcus vastitatis
CCATTCCCATGATCTTGGGAATTTCGCGATCAGGACACTAGCCGTCTTCGGTGTGGCTGGCGTGGTGTTGGCCAGCAATCCTCACTTTGTCACAGTGGCAGCGCCGCTGCTCTGCTTCGTCATGGGACTACAGAACGCCACAATCACCAAGGTGTCCAGCGCTCGCATGCGAACAACGCACATGACGGGCCTCATCAACGATATCGGCATTGAGCTTGGTAAGCTCGCATATCGCAATTCTCGAAAGCCTGGCGTCACCCGGCAGGTGATGGCAGATCGAGCCAAGCTCTGGTTGCTCGGTTCCCTGTTGGGTGCATTCTTTCTGGGAGGCGTATTGGGCACAGTGGGGTTTAATAGCTTCGGCTTTGCCGCAGCTCTGCCTCTTGCAGGCTTTCTAGACCTGCTAGGAACTACGCCAGCGATGGAGGCGGCACTTGTGCGAAGAGCCCGATCTCTCTGACAAAGATCGTCCGCATGACCTTGGAAACCGGTTCAGCCATCTTGAGAATTTATGTTGGATGCCTTACCGCCTGTCCGTGTTCTGATCGGCGACAAAGGCTATGACAGCAACCGCTTCCGTCAGGCTCTGACCGATCGCGGCATCGAGCCCTGCATTTCGCTACGCCGTGGCCGCATGCAGCGCATCGCGCAAAACAGAGCGCTCTACCGCCAGCGGCACTGCATCGACAGCAGGTTCCTCCCCGCAGGCAATGCCGGTGCTTGGTCCGTCCGCTACTCCAGGCTGAGCTGCCGGAGTGCATCCAGATAGCGCTGTTGTGCCAGATCGCGGCTGCGGACGATGCCGACGGCCTCTCGCGCCGAGACAGCCCGGAACATCACGCGCTGACGACTGCGAAGCTGCACAAAACGATCCAGGCTCGTGGATACCACGGTGGCGATCTTCGGGTAGCCGCCGGTGCTCTGATGATCAGCCAGCAGCACCGTCGGCACGGCGTCGCCGGAGACCTGGATGGAACCGCGCGCGACGGGTTCCGAAGGCATGTCCAGCTTAGCGACGGGCGGCAGCGCCGGCCCCCGCAGGCGCACCCCCATTCGGTCATACGCCTCGCTCAACGTGAAGGGCTCGCGCAGCAGGGTAGCAACCGTCTCCGGTGCGAAGAAGCGATCCTGCGGTCCCAACACCACCGGCACCTCGGCGGGCGGCCGTGCCCAGGCCGGAAGGGGGATGCGCAGGAACCGTTCGGCTCGGCGCCTCGTGTCGGTGACGGTCAGGAATTGCCCCGCTGCCAGCCGCCCACCGCCCAGACCGGTCGGTCCATGGGTGGAAATACTGCCCAGCCAGGGAGGCACCTGTAAATGCCCGGCGAAAGCCAGGTACGTCCAGCAGCCCCAGAAGCCCGGGCGGACCAACAGCACCGAGCCGGCGCGGATGGTCAGCACAGTCCAGGCGCCGTAGCGGGCGCCATCCAGCACGACCTGGAAACCGCCGCCCGCGACGGCGAGTGTCACCTCGCCCTCCAGGCATGACAGCGACAATCCGCCGGGGGAGATCTCGATACTGGCGGCATCCGGAGGATTGCCCAATGCAGCCTGTGCGGCGGCGTAGCTGGCGCGGTCCATCGGCCCCGAGGTCGGCACGCCGAAGCGCAGCATCCCGTCCCGGCCGGCATCCTGGAAGGTAACGTGCGGCCCGGCGGCAGTGACGCTGAAGAGGGCGCTGCTCATGGAACCGCCTCTGCCTCAAAGGCTGTCCGGTCGATGCGGGTGAAGCGCACGGTGTCGCCGACATCGAACAAGGCAGGGCGCTCACCCTTTTCCCCGTCGAGGATCTGCGTGGGGGAGCGGCCAATGATCCACCACCCGGTTGGCATCACCAGGGTGGTGATCAGGCATTGCGGCCCAGCGATGACCACACTGCCCGCAGCGACATCGCGCACCGGGGCGGTCTTGCGCGGCAGGCGGATGGCCTCCGGTACGCCGGCCAAGTAGGCGTAGCCCGGCGCGAAGCCGTACATGTACACGCGGTAGTCGCCCGCCAGATGCGCGGCGATTACTGCCTCGGTCGACAGGCCGACGGCCTGGGCTACAGCTGGGAGATCAGGCGCGAAGTCGGCATCGTAGCAGATGTGCACGTCCTGCTGCTGCCCAATTTCCGGTGCGGTCCCGGGAGCATCGATCAGTCGGCGCAGCGCCTTCTCCACTGCCGCGTGATCCGTAACCAGCGGATCGAAGCAGATGAGGATGTTCACGTAGGCCGGCACCGCTTCCAAGAAGCCCGTGACTGTGTCGGAGGAAACCCGGGCATCTAGGCGAAGCACCTCGTCATGCACGGCGCGGTCGATGGCTTCGCCAAATTCCACCAGAACCGCGTGATCCGCCACCGGGCGAAAGACAGGATAGGTCAAGATCACGCGGCACCCAGGAAGGAAGCCGCCTCGATGCCGGCGTGGGCCAACCGCTGGCGCACATGTCCCGCCATCGCGACAGCTCCAGGACTATCCCCATGCACGCAGATGGACTGCGCCTCCAGCCGAATAGGCGGACCGTCGATCGCCGGCATCAGGCCGGTGTCGAGGAACTCCACCAGCCGTGCGGCGGCCTCCTCAGGATCGTGGATCATGGCCCCGGGCTTGCTGCGCGGAACCAACTGGCCATTGGAGAGGTAGCCGCGATCCGCGAAGATCTCGCTGAAGGTGGCTAGCCCCGCATCGCGTCCAGCGCGATCCAGCGCTGTGCCGGAGATGGCCAGCATGGCGAGCGCGGGCGAGACCGCCCTTACCGCCCGCGCGACAGCCGCGGCGACATCAGCCTCGGCGGCAGCCCAGTTGCCGAGCGCGCCGTGCGTTTTGACGAAGCGAACCGTGGTGCCCGCCAGAGCGGCGGCTCCCATCAGCGCGCCGATCTGTGTCGCCACCAGCCGCTCCACCTCGCCGATGCTGTGCGGGATCAGGCGTCGACCGAAGCCTTGACGGTCGGCGAAGCCCGGATGCGCTCCCGCCACCACGCCCTGCTCCCGCGACAAGGTGAGGGTCTGGAACATCGTCTCGGGATCACTCGCATGGGCACCGCAGGCGATGTTGGCGCTGGTGACGACGCGCAGGATCGCCTCGTCATCTCCCATTCGCCAGGGACCGTAGCTTTCTCCGAGATCGGAGTTTAGATCGATCGTCCGCGCCATTGTCCTGCTCCTTGGTCTGGGCTGCCACGCCGAAGCGCCTGTCCGGTCTCCGCCTGACTACAATGTCAGGCAGCAGGTGGTCATGCCACTGGCGCGAATGATGTTCCAGCGGTCCGGGCGGGCACGACTGTGATGCACGGGTCGGTCTGCGGGTTTGGCTGGGTAGGATCGCAGGGATAACGCCCTGCCGCCTTCCAGAGGAACCCAGCTGGACACCTTCTGTCACTGGGCGATGGTTGGTCAACGCAGGTGTCGTCCGGTCGCGGATCTTGCTTCTGTTCGTGGTCTGCGCAGCGGCAGCCACAGGAGGGCGGTCCGATGCGAGGGAAGGGCCGATC
>NZ_QXGS01000103.1 GCF_003604215.1 Teichococcus vastitatis
ATTTCGATCATAAAGAGATGTTTCGCCCCGAAACAAAGCTCGGCCGCAGCCACCTAGTAATGATCTGAACTCGAGCTTTTCTCGGAGATACGTGCATGAATTCCGTCGTTATTGTTGGAGCCCAGTGCCGTTTTCCTGGTGGAGCTTCAAGTCCGGATGAATTCTTCAATCAGCTCATAGATAAAAAAAACTTTGTATCCGATGTTCCTGATGGACGATGGAACCCGGACAAGTTTTATAATGACGCCGGCGGAGCCGGAAAAACCTATGTTCGTCGCGGGCACTGGTTGGATTACGACTATAAAAGCTTCGACGCTTCTTCGTTCGGGATGGCGCCGCGTGAAGTGGAGTTCATGGACCCGCAGCAACGTCTGCTATTAGAAACGACGTGGCAAGCCTTCGAGAATGCCGGTATCGACATCGCAGCCCTCTCCGGCCGCCAAGTCGGCGTGTATGTAGGCGGCTTCACGGTCGATCACCTCATCAACGAGTTCTCCAGCCAGAACCGCTGGTCTATCGATACACATTCAGCGGCCGGCGCGACACTGACAATGCTGGCCAATCGAATCTCTTACGCCTTCAACCTGACGGGCCCGAGCTTCGCCCTTGATACTGCCTGCTCCTCTTCATTGGTTGCCTTTGTTCAGGCGGTGCAGGATCTGCAGCAAGGCCGCTGCGAGATGGCAGTGGTGGGCGGGGTCAATTTCATGTTGCGGCCAGAATATGCTGTGGCCATGAGCAAAGGCCGGTTTCTGGCACGGGACGGTCGCTCCAAGAGTTTCGACGCGGCGGCAGACGGCTATGGCCGTGGCGAGGGCTGCGGCGTGCTGATACTCCGCAAGGCTGACGACGCGCTAGCTGACGGCAATGAGATCATAGCCTATGTCGATGGCGCGGGCGTCAACCAGGATGGCCGTACGAGTGGCATCACCGTGCCCAACCCAAAGGCGCAGGAAGCGCTGATGCGTCAGGTGCTGCAGGACAGCGATGTGGATGCTGCCACCATCCTGTACGTGGAAGCGCATGGCACGGGCACCCCAGTGGGCGACCCGTTGGAAGTCGCGGCGATCGCTGCCGTCTATGCCGACGGAGAGCGTGACGCGCCCTGCCTGATCGGCTCCGTCAAAAGTAATATCGGTCATCTCGAAGCCGCGGCTGGCGTGGCCGGCCTGATCAAAGCGGCCTGGATTCTGCGCCGTAACGTCGTTCCGCCGCTGGCGATGCTGGAGACGCCCAATCCGGCGTTGCCGCTGCACCATCCCGGCATCGCCCTTGCCACGGAGCATCGTGTGCTCGGCCCGGCAGACCAGACCCGCCGGGTGGCGGTAAACTCCTTCGGGTATGGCGGCACGAATGCCCACGTGATCCTGCGAGCACCCGACACAGTGTTCCCAGTCCGGCAGCCAGAGGGTGGTAGATCGGCGGAGGTGCTGCTGGCGCCGGTTTCCGCGCGCTCACCCCGCGTCCTGCCGCTGGCGGCGCAGAATCTAGCCGAACGCTTGGCCGAGTGTAACCTTTACGATGTGCTGCACGCGGCCACCCGCAAGCGCGCACATTTCGAGCATCGCGCCGTCGCTTGGGGTGATTCCGCCGCGGCGCTTTCCAACGGCCTCGCCGGCCTCGCGCGTGGCCAGCCATCGGCAAGGACGCTTCAGGGCGAGGCCTTGATCGCGCCAGAAGGCGGCACCGTGTTCGTCTATACTGGAATGGGCCCACAATGGTGGGGCATGGGTCGCGGCCTTTGGCGCGACTCCTGCGTGTATCGCACGGCGCTACGCGAGGCTGATGCGATGTTCGAAACCATCGCCGGCTTCTCGATCCTGGCGGAAATGCTGAAGGACGAGTCGGATAGCCGAATTGCCCGCACCGAATTTGCACAGCCCGCTAACTTCATGCTGCAACTTGGCCTGACGCGGGTCCTGGCTGCTGAGGGTTTGCGGCCAGACGCCGTGCTGGGCCACTCCGTCGGCGAGGTCAGCGCCGCATGGGCTGCGGGGATGCTGCCGCTGGAGCAGGCGCTGCGCGTCAGTCGCCAGCGCAGCCGCGTCCAGTCTCAGGCGGCCGGGCAAGGAGGCATGCTAGCAACTGGACTGAGCGAGGCCGAGGCCGAACTCATCGCCGAGCGTTCCGGCGGCAAGATCGATGTTGCGGCGGTCAATGCGCCTCGTGCGGTTACACTGGCCGGTGACGTTCCGGCCCTCAAGGCGGTTGCCCGAAAGCTGGAAGCGGAGGACGTATTCGCCCGGATGCTGACGGTGGAAGTTGCTTATCACAGCGCCTTTATGGAGCCGCTGAAGGATGAACTGATCGGTGTGCTTGCCGATCTGAAGACCCAGGCGCCGCACATCCCGCTATACTCGACGGTGACTGGTCGGCGGGTCGAGACACGCCGCTACGATGCGGAATACTGGGCCGACAATGTGCGCGAGCGGGTGCGCTTCATGGCGGCGATCCGCCGGGCCCTGAGCGACGGCCTTACCCACTTCGTCGAGGTTGGGCCGCATCCGGTGTTGGGCCGCTCTATCCTCGACATCATCAAGGACGCCGGCGCCACCGCCCGGCACGTTCCGACGCTCAACATGAAGCAAGATGATGCTGGCAGCCTACCGCTGACGCTAGCCTCGGCCTATGTCGCGGGTGCCAAGCTCGACTGGGCGCAGCGGCATCCTCAGGGTCGTGCAGTCACGCTGCCCAATTATCCTTTTGCACGTGAGCGACTGTGGCGCGAATCGACCATCCAGAGCCATGACCGGCTGAGTTTTGGCGATCGTGCGATGGCGCAGCGCCAAGCGCCCGGTACGTCGCTCCCTACGGATCTTTCCGTACGCAGCCTCAACTTCCTGCATGACCATCAAGTGGCGGGCGTCGCAGTCATGCCTGGCGCAGCTTATCTGGAGGCGCTGCTCGCCGCCGCTGAGGCGAGCTATGCCAAAGGTCCCTGGGTGCTCGAGAACGTCACCATTGACGCACCGTTCGTGCTGGATCGCGACCAGCCGCAGATGCTGGAGGTCGTCGAGGTGGCAGGCGGATCTCGTGAGCTGCGCTCGAGCAACGCACTTCTGCCAGGCGAGGTCGTGCGGCATGCTTCGGCGACGCTGCGCCGACTACAAGGCGCGGCCGCTTGTCAGTATGGGCTGGAAGCACTGCGAGCCGACATTTCGCAGGAACTGGAATCCGGCGCATTATACGACCGGTTTAGGCAGATCGGCCTGAACTATCAGAATGCCTTCCGCAGCATCAGCGCGGTGCGGCACGACGCGACGCGCCAAGTGGCTCTGGCTCGACTCGAATTGTCGCAGACAGAGCGGGGCGATGCCGCGATGTTCCTCGCGCATCCATGCTTGGTAGACGGGTCCTTCCAGGCGGCGTTGTCGCTGATCGATCCTAGCCACGGCGCCTACCTTCCGGTCGCTATCCAGGAAATGCGCCTGTTGCGG
>NZ_QXGS01000104.1 GCF_003604215.1 Teichococcus vastitatis
CGAACCGACGCTGGTACTCTACGATCGCCAGCCCAACCGGATCCCAACAATGTTCCGCGACCAGACAGCTACGTGCGGCTATGTCCGGAGCGGGCGAACCATGTATGGGCCTACGACTTTGTGGAGGACCGCACCCGGGACGGACGCAAGCTGCGGATGCTGAACGTGGTGGACGAGTTCACCCGCGAATGCCTGGCGATCCGGGTGGCGCGCAAGCTGAACTCCCTCGACGTCATCGACGTGCTGGCGGACTTGTTCATCATGCGCGGGATCCCTGGGCACATCCGCTCGGACAACGGACCGGAATTCGTGGCCACCGCGGTGAAGGGCTGGATCACCGGGGTGGGTGCCGGGACGGCTTACATCGAGCCCGGCAGCCCGTGGGAGAACGGGTATGTTGAGTCGTTCAACGGCAAGCTCAGGGACGAGCTGCTCAACGCCGAGGTGTTCAACAACCTGGCTGAAGCCCGCGTGCTGATCGAGCAGTGGCGCAAGCACTACAACACGGTACGCCCGCACTCCGCGCTGCGCTACCGGCCACCCGTGCCGGAGGTGATACTGACGTTACCAGCCATGCTGCCCGGAACGCCAAGTCCCGCCGGTTCAGCCCCGCCCAAGCCGCCCATGCACTGACATTTTGCTCGGATCACCTCATGGGGGCTGGTCAGCAGCGGCCCACTCTAGCAGGGCAAAGCCAGTGGATCCCCTGTGGTACCGCTTCGGATGGCAGCTCGAGATCCGCTGCGGGCCGCCATGCCTGCGACCGGTGCGGGGCGAGGTGCAAGCGTTCGCGGCGCGCCACAGCCTACCGGCACCCAGAAGCTGTACGAACTCCAGGGTCGGCTGAGATGTCAGGGATGCGGAGGTCGGTCGATGCCCAGCTGTGTGAGGGGCGGTGGAGATCGGTAGAGCCGCCCGGCCGTGTCCCCCCCAGGCCCCGGCTAGGCGGCTTACGCTCTGCGGCAAATCCCCCCTACCGCAGACCAAGGCATGCAACTCATCGCCGTTGTTCGAGTCAAATGATAATCGTATTTGGCGAGAAGTTCCGGCCGGAGTGTGGCGTGGAGGGAAAGGACGCGCCCGGCTAGGAGAACAGGTAGAGCCGTGGCCGGGCGCGCTAGTCTCGCTCCATGGGCAGCCACATCACCGGCCGCCCTTGCCATCATCCTGACCTGCGAGGATGAACGACCGGCTAAAGCGGGAGCTCGCCTCGTCTGAATGTCGGTAGGCTGTCCACCCATTCACGCAGGCTGCCCTCTGTCACCAGCGTGGTCCGTCCCGCCTTCACGCCCTCAGTGTGCCATCCCGCAATGCCACCCGGATCGTGGTGGCGCTCACACCCAGCAGGGACGCCGGGACAGGAATACGACGCGTGTTGGCCCGCATGATCGGCGCACCAGGACGCGATTTGCGGCTGCGCTGCCATGCCTCACGCGCCAGGATCAGGCGCCTGCTTGGGCTCAACCTCCTCCAGCACAGGCACGGCGATATGGAAGCGGGCGGTTCCATCACTGGACGCCACCTTACGCCATTTGCCACGCATCACGCGTTTGCGGGCGGTTTCCCGGTTGATACCTCAGACAGCTTCCAGCTTATCAGCCGCGCCGGAGCGCTTAGATCGTCATTCGTTGGACGTGTACTGGAATCCGGACGGAGAGGGACAGTCCCCGGGCAAAGCTTATGCCTTGGTCAGAACGAATCGGCTTCCCAAGCCGCCAACAACCTGAGATTGTTTCATTCGTTATCCTACCACTTCAGGTTTAGCTTTGTAATTGATCCCCTAGTCCTTCACCGCCTGGCTCGGCAGAGCTGGGCGGTTCTTTCAGGGAAGGAGGGAACAGTAGCCGCCTGGAGTGTTGAGCGGCAGATGGATGCTGCCACGCGGATGCTTGCCTGGAATCTGGCCACATGAGCTTTGATGCACCACTCAGGTGTAGGGCATCTTCCAGACAGGGCAGGGTGTCGTCCGTAGTGCCTTCAATCCGCAATGATCAGCAGACCCTACGCGCTCCCAACCGACAAAGCGTTCTCCAGCAGGTCGCCGACCAGGTGACTCAGCCCCGCCGCGGCAAGGGCCTCCACGCCGGCGTACCGCCCGGCTGACACCGCCACATAGCCGTAGCTGGCAGGGTTGTTGCGCTCATCCCAATTGGCGACGTGCTCCCGAGCCTCCGCCTCGTCGGTAAAGGTCACAACCTCGGCCTGTCCGGCTGCATCGAGCAAGGTCCAGAAGGCGAGGTCCAGGGCGTGGCCTACATAGACCCCGTCTGACGGGTGAGTGATGACAACCGGCAAAGCCTGTCTCCTGCGAGCTGCAGGGCCGTTCTACCCCTCATGGAGCTACAAGGGATACCCGGACAGCCGATGAGCGGGATGTACGAAATGGGCGGACTACCTGCTACGTGGAGCCACACGTTGTACTACCCAGCATCCAGCCTCGGTTGTGGTGAGCGGCCATGGCATGGGTCGTCACGCAGCTGGCATCCCGACGGGTGTTGAAGAAGGGTTTGGGAAGGCAGACACGTAGTCCCCTCGCCCGGGCGAGAACGGCCTGTTCGAGGAGCGCCGTGCTTTTGCCCACGAGCCAGAGCCATCCAAACGACACGTGCGCGTCGCCGTATGTTCAGCAGTAGATGCCGAACCGCAAGGCATCTCAGGGCACAGGAAGGCGGGGCAGAAAGGGCGGCTGTATTTATGATGCAGAAACAGAAAGACATTCCACCTGAAGTCGACAAATCGAGGTTATTAGCGGCCTCATCTCTGAGCCTGTTAGGAATCAACCGCGACCTCTGCCATTCTACGGTAGAACATCCCGGGGAAAACCTCCATGTCCAACACAAGCCAGTCTCACACCCAGATACCGGAACAGATTGGCATTGCGGGTGCCAGCCGAACGCGTGAGCGGCCGGGGCAGGAGTTTCAGCAGCGTCTCGAGCAGCGCCTCGACTGCCTGCGCGCCATACTGCTCCAGCAGGGCCATCCGGCACCCGCCGCCGTTGCGATCTGCCAAGCTGCGCGCGAGGCGGCGCAGGAAGTCCGGCAGTAGGTCTCATCGCCTTCTGCACAAGGCCTCAAGCCCGCAGATGTCGTGTCGCTGCTTTTTGGTAAGCGCAAAACGTAACCGATTTCCACGCGTGCCGTTTTCCTAGCAGTCTGTCGGATTTCCCTCCGGTCTGAAATCCGCGAATCTGATGGGCATGACGCAGTTTATCCCCTTCAGC
>NZ_QXGS01000105.1 GCF_003604215.1 Teichococcus vastitatis
CGCCGCGATCCCGCCGCCTATCTGGCCATCCTGGAACAGCAAGCTTGCCAGCTGATTTTGCCGGCCTACTTTTTTTGCGCGTGATCCGGCGCCGGTCGAAGAACCGCCACAGCGTGCCGATCCCGACCGGCGTGCCACGCTCGGCCAGCAGCGCCTGCAACTCGACCAGCGTGATGTCGTCCTTCGCCTCGACAGCAGCCAGAATGAAGGCTCCGTGCGCGTCGATCTTTCCCGCACGACGATCGTCGCCCTGCGGCTTGGCGGCCGGCGTGCCGTTCTGAAGAACCAACTGCCGCCAGCGGATCGCGCTCGCCGCGCTGACCCCGAACCGTGCTGCCGCGGCTCGGCACGACATCTCACCATCAACCGCGGCGATCACCCGCTCTCGAAGATCTTGTGATAGCACGCGCAGTATCCATGCCGGCCTCCTCAACCCAGCACAGAGCATGAATCAGAGAACCGCGCCGATGTGGATCCTCAACGATTCAGAAGGTGCGGAAACCGCTCTAAACGGCGGACTTCTCTGGCTAAGTGTTTGGTCGTTCTCAACGACATCGTTCCGTCACCGGCGCGCCTCGACTAGACCAGATGTCCGTCTGAGGCGGGGTGGCCCGCCTCGAACTGTGCAGGAATGACGAGGGTTGCGCCGGGTGGGCCGGCGCCGTGCCTCAGCACAGGAGACGGGCCGTGGGAGAGCGTATCACCTTTGTCGGGCTGGACGTGCACAAGGCGACGATCGCCGTCTGTGTTGCGGAGGCCGGTCGGGATGGCGAGGTCCGGTTCGTGGGAGAGATCCCGAACGAGCCAGCGGCGCTGGACAAGCTGCTGGCGCGCGTTGGCCGAGGCGGGCGGACCCTGCGCTTTGCCTACGAGGCCGGCCCGTGCGGCTATGGGGTCTACCGACATCTTCGCGACCGCGGCCACGACTGCGTGGTGGTCGCGCCGAGCCTGATCCCACGCAAACCCGGCGAGCGGATCAAGACCGACCGGCGGGATGCGACGGCGCTGGCGCGCCTACACCGGGCGGGCGAGCTGACACCGGTCTGGGTGCCGGACCCGGAGCACGAGGCCATGAGGGACCTGGTCAGGGCGCGGGCGGACATGGTGGAGGCGCTCCGCAAGGCGCGGCAGCGGCTGATGGGGTTCCTGCTCCGGCACGGGCGGAGCTACGACGCCAAGCGCTGGACCTGGCCGCATAGGAAGTGGCTGATGGAGCAGACCTTCCCGCACCCTGCCCAGCAGGTCGCCTGCCAAGAATACCTGGACGCGGTGAACGAACTGGAGGCCCGCATCGAGCGCCTCACCGGCCGCATCCGCGACCTCGTGCCCTGCTGGAGCATGGCGCCGGTGGTCGAGGCGCTGCAGGCCATGCGGGGCGTCTCGCTGATCGTCGCCTCGGCACTGGTGGCCGAGGTCGGCGACTTCGGCCGGTTCAACAACCCGCGCCAGCTGATGGCCTATCTCGGCCTCGTACCCTCGGAGCACTCCAGCGGGGCCAAGCGCCGGCAGGGCGCGATCACCAAAGCCGGCAGCCCGCTCGCGCGCCGCATGCTGGTCGAGGGCGCCTGGACCTACCGGCTGCCGGCCCGGGTGTCAGCGCAGATGAAGGCCCGCCTGGCCGGATTGCCGAGGGAGGTGCGCGAAACCGCGTGGAAAGGACAGGTGCGCCTCTGCGCCCGGTACCGGCGCCTCCAGGCCGCCGGCAAGCGGCCGCAGGTCGTCGTGACGGCGATCGCGCGCGAGATGGTGGGCTTTGCCTGGGCCATTGCTCGCATGGTGATGCCAACAGCCATTGCAGCCTGAACCTCCCGGCCACCCCAGCAGAGGAGAAAACACCGAACAGACGAGACGCTTGGGCGAGGAGGTGGAGCGGTCAGGGGAACCCTCGGAAACACTACGGGGAGGCTTCGCACCGATCCCCGCCTCTAGACAGAGGCAGCCCCGCGACGATCAGGGTCATGCGGTACTCAACCCGCGCATCAGAGCTGGATCAACCGTCGCTCGTCATCCGCCTCCTCACCTAAACGCCTCTGCATCAACAACAACGCCTGCACGGCGAACAGCGAGGCACGCCCCAGTCTTGAAAGGACGGACATCAGAGATGTTCAGTCCCAGGATTTGATGGTGCAATCTTCTCCCGCGACTGGAAGGAGGCACTATGGGCCAGGTTCTTCATGGCTGCGCCAGCACGACAGCGGCAGTCCGTCGAGCGATCCAGCATCGTCAAGAGAGCCTGAGGGGCCTGGCCCAGCGCTACGGCATCAACCCCAAGACGGTTGCCAAGTGGCGAAAGCGGCGCTCCGTGGCTGACCTGCCCACCGGGCCAAAGAAGCCGGCATCGACGGTTCTCTCGATCGAGGAGGAGGCGGTGATCGAGGCCTTCCGGCGGCATACACTGCTGCCGCTCGATGACTGCCTCTACGCCTTACAGCCTACCATTCCACACCTGACACGCTCCGCCCTGCATCGCTGCCTCCAACGCCACGGCATCTCCCGCTTGCCCGAGACCGATTGTGACAAGCCGCGGCGCGCCAAGTTCAAGCGCTACCCCGTCGGCTACTTCCACATCGACATCGCCGAGGTACACACCGGGGGGGCAGGCTCTACCTCTTCGTCGCTATTGACCGGACCTCGAAGTTCGCCTTCGCCCAATTGCACGAGAAAGTCACCCAGCGGATCGCGGGCGACTTCCTCCGGGCCCTGGTTGAGGCCGTTCCCTACCGGGTTCATACCGTTCTCACCGACAACGGCGCGCACTTCACCGACCCAGGTGGCAACTGTTGGAACCCGGTTGAGATCCGTCAGATGATGGAGCGCAAGGAGCTGTTCCGTGCCCACGGCTTCGATCTGGCCTGCGCTCAGAACAACATCGAGCACAGGCTGACCAGGCCTCGGCATCCCTGGACGACGGATGAAGTTGAACAGCTCTTTTTAGCGACCGGTGCTATTTTCCCCCTGCTCACGGGTGACCACGTGGCAAAGAGTAGGGCACGAGGTGCAAGCTCTGCCGCGCAGCCTATGACAGTCGCTCCTCCTTTGCGGCGCCCGTGGGCACCCGTCGTCCTCGCTTGGTCCAGCCCTCGGTCAGGCGCCGATCAGCAGTCTCGGCCTGCTCGGCGCGACGCTTCTCCTCCTGTCGGGTCCTGGTCAGGTTGTATTCGTACGCAGAACCCCGCTGTCCGCGTCGCTCCGGCTGCCCTGAGCGCAGTTCCAG
>NZ_QXGS01000106.1 GCF_003604215.1 Teichococcus vastitatis
CCGCATGCGCCCGCCGGTGATCCCAGATAGGGTTTTATGGCCAAGAATAAGTTGACTAGTTCGCGTATTTGGATTATCTCTGGTCTTGCAGGCGGCCCAGGACCAATCTCCGACCGACCAGCACGCTGACTTGGCAAAAGGCGCCCTCCGCGGGCGAGTGTCCGCGGCTCTTTCCCAGGAGGAAGCTCCTGGCGTGAAAGGGGAGGCCAGCCCTGGGCTGCGCGTGCTGACGGTCTCTCCTCAGAATAAGAGGAGGGAGATTCGTCGCGTGCACAGGCCTTCCAACACCACACATCCCTCGCCCGTCGCAGCGGCGCGCCGCGGCCTCTGCGCATTCCTCCTCGCCTGGCTGCGCCAACAGGGTGACCGTTACGGGCCCGGGTTCCTGGTCATGCCCGAGCTGACCGGCCAGCGCGGCATCGTGCGGGCCGTCAAGAGAATGTCGGTCGTGCCGTGCTTGACGTCGGCACTTGCCGACCTGCGGAAGCAAGCCGGGCACATCACGGCGTGCAGCACCGAGGCTCAAGCGATCAGGATGGCCGCGGCCCATCGGCGCTGGCCGCCTCCCCAGGGCGTGCTCGCTTCGGCGACCATCGCCGAAACGGCGGGCATAGCCTTCTTCTAGCGCCATCCATCACGCCGCAACGGTCGGGCTGTCACGTCGCATGGCCATGCGGGCGTCTGACCCCCCGTGGCCGATCACCGGGAGCGGCTTTGGGCCGGCCTGCGGATGGAGACGCCGACTGCCTCCAGCGCCATGGGTCCCAACCAGGATCAGGTGCTGGGCATGCCGGCAACAGGATTCAATCGCTCCCCCTTCGGGTGGTCGAGCAGAAAGGATGATGACGATGCAGCAGTGGTTCGAAGTCGACCGCAATGGTCTGGCAAAGCTGCTCGAGCGGAAGGGCCGCGAGTTCCTGCTCTACGAGCTCGTCCAGAACGCCTGGGACCAGGACAGCACACGCGTCGATGTCACGCTCACCAAGGAGCCCGGCTCGCGGCTGGCCACCATCCGGGTCGAGGACGACGACCCCGACGGCTTCAAGACGCTCCCGCAGGCGTGGACGCTGTTCGCGGAGAGCCGCAAGAAGGCCGATGCCGAGAAGCGGGGACGCTTCAACCTCGGGGAAAAGCTGGTGCTCGCCCTCTGCCAGGAGGCGGAGATTGTCTCGACCACCGAGGCCGTGCGCTTCGACGCGAGCGGACGTACGCCGCTGCGGCGGCGCCGCGAGCGGGGCACCGTCTTCGAGGGAAAGCTCCGCCTGACGAATGAGGAGTTCGCTGCCTGCTGCGCGGCGGTGCACCGGCTGCTGCCGCCCGCCGGCATCACCACGACCTTCAATGGGAGGCTGCTGCCGCCGCGCACGCCCTGCGCTGAGTTCGAGGCATCGCTGCGGACCGAGATTGCGGACGCCGAGGGCAACCTGCGCCCGGCCACCAGGAAGGCCTCGGTGCGCGTGTTCCCGGTGGTCGGGGACGAGGTCGCCACGCTGTACGAGATGGGCATCCCGGTTGTCCCGACGGGGGACACCTACCACGTCGACGTCCAGCAGAAGGTGCCGCTGAGCCTCGACCGTGACAACGTGCCGCCCGCATACCTCCGCACCCTCAGGACCGCCGTCCTGAACGTGATGCATGACCGGCTGCCCGCCGAGCAGGCCACGGCCGTGTGGGTGCGCGAGGCGCTCGGAACGCGGGATGTCTCGAGCGCCGCGGTCAGGACCGTGGTCGCGAACCGCTTCGGGCCGAAGTCGGTTGTGTACGACCCCTCGGACCGGGAGGCCAACAAGCTGGCGGTGGTCGCGGGGTACACCGTCGTGCACGGGAGCCAGTTGTCGGCCGAGGAGTGGGCCAATGTGCGCACGGCCGGGGCCCTCCTGCCGGCCGGTCAGGTGACGCCGTCCCCGAAGCCGTTCACCCCCGGCGGGCCTCCGCTGCAGACGCTGCCGCGCGAGGCGTGGTCAGACGCGGAGCAGGCGCTCGTGGCCCTCTACCAGCGGCTCGCCCCGCACCTCATCGGTCAGCCCATTGAGGTGAAGCTCGCGCTGGCGCCGGATGCCTTCTGGGCTGCCTGCTATGGCCCGGCCGGCCCGCTCTACCTGAATCGCCCGAAGCTGGGGCGGCGCTTCTTCAAGGGGGGCGCTTCCGAGGAGGCCTTGGACCTCCTCATCCACGAACTGGGGCATCACTACGCAGGTGATCATCTCAGCGACGACTACTACCGCGCCCTGACGAAGCTGGGTGCACGCCTTGCCCTGGCTGTGGCGCGGGACCCCAGGCTCCTCAGCTGCAGCACCGGTGACGGTGAGTAAGCCATCAGCGATGTAACTGGGTCGGCCGAGCCATCGGCATCGGCATGGGCATCGGCCGACATAGTCAGTTCGCTGCGCTTTGATGTTGCTGTCCCACTATGGCAGCAGCCCCATGACCTCCAAGCGAGGTCATGGGGCTGCTGCATTTGGACCCTGGATCGGGATGGATGGCCTCCGCCGTGCTGCCGATGACGCTCCATCTCCTGCTCGCGGCGGCGAACCAGCACCGCAAGCTTCTTGTCTGGTCGCGGAACATTGTCGGGAGCCAGTTGGGCTGGCCCTCATAGGATACCGGCGCCGGTCTGAGCGGCTGTTGCGCTCGGTCGTGGGACGGAGGTGAGCCATTCACCAGATCCACCCAAATGCCCGCGCCGCCCGGCCGTCCGCGCCGGGATCGCCCGCTCCCCGGGTCTTCCGGCTTGCTGGCCCGGCGCTACGAGGCCTGGGCAAGAGTTTAACTTCGCCCTCGACGAACTGACCTTCGTCGTCACGCACGTCCTGCCGCTTCTGAACCGCGACAGCATCTTGCGCATCCTCACGGCGGCGCCCTACGGCTTCCAAACGCGCGTACAAAGGCGGCGGAAAGTTCCAGGACAACGATCTCGGTTTCGTTCACGTCGATACCAAACGAGGTCAGAGCCGACCGCAGGACATCACCAAGTTTCTCCTCATCATCGACGACGCCAAGGAGGTCTCGTAACCGGGGCAGTTAGCCGGTCCAGAGACGGCACAACCCCGCCCCAGGGCCGAGTACCGGGTCCTGTTCCGGCCGCGGCACGGCGGCGATGGCGCGCAGCACCGCCTCGCGCTCCCGCGGGTCACCGCGCCGGAGGTCGTAATCCCTGCCCGCCGGATAGGCGCCGAC
>NZ_QXGS01000107.1 GCF_003604215.1 Teichococcus vastitatis
AAGACTGGCGGCCTGAGATCAACCAGGACCGAGCTTATCCGGGCCGCCAAACTGTCCGGCAGATGGGGGCCACCTCACTGCATCTCGCGAGTACCCATGTTACAGGCATCTATCGACCCGATCTTGCCACCGGTGTCGGGCTAACAGCACTGGTACTGGCAATCACTTGCCGATCGAAGGTCACCAGCCAAGTGCGGACCCTGCAGATCAAAACAGCCGGCTCAGCACAAGCTCACGCTAATAGGCTCACCGCCGCAATAGGCTCACCGCCGCGCCTGAATGTTCAGCGATCGGGAGCCGACGCCGCAAGGGATCGCAGTAAATCGATCAGCTCCGCCTCGGCCACCTGCTCGGCGGCGCGCTCTGGCGTGAACCATTGCCGCTCCCGCTGGCCACGTTCCGGCCATTCCGGGAGCAAGCGCTCAACTGTCATCCGGAAGACCTCGACGTCGCATGTCACATGGCTCCCGTCCTTGAGGCGTTTGCTGTAGCTGTAGCATCCGACCGGCTCGGCCGTGATCTCGCCGATCGCACCGGCCTCCTCGAAGGCCTCCTTCGCGGCCAGCCCGGACGGTGTGAGGTCCTCCTCGGCCCAGCCCTTCGGGATCACCCAGCGATGGGTCTCCCGGCTGGTGACCAGCAGCACCCTGAGCTCGCCGTCGACCTCCGCCACTGGCAGCGCGGCGTATTGCTGTCCCCGCCAGATCGACGGCATTTGCTTCTTTGCCAAAACCTATGCTGCCCGTCCAAAAGGGTCTTCCATTGTGAAGCATGAACCGCCGCGCTTTTCGGGTCCACCGAAGTGCTCGACCTGTTCCGGAATTGTCACGGCACAACATGCGCGTTGCGGCCTGGAAGCCGTCCGCCAGGACGGAGTTGCGCCGCGTCAGAAAGGTTCGGGGGAGGCCGGTTGCGTGAGGGCTGCGGCGCGCTCCAGCAGGGTCGCCTTGCGGTAGCGCGGATCATGCGTCACCTCGTCACCGGCCCAGGGCGGCAGAGGAACCGGCTGTTCAGGATCCTCAAGCTCCACCTCAGCGAACTCGATCCCGGCCAGAGGTCCCTGGTGGATGTCAACGGCCCAGATCAGCCCACCATAGGGTACCATGTGGCGCACCTTCTCGATGTGCGGCAACTCGCAGAGCGAAAGGATCTCCTCGGCCTCCTGGAGCGGGATCTCATACTCGAATTCGGCGCGGCTGATGCCGGTGCGGGGTCCCTTGACCGTGATCCAGGCCCGATCCCTGGTTTGCCGGATCCGGACCTTGCCTTCGCCGAACCTGGCCAGAAGGCCATCTTTCAGGACGTGGGTCTGCACGACCCCCGCCTTCCAGTCATCGCTCACGAGCAGAAACTTCCGCTCGATCTCCACAGCCACCGTGAGATCTCCAGATCCGATCAGGAGGCGCTCTGTAGCGCAGCGGGAAGAGTATGACAGCCCCAGGAACCAGGACCGGCGCCAGGCCAGGAGACTGCCGACCGGCGAACCGCATCCATGTCGCTGATGTTCTCGCCCTGGTCAGGCGCCGCGCATCAGGATGGTGTTGTCACCGCGATCGCTCCCGGCTCAGCACGCAGGATGCGGTGCGCGGACGCCACGCCGATCTCCAGCCGGCGCGCGATCTTCACCACTGGCACGCCTTCGGCCTTCAGCCGCAACACCTCGGCCGACTTCGCCCGCGCGGTCGGCGTGCGGCCCTTGTACTTTCCCTCGGCCTTCGCGGCGGCGATACCCTCGCGCTGGCGCTCCAGCATCAGCGCGCGCTCGAACTCGGCCACGGCGCCCAGCATGGTCAGCATCAGGCGCCCGGTCGGGCTGCGCGTGTCGATCTCTTGTCCGCTCATGGACAGCACCCGCAGCGCCACCCCGCGGCGCTCCAGATCCTCCACGATGCGCAGCAGGTCGCCCGTGCCGCGGGCCAGGCGATCCGGCTTGGCCACCACCAAAACGTCGCCGTCGCGGAGGAAGCGCAGCGCATGCTCCAGCTGCGGCCGCTGCGCCACGGAGGACACCCGCTCGCTGAAGATGCGCTCGCAGCCGGCGGCTTGCAGGGTTCGCAGCTGCGCTTCCAGCCCGGCCTCCTGATCGACGGTAGACGTGCGCGCGTAGCCCACCAGCATGGGGAGGATCCTATCATTAGAGCCTTAGGATCTATGATATGCCACGATCAAAAACTCAGAAAGGGCTCTATTGATCGGCATTCCGGAGCCGACAGCGCCCGATCATAGGGGCAAGGTCTATTGGTAGAGAGGGTCCGCCTCGGAGCCGACGGCGGTTCACCGACAGGGTCTTCGCTCCAGCTGAAGCCAAGCTTCTCGGTGCGACCCTTTGCCCGCAGGTCATCCGGCATCTGGCCCATGTTGGCCCACAGGTTCAGGCCTTCTCTCGCGGACACGTTGCTTGCCGGCGGTTGCGCCGGATTGGCATGCTGCGCGGGATGTTCTGCGTCTCCGAGAGCGATGCCGCCGCGATCCGCACCGCCTTCCTGGAAGGCGGCGAGTTGGCGGCCGCGCTCGAGCTGCGCCGGCGCTTCGTGGGCCTCACCAGCAACGCCGACGCGCGGCGCTTCGTGCGCACGATCACCGCATGGCAGGCGCCGCCGGAGCACCTGCCGGATACGGATCCCGATGCGGTGCCAGGGCCGCGCTGAACCTGCGCCCTCAATCGCCATGAGAGAGGCGCCGCAGGTGCCGTCCGGCTTAGCGCATCCGGGCCGTCCCGCGGGCGTTGCCTCCTCCATGACGCACCCCGAAGCCCTGCCACTGGCCGATAACGGCGCCGGGTTCCCGAACTCGCCGCTCCCGCTGCTGGTCTACCGAGACGTCCTGCCGGCCGACGCCGTTGCCCAGGAGGCGGCCTTCGCCCGGTACGGCTGGAGCCATGCCTGGCGCGACGGGATCTTCGGCTATCACCACTTCCACAGCATCGCCCACGAGGTGCTCGGCCTCGCCGCCGGCGAGGTGTCCGTAGAGTTCGGCGGACCGGC
>NZ_QXGS01000108.1 GCF_003604215.1 Teichococcus vastitatis
CTCCTCATCGGTTAGATCGCTCGGGTAGCGCAGCTTGCTGCGGTCATATTTCGGCCGGTTCTGGGGCGTCCACATAACCAACCTTGTCCTGGCTCGCGCCGTTCCACGCCAGTCACAACCAATTCAGATGTCTCATCTTGTTCCCGGACGGACACTGAGGCCAGCTACTATCGCTGGCGGTCGGAATATGGCGGACTGAAGCTGGATCAGGTGCGTCGGCTGAAGGAACTGGAGCGGGAAAACGCACGGCTGCGCAAAGCCGTGGCGGACCTGACGCTGGACAAGCAGATCCTCAAAGAAGCCGCGGAGGGAAACTTCTAAGCCCCGAGCGTCGCCGGGCCGGAGTGCGGCATGTGCGGTCGGTGCTCGGGGTCTCCGAGCGACGAGTGTGCCGCACGCTGGGTCAGGCGCGCTCCACCCAGCGGCGGGTGCCGAAACTCCGGCCTGACGAGGCGGTGCTGAGTGATGCGGTGGTCAGACTGGCGCGCCAGTACGGGCGCTATGGCTACCGCCGGGTCACGGCGCTGCTGCGGGTCGAGGGCTGGCGGGTGAACGCCAAGCGGGTGGAGCGCATCTGGCGGCGCGAGGGGCTGAAGGTGCCGCGGCGGCAGCCGAAGCGGGCCCGGCTGTGGCTGAACGACGGTTCCTGTATCCGGCTACGGCCATGCTGGCCTGGGCATGTCTGGGCCTACGACTTTGTCCAGGACCGGACCAGGAATGGGCGGGCGTTCCGAATGCTGACGGTGATCGATGAGTTCAGCCGGGAATGCCTGGCCATCGTGGTGGCACGTCGGCTGCGGGCGGATGACGTCTTGCAGATCCTGGCCGACTTGTTCATCGAGCGCGGGCCGCCGGACCACATCCGCTCCGACAACGGGCCAGAATTCGCTGCCAAGGCGGTGCGCAATTGGCTGGGGCAGGTTGGCGTGAAGACATTGTTCATCGAGCCCGGCAGCCCGTGGGAGAATGGCTACAACGAAAGCTTCAACGGCAAGCTGCGCGACGAGCTGCTGGACCGGGAGATCTTCTGCTCGCTCCGCGAGGCCGAGGTGCTGATCGAGCGCTGGCGACGGCACTACAACACGGTCCGGCCGCACAGCGCTCTGGGCTACCGCCCGCCAGCGCCGGAAACGGTGTTGCCTCACCTTGCTGGGTTTGCCTACGCTCCGCTCCGGCGTGCCCAGCCGGGCGCGCCATGGCGCGGGGTAGCTCTCTCATAACACCCGGTACCGTTCAATGGGGCAGGCCACACCGGCAGGGTGGTCTCGTCAGCAAACAGCCGCGGCGAGGCGAGCAGGATCTCGCGGAGACGGCACACCACCGGCCGGATCTCCTGGGCGGCAGTGCCCAGCCAGTCGGCCAGCACCTCCCGTCCCAGCGTCAGCCCCTGCCGTGCCAGCATCTGTGCCTGGCGGTAGAGTGGCAGGTGGTCGGCATAGTGGGCCACCAGCACCTGGGCGACGGTGGCCTCGGTCGGCAGCCCGCCAGGCACCAGCCGCTCTGGAGCGGGCGCCTGCAGCACCACGCCGGGACAGGCGCGGCAGGCCAGCCTGGGGCGCCTGGTGACCAGCACCCGGAACTGGGCCGGCAGGACATCGAGCCGCTCGGCGCTGTCGGCGCCGATCTCGACCAAGGCGCCCGCACAGCAGGGGCAGATCTCCATGCGCGGCAAGTGCGCGGGCAACTGGCCGCGGCTGCCACGGCGGCGCTTCGCCTGTTGCTCTTTCAGACCTTTCGAGCGCTGGCCCGCCTCGGCCTCGCTGGCCGCCAGCGTGGCCTCGATCTCCTCGAACGCGAACAGCAGTTGATCGTCGGGCAGCCGCTCCGACTTCTGCCCGAACTGCCGCCGCTTCAGCGTCAGCAGCAGGTGGTGCAGGTGTTCGTTCCGGACTGCCAGCGCGTCGCGCTCGGCCATGGCGGCATCGCGCTGCTCCAGCACCGCCAGCAACAGCGCGCGCAGCGCGGCGGGATCCTCCGGCAGGCTCGGCATGTCGTCCGCGGCGCCCATCACGTCGGGGAGTCTAGGCAGGCACGCTCGGCCTGGGAATCAGTTTCGTGCTCTGTACCCGCGTCCAGTCGACGCCGTCGAACAGCGCGGCAAACTCCACCGGCGTCATCCGCACCGCACCGCCGACGATGGGTGGCCAGCGGAACGTGCCGCTCTCCAGTTGCTTCCAGATCAACACCAGGCCGCTCGCGTCCCACACCAGAACCTTGATCCGGTCTGACCGCTTGCAGCGGAACACAATCACCGTGCCCGAGAACGGATCCTGGCCCAGCACCTCAGCAGCCAGTGCCGCCAGGCCATGCGCGCCCTTGCGGAAATCCACCGGTTGCGTGGCCAGCAGGATCCGGGCCCCGGAGGGGAGCGCAATCATCCTTCCAGCGCCGTTGCCAGCCGGGCCACCACCACGGCATCCACTGTCCCAAAGGCCCGCAGCACCCGGCCATTGCGCAGCACCACCTCGATGGTCGCGCCCATTCCGCTCTCCGCCGGGGCCGCCGTGTTCTGCGGCCCTGTCTCCGGAGAGGCGTCGACCAGCAGCGGCACGAAGGGCGATGCCTGCCTCACTACCCGCCTCGCAGGACGGCCCTCCGCCTCCCGGCGCCAGCGATGCAGCAGGCTGGGCGAAATCCCATGCCGCTGCGCCACTTCCAGCACCCGCGTGCCAGGCGCCGCCGTCTCCATGAGCAGCCGCGCCTTCATCTCCGGCGAGTAGATGCGGCGCCGTTCGCCACGAGTGACGATCTCCACCCGCTCCATCGCCACAGTGCCCGCACCAGTGCCAGCACCTGCGCCATTCAGCATCCCTGCCATCGCCACACCTCCGCGACGGCCTACCTCTCAGCCACACCATCCTCACGCAAGAAGGGTGCTGTGACCGCGCTTACAGTCTACCGGCTGTACCGTCTTGAAGGTCTGAGCCTGCGGCGCAAGCGCCCGCGACGGCACGTCACTGCGGCACGACG
>NZ_QXGS01000109.1 GCF_003604215.1 Teichococcus vastitatis
TCTCCGGCGACGCCGTGCCGACGGTGCTGCTGGCTGATCATCAGAGCACCGGCGGCTACCCGAAGATCGCCACCGTGATATCCACGAGCCTGGATCGTTTCGTGCAGCTTCGCAGTCGCCAGCGCGTGATGTTCCGGGCTGTCTCGGCGCGAGAGGCCGTCGGCATCGTCCGCAGCCGCGATCTGGCACAACAGCGCTATCTGGATGCACTCCGGCAGCTCAGCCTGGAGTAGCGGAAGAACCAGAGACCGGCTCGAAAGCAGCCAAAGGCCCGAAAGCACAGGTGGGCCATCAAGCGCACATTCGCCTGGATCAACCGCTTCCGCCGCCCCGCCATCTGCTACGAGCGCAGGCTCGACATCCACCACGCTTTCACCGCGCCACCGCACTGATCCTGGCGCGAAGTCACCCGAATGGTGGTTCAGCGCCGGACGCTATGAGGCCTGCTATGTCCTGCCATGTCGGCGTCTTGTCTGCCCTGGCGCCCCGTCTTGTTCATGCGGCCGCACCTCAACCGCGGTCTCACGCGCCTTCGGTGTAGATCGTGGCACGGCGTTGCTGGAAGTTATGCTCCACCGCGAGCCGGGTGATGGCGGCCGCGATCTTGCGGCCGCCCCGCACCGAGGGCTCGATCGGGTTGGCGAAGTCCGCAGCCTCGCTGCAGACCAGGCGCAGGTCGATCACCGGCAGGCCGTGCCGAAAAGCCTCGCGCAGGATCATGTCGTTGAACAGCGCCAGTCCCGTGATTGCCAGCCGCTGCCGCAGCGCGTCGGGGAAGCGTGGATCGTAGATGGTACACAAGGCGGTAGGCAGGCCGCGGGCCAGCACCGCCTCAAGCATCGCCCGATAATCCTCGCGGAACCGCTCCACCAGGTCGGAGAGGCGGGCAAGCGCCTCGCCGACGCTTCGCGCCGCCTCGCCGAGCACGCCTTCTGACCGCAGGGCGTCATTGCCTCCGGCACTGACAAAGAGACGGGTTGCCTCCTGCGGCACTTGGCCGAGCTGGCGCGGGACACCACTGACGCGCGCCAGGACCATGATGCGCCCGAGCATTACCTGGGCATTTTGGTTGAGTATGACGGAACGGCGTGCGACGCTGCCTTGTGGAGGTGACGTCGATGACGAGCATTCCTGGTGGTGGAGCGGACCTGGATCATTGGCTGGCGCCGTTCCTCGAGGTGATGGGGCGCAAGACCCGCCGCACCTGGGCGCCGCTCTACCTGCGGGGTCTGCTCGGGCCCGGCGAGCGCAAGAGCCTGCAGCCGATGGCCGCCCGCCTGGGGCTGGGTAGCCACGACCAGCTGCAGCACTTCATTGCCAGCCCGGCCTGGGATGACGCGCCGCTCTGGTCCGTGCTGGCGCAGCAGGCGGACAGGCTGGTCGGTGGCCCGGCGGCCTGGCTGGTGATCGACGACACGGCGCTGCCCAAAAAGGGCGCCATGTCGGTGGGCGTGGCACCGCAATACTGCGGCCAGCTGGGCAAGAAGGCGAACTGCCAGTCGCTGGTGTCGCTCACCCTGGCACAGGGCGAGGTGCCTGTCCCGGTCGGCCTGCGGCTGTTCCTGCCGGAGGAGTGGATCGGCGATCCGTCGCGCTGCGCTCAGGCGGGTGTGCCGGAAGCCGCGATGGTGCCGCAAGCCAAGGGCGAGATCGCGCTCGACGAGCTGGACCGGCTGCGTGCCGCAGGCGTGCGGTTCGGCACGGTGCTGGCGGATGCGGGCTACGGCGCGAGTGCGGCGTTCCGCCAGGGCCTCGAGGCCCGGGGCCTGCGCTGGGCGGTCGGCATCCCGCGCAACCAGAAGGTCTACAGCGCCGCCGTGCAACTGGTGCCGCCGGCGGGGCGCGCCCGCAAGCCGGTCCCCGATGAGCAGCCCGTGGAGGCGGAGAAGGTGCTGGGCGACCTCTCCTGGCGTCGCATCGCTTGGCGGCAGGGCACGAAGGGCGCACTGGCGGCCCGGTTCGTCGCGGCGCGCATCCGGGTGGGCGACGGCGCCGTGTGGGGCAACAACCGGCACCTGCCGGGTGACGAGGCCTGGCTGGTGGGCGAATGGCGCTCAGGCGGCGAGCGGAAGTACTACCTGAGCAACCTGCCTGCCGACACGCCACTGCGGCTGCTGGCATCTGCCATCAAGGCACGCTGGGTGTGCGAGCAGGCGCATCAGCAGCTCAAGCAGGAACTCGGTCTCGGACACTTCGAGGGACGCTCCTGGACCGGCCTGCACCGACACGCGCTGATGACGTGCATCGCCTTTGCCTACCTGCAGCACCTCCGCCTTGCCGCGCACCGCCGGACGAGGCGGGGGAAAAATGCGGCCTCCGATGCCGGGCCCGCCACCCTCGCCGAGCCTGCCCGCGGTGCGCCGCGCCATCCTCGATCGCTTGTTCAGCCACATCACCACGCCAATTCGATGTCCGCACTGCCGACGCAGGTTCCTGACACCTTCGCTTGAAGTGCCCAGGTAGTGCGAGAAGGTGTAATGCTGCCGGACGGACGGGGTTGGCACGAGCTACTTCTGAAGCAGAGGTCCAGCCTGCGGCAGAGCAGCGGCGCTGGTGATCGCGCACAATGCCGCTTCGATTGGCGAGGAACACCCGGCTCGGCTCTCTGAAAGCTCCCGGCTCTGACAAAAGTGACGGCACATCAGGGCTGATGCGGCACGAGATGCCGGGTTTATCGGATGAAAGTCGGCCGAGGGCAGGGGCTGGCAAGAGGTTTCCGTAGTGCCTTGCATGAAGCGCTAACCCTCAGATCCGGCAGGGTCTCTCCGGAAGCGGAACGGCGATTTTCGGGCGCCCAGAGGCCGCAACTGACATCACAGGCAGGCGGGTTGAGCCGCCGCTGTCGCCGCAACTACGACAG
>NZ_QXGS01000011.1 GCF_003604215.1 Teichococcus vastitatis
TCCTCCACCACCAGCGGCTTGCCCGCCTCCCACGCCACCGCCGCTACCGTCCTCATGCCCAAACCTCCCTCATGGCTCGTCTCCGCCGCTTCTCGTCGCATGCACGGGCGGGAAGGAAAAGGGTGCTTGCCGTTGAGCCGGGGCGCGACGATTTGAGGGACCATGAAGATCCCTTTCCTCAACCGCGCCCCTGTGGTCGCGGTGGTGCGGCTGTCCGGCGTCATCGCCGCGCGCGGCGGCCTGGGCCCGGCGCCGGCCGGCCTCAACATCGACGGCATCGGTCCGGTGCTGGACCGCGCCTTCGCGCTGAAGCGGCTGGCCGGGGTGGTGCTGGCGATCAACTCGCCCGGCGGCTCACCGGTGCAGTCCAGCCTGATCGCCGGGCGCATCCGGCAGCTGGCCGACAAGCACAAGGTTCCCGTGGTCGCGGTCTGCGAGGACGCGGCGGCCTCGGGCGGCTACTGGCTGGCCTGCGCGGCGGACGAGATCGTCGCCGACCCGTCCTCCATTGTCGGCTCGATCGGCGTGGTGTCGGCCGGGTTCGGGGTGGAGGGTCTGGCGGCCAAGCTCGGCGTCGAGCGCCGCCTGACCACGGCAGGCGGCCAGAAATCCTTTCTCGACCCGTTCCGCCCGGTGGAGCCGTGGCAGCAGGAGCGGCTGGAAGAACTGCTCGGCGCGCTGCATGCCGAGTTCAAGGGCTGGGTGCGCGGGCGCCGTTCCGGCCGGCTGACGGCGCCGGACGACGCGCTGTTCACCGGCCGTTTCTGGACCGGGCGAGAAGCGCTGCCGCTGGGCCTGATCGACGGTCTGGGCGACACGCGCGGCGAGATCCGCCGCCGCTTCGGCGACGCGGCGCGGGTGGTGCCGCTCGGGCAGCGCCGGCCGCCCCTGCCGCTGCGCCTGCTGCGCGGCGCCATGGCCGAGGGGCTGGCCGCGGCCGAGGAGCGCGGGGCCTGGGCGCGCCTCGGCCTTTGATCGCGGGATGCCCGGGTGCGCGTCCTCCGCGCCGCACCGGGTTCTCCGTGGGCGCCGGCCCGGTTCAGAGATCCTCGAACCAGGTGACGTCGCCGTCATCGAGGTCGTAGCGGGCCGCCACCACTTTCAGCCGTCCCTGGTCCACCGCATCGCGCAGCACCGTGCTCTGCGTGCCCAGCCGCGCCGCTACCCGCCGCGCATTGGCCACCACCGCGTCGTCGAGCGACACGGCACCGTCCGGCTGGCGGGCCGACAGCACGGCCGGGATGATCGGCTGGATCATCTCGCCCACCACGCCGGGAAAGCTGCTGTTCCGCTCCACCACGGACAGCGCGGCCGCCACTGCGCCGCAGCCTTCATGGCCGAGCACCACCACCAGCGGGCAACCCAGCACGCCGACGCCATACTCGACGCTGCCCAGCGCCGCCGTGTCCACCGTGTTGCCGGCATTGCGCACGATGAACAGCTCGCCCAGGCCGCGGCCGAACAGCAGCTCCGGCGGCACCCGGCTGTCGGAACAGCCGATCAGCACACAGAACGGCGCCTGGCCGCGCGCCAGCTCCACCCGGCGCTCCCGGCCCGTGGCGCTGCGGAACGGCGCGTCGGTGCGGAACTGGTCGTTGCCCTGCTTCATCCTTTGCAGGGCCTGGTCCGGGGTCAGGGCGGTGCGCGGCACCGCTTCGGCCCCGAGGGCTGCGCGGGGCGGCAGGGTCAGGGCGGCCAGGCCGGCCAGCATCCCGGCCGCCACGGCCCGCCGGCCTGGGAAGGACGCGCCGGGGCGGTGCGTGAAGGGGCCGCAACAGCGGCAGGGCAGTTGAAACATGGGGTTTTCTCCTGTTCCGGGACGCTCCCGCCGGAGCATCCCTGTGGTGGGGTTTAGCCCACAACCCCACCCCACTTCGCGCCGGAAAACCCGCAAGGCACCGGGACGCCGGCCCGGCTTGACACCCACCCCCGGCCGGGTGGCAATCCTTTGGACACGCGCAACCGCACCCGAGGACCCGCCGCATGGACCAGCACCAGCCAGAACACAGCACCGCCGCCGATCCGCGCCTCGACAAGCTGGCCGAAGTGGCGGTGCGGGTCGGCCTCGGCGGCCTGCATCCCGGGCAGGAGCTGGTGATGACCGCCTCGATCGAGGCGCTGCCGCTGGTTCGCCGCATCACGGCCGAAGCCTACAAGGCCGGCGCCTCCCAGGTGACGACCTTCTTCTCCGACGACGAGAGCACCCTGGCGCGCTACCGCCACGCCCCCGACAGCGCCTTCGACCACGCGCCGGCCTGGATGTTCGAGGCCCTGGCGGCGGCCTTCCGGGGCGGCGCGGCGCGGCTGGCCATCGTGGGCGAGGACCCGAACCTGCTCGCGGAACAGGACCCGGACAAGGTGTCGCGCAGCAATCGCGCCCGCTCCAAGGCCTACCGCCCGGCACTGGAACTGATCACCGCCTCCGCCATCAACTGGACGCTGGTGCCTTTCGCCTCGGCCGCCTGGGCGCGCGCCGTGTTTCCCGAATTGCCGTCAAGCGCCGCCGTGGCGAAGCTGTGGGACGCGCTGTACAGCAGCGCCCGCATCGACCGGCCCGATCCGCAAGCGGCCTGGGCCGAGCACAACGCCACCCTGCTGGCGCGCCGCGCGATGCTGACCGAGCGCCGCTTCCGCAGCCTGCGCTTCACCGGCCCGGGCACCGGGCTGACCGTGGGGCTGGCCGACGGGCATGCCTGGATGGGCGGCATCTCCAAGGCGCGCAACGGCATCACCGGCAACCCCAACATCCCGACCGAGGAAGTGTTCACCACGCCGCACGCCCTGATGACGGAGGGCACAGTGGCCGCCACCAAGCCGCTGGCGCATGGCGGCACGCTGATCCGCGACATCCGCGTCCGGTTCGAGAAGGGCTCCATCGTGGAAGCGCATGCGAGCAGCGGCGAGGCGGTGCTGCAGAAGCTGATCGGCACCGACGAGGGCGCGCGGCGGCTGGGCGAGGTGGCGCTGGTGCCGCATTCCTCGCCGATCTCGCAGAGCGGGCTGCTGTTCTTCAACACCTTGTTCGACGAGAACGCGGCCAGCCACATCGCACTCGGCCAGGCCTACAAGAAGTGCTTCACCGATGCCGAGAGCATGAGCGACGCCGAGTTCGCCGAGCGTGGCGGTAATTCCTCGCTGATCCACGTGGACTGGATGATCGGCGCGGCGGCGGTGGACGTGGACGGTATCGCCTTCGATGGCTCGGTGACGCCGGTGATGCGCCAGGGCGAATGGGTCTGATCGGGGAACGGGCCTGACGCCATGATGCGGCTGGACCCGGCGGCGGCCACGGCAGCGTTCGCCGCGCACCCGCTGCTGCGGAACGGCCTGCCGGAAGGCTACTCGCCGCCGGCCTTTGCCGGCGGCGCCGTGGAGATCGCGCTCGACGCGGCGTCGCCTTCGGTGCTGGCCGGGCACGGCGTGGTGGTGGAAGGACGCCCTTCTGCCGGGGACCGGTTGCTGCTGGGCGGCGCTCCGCCAGCCTCGCTGCGGATCGTCTTCGGCGCCGCGGCGCGGGGCGGCAGCCTGTTCGCGCTGGATGACCTGGCGCCAGGCAGCCAGTTCAAGCTTAAGATCACCGGCGGCGGCCACCTATTTGCCGTGGCGGGCGGCTCGGGGCGGCACAACCTGCAGGTCTCGCTGCGCACCGGGGAGGCGCTGTTCCTGCTCGGCCGTGACAGCTCCACCAATGGCGGCAACGCCATGGCGGAGGGGCCGGGAACCCGCATGCTGGTCGGCGACGACGCCATGTTCGCGGCGGGGGTGCAGCTACGCAACGCGGACTCGCACGGCATCGTCGATCTGGCCACGGGCGAGCAGGTGAACCTGCCGGAGGATGTGCTGGTCGGGCCGCATGTCTGGCTGGCTACCGGCGCCAGCGTGATGAAGGGCGTCACGGTCGGGCGCGGCGCCATCGTCGCGGCGCAGGCCATGGTGACGCGCGACGTGCCGCCCTGTTCGCTGGTGGCCGGCATTCCGGCGCGGGTGCTGCGGGAAGGGGTATCCTGGACCCGCCAGTCCCGCCCCGATGCGAGGCGCGTCGCGGCGCTGCGCGACAGCCTGGGCTGGCCGGACGGCTAGCCCGGCGCGGCCCTTAGTCGCCCACTTGCCGCAGCCAGTCCGCCAGGTTGTAGAAGTTGGACACGCGGGCGATGCGCCCCGCCCGCAGCTCGAAGAAAGCGCCGGCCGGCAGGATGTAGCGCTGGCCGCGCGCCTCGGGCAGGCCCTCATCGGTGGTCAGGTAGGTGCCGTGCACGGTGAACTCGGCGGCGGCGCGGTGGCCGGTGGGCTCGGCCATCACCACGATGTCGCGCAGTTCTTCCTGATAATGGGCGTTCATGCGGTCCATGAAGGCGCGGAAGGCCGGGATGCCGTATTCGCGGCCACCCTGGTTGATGTCGTGCGCCACATCCTCCGCCAGCAGGGCGAGCATGCCGTCCACGTCGCCGGCATTGAAGGATTCATAATAGGAACGGATCAGTGACTCGGTGTTGGCCATGTGCGGACGTGCCCTTCCTTGCCGGGGTGTGGGGCGCATCTTATGGTGCGGCGCGCAACCCGGCCGCAAGTCAACCTGCCGCCAGAACCAGCCGAGACGCCCAGCGATGAGCCAGACCCGAACCGGGAAGCCCCTCAGTTTCCAGGATATCATCCTGACCCTGCACCGGTTCTGGGCGGCGCAGGGCTGCGTCATTCTGCAGCCCTACGACATGGAGATGGGGGCCGGCACCTTTCACCCCGCCACCACGCTGCGCGCGCTTGGGCCGCAGAACTGGAAGGCGGCCTATGTGCAACCGTCCCGCCGCCCGTCGGATGGCCGCTACGGCGAGAACCCGAACCGGCTGCAGCACTATTACCAATACCAGGTGATCCTGAAGCCGAGCCCGGCCGACCCGCAGGCCCTGCTGATCGAGAGCTACAGGGCGCTCGGCATCGACCCGACGCTGCACGACATCCGCTTCGTCGAAGATGACTGGGAAAGCCCCACCATCGGCGCCTGGGGCCTCGGGTGGGAAGTGTGGTGCGACGGCATGGAGGTGACGCAGTTCACCTACTTCCAGCAGGTCGGCGGCATCCCGGTGGAGAAGCCCTGCGCCGAGCTGACCTACGGGCTGGAACGGCTGGCCATGTACATCCAGGGCGTCGAGAACGTGTATGATCTCGACTTCAATGGCGAGGGCGTCACCTATGGCGACGTGTTCCTGCGGGCGGAGAAGGAATACAGCGCCTTCAATTTCGAGCACGCCGACACCGCCCTGCTGTTCCAGCACTTCAAGGACGCGGAAGGCGAATGCGCCGCGCTGGTGGAGCGCAAGCTGGCGCTGCCGGCCTATGACCAGTGCATCAAGGCCAGCCACGCCTTCAACCTGCTCGACGCGCGCGGCGCCATCTCGGTGACCGAGCGCGCCAGCTACATCGGCCGGGTGCGCGCCCTGGCCAAGTCCTGCTGCGAAACCTGGCTGGCCCCCGGTCCTTCGGCCGCCTGACCAGCCCGTCCCGCCTGCGAACCGGCCCCGTTTGCTTCTGTAAGGCCCCCGATGCCCGAACTCCTGCTTGAACTCTTCTCCGAGGAAATTCCCGCCCGCATGCAGGCGCGCGCCGCGGAGGATCTGCAGCGGCTGATGGGGGAGGCGCTGAAGGGCGCTGGCCTGCAGGCCACCGGCCTCCGTACCCTGTACGGCCCGCGCCGGCTGGCGCTGGTGGCGGAACTGCCGGAAGGCACGGCGGCGGTGCAGGACGAGCGGCGCGGCCCGCGCGCCGACGCCAGCGGCCCGGCGCTGGAAGGCTTCCTGCGCTCCACCGGCTTGGCACGGGAGCAGCTGGAAACCCGGGAGGTCAAGGGCACCGCCTATTTCTATGCGGTGATCCACCGCCCCGGGCGGCCGACGCCGGTGGTTCTGGCCGAGATCGTCCCGAGCCTGCTGCGCCGCTTTCCCTGGCCGAAATCGATGCGCTGGGGCGGCACCAGCAGCTTCATCTGGGTGCGCCCGCTGAAGCGCATCCTGTGCCTGTTCAACGGCGCCGTGGTGCCCTTCGCCCTGGCGAATGGCGAGGATGACGGGCACGGCCTGGCCTCCGCCGACCAAACGGAAGGCCACCGCATCCTGTCGCCCGGCGCCTTCGCCGTGACCGGCTTCGCCGATTACGCGGCGCAGCTCGCCGAGCGGCATGTGGTGATCGACCCGGGGGAGCGTGCCCGGCTGGTGCGGGACGGCGTGGCGGCACTGGCCGCGGCGGAGGGGGTCGAAGTGGTGCCGGATGAGGGGCTGGTGGCCGAGGTGGCCGGGCTGGTCGAATGGCCGGTGCCGCTGCTCGGCCGCATCGATGACGCCTTCATGGACCTGCCGCCGGAGCTGATGCGCACCACCATGCGGGTCAACCAGCGTTACTTCGCGCTGCGCCGTCCGGATGGCAGTGCAGCCCCGTTCTTCGCCGTGGTGTCCAACATCGCCGCCCATGATGGCGGCCGGGCGGTGGTCGGCGGCAATGAGCGCGTGCTGCGCGCCCGCCTGTCCGATGCCCGCTTCTTCTGGGACCTCGACCGCAAGCAGGCGCTGGAAGCCTATCTGCCGAAGCTGGACAGCGTGGTGTTCCATGCCCGGCTCGGCACCCAGGGGCAGCGGGTGCGCCGGCTGGAACGGCTGGCCGGCTGGCTGGCCGGCAGGATCGGCGCCGATGCCAGGCTCGCCGCCCGCGCCGCGCGGCTGGCCAAGGCCGATCTGGTCACCGGCCTGGTCGGCGAGTTCCCGGAGCTGCAGGGCATCATCGGCCGCTATTACGCGCTGAAGGATGGCGAGGACCCGCGCGTGGCGGAGGCCATCGCCGCGCATTACCGCCCCATGGGCCCCGGCGACTCGGTGCCGGACGAGCCTGTAGCCATCGCCGTGGCACTGGCCGACAAGCTGGACCAGCTGGCCGGCTTCTTCGCCGCTGATGAGCGCCCGACGGGCTCCGGCGATCCCTACGCCCTGCGCCGGGCCGCGCTGGGCGTGATCCGCATCCTGCGTGAGAACGGCCTGCGGCTGAACTTGGTCGATGCGCTGGCGGAGGCCTTCTTCGGCTATCCGCAGGCGGTCGGTGCCACGGCGGAGCCGGAATTCGGCATGGCGGTGGCGCAGGACGCCATGAAGAACGGCTTCCAGCCCGATCCGGGATCGGACCATCCGCCGATGGTGGCGGCCTTCGCCGCCGGGCTGCTGGACTTCCTGGCCGACCGGCTGCGCGTGCAGCTGCGCGCCGAGGGCGAGCGGCACGACGTGCTGGCCGCCACCTTTTCCGCCGGCGGCGGCGAGGATCTGGTGCGCCTGCTGGCCCGTGCCGGCGCGTTGCGCAGCTTCCTGGAAGGCGAGGATGGTGCCAACCTGCTGGCCGCCGCCCGCCGTGCGGCCAACATCCTGCGCATCGAGGACAAGAAGGACGGGCCGCACCGCCCCGAAACCGACCCGGCTCGTTTTGCGGCGGAGGAGGAGAGGGCGCTGTCCGCCGCCCTGGATGCCGCGCTGCCCCGGGCACGTGCCGCGCTGGCTGCCGAGGATGACGCGAATGCGATGGCGGCGCTGGCGGATCTGCGCGCGCCGGTGGACGCTTTTTTCGACAGAGTCGTGGTAAATGACCCGGACGCTCAGCTGAGGCGCAACCGTCTCGGTTTATTGGCCCGCCTCCGGGACGCGATCGACCAGGTGGCGGACTTCTCCAAGATCGAAGGCTGATAGGGAACCCGAGGATGCAGAAGTGGGTGTACGGCTTCGGCGCCGGCCGCAATGACGGCAAGGCCGAGATGCGCAACCTGCTGGGTGGCAAGGGCGCCAACCTGGCCGAGATGGCCTCGATCGGGCTGCCTGTTCCGCCAGGCTTCACCATCACCACCGAGGTGTGCACCTACTACTACGCGCATGAGAAGCAGTACCCCGCTGAGCTGAAGGCGCAGGTGGCCGAGAACCTCGCCCGCATCGAGGAGGCGGTCGGGCTGCGCTTCGGCGACGAAGCGAAGCCGCTGCTGGTATCCGTCCGCTCCGGCGCGCGCGTGTCCATGCCGGGCATGATGGACACGGTGCTGAACCTCGGCCTGAACGACCGCACGGTGGAAGGGCTGGCCACGGCGTCCGGCGATTCGCGCTTCGCCTGGGACAGCTACCGCCGCTTCATCCAGATGTACGGCTCCGTGGTACTGGGCGTGGACCATCACCGCTTCGAGGAGATCATCGAGGACGCCAAGCTGGACAAGGGGGTATCCGAGGACACCGACCTGACGGCCGAGGACTGGAAGCGCGTCGTCTCGGGCTACAAGGGAATGGTGGAGGAGGTGCTGGGCCAGCCCTTCCCGCAGGAGCCTGAGGCGCAGCTCTGGGGCGCCATCGGCGCGGTGTTCGGCTCCTGGATGAACCAGCGCGCCAACACCTACCGCCGCCTGCACGACATTCCGGCGAATTGGGGCACGGCGGTGAACGTGCAGGCCATGGTGTTCGGCAACATGGGCAATGACTGCGCGACGGGCGTCTGCTTCACCCGCGACCCTTCGACCGGCGAGAACATCTTCTACGGCGAATACCTGATCAACGCCCAGGGCGAGGATGTGGTGGCCGGCATCCGCACGCCGCAGCCCATGTCCGAGGCCCGCGCCAAGCCCGGCGAGCGCAGCATGGAAGCCGCCATGCCCGCCGCCTACCAGGAGCTGGTCCGCGTCCGCGAGATGCTCGAGAAGCACTACACGGACATGCAGGACATCGAGTTCACCGTGCAGCAGAACAAGCTGTACATGCTGCAGACCCGCAACGGGAAGCGCACCGCCGCGGCCAGCCTGAAGATCGCGGTCGACATGGCCCACGAAGGTCTGATCGACGAGCGCGAGGCGGTGAAGCGCGTGGCGCCCGGCTCGCTCGACCAGCTGCTGCACCCGACGCTGGACCCCAAGGCGCCGCGCACCGTGCTGTCGAAGGGCCTGCCGGCCTCGCCGGGCGCCGCCTGCGGCACGGTGGTGTTCTCCGCCGACGAGGCCGAGACCCGCGCCGCCAAGGGCGAGAGCGTGATCTTGGTTCGGATCGAGACCTCCCCGGAGGACATCCACGGCATGCACGCCGCCAAGGGCATCCTGACCACGCGCGGCGGCATGACCAGCCACGCCGCGGTGGTGGCGCGCGGCATGGGCCGGCCCTGCGTGGCCGGTGCCGGCGGCGTGATGGTGGATTATGCCAGCCAGCAGCTCGCGGCCGGCGGCAAGACCATCCAGGCCGGCGACACCATCACCCTCGACGGCGCCACGGGCGAGATCTTCCTGGGCGCCGTGGCCATGGTGGAGCCGAAGCTGTCCGGCGACTTCGCGACACTGATGGGCTGGGCCGACAAGATCCGCCGCATGAAGGTGCGTGCCAATGCCGAGACGCCGCTCGACGCCGACACGGCGCGCAAGTTCGGCGCCGAGGGCATCGGCCTGTGCCGCACCGAGCACATGTTCTTCGACCCCGAGCGCATCGGCGCGGTGCGGCAGATGATCATGTCGGAGACGGAGGGCGGGCGCCGCGACGCGCTGGCCAAGCTGCTGCCGTTCCAGCGGGCCGACTTCCTGGAACTGTTCCGCATCATGGCCGGGCTGCCGGTGACCATCCGCCTGCTCGACCCGCCGCTGCACGAGTTCCTGCCGCACCGCGAGGAGGAACTGGCGGAGGTGGCAGACAGCCTCGGCGCCGATCTCGCCACCATGAAGCGCCGCGCGCTCGACCTGTCGGAAGCCAACCCGATGCTGGGCCATCGCGGCTGCCGCCTCGGCGTGACCTATCCGGAAATCTACGAGATGCAGGCGCGCGCCATCTTCGAGGCGGCGGTCGCCACCGCCAAGGAGACCGGCAAGGCCCCGGTGCCCGAGATCATGATCCCGCTGGTCGGCATGAAGAAGGAGCTGGAACTGACCCGGGCGCAGATCGACAAGGTGGCCAAGGCGGTGTTCGCCGAGGCGGGCACCACCATCGAGTACCTGGTCGGCACCATGATCGAGTTGCCGCGCGCCTGCCTCACGGCCGATCGCATCGCCGAGGTGGCCGATTTCTTCTCCTTCGGCACCAACGACCTGACGCAGACCACCTTCGGCCTGTCGCGCGACGATGCCGGCAAGTTCCTGCCCTACTACGTGGAGAAGGGCATCCTGCCGAAGGACCCGTTCGTGTCGATCGATCCGGACGGCGTCGGCGCTCTGGTGGAGATCGCCAAGGACAAGGGCCGCAGCGTCAAGGCCGACCTGAAGCTCGGCATCTGTGGCGAGCATGGCGGCGATCCAGCCTCGATCCAGTTCTGCGAAAGCGTCGGGCTGGATTACGTGTCCTGCTCACCCTACCGCGTGCCGGTGGCGCGGCTGGCGGCGGCGCAGGCGGCATTGTCGGCGGGCGGCAGCGACCGGACGGCCTGAGCCGGAGCCGTTCCGGCAACCGGTGGCGCCTCCGTGCCGCCGGTTGCCTGCCTCCCGAAGCGGCGGCTCAGTCCTTTCTGGCCATCCAGGCCGGGATGGACGGGCGCAGCACGGCGGCCCCGCAGCGCAGCGCTGAGCCCTGTTCCACGGGCAGGCGCAACAGCGCCAGGCCGCAGCCTTCCACCCCCGAGCGCATCTCCCCCACCTCCGCATCGTCCCGCAGCACGGGCGTGCCGGGCGCCGGAAGCGGGCCTTCGATGGCCACCGGGAACAGCCGCTTCTTCAGCAGGCCCCGGTACTTGGTGCGGGCGGTCAGTTCCTGACCCATGTAGCAGCCCTTGGTCCAGGACACCCCGGCCAGCTCGTCGAAGCCGGCTTCCAGCAGCACCGATTTCTCCGCCTCCAAATCCGGTGCGCCGTCCGGCAGCCCCAGCACCAGGCGGTGGCGGTTATAGTCCCCGGCAGTGCCGGGGAGCATGCCGCCAGCCGGCAGCACGGCGCGCCAGCCGGCCTCGGGCAGGCGTGGATCGGGTGCGGCGATGCCCTCCGGCAGCGGCGCGTCGCCCCAGCCGGCCCAGACCGTCAGGCCCTCGGCAACGGCCAGCGTGACCCGGGAGCGCAGCCGGAACCGCGACAGGCGCTGCACCAGCATCGCCGCCTGCTCCGTGGCCACGTCCAGCAGCAGGCGCTCGCCCTCGGCGAAGACGAAGAAATCGGCCAGCCATTTTCCCTGCGCCGTCAGCAGCGCCGCCCAGATGGCGCGTCCGGGCACCGCCTGGGACACGTCGTTGGACACCAGGCCCTGGAGAAAGGCGACACGGTCTTCGCCGGAGGCTTCGATGACGGTGCGGGCAGGCAGAAGAGCAATGGGCATGAGCAGCAATTTTGGCGCGATCGACGCCCGGAACAAGCCGCGACGCTGCACGGGGCCGCACAACCATGCTATGCGCCCGCCAGCCATGCGTATCCTGTTCGTGACCGCCACCCGGATCGGGGATGCGGTGCTCTCCACCGGCCTGCTCGACCACCTGCTGCGGACTTACCCCGAGGCGCGGATCACGGTCGCCTGCGGCCCCGTGGCGGAAGGGGTGTTTTCCCGCATGCCCCGCCGGGAAGCCACCATCGTGCTGGCGAAGCAGAGCTTCTCGCGGCACTGGCTGTCGCTGTGGCGGCAGGTGGCGGGTCGCCGCTGGGACCTGGTGGTGGACCTGCGCGGCTCGGCCCTGGCCTGGCTGGTGCCGGCCCGGCGCCGCGCGGTGATGCGTGGCGGCCGCCGCCCCGGTCATCGCATCGGGCATCTGGCGGGAGTGCTGGGGCTGCAGGCGGCGCCCCATCCCGTGGTCTGGTTCAACCAGGCCGATGCGGCGCGGGCGGCATCCCTGCTGCCGGGCAGCGGGCCCTTCGTGGCACTCGGGCCCAGTGCCAACTGGGCGGGCAAGGTCTGGCCGCCAGAACGCTTCGTGGCGCTGTTTGCCGCGCTCGCGGCGCCGGATGGCCCGTTGCCGGGTGCGCGGCCGGTGATCCTGGCCGGGCCGGGCGCGCTGGAAGCCGCCATGGTGGCGCCGGTGCTGGAGGCGCTGCCGGGCGCGCTGGACCTGTCCGGCCAGCTGGAACTGCCCGAGGCCGCGGCGGTGCTGTCCCGCTGCGCGCTGTTCGTCGGCAATGATTCCGGGCTGATGCATCTCTCGGCCGCGGCCGGGGTGCCGACGCTGGGCTTGTTCGGCCCCACGCCGGCGGATGAATACGCGCCAGTCGGGCCGCGGGCGCGGGCGGTGGTGGCCGACGGACCGGCGGGCGCGGCGCCGATGCGTGACCTGCCGGTGGGCAAGGCGCTGGAAGCCGCGGTGACGCTGCTGGGTGGAGCCGCGGCGGTGCCGGCCTGATGGCCGCGCCGCGCTGCCCTGCGCCGGCGGCGCAGGGCCGGTCCACCGGCCGTAGCGGCACCCTGGCGCGGCACGCGCCGGAGCGGTTCCGCTGATGCGCATCGCCCAGATCATGGCCGGCGCCCGCGTCGGTGGCGCGGAAGGCTTCTACGAGCGGCTGACCCTGGCGCTGCACCGCGCCGGCGACGTCGTGCTGCCGGTGATCCGCCGCGACCCGGCCCGCGCCGCCCGCCTCGCCGAGGGCGGCGCGGCACCGCTGCAGTTGCGCTTCGGCGGGCCGCTCGATCTGCTGACCACGCCGCGCCTCGGCCTCGCGCTGCGTCGCTTCCGGCCAGACGTGGCTGTGGCCTGGATGAACCGGGGTGCCGGCAAGGCACCGCGCGGGCCATGGCCCCTGGTGGGCCGGCTCGGCGGCTATTATGACCTGAAATACTACCGGCACTGCGATCATCTGGTCGGCAACACGCGCGACCTTGCGGGCTGGATCGCGGCGCAGGGCTGGCCGGCGGAGCGCACCCACTACCTGCCCAATTTCGTCGCAGAGATGGGCGGCGTGGCGCCGGCGGCGCTGGACCTGCCGGCAGGGGCGCCGGTGTTGCTGGGGCTCGGGCGGCTGCACCGCAACAAGGGCTTCGACACGCTGCTGCGGGCGCTGCCCGCGATCCCCGGCGCCATGTTGCTGCTGGCCGGCGAAGGGCCGGAGCGGTCGTCCCTGGAGTCCCTGGCGACGGAGCTGGGGGTCGCGCATCGGGCGCGCTTCCTGGGCTGGCGGCAGGACACGGCGGCCTTGCTGGCCGCCTGCGACGTGTTTGTCTGCTCCTCCCGGCATGAGCCGCTCGGCAACATGGTCATCGAGGCCTGGAGTGCCCGCCGCCCGGTGGTGGCAGTGGCGGCGCAGGGACCGTCCGAACTGATCCGCGACGGCGAGACCGGTCTGCTGGTGCCGCAGGACCGGCCCGAGTCGCTGGCGGCCGCCATCCTTGCCCTGCTCGCCGATCCCGGCCGCCGCGCCGCCCTGGCCGAGGGGGGACGCGCCGCCTATGCCGCCGACTTCGCCGAGGCGCCGGTGCTTGCGCGCTGGCGCGGCTTCCTGCAAGGGATTGCTGCGTCTCGTTCTTCCGCCCCGGGACGCGCCGCATCCTGATCACCGCCGGGCGGGCGGAGATGAAGCTTTCGCATGTGCGGCATTGCCGGCCTGATCCTGCGCCAAGGCCAGATCCCTGACGCGACCATCCTGCAAAGGCTGACTGCCGCCCTGGCGCATCGCGGCCCGGACGGCGCCGGGCACCACGTCTCGGCCAATGTGGCGCTGGCGCATACCCGGCTCGCCATCATCGACCTGGCGGGCGGCGATCAGCCGCTTTTCGCCGGGCCGGCGGCGCTGGTCGGCAATGGCGAAGTCTATAATTACCGCGAATTGCGCGAGCTGAACCAGCTGGGCTGCGCCACCGGCAGCGATTGCGAACCGCCCCTGCACCTGTTCCGGCGGGACGGCATGGGCTTCGCCGACACCTTGCGCGGCATGTATGCCCTGGCGGTCCATGACCGCTCCGCACGCCAGGTGGTGCTGGCGCGCGATCCTTTCGGCATCAAGCCGCTCTACCTTGCCGAGATGGCAGGCGGCGTCGCCTTTGCTTCCGAGCCGCAGGCACTGCTGGCGGCCGGGCTTGTGCGCCCGCGGCTGCGCGCCGAATCGCGCGCCGAGCTGTTGCAGATGCAGTTCACCACCGGGGCGGAGACGATCTTCGAGGGCATTCACCGGGTCTTGCCGGGGGAAAGCATCTGCCTGTCTGACGGGCGGGTGACCGAGCGCCGCCGCCGCACCGCCCTGCCCGAGGGCGGGCCCGCCGCGGTCACGGAGGACGAGGCGCTGGCCCGCTTCGATACCGCCTTCCGCGACAGCGTCGAGATGCACCAGCGCAGCGACGTGCCCTACGGCATGTTCCTGTCCGGCGGCACGGACAGCGCTGCGGTGCTGGCCATGATGAAGCGGCTGAACGAGGCGCCGGTGCGCGCCTACACCGCCGGCTTCGACGTGCCGGGTGCCGCCGATGAGCGGGAACGGGCGGCCACCTTCGCCCGTGCCGCCGGAGCACAGCATGCCACGGTCATGGTGTCGGAACACGATGTGTGGCGGCACCTGCCGGAGATCGTCGGCGCCATGGACGATCCGGCGGCCGATTACGCCATCATCCCCACCTGGTTCCTGGCCCGCCGCGCCCGGCACGACGTGAAGGTGGTGCTCTCCGGCGAGGGGGGCGACGAGATCCTCGGCGGCTATGGCCGCTACCGCGCCGCCATGCGGCCCTGGTGGTTGGGCGGCAAGGCACCGCGCACCCGGGGCGCCTTTGACCGGGTCGACGTGCTGCGCCAGGCGCCCACCGGCTGGCGCGACGGCGTGGCGGCGGCGGAGGCGGCGGTGGCGTCGCCGGGCCGCACCCGCCTGATGGCGGCGCAGGCCCTGGATATCGCGGACTGGCTGCCGAACGACCTGCTGATCAAGCTGGATCGCTGCCTGATGGCGCATGGCGTCGAAGGACGCACCCCGTTTCTCGACACGGCCATCGCCGAAGTCGCCTTCCGCCTGCCGGATTCGCTCAAGGTGCGCGGCCATGCCGGCAAGTGGCTGCTGCGCGAATGGCTGGCCCGCAACTTCCCGGCGGCCGACCCGCACAAGCCGAAGCAGGGCTTCACGGTGCCGGTGGGTGCCTGGATCGCCGCGCAGGGAGCGAAGCTGGGACCGCTGGTGGCAGCGCAGCCCGGTGTGGCCGAGATCGCCAGGCCGGACCGAGTGGAAGCGCTGTTCAAGGCAGCGTCGGGCAAGCGCGAGGGCTTCGCCGCCTGGCACCTGCTGTTCTACGCGCTGTGGCACCGCCGGCATGTGGAAGGCGTGGCGCCGCAGGGCGACACCTTCCAATACCTCGCACTTCGGTAGTCTGGTGCCCCGCGGCCGCTGCCCTGCGGTTGTCGCCTGACGCCTCCGTGACGCAACAACGGCAGAGCGGACGGGTTCTGCTGGCAATCTTTGCGGAGCAGATCCCCATGCCGTTCCCCGTCATCGCCTCCCGCCGTGCCATGATCGGCTCCCTGAGTGCCGGCATTGGCTCGCTGGCGGCGACCGGGGCCGCGGCGCAGGCCGGGCGCCTGCCAGCCACGCCCACCGGGCGTCCGGCGCCGCAGCTGGAGCGGCCGCCGCAACAAGCCGAGGACCAGCGCCTGGGCTGGGCGGTGGCGGGCCTCGGGCATTTCGCGCAGGCCTACATGCTGCCGGCGCTGGGGCGTGCGCTGATGTCGCGCCCGGCGGGGTTGATCTCCGGCAGCGCGGAGAAGCTGGGCGAAGTAGGCGCCCGCTACGGCATCGGCGAGGCGCATCACTACGGCTATGACATGGCCGGGCTGCGCGATGATGACGCGGTGCGGGTGGTGTACGTGATCACCCCCAACTCCACCCATGCCGAGTTGACGGTGCGGGCGCTGGAAGCCGGCAAGCACGTGATGTGCGAGAAGCCGATGGCGGCTTCTGCCGCCGATTGCCAGCGCATGATCGACGCGGCCAAGGCGGCCGGCCGCAAGCTGATGATCGCCTACCGCGCCCATTTCGAGCCCTACAACATGGAAGCCAGGCGCATGGCGGCGGCGGGGGAGCTGGGGAAGATCTGGTTCGCCTCCTCCGACCATCACCGGCCGCTCGATCCATCCAAGCCGCGCGACGAATGGCGCATGCGCAAGGACATCGCCGGCGGCGGCTCCCTGGTGGACATCGGCATCTATTCGCTGAACGGCCTGATCTGGCTGCTGGGCGAGAACCCGGTCGCGGTGTCTGCCACCACCCACTCGCCGCCCGGGGATGAGCGATTCACCGAGATCGAGAACACCATGACGGCGCAGCTGGAATTCGCGTCCGGCGCGCGGGCCAGCATCTCCTCCGGCTACACCGCGGACAAGAAGCGCATCGACCTGTGGGGCGATAAGGCGGTGGCGGTGCTGGACCCGGCCACCGCCTACAAGGATAACAAGCTGACCGTGTCCGAGGCCCGCGAGCAGCGGCAGGTGATCGCCGAGGCCACCAGCGCCGAACAATTCACCAGCGTGGTCGACCACCTGTCCGCCGCCATCCGGAACAACACCGGGGTGGCGGCACCGGGCGAGATGGGGCTGCGCGACATGCGCATTATCGAGGCGATCTACCGCAGTGCCGACACCCGCCGGCGGGTGGAGCTCAACCCCGACATGACCATCAAGGCCTGAGCGGGTACAGGCCTGAGCGGGTACAGGCCTGAGCGGGTACAGGCCTGAGCGGACACAGGCCCGAGCGGACACAGGCCCGAGCGGTGAAGGGCCGGCGAGCGGGTCAGTTGATGCGGGGCGTCGGCTCGGCATAAAGCGGGCGGGACACGTCCAGCGGGTTGCGGATCACCAGGCCGGGATCGGGGTAATAATCCACGAACAGGTTCACGCGGTCCCGCTTGCCCTTGTTCTTCACCGAATGCCGGACGCGGTTGTTGAAGTCGTAGGCATGGCCCATCAGCATGGTGAATTTGCGGCCATCGATCTTGTACTCGACCGAGGGCGTGCTGCTCAGCGACACGTGGATGCGGTGCGCCTTGGCCGCCATGGCATGGCCGTCGATATGCGGATCGATCGTGCCGCCGCCCTTCAGCCGCACCAGGGCGAGGCGGCTGACCACGCCGCGCGGCGTCTTCAGCGGCGCGATGGCCTGCTCCACCACCGGGCCCAGCACATCCTTGTACCTGAGCCATTCCGGCAGGGTGTAGACCGGCCAGATGTCGGTGTCTTCCCGCGCGATGGGCAGGAAGTTGCTGGCATCATGGCCCTTCTGCTGCGCCCAGACGGAGATCAGGTCCTCGAAATGCTGCAGCCCGCTGGTGGAGGCGGTGGGATGCCATTCGGTCTTGATCAGGATGTTGTCCGTCGCCGAATGCGCGCTGGCGGCCAGCGCGTCCTGGCGGAAGGTATTGCCGGTCCAGTCGTTCTCCGTCAGCCCGTCCACCAGCTTGATAAGGCCCGACACGTCAACGGCCCCGAGGTCCCGGAGTGGTACGCCAATATCCATCGCCATCAATCCCCCAGGCCGCGGAGGTTGCTCCGCGCCCCGGGGCAAGTCAATCGGCCGCGGGCCGGGGATTATTCTTCGACGAAGGGGTTCTTGCCGCCGCGGCAATGCAGGCGGATCGGCACGCCCGGCATGTCGAAGGCGTCGCGGAAGCTGTTCACCAGGTAGCGCCGGTAGTCTTCCGGCAGATCCTCGGCGCGCGGGCCGAAGATGGCGATGGTGGGCGGCCGCGCCTTCGGCATGGTGGCGTAGCGCAGCTTGATGCGGCGTCCATCGGCCAGCGGCGGGTTGTGCCTGGCAACGGCGCCCTCGAACCAGCGGTTCAGCTCGCCGGTCGGGATGCGGCGGTTCCAGCGCTCCATCACCTGGCGCACGGCCGGCATCAGCTTGTCGACGCCCTTGCCGGTGATCGCCGAGAGCGCCACCACCGTGATGCCCTTGAGCTGCGCCAGCGAGGTCTGCAGCGTGTCCTCCAGCTTGCGGCGAGCCACGGCGCGGTCCTCCACGGCGTCCCACTTGTTATAGGCGATCACCACGGCGCGGCCCTCGCGCTCGGCGAGCCGTGCGATGCGCAGATCCTGCTCATCCATGCCCAGGGTGGCATCGAGCACCAGCACGGCGATCTCGGCTTCCTTCAGCGCGGCAATGGTGGCGCCGACCGACATCTGCTCCAGGCTCTCGCTGATGCGCGCCTTCTTGCGCATGCCGGCCGTGTCGACGAGCCGCACCTTGCCCTCGTCATCCTCCCATTGCACGGCCACGGCGTCGCGCGTCAGTCCCGGCTCGGGGCCGGTGATCATGCGCTCCTCGCCCAGCAGCGCGTTCAGCAGGGTCGACTTGCCGGCATTGGGACGGCCAACGATGGCCAGGCGCAACGGCCGGTCGCGGTCGCGTGCCTCGGCATCCTCTTCCTCCGGCAGCATCTCGGCCGCGGTGCTGTGCAGGTCGGCGATGCCCTCGCCATGCTCGGCCGAGATCGCCACCGGATCGCCGAGGCCCAGCTCATAAGCCTCCATCGCCGCCATGCCGCCGCCGCGGCCCTCGGTCTTGTTGGCCACCAGCAGCACGGGCGCGGGCTGGCGCCGCAGCCAGGCGGCGAAGGCGCGGTCGGAGGGGGTCAGGCCCGCCTTGGCGTCGATCACGAACAACACGAGGTCGGCCTGCCGGATCGCCACCTCCGAGGAGGCGCGCATGCGGCCGGCCACGGTGTCGGGCGGCGCTTCCTCCAGCCCGGCGGTGTCGAGCAGCAGCACGTCCCGGCCGCCGAGCCGCGCCTGCACCTCCTTGCGGTCGCGGGTGACGCCGGGGGTGTTGTCCACGATGGCGAGCTTGCGCCCGGCCAGGCGGTTGAACAGCGTGGACTTGCCGACATTGGGTCGGCCGATGATGGCGATACGGGGGAGCATGATGCGCCGGGCTTTACCCCGGAATGCGTCGCGGGGGAAATGAATCCCCGCGGACCCAGCCCCGCGCCGCCGGGAGGCTCCTCGATGCGGCGGCGTCAGGCCGCCAGATGCGCGGGCCGTGCCGCCAGGGCCTGCCGCACCCGCCCGCCCGGGCTGCCGCCGGGGATCAGCGCCGCCCGCTCCGCCACCGGCCGCAGCGCGTCAAGGTCGATGCCGGTGGACAGGCCCATGCGGTGGAACATCCAGGCCACGTCCTCGGTCGCGACATTGCCGGTGGCACCGGGGGCGAAGGGGCAGCCGCCGAGCCCGGCGATGGCGGCGTCGAACACCCGGATGCCGGCACCATGCGCCGCCATGATGTTGGCGAGGCCGAGGCCGTAGGTGTCGTGGCCGTGGAAGGCCCAGCCCGACACCTGCGGATAGGCGTCCTGGCAGGCCCGGCCGAGGGAGGCCACATGCGCCGGGTCGGCGCGGCCGGTGGTGTCGCACAGGCCATATTCCGCGTCCGGCCGCAACGCCACCAGCTGGCCGACCAGCGCCAGGGTGCTCTCCGGCGCGATCCGCCCGGTGAAGGGGCAGTCGAAGGCGGTGGCGATGTTCATGCGCAGGCGGATGCCGCCCAGCTCCGGCAACAGGGAAGCGAACTCGGCCACGGATTCGGCGGGGCTCAGGCGGATGTTGCCGCGGTTGTGCGCTTCCGACACCGACACCACCCACACCAGATGCCGCGCGCCGGCGGCGATGGCGCGGCGGGCGTGGCGGGCATTCGGCACCAGCATCTGAGGATCGGCGCCCGGCAGCGCCAGGGTGCCGGCCAGGATCGCCTCGGCATCGGCCATCTGCGGCACGGCGGCGGGGCCGACAAAGGCGCCGGCCTCGATCCGCGTCAGCCCGGCGCCGACGCAGCCACGAATGATGTCGAGCTTCTGCTCGGTCGGGATGAAGGGGCCGATGGGCTGGAAGCCGTCGCGCGGCCCGACCTCGACGATGGTGACATCCGGCATGGTGGTGTTTCCTCTTTGGCCGGTAGGGTGGCGCGCGCCGCGCGGCGCGACCAGTGCCGGATGCAGAAGGGCCGCATCGCCGGCGGCGAGGGCTGCGCGTTGACCGCGGGCGGGGGGCCGCCCAGGATCGGCCGCCATGTCCCAGGGCGGAAACGACGCGCGGCTGCGCTTTGACCTTGTCACGCTGGACCTGTTCCGCACCGTGGCGGAGGAGGGCAGCATTGCCGCCGCCTCGTCCCGCCGCAACATCGCGGCCTCCGCCGTCAGCCGGCGCCTGGCGGAGCTCGAGGCGGCGATGGACACGCCACTGCTTCAGCGCCATGCCCGCGGCATCGCGCTGACCCCGGCGGGGGACGCGCTGCTGCGCCATGCCCGCAGCGTGTTCGCCCTGATGGGCCGCATGCGCGACGAGATGGGCGAGCATGCGCAAGGGGTGCGCGGCCATGTGCGGATCGCCGCCAACACCTCCTCCCTGGCCGAGTTCCTGCCGGAGGAACTGGCCCGCTTCATGACGCGGTGGCCCGGGATCCGGGTCGAGATGCAGGAATTGCTGAGCCCGGAGATCGTTCGCGCGGTGCGGGACGGGCTGGCCGATATCGGCATCATGGCGGAAAGCGTGGCGGCGGAGGGGCTGGACAGCCTGCCCTACCGGGAGGACCGACTGCAGCTGGTGGTGCCGCTGGGCCATCCCCTGGCCGGGACAGGGGCCCTCGACTACGCGCAGACGCTGGATTTCCCGCAGGTCGGGCTGGCGCGTGACTCGTCCATCCAGCGCATGCTGGTGCAGGAGGCGGCGCGCGGCGGACGCACCATCGACCTGCGGGTGCATGTGAACAGCTTCGACGTGCTGCGCCGCCTGGTGCAGGTCGGCATCGGCATCGCGGTGCTGCCGGAGGCCTGCATCCGGCCATTTGCCGAAACCATGGGCCTGTGCGGCATTCCGCTGCGCGATCCCTGGGCCGCCCGGCGCCTCAAGCTCTGCGTGCGCGATTGCGCCACCCTGCCGGCCCCGGCGCGGCTGTTTCTCCGCCAGGCGGCGGCAACGGAGGCGGCGGTGGAGGCGGAGCCGGTTGGCCCTGCCGGGATGAACGACCCGTAGGGCGCCAAGGGCAGGCCACTGCTGCGCGCCATCTTGATCGTCTTCAACGGCTTCAGCGGACACGGCGCACGGCGAAACGCCACATGGCCGAGGCATCGCCGCCTGCGATGCCTCGCCTCGCCAGATGCTGCTGGCGGCAGAACAGGTGGCCCGCCATCCTCCGCGGCAAAACACACCGGAGGAGACATCCGAACCATGGACCCGACCCGTCGCATCCTGTTGCGCGCCGCCCCCGCGCTGCTCGCCCTGCCGGCCCTGCACCGCCCGGCGCGGGCGCAGAGCGGCACCATCACCCTGATCGTGCCCACCGCCCCGGCCGGCACCACCGACTTCGCTGGCCGCCTGCTGGCCGAGCCGCTGGCGAGGCGCCTGGGGCAGAACGTGGTGGTGGAGAACCGTGCCGGCGCCAATGGCGCCATCGGCACCGGTGCGGTGGCGCGCGCCCGGCCGGACGGCACCACGCTGCTGGTGCAGTATTCCGGCTACCATGTCGGCACCCCGGCCATCGTACCCAACCTCGGCTACGACGTGGTGCGCGACTTCGCGCCGGTCGGGCTGCTGATGGACGCGCCGCAGGTGCTGTTTCTGCACCCCTCCGTGCCGGCGAAAACCGTGGCCGAGCTGGTCGCCTATGCGAAGGCGCGGCCGGGGGAGCTGAATTACGCCTCCTCCGGCAATGGCTCCATGCAGCACCTGGTGACCGAGTTGTGGAAGCAGCAGGCGGGCCTCGACATGGCGCACGTGCCCTATCGCGGCACGGGCCCGGCGACGCAGGACCTGCTGACCGGCCGCGTACAGATCTTCATCACCACGCCGCCGCCGCTGATGCCCTATGTCAGGGACGGCTCGCTGCGCGCGCTGGCCATCACCTCGGCCGAGCGGCACCCGGCGCTGCCGGACGTGCCCACCATGACGGAATCCGGCCAGCCGGGCTTCGTGCAGCTCGCCTGGTTCGCCGTGTTCGCCCCCGCTGCCACGCCGGAACCGACGTTGAAGCGCCTGTCGGACGCTGTTGCCGCCGTGGTTCAGGAACCTGATTTCCGCCGGCGTGCCGAGGAACAGGGCGCCGTGGTCCGCGCACTGGAGCCCGACGCCCTGCAGCAGCGGGTGCGGGACGAGCTGGCGGAATGGACCACCGTGGCCCGCAACGCCAACATCAAGCCGGAATAGCCATGACCGAAGGACCGCTGTCCGGCCTCCGGATCCTGGAGCTGGGCCATTTCGTCGCCGCGCCCTTCGCCACCCGCCTGCTAGGCGACCTCGGCGCCGAGATCATCAAGATCGAGCCGCCCGCCGGCGACCCGGTGCGGCAATGGGGCGCGCGGCACAATGGCCACGCTCCCTGGTGGTCCGTGCATGCTCGCAACAAGCGCTGCATCGCCCTGGACCTGAAGCGGCCGGAAGCGCGCGACATCGTGCTCGGCCTGGTGCGGCACTGCGACGCACTGGTGGAGAATTTCCGCCCCGGCCAGTTGGAGAAGCTCGGCCTCGGCGCCGCGGCGCTGAAGGTGGCGCGGCCCGACCTCGTGATCGCCCGCGTCTCGGGCTACGGCCAGGATGGGCCGTATCGCGACCGTGCGGCGTTCGGCGTGATCGGCGAGGCGATCGGCGGCCTGCGCCATCTGACGGACCACCCGCCCGGCACCACCGACCTGCCGCCGGTGCGCGTCGGTGTCAGCCTGGGCGATTCGGTGGCGGGCATCTATGCCGCGCTGGGCGTTGTGGCGGCGCTGTGGCGGCGTGACCGGCGCCAGGGGCCGCCCGGCCCGGGGGCGGAGGTCGACGTGGCGCTGACGGAATCGGTGTTCTCGCTGCTGGAAGGCGCGCTGCCGGAATACGGCACGCTGGGCACGGTGCGGCAGCCTGCGGGCGGCGGCATCGCCACGGCGGCGCCCACCAACGCTTATCGGGCGCGGGACGGCATCTGGGTGCTGATCGCGGCCAATTCCGAGCCGTTGTTCCGCCGGCTGGCGACGCTGATGCAACAGCCCGGATTGCTGGAGGATCCGCGCTTCGCCGGCAACCAGGCGCGCGTGGCGCATGTGGCGGAGCTGGATGCGCGGATCGGTGCCTGGGCGGCGGGCTTCGACGGCGCCACGCTGGAGGGCATGCTGGCCGAGGCCGACATCCCTTCCACCCGGGCCTTTACCGTGGCCGATTGCGCCGATGACCCGCAATTCCGCGCCCGCGCCATGGTGCGGGAGGTCGAGGACCCGCTGCACGGCACCGTGCTGCATCCCGGCATGGTCCCGCGCATCGACGGCGCGGTGCCGCCGCCGCGCTCCACCGGCCCCGTTATCGGCGCCGACACCGATGCGGTGCTGGGCGAGCTGCTCGGCCTGCCGCCGGAGCGGCTGGCGGCGCTGGCGGCGGATGGGGTGCTGCGCCGGGGCGGCTAGCCCCGGTTCCGCATCAGCCCCGCCAAGCGGACAGCGTGCCGTTGTCCGACAGCAGCACCAGCGTGTTCTGCGCCACCGCGCCGGGCAGCGTGGTGGCATCCGGCAGGCGCAGCCGTCCTGTGGTGGCGCCGGTCGCCGGGTCGATCAGCAATGCCTCACCCTTGGAGGAAGGCAGGATCAGCCGCCCGCCGGCCAGGATCGGCGTGGCGAAGGTGGCGGGCTCGTCATCCGGCTCCTCGCCCTCGGGCGGCGCGTTGAGGTCGCTGAGCCAGCGCACCCGGCCGTCCTCGCGGCCCATCGCCACCAGCGTGCCGTCATCCCCGACCAGGAACAGCCAGTCCCCCACGGGAACCGGCGACTCCGTGCCACCCAGCTCCCGTTCCCACAGCCGCCGGCCGGACCGGAGATCCACCGCCATGGAGGTGCCGCCCATGCCCATGGCATAGACCCGGCCGTTCTGGATCACCGGCAGGCCGCGGATGCCGAAGATTTCCGCCAAGCCGCCGAAGCCGGCGCCGGCGAGGCTTTCCGTCCACAGCACGCGCCCATCCTCGGGGCGCAGCGCAATCAGCTCGCCCGAAGGGAAGCCGGCCACCAGGAACTCCTCCTGCAGCGCCGGCGCGGGAAGGCCGAGCGGCACCGCGGCGGTGACTTGCGAGCGATAGGTCCACAGGTTCTTGCCGTCGGCGGTGGCGAGGGCGGTCAGCCGGCCATCGATGGTCGGCACGAAGACCTGCCCACCGGCCGCGGCCGGCGCGCCGCGCGCCGGCGCCGGCAGCTTCACGCGCCAGCGCGGCTCGCCGTTGGCGGCGTTCAGCGCGATCAGCTCGGCCATGCCGGTGGCAACGAACAGCGTGCCATCGGCATAGGCGCAGCCGGCGCCCACCGCGCCGGTGCTGTCATCCTCGGGCCGGCTGTCGAAGCGCCAGCGGCGGCTGCCGGAGGCCAGATCATGCGCGGTGATCGAGCCATAGGCATCGGAGGCGAACACCAGCCCCTCCGCCACCACCGGGCCGGCGGTGATGCGGCGGCGATAGCCGCTTCCGGTGCCCGCATTGGCGGTCCAGGCACGGCGAAGCTCGCCGGGAAGGGCCGGGTGGCCGGGGGCATGCGCCACGTCACCGCCGGGCTGCGGCCAGGCCTCGCGCGGCTCCGGCGCCGGCAGGCTGAGCGGCTGGCCAGCCGCGGCCGGGTCCACCTCCAGCTGCCGGCGCGCGGCGACGATCGACTCGCGCCGGCCCTGCAGCTTGGTCTTCTGCGTGCCGAAAAGATTGTCGATGGTGCTGCAGCCGACCAGCAGCCCGGCACCGCCAAGCAGGGCGGCGCGTCGCGTCCAGATCGTTCCGTTCATCAGACCCCCAATCCTGCCGCCAGCCGGCTGGCGCGGTCGCGCAGCCCACGCGGCGCGGTGACGTCGGCCGCCAGCGCTTCCAGCACGCGTTTAGCCTCGGCCTGGTCGCCGCGGCGAATCGCCACCAGCCCCTGGAGCTCGCGCGCCGAGGCGCTCCAGGCCGCCCCGGGTGCGGTCAGCGGCGCGATGCGCGATGCCAGCACCGCCGGGTCCACCGTGTCGAGCCCATGCAGCACATACATCACGCTGCCCAGGTCCCGGTAAAGCTGCGGCGCGGCGCCATCGGCCGAGATCTGGTCCCACAAGGCCAGCGCGGCGGCGCGATCGCCGGTTTCGGCCTTCAGCGCGGCGGCGCGCAGACGGGCCAGGGTCCGGTAGCCGTCGGGACTGTCCGCCGCCAGCGTCGCGAAGCGCTCGCCCAGCGCCTTCAAATCGGCGCCCGGCGCCTCGGCGGCGCGGTGGATCTCCAGAAAGGTTTCGGCGGTGCGGGTGGCTTCCCGCTCCTGGTACCAGCGCCAGCCCTGCCAGCCGCCGATCGCGGCCAACACCAGCAGTGCCAGCCCCGCCAGCATGCCGCCATACCGCAGTCCGAGCTTGCGCGCCCGCTCGGCCCGTAGCTCTTCCTGCACCTCGTCGAAAATATCCGGCAAAGCTCCGGCCCCACTGCAAAACGGCGCGGACCATAGCCGCCAGCGCCGTCCGCGTTAAGGGCAGCGCGCGCAATGCCTCGGCCGGCCCCGGCTGTGGCGTTGCCCGCGAAGCGTTTCAGGGCGCCACGCGATGATGCCGCCCCGGAGCAACCGGGCCACGATGTTCAGCGGAAGCGGACGGTGCGGCCGGCGGGCTCGCCCTGCACCGCATCCTCGCGCATGGCAACGTGGCCGCGGATCACCGTCATCACCGGCCAGCCGGTGACCGTTTGGCCGTCGAACGGCGTCCAGCCGCAGGGCGAGGCGATCCAGCTGTTCTCGATGGTGCGGCGGTGCTTCATGTCCACCACGGTGAAGTCGGCATCGTAGCCGGCCACTAGCCGCCCCTTGTTCAGCGCGCCATAAACGCGTGCGGGGCCATCGGCCATCAGGTCGACGAGGCGGGTCAGGCTGAGGCGGCCGGCATTCACATGGTCCAACATGATCGGCACCAGGGTCTGCACCCCGGTTAGCCCGGCGGCGGTCTGCGGCCAGGGCTTTTCCTTGTTGGCGCGGGAATGCGGCGCGTGGTCGGAGCCGATGCAGTCCACCCGGCCATCGGCCACGGCGGCCCAGGCCGCCGCCATGTGCCGCGCCTCGCGGATCGGCGGGTTCATCACCGCATAGCCGCCGAGCCGGTCATAGGCCTCGTCGGTCTGCGACAGGTGGTTCACCAGCAGCTCCACGGTTGCGATGTCGCGGAAGTCGCGCAGGTAGTCCAGCTCCTCGGCGGTGGACACGTGCAGGATGTGCGCCGGGCGGCCGGTCTCGTGCGCCAGCGCCATCAGCCGGCGGGTGCCGAGCAGCGCGCATTCCACGTCGCGCCACTCGGCATGCAGCTTGTGCGGGCCGCCGGCGGCGTAGAGCGGCTTGCGCTCCTGCAACCGGTACTCGTCCTCCGAATGGTAGGCAACGCGGCGGCGGCCGGAGCGCATCACCCGCTCCAGTGTGGCGTCGTCTTCCACCAGCAGATCGCCGGTGCTGCTGCCGGCGAACACCTTGATCGCGCAGACATCCGGCTCCAGCTCCAATTCGGCCAGCGCTGCGATGTTGCCCTTGCCGGCGCCGACATAGAAGCCGATATCGCACCATGCCTTGCCCTGGATGTAGGCGCGTTTGGTCTCCAGCGCCTCCTGGCTGGTGATGGCGGGGGTGGTGTTCGGCATGTCGAACACGGCGGTGATGCCGCCCAGGATGGCGGCCCTGGTGCCGGTCGGGATGGTTTCCACCGCCGGATCGCCGGGATCGCGCAGGTGGACATGCGGGTCGATCAGGCCGGGCAGCACGTGCAGGCCGCGGCATTCCAGCACCTCCGGCGCCGTGGCCGCGCCGAGGTCGCCGATCAGGGCGATGCGGCCGCCGCGGACGCCCACATCAGCCCGGGCCTCGCCCCAGGGAAGCACGCAGGTTCCGCCGCGCAGGATGAGGTCGAAGCTGGTCATGGGGCGGGTCCTCTGCCGGGAAAGCTCACTTCCGTGTTTAGGCAGTTTCGCCGCCGGGGGCGACCCCTCGGCCGGAAACTGCTACCCAGCAGGGCCGCGAGGAGGAACCGGACCATGAGCCTGACAGCCACGTTGCGCGCCGCCCATGCCGCCGAGTGGGAGGCCGCCGCCGCCCACCGCTTCGTGCGCGAATTATGCGCCGGCACGGTGGATGCCGCGGTGATGCGGCGCTACCTGGTGCAGGACTACCAGTTCCTCGACCGCTTCGTGGCGCTGCTTGGCGCCGCCATTGCTGCCGCTGACGGCTTTGCCGCGCGGCTGCGGCTGTCGCGCTTCCTGGCGATGATCACCAGCGACGAGAACACTTACTTCCAGCGCAGCTTCGACACGCTGGGCGTGCCCGCCGCCGAGCGGCGCAACCCGGCCCTGAGCGGAACCACCATCGGCCTCCAGGCGCTGATGAAGGAGGCGGCGGAAAGCCGCTCCTATCCGCGCTGCCTGGCGGTGCTGGTGGTGTTCGAGGGGCTGTACCTGGATTGGGCGCAGCGCCACGCCGGCCCGCTGCCGCCGGAGTTCATCCACGCCGAATGGATCAGCCTGCACAACAACCCGTTCTTCCAGGACTTCGTCGGCTGGCTCCGGGCCGAGCTGGATCGCACCGGCCCGGCGGAGGAAGCGGCCTGCGCCGCGCTGTTCGCCCGCGCCGTGGCGCTGGAGCGGCGGTTCTTCGACGATCTGTATGCCTGAAGCGGGGCGGGGGCGCCCGTGTCAGGGTGCCCCCCGGGCCGCTCCGCCCAGAAGCTCGACATAGCGGGCGGCCGAGGCCGCCACGATCGCCGGCCCGTTGCGCGGCACATCCTGGCCGGTAAAGGCGCCGTAGATCCGGCCGTAGCGCCAGGGGGCGAGGCGTGCGGCGATGCTTCGCACCTCGGCGGCGGGCAGCGGCATCATGTTCGGATAGCTCCAGAGAAAGGAAACGCGCCGGGCGCCCGGCGTCACCTGCACGATGTCGCCGGGCAGCAGGGCGCCGGCCCCATCCTCCGTGCCGGTCCAGTGCAGCACCGTGCCGCCGGGAAAATGCCCGCCGGCGCGGATCAGCGTCACGCCGGGAGCGGCCTCCAGCGTGTCACCCTCCCACAGCCGGAGGGCGGGAGAGGGGCGCATGATCCAGTCGCGATCGGCGGCATGCAGGTGGACCGGGGCGCCGAAGGCGGCGGCCCAGTCCTGCATCGTGGTGTAGTAGTGCGGGTGGGAAATGGCGATGGCGCTGAGCCCGCCGAGGCCGTGGACCAGTGCCTCCGTCGCCGCGTCCAGCAGCGCCACGCAATCCCACAGGATGTTGCCCTGCGGCGTCTGCAGCAGAAAGGCGCGCTGGTTGATGGCGAAGGCGGGCAGGGTCTGCAGGCTGAACAGGCCCGGCTCATGCCGCTGCCAGGCATTGCGGTGGCGTTTCGCCAGGTCGTCCCGCGCGATCCAGCCCTGGCCGCTGGCGGGAACGTATTGCCGCTCATCCTGGCAGATGGGGCAGGCATCCGGCGGCGCGGCTGCCTCCGGGTAGGAGGTGCCGCAGGCGGTGCACAGAAAGATCATGCCGGGCTCATCCCCGCTGGTGGCGCCGCGATCTTCCCCGGAGATGGTCGCGCAGACAACCACCGACCCGGGCCGGTGCGGAGCGGCGGGAGGCCGGCGCCTGACCCCCGCCCCCGCCTCGGTTCACCGCCGCAGCAGCGCCTCGGCGATCTGCACCGCGTTCAACGCCGCGCCCTTCAGCAGCTGGTCGCCCACCACGAACAATGCGACGGAATGGCCGGACGGATCGCCCAGATCGGCACGGATGCGGCCCACCAGCACGTCGTCCTGGCCGGAGGCGTCGGAAGGCATCGGGAAGTAGTTGCGCTCGCGGTCATCCACCAGCTTCACGCCCGGCGCGCCCTCGAAGGCGGCGCGGACCTGGTCCGGTGTCACCTTTTCCTCGAACTCCACGGTCAGCGCCATGGCGTGGGCGCGCAGCACCGGGACGCGGATGCAGGTGATGCCGATCGGCAGTTCCGGCAGACCCATGATGCGGCGCGTCTCCGCCACCACCTTCAGCTCCTCGCCATTGTAGCCGGTATGGGGGTCCATCTCGGCATTGTGGCTGAACAGGTTGAAGGCGTAGGGGTGCGGCAGGACCTTGGGCTCGAACGCCTCGCCGCGCAGCGCGGCGGCGGTGGAGAGGCGCAGCTCCTCCATCGCGGCGGCGCCGGCGCCGGAGGCGGCCTGATAGGTCGCGGCGTGCAGGCGGCGGATGCGGTGGCGGTTCTGCAGCGGGGCGAGCGCCACGGTGGCGATGGCGGCGACGCAGTTCGGGTTGGCGACGATGCCGCGATGGCCGGCCAGAGCCGCGCCATTCACCTCGGGCACCACCAGCGGCACCTCGGCATCCATGCGGAAGGCGGAGGAATTATCCACCACCACCGCGCCAGCCTTCACCGCCGCCGCCGCGAAACGCTTGGAGATGCCGCTGCCGGCCGAGAACAGGGCGATGTCGACATCCTGGAAGCTGTTGTCGTCCAGCGCCTCGACCGTGAGCTCCTGGTCCTTGAAGCGCATCGTCCGGCCGGCCGAGCGGGGCGAGGCCAGCAGCTTCAGGCGGGACAAGGGAAAGCCGCGGCTTTCCAGGCAGTGCAGCAGCTCAACACCGACGGCGCCGGTGGCGCCAACGATGGCCACGACCGGGTTTTCGGCCACGCGCTGGTGCGGCTGCGCGACAACGGTGTCTTTGAGGGTCGACATGGTGTCTCTCTTGCGTTGGGGCCGGGAGAGACGGGGCCGGTTCAGGGCCCCATCCGCTTCCGGCGGGGCCTTCTGGTGCTTTATGCCGTGGCGTTCACCGCGCATGCACCAGAAGACGCCCCGCCGGAGCGGTCGTCTTGGTCGTGCGCTTGATGATAATGGCCGTGGACATGCCGGATAATTGCGCCCGCGGCCACGCCCCCGTCAAGCGGCCCCGTGGGCATGGCGCTTCAGGACCGGAACAGTACCGTTTCGCCATGGCGCGTTTCATCGGGCAGGCAGAGTGCGGCCAGGGCGGGCGCCACATCTGCCGGCTGCGCGATGGAGGCCGGGTCCTCGCCCGGCATGGCCTGGGCGCGCAGCTTGGTGGCCACCACGTCCGGGTCGAACAGGTTCACGCGCAACGGCGTGTGTTCCACCTCCAGCGCCCAGGTCTTCACCAGATGCTCCATGCCGGCCTTGGTGGCGCCGTAAGGGCCCCAGTATGGCTTGGGCCGCTGCACCCGGCCGGTGGTGACGAATACCGCGCGGCCGGCCGGGGCGGCGCGCAGCGGCGGGTCGCAGGTGCGGATCAGCCGCCAGGTGGCGTTCATGTTGACGCCCACCAGCTGCGTCCAGTCGCGCGGCTGGATGTGCGCAATCGGCGTCAACGAGCCCAGCGCGCCGGCCACATGGGCCAGGATGTCGAGCCGGCCGAAGCGTTCCACCAGGGAGGGGCCGAAGCTGTCGATCTTGTCGGCTTCCTTGCCGGCGAGGTCGAAGGGCAGCAGCGTGGCGCTGCCGCCGGCCCCGCGCACGGCGTCGTCGGTCTCCTCCAGGCCCCCCTGGGTGCGCGCGACCAGCACGCAATGGGCACCGCGCCGCGCCAGTTCCACCGCCAGCGCGGCGCCGATGCCGCGGCTGGCGCCGGTGATCAAGGCAACCTGCCCCGCCAGGGGGCGCGCCGGTTCAGCCGCCACGGGCTTACTGCCCGTTGGCGGCGAGCAGCGCCGGCTCGCGTTCCGGGTGGGCGACGAGGTCGGTCAGCGGAATGGCGTAGTCGCCGGTGAAGCAGGCATCGCAATAGCCCGGATTCTTGCCGTCACGGCCCGGGCGCCCCAGCGCGCGGTACATGCCATCCAATGAAATGAAGGCCAGGCTGTCGGCGCCGATGATGCGGGCCATCTCCTCGACGTCGTGGTTGGCGGCCAGCAGCTTGGCGCGCTCCGGCGTGTCGATGCCGTAGAAGCAGGGATGGGTGGTCGGCGGCGAGGAGATGCGCATGTGCACCTCCTGGGCGCCGGCCTGCCGCACCATCTCTACGATCTTCCGCGAGGTGGTGCCGCGCACGATGGAATCATCCACCAGAATAACGCGCTTGCCCTGGATCATCGCCCGGTTGGCCGAGTGCTTGAGCTTCACACCGAGGTGGCGGATCTGATCGGTAGGCTCGATGAAGGTGCGGCCGACATAATGGTTGCGGATGATGCCGAGTTCGAAGGGAATGCCGGATTCGGTGGCATAGCCCATCGCCGCCGGCACGCCGGAATCCGGCACCGGCACGATCACGTCGGCCTCGACAGGGCTTTCCTGCGCCAGCTCGGCGCCGATGCGCTTGCGCGTCTGATAGACGGGCGTGCCCTCCACCACGGAATCCGGGCGCGCGAAGTAGACATACTCGAAGATGCAGAAACGGCTCTGGCCGCGGCCGAAGGGACGGATGGAGCGCAGCCCGTCCTCATTGATCACCACGATCTCGCCCGGCTCGATGTCGCGCACGAAATCGGCGCCGACGATGTCGAGCGCGCAGGTTTCGCTGGCCAGCACGAAGCTGCCGCCCTGCTCGGGACCGATGCGGCCGAGCACCAGGGGGCGAACGCCGAGCGGATCGCGCGCGCCGATCAGCGCACCATTGTGCAGCGCCACCAGGGAATAGGCGCCCTGCACCTGCTTCAGCGCGTCGATCAGCCGGTCCACCACGTTGGAATACAGGCTGATGGCGATCAGGTGGACGAACACCTCGGAATCCGTGGTGCTCTGGAACAGGCAGCCGCGCCGCACCAGGGCGCGTTTCAGCGCCAGGGCATTGGTCAGGTTGCCGTTATGCGCCACGGCCAGGCCGCCGAACTCGAAATCGGCGTAAAGCGGTTGCACGTTGCGCAGCGCCGTCTCGCCGGTGGTGGCGTAGCGGTTGTGGCCCACCGCGCAGCGGCCCTTCAGCTGCGCCATCACCTTGGCATCGCCGAAGATGTCGCCGACCAGCCCGAGGCCGCGATGCTGATGGAAGCTGCCGCGGTCGCTGTCATGCTCGGACAGGGTGACGATGCCCGACGCTTCCTGGCCACGATGCTGCAGGGCATGGAGCCCAAGCGCCGTCAGCGCCGCCGCGTCGGTCGCGTTCCAGACGCCGAAGACGCCGCATTCCTCATGGAAGCCGTCATCGTCGTCATGCGGGTTGGTGGAGAACAGGGGCTGCATCGGCATCCTCATTTCCGGCCGCAGACCGGCATGAACACGGTGTCGGCCAGGGCCGGTGAGATAACACGGACCGGTCCCGGTGTGGGGCCGGAAAGGCAAGAACCCGGCAACAGGCCGGGTTCGGTTCTCAGCTGCGTTCCCGCGCGGGAGGGCGCAGCAACTCATCCATGGCCGGCAGGCTGCCCTGCGGCAGGTCCGGTAACCGGGGGCGATACTCCGGTGGCAGGCGCGAAACAAGCATCCCGGCAGTTCCCGCGACCACCGGGAGGGAACGGGCATTGCGCACCGGCTCCGGCCAGCGCTCCACGGCGGGCAGCACCAGTCCAGCCAGGATATAGGCGAGCACCGCCAGAAAAGCACCCCGCGCGAGGCCGAACACCATGCCCAGGGCGCGATCCAGACCCCCCAGCACCGAACTCCGCACCAGGGCCGCGAACCACGCGATCAGCAGCTTCAGCACGATCAGGGCCAGGAGGAAGCCGCCGGCCGCGGCGATCAGCTCGGCCAGCCAGGCGGGCTGGATGACCCCGGCGGCGAGCGGACCCAGCACTGGCAGCAGATACAGGGCGAACACCAGCGCGCCGATCCAGGCGCCCATTCCCAGCACCTCGCGCACCAGGCCGCGCGAAAAGGCGATCAGGGCCGAAAGGGCCATCACCGCGAGGACAATGCCATCGACCCAGGTCATCGGCGCCAGCCTATAGCCAAGCAGGGCAGGGGAGTCACGCTTCCTCGGGTGCCTCCTCCGGCGCTTCCTCCCGCGGGGCCGCATCCCTGGCGGGCTTGCGCGCCGCCGCGGCGGCGGCCAGCGGCGCCACGAGGTCGGCGAGGTGGCCGATCTCCGCCAGGCGCAGCCCCTCCGGCCCCTTACCCGGCGCCCTGCCGCCGCGCGCCACGCGGCGCGGCAGGGTGGCGGCGGCGAAGCCGAGCTTGGCGGCCTCCCGCAGCCGCAGATCGGTCTGCGCCACCTGCCGCACCTCACCCGACAGGCCGACCTCGCCGAAGAAGACGCGGTCCGGATCGGTGGGGCGGTCGGTGGCGGCGGACACCAGCGCGGCGGCCACGGCGAGGTCGGCCGCCGGCTCGCTGACGCGCAGGCCGCCGGCGATGTTCAGGTACACGTCGTTCTGGCCGAGGCTGACCCGGCAGCGCGCCTCCAGCACCGCCATCAGCATCGCGAGCCGCCCCGAATCCCAGCCCACCACCTGCCGCCGGGGCGAGCCGCCCGAGGCGGAGGGGGAGAGCAGCGCCTGGATCTCCACCAGCACCGGCCGGGTTCCCTCCAGGCCCGCGAACACGGCGCTGCCGGAGATGTTGCCGCGTCGCTCGGCCAGAAACAGGGCGGAAGGATTGGCGACCTCCATCAGGCCCTTGTCCGTCATCTCGAACACGCCGATCTCGTCGGTCGCGCCGAAGCGGTTCTTCACGGCGCGTAGGATGCGGAACTGGTGGCCGCGGTCGCCTTCGAAATACAGCGTGGCGTCCACCATGTGCTCCAGCACGCGGGGCCCGGCCAGCGTGCCTTCCTTGGTGACGTGGCCCACCAGCACCACGGCGAAGTTGCGGGTCTTGGCCAGCCGGGTCAGCTCGGCGGCGCAGGCACGCACCTGGCTCACCGTGCCCGGTGCCGAGTCCAGGCTGTCCAGCCACACCGTCTGGATCGAATCGACGATCACCAGGGTGCAGTCCTTTTCCTCCTCCAGCGACGCCGCGATGTCGCGCAGGCTGGTGGAGGCAGCCAGGCCCATTGGACTGTCGGTCAGGCCGAGGCGCAGGGCGCGCAGCCGCACCTGGTCGATCGCCTCCTCGCCCGAGATGTAGAGGACGCGCTTGCCGGCGCTGGCGATGCGCGCCGCCGCCTGCAGCAGGATGGTGGATTTGCCAATGCCGGGATCGCCGCCCACCAGCACCACCGAGCCCGGCACGAAGCCCCCGCCCAGCACGCGGTCCAGCTCCTCCAGCCCCGTGCGGGTGCGCGGCGGTGGGGCGGCGCGGCCTTTCAGCCCGACGAAGTCGATCGGCCGGCCACCCTGCGACTTGCCAGCGGGGCCAGGTGCCCGGATCGCCTCGGGCTTTTCCTCGACAATGGTGTTCCATTCGCCGCAGCTGTCGCAGCGGCCCTGCCAGCGCGGGTGAACGGCACCGCAATTCTGGCAGATGAAGCGGGCGGTGGATTTGGCCATGCGCATATTTTAGAACAAACCGCGCACGAGCGGTAGCGGCCGGCTGACCAGGGCGCGCCACCCGCTGGCTGCACGGAGATGGCGTCCGCCGCTCGCCCAGGACCTTCTGCAGGTTGAGATCCGGATCCCGCGGGTGATGGCCCTCAGCGGCACGTCGTTCACCGTGTTCTCGAAACGGTTCTGCTGCCGGTTTTGATCGGCCCGAGCGGCAGCAAGATCCGGAAGGCGGGGCACGAAAAAGCGGGAAAACCAAGGTGCATCGCCATGCAGAAAGAGCGCGACGCGTTCACCACGCGGCCCCAGAAGCTTCGCGCTTGCCTGCGGCTGGCGCGGGCAATGCTGTTGCGGAAGCCCAGAACCCGCAGGTTGGGGACGGTCCATCGTGCCAGAGCAGACGGTCACCTCCCACAGAACGAGCAAGGTGAGCGGCCGGCCCGGACAGCGGTCGGCGCGGCGGATCTGGCTTTGCTTCGGGACGATCATGGAAGCATCTCGCGCTCCTCGCCTAGTGGAGGAACCAGGCAACATCGGCGGTCCTGCCCCGCAAGCTGTCCCGGCAGCAAATTGTTATGCTGCAATGCAGCACGCGTATCACGATAGATCCAGATCTTGGCGGACGCTTCGGCACACGGCATTCTGGGGGCCGTTCGAACCACGCGGACCGTAGTTTTCATGAAGATTTGGCTGGATACCAAGGGCCTGAAGCGGCTTGTTGGATTTAAGGCAGAAGCTCTGACTTTGTTGTGATTAACAGGTCCCCTTTGATTCTTGAGCGCAATGGGCAGATTTTTCCCGTATCAATGGTTGCAATGACGCGCTTCATGCTCCCTTCCGTCCTTCTGCCGATCCGGGCCGCCAGCCTGATCCATGATCCGCTGACCCCCTGGGCAGGTGGCCGGACCGGTCGGAGTCATTCTGCGACGCTGCCGCGATAGGCTGGGGCAAGGCCGTGATCAGCACCATCCATGACAGCCCGGCGGAGGCACCAAAGCGTCCCGTGCGCGGCCTTCGCCTTTATCTGCTGGCCTTGGTGATGGCGGTGCTGGTTCCGGCGCTGGCAGGCGGTGTTGCCACGGCCTGGCAGCTGGCGGAAGCGCAGCGGGAACAGGTGGAAGCCTCGCTGCACAGTTCGGCCCGCGCCATGGCGGTGGCGCTGGACCGGGAATTGGAAGTGCTGACCACCAGCGCGACAAGCCTGGCCAGCTGGCCGGTGCTTCGCAGCGCGCAGCCGGATGCGCCGGGACTGGCCGAATTCCACAGCCATGCCGCCGACGTGGCGAACAGCTATGGTGGCTGGGTCGCCATCGCGCGCGGTGACGGCACCCAGCTGCTGGATACGCGAGAGCCCCTGGGCACGGCGCTGCCGGCATGGCGGGGGCGGCTGTGGATCGAGCAGGTGCTGGCCAGCGGCCGCCCGGCCGTCAGCGACATGTTCCTGGCGGAAGCAGGGAAACGGCCGGTGCTGGCCGTGTTCGCGCCCGTGCGGCAGACGGGATCCCCGGCCGCGCTGCGCGGGTCCGCGGAACCGCTGGTCCTGATCCTGGCCTTCGACCCGGCGCATCTGGCCGAAGTGATGACCGAGGTGCAGCCGGGCGAGATCTTCTCCGCCGTGCATACCCTCGAGGGCCGCCTGATCGTGCGGTCGGTCGGCCGGACCTCGGCCGGACAGCCCGTGCCGTCCTGGATCGCCGGCGCCGTTGCCCGGGATGAAGGGGGGCTGGCCCATGGCACCGCTCTGGACGGGCGCTCGGTCACCTCCGCCTTTCAACGGTTGGATCGGCTTCCCTGGTCCGCCATCATCTCGATTCCTTATGACCGGTACAGCGCCGCCTGGCGCACGCCGCTGGAGCGGCTGGCCCTGGGCGGGCTGGCGCTGCTGCTGGCCGGGCTGATCCTCGCCCTGATCGTGGCACGGCGGCTGCTGCAACCGATCGGCAACCTCGCCGCCGAAGCGGAAGCGCTGGCGGCGGGCGATGCCACCCCGCAGCTCAAGGCGCCGATCGGCGTGGCGGAGTTCGAGGCGCTCCGCCTCGGCCTGCACCGTTCCACCGAACTGATCCGCAGCCGGGCGGTGGCGGAGGGCAAGGTGCAAGCGGCGGAGGCAGTGGCCCAGGCCCTGCGCACGGAGCGTGACCGGGCGCGGCTGTATTTTGACGTGGCGAGGGTGATGCTGCTGGTGCTGGGGCCGGATGGCCGGGTGCAGGGCATCAACCGGCGCGGCCTCGAGGTGCTCGGCCTCAGTCACGAGAACGAGGTGATCGGCCGCGACTGGGTGTCGGAATTCCTGCCGCTGGCGGCGCGGCCGGCCATGCGCCTGATGCTGGAGCGCATCGCATCCGGCGAGATGGATCCGGTCACGGTGGTGCATGAGGCGCCGGTGCTGCGCAGCGACGGCGAGCACCGGCTGATCGCCTGGCACAACGCGGCGCTGCGGGATGCAGAGGGGCGGCTGGCGGTGATCGTCGCCTCCGGCGAGGATGTGACCGATCCCCGTGCCGCCGAGGAGCGCCAGGTGCTGCTGATGCGCGAGGTGGACCACCGCGCCAAGAACGCGCTGGCGGTTGTGCAATCCATCCTGCGCATGACGGAAACGCCGGATCCAGCGGATTTCGCAGCCACGGTCGAGGGCCGCGTCAGCGCCCTGGCGCGGGCGCATACCCTGCTCGCCTCGGAGAACTGGACGGGCAGCGACCTGCGGCTGCTGGTCGAGGCCGAGCTGGCCGGCTACGTCGCCAAAGGGCAGGTCAGCATCGGCGGACCCGGCGTGTGGCTCTCGCCCGAGGCGGTGCAGGCCGTGTCCATGGTGGCGCATGAACTGGCTACCAATGCCATCCGCCACGGCGCGCTGGCGCAGCCGGGCGGGCAGGTGTCGGTGCAGTGGGAAGCCACGCCGCAGGGCGATCTGCGGGTGGTCTGGGCCGAGCAATCCGGCCCTGGCCTGCGCATCCCCCGGCCGGGGCGACGCGGCTTCGGCCTGCGCATGGTGGACGCCACCGTGCGGAGCCAGTTCCGCGGCCGGATCGCCTATGATTGGCGCCCCGAGGGCCTGCAATGCACCATGACCATTGCCGCGGAACGCGTGTCGCTGCGCGGGCCGATCAACCCTTTGCCGGCCTCGCCGGTGATCAAGGGCCCGCGCCCGCCGCCGAGCCGGACACGGCGCATCCTGCTGGCGGAGGATGAGCCGCTGGTGGCCATGGAGCTGGACGCCCAGCTGCGCGAGATGGGGTTCACCGTGGTGGGGCCGGCGGCGACCCTGCAGCAGGCCATGGACCTGGCCGGGCAGGATCATGACCTGCTGGGTGCGGTGCTGGACGTCAACCTGGGCGGTCAGGCGGTGTTTCCGGTGGCCGACCTGCTGGTTCGCCGCGGCGTTCCGGTGGTGTTTGCCACCGGCTATGGCAGCCTGCCGGGTGGCTGGGCGACCAGCGGCGGGCAGGGCCGCACCGCGTTGCTGCGCAAGCCGCTCTCCCGCGGAGCGCTGGCCGGCGCACTGCGTGAACTGACGGGGATGCCGGACGCCAGTGCCGAAGGCGCTGCCCTGCGCCTGCAGGAACGGGCCTGAACGAAGCCTGAAAGGGACCCGCGCGAGAACGCCTGCCCAGCCGTTTGGCCGGGCCGCTGCTACTTGCGCAGCTCCATCTGGATCGGTCCCTCGCGCTCGCCCCGGGCGAACTGATCCACCATGGCATTGCCGGTTTCCCCCAGCGCCGCGGCGGGGCCGGTCCAGACAATGCGGCCCTTGTGGATCATCGCCGCCGTTTCGCCGATGCGCCGGGCGCTGGCCATGTCATGGGTGATCGACACGGCGGTGGCGCCCAGGCGCTGCACCACGTCGACAATCAACCCATCGATCACCGCGCCCATGATCGGGTCGAGGCCGGTGGTCGGCTCGTCGAAGAAGATAATGTCGGGCGATGCGGCGATGGCCCGCGCCAGCCCGACGCGCTTCTGCATGCCGCCCGACAATTCATTGGGCGGCAGGTCGCCCACCGAAGCGGCGAGGCCGACCTGGGCCAGCACCTCGGCCGCGCGGTCGCGGGCCTGGGCCCGGGAGATGCGCTTCTGCGCCAGCAGCTTGAAGCAGACATTTTCCCAGACGGGCAGACTGTCGAACAACGCGGCATTCTGGAACAGCATGCCGGTGCGGTCGAGCAGCGCCTCCCGCTCCCGCCGGCCCATGGCCAGCACGTTCTGGCCATCGATCTCGATGGAGCCGGAATCGGGCTGGATCAGGCCCAGGATGCACTTGATGGTCACCGATTTGCCCGAGCCGGAACCGCCCAGGATCACCATGCCCTGGCCGGGCTGCACATCAAGGTCGACGCCGTCGAGCACCATCTTGTCGCCGAAGCGCTTGCACAGGCCGCGCAGGCGGATCTTGGGAGGAGGGGTGGTGCTCATCAGCCGAAGAACATCGCGGTAACCACGTAATCCAGCGCCAGGATCAGGATGGAGGAGGACACCACCGCGGTGGTGGTGGCGGCGCCCACGCCCTGTGCGCCGCCGCGGCTGGTGTAGCCGCTCCAGCAGCCCATCAGCGTGATGACGAAGCCGAACACGGCAGCCTTCACCAAGCCGGAGAACACGTCCTCGAACTGCACGAAGTTCACCGTGTTGGTCAGGTAGCTGGCCGAGGAGAAGCCGAGCTGCGTGGTGCCGATGATCCAGCCGCCCATCACGCCCAGCACATCCGCCACCACCACCAGCAGCGGCATGGCAAGCGTGCCGGCGAGAAGGCGCGGCGCCACCAGGTACTTCATGGGATTGGTAGACAGGGTGGTCAGCGCATCGATCTGGTCGGTGACGCGCATGGTGCCGATCTCGGCGGCAAAGGCGGCGCCGATGCGGCCCGCCACCATCAGCCCGGCCAGGACCGGCCCGAGTTCGCGGGTGATGGACAGCACCACCACATTGGCGATGGCGCTTTCCGCGCCGAACCGGGAGAAGCCGGAATAGGATTGCAGGGCCAGCACCATGCCGGTGAACACCGCCGTCAGCGCCACCACCGGCAACGAGAAATAGGCGATCTCAACAAAGGCGCGGGCGAACATGCGGGGATAGAAGGGCGCGCGCACCAGGTGCGACAGCGCCTCCAGCGCGAACAAGGTGAGGGCGCCGATCTGGCGGCAGGCCGCGAGCACGGCCCGCCCGATCAGGGCCAGCAAGGACAGCGGGTTGAGCAAATCAGTGATGTCCCGGTGGGCCTGAATGGGTCATGCCGTGATGTAGCGCCGGTGGTAGCGGGTGCCGAGCGCGGTCAGCACCTCGTAGCCGATGGTGCCGGCCAGGGCTGCCACCGCATCCGGCGTCTGCTCCGGGCCGATCAGCTCCACGCGGTCGCCCACGGCAAGCTCCGGCACGTCGGTGACGTCGAGGGTGATCAGATCCATGGAAACCCGGCCTACCAATTGCACGGTCCGCCCGGCGGCGAGGGCGAATCCCCGGCCGGACAGGGCGCGAAGGTAGCCATCGGCATAGCCCGCGGCAATGGTGGCGATCCGGCTGTCACGTTTCGCCACCCAGGTGGCGCCGTAGCCCACCGTGGCGCCTGCCGGCACCTGACGAATCTGCAGCACCGGCACCAGCAGGCGCAGCACGCAACGCATCGGGTTGGGCTGCCCCGGCGTCGGGTTGATCCCGTAGAGGGCCGCGCCGGGGCGGGCCAGGTCGGATTCGAAGCGCTCGCCCAGGAACAGGCCGGACGAATTGGCAAAGGAGCGCGGCACGCCCGGCGCCGCCTCGGCCATGGCGTGGAAGCGGCGGGCCTGCTCGGCGTTCAGCGGGTGCCCCGGCTCGTCGGCGCAGGCCAGGTGCGTCATCACGAAGCGCAGGTCGAGGTCGGACAGGCTGCCCGCCCCGGCCAGTTCGCGCGCGTTGAGGCCCAGCCGCTCCATGCCGGTGTCGAGGTGCAGGATAGCGCCCCTGGTGCCGGCGGCGCGGTGGGCGGCGAGATCCTGCGGCGTGTTGATCACCGGGGTCAGCCCGGCGCCGCCATCGGCGCCCGGCGGAAAGCCGCTCAGCACGGCGATCATCGGTCCGTGGCTCAGCTCCTTCCGCAGGGCGATGCCCTCGGACAGCTGCGCCACGAAGAAATTCCAGCAGGAGGCGGCGGCCAGCGCCTTGGCCACCGCGCCGGCGCCGAGGCCGTAGCCATCGGCCTTCACCACGCCGGCGACCGGGCCGCTCTGGTGCCGCTCGCACAGCTCGTGCCAGTTGGCGACGATCGCGCCGAGATCGACCACCAGCTCCCCGGCCCGCCGCTCCGCTTCAGTAGCCATCGGAACTGCCGGAATGGGTGATGTCGAGGTCACCGAAGCGGGTGAACTCGGCCTCGAAGAACAGCGGGATGGTGCCGGTGGGGCCGTGGCGCTGCTTGGCCACGATCAGGTCGGCGCGGTTATAGGCCTTCTCCATCCGGTCCCGCCAGGAGGAGTGGGCGGCCTCGAACTTCTCCATGTTGTCGAAGGCAGTCTGCTTCGGCTCCTGCATCTTCAGGTAGTAGTCGTCGCGGTAGACGAACATCACCATGTCCGCGTCCTGCTCGATGGAGCCGGATTCGCGCAGGTCGGAGAGCTGCGGGCGCTTGTCCTCGCGGTTCTCCACCTGGCGCGACAGCTGGGACAGCGCGATCACCGGCACCGCCAGTTCCTTGGCGATGGCTTTCAGCCCCTGGGTGATCTGCGAGATCTCCTGTACCCGGTTCTCGGGGCGGGACCCAGCGGCGGGCCGCATCAGCTGCAGGTAGTCGACCACGATCAGGTCGAGGCCCCGCGTGCGCTTGATGCGCCGGCAGCGGGTGCGCAGCGCCGAGATGGTGATGGCCGGCGTGTCGTCGATGAACAGCGGCAGGCGGGCCAGTTCGCGGCTTACCTCCACGAAGCGGTCGAAATCGCGCTGCTGGATCTCGCCGCGGCGGATGCGGTCGCCGGAGACGCGCGCTTCCTCCGAGAGCAGGCGGGTGGCGAGCTGGTCGGCGCTCATTTCCAGCGAGAAAATGGCGCAGCCGCCTTTCGGCACGGCACCGGGACCGTGCTCGTCCTCGGCGGCGCGCAGCAGGGATTTGGCGGCGCCGAAGGCCACCTTGGTGGCCAGCGCCGTCTTGCCCATGCCGGGACGCCCGGCGAGGATCACGAGGTCGGACGGATGCAGGCCGCCGGTCTTGGCATCGAGGTCGCGCAGCCCGGATGGCAGGCCGGATACGCCGCCGCCGCTGCTGAAGGCCTTTTCCGCCAAGGACACCGCATCGGTCAGCGCCCGGCTGAAGGTGACGAAGCCGCCTTCAGAGCCGCCATCCTTGGCCAGGTCGAACAAGGCCTGTTCGGCCGCCTCGAGCTGTTCCTTGGCGTCCAGCTCCGCTTCGGCTCCGAAGGCGCGGTTCACCACCGTCTCGCCCAGGTCGATCAGCTGCCGCCGCAGCCAGGCATCATGGATGACGCGGCCATATTCGCCGGCATTGATGATGCCCACCATGGCCGAGAGCAGCTGCGCCAGGTAGGCGGAGCCGCCGACCTCGGCCAGGGCGCCAGAATGCTCGAACTCGGCGCGCAGCGTCACCGCATCGGCCAGCTGCCCGGCCTCGATTCGCCGCTGGATGGCGGCGAAGATGCGGCCATGCACGGCATCGGCGAAATGCTCAGAGGCGAGGAACTCGGAAACCCGCTCATACGCCTTGTTGTTGGCGAGCAGGGCGCCCAGCAGCGCCTGCTCCGCCTGGGCATTCGAAGGCGGCAGGCGCTGGGAAAGACCAAGCATCCCGTCGCCGGGGGCAGATACGCTGTTCATGCCGGCAGTCTAGCGCCGCCGGCCGGGATGGAGCGAGGCTCCGCCTGTGGATAACGGGGATGAAAGCCGCTGTGTGGCCGCGATGCCACCGTTCCTCGAGCCCTCCCCGCCGGACGTGGCAGCGCCGTTCCGGGCCGGCGCTTCCGCCGTGGCCTAGCCCGGTCCTGTGGCAGGCGCCGAACAGGCTCCGGAAACGGAAAAGGGCGCCGCGAAGGGCGCCCTTTCCACAGTCGGATGGTAAACCCTCCGGCCTGCGCCGGAGCGGCACGATCATTCTTCGGAGGCGGCACCCAGGTCGGACAGCTCGGCGGCCAGTTCGGCTTCCAGGCTGTCTTCTTCGGCCTGCTGCTCGGCGCGCAGATCCTCGCCACGCGCCTGCTTCTCCGCTTCTTCCGGGGAGCGGGCGACGTTGACCTGCACCGGCAGGGACACTTCCGGATGCAGCTCGACCTTGACGGTGGTGATGCCCACGGTCTTGATCGGCTGCTCCAGCAGCACCTGGCTGCGGGAGATAGTGAGGCCGGCTTCCTTGCAGGCCTCGGCGATGTCGCGGCCGGACACGGACCCGTACAGGCCGCCCGATTCGCCGGCGGAGCGGATCAGCATGACGGTTAGGCCGTCCATGCGCTCCGCCACCCGCTCGGCTTCCTCGCGGCGCTTCAGGTTCTGGGCTTCCAGCTGGGCGCGTTCGCGCTCGAACCGGGCCATGTTGTCCTTGTTGGCGCGGATCGCCTTGCCCTGCGGAAGCAGGAAGTTGCGAGCGTAGCCCGGGCGGACCTTCACCAGCTCGCCCATCTGGCCGAGCTTGTCGACCCGCTGCATCAGGATGACTTCGATCATCGGTGTAACCCCGATCTCACATGTTCGCGGGCGGGTTGCGGCGCCCGTATTGTTCGAGGAGACCGAGCGCCACGAGGATCAGGGCGCCCGGCAGGCTGAAGACGAGAATCAGGACGTAGAACAGGATCAGCAGCGGCAGGCGGCCGGAAAACGTCGCCAGCCGGCGATGCATGGCGGCCAGTCCCTGCAGCACCAGCGGCACCGCCAGCACCAGGCAGAGCGACAGCGGCAGCAGCGAGGATTCGCTGCCCGATGCCACCCAGGCCAGGGCCGCCAGACCCGGCAGCGCCGGATACCAGCGGGGCAGGCGCGACTCGCGCCAGGCCGGCGCCGGTGCCAGGGCCAGCTTGCGGCGCTGCAGGAAGCCCTGCGCCGCCGCGGCGTTGGCCACCAGTGCTAGGCCGAGCCACAGCGCCAGCGCCGCCGCCTGGAGCCGGACGATCTGGGTGACCACCGCCTCGGGGGCGTCGGTGCCCATGCGTTCCAGCCCCAGCGCCACCGCGGCGCGCAGCACCGCTTCCAACCCGCCTGCTTCGGCGGACAGGATGGTGGCCAGCAGCGTCAACGCCGCGGGCCACAGCCCGAGCGCCGCCAGTGGCAGGCCGGTGTCGATGCGTGGCGCCTGTTCCCGCAGGCCGAGGCCCAGCAGCAGCAGCACCGGCACGCCGTACAGGCCGAGCCAGAGCAGCGCCGTCAGGAAGCCGGGCTGCACCAGAAACAGCGCCAGGGCGCCAGTGCCCACCGCGATGCCGCCGGCCACCTTGCCGAAGCCGAGACCGGCCAGGAACAATGGCAGCGGCGACAGCCAGAACAGGCCCAGTCCCATCGGCAGGCCGCGAAAGGCCCACAGCGCCGCCAGGGCCGAGACAAGCCCGCCCGCGACGCCCGCCAGAAGGCGAGGATCATGGGTCAGGCCGTTCCGGTTTTGCGCCGCTGCCACCGATCCGTGTTCCTTGAGGTCCTGAAGATCCCGTCCGCTGCGCTCAGTCGTTGATGACGTAGGGCAGCAGGGCCAGGAAGCGGGCGCGCTTGATGGCGTTGGCCAGCTCGCGCTGCTTCTTCCCCGACACGGCGGTGATCCGGGACGGGACGATCTTGCCGCGCTCGCTCAGGAAGCGGCTCAGCAGGCGCACGTCCTTGTAGTCGATCTTCGGCGCGTTGGGGCCAGAGAACGGGCAGGACTTGCGGCGGCGGTAGAACGGCCGGCGCGCGCCCACGGCGGGGCGGCGGGCGGCAATGTTCACGTCGGTGCTGGTGTCGGACATGGTGGATTACTCCTCGCCGCCGGCGGTCTCGGCCTCGTCACGCGGACGGGCACGGTATTCTTCACGATCGTCGCTGCGCTCGCGGCGGCCCGACGAGAAGCGGCCGGCCGGCGGGCGCGGGCCGCGGAAGGAACGGTCGCGCTCGCGGTCGTCACCGCGCTTCGCCAGGATCGCCGACGGCGCCTCGGCGTCGATCACCTCGACGCGGATCGTCATGTGGCGCAGCACGTCCTCGTTCAGGCCGAGCTGACGGGCGACTTCCTGCTCGGCGGCCGGCGGGCAGTCGAGACCGAGGAGCATGTAGTGCCCCTTGCGGTTCTTCTTGATCCGGTAGGCCAGGCCGCGCAGGCCCCAGTATTCGCGCTTCTTGATCTCGCCACCGGCTTCGGTGACGACGGAGGCGATCTGGTCGGTGATGGTTTCGACCTGCGCCTGCGTCAGGTCGTTCCGTGCGATCAGCACGGTCTCATACAGCGGCATGGGATCTCCCTCTGGCTGTCTCAGCCCAAGGCTCGTCCGGCCCATGCCGGGGAGCGCAAGCGGGCATAGCCGGGCGTGATGCCTCACGCGCCCGGCAGGGGAGGGCGGCGTTAATCACGAATCCCCCGCCTGTGCAAGGAAAAGCCGGGCGCATTCCCGCGCGAAATGTTGACAGGGTGGGAACGCACCGTTACCCCGCCGCCTTTCCAACGGAACGCCGCTGCGGCCGCAACGGGCCGCCTGCTCAGGGAAGCCAGCACCAGCCATGCCGATCGCCTTTGTGTTCCCCGGCCAGGGCAGCCAGGCTGTCGGCATGGGCCGCGACCTGGCCGAAGCCTTCGCCCCCGCGCGCGAGGTTTTCGAGGCGGTGGACGAGACGCTGAAGCAGAATCTGTCCCGCCTGATGTTTGAGGGGCCGCCGGAGGAGCTGACGCTGACCGCCAATGCGCAGCCGGCGTTGATGGCGGTGTCCATGGCCGTGCTGCGGGTGCTGGAGCAGGAAGGCGGCTTCGACCTCAAGGCCCGCGTGGCGCTGGTGGCCGGGCACAGCCTCGGCGAATACAGCGCCCTGGCCGCGGCCCGGACCTTCGACATCGCGACCGCCGCCCGCCTGCTGCGGCTGCGCGGCGAGGCGATGCAGAAGGCGGTGCCGCCCGGCCTCGGCGCCATGGCCGCGCTGCTGGGCGCCGAGATGGCGCAGGCGCGCGAGATCTGCGAGCGCGCCGCGACCGGCCCCGAGGGCGAAGCCGAGGTGGTCGAGGCCGCGAACGACAATGGCGGCGGCCAGGTGGTGATTTCCGGCCATCGCAGCGCGGTGGAGCGCGCCGTGACGCTGGCCAAGGAGGCCGGCATCAAGCGCGCCATGCTGCTGCCGGTGTCCGCCCCGTTCCATTGCGCGCTGATGGCGCCGGCCGCCGACGCCATGGCCGAGGCGCTGGCCGGGGCCGAGCTGCGGCCGCCGCTGGTTCCGCTGATCGCCAACGTGTCGGCCGCCAAGGCCGCCGAGCCGGCGGACATCCGCGATCTCCTGGTGCGGCAGGTCACCGGCACGGTGCGCTGGCGCGAATGCATCGGCACCATGCTGGAGCTGGGCTGCGACCGCTTCGTCGAGATCGGCTCGGGCAAGGTTCTGTCGGGTCTGATGAAGCGGCTGGCGCCGGATGCGCAGGCGCAGGCGGTGGGCACGCCCGCCGACATCGAAGCCTTTCTGAAATCCCTCTGAACATTTCTTTGAGCGGAGCCCGCCCCATGTTCGCACTGGACGGCAAGGTCGCCCTGGTCACCGGCGCCACGGGCGGCATCGGCGCCGAGATCGCCCGCGTGCTGCACCGCCAGGGGGCGAGGGTGGCGCTCTCCGGAACCCGGCGGGAGGTGCTGGAGCAGCTCGCCACGGAACTGGGCGAGGGCGTGCTGGTCGCGCCCGCCAACCTATCCGATCCGGCGGCGCCACAGGCGCTGGTGGAGCAGGTGGAGGCGGAACTCGGCCGCCTCGATATCCTGGTCAACAATGCCGGCTTCACCCGCGACGGCTTGGCCATGCGGATGAGCGACAAGGATTTCGCCGACGTGATCGAGGTCGATCTCGCCGCACCGTTCCGCCTGGCGCGCGCCGCGATGCGCGGCATGATGAAGCGCCGCGCCGGCCGCATCATCTCCATCGCCTCCATTGTCGGCACCACCGGCAATCCGGGACAGGCCAATTACGCCGCCGCCAAGGCCGGGCTGGTCGGCATGAGCAAGTCGCTGGCGCAGGAACTGGCGTCGCGCGGGATCACGGTGAACGTGGTGGCGCCCGGCTTCATCGCGACGCCGATGACCGACGCCCTCAACGAGGCGCAGAAGAGCCGGCTAATGGAGCGCATTCCGCTGGGACGGATGGGCGCGCCGGGCGACATCGCCGCCGCCGTGGCCTATCTGGCCTCGGAGGAGGCGGGGTGGGTCACCGGCGCAACACTTCACGTCAATGGCGGAATGGCCATGACCTGAAACAGCCGGCCGGGGTTCTCTGTTCCCCGGATGGCTTCCATGTTAATGGCCGCGCTGGCCGAGGGCGGGGATGGTCTCCACCCGGAAGCACGGCAATGTCTGCAAGCAGGAGAGACTCGGTCGATGAGCGATACCGCCGAGAAGGTGAAGAAGATCGTTGTCGAGCACCTCGGTGTCGAGGAAGCCAAGGTCACGTCCGAGGCGTCCTTCATCGACGACCTGGGTGCCGACAGCCTCGACACCGTGGAGCTGGTGATGGCCTTCGAGGAAGCGTTCGGTGTTGAGATCCCGGACGATGCCGCGGAGAAGATCACGACCGTGAAGGACGCGATCGACTATATCGAGGCGCAGAAGGCCGCCTGAAGGCCTTCCCGACGCCGCCGAGCGAATGAAGAATCAGGGGGTAGACGGGTGTTCGGATCTCTGACGACGCCGCGTCGCGTCGTCGTCACCGGGATGGGCATCGCTTGCCCTCTCGGCGTCGGCGTCGCGAATGTCTGGCAGCGCATGCTGGCCAGTGAGAGCGGTATTCGCTCGATCAGCCAGTTCGATGCCACGGACCTGCCGGCACAGATCGCCGGCGAGGTGCCGTCCGGCCCGAAGGCCGAGGGGAAGCTCGAACTCAACGAGTGGATCCCGGTCAAGGACCAGAAGAAGATGGACCGCTTCATCCAGCTCGCCATGGTGGCGGCCACGGAAGCGGTCGAGGACTCCGGCTGGGTGCCGAAGTCGGAGGATGATCGCAACGCCACCGGCGTGATGATCGGCTCCGGCATCGGTGGCCTGCCGACGATCTCCGAGAACGCGCTGCTGGTTGGCGCGGGCAAGGCGCGGCGGTTGTCGCCCTTCTTCATCCCTTCGGCGCTGATCAACCTGGCCTCGGGCCATGTCTCGATCAAGTATGGCTTCAAGGGTCCCAATCATTCCGTGGTCACGGCCTGCGCCACCGGCGTGCACGCGCTGGGCGATGCGGCGCGACTGATCGCGCTCGGCGATGCCGACCTCATGGTGGCAGGCGGCACCGAGGCGGCGATCTCCGACATCGGCATGGCCGGCTTCTGCGCCGCCCGCGCCCTGTCCACCGGCTTCAACGACCGGCCCCACGAGGCTTCGCGCCCCTGGGACAAGGAGCGGGACGGCTTCGTCATGGGCGAGGGCGCCGGCATCCTGGTGCTGGAGGAGTTGGAGCACGCCCGCAAGCGCGGCGCCAAGATTTATGCCGAGGTGATCGGCTACGGCATGTCGGGCGATGCCTACCACATCACCGCGCCCGCCGAGGGGCATGACGGGGCCTACCGCGCCATGAAGGCGGCCTTGAAGAACGCCGCCGTCACCCCGGACCAGATCCAGTACGTCAACGCGCACGGCACCTCCACGCCGATGGGCGATGACCTGGAGCTGGAGGCAGTGGAGAAGCTGTTCGGCGACCAGGCGAAAAAGATCGCCATGTCCTCCACCAAATCGGCGATCGGCCATCTGCTGGGCGCTGCCGGAGCGGTGGAGGGCGTGTTCTCCATCCTGGCGATCCGCGATCGCGTGGCGCCGCCGACGCTGAACCTGCACGAGCCCTCGCGCGACAGCGTGATCGACCGCGTGGCGCTGCAGGCGCAGGAGCGGCCGATCGACGTGGCGCTCTCCAACAGCTTCGGATTCGGCGGCACCAACGCCTCGATCCTGTTCCGTCGCGCGCCCTGACGCGCCACTGAAGACCGGGCGGGGGGCGGCAAAACGCCCCTCCCACCCCATCTCGGCCCTGGCCGCCCCGCAGGCGGATCAGCCAGGGAGATGGGGCGCCATTTCGCCCTGAACGCGGAGGGCGGATCATGCGTAAATTTCTGCTGGGCCTGCTGGTGGTTCTGCTGCTGGCCGGAGGCGGCGCCGCTTGGTACGCGAAGCAGGCCTGGACCAGCCCCGGTCCGCTCGCCGCCGAGACCCCCATCGTGGTGCCGCGCGGCGGCAGCACCGCCGGCATCGCCGGGTTGCTGGCGGAACGCGGCGCCATCCGCGATTCCCGCCTGTTCATGGCCGCGGTGTGGCTGACGCGTGGGGAAGGTCCGCTGCGGGCCGGAGAATTCCTGCTTCCCGCGCGGGCTTCCCTGGAAACGGTGCTGGACGTGCTGCGCAATGCCCGGCCGGTGCAGCGCCGCATCACCCTGCCGGAAGGGCTGACCGCCCGCCAAATGGTGGCCATCCTGCAGCAGGCCGAGGGGCTGACGGGCGATGTTCCGGCCGTTGCAGAAGGCGAGCTGCTGCCCGAAACCTACAATTTCTCCTATGGCGATACCCGCGCGGCGGTGGCGCAACGCGCCGCTGCGGCCATGAAGAGCGCGCTGGAGCAGCTCTGGGCCGACCGGGCGCAGAACCTGCCGATCGACTCCCCGCGGGAAGCCCTGATCCTGGCCTCCATCGTGGAACGGGAAACCGGCCAGAAGGAGGAGCGGCCACGCGTCGCCGCCGTGTTCATCAACCGGCTGCGCCGCGGCATGCCGCTGCAATCCGATCCCACCGTGGCGTATGCGGCCGCCGATGGCGGGGTGCTGGAGCGGCCGCTGAGTCGCGCCGACCTGGAGCGTGACCACCCCTTCAACACCTATCGCAACCGCGGCCTGCCCCCCGGCCCGATCGCCAGCCCAGGCACCGAGGCGCTGCGGGCCGTGTTGAAGCCCCTGGAAACAGATGAGCTGTACTTTGTGGCCGATGGTTCCGGCGGCCACGCCTTTGCCCGCACCCTGGTGGAACATAACCGCAATGTGGCGAGGTGGCGGGCGATCGAGCGGCAGCGCGGCGCGCGGTGACATCTCCGGCGCCGCCGCTCGGCCGCGCGCAGCTCTGGTTGCAGCTGCTGGTGATCTCGGCGCTCTGGGGCGCTTCCTTTCCGTTGCTGCGCTTCGCCGCCGGCAGCATGCCGCCCTTCGCGCTGGCGGCGGCGCGCGGCGCCATCGCGGCGCTGGCGATCGGCGCCTTTCTGTTGTGGCGCGGCGGCGGCTGGCATGGGCGGCTGGCCTGGTGGCCGATCCTGGTGGCGGGCACCTTGAATGGCTGGCTGCCCAACGTGCTGACTGCCGTGGCGCTGACCCGCGTGGAAAGTGCCCCCGCCGCCCTGATCCAGTCATCCACGCCGCTGATCGTGGCGCTGCTCAGCCTTGTTGCGCTGCGCGAGGAACGGCCGGGACCGGGTATGCTGGCGGGGCTGGCGCTGGGTTTCTGCGGCATCGCCACCATTATCGGACCGCAGGCCTGGCGGGCCGATGCCTCGGCGGGCGGGCTGTTGCTGATGCTGGCGGTGTCCGTCTCCTATGCGATGGGCACCATCTATATCCGCCGGGCGCGTCCGCCCGACGCCACGCAGCTGGTGCTGGGCCAGCAGATGATGGCCGGCGCGATCGCCCTGGCGTTGAGCCTGGCCTTTGATCCGCCCGGCGCCTTTGAGCAGCCGGCCGAGATCTGGCTGGTGCTGGTGCTGCTCGGCGTCTTCGCCTCGGCGGTGCCGTTGTCGCTGTTCGTGCTGCTGCTGCGACGCGCCCGCGCCACCGAGGCGGCCATGGTGGGCTATCTGGAGCCGCCTTTCGCCGCCCTGCTGGCCGGGCTGTGGCTGGCCGAGATCCCCGAGATGCGGGTGCTGGCGGGTGGGATGGTGGTGTTGGCCGGCGTTTGGCTGGCGACCCGGCGCGGCTGAGGCGGCTCAGGCTTCGGCAACAGGCTTGGCCGGCATGCGCGCCGCCACCGCCGCGCGCAGCCCGAGCGGCACGGCGCCGGCGATCCGGGCCATCGCATAAGTCGGCCAGGGATAGGCGATGCGGGTGCGGCCTGCGCGCAATCCGGCCAGGGTGCGGCATGCCGCTTCCTCCGGCTCCAGCATGAAGGGCATGGGAAAGCGGTTCACCGCCGTCATCGGCGTGCGGATGTAGCCGGGGCAGACGGCGTGGACGCGCAGGCCGCGGGCACGCTCCGTGGCGTCCGTGGCCTCGGCCCAGCGCTGCACCGCCGCTTTGCTGGCGCAATAGGCGGCGGCGCCCGGGGCGGCGACGAAGGCCGCCACCGAGGCGATCACCGCCACCCGGCCGCGCACCCCATCCGCGCCCGGCGCCTGCGCCGCCATGCGATCCAGGGCGGGCAGGGCGGTGTTCAGCACGCCGGAGACATTGGTATCGAAGATGGCGCGGACCTGTGCCGCTGGCTCCGAGACGCCCCCCGTACCGCCAGAGATACCGGCATTGGCGATCAGCAGGTCGAGTCGCGCCATGCCCGCGACCCAGGCGGCGCAGCCGGCGGCATCCCGCACGTCCAGAACGGCATCCCGCACCTCCGCACCCCGCGCCCGGCAGGCGGCAGCGATTTCCGCCAGCCGGGCCGCGTTGCGGGCCGCAAGGTGCAGCGTGGCGCCCGGGCGGGCACAGGCGATGGCCAGCGCCCTTCCCAGGCCGGAGGATGCTCCGGTGATGGCGAGGGTGGTCCATGGCGGGGTCGCGTCGGTCATGGCTTGCATCCTGCGCCAGGGGGGGAGAGAAGGCCCGGCATGGCTCTTTCCTCGATGACCGGCTTCGCCCGGGACGCGGGCACCCTTCCGGATGGCACGGGTTTCGTGTGGGAACTGCGCAGCGTCAACGGGCGCGGCCTGGATCTGCGCCTCCGCCTGCCGGCCGGGTCCGACGCGCTGGAAACGAAGCTGCGCGAAGCCGTGGCGGCACGCTTCAGGCGCGGCAACATCTCGGCCACGCTGACCCTGAAGCGCGAGGACCGCGCGCCACGCCTGACGCCCGACCCCGCGGCGCTGGACCAGGCCCTCGCCCTGGTCCTGTCGGTGGCGGCCCGCATCCCGGGCTGCCCGGCGCCCCGGGCCGAGGCGGTGCTGGCCCTGCCCGGCGTGCTGCGCGCCGAGTTGGCCGAGCCGCGCGAGGAGGACGAGATGCTGCGCCAGGCCGCCCTGGCGGCGGGCTTCAACCGCGCCCTGGCGGCACTGGCCGAGTCGCGCGCTGCCGAAGGCGCCAAGCTTGCCGGCATCTTCGCCGCGCTGCTGGAGGAGATCGCCGCCCTACGCGTTGCTGCCCTGGCCGAGGCCGCCAGCCAGCCCGCCGTGCATCGCGCGCGCCTGAGCGCCGCCCTGGCGGAGTTGCTGGGTGGCGAGAAGCGGATACCCGAGGAACGGCTGGCCATCGAGGTGGCGATCCTGGCGCAGAAATCCGATGTGCGGGAAGAGTTGGACCGGCTCGGCGCGCATGGAGAGGCGGCGCGGGCGCTGCTGGCGGAAGGCGGCGCGGTGGGGCGGCGGCTGGAGTTCCTGGCTCAGGAATTCGGCCGCGAATGCAACACGCTGGGGGCGAAATCGGCCTCCCTGGCGCTGACCGGGTTTTCTTTGGATCTTAAGGCGGCCGTGGAACGGCTGCGCGAACAGGCGGCGAACCTCGAATGAACCGGAACTCGCGACGCGGATTGTGCCTGGTGCTGTCGGCACCCTCGGGGGCGGGCAAATCCTCCGTCGGCCGCGCGCTGCTGGAGCGCGAGCCGGAGCTGCGGCTTTCGGTCAGCGCCACCACCCGTGCGCCGCGGCCGGGTGAGCAGGAGGGGGTGCACTATTTCTTCCGGTCCCTTCAGCAGTTCGAGGCCATGGAAGCGTCGGGCGAGATGCTGGAAGCCGCCAATGTGTTCGGCCGTCGCTACGGCACGCCGCGCGCCCCGGTGCAGGAGGCGTTGGACGCCGGGCGCGACGTGCTGTTCGACATCGACTGGCAGGGCCACCTGCTGCTGCGCCGGGCCTTGCCCGGCGACGTGGTGAGCGTGTTCCTGCTGCCGCCGAGCCTCGAGGAGCTGGAACGCCGCTTGCATGGGCGAGGGCAGGATTCCCCTGAGGAGATTGCCCGCCGCATGCAGGCATCCCGCGACGAGATCAGCCACTGGGCCGATTTCGACCATGTTCTGGTGAACCACGACTTCCACCGCACGGTGACGGAGGTGCGCGCGGTGCTGCATGCCGCCCGCACCACAGGGGCGCGGCAGCCCTGGCTGCCGAACTTCATCGACACCCTGCTGCGGCCCTGAGAACCGGGGACCGGTGGCGCAGCCTGCCGGCCACGGAGGCACTCCATGTTCACCCTGCTGAATGTTGTGGCACCGATCTTCGCGCTGATCGCGATCGGCTATCTGGCCGCCCGTCGCAAATGGATGTCCGACGAGGCGTTGCGCGGCATGACGGCCTTTGTTTTCACGCTGGCCATGCCGAGCCTGCTGCTGCTGAGTGCCACCACGCCGCACCCGAATGGCGGCGCCACCGCTTTCGCCTTCTTTTCCGGTTGCCTGATCGTGTACGCGTTGGCGCTGCTGCTGTCGCGCTTCGGGCTGCGCATGCGGCTCAGCGAGGGGGGCACCTTCGCGCTCAACGCCGCCTACGGCAACACCGGCATGATCGGTGTGCCACTGGTGATCGCCGCCTATGGCCAGGCCGGGCTGGCGCAGTTGCTGGCCATCGTGGGCCTGCATTCGCTGATCCTGCTGCCGCTCGGCACGGTGGTGGGGGAACTGGCGCATTCCTCTCGGAAGCCGATCGGGCAGATCCTGCGCTCCACCATCCTGTCGGTGCTGAAGAACCCGATCGTGATCGCGGTGCTGCTGGGGCTGGTGATCTACCAATCGGGGCTGGAACTGCCGGCGGTGGTGCGCCGCTTCCTCGACATGACCGGCATGGCCGGGCCGCCGGTGGCGCTGTTCTGCCTGGGTGCCAGCCTGATCCACTTCGATGCGCGGCGTGATTGGCCCTCGGCGCTGCTCTGCACCGCGCTGAAGCTGTTGTTGCTTCCGCTGCTGGTCTGGCTGATCGGCTGGCTGCTCGGCCTGCCGCGCCTGCCGCTGGCCGTGGCGGTGCTGGCGGCCGGCATGCCCACCGGCGCCAACGCCTTCTTCCTGGCCCGCCGCTATGCCGCCGGCGCGGACCGGTCCGGCGCCACCGTGCTGCTGTCCACCATGCTGTCCCTCGGCACGCTGGCGGTCCTGCTGGCGCTGCTCTGAAACCGACTCTCCGGGTCAGTGCAGGTTGAACTGGCCTTCCGCGTAGCGGAACTCGGCCGGGCGGGTAAGGGCGCTCGACGCGACGCGAACCGAGTGCAGCGGTCCCTCAATCTCCCGCTGCCAGAACGCCAGGAAGCGGCTGAGTTCCGGAAAGCGTGGAGCCTGGTCGACCTTTTGCCAGAGAAAGCTCTGCAGCACGCCGGGATGGTCGGGCAGGTGGTACAGGATCTCGGCGGTGGTCAGCCGCCAGTCGGGGATGCGCACGATGCCCTCGATGTCACGCAGCAGCATGGAATTCTGCTCCCTTTTTGCTGAGGCGGCAGCCAGCCGCCGGGTCGCTCCCCCTTCGGGGATCGCCAGCATGGCATGAGCGGGGCACCGGTTGGCAAGAAAAACGCCATGCTTTCAAAGAGTTAGCACTCAATTACCGAGAGTGCTGCTTGGCGCTTGACGGAAAATCAGGGGCGTCCTAGATCGTGAGCACTCGCCGGGGGTGAGTGCTAACAGGCTCATCCACCCGGATGAGGCAACCGTCGCTGAATGCGCCATACAGGGCGTCAGGAGAGGGCCAATGAAGTTTCGTCCACTGCATGACCGCGTCGTCGTCCGCCGGCTGACCGCCGAAGAGAAGACCGCGGGGGGCATCATCATCCCCGACACCGCGAAGGAGAAGCCGATGGAAGGCGAGATCGTCGCCGTCGGGTCCGGCGCGCGCAACGAGCAGGGCACCATCGTTGCCCTGGACGTGCAGGTCGGCGATCGCGTTCTGTTCGGCAAGTGGTCGGGCACCGAAGTGAAGATCAGCGGCGAAGAGCTCCTGATCATGAAGGAATCCGACCTGATGGGCGTGATCGCGGCCTGAGCCTGCGGACCCCATTCCTTTCCAACAGATTTTGACGAGGTAGAGAACGATGGCTGCTAAGGACGTTAAGTTCGGCGCCGGCGCGCGCGAGCGGATGCTGCGCGGCGTGGACATTCTGGCCGATGCCGTGAAGGTGACGCTGGGCCCGAAGGGCCGCAACGTCGTGATCGACAAGTCCTTCGGCGCGCCCCGCATCACCAAGGACGGTGTGACGGTCGCCAAGGAAATCGAGCTGTCCGACAAGTTCGAGAACATGGGCGCGCAGATGGTGCGCGAAGTGGCCTCGAAGCAGAACGACCTGGCCGGTGACGGCACCACCACCGCGACCGTGCTGGCCCAGGCCATCGTGCGCGAGGGTGCCAAGGCCGTGGCCGCCGGCATGAACCCGATGGACCTGAAGCGCGGCGTCGACAAGGCCGTGGCCAAGATCGTCGCCGAGCTGCAGGCCAAGACCCGCAAGATCACCACCTCCGCCGAAGTGGCGCAGGTCGGCACGCTGTCCGCCAACGGCGAGTCCGAGATCGGCCAGATGATCGCGGAAGCGATGGAGAAGGTCGGCAACGAGGGCGTGATCACGGTCGAGGAAGCCAAGGGCATCCAGACCGAGCTCGACGTCGTCGAGGGCATGCAGTTCGACCGCGGCTACGTCTCCCCGTATTTCATCACGAATGCGGAGAAGATGATCGCCGAGCTCGAGAACCCCTACATCCTGATCCACGAGAAGAAGCTGTCCCAGCTGCAGCCGATGCTGCCGCTGCTGGAGACGGTGGTGCAGTCGGGCCGTCCGCTGATCATCGTGGCCGAGGATGTCGAGGGCGAGGCGCTGGCCACTCTGGTGGTCAACAAGCTGCGCGGTGGCCTGAAGATTGCTGCCGTGAAGGCTCCGGGCTTCGGTGACCGCCGCAAGGCGATGCTGGAAGACATCGCGATCCTGACCGGTGGCCAGGTGATCTCCGAGGACCTCGGCATCAAGCTCGAGACCGTGACCCTCCAGATGCTGGGCCAGGCGAAGACCGTCCGCATCGAGAAGGAGAACACCACGATCGTCGACGGCGCCGGCTCCAAGGACGACATCCAGGGCCGCGTGGAGCAGATCAAGGCGCAGATCGAGGAGACCACCTCGGACTACGACCGTGAGAAGCTGCAGGAGCGCCTGGCGAAGCTGGCCGGCGGCGTGGCCGTGATCCGCGTCGGTGGCTCCACCGAGGTCGAGGTGAAGGAGCGCAAGGATCGCGTCGACGACGCGCTGCACGCGACCCGCGCCGCGGTTGAGGAAGGCATCGTGCCGGGTGGCGGCGTGGCGCTGCTGCGCGCTGCGCTGACGCTGAGCGACCTCAAGGGCCTGAACAACGACGAGCAGGTCGGCATCGAGATCGTTCGCCGCGCCATTCAGGTGCCGCTGAAGCAGATCGCCGAGAACGCCGGCAAGGACGGCGCCGTGATCGCCGGTGAGGTCCTGCGCGACAGCACCTACGAGTACGGCTACGACGCCCAGCTCGACGAGTACAAGGACCTGGTCGGCGCCGGCATCATCGACCCGACCAAAGTCGTGCGCACGGCGCTGCAGGACGCGGCCTCCATCGCAGCCCTGCTGATCACCACCGAGGCGATGATCGCCGAGAAGCCGGCCAAGGCCTCTGCCCCGGCCGGTGGCCCGGGCGGTGGCATGGGCGGCATGGGCGGCGACATGGATTTCTGATCCGAACGGATCGGAACGCCGAAACAGAAGGGGGCGGCCCGAAGGGGCCGCCCCTTTTTCGTGCCTGCAGCGACGTTTCAAGGCAGGAGAACTGTCCCGAATCGTTTACGTTGACAGTTCATTAACGATCTGCCCCACTTCGTTTCGCCAACCGCTTCCGCCGCCTTGCCGTGCCTCCGGAGACCCGGTCGCCCATCAAGCCGTTCCGGGAACCGGGCTGGATCGTCCGGGGGCAGCGTCCCCGTCCACGCGAAGAAGGGGTGCATCGCATGGCGATTGGCACAGTGAAGTGGTTCAACGCGACCAAGGGCTTCGGCTTCATCGTTCCGCAGGATGGCGGCAAGGATGTGTTCGTGCACATCACTGCCGTGCAGAAGGCGGGCCTGTCCGGATTGAACGAGAACCAGAAGGTCAGCTACGACGTGGCCATGGAGCGCGGCAAGGCCGCCGCGACCAACCTCAAGCCGCTGTAAGGCCCGCGCTTTCGCGCGGACGGATGGGCGGCCCGCCAGCGGTGGCGGGCCGCCTCATGCTTCGGTGGTTGCGCTTTCCCAGCCGATTGCCCGCCGCAGAAAGGCGGCGCCCAGGGCCGCAAAGCCGGCGACCTCGCCATTGTCCTTGCCATAGCCGTGCCCACCGGCGGCCGGCTCGTGGAACAGGGCCGGATAGCCCATGGCCTGCAGCTTGGCCGCCATCTTGCGGGCGTGGCCGGGATGCACGCGGTCATCCCGCCGCGTGGTGGCGATCAGGATTGGCGGATAGGGCTGCCCCGGCGCCGCCTGATGGTAGGCGGAGAACCCGCGGATGAAGCTCCAGTCCCCGGGCTCGTCCGGGTCACCATATTCTGCGATCCAGCTCGCCCCGGCCAGCAGCCTGGTGTAGCGCCGCATGTCGATCAGCGGGATGGTGCAGAACAGGGCGCCGAACCGTTCCGGATAGCGGGTCAGCATGTTGGCGATCAGCAGCCCGCCATTGGAGCCGCCTTCCGCCGCGATCCGCCCGGGCATGGTGACACCGCGCCGTACCAAGTCTGCCGCCACGGCGGCGAAATCATCATGCGAGAGGCGCTTGCGCTCCCGCCGTCCCGCCTCGTGCCAGGCCGTGCCGAACTCGCCACCGCCACGAATATTGGCGATCACGCCGGTGCCGCCGCGCTGGAGCCAGAGTTGGCCAACCGTGCCGCGGTAGCTCGGCAGCATGGAAACCTGGAAGCCGCCATAGCCGCTCAGGTGCACCGGGGCCTCGCCGGTTTCTTCGGCGGGTCCGACCTGCACATACGGGATGCGCTCGCCATCCGAGGACACGGCCTCGTGCCGCGTCACCATCAGCCCGTCAGCGTCGAAGACGGGGGATGAACGCTTCAGCACCAGCGGCGCCGCCGGACCGGGATCGAGCCGGAGCAGCTCGGGCGGGGTCACCGGGTCCTGGGCCATGGCCAGCAGCGTGCCGTCGGATTCGTCTTCCCGCTCATCCAGCGGCCAGAGACTGACCACGCCGGTGGTGGGCAGGCCGGGCACAGGTGCTTCCGCCCAGGCCGCCGGGCCGGGGGTGAAGGCGGTGAACACCGGCCGCATCTCGTCCAGCACGGACAGGATCAGGCGGCCCCTGCACCAGAAGAACGTCTGGATGGCGCGGCGCAGGCCGGGGCGGAACAGCACCTGCCAACGCGCCCTGCCAGCCAGCAGATCGGCGACGGAGGTGCCGAGCAAGGTGTCCGGCGGATGGGTGACCCCATCCAGCGTCCAGGAGGTACGCGGTACCGCAGCGATCCAGCCGCCCTGCCAGGCGCCGCGCACGTCGGTCGGCAGGGGCAGGCGCTGTTGCGGGCCGTCGCGGTCGCCCAGATGGTGGGCCGTGTCGAAGAAGCCCAGTTGCTCGGTGAAGACCAGCATTTCGCGGCCGTTCTCCCGGTCCACCCCGGCCCAGGCGCCCATGCTGGTAGGGGCGGCCTCGAACAGGATCGGCGCGGCCAGAGGATCCATGCCGCGCTGCCAGCGGCGGATCACCCGGGGATAACCCGAGGCCGAGGCGGCCGGCGTGCCGTCGCCGGCCGTGCCGAGCGGCGAGCCCAGCAGCAGCGTGTCCAGGTCCAGCCAGTCGGCACTGGCCTTGGCTTCCGGCAGGATGAAGCCGTCCTGGGGAAAGCTGCGCGTCCCGGTATCGAATTCGCGCAGCACCACCGCGTCGCCGCCGCCGCGCGACAGGCGCAGCAGGGCCCGATCATGCGCGCCGGGACGGGTGACGGCGCCGTGCCACACCCAATCCTCACCTTCCGCCTCGGCCAGTCGGTCGAGGTCGAGCACCACCTCCCAATCGGGTGCATCAGTGGCGAAGGAGGCTGGGCTGGTACGGCGCCACAAGCCGCGCGGGTGGGCGGCGTCCTGCCAGAAATTGTACAGGTGCGGACCGCGGCGGGTGACGAAGGGGATCTTGTCCGGCCGGTCCAGCGCCGCCTTCACGGCATCCCGGTCGGCGGCGACCCGGGCGTCGGACAGGCGGGACAGGGTGGCGGCGTTCTGCGCCTCGACCCATCCGAGGGCACGCTCGCCCTCCACTTCCTCCAGCCAGAGATAAGGATCGTCGTCAGGCGCGTCGGCGGTGGGGCGAGGGTCGGTCATGGATGGGGATCGATCAGATGATCTGGTAGCGGGCCTTGGCGGCGCGCTCGATGGCGCCGGCAATCAGCCGGTCGATGTCCAGCCCGATGCGGAAATCCTGCAGGAATTGCAGCTCCTCCTGCGTCGCCTCGCCATCGGCGGCGGCGACCTCGCAGGCCAGCAGGTAGGCGGTTTCGCGCAGCCGGGGCGGCAGCACCTCGCGCAGCAGGCTGCAGGCGCGGTCCAGGCCGTCGCTCTGGCCGAGCAGGGTGAGGCAGGATTCGGTCACCGTCTCGATCTCGCGCAGCTGGAAGCCGTCGAACACCGGCAGTTCCTGCACCAGGCGCGACATCATGCCGAGCTCGGCATCCGACATCTGCTGGTCGGCGGCCGACATCAGCACCATGGCGCAAACCAGCGCCTCCTGCTTGGTGAACCGGATCTTGGTGTGGGGCATGGGCGATATCCTTTTCAGTATTGTTCGCCCCGCGCGGAGGATCCTGCAAGGCTCGCGCCCCGGAGGCCCCGCCTGGGCGGGGGGTCAGGCTTCCGACAGAAAGGCCGCCGCCTGCCGAACCGCCTCGGCCAGGCCCAGGCGCTGCGGCACCACGCCTTCGGGCAGGCCGGTCAGCAGGCGGGAAGGGGTACGGGGGTCGAGCAGCACGAACACGCCGCGATCATCGGCGCGGCGCACCAGACGGCCAAAGGCCTGGCGCAACCGGTGCCGGGCGATGGCATCGTCATAGGCGCCGGGGCGGCCGCCCGAGAGATGGATGCGTCGTTCCCGGTGCAGGATGGAAGGCCGCGGCCAGGGCACACGGTCGAACACCAGCAGGCGGAGCGCGCGGCCCGGCACGTCCACCCCGTCCCGCAAGGCATCGGTGCCGAGCAGGCAGGAATCCTCCTCGGCGCGGAAGATGTCCACCAGGGTCGCGCTGTCCATGGCGTCCACGTGCTGTGCATAAAGCGGCAGACCGGCCTCGGCCAGGGCGGGGGCGATGCGCGCATGCACGTCGCGCAGGCGGCGGATGGCGGTGAACAGGCCGAGGGCACCGCCGCCGGAAGCCAGGAACAGCTGCTGCATGGCGGCGGCGATCTGACCCGGGCTGTCGCGCGAGATGTCCTCCACCACGAAGGCACGCGTGTTGGCGGCGTAGTCGAAGGGAGAGGGAAGGGCGGCGCGGATCGCCGGATTGGGCAGGTGCTGCACGCCGGTGCGCGCCTCCGCCTCGCGCCAGGCGGCATCCGGATCCTGCTTGGCCGCGTCGCGCAGCGTGGCGGAGGCGATCAGCACGCCATGCGCCGGCGCCGCGACCTGGGATGCGAAGGGCACGGTGGGGTCGAGCCAGTGGCGGTGCAGCCCGGCATCGATGTCGCGCCCTTCCCGCCGGGACAGCGCCAGCCAGTCCACATAGGTCGGGCGCTGGCCCGGCTCGGCCGGCGGCTCACGCAGCCGGGCGAGCATGGAGATCCAGGCGGTGAGCGGCATGATGGCGCGCCGGTCGATCGAGCGGGTGGCGGTTTCCAGCCGGATGCGGTCGCCGGTTTCCAGCTCCTGGTCTGGATCTTCCAGCAGGTCGCCCAGCAGCTTGTTCAGGTGCTTCAGCGGGGTGCGCAGCCGCTCCAGCGCATCCTCGAGCAGGGCGGCGGCTGCCGGCAGGCCGTCATGCAGCGGATGGAGGTCGCATTCGGCATCGTAGAGCGGATCGCCTTCGGCGGTGCGTGCCAGAACCTGGGCGCGGGCGGCGCGCAGGAAATTCTCCGCCACGTCCGGATGGGCCTCGGCGGGGATCACGGGGCGCGGATCGGCTGGTGTCTCGTCCTGATCTTCGGCGCGATCCTCCTCTGCTTGCGGCAGGGCGGCCCAGCGGTCCCACCAGCCGGGGGAGGGCAGGGCGCGGACGGCACGTTCGATCAGCTCCAGCGGCGGCACCAGGGCGGGATGCTCAGTGAGCAATTCATCCAGCCGGCGGCGCAGGCCCCGCGCGCGGCTGCGGCCGCCCTCATTGCCCAGCAGCCAGCGGCGCAGCTCCGCCATCTCGGCACCCGAGAGCTCGGCCGAGAAGGCGCCGTCGGCGGCGTCGAACAGGTGGTGGCCCTCGTCGAACACGTAGCGCAGCGCGGCGCCGTCATCGCCGCCGCCCAGTGCCGCCTGCACCATCACCAGCGCATGGTTGGCCACCACCAGCCGGGCATGCGCGGCGCGGCGGATCGAATGTTCCACGTAGCAGCGCTTCCAATGCGGGCAGGCGGAATGGATGCACTCGCCGCGACGGTCCGCGAGCAGGGAGATGGCGCCGGGCGGAAACAGCTCCACCAGCCAGCCCGGGAAGTCGCCGCCCAGCAGGTCCCCGTCGCGCGTTGCCAGCGCCCAGCGCGACACCAGCGCCATGGCCGGCAGGCGGGCCGGCATCACCGCCGCCGTGGCCTCGTCATAGTTGAGCAGGCACAGGTAGTTCTCGCGCCCCTTGCGGATCACCACGCGCTGCCGCCGCTCCTCGGGGTCGGGGTAAAGGCGCGCCAGTTCCTGATCGAGCTGGCGCTGCAGGTTGCGGGTGTAGGTGGCGATCCAGACCGGCGCACCGTTGCGCTCAGCCCACAGGCTGGCTGGCGCCACGTAGCCCAGCGTCTTGCCGGTGCCGGTGCCGGCCTCGGCCAGCACCAGCCGGGGCTCGCCGGGCAGTTCCCGCGGAGTAAAGGCCATGGAGGCGGCGGAGGCGAAATCGCCCTGGGACGGCCGCTGCTCGGCGCCGTCGCCGAGGATCTCGGCCAGCCTGGCACGCGCCTCGGCCGGTGTGACGGAAAAGGAGCCGGGCGGCGGCGGCGGGGAGGGCTCCTCCCATTCGGGCAGGTTGCGCCACACCTTCAGGCCGTCCTGCGAAGGGCGGGCGGTGGCCTGGCCGAGAGCGGCGAGCACGGATTCCGCCCAGGGCCACTGGGCCGCCTCCCACAACCGGGCCGCCAGCGTGGCGGCGTCGCGGTTCAGCGGGGCGTTGCGGGCGCGGGCCAGACGGCGCAGCAATTCGGTGGCGATTTCCGGCAACAGGGCGGCCGCGGATTCGGCGTCGGCGGGCGGCGGCAGGTCCAGTGCCAGGGCCAGGCCGCGCGGCGTCGGCGGCGCCGGCTGCGCGGGCAGGCAGAAGGCGAACAGTTCCAGCAGGTCCCAGGCGCCGGGCAGGCCGGGAAGATTCAGGCGCTTCGCCGTGGCGGGGGCATGGACGCAGATCGGCGGGCCGAGTTCGCGCAGCGCCGCCGGCACTTCGCGTGCCGTCAGCAGCGACAATTCGCCATCGGGCGTCAACAGCGCGGCCCGGCCGGGCGCCGGGGTCACCAGGGCCGGCGCGCCGGGCAGCACGAGGCGAGGGGGGAGGGCACCCTTGGCGCCAGGCGTGGAGGACACGGCGGGAAACTAGGGGCAAAAGGCGAACGAGGCCAGATCACCACAGGGTTTTTGCCGATCATGGCTCACCCGCGCGCAACCCCGGGGCAGGCTCCCGGATTGGCGCGTTGACCGCCGGCCTTCCCGCTGGCATGGGGCGCACATGACCGCCGATCCATCGCTTCGCACCGTCAAGGCCTGGCCCTTCGAGGAGGCTGCCAAGGTCGCTGACCGCATCGCTGCGGCAGAAAAAACGTCGGCGCTGTTCGAGACCGGCTACGGTCCCTCCGGCCTGCCGCATATCGGCACCTTCGGCGAGGTGGCGCGCACCACCTGGGTGCGGCAGGCCTTTCAGCGCCTCACCGGGTTGCCGGGGCGGCTGCTGGCCTTCTCGGACGACATGGACGGGCTGCGCAAGGTGCCGGACAACGTGCCGAACGGCGACATGCTGCGCATGCATCTCGGCAAGTCGTTGACCGCGATCCCCGACCCCTTCGGCACGCATGAGAGCTTCGGGCACCACAACAACGCCCGGCTGCGCAAGTTCCTCGATGCCTTCGGCTTCGAATATGAATTCGCCTCGGCCACCGATTACTACAGGTCCGGCCGCTTCGATGCCGCGCTGCGGCGCATGCTGGAGGCGCATGAGGAGGTGCGGCAGGTGATCCTGCCGACGCTGGGGCCGGATCGCCGCGCCACCTACTCGCCTTTCCTGCCGGTGCATCCGAAAACCGGCATTGTGATGCAGGTGCCGATGGAGGAAACCCGGCCGCGGGATGGCACGGTGGTGTGGCGCGACCCGGACACCGGCGAGCGCTACGAGACGCCGGTCACCGGTGGCCACGTGAAGGCGCAGTGGAAAGCGGACTGGGCCATGCGCTGGTTCGCGCTCGGCGTCGATTACGAGATGTCGGGCAAGGACCTGATCGACAGCGTGCGCCTGTCCTCGGCGATCTGCCGGGTGCTGGGAACGGAGCCGCCGGTGAGCATGACCTATGAGCTGTTCCTCGATGCCAATGGGCAGAAGATCTCCAAGTCCAAGGGTAACGGCCTGACCATCGAGGAATGGCTGCGCTACGCCCCCCCGGAAAGCCTCGCCTATTTCATGTATGGCCAGCCGGGGCGGGCGAAGCGGCTGCATTTCGATGTGATCCCGCGCGCCACCGACGAGTACCTGCAGCAGCGCGAGCGCCTTCGTGCCCATCCGGACCCGGCCAACCCGGACTGGCATATCCATGGCGGAGAGGTGCCGAACACGCCGGAGCCGCCGCTGACCTTCGGCATGCTGATGAACCTGGCCACCGTGTCCGCCGCCGACACGCCAGAGCGGCTGTGGCAGTTCGTGCGCAACTATGCCCCCGGGGTGACGCCGGAAACCCAGCCGCTGCTGGGGCAACTGGTGGAGTACGCCGTGGCGTATTCGCGCGACTTCATCCTGCCCTCCTTGTCGCCGCGCGCCCCGACGGCCGCCGAACGGCCCTGTTTCCAGGCGCTGATCGAGTTGCTGCGCGCGCATCAGGCCGAGATCGAGGCCCTGCCGCCGGGTCTTAGGCAGGCGGAGCGCATCCAGACCGATGTTTACGATGCCGGGCGGCGCGAGCCGTTCATCCAGGTGATGAAGGATGGTTCGCCCGGCGTGGCGCGCGGTTGGTTCAACGCGCTCTACCAGGTGCTGGTGGGGGCGGATCAGGGGCCCCGCTTCGGCTCCCTTGCCGCTGCCTATGGCGTGCCGGAAACCATCCGCCTGATCGAGGAAGCATTGGCCCGACCCCTCGAAGTGCCGGCCGCGGAGACGGCACAGGCGTGAGCGCGGTGCTGCGCGCACTGCGCCGGCATGGCCCCACCGTGTTCGGCCTGCTGCTGCTGATCGGTGCGCTCTACGTGGTGCAGCGCGAGATGCGGCACCTCTCCATGGCGGAGATCCGGGCCGCGATCTCCGCCGTCCCGTCCCACGCGCTGTGGGTGGCGGGTGGCTGGACGGTGCTCGCCTATGGGGTGCTGACCATCTATGACCGGCTCGGCTCCGTTTATGCGGGCAAGCCGGTGAGCTATGCGCGCACCTCGCTGGCATCCTTCTGCGCCTATACCCTGGCGCATAATCTCGGCTTCGCCGCCGTGTCCGGCGCGGCAGTCCGCTACCGCTTCTATGCCGCCTGGGGACTGACGCCGGCGGAGATCGCCAAGGTGATCGCCTTCACCTCGCTGACCTTCGGGCTGGGCGGCATGGCGCTCGGCGGGTTGGTGCTGATCTGGGAGCCGGAGGTGGTGCCCTGGATCGCGGCCAACCTGCCGCACTGGGCGATGCAGCTGGTGGGGCTGCTGCTGCTCGGGGTGGTGGCTGGCTATATCCTGTTGTCGCGGTTTCTGCCGCATTTCACCCTGTTCGGGTATCGCATCGATCTTCCTGGCTTTCGTATGGCCTGTGCGCAGACGGTGCTGGCCAGCGTCGACGTGGCGGTCACGGCGATGATCTTTTATGCGCTGCTGCCCTCGGCCGAGGGGCTGAGCTTCGCGCGCTTCCTCGGCATCTACCTCGCTGCCTATACGGCAGGGCTGGCGGCCAATGTGCCGGGCGGGCTGGGGGTGTTCGACTCGGCGGTGCTGATTGGACTGCAGCCCTATGTTCCGGCGCCGCAGGTGATCGGTGCGCTGCTGCTGTTCCGCTTCTTCTACTACATCGTGCCGCTGTTCCTGGCCGGAGCGCTGTTTGCCGGTTTCGAGGTGAACCAGCGGCGGCACCTGCTCACCCGCATCGGCCCGGAAAGCCGCGTCACCGATTCGCTGGAAGGACCGGCGCTGGCCGGGCTGTCGGGCCTGTCGGGCGTGGCGCTGCTGTTCATCGGCGCGTTGCCGGCGCGCGGCTCGCCGCTGGCGCAGTGGGTGGGGGAATGGGCGGCGCTGGCCAGCCATTTCGCCGCCTCGGTGATCGGATCCCTGTTGCTGGTGGTCGCCTACGGCATGGTGCGGCGGCTGCGCATCGCCTGGGTCTCGGGCATCGTGCTGCTGATGCTGGGCTCCATTGTCACGCTGCTGCGGGGCGAGCCATGGTTCGTGTCGGGCGGCTTTCTGGCGCTGGCCGGGTTGTTGGCCTGTTTGCGGACGGCCTTTTATCGCGATGCCAGACTGACCGGCGAACCGCTGGCGGGCGGCACGCTGATGCCGCTGGCGGCTTCGGTGATGGCGGCGCTGATCCTGGCGCAGATCGGCTGGCAGGGGCCGGTGGCGGACGAACCCTGGTGGGCGGTGCCGTTCTCAACCGAAACCCCGCATACCCTGCGCTTCGCCGTGGGGGTGAGCGGCGTTCTGCTTCTGGTGGCGGTGTTCCGGTTGCTGCGGCCGGCGCGGATCCGGGCGCCGGCCTATGATCTGGCAACGCGGACGCGGCTCCTGGATCTGGGCGCACGCGTTCCGGCGGAAGCGGATGGCGCCATCTTCGCCGAGGGCGGCCGCGGCGCCGGCTTTGCCTTTGTTCGGCGCGACGATGTGTGGATCGGCCTGGGCGATCCGGCAGGCGACGCGAATGCGCGGATCGCGGTGCTGTGGCGGTTCCGCGACCTGTGCGAGCGCAATGGCGTGGCACATGCCTTCTGGCAGGTCGGGCCGGAGCTGATCCGTGCCTATGAGGACACCGGGCTGGCGGCCGTTCCGCTGGGCGATGGCCGCTACCTGGCCTGCCGGGCGGAGAATGATCCGCAACGCCTGTTGGAGGCGCTCGCCGCCGGACGCTAGGAGGCTCCGCTCCGCAACGATCGCGTCGGGTGGGCAGGTCAGGCTGCCATCTGCCCTGTCAGGGACGCCGGCCCGTCCGGATGGTCTTCCTGGCGGTTACTGGCTGGCCCACAGGATCCGGTGCAGCCAGGTGACCTCCGAAAGGTCGAAGCTGTAGTTGGGATGCGCCGGATTCAGGCTGGCCAGTTCGATCCGCCGGGCGGATTGGCGCAGCAACTCCTTCGCCATCACCTCCCCACGGGCGGTGCGGCACACCACGCGGTCGCCACGCCGCACCGGCGCATTCGGCGACACGATGATGATGTCGCCGTCGCGGAACACCGGCTCCATGCTGTCACCGGAAATCTCCAGCGCATAGGCGTTGGGATCGCTCAGCTCGGGCGTGCTGATCTCATCCCAGCCGGCTCCGACCGGGTAGCCGCCATCGCCGAAGAAGCCATCGCCGCCTGCCTGTGCCATGCCAATCAGGGGGATGCGGCGCCCGGCCTGGCTGCGTGCCCCGCTGTTCAGCGCCGGTGCTGTGCCGGTTACCAAGGATGCGAAGCTCTCCATCCCGGTATCGGTGGCCGACAGGATCTTGGCGATGCTTTCGGTGGACGGCCATCGCGCGCGGCCATCTCCACCCGTGCGCTTGGAGGGATTGAACGCGGTTGGATCCAGCCCGGCCTTGCGTGCGAGACCGGATGGCGAAAGGCCGTGCTCGGCTGCCAGGGCATCCACTGCACGCCAGATGTCGTCATGACGCATGGGCCTATTGTCCTAGGCTTTCCGTCGGATTGCAACAGGAAATAAATCATAAATAGGCGTTGACGCCTATAACGTGTTCGTGAACATTGCCGCCATCGCAACCGACAGGCGAACAACTCCGATGGCCGCTACGCTCCGCACCAGCTCCGCCCCCGTTCTTTCCAGCCTCGCCAAGGCGGAGCCCTTCCGCAGCGCCGAAGACGCATGGTTTTGGACCATGGCCGCGCTGACGGCACGGCGTGACGGTGCGCGCATCGTGGCCGGGGCGGGCAAGGCGCAGCGACCCTGCGAACCGGATGACGTGGTGAAGTGCCTGGACCGGTTGTACCGCCAGCGCCGCATCGACATGAACCATGCCCGCATCCTGCGCATCTGGGGTGAGCGGGGCGAGGCGCCCAATCCGCGCTATCAGCGCGAAGCGGCCGATTGGCGCCTGTGGACCGAGGCGATGCAGCGCCTGGACTGGCCGCTGCGCGTCAAGGGAATCGTGGTCGGGCCGGAGATGGTGGTGCCGGACGAGAACACTGTGGTTGCCCTGTCCTTCCGGCCTGCGGAGTAAGGATTTCACCATGATCCCCCGTCTGGCGCCGCATCGCCTGGCCGAGGATGCGCAGCGCGTCTGGATCGGGTTCGGCGGGCGCGCCGACCGGCTCTGGATGCGCCTGTTGCGCCCCGGCTTCCGCCACTGCTTCGCCGTGCTGCAGGACGCGAATGGCTGGACCGTGGTGGAACCATTATCCGGCCGATTGCTCGTGGCGCGCCCCGTCCTGCCGGCGGAGTTCGACCTGCCGGCGTTCTACCGGCGGGCCGGGCTGACCCTGCTGGGGCCGTTCGAGCCCGGCCCCGCAGCCTGCTCAATGCTTCCCCCGCTGTCTCCTTATTCCTGCGTTTCCGTGTGCCGCGCATTGCTGGGCAGCGAGGCGCCGTTCGCGCTGACGCCGCGCCAGCTATTTGGTGCACTGCGCCGCTGGAGGCATGATAGGAAAAAAATCATTGACTCTCCAATGGAGGCGCTGTAGAACTCTGCTTGTCACCGGGCGAGTTGCGCCCGGTGCTGACCATCCCCGATCCCCCGATCGAATGAGCCCGTCCGGACCCCTCCGGACGGGCTTTGTCGTTTGGGCCTTTGAATGCCGCATCGCAGAGGAGCCAGCACGCGCATGGGTGGCCTGTTCCGAGCCCCGAAGCCGGTGGTCGTGACCGCGAGCGAGCCGGCCCCGCCGCCGCCCTCCGGCCCCCCACCTGAAGCCGCCGCACGAGCCGCGCGGCAGAACAACCAGGAGCGCGCCCGCCGCGGCATGGCGGGCGCGATCACGACCTCCGCCCGCGGCGTGCTGGAGCCGGCGCCCGCCGGCCTGGCCGGGGCGCGCAGAACCCTGCTCGGGGAATAAGGACGCGATGAGCCTCTCCCCCGAAACGCTGCTGATGCGCCAGGCCGCCGCCGAAACGCGCCGCCGGCCCTGGGAAAGCATCTGGCAGGATTGCTACGACCACGTGTTGAACGGCACGCCCGGCAGCGGCGGCCCGGCCTTGTACGATGCAACGGCACCCGATGCCGCCGAGCAGCTTGCCGCCAGCCTGTTGGCCGAGCTGACCCCTCCCTGGTCCCGCTGGTTCGGCCTGGCGCCAAGCCGCGGCTTGGCGGATGGCCCGGATGGAAGCGCCGCCGCCGCCGCGCTGGAGGAGGCGGCTGAGACGCTGCAAGGACACCTCGACCGTTCCAACTTCGCCGTCGAGATGCACCAGGCCTTTCTGGACCTTGTGGTGGCCGGGACCGGCGTGCTGCTGGTGGAGGAAGCACCGGCGGGCGCCGCTTCCGCGCTGCGCTTCACCGCCGTGCCGCTGCGCGAAGCCGTGCTGGAGGAGGGGCCGAGCGGCAGGCTCGACATCGTCTACCGGTCGGTGATGCTGGACGCCTCCGCGATCCTGGCGCGCTATCCCGGTGCCGCGTTGCCGCCGGTCCTGACGGTGCCGGACGAGGACGGGGCATCGCCGCGCCGGATGCGGGTTGTCGAAGCGGTGTGGCCGGAGCGGTCCGGCAGCGGCTTCCTCGCCGTGCTGGACCATGATGGGCAGCCGGTGCCGCTGGCGTCGGGACGCTTCCTCGACAGCCCGTTCATCGCCTTCCGCTGGATGAAGGTGCCGGGCGAGGTGTATGGCCGCGGCCCGGTGATGAAGGCGCTGCCCGACATTCGCACGGCCAACAAGGTAGCGTGGTTTGCAGTTTGCGGACCTTTCCTGCGCCTGAAATCAACAGCTTAGGGCTTCTTTAGTACGGCACATGTAGGACTGTGCTTGCTAGCTGCTGCGTCTGAGCGCTAGGTATTGATTCCTAGTGAGAAATACAGGGGTGCTATGCAGAAACGGCTAGCCTACTCGTACCTTAGATTTTCCAGTCCAGAGCAGGCTAAAGGCGACAGTGTACGCCGTCAGATGCAGAAGGCGGCTGACTACGCTGCTGCACAGGGATGGGAACTCAACACCGACCTGCGCGACGAGGGCGTAAGCGCCTACACAGGTGCCAACTTGAAAGGCGCATTCGGTGGCTTTCTGCGAGAGATCGAAGCGGGCAGGGTGCCACGTGGCAGCATCCTGATTGTCGAAAGCCTGGACCGTCTATCTCGCGCGCATCCACTCGACGCCCAAGCGCAGTTTCACGTCTTGTTGAAAGCTGGCATCGAGATCGTCACGCTGACGGACAGGCGGCACTACACCTGGGAAAGCGTTGCAGCTGAGCCCACGCTGTTGCTGGGCTCCATCATGGTCATGATGCGCGCCCACGAGGAATCAGTCACTAAAGCAGGCCGCATCTCAGACGCTTGGGCCAACAAGCGAGCCAAGCTGGCCACCAGCCGCGACAAGCCCTTCACGCTGAAGGCGCCGCACTGGCTCAAATGGAACACTGCCACAAAGAAGTGGGACTTGGTTCCCGAACGCGTGGCAGTGCTCCGGCGCATATTCGAGATGACCGCCGATCAGGGCATGGGCATGGCAAAAGTGGCCAGCATCCTCAATGCCGAGGGTGTGCCGACTTTCACGGGCCGCACACTCAGTCCGGGTGTAACGCCTGGCTGGCAGCCTGCCACTATCGGTAAGATCCTCACTGCCCGAAACGTGCTGGGCGAGTTTCAGCCCCGGCGACAGGTCGGACCACGCAAATTCAAGGCTGACAGCAAGACAGACGTGCTGACTGACTACTATCCCAGGGTCATCGGCTTCGATCTGTGGAACCGCACTCAGGCAGTGAGGGCGCAGAACAACCGCACTGGCAGCGGCCGCAAAGACGGCAGGGTAGGGAACCTGTTCAGGGGCAAGGTCTTCTGTGCAGCATGTGGCTCAGTGACCCGCACTCGCTACGGTAAGCCACTGCCCAACGGCACCAGCTACAATTATTTCATCTGCGCCGCCAACCACCGCAGTGCAGGCACCTGCACCTGCAAGGTCTGGTGGGACATCGACCTGATCGAACAGGGAGTGCTCGCGGGCATCAAGTACCGGCAGACGTTCTGGGAAACGCAGGCTGTCGAGAACGAACAGGTCAAGCTCCTGCGTAAGCAGATTGTCGGGCTGGCTGACGAACACGCGCGCAAGCTGCGCCGTTTCGAGATGCTGGGTGAAATGCTGGCTGATGAGGAAAGCACCAGCATCAGATTGGCTTATCGAGAACTCAGCCGAGAGCTGGATACGTGGGACACTCGCAAGGCTGAACTGGAACACCAACTGGCGGTGGCGCGGGGCACTGGCACTACAGGCGAGATCATCGCAGAGGCTGAAGCCCTAGAAGCACTCGCCAAAGCAGCCGACCTGCCTACACGCCTCACCGCACGCAACAAGCTGCTTGTGCTCATGGGCAACATTATCGGGCGCATTGAGCTTCACGACGACCGGCGAGCACACGTCACGCTGGCCGATGGATCACTGCGCTTCGATGTAGTGAAGGGTGAAGTGCAGAACGTGGCGCACAGCGTGAATGGTACGTGGTGGCACACGATGGAGGACGGACAACAAGCTGCTGAGTGATTACTCTACTGCTTCGTCAACTGCACTTGTGCCTCACAATCCAACGCTGCGCATGACTAGGGCCGGGGGATCACTCCCCCGGCCCTTCGTACCAGATCAGGTGAAGGTCATTTTGAACAACGCCGCGTCGGCTTTGTCCCTGAATAACCAAACATCCATTACCTTCAACTGAACAACCGCCCAGCGCTTGCCGTGCTCATTTTCCTTGGTCCTATCTCTGCACCACTTCACACCCTCTCTTGCGGTTCTGCGTCGCACCTGTGGGCTCGGCGGCGGCAACTCACAGGGAAGGGGGATGGCTACCAGCTTGCCGCGAAGATACTGGTGCCTGTCAGCCCACGCTGTCCAAACAGACAGCATGGCAGCTTTGGTCGCCGCTATCTCGCCATGCTTATCCAACTTACCGAGATCCAAGTCGCGAAAGCGCTTCTGAACTAGCGCCTGCGGCGGCTTGCAGCGCCATTCATTCAAAGCGCAAGCTTGCATCCTGATGGTCTCCATCTCTGGTGTTCCGGCATACGCCAGTAGATGAAACCGGAACGGATCGTGCAGGATCAGCTCCACCTCGATGCCGAAGAGCGAGAACAGATCTCCAACGTCGTAGCGGATTGGCCATTCTTCGAACGGCAGGTCGAGTGGTGGATCAGCGTCTCCAAACATCTGCATGTCAGACCATCAACTCCACCGCGCGGAAGAACTGCCGCGTATCGCCGCCTCTCTCCACAGCCAACTGGTACAGAGTGGTTGCGTCGAGCGTCTTGCCATGCTGGGCCAGCACTTGCTGCGCGCGGGCAACTAGCTGCGCCGGACTAGGTCGCCTCCATTCGATCACCTCACAGCGGCTTAGGATGGCAGCCGAAACGGCAGACGGAGAGTTGGTGGTGAACACCATCTGCACACCCAGATTTTCCAGTCTGTCGAAAGTGCCTTTCAGTCCAGAACTGGCTCTCTGCGAGAGTTCATCCACCTCATCCACCCACCAACCACGGCACTCGCCCTGAGGATACGTGGACGCGAACACCACAGCAGACTCCAGCACCGCCACACCACTGTCCTGCGCGGCATTGTCGTGCTTCAAATCGAACTTGCAGAAGGGACCGGGAGGCAGGCCGGGCCGATAGGTCATGGCTCCTTTAATCAGTACCTTGGCCGCGTCGCTCTTACCTGTGCCCACCGGGCCATGTAGTAGAATGGCCGGGATTTCCCGTCTAACAAACGCTTCGCACGCGCGTTGCGCCCATTGATTGGGAAACCACAGATGGGCAGGAGAAGTGGGGTGTGTGTCAAGCTTCATCAGGCTTTGCCCTGCAGAACTTTCTCAATCTGCGCGTCAGTCCAGCCGAACTCCGCTTTGCATGCGATTTTCAGTAGGCGCAGCTGGTCATTGGCCCAAGCGGCATCCGCCCGCGCGTCCTGAGGGGAAGAGCCATCACTCGTAGCTTCGTCACTTCCGTAGCTCGTCGGCTGAAGCCAGTGATAAACGTAAGTACCGCCACCACTGTCTCGTCCCACAAAGGCAATACCAGTGTGCTCAAGTTGCACATCCAATGCGTCGGGAACCGATACCTCGCCTTTGTAGCCCGCTTCGCGCAGTTTGGATGAAAGGATCTCAATCTTGCTAAGTCGCTTGGGCTGCGCACGGGTTTTGACAAAGCCCTTGCTCTCACGCCACTTCTGCACGTCAGCGAATGTTTGAAATCCCATGATCACGCCGAACCACGCGTCATGATCAGCGCGCGAGTATCTGACGAGATCTTCGGCAGCAGCACGAATGCGCGCGATGTCGCCGGAACTCTTGCCATCTATGGCACGCTCTAGGGCCGGCATACCGGTAAGCACGTCAGCTAGCTCAATCTGTAGATTGTCGTCCTTGAGTAGCTGAATGGTGCGCTTCTGCTCTAGAGACTTGAGCGCCAGCAACACATCCCGACGTTCGTCTTTGCTGCGCGCCGCATGCCTGACAATGCTGGCAGCCACAACAGCACAGGTCAGACAACCATGATCAATGGCTTTGCGCCCGCTATTGATATCCTTGCCAGCATTGGCAAGCGTCTCAATGGCACGAGTGGCGTCCAGATTGCCATCGGCAGGGATGACATCGAAAGCAAACTCAGGCGGGCGGTTATGGCCAATGATGATCTGATCACCACCGTTGGCATCGGAGAAGTCAGGTTGAGACATCGAAATCGAACCCACACGTGATCGTTGCCGCGCAGCGCCACGCTGCACAGCTCAAGCATGACCCCTCTGATGAGGGGCTATGGCTTGGTGGCTGACCCGGCTTCGACACCGGCTAACGCCCCGAGGGGTCCAGCCAAACGACCATGAACAAGGGGTTCGATTCACGATCAGAGCGGAGGATGACACGATCTACGGCTGAATGTCCACAGGAACATATAGCGAACAAAAGCAAGGTCGAGGTCATGACCAACGCTAAGCCCGAGCCAGGTTCTTCATCCGGCTAAGTACCCGCAAGAACAAACTGCGAACTTGCGGAGGAACCGTGCATGAATATCAACTACGCTGGCTTGCGCCTCATCGAGCGCTTTGAGGGCTTTCGCGATACAGCCTACCTATGCCCGGCAGGAGTGCCCACCATCGGCTATGGCACCACCAGGGGCGTGCGGTTGGGACAGACCATCACTGAGCAGGAAGCACGCGGCATGCTGACACGCGACGTAGTCGAAGCCGAGCAGGCCATCCTAGCTGCCGTGAAGGTGCCCATGACACCGGATCAATTCTCGGCCCTCTGCTCCTTTGTCTACAACGTGGGGATTGGCGCATTCCGTCAGAGCACACTGCTCAAGCTGCTCAACAAGGGCGACCGCATTGGCGCTGCTGACCAGCTGCTGCGTTGGAATATGAGCAAGGGCAAAGTGCTGGCGGGTTTGACCCGACGCCGCGAGGCAGAGCGCAGTCTGTTCCTGGGCATTCCGCAGCCCATGGGCCTGTTGAGCCCGGTACTGGACGAGGCACTAGGCAAGGTCATCGTGGACATTGTTGCCCCGACCCTGATGGAACTGCTGGTTACCTGGCTGACTGGCCTATTGAAGCGCTGATAAATATGGGACACCGATAGAGTGGATGCCCGGTGATGTGCTGTAGTGAGGTTGGTATCTCCTAAAGTTCAGACAGAGATGGCGAGTGGATTGCTCCACTCGCCATTCCTATGTCATCTCTCGGTCTTCAGCATCATCACCATCTGCCCAGGGCTACCTTCCATCCAAATGGTGATCTCCTTCAGCATGAAATCAGTGAAGGGCACTAGCTGCTCAAGGATGGGTTTCTTGCGGTTCCCATCCGTCACAGACACCACAGCGCTGCGATCCTCATTCACTACCAACTTCCAAGCCTGGAAGGGCTCACGCCGAACACGCGGATTGCTCTGGTGGCTCACGATGATGTCGAAGAGCCACAAGCAATTGCCGTTCTCAGCCAGATACATACAGCCTTCCGTCATGAAAGCTGACTTGCTCATCCAGTGTCGATAAATGGACTCACTGCCTGTGAAGTGCGCGAGGTTGGTCGAAAGCGTAGCTGCATCCATAAGGGCCGCCTCCTCTTTGCGGCCCTTTGGCGAAGAGACATCAGGTGGATGCAGGATCAACCTATCAATGCGGGTCATACAGACGCGTGAGCGTGCCTGCGCTACGCAGACACGCCCAATGCTTTCTATTGCCCTGTATGACGCTCTCTGGCCCTGTGTGGCTTAGCTACGCGGCTTCAATAGCTCGCCAACAGCAGCTTCACTCAACAATCCCATCTGCTGTAGTGCATTCACGCCACCGATCAACATCGGGTCGTCCAGCACAACACGCGTGGAGGCTGCCAAGCGTAGCAACCACAACATGACCGGCGCATTTGCGGCCGGGATACCGGCAGCAATGAGAATACCCACGGCGTCTTCTGCCGTCAGACGATTAATGAACTCCAGGGGTGTCAGCAGCACCGCAGGATCAATGCTGGGCGGACCCAGCGGGATGACGTTGCTCTCAACTGTTTCAGACATCGCCGTTCTCCAGTGCTGCTAGGCGTTCCTTTGTTCCGAGTAGTTCTGCACGTAGCGCCTTCACGCTCTCAACGAGGAGTGCGATCACGGCGTTGTAGTTGACGCTCAAGAAGCCTTCGCCATCCGGGTCAGTGCTGGGTGCAGTGGTGTCCTGAACGACAGCTTCCGGCAGAACCGCGCGAATGTCCTGTGCGATCAAACCGGCGTCACGCTTGTTGTTTAGATCAACGCGCGTGTAGGTGTAGCCGGTCAGCTGAGCAACCTTGCTCAGTGGATCTTCTAGCTGCGCTAGATCGGTCTTCACGCGTGCATCGGAACCAGCTACCCAGCTACCACCGGAGTAGGCATTGCCGTCACCACGGAAGTCCCAGCTCTTGATGGTAGCACCAGCGCCCATGCCAATTCGGTATGCGATGTAGTTGCCCGGCACATGCACGGCCTGAGCATACACAGCGCCCCAGTTGGGGTTACCCTGGTGCAGTGTGATGTAATGGGTGCCTGCGTCGGTCAGGTAGCCAGTGATCGCATAAGTGCTGCCTGCGTTCACACCACTAGTAGCGCTGATCGCGCCACCAACGCTCAGCCCTGCTGCACCAAACTGATAGTTTGTGCCATCCCAGCTCAGGTAGCGGGTCTTGGCCTGGTTCAAGAACAATGCGCCGGTATTGGGCGAAGCGCTGCGGTAGGTGGTGATGTCCGCAGTGACCGTTAGCTCGCCGGTCATCGTGTCGCCGGTATCCGCCACGCGCCCTGCTAGAGCCGTATCCACGTAGCTCTTGTGAACGGCAGCGTTGGTGGTGGTGCTCTGTGTGGCCGGGAGCAACACCGGGCCAGTGCTGGTCAAGCTGCTGCCGCTGACTGACAGGCGATTGCTGCCACCGATAAACATGGACAGCGTGTCGGTGGAGCGATTGTAGGTCAGGTAGTCAGTGGGGTCGAAGTTGATGACCGGGTTACCGCTGCTCATGTAGCTACCGAAGTTGGTAGCAATGGCCACTGTGGGAGCAGTAATGGTGCCGCTCAAGTTGGCATTCACGGCGCTCATGTCGCCAGTGCTGACCAGTGTTCCAGCAGACACAGTGCCCGTGGTGGTCAGTGATGAGGCTTCGATGTTGCCAGCGAAGATGCGACCGGTTGCGCGGTTGATCTGCAAGGGTGTGTCGATATAGCCGCCAAGGTCATTGTAGCGCATAAAGGCGAAGTTGGAGCCAGCGCCGCCGCCTGTTTCAGCTGCGTTGTTCGCGCTCATGGACCAACGCACTTTCCAGTCCTTCATGAAGCGAAGGGCAGCAGTGTTGCCAGCAGCAGTGGTGATGCTGAAATCCGCATCGCCGCTGGAACCCCACACGTTGGAGCCAGTCGGGAATGTCTGGCTGGAGGGCCAGAAGTTGTTGTCCGTGGTCACAGCCAGCGGCTTGCCAGTGGCACCTAGATCAGCAGATGTGCCCACCATGAGCGCGCCAGAGGTGTTGATGCCCAGGAACTTGGTGTTTGTGCCATCGGCAAAGCTCAAGCTGACATTGGCGGTGCCAGTGCGGCTGAGAGCCAGTGAGGGTCCAACGTTGGCAGTGATGCTGAGCGCGCCAGTGAGCGTGCCACCTGTCTTGGCCAGGAACTGGGTTGGGTCAAAGGTAGAAGCCTGAGCGGCGCTGTTAGCCGCGGCGGTAGCACTGTTACCAGCCTCAGTGGCCTTGGTAGTGGCAGTGGTCGCGCTGTTGGCTGCATTGGTGGCAGAGGTAGAGGCATTGCCAGCAGCCACTACGGCATCATTGGCCTTGGTGCTGGCAGTGCTGGCACTGGCGGCTGCATTGCTGGCTGATGTGGCGGCAGCGCTCTGTGCAGCTTCGGCCGCCACCTTGGCTGTTTCGGCGGAAGTGGCCGAAGCGCCAGCAGCGCTCTTGCTGGCAACCGCAGTGTCAACAACGCCCTGCACGCTGGCCAGGGCATCGGCCTCGGCAGTGGCAATCGCATCCAAGCTCTGCTGCTTGGCGCTGTCCACGGCTGCCGATGCACCGCTCACTGTGGCGATAGCGGAAGTGGCAGTGTTGTTGACTGAGCTGATGGCACTGTCACGAATGCTGTTGATGGACGCAATGGCCTGATCACCTGCATTGGTCACGCCAGCACTGGCATTGGCTGCTGCGTTCTGGGCAGAGCTGGTGGCCTGTGCGAGGATGTTGGTGATCGCGGTGTTCTCGCGCTCGTCAATGGCCGCTTTGGTAGCAGCTAGAGCCGTGGTGCTGTCAGACACGATCTGCGCACTGGTGTTCTGCACGAGGATGATCTTGCTATCCACATCATCCAAGATGGTCTTGGCCTCAGCGGAGCGCTCGGTGATCTCGGCTAGCTGCTCCTGTGCCAGTGTGACCTGAGAGTTCAAGTCTTGTGTGACTGTGGGCGATACGCCCGTCAGTTTTGCGAGGCTGGTTTCTACATTCTTGGTCACGTCAGTATTCGCCCAATGGCGCCTCCACTGTCATCATGCCTTCAAAGGCGTCTTCATCGATTTGGTTCTGGATCTGTGCGCGCAGCTCTTGGTACGTGTTGTTCCAGAGATTGAGGATGCTCTCTTCGGCCAGTAGATCCTTGCCTGCTTCAACCACTGCTGCGTAGATCAGCAGGTCTGGCATCAAGCGAATGATCTCGTTGTCGTCCTCATCGTTCTCAGGGAACTTCATTTCCGCGTAGTAGCGCAGCGCGATCTCGGCACCTTCGGCCGGTTGACCACCGATCAGAAAGCGGTCGCCATAGTCGGTGTAGTACTCGGGTGCTGCGGCTGGGTTATACAGCTTGAAGAAGCGATCTTCGCCTACCTTGAGAAGCGGCTTCATGTTGACCATGAGCGTCTTCATGCGCAGGTAGTCATCTGGCTTGACTGCGTAGGTGCCGGTCGTTGGGCCTACCGGAGTGACGTTGGTTTTGAGGAGAAAAGGTAGGGTTGGAATGTCGCGCTGGATCTTGACCATGCCGCGATATGCGTACCCGTCGATTGTGTCGATGTCGCCAACAGAGCCGTTGTTGAGAGTGGCCTCAATCTGGCGCTTCAACGTTCCATAGTTGTATGTTGCCATTCCCTACCTCGGGCCTTTACAGCCTCTTTCTTGTTGTCATGAACGCTTCCAGCCCGCCTCGCTTCAGCCGCTTCTGAATGTCGCGTGCCTTCACGTTGGGATCGAAGATGTTGAAACCTTCGCCTAGCCATTTGGTGACAAAGATGGCCGGGATCTCACCGAGCTTGACGAACTCGCCTAGCTTCTGGTTTTGCATCGCCATTTCTTCTTCACGCAGACGCGCGAGCCATTGGTCGTCAAGGCGCTGAGTGTTCTTGATGGCCACAGTGCCATCATCTTCGAAGAAAAAGGTCTGCTCTGGGTCAATTAGCTTGAACATCAGCTATTTATTGACGCCAGCGAACTGCGGTCGTTCAGTCACAGGAATGGCGCAGCGTTGCCGCTGCGCCATGTGTCACACCGATTAGGTGTTGTTGCCGATTACGAAGTGACCCTTGCTGTTGTAGTTCTTTAGACCGAACTCACCGATGGTCATGTAGTTGTCGCTGTCACCGGTTACGGCTAGCTCGCGAGTTGCCCACGGGCGATACCAGGCTAGCTTGCAGAGAGACGGGTCATAAGCGATCACGTCGCTCTCTAGCTGGAGACGGTTTAGAACAGTCTTCAGGGTGCCGAAGCTGGACTCATACACGCTCACCACGTTGGTGATGGTGGTGGTCTTGTCGTTGAGGCTGCGAGTGCGGCCGCCAGCAATGGCGAATGCGTTCACAGTGTTGGCGTGCTTCGGAGCATAGCTGAGGATGGAGGGTGTGCCACCGGCAGTGTAGCAAGCCTGGAACTTGGCTAGCAGACGGGCCTCAGTGAAAGCAGCAGCGGTGCTCGGGCGGTCAATCATGTCAGCGCTGATGAGTGCCTGCAGAGAGGCAGTCTTTGCACCGACTGCGCCAGCCTGAGCGGCCTTGGCCTGACCAGATAGAAGAGCCTTCTCCTGATCGCGCTTTAGGGACTTACCGGCGTTGACCTGCTGGCGAGCCTTCTCGCTCTTGCGGCCATGTAGCTTGGCTGCGTCAACTGAACCAGTTACACCGAAGACCTTCTTCATGATCTGGGTGCGGTTCTCGACCATCACGGTCGGGGTGTAGTTGGCATCACCGGCTGCGGCGCCTTCTACGGCCGCGTTCTCGCCAGGGGCGTCAAGGTAGTCTTCCTGCCAGCCGAAGGTCTGGTTGTGAACCTTCTCGCTGCCGATGGAGGTGACGTAAGGAGTGGCAGCCGGATCAATCATGCTGATGACGTCAGATACGTCCTCAACCTTGCCAACTAGAGTGGATGTGCTTGCAATAGCCATTGTGCGTCCTTTCTTGGATCATCTTGGTTGTTAGTCCCGGTAGCAAGCCATGAGCGCTGCCATGGCGTCGTCAGTGGAGCCGGATTTGCGAAGTTTGCGCATCGCATCATCAGTGCCGTTGCTCTGCTTTCCAGCAGTGCTCTGCGGCTTGATGACCTTGGCTGGTTCGGCCACTACCTTCTTGATCTCAGGCTTCTTGGCCTGGGCTTGATCGTAGAGGTATGCCTTTTCCATCATCTTAAAGAGAGGTGCGTTGAAGTGCTTGATCTGCTCTTCCTGAGTTAGACCCATCTGCAATGCGTAGGGGCCCAGCTTCATGGCTAGATCGCGCACCTGTTCTTTGGTGCGGCCTTCCTTCTCATACATCTCATCAATCTGTGCGGACACAGCGGCGATGCGCTTCTGCTCGGATTGCTGGCGCTCTACCTGTGCGGCCTGTGAGAAGTCCTTCTTCTCGCGTTCGGCCTTCTGTAGATCATTCCAGCGCTCGGACACTTCGGCTTCAAGTGCGTCATACTGCTCGCGAGAAATGCGCTTTTCCTGTAGATCAGCGAGTGCTCGTGCTGGTGTGTATGCCTCGAATTCCTTCATGCGGGCGACTGCACGTTCGTAGTTCGCGTTGATTACCTTCTCAACGTGAGCGTGCTTGGTAGCAGCAGCCTCTTCCTTTGCAGAAAGTTCTTGGGCTCTTCGTGTCAACGAAGCCTGTAGCCCGGCGGTCTTCTTGAGATCACGTATGGATAACTTCTCAGTCTTGCCATCCACTGTGACCTCCACGACATCATCATCGCTGATGGTGTGCGGTGCAGCTTCTGGCTCTTCTGATGCCTCTTCGGCGGAAGTGTCCTCGGTGTCCTCAATCTCCTCGTCGGTTGCTTCGTCGCTGTCGTGTTCCTCAGAGGTAAAGCCCTCCTCTTCGGCGTCACGCTTTCCGGGTGTCGTGTCTTCGGATGACCCTTCGGTGTCCTCATAGCGATCTAGAAAGGCTTGAATGGCCTGATCATCAGTTAGGCCTGAACTGTTCTCGGTGTCTGTTACGATGACCGAAGTAGTCTCTGACATGTGCTGTCCTTGGATTCAGTTATTGACAGCACTATTTAATCCTCTGCGAAGTCGTCTCCCTGTGCGAGACGGTCTTCACGTGAGTTTTTCTGGAACACCCAGTCATTGAGTTCCACGGTCAGTTCGCGCAGCGCATGCACCTTGCGGAACAGCCTCTCGCGCGTCTCACCATCCTCTAGCCCGGTGGTCATGATGGAGGAGAGATAACCCTGCTCCACCACGTAGCGCACTGCCTGGAAGGCTTCGTTCTCTAGTAGCTCCTGAGCTGCAATGCCGCGCTGAATGATCTTCTGGTCTTGTTCGTCCATTGCTTAGCTCCCGCTTGTTAGCTTGATGATGGCATTCACGTCCTGCGCATCGCGGGCCAGTTCGAGATTGGCTTCTTCCATCTGCATGCTGTGGTCGAGTTCTGCGCTCTTTCTCTCTTCGGTCATGGCCTTGAGTTCAATCTCAGCCTTGCGCAGTGCGAAGTCCTGCTCACCCTTGAGTGCCTTGACCTCTGCCGTTAACTGAGCCTGACGCAATGTGGCTTGAGCCTTCATCTGGCCAATCTGCACCTGAGCCATATTGGCCTGCTGCTGAGCCTCGATGAGCTTCATCTGTAGCTGGAGGTTGGCATCGGGGCCGGGCTTGGCGGCCTGCTCAACCGGTAGCAGCACCTTGTCCACGTTGGGCAAGCCCATGAGGCTGAGGTACTTGGCAGCGAATAGGCGCTTCTGTGCGGGGCCGAACATGCTGGCTAGAGCGGGGTCCTGGCTGAACATGGTAAACGTGGCCACCAGCTTCTGAGCTTCAGCCTGACGGTGTTCCGGGCTGAGATGGAGTTCGGCGGTCACTTGGCGGCGTTCGCGCCACTTCTCAGGAGAAACAGGCACATAGCTGCCTGCCACCTCCACGATGACTTCCTTTTTCTCGTAGCGGAGTGCCAGGTCGTAGATGGCTAGCTTTAGCTCAGCGATGAACTCCGCAAGCCACTTGGCACTGAGTGTCATCTTCTGCTGGCTGGCCGAAGTGACCTGATCCAGCAGTGCGCCGCTGTTCTGCTTGCCGACGACATTCTGGTTGATGCCCATGGCCGTGCGGCTGACGCCGCTGATGCTCTCAGCCTTGGTGGCCATCAGCTCTAAGGTGGTCATCACATAGGGGTTGATGGTGGGCTGTGGCAGCAGACCCACCGCATTGAGGTTGTCCACGTTGACCATGCCGCCAAAGCGTAGGTCGGTCAGCTCAGCCGGGTTCTTTAGGCCGCCCTTGGCCACCATGTAGCGGGGGATGCTGCTGAACACAGTCTGATCCACCAGGGAGCGCATGATCGTGCTGTTGACGTTCTGCGTGGGGATGAGGCGTGCAGCGTAGTTGTTGCCCCAGAAGGTGTGGCTGACCGGCAGAGCGCAATAGCTGACGAAGCGTACGGTGTCGGCTACCTGCTTCTCTAGGATGTAGTCGCCTACCTTCGTGACCTGCCAGCGCTTCTCGCCCTTGCCGTCCACGTTGAGATAGACATAGCATTCCTCAACTTGAACTAGCTGATCGTCCTCATTCTCCTCGGTGCCGTCCTCACCGGCAGCATCGGCGCGAGCAATGCGCTCGCTGTTGAAAGAGAGGTCGTCACTGGCAGAACGTGCCTGCTCTAGCTTGTCCTCGTTATAGCCCTGCGCCACCAGTTCGCTGATGCGACGGCGGCTGCGATGCGCGATGAACGTGGCTTCCTGAATGCACTTGGCACCGGGATTGATGATGAACTCTTCGGCCGGAATGTTGGCGATGCGAACTTGGCTGCGGTCGATGTCCTTGTAGAGCTTGCCGCTCATCTGACCTGTTTTCGGGTCGATCTCCAAGGGCTCGTCGCGCTGCTTGAACTTGTCCTGCTCGCTGACGCCGCTCTGCATTTCCTGCATCATGAGCATCACGGCATCCTCTGTGCCGCTGATCTCGAATTCCTCAGTCTCGGTGATCTTCTCCCACCACACTTTGACGACTGCATTGCGTGCGAGAAGTGCGTCATGCATGGCGTCGTGTAGGATGCGGCTGCCGGGATTGAGCTTGTTCAGAACGTGGTCCGTGTAGGCAGTGGCAACACGAGCCTCTACCTCATCCTTGTCATCCTCGGGTGTGAAGCAGATGTTGCTGAGGCCCTGATGGATGGCGTTGAGAATGACAGCCTTGGTGCTCTCAACGTTGTCGTAGATGTCGTTGCTGTTGAACTTGGAGCGCTTGCCAACTGGTAGAGGTAGCTCGCCATTGTAGTACTTCAGCACTTCCTCACGCTCTTGGCTTCGCGTGGTTGCGCCGCGCCCATCGGCGCGTGCAAGGTGCTGGTCTAGAACGCTGACGATTTCCCTGTCAGAGAGTTTCTTCTTCTTGTCTGCCATTCATTCCCTTACAGCCCTTCTACATACCAGTCTTCTTGGTTTGTAATCGGCTCCCATCTGCGTTCGTGAATCCAAAGGGCCAGTGCCAGGCTCATCACACAGTCATCGTGATTTCTGCCTTCTGCGCCCATGCCGCCATCTGGCTTCTCAACAAAGCTCTTGAGTTCAGCTAGCGTGATCTTGTCTGGGATATTTATCTCCCTCTCACGCAGCGCTTTCTTGAGGCGGTCGATGAGCTGTGGCTTGGTCTTCTTGTTGGTGTTGAAACCCAGTTTGACGGTCTGCTCTTCGGTGATCTTGTCCACCACCACTTCGGTGAAGACGTTCTTGTAGCCAATGTGCTTGTAGAGTTCGTTCAGCACCGTGCCACCATGGTTGTTGTTCTCCACGATGACCTTGGCCTCATTGTAGTGCAGTGCGATCCTCTCCAGATGATGTGCAAACACGTCCGGTTGGATCTGTGCTCTGTAGCGAGCCACGAGATTGCCGTCTGAATCCAGCACGTGACTGACTGACCAGTCTTTGCCCTTGGCAGTGCTACCGCTGGCTACGTCACCTGACACATAGTAAGTCTCACCGGGCTTGGGCTCCTGCCACACTGCCAAGGCGCCGCGGCTGTTCTCATGAAGGCCAGTGCTGTCGATGGAGTATGTGGCCTTGGGTTCCTTGGCTGTCTGCTGCTCCAAGTGCGACGGCGGAAACACGGGCGTACCTGAAGTGAGAAATGCCTCTTCAGCTGTGCTGGGGTATTCCTGCTTGAATGCATCGGGTCCGATTTCCGCGATCTTCATGCGTCGGAACATCAGCTGCTCGTCATCCAGCTTGTTCAAGCGCTTGAGCTTCTTCTCGTCGTCTGTGTAGGCCAGCTTGCCCGTAACGGGTTCGCGATATTCAGCTTCCTCAAACCACGGGATGAACAGCGCCACGAAGTCACTCTCGCCGTTTACGGCCTTCTGCCACTCTCTGTAGAAGATGTTGCCCACGCCATTGGCAGTGCTCTCGATGATCCTCACCGTGCCATCGGCAGGGGAGATGGCCTGCATCAAGCCGTTGAAGTTGTCTTCGGCTGTGGCTGCTGGCCAGAACGCAAGCTCTGAAAGATGCGCGTAGAAAAAGGTGTCACCGCGTCCGATGCCGTCACCGCCCGCCGTTGCTACTGCATAGCCACTGTCCAGCTTGTCGAAAGCTAGCTGGCGGCCGTTGCGGTGGCTGGTGCTGGGCTTGAGTGGCATCATGGGATGGTTGTTGATGCCGTCGTGAAAGCGCTTGGTCATGTCAAAGAGGTTGGTTGATGCCTCGCTCTTATGCGTGACCACGATGGCTTTCTTGCTCTTGTTCTGACTGACCTTGTAATAGAGGTAACCACCTGTGGCCGTGCTCATACCCTGCTGACGTGCCTTCAAGATGATCACGCTGGCGCGGCCCTTTGTCCGCAGCAGTTCTTCGATCAGGTCAATCAGGCGCAGCTGAGCTGGCTTCAGAGTGAGGGTGGTGGTTTCGCCCTTCTTGGTCTTGATCTTCAGCGGTGCTTTTTCGGCATAGAACTTGAAGTCAGTGTAGAACCGTTTGCGAAGGGCCTTGAGGGCCGCTTCGTTCATTCAGTACCCTTCTTGTCCTCGTCCAGCAGGTCGTTGAGCCAGTCCTCTGCACCCTTGTGTGTGATCTCGGTCTTTGCAGCAGGCTTGGCCATGGTGAAGTCCAGCACCAAACGCGCCGCTGCGATGCGATCTTTGGGGCTTACCAGCTCTTTGTTGACGTGGTCGTCGGCCACGCTGTTGTTGGCTTCCACGATCTGAAGGGCGGCCTTGAGAGCGATCTTGGATGCGTTGTCTAGGTTGATGTCGATTTCGCCGTTCTTTTCCATCTGCTCGTATCGCACCTCCGCGCGTTGTTTTGCTGTCTCGTAGGCGTCCATGATCACATGCTTGGTGAAGCCATGACCGACGCCCTTTGGTCTGCCCGTACTTAGTCGGCCTGTGGCTTCCGCCTTGCGGCGCATCTCTGCAAAGCGTTCAGGGTCTTCACGCTTGCACTTTGCAAACCAGCTCTCGTTGCCAGGAGCCAGTTTGCGCTTCAGATCCTTCACAGGAACCGGCTTGTCGGTGACTTCCGTAGGCCGGTCCTTGCGTAGTGATCTGTTGTTCCAGATCTTCTTAGTCATCGCCGCCCTCACTGCGGCGCACCAGTTCGCCTGCCACCACACCCGGCAGCGCGCGACGAGCGCGGTAGTTGTTGGCCAACTGGTTGGTCAGGTAGCTGCGCACTAGGCGGTTGTTGTAGGCAGTCTGAACAGCCTTCGGCAGCACCACTGCTGCTGTGCCTGCTGCGGCTGCTGCCGTGCCTCCGACCAGCAACCCGGTCGGGCCACCGAGTGTGGCTGCTGCAATACCTGCGCGCAGCGGTTCACCCTTGAGCATGCTCATGATGCTTGCACGGCCAGCGGTGCCGCTGTTGCCGATCGGCTCACGTAGGAACTGGATGCCTGCGGCTGCTAGGTCACGCAGATCACCACGGCCGAGGGCAGCATTGCCTCCTGTGCTGCGGTTCACTGCCTGATAGAGCGCCGATGGGCTGATGTTGCCTGCTGTGGCCTGTGAGGGGTTAGCAGCCATGGCAGTTTCGATGTTCTTCAAGTTCGCATAGCGGCGAGTGACATCGCGCCAGTCAGCGGCATCACCAGGGCTGATGCTCTGCTCCATCGCATTTCGCACGACGTTGCGCAGGTCCAGTACGCGGTTGCGTAGCTCGGGATTGGACTGGCCATTCTCACGGGCAATCTTGCTCAAGCGGCTCTGGAAGCGCTGGTAGAATGCACCTGAGATGCGGCCATTGGCATCAACGTGGTCTAGCAGCTCGTCGCGGAGACGGGTCACACGGCCTGCCACTTCTGAGCTTGCATCCACCAGGGAGTTGTCCAGGGTCACGAGGTCGTTCACAAACTGGCCGTTATTCGCATCCAGCGTGTTCTGGCTGGAGAGGCGAGTGAACTCGTTACCTAGGTCATCACGGCCACGAACCAGCACGTCTGGGGTGGCAAGCTCTTCCTGGATACCGGCACGCTGTAGGGCTGCGCGGTTGAAGGCGTTCTGCTGGACACGAACTTCAGCTTGGCGGGCGCTGGAGGTGAACGGCAGCTCAGCGAACGAGCTTTCCACCATGTGCAGTGGCTTGGAGCCGGTGGCTTGGCCTGGTGTTAGCTCCACACCCTCATTGCGGATCACGGTAGCTAGGCGGGCCTGCTCAGGGTTCAGAGTGCTGCGGGTGGGGCTGACTAGGCGTGTGCCCATGCTAGCACCCAGGGGAACAGACATACCGGCTGCCATACCAAGCCAGGGGTTGTCTGTGGCTTCGGTAGTAGCACCGGCTGCGGCACCGCTGGCGGCCTGTAGGACCGGCTGGGCGGCCAGGGTCTCGGCACCAGCTGCTACAGCAGAGCCGGCGCGGGCCGTGCGGGCTACCGCAGCAGCCGGAAGCACCACCGTAGCGGCGTCTGCCACACCTGTACCAGCGCCATAGGCCAACTCTTCAGCCGTAGTGGTAGGGGCAGCAGGGGCACCCGCGATGTCGGTGACACCACGGATCGCGCTTTTGATGCTCTCCGAGCCGCCTACCGGGTTCTGAATGTCAGCACCCAGGTAGTTCATACCGGCAGTCACTAGATCCACCGGAGCACCAACCACGTCGGCTAGGCGGTCATTGAAGCCGCGTCCGAATAGACCAACGCTGTTGGCGGCAACCTCACCGCTAGAGCGGGTGTCGGCTGGTGCCTTCGCAGGCATCGGCGGCACGAAGCCGGTCAAGTGACTGACAATCTCAGCGTCGCTGTAGCCCTCCTGGCGAGCGGCATCGAGGTCAAAGCGACTGCTTTTCGCAACATGCTCGGCAATCTCACCGAGGGAGTAACCCTCGGAAAGTGCGCCCTTTACGTCAAAAGTAGCCATCAGTTAGAACCTCCGAAAGCGCCGAGCGGGCGACGTGTCCCGGTAGCCGGAGCAGTGGGCTGGCTAGCTGCACGCTCCTGCTGTTCCTTCGCGGCGGTGGGATCACCTAGGAACTGCGTAGGTGCCGGTGCCTTGTAGCTATCCCATCCGAAGCCACGGTGGTTGCCCTCGCTGCGGCGGCGGTCGATGCTGTTGCGTGAGCGCTCAGAAGCAGCACGGAACCGGGCTTCAATCTCGTTCAAGCGGGTGAGGTACTCCTCGCGCGTAGCAGCCTGGGGCAAGCTGTTGATCAGTGCTTCAGTCTCACGCTTGGCGTCACCGTCCGTCTGCACGCCCCTGTTCTGGCGAAGCAAATCGTTGACGAGGCCCTTCATGTTGGCCTGGAAGCTGCCATAGTTGCGCGCACCGATGGTGTTGTTCATGCCAGCGGCAGTGCCGACCCAGGGAGTGAAACCATCCATGTCCACGTAGTTGGTGTCGTTCTTGTCTTTGACCTCTAGCTGGCGGCGGGCCTGTCCAATGTTGACGCGAGCCTGCTCAGCCTCTTGGAACGTGGCGAAATCAGCATCATCAGCCTTTGTCACAGTGCTGGGCAGCTTCTCGTTCTGCTGGCGGCGCTGCTCAACGGCGGTCATGTCCTCGGGGCTTGTGACCTTGCCATCAGCAAGCAGGGCAGCATCAGCCTGGGTGTAGCCCTGGCGCACATACTGCTGGATCTGCTGATTGCGTGCGGTTGTCTCCAAGCGGGTCTGTGTAGCATCGGCACGACGCTCAGACGCAGCAAGACGCTCATCTTGTTGTGCAAGGCGCGACTGCTGGACCTGCAAGCTTTCAGCGTGCTGCTGATCTTGCACCTTGAAACGTCCATCCTGGCGGCGTTCATCGTGTTCACGATCTGCCAGCCTGTTGTTGCGGCTGGTCATGTCGCGATAGGCCTGCTGAGCCAACAGGCTGCGCTGCTTGCCAAGCTCATCACCACGGCGACGATCATTCGCGTAGCTCTGCCCGACTGCACCAGCTGCATTACCCAAGCTGTCGCCAAGGTTCTCACCCTTGAACAAGCCTGCTGCAATGTTGAACCAAGTGTCAGGACGTTCGAACATGCCACGCTGATCGGTGTTCTGCGGCATGAAGGACTCTAGTGTTGCGAGTTCCTTGGCCACGTCACTGCTGGTGATCTCAGGACGTTCGGCGGGTGCCGGAGTAGGCGTGCTTGCGGAGTTCTGCACGTCGCCGGGCACGTCGGCGCTAGGGAATGCAGATGCGATGCGTGACGTGTTGCGGTCTTCCTGAGTTGCCGGTGCAGCCGGTGCAGTAGAAGCCGTTACGCCGTTGTAGTCGCCGTTGAGCATGGCAACGAAGCTGCCTGCTGTGTGCTGTGCGAAGTCAGGGTTTGCTCTTGCAGCAGCGGGGCTGACAAGATCGACAAGCGGAGTGTTCGGATCGGCGCTGGCAACGCGAGTGTAGCCAGTCGCACCAAGGCGATGCGCACCTGCACTGTCAGCAGCGGTCGGTGTGCGGCCTAGGCGGTTCTGGAGCACAGAGTTGTTTTCCTCTGTGTACGCAGCCACGGCACGTTCCTGCTGCGTCGGGTCAGTCATTCCATCAGGTGTCAGACCTAGCTCCGGGCGGCGACGCATGAGGTCGGCCCAAGTGCTGCGTAGAAACTGGTATGTGCCTGTTGCGCCACTGCGGCTGTTCACTGCATTGGGGTTGCCAGAGCTTTCGCGCTGACGAAGCTGTGCCAGGTAAGCCGTGCGGTCATATGCTGGCATTGTGGGATTAACTGTCATGGTGTGTTCCCCTCACTTTGAGCCGGAGTTTGATGCGGCACTAGCAGCCGCACCCGCAGCCGCAGTTGCACCAGCCTGCACAGCAAGAGACGCACCGCCTGTGAAGTAGGCCGCTGCTACAGTGGCAATGGCTCCGAGAACCTGTCCGCCTACGTTGCTGGACTTCTTTGAAGATGTGACGTCTGTTCCTCCGTAGTTACCGTCAAGCAGGCTCTTGAATGTCGCGAGATCCGCGCTGTCCTTGTTGTAGAGACCCATCTGGTTCAGGTAGTCGGTGTTGTTCTGGTTCTGCTGATCGGTCTGCTTGGTAGCACCGGCACCGGCGAGCAACTGATAGAGGCTGCTGGCGAGATCGGTCTGTGCAGTGGCGTTCTCTGTGCCCATGTTGGCTGCTTGGCCAAGCTGAGCGTTTGCCTGCTGCTGAGTGCCTACGTTGAACTGGCGCTGACCTTCACCAAAGTTCATGCCATTCAATGTGTTGGTGAAGCCCATGTTGGCGTAGTTGCCCACCTGACCATTTGCAGCATTGGCCGCATTCAGGTTGGTGCTGCGAGCCTGTTCGGCTAGCTGTAGGCCATTGTTGTAAGCCGCACTGCGAATGTTGGAGGCGTTGTCGGCCATCTGATCGCTTGCAGCGCGTGTAGCCACTGCTTCGGCAGCACCAGCACGGCTGGAGTTGAGATTGCCGCCTGCACTGGCTGCCATGTTGAGTGTGGGAAGTGTGTTCTCACTAAGGTTGCGAGCCACGTCGCGGCTCACTGCGTCGATCTGGCCCTGAACAAGCGGGTTGTTCATGTAGGCAGTTGCCGCGGACACGTTCTGCTGAGTGGGATCACCCATGGCAGTGTTGAACAACGTCTGTGCGTTGTTGCCATAGGTGCCTGATTGCAGGAGTGCTGCTAGGCTGCTGTCGTTGAACGCGTTGACCTGTCCGGCATTGGCGCCACCTGCATTGCCGAAATTGCCGGCTGCGAAGTTGCTGGCGTTCTGCACGAACGGGTTCATGGCGCCTAGGCCGGTCGAGGCTGCGTCACCTGTCTGAGCCACTGAGCCATTGTTGGCTGCGAACTGCTGGATGTAGTTGATTGCGTCAAGCTGATTGGAGTTGAGCCCGGCGTATTGCTGAAGAGGCAGATCTTGGGTCTGCTTGTTGTTGTAGTCATCGATAGCGCCGGACAGCATAGCCTTGACCTGCTCTTCCTGTAGCACCGAGGACTTTGTGGTTTGCTTGGTTTCGCCACCACCGAATAGGCTTCCCATGGCATCTCCTTGATCAGATTGCGTAGATGTCCGTATTTACTCCTCGGTCATCGGTGCAGCTGGTGATCAGGCGGAAGCCGAAGCTCTGTGCGAACCTTGCCAGCTTGGTATTGGTGCGTTCCACGTGGATGAACACAGGTGCGCCCTGTAGCTGTCGCACCAGCTGGAAATCGGCTGCGATCTGGCGCTTGAGGCTGGGTGTGTAGGGGGCAGTTACGTCGATGTGGCCAAAGGTCACAGCGCCGAAGCGCTCAAGGCTGATCAGGTAGCCGGGGCGGACAACCACCGGCACCTTGAAGCTGTGGCTGGGCGTTACGCCGACGTGATGCGGCGCCATGATGTGCCATTCCACCACACAAGCCCTTCTGCCCCATCCCCAGTAGGGTTCCAGGGCAGGACGTTGAGGCGGATTGTGCCCCTGCGAGGGTTGCGAGGTGCTGTATCTGCGGCCTGTGGTGCTGCCTCGGCAATCTGAGCCACTGTGGCACTCAGCTTCTCCAGCTCATTGTGGAAGTACTGCTTGAGGCTGCGAGGGTCTTCCGGTGGGCTGGTGGGCCGATAGGGCACCAGCACCAGATAATCACGTGAATTCAGTGCCATGGCTTATCTCCTGCCAATGGGCAGCACGAGCAGGTCATAACCACTCCACTTGAAGCCAGCCGGGGTGGTGGTAGTGCCGCGAATGTTGAGGTAGCGACCTGTAGCGCGGCTATCCACCTTCACGCGAACAGGATCGGTGGGGTTGTACTCCACAGGATCACTGTAGGTGCGTTCACTGGCTGTACGCCCAGCGCCGATGCGGAACACGAAGGGCATGTTGCGCGCAGTGTCCACCTGCGGCGCCAGCTCTCGGATGCTCTTCTGCGTCTTGATGGGCAGTTGTAGCTCGTCGAGGTCGATGTTGATGCGCTCGATCCAAACTGGAGCGTAGCAATCCGGGTCCATGGGGTAGCCAACTGAACCATCATCCAGATAGTCATAGGCCACCACGCGGCTGGTGGGGATCGAACGACCGGAACCCACGTCACTCCACTGGCAGGCAAAGCCTACAGCGTGCGTGGCGCTGCTGTGCTCTTCGTCATACCAGGTGCCCCCATCATCATCCCATGTGCCTTCCACCTCATCCCAGGTGCGGCGGCTGTCCATGTTGCTGTTGACCATCATGGGCACGTTGGGCAGATCGGCAAAGGACCACGTGTTGTTCTTGTAGTTGAACACCGCAGCGCGGTTGCAGAACTCGGTGTTCTCGAAGTGAACGTTGTTGCCGCTCACGAAGCAGAACATCACGTGACCCAGCTTGGCATTGTGGAACACGAAGAAGCGGTGCGCCTTCAGCTTGTTCATGGTGCCGTAGATCTCGTTGTTGACCATGCCCTCGCTGATGCTGACCTGATTGGTGCCATCGGTCTTGTAGATGTTGTTGGGGCCGAACACGTAATGCTCGCCATTGACCTCCGCAAAGCAGTTGGCGTTGATGATGCCGCCATTGCCGCTGACTTTCTGGAAGTCGAAGATGAACTGGCCCTCGACATAACGTGCCTTGAACGTCTCGCGACCGCCGTAGATCATGAAGAAGTCGCGCAGTGTACCGGCATCGATCAGCGGTGCTGTGGCATCGGTGAGTGGATTTTCACCGGCCACGTTGTTGCTGATGTCAGTGCTGTCCCAGGTGTCGGGCACCTGTCCTTGGAGAGCGAGGTTTGACCATTTCACGAGGTTCGGATTGTCCACACCATCCTTGGTGACATTGATCGCGAACACGAAATCACGAAAGCTGCGCACAGCCTTTGCACGCCAGTTGGGGTCCCAGTTGGGCAGTGGCTTGAACTGAGTTTCAGTTGGCAAGCGGCACATGGGCACGTGAGTTTCGCGACTGATATAAACCACCGATCCCAGCACGGTGCCCGTGAAGGGTGTGATGCCCTCGATGGGTGTGAAACCAGCAGGTGTGACTTCGGTGTTGCTGCGATCTTGAAAGCGGAAGATGCGTCCGTCTGACGTGACGTGAAATGTCTCGTCATAGGTCTGAGTGCCGCGCATGCTGATGGCATACACGGGCACTGTGGTGCCTAGATCAAATGCCTTGCGCCAGATGGGTGCGTCGCGCACTGCGCCATTTTCAAACACCACGTTGCTGCCACCCGTGAAGCCATTGAGTGGCAGGTCATAGGACGGCCCGTCAGTCACGATGCCGATTTGTGCCAAGTTGCGAACTGGCAGGGGGATGTGTCTTGCCATGGTGTTATCCCCCGATCAGCCCTTGAACATCAGAAAGGCCAGCGCGAAGAAGCTGGGGCGATTGTCGAAGCTGATGGTGTGTGCGTGGCCGCCTTCCGGCTGAATGCCATGCGTGTGCTCGCCATCGCCTGCGATGCCGTGCGTGTGGCCATGACCGGAGCCAGTGGCGCTGGTAAGGCCCACAGTGCTGGTCGGAGTGCCATCCATGCGCAGAATGTAGTTGTTGGTGTTGCCGTAGTTTCCGGTGATCTCGATGAGACCGCCACCACCACCACTGTTAGATACCATGCCATGCTGGTGTGCTGGAATGTGCTCAATGCCCAGTGCGGTATGACCCACGGTGCCGCCATGGGTGTGATAGCCACCGGCCGTGACCACGCCAGTGTGGTTGTGATGGCCATTGGTGGAAGTCTGCACGTTGTGGGTGTCCACGCCGCCAGTGACACCAACGCCATACGCTGCGCCTGCACCCACGATGAAGCGGTTGCGCAGATCGGGAGTGCCATTGGTGCCATTGCACACGTACCAGCCAGCGGGCACAGCGTTGAGATCGCCATACCACATGACCACTGTGCCCACGGGGATCAGTCGCACGCCATTCTGCTGGATCAAGCCCGCGTTGATCACGCCGCTTGGCGGCGTGGTGAATGCAGGTGCCACAATGGGGCCACTCATGATGCCACCAGCCAGAGTGAGCACCTTGGTTAGATCTGTCTTGGCAGTGTTTAGCTCCGTGCGAAGAGCCACCACGTCATTGAGCTGTGCCGCTGTGACAGTGACCGGACCTTCCAAGCTGGTGAACTGGTTCTTGATGGTCTTCTTGATGCCGCGAATGTGGTCATCACCCTGAGCACGGCTGTCACCACCGGCAGGGCTGTTGATGTCTAGGTCTTTGACCAGATTGAATGTCTCTAATGCCATGCGGTGTCCCTAGCTGTGAGTGGTTTTGCTTATTTACCGACCTCACAGACAGGGCTGGGGTGTTGGCCGCCGAAACGGATCTCAGGGCATGCGTGCTGTTTTTAATGGCGGGGGATGGTATTCTCTGCCCATGAGCCAGAAGCACAGCCCCCGGATCATTGAACGTGGTGAGAAAGTCACCGACTGGACAGTGTATGAGTACCGGGGCACCACAGTGCGGCACAGTCAGAGCACAGCCATTCTCAAGCTGCCGGGCCACCCCTATGACGGCCTGAGTGCCTGGGGCAATGCAGAAGCAGTGTTTCGGATCATTGCTGCGTGGGTGGATGAGCAGACATTGCCGCCACCCTATCGGATGCGTGGGCAGTAGTGCAGGCCATGTAAGTCAGCGCTTGCCGTCGATCACAGCGTGCACCTCCTTTTGCAAGATCGCGAGGTGGTCGGTGATAGTTTTGAGCTGCTTGATTAGATCACGCACAGCTTGGGTGTCGGGCTTCTGCGCATTGAAGCCATTGTTCATGCGATCTATGCTCTTGCGGTACGTGGCCAAGCTACCAAGGATGTACGCTGCGGAGTTGCGCCCACGTTCTGGCAGATGCTGAAATCCCCCGGAGGCGTTCTCGAATTCAGTCATCAAGCTGGGGCTGATTATCGGATCGGGTCGAACTCCAATTAATGCCAAATCGCTGAAATAGCCACGTTGCGCCAGTGATGTTTGACCCTTTGCAGTCTCAGCCACGAGCTCGTTGATCAGCGGCAACAGACGATACGCTTGGATCACCATGAGTGGTTTGCGGTCGCGCGACGCTTGACGAATACGTACTACTTCGATCCACACGGCCACTGTCACAGCCAATACACCAGCCACAGCAGTGGCGTAGGCGCTGAGTGCATTCCAGCGATTGATCTCGCTTTGGGAATCAAACAGATACCAACCGCCAATACCTGCCAGCACGAGCGCCAACAAAGGCAGCGCGAGCAATACAAAATCAATCAGTTTGCGCATGCGTGTGCCTCTTCTCGACCGCACATCGTAACAGTGGCCAAGAGGGGTGCCTAGATAGTAGCAGCGAACTCTACAGAGCAGAGTTGCTGTCGGGATGCTGCATCAAAAAGGGCAATGAGGAAGGGTGAAGCCGTGGTTTTTAATTCACAGTTCGCAGATGTGAGTTTGGTTTTGGAAACGAGACCGAGATGACCTAGGGCGAACAACTCTAGCATCATGAGCCTGCATGTCAGCCGAAGACTGCGTGGCCTACAGGAATGTGTGCGTGAGTATCGCAATGAGGATGTCCTAGTGTGACTGTGTCGGCTTGAGATACTTCTTGCTCTTTGATTGCTGCGACACTTCGCTGAGCGAGTGATGCAGTTGATGGAGTGAGCAAGTGAAAATCGGGTATGCGCGTGTTAGCACGCAAGGTCAGGACGCAGGCTTTGAGGACCAGCACGCGGAGTTGCGTGCTGCTGGGTGCAGCAACGTAGTGGGTGAGAAGGCCAGTGCAGTTGGCCACCGTCCCATGTTCGACAGCTTGCTTGCGTCGCTGAAGCCCTCAGACGTTCTCGTAGTGACGAAGATGGATCGGCTTGCACGTAGTACGGAGGAACTGCTCAGGGTTGTCGCTGACCTCGACAGACGCTCTGTGGGGCTGATCATTCTCAGCATGGGTGGGCAGCAGATCGATAGCCGCACGGCTACTGGCAAGTTCATGCTGACAGTATTGGGCGCAGTGGCCGAGATGGAGCGCAGCATGATCGTTGAACGGCAGCGCGCAGGCATTGCCAAGGCTCAAGCGGAAGGGAAGTACAAGGGTCGTGCTCCCACTGCGCGCAACCAGCTGGACCGCATTCGGGAGTTGAAGGAGGGCGGTATGTCAGTGGTGGGTATAGCGGCTGAGCTGGGCATCAACAGGGCCACAGTGCATAGGCTGATGCGGGTCAGCTAGGGTCACAGAGCGTCACACAGGGCTGTAGGGCAACAGAGCGCTATCCACGTAGCGCTCTTCCTGTCTGTGCCCTCTGCGGGCTTCTGAGGGCAGGAGTACTGAGGCGATTTTCAGGAGTGAGTGGAGAGGTGGAGGAGAAGGGTGGATCATGCATTTCTCTTCTTGTGAGTGGCATTTCTCCGTTGTGTTGCAGGGGCCAGTGGTATTTCGGCTGTCTAGGTGTGTGACTGTGTCTCTCTGCGGTGTGCCTGATCTCTTTCAGCCGTGCGGTGTTTCCACAGCACGAGACATCGTCTTCTGATCTCTCAACAGCCAATCAAGTCTTCCTTTTCGGTGATGGCCTGTCGGGCACGAAGATGAAATCGCCTCCGTGTCGCGAGAGCATCAGTAGCGTGGCACTAAGGTTTGCAGTGTCGCGTAGCATGTCGGACATGTATGGGGCATGTCCGCTGCGTGCATGGATGTTCACTATGAACTCTTCGTTGGTCAGATCTATGCAACTGGCTGAGTATGTCTGCATCTTGGCAATCACGCGAATGAGGTGATCACACGTCCGATCGCGGAACAGATGAAAGCTGCCATTGTGTGCGACCAGCGCTTGGATCTGCTTTTGAACCTTGGGGTGCAACCACTGCTTCGCGACTAGATAGGAGACGTGGTACGAGCTGTCACTACTCTTGAGCTGTCGCGCCATGTCCCTCATGACATCCACGAGCGCTTTGGTCTGCTGGTACAATGCGGGTGAAAGGGCACGGGCGCGCTTGTGGTACTCGGCCCGCTGTGCCGTGTCGCGTTTCCATTCTTGCCAGCTGCTCCAGACCAGAGCAGTAAACACCGCCGCTGCGGTCCAGTAGGCCGCCATGGCATCCATGAGATCCGCTTGCTCCACCAGCAAGCCAACTGTCACAGCCGTGGCGGACACCGAGATCAGATACGCCCAAAGTACTTCGGTGGGTGTGGGGACGTGAAGCCAACTGCGCAAGTACCTGGCGATGATCAGCAGCACGCGCGAACCTCTTGTTCCGTTACACAAGAGTATCACTAACTCTGACGGGTGACTAGTTGGAGGTCAGATGGCTCTGCTCAGCTTGAGCAGCATGACTGCCAGACGGCTCGCTGCACGTGATGCAGCCTGCGTCTGTAGTTGTCCAGTTAAGCCTCCCGGAGACGAAGCAAGGCTTAACTGGTGAGGCGCGAATACGTCGGCTGAAGCTCAGGCTGCTGCGGGTTCTTGTTGCGCAGGTCTAATGCGGCTTTCAGGTGGTGCCGAGGATTCTGAGCAGAGGCAGCCCACGCTTGGGTTGCGGCGCTACTTTGTCATGCGTCTCGTTGCCAGCACATGGCGTGCGATCTGTTGGAATATCATCGGGTGGCGTGGGCAGTTGATCTGACATGCATTCGACGTCTGGGTCAGGGAGGTTCGGTTTGGTGTAGGCCTTGATACAGTCTTTCTGTAGCTGAGCGATGACTGCTTCGGCGGCAGCGCGACCGATCTTCTGGCCAGCCAAGTGATCGAAGTGCCAATGCACGCCTGCCCACATGCGCGCTTCGCCAATGTTGTTCGCAAGCCGACGTAGCTCAGCGGCAATCCATATCGGGTTCTCAATGTCCTTCGTGTCAAATTTGCCTTGCCGATCTTTGAGCTTGTCTGCTCGGTCGAAAATCACAGCATCTTCCATGTTGCGTGTTTCGTCAGGACAGAAGAGGTATTCGAGAAGCCAGCTGGCGGCTGCACTGTAAGTGCTGTGGCCGGAGGGCCATGCCGGGTGGCGTGGCGTGCCGGGAGAAGGGCAGGGAAATGGGCGAGGTGAGGTGTTCACTTCGTGACCCTCGGGATCCACAATGGTGTCGTACAGCACAGTGAATGTGTTTGCGGCTGTCTTGGCTGAATCATCCTTGCTGTCGGCACGCTTGGCCTCGGCGGCCGCATACTCCGATGGACGCAGCAAGCGGCTTTGCGTGGCATCGAGCCATTTGTAGTGCCACGCGGCACTGAGAGCCGCGTATATGGCCATGTCCAATGCCATCCACATTCGTGCCTGCCGTGGCGGAGAGATATCAATTCGCCCGAACAGCAGCCAGTTCATCGCGTGGCGATGGTATAGTCCTGGTGTTTCGTTCTCGAACAATCGCGCTAGTTCTTGCCCTTCTTTCACGAGTGTCGTGGGAGACAGAATGCGCAGATGCTGCTCGTTCACATTGCCTATACTGTATTCGGTGTGCTCTTCGATGTCGATGATGGCTCCAAAGGGAACTGATTGTAGGTGGAGGAAGCGGCTAAGTGGTGTCAGATCAAAGCGCTGCTGCTCATCTCCAGCGGCATTCGGGGCTTGATAAGAGACGTGGGTGGGATAGGCGTCGGAAGAGCGTGCCTCTTGTAAAGCTATCAAGATGGCAAACTGCGCAGCAAGATCATCGTAATTCTGCGGGAAGTCAGCGTTCGTGAGCTTGAATCTGCTGTCGCCACCTATGATGTTTTGAATGTCGCTGAGCGACGGCAGACACAGGCTCCGTTCAGTTAGCCAATGTCCTGCTGTTGGCTCGACTTGATTTCCAGGCAGTTCATACCGCAGGGCGCCTTGTGCGCCTGACGCTGCGTCCATATTGGCATCCTCGTTTTGGTTGACGGCAAATCAGTGTATAATCGAAATGGAACAATGCCACATGGATTTTGGTGTTTAGGCGATGGTGACGAATTTGTGTTGGAAAGCCTCACTTGCTTCCAGCGTTGTGCTTTCAAAGCTGGGCTGGCTCCTAGTGGTGAGGCGGCCGGGCACTTGTGGTGGATCGGCCTGAGCAAGTGATGCTGAGCGGGTCTGCGCGGGTCACACAGCGCGTTTCGATCTCGCGGCTGTAGTGCGTACCATGAGGGGCGTATTGCCCCTCTCTGCCTGCGAGTAGTCATCGCGTGCGGGCGCCTCCACGGCGGCTTCTGAGGTCCATGGCCTGCTCCAAACTCTCGCCATCACGCAAGCGGCGGTGCAGTGTGTCTGCCTTGACGCCGATACTCTCGGCCCATTCACGCACTGTGGCAGTCTTGCCCTGGTACGTGATGGAGCGACCATGGCGGTTGCCCCTGTGAGGTTTGCTGTAAGAGGGGCAGCGCTTGGAAGTGAGGGCTTGCTCAATGGGCATGCACCTCAGGCGATGGAGCATGTTGCCGTAGCTGTAGCCTAACCGATCTGCCCAAGCCTTGCCGGACATCACTAGGCCATTGTGCGCGAACATCGCGGCGTGGCGTCCTGGCCCGCTTTGCTCTTCCACCGGATAAGCGTCCCATAGGGGTTCTGCGGGCACCGTACAGGGCGTTTCAGGCTCAACACTGTCCCGGCTTAGGGGATTGGCTTTAGGAGCCTTGTAGGGCGTCTGTGGCTCGGGACAGGGCTGCTGTGCGGACAGTGGGCTGCGCTGTTGGGCCAGCTGCTCACGGAGGGCCTGGTACTCGGCCTGATAGTGCTCTCTGCCCTGCTGGGTCAGCGGCCAGTGATGGACCGTGATCTTGCCTTTGGCTCGTTCAGTGAGGGGGCTGAGCCGATAGAGGCCTTCGACGGGTGGGGCGAGGATGGTGAATGGGCTGGTCATTGCGTGCGGGTTCTCCTTCTCAGCCTACTTACCGCCGCATGAGGCCAGCTTGAGCTTGAGGGGTGGCCAAAGGAGAACCCCATGACCGCAGGGGGCCATGGGGTCTGAAGTGCTGGTGCCATTGAGATTGAGCAGCCAATGGATTGGAGGACCTTGCACTCTCAGTGGTATTTATTCGTCGGCCAGTGGGGGCAGAGCTGCAAGCTGGGTAAACATCTTGCGCATCTCGACCTGTACCAAGCAGCGCACCAACTCCACCATCTGCGGGTTGAGCACTAGGTCATCCACGGAAGGATCTTCGTCTTCCATGGTGGCAAATGCCTGGGCAATCTCATCCGGTGTGGCGTTCTTGGTAGTCTCTGCAAGCAGGCGCTTGGCGCTGGGTAGTAGGATGGGCTCGGGCATATTGCGCACAATGGCCGGTGTTGTCGGTGTGCGGGTCACGACACCACCAAGGCGGTGGTTCGTGATGTTTGTCGGAACAGTGCTGCCAAAGCGCTCATTGTCTGTGTCACTGTCGTCGCTGTTCACGTAGTCCTTGAACCACTGCGGCACTGCGACCTTCTTGAGCTTCTTATTGAACTTGAGCGCGCGTGCTGCCCATAGCTTGAGATTGGGGCCGAGATAGAAGCCTTCTGCGCCGTACTTGTCGAAGCGGTTGAGGATCTCTTGTGCGCGATCCTGGTACTGCTCGTCGGTGACTTCTACGAGCTTGACGAGGAAGTTTCTGATTCCAGACATCTTGCGTGTCCTTTCATGAACGAATGAATTTAGGAATGAATGACTTGGGCAGCGCTTTCTCTGTCTGCCATTGGTATTTACCTTCATGCGTCTGAGGTTCTATGCGCAGTTAATGCACTCAGTGACAGCGTCTACGATGCCCTGTGAGCGCCTGTGTGATTGGCTGCTATACAGTTGGCTCTCGGTGCATGAGCTGCCCTGTGTGACCCGCGCAGGGCATCTGTGGGCGTGTTTGCAGGGCGCGTGTGCTGCTGGATTTCGTACGCGCGCCACGTCACTCACCCTGCCAATTCCTCTCAAGAACCAGGAGTGGCAGAAGGCCACGACCACAGCCAATGACCCACACATCTGACAACCCAGGAGTGACGAAGTCACGACACCTGAGGAGTGGCAAAGCCACGACAGATGAGCACAAGCGAAGCGTTGAAAGGGCGAAGCCCTGACGAGCTGAAAGCGACGTGTTCGCCTGAGGCGTGCCACGAAAGTGGCGCAGCCAGGCGAAAGACGATTCGTCTTGTGTTTCTTCTTTCAGGGGAAAGTGGGTGGTCCTATCTACTTCTACGAAGTAGATGGGATCAGCCAATTACTTCTGAGAGAGGAAAGCCAAGTCAATCAAGAAGAGTCATATGGGATCAGCCTATTACCTGTTTTCTTGTGTCACGTCGGATGAATATTGAGAAAGCCAGCTGAGCCCAGCTACAACGAACTCAGACGCAGGGTGCAGCGAAATGACGCTGCTAGATAAATAGATGTGTAGATCGGAGAGACAGGCTTCCAACAACTCGTCTCAGATACAGTTTTCCAGCAGTCACTGACCCCGGCCAGGGTTCGATTGTTTGGTAAGCCCGGTGCGATTTGGAAGCCCGCACCGGGCTTTTTCTTTTCTCTAACACGAGGGCTTCCACCCCATGAAGACATACACACCCGAAGACGTCGTCGCATTCCTCACCGGCCGCTATGAAGCAGCCCGTCGGTATCAGACCGGCAAAGGCGTCGATTTCCAGCTGACACTGTCCCAGTATCTCAGCCTCTACACCTCCTTCCGTCGAAACACACTGCTCAAGCACCTCAACAAGCGTGGGCTGAATGCCTTCGCCAAGATGTTCCGCGATCCAGAGACAGGCTTGGTTCTCACATGGAAGACCGGCAAGCCGGCTGCTGTGATGACGGTCAATGACGTGCAGATCATGACCCGCAAGCAGAGCATCAAGAACGCCCAGTTCAAAAAGGGCGACAGGCATAGCGAGAAGACCAAAGCTCGTCAGTCACTAGTGAAGACCGGCATCGCTTGCTCACGTGAGAAGGCCGACAAGATTGCAAAGACGCTCACTGGCACAAAGGACTCAGACGAGACGCGCGAGAAGAAGCGCTTGAAGGCGCAGGAGCGTTGGGCACGCGTGCGCGCGCAGAAGGTCGCAATGCAGCAGACTGCACAGACCGAGAAGCTAGAAGCCGCAATCGTTGAGAACGCAGTACAGCAGGCCGAGCAGCCAGTTGCTAACGCCACCCCGGACAACAGCGCGGAACAGGTGCTAGCCCGCATCAAAGACATCAAGCTGGCTCACGAAACTCATCCGGCCATGAAGATCATCGCAGACATCAAATCACATAAAGACGACCTGGATGTGTTCGCATTAGTGAAGCGACAGGCAGCAATGTTCAGAGAGGCAGACGCATCATGAAGAACAACAAGGTGAATCAGGAAGTTCGTGTTCGCATCGAAATGCGTGATCTCTCAATCCGATGCCGGATGAGGGAGGAGTTCATTACCACCCTCCAAGGACTGATCATGCGGGGCAATCTCCAGAAGATCAGAGCGCTTGCGGGCATGGAGCATTACGAGGAATGCGATACGCTACAGAGTATGAGGCAGGATCTTAGGAAGCAACACGATCAGCTCAGTGAACTTCAAACCGCGGAGCAGAAGCGTTTGGTGCTGTTGAATGCTGTCGTGGAGGAGCACGAGAAGAAGGGCACCGACATACTCATAGCTAGAATGACACACGGCATCGACTAACAGTCGCACAAACAACAAGAACACCGTCAAGGAGTCACATCAATGAAGCAGACGCTTAGCCAGCGCCTACGCACCGAGTTGCCCTATGCAATCTACAAGCTGGAGGATGGCTCGGAACTCATGGTCAATCGCAACTACCACAAGATCCTACTGCGAACAGGCAATGTGGTGGAGCAACATTCGAGACCAGTGCAGCTAACACCAGCGATGCACGGCACACACTTCTACGATGACGGCAACCCACCGTGGGAATGCAAGAAGAGCCGAAAGGCATGCGAAGCCAAGCTACGTGAGTGGCAGGCGTTCGGCTGACAAAGAAGAACCCCATGCCATAGTGAGGGCATAGGGTTCATCCACCTTTAGGAGTCGTCTAGAAGAGCAGCTTCGATAGTTCAGCTGTCCTGGCACGAAGTCTGGCGCTCTTCTACTTATCACTCTCCGGAACATCACTCTCACAGGATTAAATACAGGCATTGGCCATGCGCAATGCTGGCATCAACGCCAGCATGAAAGCCCTGTATGAGCACATCAGTCACCATTGAGCGTCGCGGAAAGCCACGCAATCCACAGAACATCGACACACAGATCCAAGATGCCAAGCATGAAGCAGAGCGCTCACGCATCGTCAGAGACAAAGAGGTTGATCGCCTGAAGGCCTTCCTCGCACAGCTATTGGGAGGCGAGCATGGACACACTCAAGGACATTCTTAACGGGCCAGTTGGTGCCGCACTCGTCACAGCCATGCTAACTGCGGTGACCACAATCGCTGGTGCCGGTCCTGGCGCTGCATACCTGTTGATCGGGTTCGTGTTCGTGCTGCTAGTCAGCCATGGCAACCTCAAGCGTGAGATGAAGGAACAGCGTGTCAGCTTCGAGGCGCAGCTACGCGAGGAACGCGAGCGCGTGGATGAAGAGCGTGTGCGTGTGGACGTGATCCGCAAGGAAGCAGGCGAACAGGTCATGCAGTGCTTCAGGGATCTACGCGATGGCAACATTGCAGTCACCGAGGCGGTTAAGACGTTAGGTGCCATTGCAGCCAAGCTGGTCAGCTGAAAACAAAAATGGCGAGCGGATTGTCCGCTCGCCATTTCCACGACATCAAGAATGACACTCGACAGTTAGGATTTTACGGAGAGCGATAACAGAGTTACGCCGTAGTCGTCACTTGCAAGATCACTGAGGGGTTCACCTCCATGCGTTGCTGTGTGGAATAACTGCTCTTCTACCAAGTGGTTTCACAAAACTTCCACACTTCGCATTTGTGCAGTGCGACATTTGTGCTGCACTGCAACAGTTCGGTGGCGTTGACCGTTTCTAGACAACTTGCAGCCACGTTTGCACCGAACTCGGCAAGTAGATGAGGCTGACCAGTCAGAGGGAAGCGTGCAAAATGTCCCAAGCTGTTACTTCACTGTCTACCACCACTCTCGCGGTCCAAGCGGCTTTGATCCGCACAGGGCTCAGCGCTGCTGAAGCCAGGGTGATTGTCACCGGGTCGCCCGAACGCACTGCGTGGATTGAGACGTACCTACAGGGCAAGAGCCTGGACCTTAGCAGTCGCGACGTGGCAGCACTGGCACATGACTTGCGCGGGCCGGTTTGAGGGCCGACTGCCGGAGCAGCGAATAGCCGTTGTTTGGCGAGACACCCGAAGTAGTATACTCCTCCCAGGTCGCCAATCAGGGTGAAGCCTCGATCAGGAAGCCGCTAACTGTAGCTCTGGAGCTTTTTGTGCGGTTTCGTACTTATATCCGGTGCCTCCCCGCACCAGATACCGTTTATTGCCTGCTGAGGCCCCCTCCGGCGCAGGCAGCTGAGAGATGCCATGCGCTCCCGCCGACACCCGTTCGCTAGAGCTCATCATGGCCCCCCCGTCTCGACCCGCTCCCCGCAATCGCCTGCTGGCCGCCTTGCCGCCTGAAGACCTCGCGACGCTCTGGCCACAGCTGAAGCTTGTTGAACTGCCTATCCGGCGGGTCCTGCACGCGCCGGAACAGCCCATCACCGAGATCTACTTCCCCGAGACCGGCTATGTTTCCATGCTGGTCTACATGGAGGATGGTGATGCCATCGAGGTCGGGCAGATCGGCTTCGATGGCATGGTCGGGATTCCAGTCGTGCTTGAAGGTGATTCCGATGGCCTGGAGGCCATGGTGCAGCACCCAGGCACCGCGTTGCGGATGAGCGCGGCGGCACTGCGGGAGATGCTGGAGAGCACGCCCGCGCTCCACTCCCTGCTGCTTCGCTACGCCTTGGTGCATCATGAGCAGGTGGCCCGCACAGGCGCCTGCAACGGGCGCCACGGAGTTGCCGAGCGTCTGGCCCGGTGGCTGCTGATGGCGCATGATCGGAGTGAAGGCGACACCTTCTCGATGACGCAGGAGTTTATGAGCATGATGCTCGGGGTGCGTCGGGCCGGCGTCTCCGTAGCAGCGGGGTTCTTACGGAAAGCAGGCCTCATCCACTACGAGCGGGGGGAGATCACCGTGACCAACCGGCCCGGCCTGGAGGCTGCCGCCTGCGAGTGCTACGGCATCGTGCGCCGTGCCTCGGATCGCTTTCATGGGCAGCAAATCTTATCACCACAGCTCGTCTGCCAGTGAAAGCCCTGTGTGTCTGCTCTTCTCGCTAGGTTGAAGATTCAATCAAAGGCAGCAACCAGCAACGACCGAAGAACGCTTAAAGCTACTTCAGCTTGACTGCGTCGGCGAAAGGAACTGTTGCAAGAAGCTGCCCTGCTTCGTCGCAGATCTCGAATTGCTGGTTCCTGATGAGCACGCCATCGCTATCGACTTGCTGAGCCAGCAACTGGCGGGCCGCCGTCTTAGCCTCATCTTGTGCCGCTTCAAGATGCGGAAAATCAGCCCCTTCCACATCTTGGAATAGCCGATCGATGGTGCGCACATGGAAGAAATACAGGGGCATGAAGCAAGAGCGTGCGGAGGGGCTAGGAGTTTCGGTAGCAGTCGTTCTGGTTGAGTTTTCCCCCCCCTAGTACTACAGTTGCTTTTTACAGCGTGACTTGAGGTGAGCGGCACGTGCGGCCGCCTGATGCTGTCGTCGCCAG
>NZ_QXGS01000110.1 GCF_003604215.1 Teichococcus vastitatis
CGAAGAGCAGTCTTGTCGTCGGTCATCGCGGTCGGCTCCAGGCCAGGATTGCAGGTCTCAGCAACCCAACCCTACCGGGAACCACCGTGGTGACCGCCACTTCAAAGGCGGTCAGGTCCTACACCACGTCCAGGAACGCGACCGAGGTAAAAACACGAACGAGGCCAAAGAGCTGTATGGGTTCTCTGCCTAGCTTGGAACGATGGTCGCCCAGGGACTAGATCGATGCAGGGAGTTCGGACAACGTGACGACGGCGGCGCGGTACACCTCCGTGGAAGCCCGCCCGGCTTACCCAACCGGGCGGCGATGCGATGCGATGAGCGCCTCTTCGGCGCCTCCTGCTTTCCGATCCTGCAGGTCGGTTCAGGCGAAGGTGATGCCACCCTCCGTTACACCGTTGCTGAGGATCAGGAACTCGGTGCTGTGGCTGACACCAGCCACCATCTCGCCCCGCGTCATGCCCTGCGCCAGGTGGTTCAGCCAGAACGCCTGTCCCGCCGGATCCACCCCGCGGCCCAGGGCGTTCTGGTAGACCGCGGCAACGAATTCAGCATCGCCGGCACCTGGGTAGCGCATGCTGAATTCGGCGCTTCGTGCGAACTCGTTGGCGATCTCAGTCATGTCGGTGCCATGCACCGCCTGCTCCTTCCAGTTGCGCAGCCCGGAGGCGTCCGGCGCGCGGCCGAGCACCGCCACGTAAAGCCGAGCAATCTCCGCGGCTTGGTCATCGGCGTCCCACAGGCCCCTCGACAACAAGGGATAGGTCAGGCTGCGGCTTTCGGCGCTCTCGCTGAAGCCGGTCAGCAGCTCGGCGCGGCCCAGGCCGGCGGCGATCTGGGCCTGCCACGCCTCCAGGCCAGCGACATCCGGCGCCCGGCCCAGCCCCTGCTGATAAGCGCGGATAACGAAGATCGAATCATCAGGCTGGCCGAAGCGGGCCTGGAACTCGTCGCTGCCGAGAAAGCCCTCTGCCAGCTTGGACAACGGCGTGCCGTTCAGCAGCAGGTTGGTCCAGTTCTCGCGCCCGACGCTGTCGGGCAGCCGGCCCAGTGCCGTCTGGTACAGCCGCGTGATCTGCGCCACCGGATCGTTCTCGTCGAACACCAGCCGGCCGTCGCCGAAGGCGATCACCTCGATGCCGTTGAAGTTGTGCTCCTCACCGGGCGCGCTGAGGGTGCCGGATGCCGTGTTCCGGGCGCTCGAGCCGGCTTCATATCCGAGCCTGAAGCCGCTGAGCGTCGCTTGGCTGCGGAAGGCATCCACGGCCATCACGTCGGCGCCGCTGCCGCCTGAGATGGTGTTGACGCCGGATCCGCCGTAGATCACGTCGTTGCCGCTGCCCCCGCGCAGAACATCGTCGCCGCCATAGCCGACGATCAGGTCGCGCATCCCGGTGCCGGTGATGGTCTGGGCCGTATCATTGCCGTCATGGCGAATGGCGCCCAGGCCCGTGTCCCAGCTCCAGCGTGTGTGAAAGGCGTCCTCCGCCTGCTGCGTACCGTATGTGTATTGAATGGCCTCCACATCGGCCGGCCGAAGGCCTGCCACGTTCCCGTTATCCATGTCATGCATGGCCATCGCGCTCTCCGACCACTGCTCGGAATCGACGTCCTTGAGCCCCAAGGCATAGCCGATGGTCAGCAGCAGGATCTCGTAAGCCTCACTGCCCGGCGCCATGGCATCGTCCCCGTAGACCGAGTTGATGCTGATGTCGCCTTCTGGCGAACCGGCCTCGAATGACTGCCAACCCATATCCGCGAGTCGGATCCGGATACCCACACTGCCCTTCTCGGCGATGTCCGGAACTTCGATGAAGTGGACCCCGGAGACGCTGGCCCAGGCGTGCAGCGCGGTCCGGACCGAGTCCTGCTGCGGCGCCGTGAGCGAGATGGGAGGCGTATCCTCCCACCAGCTGAACGCGGCACTGCTGGTGGCGAAGCTATAGGTTACGACAACTGGCTGCCGGCTGCCATTGTTCAGGGTGTAGGCACTTTCGCGCAGCAGGGACTGCGCCATTGCGGACATCGCCAAGGCGGAGGTTCCTCAAGAAATGGAATACCGTCCGCATGGATGCACAGGCATGTTTCTCAACTGTTAGTTAATATGCTGCAGTGTGTTGTCAATAATGGTCTCTCCTGCCTTTCAGGAAGCGCCTGATCGAGGCAGCCGGCGGGGGAAAGCGATGAGCTCACTTGGCGAATGGGCGTATGCGGCTCTTGCCGCCACCTGAAGCACGATCCTCTTTCACCTGCCTCGATGCCGTTGCGCCAGAACGAGCGCCGGCAGCCCGGAGCATCACTTGGCCGCCTCTCCCTTCCCCCTCCTCCTGAAGGCCGCGTGTGGTGGATGGCGCGCCGCGGCGGCGCGCATAGAGGCGCGTGAGCGGTGCAGCGGTGGACCATGATGGAGGCGATTACCAGGATGGTTGCCGCGTGCCAGACGAGTGGATCGTCGACATGCCCGCACGCGAGGACCGCATCGTAGATCGCCGTCACCCCGATCGGCCTGAACCAGCCGAGATCGGCAGCATCGCAGGCATCCGGCCACCGGTGCAGGCCCGGGAGGGTGCGGCGACCATCGGCGGGCGACGCAGGAGGACCAGGACCGCGAATGCGAACAACAGCTAGTGTCCTGATCGCGAAATTCCCAAGATCATGGGAATGGTGGTAGGAGGCAGCGATGGGCAAACCTGCGGTGTC
>NZ_QXGS01000111.1 GCF_003604215.1 Teichococcus vastitatis
ATAAAAAAGTCAAAATCCTATATAGTGGATTTTGACTTTTTTATTGGTATCCCCCTTGTTTTTGGGTGTGAGTGCTGGCTGGGGGTTTGGGGGCTAGCCCCCAGGAACTTAACGTAATTTTATATGGCATTAGTGAAATTCTTGAACGATAGATCAAGGCGGTTCGGCAGGTACAATTGCTAGTCCAAGTCGTGCAACTTAAATCCTCGTTTTTGGTATGTTCGGCTTGGCGACATGCTCACACCTGCCGAATTTCACTATGCAATAGCAAAAGAGTGGAGATTTTTTGAGTGGTTTTCTCAAAAAATACTACTCGACTATTGCATTGTGGAAAGCCCTCTAAAAAAAATGAAAAAAGAATATATTTAAGGCGATATTTATCGCCTTAAATATATAGAAAAGAGTAAGCAGGGGGTAAAAAGTAGATTTTAAGCTGATATATAGCTATTGAAGGGCATTTTCTTTGGTCTAATTTTTTATACTTTTTGGTCTAATTTTTTATACCTTTTGGTCTATTTTTTTTTGACCTTTTGGTCTAATTATGATAAAATGGAAATATAAAAATATAGGAGAAAGGTGATAATATGCCAAAACAAAAAACTGAAAACGAAATAATATATAACGGTAAAAGCCTAGATACAGGTGAAATAATAGAAACTGATGAAGTCATAAAGAAAACTCCTAGAAATGGTTTTATGATCACATATTTAACTGCAATCGTTCAATTAATAGATAGTTTAGGTAATAAAAAAATGCAAGTTGTAAAATACATATTAGAAAACATGGACAAATCAACAAATACGTTAATTATAACTACAAGAGAATTGACCGAAAAAAGCAAGGTATCTAGACAAACTGTAATAGACACATTAAAAACACTGGAGCAAGCCCAAATAATTACTAGAAGAACTGGAGCAATAATGATACATCCAAGCCTTGTTCATCGTGGTAAAGATACAAAAGAGAAATACTTACTTGCTAGATTCGAAGATTTTAATAATAATAAGGCTCCAATTAATGCAGTTGAATAAACCGCCCAAGAATTGATTCTAAGGCGGTTTTACCTTTCCATATCATATCCTCGTTGTTTAGTCATTTCGTTTTTATGTTCACGCTCAAAGTAATCCTCTACTTCCCTTCCAACTAGTTCATTCTTAACAAGCCCTCTAAACGTTTTAAATTGCTCTTTAAAGACTTTTTTCGTTTGTTGATATAAAACCTTTACGTTTATCTTCAAATCGTTTATATGAGCTTGTAACGAGCCTATTTTTGTATGTAATTCTTTATTTCTCTCTCTCAACTCCGCATTAATCTGATGAGATGCTTTTAAATTGTTAGACAAGCCCTCTACTTGCAGGTGTAATTTTTTATTTTCTTCCACCAAATCTGTACTTTGCAAACGTTCATAATCCCTTTTGACCATATAGGCAGCGTTCACCATTTTTTGTACTCTTTTCAATTCGTTCGTTCCAATAATCCAATTCCCAGTGTTTTTGGTTATCGTTTCTGTTTTAAATAATCCTTTTTTCACAACCTCTGTTTTTTTCTCTTTCCCTTTTGCATTGATTTTGATTTCTTGTGGTAATTGTTCACTGAGATCTAAAAGCTTTTTCTTTTTACTTTCAAATTCTTTATCTAAAGATTGGATTTTTCTCTCCAAGTCTTTTTCTTTTATCTTTATTTCCGCATCCATCGCCTTTTTTTGTTTCTCTATTTCTAGAGAATGCTTTTTTAAATCCTTAACGGTATCAACACCAATCGTTTTATCATTTAAAATTCCATCTTTGTAGATGTGTGGTATTTCCTTTTTCAAAAATGTATCTAAATCTTGGTGGAATGTCTTTAAATCTTTTCTTGTTAAAACCTCTTTGGCTGAAACTTTTTCCCGTTGTTTTTTCTCGTCCCAAACAACAGGCATAAAAGCAAAATGCATATGAGGTGTTGTTTCGTCCTTATGTACGTTAGCGGACAATACATTTTTTTCACCGCCATAACGATTCGCTAAAAACTCATAGGTTTTTTCAAAAAATTCACGTTGTTCTTTTTCTGAAGTCCCCTTCAAGTTTTCTGGTAACGTAACAACCCAATCACTACAAACTTTTACATCTTTCCGATTCAAACAATGTACTTCACGTAATCGATCATTCATGCGGGAAAGTGTATCTCCTTCTTTTTCGCATAAATCATAATTTAAATTTGACCGCTCATTATCAATCTCTTGATTCGAATGATTTTCTGTTTTTCTGTCCCAATGAATCGATAATCCTTGTACGCTGCCTTTTGTATATTTTTCTACATGAGCCACAAGTAAGCCCCCCTTTTGGTAATCAGCATAGCACGAAGATTGAGAGAATCCAATAATTTGGTCTAGCACGTTATACCAAATTTCATTTGGACGTGCTCTGCGAGGCTCGTTGGCTTCGCCAAACCATGCCTTGCATGGCAAAAAAACCTCGGACTTTGTCCGAACCTACAAGGGGAACTCTTCCCCTTGACCCCATCAATCGAACTCCCCAACCCCTCAATCCTTGAGGGACTCCCTCGCCGGTTGGCAGGCCAAAACGTTTGACGTTTTGACAGGCCAAGAGGGTGAAGAATCAATTGCACGTGTCAATTCCTTAATGCTCCTTTCATGGATCAGCACAAACCGCTGACCCCTTCCAGTCCGCTTACCATTGACACTTACCGCTAATTT
>NZ_QXGS01000112.1 GCF_003604215.1 Teichococcus vastitatis
TCACCAGCTTGAATCACATCACCCCCGTGTCGGGGAAGCCCCCGTCGTGAGTCACGACCATCGGGAGTTGGTATAAGCTAGGGCTCAGGCAAGAACAACCTGCGAGCTTGCGGCGATCGACGCACGGCGATTTCGCTTCGCCGTGGAGGAGGTTCACACTTTGCACGGCAGTTCATAAGCGAACTGGCACACCGACTTCGGACAACCAACGCAACGCTGTAGATCAGATATCTCGATAGCCCAGAGATGCTCAAAAACTGCTTCGTTCTACGAAGGTATGCTCTGCGATGTAGCAGGGCCTGCTAGAACTCTGCGTAGAATAATGAACGTGATCTATAACCTTTCAATACAGTGCACGTGCTTCTTGATCTCGTCGTCATAGACCACCGCCGTCTTCTGGGAGAGTAGGCTAATCAGGGCAGCAAATATGACTGTCATGAACACGTCTTTTGCCGCCGCATGATCATCACGGTACCGGGACGAGACGGCTCGAGCGGATGCCGGTCAGGGTGACCGTCACCCTCCCGTCGCAGCGGCGCTTGTCATCGCGCCGGAAAGAAGGTCCGTATGCAGAGGCGCCTGGCCGCCATCGTGCTCGCGGCGATGATCATCGCCGCACCCCTCCTGTCCGCCAGTGCTGAGAGCTTCTCGGGCGCGGGGTCAACCTTCGCTCACCCCATCCTGGCCCGCTGGGGTCAGGCCTATGCTTCCCTGCAAGGTGAGGGTGGCAGCGCCTTTGCCGCCGATGGCGGCTTCGACTACGAGCCTGTGGGTTCAACAGCGGGCATCATGCGTGTGCTGCAGGGAGCCGTGGAGTTCGGCGCGACCGACATCGCCCTGCCGCCGCAGGAACTGGATCAGCAGCGCCTTCTTCAGTTTCCGGTCACCAGCGGAGGCGTTGCCATCGTGGTGAACCTGCGCGGTATCGGCTCGGATTCCCTGCGCCTCTCTGCTTCCGTGCTGGCGCGTATCTACCTCGGTGAGATCACCCGCTGGTCTCACCCCGATCTCGCCGCTCTGAACGTAGGGCTTGCCCTGCCGGATACGCCGATCACCGTGGTTCAGCGGAGCGACGGATCCGGCACCAGCTGGCACTTCACTCGCTATCTCACCTCTGGCAGCCCTGAATGGCGGCAGCGTGCAGGCGTCGCCGCCCAGCCGAAATGGCCGGTCGGCGTCGGCGCGCGCGGCAATGGCGAGATGGCCGATCGTGTCCAGAGCACCGAGAACGCCATCGGCTACATGGAGGCGAGCCAGGCACAGCGCCGCGGCCTGTCGGTCGTGCTGCTGGAGAACCAGGCCAAACGCTATGTCGCGCCCTCGGTGCCGGCCCTGCGCAGCGCCTTGTCCAGTACACGCCTGGATCCGACGCAGCATTTCCACGACGTCGAGGCGAATGCCCAGGCCACGGAGGCCTATCCCATCGTCGCAACCGTGTTCGCGCTGGTGCCCCGGGAACCCGGTAGCCGCCGGCGTCACCGACAGGCGATGGACTTCTTCCGCTTCGCCCTGACTGAACGGGCCAGTGACGCGGAGCTCCTCGGCTACGTTCCTCTGCCTGATTCAACAGTGCAGCAGGTCATCGAATACTGGCGTGCCGCACTCCCCCGCTGAAGCCGCCGTACCGTCCAGCCTCCAGCCGTCCCTCTCCCGTTCCAGGAAAGAGCAACGTTTCGATGCAAGTCGACGTCTTCACACAGGTGATCGTGCCGGTGATCGGGGGCTTGGGCATCTTCATGCTCGGCCTCGAGTTCATGGCCAACGGCATCCAGGCACTCGCCGTCACCAAGATGCGGAACCTGCTGGCCAAGATCGCCGGCACCCCCGCCAAGGGCGTGCTCGCCGGCACCTTCATCACGGGCATCATCCAGTCTTCCACCGCCATGACCGTCATGGTCGTTGGCCTGGTGAACGCGGGGGTGGTCGGCCTCAGGCCCGCGATCAGCGTCATCATGGGCGCCAACATCGGCACCACGCTGGGCAATGGCCTGATCGCGCTGCCGCTTGGACCACTCGGTCTGCTGCTGGGTGGCCTCTTCGCCCTGCTCTACATCTTCGCCAAGACCGACAAGGTGAAGAACATCGCTCTGGCCTGCATGGGCTTCGCGCTGATCTTCTACGGCCTGAACTTGATGACGGGCGGGTTGCGTCCCCTGCGGGCCATGCCCGAGGTGATGAACGTCATCTCCACCCTGCACGCCGACACCTTCGGCGGCCTGCTGGCCTGCGTGCTGACGGCAGCGCTGATCACCGCCCTGATCCACTCCTCCTCCGCCACCATCGGCATCGTCATGGGCCTCGGCGCCGCGGGCGTGTTGAGCTGGGAAACGGCAGTCGCCTTCTCGCTCGGGGCGGATCTCGGAACCACGGTCACGTCATGGCTGGCGTCGCTGAACCTTTCGCGCAACGCCAAGCGGGCAGCCTACGCCCACATCGCCTTCAACATCATCGGCGTGATGGTCACCATCCCGCTCTTCTTCCTCTCCATGGAGGTGCTGCGCTACGCCATGGGCTGGTTCGGCGGTGATCCCGGGGTGCCGGTGGTGGTCAACGGCCGTGAAACCTATCCTCTGGTGCCGGTGGCCATCGGCCTGTACTCGACCTTCTTCAACATTTTCAATGTGATCCTGCTTTATCCCTTTATCGGCGTGTTTGAGCGCGTGCTGTC
>NZ_QXGS01000113.1 GCF_003604215.1 Teichococcus vastitatis
TGAGGCTTTGGCCGAAGCATCGCGTCCGGTACTCCACAGTTGAGGGAGAGGACGCTCGTGCCCGCACCTGACACCATCACCACAGCACAGCTGACCCGGCTCGTCGGCTTGCCCGACGCTCCAGTCCTGCTCGACGTCCGAACCGAGGAGGACTTTGCGGCGGATCCGCGCCTGCTCCCGGCTTCCCTTCGGCGTGACGCCCGCGACGTGACCACCTGGGCATCCGACCACGCTGGTCAGCACGTGGTTGTCGCCTGCCAGCGTGGCCTCAAGCTCAGCCAGGGTGTCGCCGCCTGGCTGCGGCACGGCGGCGCGCGGGCCGAGGTGCTCGAGGGCGGCTTCGCGACATGGGCCGCCGAAGGCCACCTGCTGATGCATCCCACTCGCCTTCCAGAACGCGATGGGCAGGGGCGAACCATCTGGGTAACCCGCTCCCGACCCAAGGTCGACCGGATCGCCTGCCCCTGGTTGATTCGACGCTTCGTCGACTCCTCGGCCGTCTTCCTGTTCGTGGCGCCTTCCGAAGTCGGTGCCGTGGCCGAGCGCTTTGGCGCCGCACCGTTCGACGTCGAGGGCGTGTTCTGGAGCCATCGTGGCGAGGGCTGCACCTTCGATACCATGATCCAGGAGTTCGGGCTGACCTCGGAGCCGCTGCTGCGGCTCGCGAAGATCGTCCGCGGCGCCGACACGGCCCGGCCCGACCTCGTGCCGCAGGCGGCGGGGCTGCTCGCAGCCTCCTTGGGTCTGTCCCGGATGCACCGCGACGACCTGGCCCAACTCGCAGCGGGCATGGACCTCTACGATGCCTTTTACCGCTGGAGCCGCGACGCGGTCACTGAGACCCACAACTGGCCTGCGGGAGCGGGCGACGGCGGGAGGAGCATGCGATGAATGACGCCGCCATGGACCGGGCGCGTCGTGCCCCCGTGCCCGCGCCCGGGAAACAGGCGGGGCTGCCTTCTTTCGCCGAGGCCTTCCGGGTCTGGCTGAAGATCGGCCTGTTATCGTTCGGCGGCCCGGCAGGCCAGATCGCGTTGCTGCACCGGGAAGTGGTCGACGAGCGGCGCTGGGTGTCCGACGCCCGCTTCCTGCACGCGCTGAATTTCTGCACCCTGCTGCCTGGGCCTGAGGCGCAGCAGCTCGCCACCTATCTCGGCTGGCTGCTGCACGGCGTTCGCGGCGGCGTCGCGGCAGGTGTTCTCTTTATCCTGCCTGGCATGGCGGTGATGCTCGGGCTGTCCATTCTCTACGTGACCCTGGGCGAAGTGCCCGCCGTCGCGGCGCTGTTCTTCGGCCTGAAATGCGCCGTGCTGGTGCTCGTGGTGGAGGCGCTGCTCAGAGTGGCCCGTCGTGCCCTGAGGACCCGAACAGCCTGGGCGCTGGCCGCCGCGGCGTTTGTGGCGCTCTACGTCTTCGCCCTGCCGTTTCCGGTTGTCGTGCTGGCGGCGGCTCTGATCGGCTACTCCGCCCCAGGCGCCTTCCGGGCTGGCAGCCACGGCACGGCCAAGGACGGCCCACCGGCACTGTTGGACGCGGTGCTGGCGGCAGATCCCGGGCGGCCGGGACGCCTCGCGGCGAGCGCCTGGCGGGCGGGCTGGTTGGCTGTGGCGCTCTGGCTGCTCCCGGTCGCCGCCCTCGTCCTGGCGGGCGGCGGGGTCTTTGCCGACGTCGCCTGGTTCTTCTCCAAGATGGCGGTGGTCACCGTGGGCGGCGCCTATGCCGTGCTCGCCTATGTGGCGCAGGCGGCGGTGCAGGGCTATGGCTGGCTCACCGCCGACCAGATGCTGGTGGGCCTCGGCCTGGCCGAAACCACACCAGGCCCCCTCATCCTGGTGCTCCAGTTCGTCGGCTTTCTGGCGGGCTATGGCCAGGGCGGGCTCGCCTGGGGGGTGTTGGCTTCGGTGCTGACGGTCTGGATCACCTTCGCACCCTGCTTTGCCTTCATCTTCCTCGGCGCGCCGTACGTGGAGCGGTTGCACTCCAACCGGGAACTGACCAGCGCCCTGGCGGCAGTGACAGCGGCCGTTGTCGGCGTGATCGCGAACTTGGCGCTCTGGTTCGGTCTGCGGGTGCTCTTTGCCGATGTGCGGCGGGTGGAGGTCGGTCCGGCGGCCCTCGACATGCCGGTTTTGGCCAGCCTGGACCCGCTCGCCTTGGCGCTCGCGGCGCTTGCCGCTGCTTGCCTGTTCCGCCTCAAACTCGGCCTGTTGAAGACCCTTGGCATCACGGCCGCCACGGGACTTGTGACAAAGCTCGCCCTTGGCTGAGGCTCATCAAGTCCCGGATGGATGACTCAAGCCAGAGGAAGGTTCATCCGTGGCACCTCCGCCTGACGTGTGGCAGAGGTCTCGGTGTAGTCGAACAGCAGGCACATCATGACCCTGCGGCTCGGAAGTCCCAAAGCATGTTCTGCAACCGGTGGCCGCTTCCCTCCATGAACCTCTAAAGAGCGGACGGGCTGCTTCCGGCTAAACTCTGCCAAGTCTGGCAGTCGGTGCTCTCTCCCTTGCCAAGTACCTACTCGCTCTAGCAGCCTGTCGGGTTTGGGTCGGCTGCTAGTGGGATAGTTGGGTTACGGATCATGTAGCCAGCCGCAGGC
>NZ_QXGS01000114.1 GCF_003604215.1 Teichococcus vastitatis
CCTACCACCATTCCCATGATCTTGGGAATTTCGCGATCAGGACACTAGTCCCTTTTGGTGGTTCATCGCGTAGCGGATCGCCTCCGCCGGCGGGCTGCTCCGCGGCAGGCGCCCGTGTTGCGCCTCGAGCCAGGTGAACAGCTCCGCCACCAGCGGCCAACTGCGGGCCTGGCGCACCGTCAGACGTTCCTCGGCCGGACGGCCGCGGATCTCCGCCTCGATGGCGTAGAGGGCGACGATGCGCTGCAGGACCTCGGCGGCGATCGGCGCCGCGCCGCCTTTGGCCAGGTCAAAGAACCCGCGCCGGACATGCGCCCAGCAGAACGCCAGTGTCACATCCCCGCCGGTGACCAGCGCCTTGTAGGCAGCGTAGCCGTCGCACTGGACGATGCCGCGGTAGCCCGCCAGCAGCGCCCTGGCGTGCTCCTGCCCGCGGCCGGGCGCGTAGCGGAACACCACGGCCGGGGGATCCCTGCCGCCCCGGGGCCGGTCGTCGCGTGCCAGAGCCCAGGCATACCCCTTCTTCACCTTGCCGCGCCCGGGATCGAGCACCGGCAGGGTGGTCTCGTCAGCGAACAGCCGCGGCGAGGCGAGCAGGATCTCGCGGAGACGGCGCACCACCGGCCGGATCTCCTGGGCGGCAGTGCCCAGCCAGTCGGCCAGCACCTCTCGTCCCAGCGTCAGCCCCTGCCGCGCCAGCATCTGTGCCTGGCGGTAGAGTGGCAGGTGGTCGGCATAGCGGGCCACCAGCACCTGGGCGACGGTGGCCTCGGTCGGCAGCCCGCCAGGCACCAGCCGCTCTGGAGTGGGCGCCTGCAGCACCACGCCGGGACAGGCGCGGCAGGCCAGCTTGGGGCGCCTGGTGACCAGCACCCGGAACCGGGCTGGCAGCACGTCGAGCCGCTCGGCGCTGTCGGCGCCGATCTCGACCAAGGCGCCCGCACAGCAGGGGCAGATCTCCCGCTCGGGCAGCAGCACCTGCTCGATGCGCGGCAAGTGCGCGGGCAACTGGCCGCGGCTGCCACGGCGGCGCTTCGCCTGTTGCTCTCTCAGACCCTTCGAGCGCTGGCCCGCCTCGGCCTCGCTGGCCGCCAGCGTGGCCTCGATCTCCTCGAACGCGAACAGCAACTGGTCCCCGGGAGTCTAGGCAGGCACGTCCGGCGTGGGAATCCGTTTCGTGCTCTGCACCCGCGTCCAGTCGATGCCGTCGAACAGCGCCGCGAACTCCACCGGCGTCAGCCGCACCGCGCCATCAACAATCGGCGGCCAGCGGAATGCTCCACCCTCTAACTGCTTGGCGATCAAGACCAGTCCGCTGCCGTCCCAGAGCACGATTTTGATCCGGTCGGCACGCTTGGCCCGGAACACCAGCACCGCTCCCGAGAATGGATCGGCACTCAGCACCTCGGCTGCCAGGGCGGCCAAGCCGTGAACCCCTTTGCGGAAGTCCACCGGCTCGCTGGCCAGCAGGATTCGCGCCCCGGAGGGGAGCGTAATCACCCTTCCAGCGCCGTCGCCAGGCGGGCCACCGCCACGGCATCCACTGTCCCAAAGACCCGCAGCACCCGGCCATTGCGCGGCACGACCTCGATGCCTGCGCCCACTCTGCTCTCCGCCGGATCAGCCGTGATCTGCGGCGCTGTCTCCGGAGAGGCGCCAGCCAACAGCGGTACGAAGGGTGATGCCTGCCTAGCCATCCGTCTGGCAGGACGGCCCTCCGCCTCCCGGCGCCAGCGATGCAGCAGACTGGGCGAAATCCCATGCCGCTGCGCCACCTCCAACACCCGCGTGCCAGGCGCCGCTGTCTCCATGAGCAGCCGTGCCTTCATCTCCGGCGAGTAGATGCGGCGCCGTTCGCCACAAGTGACGATCGCCACCCGCTCCATCGCCACAGTGCCCGCACCAGTGCTAGCACCTACGCCATTCAGCATCCCTGCCATCGCCACTCCTCCGCGACGTCCTACCTCTCAGCCACACCATCCTCACGCAAGAAGGGGGCTATGACCACGCTTACAAGCGATCCCGGTATCTTGCTCGCGGATCGTGGCTACAACAGTGATGCCATACGACAGGATGTGCACAACCGCGGCGGCAGCCGGAGATTCCGGCAAAGCGCAACAGGCGCATCAGCATAGTGTTCAGCGGCCTCTCTACGCCCTCCGCAACCGCATCGAGCGCTGCATCAACCGCTGAAGAACTGCCGCCGCGTTGCTACCCGCAACGATGGCCCTGGCTGAAGCACCTCTCCGCTGGCGGCGCCTACGATGACTTTGTCATCGAGGTAGTGCGCAAGCTGGCAGACCAGCAAGGCTTCTAGGTTCTGCCGCGCCGCTGAGTCGTGGAGCGGACCTTCGGCTGGATGACCCGCTGGCGCCGCCTGGTCCGCGACTACGAACGCCGCCGCGACGTCTCCGGGGCCATGATCCACATCGGCATGGGCGCGCTCCTCATCCGGCGCATCGCTCATCCATGACCATTCTCAAACATGGGGTAATCGGGCGGTGATCTCCCGATCCAGGGTCGTAGGATTGACTTTGGGAACACTGGCATCGGGA
>NZ_QXGS01000115.1 GCF_003604215.1 Teichococcus vastitatis
AGCATGTTCCAGTACAATGGATCTGCAACGCATCATCAGCGAAATCAAAGACGAGATCGAGGCGAACGCATCCGAGATTGAGGCCGCAGCCGATGCCAAGGAGGAGACGGCGAAACCAGGCCCCTTCGGCATGGCCATCGCCACCGCCGAGACCGTCCTCACTGCTGGCGCCGCTGACATCGTTTTCCCGATCCAAAGCATCTCGAAAGTCCTGGCGCTCGATCTCGCACTCCAGCAGCTTGGGGATCGAGTGTTCGAGCGGGTCGGACGTGAGCCGTCGGGGGATCCCTTCAACTCGGTGATCGATCTCGAACGGACGCTCGGCGTGCCGCGCAACCCCTTCATCAATGCCGGCGCGTTGGTTATCATCGACATACTGGTAGCAGCTCATCCAGACGAGGACGCGGTCGTCGACTTGGTCCAGGAGCAGCTGGACGGACGCGTCGTTTCGTTCGACGATGCAGTGCTTAGTGAGAGCGGCGATCTCAATCAGGCAATGCTCAGCTTTATGAAGCATCATAACAATATCCATTCGCCGATCGACCGCGTCATGGGCGCGTACAGCAAGCAGTGTGCGCTGTCAGTCGACTGCGCCGGCCTGGCGCTTGCTGGGCGGTTCCTGACACGAACGCGTCTCACAAACAGCGCCGATGCAGAGATAAAGCGCGCGCAGCGGATGCGGACCGTACTCGCGCTGATGATGACGTGCGGCCACTATGATGGCTCGGGTGACTTCGCTGTGCGTGTTGGCTTACCCGCGAAGAGCGGGGTCGGCGGCGGCATCCTCGCCATTGCACCGGAAACGGCATCAATCGCCGTCTGGTCGCCGAACCTCGACCGGCATGGCAACTCCATCCTCGGCGTACGCGCCTTAGAGATGCTGTCGGTACGTACGGGCTGGTCAGTATTCGGTCCTCTTGGAGCTTAGAGCTCGGGATGCTCTGTTGAAGCTATTCTGGTAAAGGAACTGATTACAGCCGCACTCCAGTGCGCCAGCGCTGTGACAAAGGACACAGAAGAAGTGCGGGCGGAGGTTTCGTCGACAGGCCGTCTTCGGCCAGCGCTTTCGAGCGATGGCCATCGCCGAGCTAACCTCGAGTAGGAGATTAGCACGATAGCGTTGGAGTGGAACGTCGCGGCCTGGAGGAACCCCTCAGCCATAGCCTCAACATAGCGACGGGCACCTCGCAAGCGGCGGGCCGCTGATTCGGCGTTACAACACATGAGTTTGCTTACACATCCTCAGTCGTTATGCGCGTTTGCAGGTCAACCAATCCCGTGCAAGGCACTCATCAGCGCAGCGGCGGTGCGTACATGAGCCCACCCTGGGAGGCGAGGCGGTTGGCGCCCCGTTCGATGCCCAGCGGCGCCAGGTTGCGCTCCCACACCTCGCCATAGTTACCGACCTGGCTGATCACGTTGAACGCCCAGGCGTTATCCACCCCCAGCGCGGTTCCCAGGTCACCTTGGGTGCCGAGCAGGCGTTGCACCGATGGATCAGAGGTCGTGTGCTTCTGTTCCGCGGCATTCGTGCTGGTGATTCCAGCCTCCTCGGCTGCCAGCAGCGCCGCGCCAGTCCAGCGCACCAGATCGAACCAGCGATCATCACCCTTGCGCACCATGGCGCCCACGGGTTCGGAGCTGATCCGCTCGGGCAGGATCGCCAGTCCTTTATCAGGCTGGGTCGTCCGGAAAGCCCCAAGGTAGGAGGCATCGTTGGCCCAGGCGTCGCAGCGTCCGGCCAGGAAGGCCGCCCCGGTCTCGGTGACCCCTGCGAACAGGACGGGTGTGAAGTGGAGGCCGTTGGCGCGGAAGTAGGCTGCGACGTCCAGCTCTGTGGTGGTGCCCTGCAGCAGACACACCGTGGCTCCGTCCAACTGCTTCGCCGAGGTCACCCCGGCGTCACCGCGGACCACGAAGGCGGTGCCGTCGTGGAAGTTGATCCAGGCCATGGTCAATCCGAGCGAGGCTTCCCGCGTCAGGGTCCAGCTCGTGTTGCGCACCAGCAGGTCCACCTCGCCGGACTGCAGCGCCGTGAAGCGGGCCTGCGGCGAGAGGGGAACATAGCGAACCAGCTTGGCGTCACCCAGAACGGCAGCCGCGACGGCCCGGCAGGTATCGGCGTCGAGGCCACGCATGTCCCCACGGCTGTCGGGCAGCGAGAAGCCCGGCGATTCACCTGACACGCCGCACAGCAGCAGGCGCCGGGCACGCACCGCCTCCAGCGTGGCGGATCCACCGCCTGGAGAAGCTACTTCGGGCCGCGACTGGGCTGATGACGGCGCCGAGGCGAACAAGCTGAGGAATGCAGCCGTGGCGCCGCACAGGGAGGAGACGAAATGCCGACGGCGTGCCATCAAAGTTGCTCCGGTGAGTGCAGCATCAACGTTGCGGCGGTGACGATGGTTGAAGACCCATTTGCCATGACGCATAGGCAACCCGTTAAGCTTCTCGAGAATTCACATTGTTCTCTAGCATTACAGTTGCGCTCTTCGTCTGACGTGGGCCTCTTGCGCGGCGGCTTGATGAGCGCGTCGCCAGAGTGA
>NZ_QXGS01000116.1 GCF_003604215.1 Teichococcus vastitatis
TATCCAGCCGATGGGGATTACGACCTCCGGCGCGGTGACCCGCGGGAGCGCGAGGCGGTGCTGCGCGCCATCGCCGCGGTGCCGCGGCCGGAGCAGGACCCGGTGCTCGGTCCCGGGGCGGGGTTGTGCCGCCTCTGGGCCGCCTGAGGCGCGGGCCAAGCAGGTAGAGAGTTTAAGGCAGGGTAGCCGGACGGGACACAGACCAGTCTGCTGGTTACCATGATGCTGTCCTTCTGATCCGTTTGGGTTAGCTTGTTGCGAAATCAAAACGGGAGGAGATGACATGCCTGTCACCATGCGGCGCGCTATGCTGCGCAGCACTCTGGGGATGTGCGGGGTGCTCGGTCTGGCCCCGCTCCCGGCCCGACCAGCCCTGGCACAAGGCGGGTCGGTCGCCAGTCCAACAGGGGCCCGGGCCGCAGAGGCAGCAGTGCCAGAATTCCAGGTCGATCCTTTCTGGCCGAAGCCGCTGCCCAACAACTGGATCATCGGCGCCGTTGCAGGCGTCGCGGTGGACAAGCGGGACCACATCTGGATCGTCCAGCGTCCTGGAACCATCGCGCAGCGCCAGCTGATGGCCGAGCGCAACCCGCCGGAAACGAATTGCTGCGTCCGCGCGCCCTCCGTGCTGGTGTTCGACAGGCAGGGCAACGTCCTGCGCCATTGGGGCGGCCCGGGCCCAGGTTACGAATGGCCGGAGGTGGAGCACGGCGTCTATGTCGATGCCAATGACTTCGTCTGGCTCGCCGGCAGCGGGGCCAAGGACCACCAGCTGCTGAAGTTCACGCTGGACGGACAATTCGTGATGCAGATCGGGCGATCGGGTCAGTCGAGAGGCAACGCCGACACGGCCAACCTCAACCGTCCCGCCGATGTTGAGGTGGATACCGAGGCGCGGGAGGTCTATGTCGCCGACGGCTACGGCAACCGCCGGGTCATCGTGTTCGACAGCGAGACCGGCGCCTATAAGCGGCATTGGGGCGCCTATGGCCAGCCGCCGGTCGATGGTGGGCCGGAGGCTTATGGCGGCACGGCCGCTTATACGCCGGGTCAGCCGCCGTCTCGGCAGTTCGCCAGTCCGGTGCATTGCGTGCGGCTGACCAGGGACCGGCAGGTTTACGTTTGTGACCGCACCAATGACCGCTACCAGGTGTTCCGGCGGGACGGCACCTTCGTGTCAGAGCACTTCATCGCACCGCAGACACGGCTGAACGGCTCTGTGGCCGATCTCATCCCGTCGCTGGATCCGTCGCAGGAGTTCCTGTTCAGCGTGGACAACTCCAACGGCGTGGCACGGGTGATCCGCCGGCGCGATGGCGAGGTGCTCTCCACCTTTGGACGGCCGGGCCGCTGGGCCGGGCAGTTCCACGTTCCGCACAACATCGCCCAGGACAGCGAAGGGAGCCTCTACATCAGCGAGGTGGACAATGGTCAGCGCGTGCAGCGCTTCGTGCGCCGCGGGCCGTCCTGACCACATCGAGCTACCCGCCGAGGTCCGCGCCGCCAGGCGCGGGGGCAGCTGTCACAGTATATGTAACCTTCACGCCACGACCTCGAGTCAATGGCGATCCTGGAGCTTGCCGGACCCTGCAGGACAGCACCAGGACCCTATCGCCGCTGCCTGTAACCTAACCCGGTGGCAGGGCGCCTGTAGTGCAGCGAGGGGAGGGAGGCGAGAGCTGCCCGTCATGTGCTGAGGCCAGACCGGGCCAATCGGCGAGTGGACGTGCTCTTAGCCCGAGATGGGCAAGAAGCTGTTGGTAGGGTTGTCCTCGCGGCTGAACACAGCAAAGCTGTTGTATGACCATGACTTCCGAAATGGCTCGGCGGGTTCTCCGCTCCTGGCTGGCGATCGAGGTCCTGACGCCGCAAGTCACCAAAGATGGCTGGAGCGGCCTGGCCGCCGAGAAGCAGGGGCAGCAGCGTAACAACCACGCAACGGCGCTCGACGATCCCGGACTGTGGGAAACTCCCACAGATGACGCCTTGGTGCCTTGGAAGCTGTTGGCCGAGCACCCGGAGCCCGACGAGGAGCAGGCCGCCTCCGGCGTCACAGAACCTGTGCCAGATCCAGACCAGCCCCGTCCCTGGTACTTGGTCGTCCTGGGCGCACTGCCCGCCCAGCAGGCATTTGAGCGTCTGGACGCCGCCTTCTCGGACGGCGCTGACGAGGATGAAACTAATCGTCGCACCCAGGGACATGTTGTCGCCACGACCTTGGTGCTCGATGAGTGGGGCGTGCTGGTGCCCGATACGTTGTCTATTGCAAGCTTTGCTTGGGGACTCGGTCACATGCTGGGTGGAGGCTCTGCGGCGGCGCTGGCCGAGTGGGACAG
>NZ_QXGS01000117.1 GCF_003604215.1 Teichococcus vastitatis
CCCTTATTGGGGTTTGTTCCGCTGATGTTGGTGCCCAGTGTTTGGTCGGCGGTGCGGCTGGCGACGGTGCCGGGCGGGTTGCTCGACGAGGTGCCGCTGACCCCTGTCGCTGCCGTGCTGCGCGGCTGGCCGGTGGCGTCGTCGACCTCCACCTCGGTGTGCCGCACCGTGTCCTGCACCGTCTCGACCCGCTCGGTGCTGCCCTTCTGGATGACCAGCTCCTCCGTCACGCGGGCTTCCTTGGCCACTACGGCTTCCTCATCCGTCTCCACCGCCTCGATGGTCCGCTCCTCAAACAGTCGGTCCGCGTCCGTCACCGGGCGGTCCACCGCGCGGCGGTGCACGTCCACATGCTCGTCCCGCAGCGTCACCTGCTCGGTGACCGGCGTCTCGACCACGTAGGAGCGCACCCGCACCCGGCCCCGCTCCACGTCGCGCTTGCCGACGCGAAGCTGCTCCTCCACCACCGGGATCACGTCTTCCCGGCCGGCAGAGCCAATGCCGGTCTGCGCGGCGCCGTGGCCGACGGTTCCGCCGGTGCTGCTGCCCGTGCCCGTGCCGCTCGCGGCATAAGTGCCGCTGGTGGGCGCCATGCCGATCCCGACCTCGTCGGAATAGCCGCCGGCCGTGCCGCTGGTCGCGCCGGTGGCCACGCCCGTGGTGGCACCGGGCTGATAGCCGGTCCAGCCCGACTGGCGCCACTCGGCTTCCTGCGCGTCGAGATCCACCGCGCCCTGGTGTTCCAGGATGTTCATCGCCTCATCATGGGTGCTGTCGTCCACGTTCACCGACACCACGGTGCCGCCGCGGCGAATGCCCTCCGCATAGGCGTAGCGGTCCTCATCCGGCACAAAGAGCTCCTTGAGGGATGCCCACAGGCCGCCCTCGCTCCCTGTGGTGCCCGTGCTGGCCGAGGAGGCCGCGTCAGCCGCATGAACGGTGATCTGGCCCTGGCTGATGCCGACCTGCTGGACCAGCTGGTTGACGGCCGCATCGGCCGCGGCGCGGTCGGTGAACATGGCGGTGATGGTATGCGTCATGGTTCCTGTCCTCTTGTTTGATTGGCGAGCCGTGGTCCGGGATCCGCGGGGGCGTCTCCCTCCGGCTGCAGCCTTTCCACCCTGGCGTGTTGCACCCGCCTTTCGACGGCCTGCTCCACGACGGTCTCGCTGTCGATGAAGCGCAGGTGGATCTCTTCCTTCAGCACCAGGCGCTTCTCGATCACGAGGATCTCCTCCACCACGGGAACGATGAGCACATCGCCTTCCTGACGGGTCTGCGGCGCCTGCGCCACCTCATGGCCGAACGGAACGCGCTCGACCTCGGCATGCCGGCCGCGCAGCGTCTCGCGCACCGCTTCCTCCACCGTGTCGGTGGTCAGCGCGATCCGGACGCGGCCGCTCTCCACCTGGCGCCTGGTGATGACCAGCCGCTCCTCGACGAGGGGCAGAACCTCCTCGGCGCGCGGCGCGTCATCCCGCCGGTGATCCGGCGCGCCGGGTTCAGGCAACACGCCCGCTCCCCAGCGCCACAACAGGGCGGGTGCCGCGGCGCGCGCCGAGAATGGCGGCGATGGCCCCCAGCAGCATGATGCCGAAGATCGCGAAGCTGGCGGTCGCGGCACCCGTGGCCGCGGCGTCGGCCGCGTTGCGGGCGGTCTCCTCCGCCTGGCGGGCCGCCTCGGTGGCCTGCTGCTCGGCTTCCTGCACGCGCTGCTGCGCTTCCTGCGGGTTCAGGTTGTATTCGGCGGCCACCAGGCGGTTCAGCCGCTCGCGGTCCTGCGGCGACAACTCGCCATCGGTGACGCGGCGCGTCACCAGCGTGCCCATCTCGGCCCGGCGCTGGTCGCTGTTCATCGCCGCCGGATCGCGGCCGGCACCGTCCAGCGCACCCTGCACCCGGTTGATCAGCCCCTGCGCCGTTGATTGCAGCGTGCCGGTGTCGGTGCGGTTCGCGGCCTGCTCGCCAACCGCCGACACCGCCGATCCGGCCCCCTGGGCGACGCTGCCGACCAGGCTGGAGGCGCCGCTCACCGCGGTGGAGGTCACGCCCGCCACCAGGTTGCCGAGCAGCACGGCCGAGATCAGGAACGTGGTGCCCCATACCGCCAGCCCGTGCAGCGTGCCGTCGGTGTTGTCCGCCGTGCCGGACAGCCGGGCAGCGACGTAGCCGCCCACCGCCAGCCCGATCAGGTTGGAGATCAGCACCCAGACGGCCGCGCCGATGCCGAAGCTCGACGCCGCCGGCGTGTCGCGCGCCGCGGCATCCACCGCCGTGGCACCGATCCCCGCGCCCAGCGCGTTCAGCATCAGCCCGATCGTCACCGCAACAATGGCGCCGGCGATCACCGCACCCCAGGACATGCGAGACCGCAGCGACGGCGCACCCTCGGGCAACACCACCGCGCCGGACCGGCCATTCTCGCGCGGCCCCGCCGAAGAACCTTGATTGATCATGCTGCTTCTTCCTCGATCATGCTGGCCAGCCAGCAGTCATTATCGAATGC
>NZ_QXGS01000118.1 GCF_003604215.1 Teichococcus vastitatis
GTGTTTGTTCATGGCTTCGATGGATCCGATGCGCAGCACGCATGTCCTGACCTGGCCGATACGCTGGCCGTCGAGCTCACCGCGATCCTGACCCGCTTCGAGCACCTGCGCGTTTTCGCAGCGTCGGACCGTCCAGGCGCCGAGGGCTACCATCTCTGCGGCAAGGTTCGCATGTCGGGCGCGCAGTGGCGCGCGACGGTCCGGCTGGAGGATGCCGGGGGGACCGTCGTCTGGGGGGGCCGGATGGAGTGGCCGCACGGCGACGGGGCTGGCCGGAAAGCAAGCTGCTCGCCCTCGCATCGGAGGTCGACCGACAGATCAACCGGGAGGCGCTGCGCCGCGCCACGCTCAAGGCAGCCGCGGAACGAACCGCGCGGGACTGCTACCTCCTGGGCAAGGACCACTACCAGCGCGGGACCGAGGCGGACACCCGCATCGCGCGCGAAATGTTCGACCTGGCGCTTGCGGCCAACCCGGACTACGCGGCGGCCTACGCCTGGCAGGCCTACGCTGTGCAGCGCGCCATCACCCACCGCTGGGGCAAGCCTGACGGGCAGGCGGCACGCGACCTTGCGCTGCGCCTGGCGCGGCAAGCGGTGCAGCTGGCGCCCGATTCTCCTCTCTGCCTCGGCCGCCTGGCCTTCGTACTGGTGCTGCACCAGCGCTGGGACGAGGCGGTGAACGTTGCCCGGGCCGCGTTGCAAACCGGACGGCCAATCTATGTCGCGACCCGGGCCGATTGCGCCGACGTGCTGTCCGCCGCCGGACACGCGGAGGAGGCGGTCGGCGTCATGCGGGAGGGGCTGGCGCTCGAACCCCATGCGCGGCCGGCCTTCAGGGCCGTTCTCGGGCGCGCGCTCCTGCTTGCCGGGAAGCTGGAAGAGGCGCTGGCGGAACTGCAGTGGTGCGCCGCCCGCCTGCCGGATTACGCGCCCTGCTACTTCGCCCTCGTGGTCGCGCTGACCGAGGCCGGGCGCATGGAGGAGGCGGGCCGCGCAGTGCGGGAGTTGCTGCGGCTCCAGCCCGATCCGGTCGCGCGGAACCACAGTGGCATGTGCTTCTTCCGCCAGGACGCCGAGTTCGAGCGGTTCCGGTCCGCCGTCATTGCCGCGAGGGCACATGCCCTTGGGCCAGTCATGGAGAGCAGTGGGCCGGCCTGAGTACGGGGCCGCCCATCCGGCGCGCCGACGCTACCCCCGGGTTTCCCGATCCGATGCGGAGTTCCCGGAGCCGCGCCGCCGGCGGCACCGGGCCACGTGGCCTGCGGCACGGGGAGGCGAGTTCCGACGCTGCACTGAAAATCCTCCGAAGGCGCACCGGCAGCTTCGCCGCGCGCGCAGGACTGCGTCGGAATAAATTCGGCTCCGCTTTCAGGACTTCGCGCATCCGGGGTCGGTAAACCTCGGGTCGAGGCCGGCAGCCTGCCGCCGATGCGAAGGTTCCCCGCCATGCTCCCGCGCAGCGCATCTCATCCCCCTCGGCTTCGCCGCCTGAAGCGACAAGGCTGACCGGCCACTTTCCTGCCTCGCCAGGCAGCCCAGGACCGCCGCTTCCGCGCACCGAACCGCTTCCCACGCGGGCAACGCCTGCGCGAACCCCGTGCTGCGCCCACGCGCAGACCAACCGCACCCACGCCACGGCCGGCGGAGCGCCGCGCCCCCACAAGGACCGAACGCAGATGCGCAACCACCCTTGGACCTCGCCCGCGCGCCGCCTCAAGGCCTCCACCGCGATCATCCCGGCCAGGGCCGCCGTTGCGGCGCCGCCATTGGCCATGATGATGCTGCTGGCTGCGCCAGGCTCCGTTCCCGGAGCCGGTGCCGCCGAATGCGGGCCGTCGGGCAACTATGCCTGCTACTACAACCAGTCCTATCCCAAGGCGCCGGACGGGGCCGATCACACCCAGCCAGGCTTGCCCGGCACCAACGCCTCCGCGGCACAAATCGACCTCGGCGGCACGACATACCCCGGCGAGGTCTCCATCACGGTTTTCGGCGGGGACGGGGGAAACGGCCGCAACAGTGGCTATGGCACGCCCGAACAGACCGGCAGCGACGGCGGCAAGGGCGGCGACGGCAGCACCCTGACCGTCACGTCCCAGCCCGGCACCACGGTTGCCGGCGCGACCGTGATCAACACAGTTGGCGGCGATGGCGGTGTGTCGGGGCACAGTTCCCACCAAGCCTCCCCTGACCAGCCCACGGGCGGCGCCGGCGGTGCGAGCGGCAGACTCGTGGCTGGTTCCACCAGCGCTCCCCTCACGGGCCAGTTCAGCGGCGCCGTTTCCGTCACGGCGGCCGGTGGCCGCGGCGCCCGGGGCGTGGACTACGACCCCGGCCCCACTATCGGGTTCGGCTCCGGCT
>NZ_QXGS01000119.1 GCF_003604215.1 Teichococcus vastitatis
ACCCCGGAGAGAACCATGACCCCGGCGGGTTCCAGCCTCCGTTCCGGCGCTTGACCTGGAAAGCCCGATTAGAGAACGGGCACTGAAGTAAGATAGCAGCGATTTCGGCTCAGCTAAGGGCCACACTAGCTCCCAGCTCTACTGGGATTTCAGAGCTATGCGGCCTATGATGAACAGCCTGTTCATCTCCCCTAACTCGTATAGCCCGCTGCTCAGCAGCAGCTTCTCGCAGAGCTGCCTCGACTACTGCCTTAGCGATGAGGTTCTCCAACAGGAAGATGGCTGCCACCGGGATGACGAGGGCGAAGATGATCAGATCAACATCCATAACAATGCTCCGTAAGCCGCCTGAACCCCAGCTGCGACTGAGCAAATTCTTCCACAAAGTTTCCGATTGAATGATCACGGCCGAGTTAATGACAGAACGTGCATTCACCCAGCGGCTAGGGTTTGAGCGAGAACCGAAGCTGGGTGTTTAGTCCCGGATTGTGGTTGTGCGGGTTCAGTTTGAAGCGATTGGGCTGAAGGACCCACCGGTCGCAGATGAATTCGTACGGTGTTTTGCCCTCAGGGTCTTGAGTCGTCGAGCGTAGTTGTAGGCCAGGAGGAAGGCATGAAGATGTCGCTTCAGCTCTTCGGCTAAGGCGTAATGGAACGCCCGTACGGTTGCTTCCTTGAGGGTGCGGTTCATCCGCTTAACTTGGCCATTCGTCTAGATCCCGTAATGGGCTGGCCGCAGCAAGGCGGTGAGGTGTCCTTCTCTCGGTTGTAAGTTTGGCTAGGGCCGGGTGGCCCTGGCACCAGGGAGGATGGTGATGGACTATTTCGTCGGCATCGATGTCTCGCTTGAGCTTTCCAGCCTGTGCGTGGTGGATGCCACAGGTCGGATTGTCCGCGAGGTGAAGGTTCGGAGTGAGCCTGAAGCGCTCAATGCCTTTCTCGCGCAACTCGGCCTGCCGCTGACCCGTGTGGGGCTGGAGGCTGGCCCGCTGTCCCAATGGCTTCACGCCGGCCTGGCTGCGGCCGGCCATGAGGCGGTTCTGCTGGAGACCCGCCATGTGAAGGCGGCGCTCTCGGCCATGACGGTGAAGACTGACCGCCGGGATGCTCGCGGCATCGCACAGCTTCTGCGCATGGGCTGGTACCGACCCGTGCATCGCAAGTCAGTCCCGGCACAGGAGATCCGTGCCTTGCTGGGAGGCCGAAAGCTCTTGCAGAGCAAACTCCACGACGTGGAGCTTGCGATCCGCGGCATGCTGCGAGGCTTCGGGCTCAAAATGGGTAAGACAACCCCTGCCCAGTTCGGTGGCCGCGTGCGCGAGTTGGTAAGCGGGCATACTCTTCTCGGGCAGGTGACGGACCCGATGCTCAGGGCGCGCGATGCGCTCCGCGCCGAGTATGCCGCTCTGCACAAGCAGTTGCTTACCCTTGTGCGAGACCACCATGTCTGCCGGCGGTTGATGACAGCACCAGGGGTCGGGGCCGTCGTGGCTATCACCTTCATCACTGGCGTCGACGATCCCGCGCGGTTCACACGATCAAAGGCAGTCGGGGCGCATTTTGGGCTGACGCCGAAGAGATACCAGTCGGGCGAGACGGATGTTGCTGGTGCGATCACCCGCGTCGGTGATGCCTCCGTCCGGGTTGCCCTCTACGAGGCAGCCAATGCCATACTGACCGGGCAAGCCCGGTTCTCGGCCTTGAAGCACTGGGCGATGGAGGTGGCGAAGCGCCGCGGCATGCGGCGCGCCAAAGTTGCCTTGGCAAGAAAGCTCGCGACCGTGCTCCACCGCATGTGGGTTGATGACACCGAGTTCCGCTGGAGCCGGGAGGCAGCAGGTCCGACCACTGCCTGAGAGGAGAACACGCGGGTTTGGAGGAGGGCCAGCTCGGGCGCTCTGTTCCCTCGAGGTCCCGTCGCCGGGACGCGGAAGCGACGAAGCCGCACATTTGGAAGTGGCCCTGCCTTCGGACGGGTACCACGCGTCTCTAGATCGGCTCGTCGGTTCCCCCCTGATAGGATGATGTGGCGGCCCAAAGCGCCGACCACGGACAGAAGACTGGATCCGGCGACGTGGCACCACAAAGGGATTGACGCCGAACGGCCCATTACAGAAGACCAGATGTCCGTCGCATTGGAGCACTTAAGGCATAAGGCGATAGGTGCACGGTATCCCTGCCTTCGCCACGTGGCCGCTAAGCGCCTCTCCAGGAAGCTCGTTTCGCAGCGGAGCACGTGTCAGAAGCAGCTTTTCAAGGTTGATTCCGGTCGCGAAGCCCATGCTCTCCAGCATGAATACTAGCAGTCTGTCGGATTTCCCTCCGGTCTGAAATCCGCGAATCTGATGGGCATGACGCAGTTTATCCCCTTCAGC
>NZ_QXGS01000012.1 GCF_003604215.1 Teichococcus vastitatis
ACACCGCAGGTTTGCCCATCGCTGCCTCCTACCACCATTCCCATGATCTTGGGAATTTCGCGATCAGGACACTAGTCGGCCGCCTGCCGCCCCACATCCGCCGCCGTGGTCGGGGCGGAGGCGGGAGCCGTATGGATGCGCGCGATGGCCGCCTCGACACCGGCGCCATAGGCCGGATCGGCGCGACGGAAATGTTCCAGCTGCCGGTCGATGATGAAGCGCGGCACACCCTGCATGGCGCCGGCGATGTTGTTGAACAATTGCTGCTGCTGGTCGGGTGACATCAGGCGAAACAGGTTGCCAGGCTGGGTGTGGTCGTCATTGCCCTCGCGGTGGTTGTAGTGGTCCGCGTCGCCATGGATCCGCAGCGGAGGCTCCTTGGCGGAGGGCGCCTCGACCGGACCTCCGAAGGAATTCGGCTCATAATAATGGTCTGTCCCGCGCGGCGCGTCGAAGCGCATGGCGCCGTCGGCGTGGTAGGTGTTGACCTGCGCCCGGGGCTTGTTCACCGGCAGCATCTCGTAATGGGTGCCGACGCGGTAGCGATGTGCATCGGCATAGGCGAAGATCCGGCCCTGCAGCATCTTGTCCGGCGAGAAGCCGATGCCGGGTACGATATTAGAGGGCGAGAAAGAGGATTGCTCGATCTCGGCAAAGTAGTGAGCGGCGTTGCGGTTCAGCTCCAGCACGCCCACATCGATCATCGGATAATCGGCATGCGGCCAGACCTTGGTGATGTCGAACGGGTTGTAAGGGGTCTTCTCCGCATCCAGCTCCGGCATGATCTGCACGCACATGCGCCAGCGCGGGTATTCGCCCCGCTCGATGGCGTCGAACAGGTCACGCTGGGCACTCTCGCGATCCTCGGCGATGATCTCGTTCGCTTCTCGGTTGGTCCAAGTCCTGATGCCTTGCATGGACTTGAAGTGGAACTTCACCCAGTAGCGCTCGCCGGCATCGTTCCAGAGGGAGAAGGTATGGCTGCCATAGCCGTTGAGGAAACGGTATCCCTGCGGCAGGCCGCGATCGCTGAACAGGATGGTGATCTGGTGCAGGCTCTCGGGCGACAGCGACCAGAAATCCCACATCGCGGTGGGGGACCGCAGGTTGGTAGCCGGGTGGCGCTTCTGGGTGCGAATGAAATCCGGAAATTTCAGCGGGTCGCGCACGAAGAAGACCGGCGTGTTGTTGCCCACCAGGTCCCAGTTGCCGTCCTCGGTATAGAACTTCAGAGCGAAGCCGCGCACGTCCCGCTCGGCATCGGCCGCGCCGCGTTCCCCGGCCACGGTGGAGAAGCGCAGCAGCAGCTCCGTCTGGCTGCCCGGCCTGAACACCTTGGCGCTGCTGTAGCGCGTGATGTCATGGGTGATGGTCAGCGTGCCGTAGGCACCCGATCCCTTGGCATGCACCACGCGCTCCGGGACGCGCTCCCGGTTCTGGTGCGCCAGCTTCTCGATCAGCTGATAATCCTGCAACAGTAGCGGGCCCCGTGCTCCGGCTGAGAGGCTGTTCTGGTTGTCGGCGACGGGAGCGCCGGCCGTGGTGGTGAGAACAGGACGATACATCGGATCGGGCACTCTGAGGCTCCTTTCTCAGGCTGAGCCATGACCTTTACCAGCGGCCAGTTGATTGGATAATTCGATCCTTTATGTTGCTGCGATAGGCTTCGTCTAAGGATCTGTCGTGCCACCACAAAGCTTGGCCGGGTTGTCGCTGCGCGATCTGGAATACGCCGTCACCGTGGCGGAGCTGCGTCATTTCGGCCGCGCCGCCGAGCGCTGCCACGTCAGCCAGCCCACGCTGAGCGAACAGATCCGCAAGCTCGAGGCAATGCTGGGCGTCGTCCTGTTCGAGCGGCTCCCGCGGCGAGTAGAGGTGACGTCGCAGGGTGCTCCGCTGATCGATCAGGCGCGGGCGGTGCTGCGCGAGGCACGCGGGTTGCTCGACGTGGCGCAGCAACAGGCCGAGCCGCTGCAGGGCCAGTTGCGCCTGGGCGTCATCGCCACGCTCGGCCCGTATTACCTGCCGGCCCTGCTGCAGGATGTGCGCCGGCAATTTCCAGGGCTGGTGCTGCGGCTGCATGAAGGCCGCACCGCCGACTTGACCGAAGCGCTGGAGCAGGCCGAGTTGGATGCGGCCCTGCTGGCCCTGCCGGCCCCTTCGGCCGCACTGACCAGCTTGGAGTTGTTCTTTGAGCCCTTCCTGCTGGCCTGCCCTCAGGGCCATCCCCTGCAACGGAGCGCCGAGGTGTCGCTGGAGCACCTGCCCACGGACGACCTCCTGCTGCTGGAGGAAGGACACTGCCTGCGCGACCAAGCCTTGTCGCTCTGCCGGGTGCCGCGCAACGGCCGTGAGGAGCGCTTCGCCAGCAGCCTAGAGATGCTGCGCCACATGATCGCCGCGGGCGAAGGCTTCTCCCTGCTGCCGCAGTTGGCGGTGGAGGGGCGCACCGACCTCGCCGGCCTTATCGGCCTGCGCCGGTTCGGCCAGTCGGGGATCGGCCGGCGAATCGGCCTGGTGTGGCGCGGCACCGATCCGCGGCGCGACGGGTTTCAAGCCCTCGCGGCCTTTCTGCGGCAGATGTCGCCGCTCCGCGACGCTTCCGAAGCGGCGTCCGGCCGCGGCTGAGCCGGCTCAGTGCAGGCGGGCCGAGCGCAGGACGCTGTTTCGGTCTCCCGAGGTCACGTTGACGCCGAAGCGGTCGCCATCGCGCTCCAGCACCAGCGGCACGTCCACCCCGGCGTCGCCGAGCGACCAGACGGCCCGGAAGAAGCCAGCCTCGTCCGATACCACGTTGCGGCCCACCGCCAGCACCACGTCGCCGGCCCGCAGCCCGGCCCGCGCCGCCGGTCCCTTGCGGCTGACACCGGCCAGCACGACACGCCCCTCATCGGCACCCGCCGACACCCCGAGCCAGGGGCGCGGTGGGCGGTTCGGCCGGCCCAGCGTCAGCATCTCGGGCAGGATCGGCTTCAGCAGGTCGGTGGGCACGCTCATGTTGAGCACCCGCACGCGCCCATCTCCCGGATCATGCCCGAGCTGGATGGAGCCGATACCGATCAGGTCGCCGCGCGGCCCGATCACCGCGGCACCGCCCCAGACGGGATGGGCGGGAGCGGTGTAGAGCGCGTCGTCCAGGATGTATTCCCAATAGCCGACGAATTCCTGCCGGGCGACGATCCGGCCAGCCAGGGCGCCGGCCCGCCCGCCGGCGCCGGCGAACACCACCGGATCTCCCACCTGGGCTTCGCCGGAGGAGCCGAGGGGCAGCGGCGGAATGCCCAGATCCCCGAGTGCGCGCACCAGACCGAACCCGGTGGTCTGGTCGTAGCCGGCCACGAAGCCGGGCACCACGCGGCCTTCCGAGGTGGTCAGCCAGATCTCCTCGGCCTCGGTGATCAGGTAGCCGATGGTGAGCAACAGACCGTCGGCCTGGATCAGCACCGCATGGCCCAGCCGCTCGTCGCCCAGCGCCTCGGCCGTGAAGGCATTGGCGGGGATCCTGGCCCGCAATGCCACCACGGAGCGCAGCGCCCGGTCCAGGTCGAAGCGGTAATCGGCCGGCTGCGGCCGCAGGGAGGCCGGAACGGTGTCGTCATCGCGTTGCGTCATGTTCTGCTCCCTTGCTGCCCGGATCGGCTTTGCGGATGCTGAGGCACAACGCCGCTCCCCCGCAATCGGCATCACCGAACCGAGCCGACGGAGAACACCGGAAGCCCGCGAAGCGGGCCACCATGCCCCGTGTCAGGCGACCGTCAGCCCCACATCGACGTTGTTGCGGGTCGCATTGGAGTAGGGGCAGACCTGATGCGCCTTCTGCACCAGCGCCTCGGCCTGGGAGCGCTCGATCCCCGGCAGGCTGACCGTAAGGTCGGCGGTGATGCCGAAGCCGCCGGCGGCGCGCGGGCCGATCCCGACCCGGGCGGTGACCGTGGCATCCTCCGGCACGCGGACCTTCTCCTGGCCGGCGACGAACTTCAGGGCGCCGAGGAAGCAGGCGGCATAGCCGGCGGCGAACAGCTGCTCCGGATTGTTGCCGGCGCCGCCGGCACCCCCCAGTTCCTTCGGTGTGCTCAGGCTGACATCCAGGGCGCCATCCGCCGTGCGGGAGCGGCCATCGCGGCCTCCGGTGGCGGTGGCTTCGGTACGATACTTCACGTCCACGGTCATGGAAGTCTCCTGTTGCGCATCGGCAGCATGGCTGCCCGTTTGCATGCGGGCAATTCAATAGCGCACAATTTTTTGGGCCACAACACGTCTTCTGTTAGGATCAGGCAACACGATTCCGGACGCCCCGTGACCTCAGACCCAGCCTGCCTGCCGCTCGAAGATCATCTCTGCTTCGCCGTGTATGCGGCGAACCACGCCTTTGCCGCGGCCTACAAGCCGTTGCTGGAGCCGCTCGGCGTGACCTACCCGCAATACCTGGTTCTGCTGATCCTCTGGGAACAGCAAGGCCGCACGGTGAAGGAGATCGGCGCGCGTCTCCATCTGGACTCGGGCACGCTGACGCCGCTTCTGAAACGCATGGAAGCGGCCGGGCTGGTGCGGCGCCAGCGGGATGCCAAGGATGAGCGCCAGGTGCGCATCCAGCTGACCCCCAAGGGTGCCGCCCTCCAGTCCCACGCCGCCGAACTCAAGAGCACGCTGTTCTGCGCCCTCGGCGAGGCGGAGGAGGCAATCACCAAGCTGCGCAACAGCCTGACCGCGGTGAGTGGCAGGCTGCGTTCCACCCGGGCGAAGGACTGAGCCTTCCGCAAAGGCGGCCTCGATCCGGCCTCACCACCAGCACCTTTCACCGCCACGGGGATTCCGCCGACGCGGCCCTGCACGTCGTTGGCCGTCGGCCGGCCGGTTCTCGCCGGACGATGGCCCCATGTCCTGACCGGCTGCACGCCTGGAAGCAGACCTGCCGCCGATCCGGCGGCAGGTTTGCCGGCCACCGGACCGGCACGGGGGAACCAAGGCGGCGCCATGACCGGCGCCGCCGGTCACTCCAGGCTGATGCCGCCCTCGCGGATCACCGGAGTCCAGCGCTCATATTCGCGCTGGATGAACGCGGCGAACTCCTGCCGGGAGCCACCCACGATGCTGCCGGCCTGGGTTTCCTCCACCGCGCGTCGGATCTCGGGCAGGGCGGCGATCTGGCCGAACACCGCATTGACCCGATCCGCCAGCGCGTCCTCCATGCCCGGCGGCGCCGCCAGGCCGTACCAGATGGCCACGTCGAATCCCGGCAGCGTGTCACGCATCAGCGGCGATTGCGGCAGGATGGGCGAGGGGCCGGCGCCCAGCGCGACGGGGCGCAGCTGTCCGCCCCGGATCATCGACAGCGCCGATGACAAGGTGGGGAAGCAGAGCTGCGCGTCGCCCCGCATCACCGCGGTTACCGTTTCAGAGCCGCTGCGATACGGCACATGCACCATCTTCACCCTGGCCTGCCGTTCCAGCAGGGCCATGAACAGGTGGCTGCCATTGCCCACGCCGGCCGAGGAATACACCAGGCCGTCCGGCCTGCGGCGGGCTTCCTCCAGGATCTCGGCGACGCTCTGCGGCCTCAACGCCGGGCTGGCCGCCAGCACCGCATGCAGGTTCACCAGATGCATCAACGGCGTGAACCCGGTCATCGGATCATAGGTGATCCTGGGATTCAGCACCTTGCCCAGCGCGTTGGCGCCGATATCGGCCATCATCAGGGTATAGCCATCGGCGGGCTGGGTGGTGACAAAGGCGCCAGCCACCATGCCGCCCGCGCCGGAGCGGTTCTCGATCACCAGCGGCTGACCGTTGGCGAATTCCGGAAAGCGCTGCCCGAAGGCGCGGGCCAGGGTGTCGATGGCACCGCCGGCGCCGAACGGCACGACCATGCGCACCGGCCGGTCGGGCCAGGCGCCGGAAGCCGCCGCGAAGGCGCGGTTCGCCACGGCCGGCGCGGCCAGCAGCCCCGCCGCCACGCCAGCGAAGCCGCGACGGGTCAGCTTGATGGTTGGTGTCATGAAACGTCTCCCCTTGAGCCGGGTGGGCGGTCTGTTGCCGCGCCTGCCCGGAATGCACCCTGATGGTTAGCCGTCGGCTCGTTGCGCATCGGGGCGGGCCCAGCGCCGGTCGAAGTCCCACACTTCCGGGAAGCCCATCAGCTCGTTCATCTTGCCGAACTCGTACAGCACGCCTTCCGGCAGGTTGTTGCTGTCGCCCTGCCGGAGCAGATGGGCATAGGACCGCTCCAGCGCCGCGGCCATCGTGAGGAAGCCCAGCGCCGGATAGATCGCGATGCTGTAGCCCAGCGAAGCCAGCGTCTCGCGCGACAGGATGGGCGTGCGGCCACCGCCATCGACGTTGTTGGCCAGCAGCGGCGCGTCGATCTCGTCGCCGATGCGGCGCATCTCGTCCTCGCTTTCCGGACTCTCGATGAACACGATGTCGGCGCCGGCCTTGCGGTACAGCTGGCCACGGCGGATCGCCTCGTCCAGGCCGAGCGAGGTGCGTGCGTCGGTGCGGGCGATGATCAGGAAATCATCGCTCCTGCGCGCCTCCACCGCGACCTCGATCTTCAGCGCCATCTCCTCGGCGGGGATGACGCGTCGGCCGGGCGTGTGGCCGCATTTCTTCGGCACTTCCTGATCCTCGAGCTGGACCGCGGTGACGCCTGCGGCCTCATAGCCCCGCACGGTGTGGCGGACGTTGAGCAGCCCGCCATAACCGGTATCGGCATCGGCGATCAGCGGCGTGGAACAGCCCTGCGCGAAGCGGCCCATTCGGCCGACCATGTCGGTGAAGGTGGCGACGCCGGCATCGGGAATGCCGAGATGCGAGGCCACCGTGCCATAGCCCGTGGCGTACAGCGCGGTGAAGCCCATGCGGTCGGCGATGCGCGCCGAGATCATGTCGAAAATACCGGGCGCCACAACGAATTGCTTGGCGGCCAGCGCGGCCCTCAGGCGGGGATCAGCCATGTGCGGGAAGGTCCTTTGCGGGAATCTGGATGGGCGCGGCGAGGGATTGCCGCACGCGCGGCACCAGTCCCCCGGCGGCGAGAATGGCCTCCACCTCGGCGCCCAGGGGCGCGCCCGGCCAGCGCTGGCCATCCTGCGCCACCCAGGGACCCGGCAGGGTGACGCTGGCCAGGCTTCCCTCGCGCAGCGCCGCCGCAGCCTCGGGGCACAGGATCACCGGCAAGCCGAGATTGATGGCGTTGCGGAAGAAGATGCGCGCCGCGCTGTGCACCACCAGGGCGGCGATGCCGGCGGCCTTCAGCGCGATTACGGCGTGCTCGCGCGAGGAGCCGCAGCCGAAATTGCGCCCCGCCGTCAGGATGTCGCCCGGCTGGATGCGCGCGGCGAAGCCCGGATCGATGCCTTCCAGGCAATGGCGGCCGAGTTCCTCCGGCCTGCGCAGCGCCAGGTAGCGGCCGGGCAGGATGACATCGGTGTTCACCTCGTCACCCAGTCGGTGGACGCGCCCCTGGATCTGCAGGTTCATGCTGCGGACTCCGGCGCCATGGAATCGAGTTCTCCCGGCGGCAGGATCTCGCCCCGCACGGCGGCCGCGGCCGCGACCCAGGCATTGGCCAGAAAAACCTGGCTGTCCGGATGGCCCATGCGCCCTCGGTAGTTGCGGTTGGTGGTGGCGATGGCCGTCTCGCCAGCCGCCAGGATGCCCATGTGGCCACCGAAGCAGGCGCCGCAGGTGGGGGTCGAGACAGCACCGCCGGCGGCGGCGATCACCTCCAGCAGGCCTTCCGCCATGGCCTGGCGCCAGATCGCCTGGGTGGCGGGCACCACCACCAGGCGCACGCCCTCGGCGATACGGCGGCCGCGCAGCATCTCCGCCGCCTGGCGCAGATCTGTCATGGTCCCGTTGGCGCAATTGCCGATATAGACTTGGTCCACCCGCTGCCCGCGCAGGGCGCCGACCGGCACGCCATTGGCGGGGGAGGGCGGCCGCGCCACCATCGGCGACAGCGCGGCCAGGTCGATGGCGAGGCGATCCCGATAGGTGGCGCCGGCATCGGGAGCGATGGCCGCCGCCGCCGCCATCCCGCGCCTCGCCATGTCGATGGCGGAGCCGGCATCACCTTCGAAGACGCACATGTCGGCGCCGGCCTCTACCGCCATGTTGGCCACGGCCATCCGCTCGTCCATGGCCAAGGCCGCGACGCCAGGGCCGCCGAACTCCAGCGCCGCTTCCGCCGCGCCGTCCGAGCCGATGCGCCGGATCAGCTCCAGGATCACGTCCTTGCCGGTGACGAAGGGACCGGGACGGCCGGTCAGCTCGACCCGGATGCTGTCGGGCACCCGCATCCACAGCCGTCCGGTGGCCATGGCGGCCGCCAGATCGGTGGAGCCGAAGCCGATGCCCAGCGCGTTGAAGGCCCCGGCGGTGCAGGTGTGGCTGTCTGCGCCGAACACGATGCCGCCATGGCCGATCAGTCCCAACTCCGCCAGCAGCGCGTGCTCGATGCCGCCGCGGCCGGGATCGTAGTGGCGCGCGATGCCGTGCCGCCGCGCGAAATCGCGCGTCAGGGCGATGGCGCCGGCGGCGGCCACGTTGGGTGCGGGGGCGAAATGGTCGGCCACCAGCATGATGCGGTCGGGGTCGAAGGGGTGCGCGACACCCATGGCCTCGAACTGCTCGAAGGCGAGCGGGCCCGAGACATCGTTCAGCATCACGATGTCGGGGCGCACCGTGATGATCGCGCCGGGCGGCGCTGAACCCTCCTCGGCATGCGCGGCGAGGATCTTCTGGGTGATGGTGGCGCCGATCACGGCAGTGCCCCAAACAACTCCATGATGCTCCCCCTGGTGATCCGGGCTTGGCCCGGCGATTTGCGCAAACGATAGCATACCTTGATCGACCCGGAAGCTGCATTCTTCTGCCTGGCCTCGGTGCAAGGCTTTGCGCAGACCGGGCGGACTGGTAACGGACGGCATGGATCATGAGCCTCCGCCGCCCGCCGCCATGCCATCCGGGCGCCGTTCCACCATCGGCAGCTTGGCCCGGCGCGCCGGCGTGGCGGCCTCCACCGTGTCGCGGGCCTTGCGGGATGACCCGCGCATCTCGCCGGAAGTCCGCGCCCGGATCGCGGCGCTGGCGGCCGAGGCCGGCTACACGCCGAACATCCTCGCCCGGACCCTGGTGGGCGGCCGCAGCGGGCTGATCGGGCTGGTGCTGGGGCCGATCGAGAACCCAATCTACGCCGAAATAATGCGGGAAGCCGTGGCCCAGGCCGCGGCGCGGGGGTTCCGCTTGCTGCTGCTGCATGTGGGGCAGGGTCCGATCGAGGATGCGACGGCGGAGGCGCTGTCGCAGTACCGGGTCGATGGCTGCCTGATCACCTCGGCCGAATTGTCGTCCCGCGCCGCGGCCATCTGCGCCGGCAATGGCGTGCCGGTGGTGATGGTGAACCGGGTGCCCCGGCAGCACGAGAACGCCGTCGCCTGCGACAATCGTGCCGCCGGCGAGGTCCTGGCCCGCCTGCTGCTGGCTGCCGGCCACCGCCGCCTGGCCGTGGTGACCGGCAATCCGGGAACCTCCACCAGCCAGGATCGTGCCGATGGGTTCAGCGGCTTCGTGTCCAGCGCAGGCCTGGCGGCGCCCCGCCGCATCGAGGGCGGCGCCAGTCATGCCGCGGGCTTCGCCGCGGGACAGGCCATCGCCGCTCTGCCGACGGAGGAGCGGCCGGATGCGGTGTTAGGGGTCAGCGACATCCTGGCCATGGGCGTGATGGACGGGCTGCGCGAAGCCGGACTCTCGGTGCCGACGGATGTTTCGGTGGTGGGCGTCGACGGCATCGCCGCTGCCGCCGGGCCGCCTTACCGGCTGACCACTGTGGCGCAGCCGCTGCAGGCCATGGTGGCGCGGGGGCTGGACCTGCTGACGGCGCGCATCGGCGGGGCTGCGCTGCCTCAGGAGATGGTTCTGCTGCGCGGCACGCTGATGCGCCGCCATTCGGCGCGGCTGACGGCACCAGAAGATTGAACTCTCCGGGCCTGGCGCTGTTCCGCATGGCACGTTTTGCGGCCCGCCCTCCGCGATCGTCTTCCTGCCCCCGCCGGCAGGTGGTGAGCGGCATCGCGGCGGGTGCAGCCAGGGATCAAGATACCATGAGCGGCCTTCCGTCCCGTCCAGCGATGCGGTGACCGCGCGGCGTCGCGAGTCCGGAGCACGGCCCTTCGCCCGGCCTGACGGCCGGCCGGCCCCGCTTGGCCGGCGTCAGCCCCTGCTGGCAGCCGCCGGGGTGACGAAGCCGAGGTCGAGCGCGCCGGCCACCTCGACCCGCCGCTGCATCAGTCCGAACTCCACCGCATGATCGGCCGCGTCCTGGATCTCCCGCACCAGCGGCGCGTCGATCGGCACGGCCACGGCGGCCTGCAGTTCATAAGCCTTGCGCAGCGCCGCCTCCGGGATGCGGGTCAGGGTGGAATTGTAGCGGGCATAGTCGGGGATGTGGCCGTTGGCCCATTCCCATCCCTGGCCGAAGCGGCGCAAGAAATCCGTGAGCTGCGGCCGCTTGTCGCGGATCGCCGCCTCGCTGGCCGACACAAAGGTGACGGAGGGCGACAAGCCCTGCGCATCGAGCAGCCGGCGGGCGTCGAACTGCAACTCCTCCACCGAGATGTAGGGCTCCCACACGGCCCAGGCATCCACCGCGCCGGAGCGGAACGCCAGTAGCGCATCAGTCGGCGGCATGAAGTTGATGGTTACCTCGTCGGGCCGGATGTTGTCCCGCTTCAGCGCCGCGCGGATCAGGTAATGACCCCAGCCGCCGCGGTTGCCGGCGATGCGCTTGCCCTTCAGGTCGGCCAGCTGCCGGTACGCACCGTCGCGCACCAGGATCGCCTGGCAGGCGGGCGCGGCGCGGGAGGCGCCTACGGCGCGCAGCGGCGCCCCGGCCGCATAGGCGCTGAGAAAGGCGAGGTCGCCCTGGTAGCCCACATCGAGTGCGCCGGCATTCAGCGCCTCCAGCAGCGGCGCGGCGGCCGGGAACTCGCTCCATTCGATGCGGTAGGGCAGGTCCTTGCCGGCGCCGGATGCTTCCAGCAGCGAGCGCAGCCCGCCCTTCTGGTTGCCGACGCGCAGCACCGGCACTTGGGCCCGGACGATGCCGGGCGCGGCGAGCAGAACGGTGCCCGCCGCGAGGAGGCGGCGGCGGCTGGTGGAGAGGCTCATGATGATGAACTCCCGGCAGGGGTGTTGGAAGGCTGGGGCGTGTGTCGGGGGCGAGCCATGCTCGGCTCAGGCGGCACGCGCCGCGGCGTCATGCCCGTCCTCGTCGACCCCGAGGATGTTGAGCAGTCGCACCCGCAGCATGTCGAAGCCCTCGGCGGCCCGGCGGCGCGGGCGGGGCAGGGAAACCGGCAGATCCTCGGCAAGGCGGCCATTCGCCAGCACCAGCACGCGGTCGGCCAGCAGCAGCGCTTCCTCGACATCATGCGTCACCAGCAGCACGGCGGGCCGGTGCGCCTGCCACAGCTCGGCCACCAGGGACTGCATGCGCAGCCGCGTCAGCGCGTCCAGCGATGCGAAGGGCTCGTCCAGCAGCAGCAGCTCGGGCTGCCGCACCAGGGCACGGGCCAGGCCGGTCCGCTGCGCCTCGCCGCCCGAGAGGGTGAGCGGCCAGGCCTCGGCCCGGTGCGACAACTCCACCTCGCGCAGCGCTTCCAGCGCCTTGTCCCGCGTGGCACGGGCCTCGCCGGCCAATCCCAGCGCGACGTTGTGCCAGACCTTTTTCCAGGGCAGCAGCCGCGGCTCCTGAAAGACCACGGCGCGGCGCTGCGGCAGCACCGCCTCGCCTTCGGTCACCGGGTCAAGGCCGGCTAGGGTGCGCAGCAGGGTGGTTTTGCCGGAGCCGCTGCGGCCCAGCAGGGCGACGAACTCGCCCGGCGCGATGCCGAGGTCGATGCGGTCCAGCACGGGTGGCGCGGCGGGACCCTGGAAGCGGCGCGTCAGGCCGCGCAGCCGAACAACCGACGGTGCCATGGATCAGGCCTCCCGGATCAGGGATGGGCGCCAGGCGAGGGCGCGACGCTCCAGCGCGCGAACCAGCTGGTCGGCGCCCAGGCCCAGCAGGGCATACACCAGCAGGCCGACCATGATGATGTCGGTGCGCAGGAATTCGCGCGCATCCATCACCAGGAAGCCGATGCCGGCCGTGGCGTTGATCTGCTCGCCGACCACCAGGCTCAGCCAGGCGGTGCCGAGGGCGTAGCGCAGCCCGACCAGCGCCTGCGGCAGCGCGCTTGGCAGGATAATGTGGCGGATCTGCGCAGCGCGGCCGAGGCCGAGAATGCGGCCCGCCTCCAGCAGCTTCGGATCGACGCCCCGGATGCCGCCGAACAGCGTCAGGTAGATGGGAAAGGTGGCGCCCAGCGCGACCAGCGCGATCTTGGTGGTTTCGCCGATGCCGAACCACAGGATGAACAGCGGCACCAGCGCGAGGAAGGGCAGGGCGCGCAGCATCTGCAGGGTGGCATCCACCGCATCCTCGCCCAGCCTCGACAGGCCGGCGATCAGCCCGAGCGCGACCCCTGCCGTTATCGCGATGGCCAGTCCGGCCACGACGCGCTGGAGCGACACCAGCAGATGGTAGGGCAGTTCGCCTGAGGCGGTCAGCGTCCAGGCGGCGGCGGCGATATCAAGCGGCGGCGCCAGCAATCGGGACGACACCAGCCCAGCCTGGGCCGCCGCCTGCCACAGAACCACCAGCAGCAGCGGCACCAGGAACCGCCGGAAGCGCCCCCCCCGCACGCGCGCCGACACCCGGCTTCGGGCGGGATGGTGCGCGGCGGCCGTGGCACGATCAGCAATCGCGGTGGAAGCGGACATATCCCTAAACCCGCTCAGATGACGTGGAATGCGTGGGAAGCTCCTCAGGTGGGAGTCCGGCAGCGCGCGGAGGGCGCATGAAGGGCTCGCAAGGCGGGAGACGGGAAGGAGAGAAAGGCTGCTGATGAAGCATGCAGAGTGGTTCCTGACGGCGCATCTGCATATTCACGCTTCATATTAGCTTTATGTCAAGCACAGCGATCTAAATTCGTGAAATCATCTGTCTCTCACCGCTGGTCATGACTGACCACGCACACAGAGGCCTCCTGGCTTCTCGCCCTCGTATTCTTTGGAGAGGATTGATCGCTCCGGCACAATGCCGGCGGGACTGTCGACAATGTGGAACAGGCAGGAGCGAGGCCGTATTCCTGAGGCAATGCCACCCGGCCCTGCCCCGTGGCCAGGCTGCTCCGGCTGCACCGCCATCAAAGCCGGTCCAAGCGAGCGCCCGCTTCCTCCGCCTCGCGAAGATGAGCCGGGAGGGCGTAGCTGCCCCGGCTCGCTTACGGCAGTTCGTCGTCCGGCCGCAGCCGGATCAGTTCGGTGCCTTCCTCGACCAGTTCGTCCACGCCATGGCGGATCGTTTCCACCAGGCCGGCGGCGGGGGCCCGCAGCGTCAGCTCGGTTTTCATGGCCTCCATCACCAGCAGCGGTGCGTGCCGTGCCACCCGGTCGCCCGCCTGCACCAGCAGGCGCGTCACGCGGCCGGGGATCGGCGCCCGCAACCGGCCCTGCGCCGGGGCCAATTTCCGTGGCGGCGCCAGCGGGTCGATCCATGTCAGCCGATGGATCTGGCCATCCAGGATCACCGTTACCGCGTCGCCCTGGCGCAACAGCTCCAGGCGCCGCGAAACGCCGTCCAGGAGGAGGCGATTCTCCGCCGCATTCTGCCGCAGCGCCGCCGTGACGGTGCCGCCCGGCAGGTCGAGCCGGAACGCCGCCTCGGCCAGGGGCCAGGCTTTCACCAACATGGCCGGGCCGTCACCGTGGTGGAACACCAGCTCCTGCGCTGCGGCCGCGTTCAGCCGCCAGCCATCCGGAACCGACCAGGGCGATGCGCCGCCGTCTGCCGATTGAGCAGCCAGGGCGATCCGCTGGTCGCGCAGCAAGGCCAGCGCGGCGGCGGCCCAGACCGCGATGCCGGGCACGGCATCGGGCGGCAGCAATGCCGCGGCGTGCCGGGCGATGAAGCCGGTGTCCAGCTCAGCCGCCGCGAAGGCGGGATGCGCGGCGATGCCGGCCAGCAGCCGGAGATTGGTCTGCACCCCAACCACCTGATAGGCCGCGAGCGCCGATGTGAGCTGTCGCACCGCCGCAGCACGATCCTCGCCCCAGACAACCAGCTTAGCGATCATCGGGTCGTAATGCGGCGTGATGGCATCGCCTTCCCGCACGCCGGTGTCGACGCGCACCCGTCCGGGCACCTCTCGCGGCTGGCGCAGATGCGACAGCTGGCCGGTGGAGGGCTGGAAATCGCGCTCCGGCTGCTCGGCATAGATCCGCGCCTCGATGGCGTGACCCCGCAGCCTCAGGCCCCCGGGCGGCAGCGGCAGGGGCTCGCCGGCGGCCACGCGCAGCTGCCACTCCACCAGATCCAGCCCGGTGACCATCTCGGTCACCGGATGCTCGACCTGAAGCCGGGTGTTCATCTCCATGAAGTAGAATTTGTCGCCCTCGGCGATGAACTCCACCGTGCCGGCGCCGACATAACCCACCGCCCGCGCCGCGGCGATGGCGGCCCCGCCCATCGCCTGCCGGCGCGCCGGGTCCATGCCCGGTGCCGGCGCCTCCTCGATCACCTTCTGGTGCCGGCGCTGGATCGAACAGTCGCGTTCAAACAACGACACCGTCTCGCCCCGCTGGTCGGCAAAGACCTGGATCTCGATGTGGCGCGGACGCTGGAGGTACTTCTCGATCAGCAGCCTGCCATCGCCGAAGGAGGCGAGCGCCTCGTGACGCGCGCCATCGAGCGCCGCCGCCAGTTCTTCCAGCCGTTCCACCACCCGCATGCCCTTGCCGCCGCCGCCGGCGGATGCCTTGACCAGCACCGGAAAGCCGATGCGCTCCGCCGCCGCCCGCAGCACCGGCAGATCTTGGGCCGCGCCGTGGTAGCCGGGCACCAGCGGCACGCCGGAGCGCTCCATCAGCATCTTCGATTCCGCCTTGGAGCCCATCGCCCGGATCGCCGCGGCGGGCGGGCCGATGAAGACGAGGCCGGCCGCCTCGCAGGCGGCGGCGAACTCCGCATTCTCCGACAGGAAGCCGTAACCGGGATGGATGGCCTCGGCCCCGGAGCGGCGCGCGGCATCCAGGATGGCGTCCACCGACAGGTAGCTCTGCCGCGCCGGGGCGGGCCCGATCGGCCAGGCCTCGTCGGCCTTCCCCACGTGCAGTGCGTTCTGGTCCGCCTCGGAATACACCGCCACGGTGCTGATTCCCATCCGCCGTGCCGTGGCGATGACACGGCAGGCGATCTCTCCACGATTGGCGATCAGGATCTTGCGGAACATGGCGCAGCTCACCGTTGCGGCCAGGATGGTGCCGGCCGGCCAGAAACGATGGCGATGCCGTTCCGCGCGCCGACCCCGGCGGAAATGCCGCAACCATGCGGCCGGTGCGGAAGCGGCCGGACGACGCCGCGCGCATCCGCCGTCACCAGAATGCTGCTGCTCATGGAATGGCCCTTCTCACATGCGGAACAGGCCGAAGCGCGTCGGCGGGATCGGCGCGTTGCGGCTGGCGGCGAGGCCCAGCGCCAGCACGCGACGGGTTTCGACCGGATCGATCACGCCGTCATCCCAGAGCCGAGCACTGGAATAAAAGGGATGACCCTGCGCTTCGTATTGCGCGCGGATCGGCGCCTTGAAGGCCTCCTCCGCCTCGGTCGTCCATTGCTCGCCGCGCGCCTCGATGTTGTCGCGCCGCACCGTGGCCAGCACGGAGGCTGCTTGTTCGCCACCCATCACGCCGATCCGCGCATTCGGCCACATCCACAGGAAGCGCGGCGAATAGGCGCGGCCGCACATGCCGTAATTTCCGGCGCCGAAGGAGCCGCCGATGATCACGGTGAATTTCGGCACGGCGGCGGTGGCCACCGCGGTGACCAGCTTGGCGCCATCCTTGGCGATTCCGGCCGCCTCGTATTTGCGGCCCACCATGAAGCCGGTGATGTTCTGCAGAAACACCAACGGGATGCTGCGCTGCGCGCACAACTCGATGAAGTGCGCGCCCTTCTGCGCGCTCTCGCTGAACAGGATGCCGTTATTGGCCAGGATGCCGACAGGGTAGCCCCAGAGATGCGCGAAGCCGCACACCAGCGTCGGGCCGTACAGCGCCTTGAACTCGTCCAGCTCGCTGTTGTCCACCAGCCGCGCGATCACCTCGCGCACGTCATAGGGCGTGCGCCGGTCGGCCGGCACCACGCCGTACAGCTCCTCCGCCGCATGGCGCGGCGGCACCGGCGCGCGCGGCGGGGGCAGTGCCAACCGCGTGCCGCCCAGCCCGGCCACGATGCGGCGCGCGATGCCCAGCGCATGCGCGTCATTCTCGGCGCAATGATCCACCACACCGGAGATGCGGCTGTGCACATCCGCGCCGCCCAGCTCCTCGGCGGAAACAACCTCGCCCGTCGCCGCCTTCACCAGCGGCGGGCCGCCCAGGAAGATGGTGCCCTGGCCGCGGACGATGATGCTCTCGTCGCACATCGCCGGAACGTAGGCGCCGCCCGCCGTGCAGGAGCCCATCACCACGGCGATCTGCGCGATGCCCTGCGCCGACATGTTGGCCTGGTTGAAGAAGATGCGCCCGAAATGGTCGCGGCCCGGAAACACCTCATCCTGGTTGGGCAGGTTGGCGCCGCCGGAATCCACCAGGTACAGACAGGGCAGCCGGTTCTCCTGCGCGATCTCCTGCGCCCGCAAATGCTTCTGCACAGTCAGCGGGAAATAGGTGCCGCCCTTCACCGTGGCATCATTGGCCACGATCATGCATTCCCGCCCCGCGACGCGGCCGATGCCGGCGATCAGCCCGGCCGCGGGCACCTCGCCGCCATATAGCCCCTGCGCGGCGAGCTGTCCGATCTCCAGGAACGGCGACAGCGGATCGAGCAGCGCGGCGACGCGGTCGCGCGGCAGCAACTTGCCGCGCGCGAGGTGGCGCTGCCGTGCTGCCTCATCTCCGCCGAGCATCACCCGCGCGGCGGTGGAACGCAGATCCTCCACCAGGGCCCGCATCGCGCCGGCATTGCGCAGCGCATCGGGCGCCTGGAGGTCGAGCGCGGTTTCGATCACTGGCATGACGATGAACTCCGCCGGGAGGATGGCGGCCGCACCGCAGGATCAGGCCGTTTCATGGAACAGCTCGCGGCCGATCAACATGCGGCGGATCTCGGATGTGCCGGCGCCGATCTCGTACAGCTTCGCGTCCCGCAGCAGGCGCCCGGTCGGATAATCATTGATGTAGCCGTTGCCGCCCAGCGCCTGGATCGCCTCCAGCGCCATCCAGGTGGCCTTTTCCGCCGCATACAGGATGGCGCCGGCCGCGTCCTTGCGCGTCACGCGCCCGGCATCGCAGGCCCGCGCCACGGTGTAGACATAGGATTGGGCGGCACTCATCACCGTGTACATGTCGGCAATCTTGCCCTGCATCAGCTGGAACTCGCCGATCGGGCGGCCGAATTGCCGCCGCTCGCGGACATAGGGCAGCACCACGTCGAGGCAGGCGCGCATGATGCCGACCGGCCCCGCCGCCAGCACCGCCCGCTCGTAGTCGAGGCCGCTCATCAGCACCTTTACCCCGGCGCCGATGTTGCCCAGGACATTGTCCTCGGGCACCTCGCAATCCTGGAATACCAACTCGCAGGTGTTGGAGCCGCGCATGCCAAGCTTGTCGAGCTTCTGCGCCGTGCTGAAGCCGCGATATCCTTTCTCGACCAGGAAGGCGGTGATGCCGCGCGAACCCGCTCCCGGATCGGTCTTGGCATAAACCACCAGCACGTCGGCATCGGGCCCGTTGGTGATCCACATCTTGGTGCCGTTCAGCACGAAGCGATCACCGCGCTTCTCCGCCCGCAGCCGCATGCCGACCACGTCGGAGCCTGCGCCCGGCTCGCTCATCGCTAGGGCGCCGACATGCTCGCCGGAGATCAGGCGGGGCAGGTAGCGGCGCTTCTGCTCCTCACGGCCATTGCGGCGGATCTGGTTGACGCACAGGTTGGAGTGGGCGCCGTAGGACAGGGCGACCGAGGCGGAGGCGCGGCTGATCTCCTCCATCGCCACCACATGCTCGAGATAGCCCATGCCGGCGCCGCCATGCTCCTCCTCGACGGTGACGCCGAGCAGGCCCATCGCCCCGAACTTGCGCCACAGATCCATCGGGAAGCTGTTGCTGGCATCCACCTCCGCCGCGCGCGGCGCGATCTCGGCCGCGGCGAAGGCCGCGACCTGTTCGCGCAGCGCATCCGCCGTCTCGCCCAGGCCCAAATGCAGGCCGGTCATCATCCGCGCTCCTCCCGCTGCTCCGCCCGGCTTTCCCGCCGGTTCTTGGCCGTCCCCTCCGGGACACGCCGCCGCATCCTGGCACGGGGCGCGGGGGCAGCGACACCCCCTGCGCGATCCGGCGGATCTCAGCGAGAAGCTGAGCGGGTGGAGCTGGACTCCCGCCTCAATCGCCGCCGCGGCGGGCCCGGCGCGGCTCGGCCAGATGGCGGATGAAGTTGCGGAGCTCGCTGCGCCGCAGGATCGCGTCAGTGACCTGCCGGTCGAGGCCGAGCTCCCAGGCGAGGTCCCGGCGCGACGGGGCCGCGCCCAGCGCCTCGATCCGGCGGGCATGCTGTTCCAGCGCCGCCTCGTCCTGCGCCAGCCCGGCCTCGATCAGCCCCGCCGCCTGCCGGCGCAGCGCTTCCGCCACTTCGCGCAGCGATAATTCGGGATGGTATTGAACGCCCCAGAACAACCCCGCCCCGAAGCGGATCTCCGCCGCCTGCACCGCGGTTCCCTCGCTGCAGGCGAGCAGCGTGGCCCCCGGCGGCAGGCGCCGAACCTCGTCCGAATGGATGGCGGGCGCATCGAAAGCGGCCGGGCGCCCCGCTAGCAGCGGATGCCGCCGGCCCTCGGCGGTGGGCGTGATCCGCCGGGCGAAGCCGGCCTCGCGTCCGCCCTCGCGCGGGCCGACCTCGCCGCCCGCCGCCGCCACGGCCAGTTGCAAGCCGGCGCAGGAACCGAAGGCCGGCGCACCGGAGGCGAACACGGCCCGCGTGAAGGCCAGGACGCGGCGCGTTTCCGGAGTATCCTCCTGGACATGCAGCGGCGCGCCGCAGAAAAACACGGCATCGTAGCGGCCGAGCGCCTCGGGCCGCAGGTCCGGCGCATCATCCTCGGCCGGCTTCACCTGATCGCAGCGCGCCCCCGGCGCCAGCTGCTGCAGGGTTTCCACATAGGTTTCGCCGGAGCTTTGGCCGGCACTGGCCCGGCGGGCCTCGCGTTCTTCCGGCGCCTCGCTTTCGGCGACCAGGAAGCGGAATGGTTCTGGCATCGATGTTCCCGCGGCGCCCGCGGTTGGAATGGCGCCCTTGGGCCACCAGATGAGCCCGGCCGCCGTTCCAACAAGGGCGGGCGGCGCGGGGCCGGAATGCGCTAGCCTGCCATGCTGGCCAGGACGCGCGGGATTTCCGCGGGCAGGTCGCGCGCCAGGAAGCCGATGCCGCCCTGGCGTTCCAGCAAGATGCGGCCGGCTTCGCTGTGCAGAAAGACGCCCCACAGGGCGGCTTGCAGGGGCGGCGCGCCGCGGGCCAGCAATCCGGCGATCACGCCCGCCAGTACGTCGCCCGAGCCGGACATGGCCAGCCCGGCATTGCCGGCATCATGACGCCAGGCCTGCCCTTCCGGCGTGACGATGTGGGTGCAGCCGCCCTTCATCACCGTGACTGCTTGCAACCGGCCCGAGGCCTCGCGCGCTGCGCCGAGCGGATCGGCCCGCACGGTGTCGCGGCCGGTTTCCAGCAGCCGCGCCATCTCTCCTTCATGCGGCGTGATCACCACGCGGCCGGCGTGCCGGCGCACCGCCTGCTGCTGCCGCGACAGCGACTCCAGCGCCGCGCCATCGAGCACCAGGGCAGGGCCGTCCAGGCGGGGAAGCAGGGAGGCCAGCAAGGCCGAAATCGGCTCGCCGCCCATCATGCCCGGGCCCAGGAGCAGCGCATCTGCGGCGCCGCCGCGCCGCGCCAGCACCTCGGCGGCCGCGGCCGCCACAGCGCCCTCCTCGGTTTCCGGCAGGCCGATCACCCGGGCCTCCGGAACCGCCAGGGCCAGCGGAACAGCGACGGACGCGGCGCTGGCCAGTTGCAGCCGCCCCGCCCCGGCGCGCAGCGCGGCGGTGCCGGCCAGCAGCACCGCGCCCGGCACTTCCCGGCAGCCGCCCGCCACCAGCACCGCGCCGCGGCTGTTCTTGTCCGCGTCGTTTCCCGGCTGCGGCAGCGGATGGCGGCGCAGCCATGCCGCATCCAGCGGTGTGGCGCCGCTCATCGGGGCGCTCCCCCGGGGGGCTCGCGGGTGGTGGGCGTGCCCTCCCGCTCCAGCGGCGCGGTGTGGTTGTAGCGCCGCAACGCCAGCCCTCCATCCAGACCATGGGAAGGATCGAAGGCGTATTCCGTGACGCCGCAATTCGCCACGTCGGCCTCGCGGTCGATGGCGAGGATCTGCTCCTCCGTGAGGTCTTCCAGCAGGTAGCGCAGGCACAGCACCACCACCTGGTGCCCAACGATGAGGACCCGCCGGCCGCCATGGTGCAGGCTGATGGTGTCGAAAGCGCTGCGGAGCCGCAGGATCACATCGCACCAGCTCTCGCCACCAGGGGGACGGTGGTAGAATTTGCCGAGGAAACGGCGGAACTCCACCTGGTCCGGATGATGCTCGGCGATGCCATAATGCGTCAGCCGGTCCAGCACGCCGAATTCCTTCTCGCGCAGCCGCTCGTCGACCACGAAGTGGCCGGCGCCCGGCGCCAGGCCGCCCTCAGCCCGGATGTGGTCGGCAGTCTGCCAGGCCCGCCGGTAGGGCGAGGTGATCAGGATTTCCGGCCGTTCCTGTTCCGGCATGCCCGCGAACCACCGGCCCAGCGCCGCGGACTGGGTTTCCCCCAATGGGCTGAGCGGCACGTCGACATCGCGCTCGGCGATGTCGATGCGGGCTTGCCGGGCCGCCTGCGCTGCCGCCCGCGCCACATTGCCGGCGCTTTCGCCGTGCCGGACGATCCAGAGACGCTCGGGCCAACGCTGCGTCATGCTCCACCTCCTTGCCACCTTGCCAGGGAGGTGAACGCCGCACGGCAGGGGCCGTTACTGCGGCATCAGCCTTCGGCCGGCATGTTGGGGCGGGGGTCCCACCGGTCGCAGAAGGCCTCGATGTCGCCCGCCTGGAAGCTCTCCAGGCGCTGCAGGATGGTCTCGAAGGGCCAGTTCCACCAGGCGATGCGCTGCAGCCGCTCGGCCGTGGCGCGGTTGAAGCGCTCGCGCAGCAGCCGGGCCGGGACGCCGCCCACGATGCTGTAGGGGGGCACATCCCGCGTCACCACGGCACCGGCGGCCAGCACGGCGCCGTGGCCCACGGTGACGCCGGGCAGCACCGTCACGCCGTGGCCGATCCAGACATCATGCCCGATCACCACCCGGGCGTCCCGCCGGGCGGCGAAGAAGGCGGCGTCCCGTTCCGCTCGGGCGTCGTAGTATTCCGGGCAATAGGTGAAGCGGTGCAGCGAGGGGCGGTCCATGGGATGGTTCGGCGCGCCGATGCGGACCGCGGCGGCGATGGCGCAGAAGCGGCCGATGCTGGCGTCCGCCACCATGCAGCCCGGACCCAGATAGCTGTAGTCGCCGAGGCTGGAATATTCGAGCGCCGCCCCCTCCGGCACTTCGCAGCATCGCCCGATCTGGGCTTCCCGCAGGCGGGCGGCGGGGTGGATGCGGGTTTCGGCGAATTTCGGCTGCGGCGGGAGTTGGGACATAGCGGGTTTCCGGCAAGGCGGTCCCACTTAGCAGCCGGGCGCCCCTCCGTTCATGACGCTTCCGTGGCAACCCCGCACCAGGACCCGTGAAGGAATGCTCCTGGAGAAGCGTCTCAGCCCTGGCGCAGCATCTCGTCGGCGCGGCTTTCCAGCGCCCGCGCAGCGTCGCGGGCCGCGTGCACCTTGGTGGCCGTCTCGCCCAGCGCGGCGTTGTAGCGCTGCATCTCGCCGGACAGGCTGGCGGTGGCCTCCCGCATATCGGCCACGCTGGCCCGGAAGGCGGCCACCGCCGCCTTCTGCTCGCGCAATGCGCTGTCCAGGCGGCGCAGCGCTAGGCGCAGCCGGTCCTCGTCGGAGCGGGGAAAATCAACGAGGTTGGCGGTCTGGCTCATGGCGGGATCCTTGTCTCTCCTGGCAAAACCTACCCGCCGGTTAAATCGTCTCGCAAGAGGAGACGAAGTCACGCTTGAGAGACATGTCTTAAGACGGATCCCGCACATCGGCCGTGTCAGCGCACCGTGCGCGCCGCCCGGGGATCGTGCCGGGCCACGCGAGACAGCAGGTACTCGACCTCCGCCTTCGCCTTGGCGGTGAGGCTGGCGCCCGGCTTGCGCTGCGCGTCGGAGGCGATGATGCCGCGCTTGGCCATCACGTATTTCCGCACGGCGAGACCCAATGCTCCCTGCTGCTGCTCGTAGCGCAGCAGCGGCAGGTGGGCATCGAACAGGTCATGCGCGGCGTCGCGCTGGCCCTCGGCCTGCAGCCGCACCACGTCGCACAGCATGTCGGGGAAGGCGTAGCCGGTCATGGCGCCGTCGGCGCCCCGCTCCACCTCGAAATCCAGGAACAGCCCGCCATTGCCGCACAGGATGGAGATCGGCCGCATCGAACCGTCCGCCTGGAAGCCGCGCAGGGTCGAGATCTTCTCCAATCCCGGCCAGTCCTCGTGCTTCAGCATCACGCAGGCCGGGTTCTCCTGCACGATGCGGCGGATCACCGCCGGCGTCATCACCACGCTGAAGGTTTGCGGGAAGTCCTGGATCACGAACGGCACGTCGGTGCCGATCGCCTCGGATGCCTGGCGATAATAGGTGGTGATCTGGTCATCGGTGCGCAGCGTGTTGGGTGGCGCGATCATCACGCCGGCCGCGCCCTTGTCCATCACCGCGCGCGTCAGGCCGGCCATCGCGGCGAAGCCCGGCGCGGAAACGCCGATGATCACCGGCAGCCCCTCGGTGCGGTTGATGAAGCGCGTGGCGATCTCCAGCGCTTCCGCGGCGTCCAGCTTGGGCGCCTCGCCCATCACGCCGAGCACCGTCATGCCGGTGCTGCCGACCGAGCGGTAGAAGTCGATCATGCTGTCGATCGAGGCGTAGTCGATACGGCCATCCGCGTGGAACGGGGTCGGCGCGATCGGGTAGACGCCCTTGGCGTCCGGCGTGAGGGGCATGGGTTTCTCTCCGGCTGAACAGGATGCGATCCTAGCCACCCTTGTTGCCGGCGGAAACCCGGGTGGCCGGATCGAGGGCCCGGAACCCAGGCACCCGCCGCGCTCCGGTGTCCGGCCGGGCTCAGGCCGTGGCGCCGCGCAGCCCGAGATAGGCTTCCACGATGCGCCCGTCAGCCGCGATATCCTCCGGCGAACCTTCCAGCGCCACCCGGCCATGTTCGAGCAGGACGCCGTGGTCGGCGATGCGCAGCGCGGCGCGGGCATTCTGTTCCACCAGCAGCACCGACAGGCCGTTGTCGCGCAGGGCCACCACGGCGCGCAGGATCTGGCTGACCGCCTGCGGCGCCAGGCCGAGGCTCGGCTCATCCAGCATCAGCAGGCGCGGCTCGCCCATTAGCGCGCGGCCGATCGCCAGCATCTGCTGCTCGCCGCCTGACAGCGTGCCGGCCTGGCCGCGGCGCCGCTCCTGCAGGCGCGGGAACAGGGCGAACACCTCGCGCAGCATGGGCTGGCTGCTGCCGCTCCGGTGGAAGCGGCCGAGGCGCAGATTGTCTTCCACGCTCATGCCGCCGAACAGCTCGCGCTGCTGCGGCACCAGGGACAGGCCGAGCCGCACCCGTGCTTCGAGGTCGAACCCCTCGATCGGCCGGCCATCGAAGACGATGCTGCCAGAGCAGGGCAGGGCGCCGATCACCGCGTGCAGCAGCGTGCTCTTGCCCGCTCCGTTCTCGCCTAGGATGGTGACGATCCGCCCCTGCGGCACGCCGAGGCTGACACCGTGCAGCGCGCGCTGGGAGCCGTGCGTCACGTCCAGATGATCCAGGGCAAGCAGCGCCGGCATCAAGCAACACCTCCCAGGTAAGCCTCGATCACCGCCGGGTTGCGGCGGATCTCGCGCGGCGTACCCTGCGCCAACTCGGTGCCGAAATTCATCACCACGAGGCGGTCGGTCAGCCGCATCACGAAATCCATGTCGTGCTCCACCAGCACGAGGCCCAGCCCGTCGCGGCGCAGATCGTCGAGCAGGTCCATCAGCTCGGCCCGGTCGCGCGGTCGGAGCCCAGCCGCCGGCTCGTCCAGCAGCAGAACCGCCGGGTCGAGGCACAAGGCGCGGGCGATCTCCACCAGGCGCCGGCGTCCGAGCGGCAACTGGCAGGCGATGCGATGGGCATAGGGCGTGAGGCCGACGCGGTCGATCTGCCGCCAAGCCTCGGCATGCAGCACCGCCTCCTCGCGCTGGTCGAGGCCGAGCATGCCGCGCAGCACGCCCGCCCGGCCACGCAGATGGGTGCCAAGCAGCACGTTCTCGAACACCGTCAGCCCCGGCACCAGATGCACCGTCTGGAAGGAGCGTGCGAGGCCCGCCGCCGCCAGCCGGCGCGGCGCGGCGCGGCGCAGCGGCTGGCCGAGCAGCACCCCATCGCCGCCGCAGGGCGGGATCACGCCGCACAAGAGGTCGAAGGTGGTGCTCTTGCCCGCGCCGTTGGGGCCGATCAGGCCAACGATCTCGCCCGCCTTCACCGTCAAGCCGACGCCATCCACCGCCAGGACGCCGCCGAAGCGCTTGCGCAGCCCTGTCGCCCGCAGCAGTTCGGCACCGGGACGTGGGTGGGGCCGCGCCGGGAGGGTCTCGCCCGGAGGAAGAACCGCCGCTTCCGGTTCGGGCGGCGCCAGCCAGCGGCGGAACGGATGGCGCAGCAGCGGCCACAACCCGCCCGGCGCGACATGCAGCAGCAGAAGAAGGAGACCGCCGGATAGCACCAGATCAACATCGCCGCCTGTCCCGAGCAGCGGCGGCAGCCATGGCTGCACCGGCGCGTGCAGCGCGGTCCACAGCGCCGCGCCGAGCAGCGCGCCGGCGATGTGTGCCGAGCCGCCGACCACCGCCATCAGCAGGTAGTTCAGGCTGGCATCCACGCCGAAGCTGCCGGCGCTGACGCCACGATCGAGATGCGCCTGCAGCCAGCCGGCGAGGCCGGCCAGCACGGCGGCGTAGATGAAGGCCGACATGCGGATGTGGAAGCTGTTGATGCCGAGCGCCTCGGCCGCCCGGGACCCGCCGCGCAGCGCGTGCAGCGCGCGGCCCATGCGGCCGTGCAGCAGGCCCGAGGTCATCGCCACGGCAGCCACCAGAGCCGCCAGCACCAGGGCGTAGAAGCGCCAGGGTGTGGCGAAATCCAGTGTCAGGAACACTACCGGCGGTAGCTTTTCCAGATGGCCGAGCCCTTCGACCCGGCCCAGCAGGAAAACGAAGGCGACGTTCCAGGCCAGGGTGGCGATGGCCAGATAGTGCCGCCGCAGCCGCAGCGTCACCGCGCCGACCAGCGCCCCCGCCATTCCGGCCGACAGCAGCGCCGCGCCCAGGCCGAGCCAGGGCGACAGGCCCCAGCGGGTCGTCGCCAGCGCGCTGGCATAGGCACCGATGCCGACGAACATGGCCTGGCCGAGGGCGCCCAGCCCGGCCGCGCCGGTCAGCACCACGAGCCCCAGCACCACCAGCGCCGCGATCCCCGCTTGGCACAGCAACAGCATCCAGCCGGCGGACAAGCCGGGCATCATCGGCACCAGCATGGCGAGAAACAGAACCGTCCAGGGAAGCAGCCAGCGCAACGATGCCGGCACGGCATCGGAGGGCGCCGGCTGGCGCGGCGGCGGCGGGTCCTCCCGCGGCGGTTCCCGCAGCAGAGCGGCCGGATGCGGCAGGGCGATGCTCATTCCTCGCTTTCCTCCGCCGCCGGATTGGCTTGCCAGGACCGCCACAGCAGCACCGGCAGCAGCGCGGCGAAGATCAGCGCCTCACCCGCCTCGCCGAGGGCGAGGGAAAAGCGTTCCGCCAGCCCAATCCCGAGTGCACCGATCGCCGCCAGCGGATAGGAGCCAAGGCCGCCGATCACGGCGGCCAGGAATCCCTTCAGCGCCAGGGCGAAGCCCGTGTCATAGGCGATGGCGGTGCCTGCCGAAGCCAGGATGCCGGCCAGCGCGCCGATCGCCGCCGCCAGGGTCAGGGCGACATGGCCGCACAAGGCCGGGGAGATCGCCACCAGCCGCGCCCCCTGCGGATTCACGGCCGTGGCGCGCAACGCCTTACCGGTCAGGCTGCGCTGAAAGAACAGCAACAATGCTGCGCCCAGCATCAGCACCGTCAGCGCCACCACCACCGTCTGTCCGCCCAGCGTCACCGGCCCCAGCGACAGGCTGGCCGCCGCCAGATGGGTGGTGCGCTGCGCCGCCGCGCCGAACATCGCCAGGCCGGCGCCCATCAGCGCCAGATGCAGCGCAACCGAGGCCAGCAGCAGCGCCGGCGCGCCGGCCTGCACCAGCGGCCGGTAGACCAGGTCGTAGAGGTGCGGACCCATCGGCACCACGATGAGCAGCGCCAGCAGGGCGCGCAGGATCTGCGTCGCGCCGAACACCAGCGCCAGTTCGGTCAGCCCGGCCAGCAGCAGCGCCGGCAGCAGCATCACGGCCAGGTCGCGCCACAGCGCGCGCCGGCCGGCGGGACGGCGGGCCCGCCACAACCGCAGCGCCGCCGCTCCCACCGACAGCGCCGCCAGCAGCCACAGCGTCGCGGGCCGGCTGCCGGCTTCCAGCGCCGACAGGGTCAGTGCCCCGAAGGCGGCGAACTCGCCGATCGGCACGAGAATGATGCGCGTGACAGTGAAGGTGATCACCAGCGCCAGGGCCAGCAGGCCGTAGATGGCACCGCCGACGAGGCCCTCCTGCATCAGCATCAAGGCGGTGGGACTGTCCATCCGGCGTTCTCCCGCTGCCTTGGACCCTCAGGGTCGGGCCTGTGTCGTGCCCTTGTTGACCACTCTCATCATCAGGTCGCCGGGAACCTGGCGCGGATCGTCGGCGGGGATGTGTCGCGGCGGACATCGCTTGCCGCGGCGCGACGGCACCTTGATGTTGGAAAAGGGCAGGGCGCGAGAGGGCGGCTCCGTCGAACAGGCGGCGGTCCGGAGACCCGACGCCAGCAAGGAACTGGCCACGGAGATCCACATGGATCAGGATTCCTCCTGGTGCGCTGTTCTGATGCGCCGCCTGTGTCTTGCGGTGACGCCTTTTGTTGCAATCATGATCTGCCAGCGGGCGGGGCAAGGCAAGGTTTTCATGGCGGCGCCGGCCCGACCGGGCGAAAAGTTGGACGATTACAGATCGTGAATGCAGGGTTTCCACGCCTGACGCGGCATGCCAGCATGGTGCGGCATTCTGAGGCAAGGAGCGATCATGGCACGGCAAGAATGGGCGCGATGGAGTTTGGCGGCGGCACTGGTGGCCGGCTGGGCCGGATCGTCCGGCGCGCAGACCCTGCGCATCGGCCTCGCGGCCGAGACCACCGCGCTTGATCCGCTCAGCAACGAGATCACCTCCAACTACACGGCCACGCGGCACATCTTCGACACGCTGGTGCAGACCGACGCGCAGCAGCGGCCCGGTCCCGGCCTCGCCCTGCGCTGGAGCGCCCGCGGCGAACGGCAATGGGTGTTTGATCTGCGGCCGGATGTGCGGTTCTCGGACGGGACGCCGTTCACCGGACGCGACGTGCTGTTCACCTTCTGTCGCATCCTCAACAACCCGACCGCAGCGCCCGGCGCCTTTGCCGAGCCCGTGCGCAACATGGAGAATGTGGAGCTGGAAGGCGAGCACCGCGTGGTGGTGACCACCCGCGGGCCCAACCCGCTGCTGCCTGCCGATCTGTCCAACACCGCGATCCTGTCATCCCGCGTGGCGGGCGACCGGCCGATGCGTTTCACGCCCGAGGATGGCTGCGGCGTCGCCGGCAGCTTTCCCGCCATCAACGACTTCAACGGCGGCCAGGCGGCGATCGGCACCGGCCCGTTCACGCTGGAGGATTACGTGCCTGGCCAGCGGCTGATGCTGCGGCGGAACGAGAGCTATTGGGGCCCCAAGCCCCACTGGGCCCGCGTCGAGTTGCGGCCCGTCACCGCCGGGGGGCCACGCGTCGCCGGCCTGCTGGCGGGCGATTTCGACCTGATCGAGAACCCCGCGGCGCGCGACCTGGAACGCATCCGCCGCGATGGCCGCTTCACCGAGCAGGTCACGCCCTCCACCCGCATCATGTATTTGCAGCCGGACGTGGCCCGCGCGAGAAGCCCGATGGTCAATGAGGGCGGCCGCAATCCGCTGCAGGATCTGCGGGTGCGACAGGCGATCTCCGCCGCCATTGACCGCAAGGCCATCGTCGAGCGCGTCATGGAAGGCGCCGCCGAGGTGGCCTACCAGTTCCTGCCGGACGGCATGTCCGGCGCGCTCGACCCGGCGCCGGAGCTCCGCTTCGATCCGGCGCTGTCCCGCCGGCTGCTGGCCGAGGCCGGCTACCCCGATGGCTTCCCGCTGGTGCTGCACGCCAGCAACAACCGTTATGTCAATGATGCCAAGGTGGCGCAGACCCTGGCGCAATATCTGAGCCGCGTCGGCATCCGTGCCACGGTGGACACCATGCCGGTGTCGGTGTTCTTCACCCGTCGTCGGGAGAACGAGTTCAGCCTGACCCTGGGCGGCTGGGGCTCCTCCACCGGCGAAGCCTCCTCCTTCCTGCGGCACTGGGTGGCCACGGCGAACCGGGAGGAGGGGCTCGGCAGCCGCAACTATGGCGGATACTCGAATCCGGAGCTGGACGCGGTGCTGAAGCAGGCGCTGCGCACCATGGACGACGCGGCGCGGGAGGCGCTGCTGCGGCAGGCGGTGAGCCTTACCCTGCGCGACCTCCCCGAGATTCCGCTGTATTTCGAAAGCTCGACCTGGGCTTTCCGCAAGGATCTCGCTTTCACCGGACGGGTGGATCAGATGACGCTGGCCACGGAGGTGCGCCCGGCGCCCTGATCAGGCGGTGGGCAGCCGCGCCGTGGTGCGCGCAGCCGCCTCTTGCCGGGACGGCCGCACGTCGTCCCGGCCCGCCGCACCAGGGAGGTGATGAAAGCCGGGCACCTTGAGCCTCTGTGCTGTGGACCCGAACAGGCGGTGCGTGACCATGCCCGGACCGCTCCGGGAGCGAGCAAGCAGAACCGCATGCTTCTGAAGCATGGACCTGGAACCATCCTGTGTTACGGGATGACTGGCCCCGCGCCTGCGCGTGTTCTACATTCCCGGCCATGCGCTTGACACAAGCCGCCTTCCGTCGTCCCGGGCCGCCGGCCGCATGACCCTGCCCGCACACCGCCCTCCCGCAGCCATCGCGCCGGAAACGGCCGAGGCGAGGCTGACGGATGCCGGACAGACTGCCCTTGCCGCCGCCGAAGCCTATGCCCGCCAGTCGCTGGCACCGGAAACCCGGCGCGCCTATGCCACCGACTGGCGCCATTTTACCGAATGGTGCGGCCTGGCCGGATGTGGCGCGCTGCCGGCCGAACCGGCCGCCGTCGCGGCCTATCTCGCGGGAATGGCGCAGACCCATAGCCGCTCGGCGCTGGAACGCCGGCTGGCCGCGATCGGCCGCCAGCACAGATTGCACGGGCATCCATGGTCGGCGGCGCATCCGGCGATCCGCACCACACTGCAGGGTATCCGTCGCGCCCATGGCAGCCGCAAGCGGCAGGCCACGGCACTGACCTCGGTGGAACTGCGCAAGCTGGTGAACGCCTGCCCGGGTGACCTGGCCGGGTTACGCGACCGCGCCCTGCTGTTGCTGGGTTTCGCCGGTGCGCTGCGGCGTTCGGAGCTGGTGGGCATCGACCGGGAGCATCTGCGCTTTACGGAGACCGGGCTTCGCCTCACTCTGCCGCGTTCCAAGACGGATGCGGCGGGAGAAGGGGTGGAACTCGGCATCACCCGGGGCCGGCGGCCGCAAACCTGCCCGATCCGCGCGCTGGAAGCCTGGCTGACCGCCTCCGACACGCGCTACGGGCCGGTGTTCCGCCGCGTCGACCAATGGGGCAACATTGACCATGGGCGGCTGGTGCCGGAAGCGGTATGGCAGATCCTGCGCCGCCGCGCCGGCCAGGCCGGACTCACCGCCGCGAGCGGGGAGCGCCTGTCGCCGCACGGCCTGCGCGCGGGCTTCGTCACCGAGGCCTATATGGCGGGCGCGCGCGACGAGCAGATCATGGACCACACCCGGCACCGCGACCTGAAGACCATGCGCGGCTATGTCCGGCGCGCCAAGCTGGTGACGGAAAGCCCGGTGAAGCTGCTGGACCTGTGACGCCGGCACCGGACCCGGACTGGCTGTACCATCATTTCGAGGCCGCGGGCCCGGCCGAGGCGGTTGCGGCCTTCCGGGCCGCCGCCGCCGGCCCCGGGCTGCTGCCCTGGCGGCTCGATCTGCCGACGCTGGAGGAGGATTGGCTGCACCTGATGCTGGCGGCGCCGCCGCAGCAGCGCGGCATCAGCCTGGAAGGAGCCCGCATCCTGGCCGGCCAGCTGCGGGACGCCGTGGCCGCGCAGCAGGGCCGCGTCGAGGCGCTGGCCGCCAGCAGCCGCGCCTGTCCGCTCGACCTGCACGCCCTGATCCCGGTGCCGGCCGAGGTGCTGGCCCTGGGGCCGGATCACGCGGAGGCGCGGGACTGGCTGTGGCGCGCCTGGGGCACGCCCCGCCCGCTGCGGCATGTGCAGCCCGCGCGCGGCAGCGCGCCGGATGCGTTGCGCCTGCGCTTCTGGTCGGCCGATTGGAGTCCCTGGGCGGCGCTGCAGCGAATGCGGGAGCGCTTTCCGGCGCTGCGCTTCAAGCTGAGTCCCATCTACGAGGAAGCGGGATGAGCGGCGACGCGCCCGAGCTGCGCCTCGGCGCCTATGAGGGCCCGCTCGACCACCTGCTCGAGCTGGCCCGCGGGCAGCGCGTCGACCTGTTGAAGCTGTCCGTGCTGGAGCTGGCGGAACAATTTGGCGCCGCGCTGGATGCCGCCACGCTGGACCGCCGCATCCCGCTGCAGCGCCTGGGGGACTGGGTGGTGATGGCGGCGTGGCTGGCGCTGCTGAAGTCGCGGCTGCTGCTGCCGCAGGACAGTCCGGAAGCACGCGAAGCCGAGGCGGAGATCGACGCCTTTCGCCGGCAATTGCGGAACCGCGCCTTCACCGAGGCGGCGCGCCACTGGCTGGAGGCCCGTCCGCAGCTGTTCCGCCACCATTGGCCGCGCGGCGCCCCGGAATTGCTGGAAGAACGCGCCGGGCCGCGGGCCGACATTGTCGAGCTGCTGCGCGCATGCCTCAAGCTGCTGCAACAGCCCCCGCGGGGCGAGCCCTGGCGCCCGGCGCCTCCGCCGCTCTGGCGGCTGCCGGACGCGTTGCTGCGGCTGCGGCACCTGCTGCCGGTGCATCCCGACGGCGCGCCGATCACCGCCTTTCTGCCGCCGGCGGCGATGCTGCCGGTGCAGGACCGCGCCGCCCTCGCCAGCACCTTCCTGGCCGGGCTGGAACTGGCGCGGGAAGGCGAGGCGGTGCTGGATCAGCGCGCGCCCTTCGCCGAGCTGCGGCTGTCGCCGGCCGGGATCAGCAGACGAAATCGGCCTCCGCAACCGGCTCGCCCCGGTTGAAGCGGTCGATGTTGCCGAACATCTGGTTGATGGTCGGCGCGAAATTATCGGCCGCCATTGCGGCAATGTGGGGCGTGCAGATCGCGTTCTCCAACCCCAGCAGCGGGTTGGAAGGCGGTGTCGGCTCTTCCTCGTAGACATCCATGGCGGCGCCGAGGATCTCCTTGGCCTTCAGCGCCTCCGCGAGATCGCTTTCCACCACCACGCCGCCGCGCGCGACGTTGATCAGCACCGCCGTGGGCTTCATCCCGCGCAGCGCCTCGCGGTTGATCATGCCCCGCGTCTGCGGCGTCAGCGGGCAGTGCAGGGAGACGACGTCGGCATCGCGCAGGATCTCCTGCAGCGACGCGAAGGAGACGCCCAGCTCCGCTTCCTCGGCCGCCTCGAGTTGCCGCGTCTTGTTGTACAGGATGCGGCCGCCGAATGGCCGCAGCAGCCGGGCGAAGTTCTGCCCGATGGCGCCGAAGCCGATGATGCCCACGGTTTTGCCGAACAGGCTGCAGCTGGGCTTCGGCAGGCTCATCGGCCGCCAGTCGCCGCCGCGCAGCGAGGTATGTCCCCAGGCCAGGTTGCGCAGCAGCGCAATGGTCAGGCCGAGCGCGGCCTCGGCCACCGGCTTGGCATTGCTGGCAGTGGTGCGGGCTACGGTGATGCCCTGCGCCTTGGCCGCCTCCAGGTCGAAATTATCGACACCGACGCCCCATTTGTGCAGCAGCTTCGCCTGCTTCGCGGCAGCCATCAGCTCCCGGCCCACCGCCACCTGGCCGGACACCAGGTAATCCGCATCGGCGACGATGTCGTGCAGATGCGCCGCGTCGCGGCTGGTGGCGTGCTGCAGCGTCAGTCCGGCAGGCAGCAATTCGCGCATGCGCTCCGCCGTCTGCGGAGTGATGGGGTCGAGCACGACAATCTTGCGGGTCATCCGTCGCGGATCCTGGTTGCAAATACTGGAACAAACGCGCGCCGGGACGCCGCGCAGGGCACTCAGGGTGTGGGCAAACCGCCGCCTCCGCAAGTCATTGCGTGCGCAGCACACGGATTTCGCGCAGGGCGGGCTTTCTCCGTTGCCGTCGCCGGTGACCCTGGCCATGATGCCCGCCCTGACACACAGGGGGCTTCCACAATGACCATTTGGCAAGGCGCGGTGCTCGGCATCGCGGCGCTCGCGGCCGTCGCAGCACCCGCTTCCGCGCAGAACAGCATGACGCTGATGTCCTATGCCGGCATCTTCCGTGAGAACTACACCGACACCGTGGTCAAGCCCTTCGCGGCAAAGGGTGCCGAGGTGCAGTTCTTCGAGGGCGGCTCATCGTCGCAGATGCTGGGGACGTTGCGCGCGCAGAAAGCCGATCCGCAGGTCGACGTGGTGATCATGGATGTCACCACCGCCGCGCTGGCCTGCGCTGAAGGGCTGGTGGAGCCGGTCAGGCCGGCCGAGCTGCCGGTTCTGGCGCAGCTCGCCCCCATGGCGCGCAGCGCCGGTGGCTCTTGCGGCCCGGCGGTGACCTTTGACCATCTGGTGATGGTGTACGACACGCAAAAGGTGCAGCCGGCACCGGCCAGTCTGATGGCGATGGCCGATCCTTCGCAGCGCGGCGCGGTCGGCCTCGCGGCGCCGCCGAACATCCAGGGGCTGGCCGTCACGGCGATGCTGGCCAATGCCAATGGCGGCGACTGGAAGAACATCGGCGCGGCATTGCCGGCGTTGAAATCGATCGCGGCCAATGTGCAGACCTTTGATCCGAAGCCCGACGGCTACAGCATGATCCTCAATGATCAGCTGCGATTCGCCACGGGCTGGAACGCCCGCGCGCAGCTGTACCGCGACCAGTCGAAGAACCGCATCGGCGTGGTGCTGCCGGATGAAGGCACGGTGTTTCAGATCAACACCATCAACATCGTGGCCAACGCCAAGAACCGCGGCAAGGCTGTCGAGTTCGTCAACCACGCCCTCTCCGCCGCGGCTCAGAAGGCATTCACGGAACGCATGTTCTATGGCCCGGTGAACACCGAAGCGGGAGTCACGCCGGAAGCACTGGGGCGCACCGCGCTGGCCCCGGAATACCGCAGCAAGGTGATCGACGTCGACTGGGGCGAAATGCAGAAGCTGCGCGACGGGTGGAACCAACGCTGGCGCCGCGAGGTCATCTCGGCCGCGCCGCGATGACGATGGCGGTGGCACATCTGCGGCTGGCCGGGCTGGTGCGGCATTACGCCGGCTCGCCCTCCGCGGCGGTTGACGGCATCTCGCTCGACCTGCCGCGCGGCGCCTTGCTGGCGCTGCTCGGCCCCTCGGGCTGCGGCAAGACCACCACGCTGCGCATAATCGCCGGGCTGGAAGTGCCGGATTCCGGCACCATCCAGGTGGCCGGCCGCGACGTCACGACGCTGCCGCCGCACCAGCGGCAGATGGGCGTGGTGTTCCAATCCTATGCTCTGTTCCCGCACATGTCGGCCTCCGGCAACGTCGCCTTCGGCCTGGAAATGCGCGGCATCAGCCGTGCCGAGCGGGCACGCCGCGCCCAGGCGGCGCTGGAGATGGTGGGACTCGGCGCGCTCGGCGCGCGCAAGCCGCGGCAATTGTCGGGCGGCCAACAGCAGCGGGTCGCCCTGGCGCGCGCCCTGGCGATCGAGCCGGATCTGCTGCTGCTCGACGAACCCTTGTCAGCCCTCGACGCCAAGCTGCGCGAAGGCGTGCGCGACGAGATCCGCGCGCTGCAGCAGCGCCTCGGCACCACCACCGTCTTCGTCACCCATGACCAGACCGAGGCGCTGGCCATGGCCGACTTGGTGGCGGTGATGAACGCCGGCCGGATCGAGCAGCTGGCGGCGCCGGAAGAGATCTTCGAACGGCCGGCAACGCGCTTCGTCGCCACCTTCGTCGGCCGCGCCGCACGGTTGCGGGGCCAGCTGGAAAGCGGCGGCGTGCTGCGCTGCGGCGGCGCCGCGTTGCGCAGCACCACCGCGCTTCCGCCCGGCCCGGCGGAAGCCTTTCTACGGCCGCATCGCGTCAGGCTGCTTCGCCCGGGCCAGGCGCCGCCGCCGGGCTATGACAACACGCTCGACGCGCAGCTGCTGCGCCGCGTCTATACCGGCGAGATCGTGGTGCTCGAGGCCGACACGGCCGCGGGACCGCTCACCGCCGAGATGCATGCCGACGGCGAGGAGGGCTGGCACGGCCTCGCCCCCGGCGATGCGTTGCGGCTGGCCTTCCGGCCCGCTGACCTCGCCGTGTTTCGCGCATCATGACAGGCTGGCTGCTCGCCGCCCCGGCCCTGGCCGTCCTGGCAGTGGCGTTTCTGTGGCCGATGGCGGGGCTGTTCCGCATCAGCCTCAACCGCACCACCGAGACCGGCGCCATGGAGGCGGCGCTGACCACCGAAAGTTATGCCAAGCTGCTGGGCGATTCCTTTACCGCCGAATTGGCCTGGAACACGCTGCTGCTGGCCGGCAGCTCGGCCGCCGTGGCGACCGTGCTGGCGCTGCCGGTGGCCCTGATGGTGCGTGCCGCTTCGCCACGTTGGCGGGGCCTGCTGGCCTTGCTCGGCATCGCGCCGCTTCTGGTGTCCGCCACGGCGCGGCTGGTGGGCTGGATGGCCATTCTGGGGGATCAGGGGCTGATCAATGCCATGCTGATGGGCAGCGGGCTGCGCGACACGCCGCTGCCGCTGATCAACAACTGGACCGGCGTGCGCATCGGGTTGGTGGAAAGCCTGATGCCCTATGCCGTGCTGGTGCTGATCGCCGGCCTCGGGCGGCTCGATCCGCGGCTCGAGGAAGCCGCCGCCACCCTCGGTGCCGGGCGGGCGCGCACCTTCCTGCGCGTGACGCTGCCGCTGGCGGCGCCGGCCCTGCTGGCGGCCTGGCTGCTGACCCTGGTGCTCGGGCTGTCGTCATTCATCACGCCACGCCTGATGGGTGGTGGCCGGGTGTTCGTGATGGCAACCGAGATCTATGACCTGGCGCTAGAATACGTCGACTGGCCGGGTGCCGCGGCCCTGGCCATGCTGCTGCTGGGCGCGCTGGTCCTGCTGATGCTGCTGCGGGCCGTGACGACCCGCGGGGCGGGACGCCGCGCATGAGGCCGAGTTGGTGGCTGCGCCTCTTCGCAGCGCTGGGCTTCGTGGTGTTGCTGGCGCCCGGTGCTCTGGTGGCGCTGATCAGCATCAGCGCCGGCGACTTCCTGACCTTTCCGCCGCCTGGCTTCTCGCTGCGCTGGTACCGGGCGCTGCTGTCCAACGGCACGCTGATGTCGGCGCTCGGCACCAGCGCCCTGCTGGCGGCCATCGTTTCGGTGCTGGCGCTGCTGCTGGGCGGGCCGGCGGCCTATGCCATCGCCCGGCTGGAATTCCCCGGCCGCGGCATGCTGGAAGCGATGCTGTCGGCGCCGCTGCTGTTGCCGACCCTGGTGCTGGGCCTCGGCCTGTTGCTGGTGCTGCAGCCGCTCGGACTGGCGGCGACTTGGCCGGGACTGGTGCTGGGGCACTGCCTCGTCGCCATTCCCTTTGCCGTGCGCATCATGACCACTGCCTTCGCCACCGTGCCGAAGGAGCTGGAGGCGGCGGCCTGGACGCTCGGCGCCACGCCGCTGCAGGCGGCGCTGCGGATCACCCTGCCCAACGCCGCCCCCGGCGCCGTGGCCGCCGCGGTGCTGACCTTCCTGGTGTCCTTCGACGAAACGGTGATCAGCCTGTTCCTGGTGGGACCGCGCCTGACCACCCTGCCGGTGGAGATGTTCCGCTACGCGGAGCGCACCACGGACCCGCTGATCGCCGCGCTGGCGATGAGCCTGATCGTTTTCGCCGTCCTGATGGTCGCCCTGGTGGAGCGGCTGCTGGGCCTTACCCGAGCCATGGGAAAGTAACCGATGCCCAAATATGTTGTGGAAACCATGCCGGCCTCGTTGAGCGGCGAGGTGGTCGAGCTGCTGGAAAAGACCGAAACGGCAACCGTGGGGCATTGGCGCCACTGGGGCTTCTGCGACCGTAGGATCCAGGGCCTGCTGCGCCGCCGGGTCGCCGGCACGGCCGTGACGCTGCAGATTCCGGGGCCGGATTCCACCCTGCTGCACCACGCGCTCGGCCTGCTGCGCCCTGGCGACGTCCTGGTGGTGGACCGGCTGGGCGATGACCGGCACGCCTGCTGGGGCGGCGGCGTCACCGTGGCGGCCAAGGCGGCCGGCGCCAAGGCCGGGGTGGTGGACGGTGCCTGCACCGACATCGAGGAGGTCGAGGCCTCTGACTTTCCGCTGTGGTGCCGCGGCTTGGCGCCGATCACCACGCGCATTTACGACCTTGGCGGCCGCATGAACGTGCCGGTGGCCATCGGCGGTGTGGTGGTGATGCCGGGGGATGCCGTCCTGTGCGACGAAAGCGGCGTGCTGGTGCTGCCGCCGGCCGAGGCCGAGGCCGAGGCGCGCGCCGCCATCGCCCGCCAGGAGCGGGGCATGGGCACGCAGGAGAAGGTGGCGGCCGGGGCCAAGCTTGGTGACATTTCCGGCGCCACGGCGAAGGTGCTGGCGGGCCTCGCCGGCTGAGGATGTGACGTCCCGGATTACCGGGACGTCATGTTTTAGGGGGATGCGAATGCGTATCATTTCTGCGTAGAAGACGGCGCCGGATGCGCTCCGGCCCCCGTGAAGGAGCTTGCCGCATGTCGATCCGTCGCCGCGCCCTGATCGCCGCCAGCCTGGCGGCGCCTCTGCTCCGCCCCCTCTCCGCCGGGGCGGCGGAGACCCGCCCCGTCACCGACATCACAGGGCGCACGGTGCAGGTGAAGCGGGAGGTCCGGCGGGTCATCCTGGGGGAAGGGCGGCAGATCTATCTGCTCGCCGCGCTGGACCGGGAAGCGCCGTTCGGGCGGGTGGTCGGCTGGCGCGATGATTTCCGCAAGGCCGATTTCGATGGCTACACTGCTTATCAGCGCCGCTGGCCGGAGATCGATCAGCTTCCCACCTTCGGCGGGGTCAAGGACGGCACCTTCGACGTGGAGCAGGCCATTTCCCTGCGGCCCGACGTCATCATCATGAACCTTGAATCCAAGGTGGCCACGGAGGAGGGGGGTTTGATCGCCAAGCTTGCCGCCGTGAACGTTCCCGTGCTGTTCATCGACTTCCGGGAACGGCCCTTCGAGAACGCGGAGCGCAGCATCCACATCATGGGCGAGGTGATGGGCCGCGAGGAGCGGGCCGAGGAACTGGCCGCCTTCCGCCGACAGGAGGTGGACCGCGTCACCGCCCGGCTGGCCGGTTTGGGCGGCCCGCGCCCCAAGGTGATGATCGAGCGCGCCGCCGGCTATGACGAGAGCTGCTGCATGTCCTTCGGCGACGAGAATTTCGGCCGCATGGTCAAGGTAGCGGGCGGCGACAACATCGCCGAGAAACTGATCCCCGGCACCTTCGGCATCATCAATCCGGAGCAGGTGATCGCGGCCAACCCGGATGTGGTGATCGCCACGGGGAGCAACTGGAAGCTCTACGCGCCCGGCGGCGCCTGGGTGGGCGTCGGCCCCGGCGCCGATCCGAAGGTAGCGGCCGAACGGCTGCGGGCGCTGATGCGGCGGCCGGCCTACAGCAGCCTGCCGGTGCGGCAGACGGGCCGCGTGCACGCCATCTGGCATCAGTTCTATGACAGCCCCTATCAATTCGTGGCGGTGCAGGTCCTGGCCAAGTGGATCCACCCGGAGCTGTTCGCTGACCTGGACCCCGACGCGACCTTCCGGCGGTTCCATGAACGCTTCCTTCCCGTCGCGTATCAGCCCGGCTACTGGGTCACAGCAGCCAGAAGCGCCTGATTCGAAACTAAAGGGCGTTTTTTCCTTTAGGCATTCATTCTGTTGGTTCGTCTTTAGTCTCTTTTCCGCGAAGATACTAGCAAATGTGCCTTTTGCCATCGCATTCGCGCGAGGATGGGTTTCGTCTCACTGAAACGCCGTTTAGACGATGCTCATGCGCCGCCGAGCTCTTTTCCTCACCGCTGCCGCGACCTTCACCATCGTCGCCCCCGCCATCGGCTGGGCGGCGCGCCGATTGCCGGACCCGCCCGGTGCACGCCGCCTGAGCCTGCGCCACGCCGCCAACGGCGCGACCTTCTCGGGCATCTATCACAACGGTCGCGACTTCGATCCCGTGGCGATGGCGGAATTGTCTGAGGTGCTGGCCGATACCCGCACCGGGAAAGTGCGGGAATTCGATCCCTCCGCCGTCGACATCGTGTGGGAGATGGGGCGGCGGCAGCGGTTTTCCGAATTCGTCGTGCTGTCCGGGTACCGTACGCCGGAAACCAACCGCGCCGTCCATGGTGCCGGCGACAGCCAGCACCTTCGGGCGGCGGCGATGGATCTGATGATGCCAGCGGCGAAGTTCGCGACCTTTGGGGAAGCGGCGCTCAAGCTCGGCCGCGGCGGTGTGGGGCTGTATCCGGACCAAGGCTTCATTCACCTGGATTCTGGCCCGGTGCGCCACTGGGGCGGCGGCGAGGGCCGCGCCATCGCCGTGGGGGCCACGCCGCCGGCACCGCGCAAATCCGCCGCGCAGATGCGGGTGGACCGGATGGCCGAAGCCTGGGCGGCGATGCGCCGCCGCTGATCCGGCACCATGATGACCTAGAGCATGTCCTCATGGCGGCAATTCACCAGAAGCTCCGCGATGCTGGCGGTGTTCGGCAGGTGCAGCAGCACCTCCGCCAGCACGGCGATGTCATCTGGATGCGACATCTTCTCGCGTGGCCAGTTGCTGACATGCGCGGTCATGTCCGTATCCACGAAGCCAGGGCACAGCGCGCTGGCACGGATGCCGTGCTCGAAGCCGAGCCGCCGCACCTCCTGCGTGAGCGCCATCACCGCGAACTTACTCATGGCATAGGCCAGATTGTCGTTGCGGACCCGTTTGCCGGACAGGGAGGCGATGTTGAGGACACGGCCGCTGCCGCTCGCCACCAGATGCGGCCACGCGGCGCGGATCACGCGCAGCGGCCCCTTGGTGTTCACCGTCCAGGCCGCATCCATGGCCGTTTCGTCCGGGTCGAGCAGCGTGCCGCGGGTGTTGATGCCGGCGGCGTTGACCACCGCATCGATCCGCCCGTGCCGTGCCAGGGTGGCGGCCGCCCAGGCTTCCGCCGCGCCAGGCTCGGACGCGTCGTAAGCATGATGCCCCAGCGCCGGATGGGAGGGCAGCCGCGCCGGGTCGCGCACGCCGGCGCTGACCGTGCAGCCAGCGTCCAGCAGCCGGCCCAGAATCGCGCGGCCTATTCCACGCGTGGCGCCGGACAACATCACCACGCGCCCCTGCGGCTGCAGCATGCCCCGCCTCCTCAGCTCAACGTGGTGGTTTCAAGGGTGAGGCCCGAATAGAAGGTCAGCGCGCCCGGAAGGTTCCGGAAGCCGCTCACCGCCTGCCGCATGGCGTAGCCCTGGCTGCGCCAGCTCAGCCCGACGATCGGCGCTTCCGCGATCGCGACCTGTTCCAGCTCGCGGTAGATCGCCTTGCGCTTGGCTTCGTCGAACTCGGCGCGGCCGGCCGCGAACAGCTCGCTGATGCGCGGCGTCGGCAGGCCGTAGCTGCGGATGTAGGCCGTCGCTAGGCTGCCATCGAGGATGTTGGACAAGCCGTCGGGATCATTGCTGTCCGCCGCCGTGCCCATCATCGCGAGGTCGTATTGGCCGCGATTGCCAATGGCCACGCGCGTCGCCCAATCCGGGAGGTTCAGCGTCGCCTGGATGCCGATGGCGGCGAGGTGCTGCTGCACCACCTCGGCGGAATCCTTGTGCATGCCGTATTGCGCCGTGGACAGCAGGTTGCAGGCAAAGCCGTTGCCGTGCCCGGCCTCCGCCAGCAGCTTCTTCGCCAGGGCGGGATCGTAGTTCCAGCCATCCTTGAGATCGGGGTTGTAGTAGGGGTTGTTTTCAGGGATCGGCAGATGCGCCATGGGCGAGCCGCGCCCGAAGAAGGCCGCCTTCACCAGATCCTCGCGCCGGACGGCATGGGCCACCGCCTTACGCACCCGCGCATCGTTGAAGGGCGGCTTGCTGCCGTTGAACACCAGGTACATGAACGGCCCGTCGACGGCATCAAGCTTCAGCTGCGGATTGTCGCCGATCGCCGCCATGGATTGCCAGGGCACGTACTCGATCAGGTCCACATCGCCGGATTGCAGCGCGGCGACGCGCAGGTTCTCATCGGCATAGGCCACTACGCGAATAGCCTTCAGCTTCGGCAGGCCGGGCTTGTAGAAGCCTTCGAAGGCTTCTAGCTCCAGCGAGGAGCCGCGCTCCTGCGACTTCAGCACAAACGGCCCGGCGCCGATGAAGTCACGGCCGGAGGATTGGCGCGAGATGACCGGCAGGTGATAGCTGGCCATCCAGTTCGGCAGCGTCACCAGCGGCACCCTGGTGATCATCCGCACGGTGCGGTCATCCGGCGTCTCGATCCGCGCGATGTTGCGGATTTCGGTGCGCAGATGCGCGGTGGATTTCTCCGACGCCACCTGCTCCAGCGTCCATTTGACATCGGCGGCGGTGACCTTGTCGCCGTTCTGGAATTTGGCGTCGCGCAGCCGGAACACCCAGGTCAGGTCATTCTCGCGCGACCAGGATTCCGCCAGCTCCGGATGCAGCTGCCCGTCCGTGCCGTAGGAGATCAGGCCGCGATAGATCATCAGCTTGATCGTCGCGGCGGCGGTGCCGCTGTTGGCCCAGGGCTGGATGTTGGGCGGATAGCTGGACAATCCGAAGCGCAGCACGCCCGCAGGCTGCGCCCTGGCGTCCGCGCCTCGGAGGAAGGGCAGCAGCCCGGTGGCAGCGGCGCCGGCCAGGATGGACCGTCGGGTGGCGTTGATGGCCATGCGAACTCTCCTTTGCTGCACCTGCTCGAAACGGCATCAGGCAGATTGCGGATAGAACTCCCGGGCGGCCGCGGCGCTGATGTTGCCCTGGATCAGGTCGCGCCGCACCGCCTCCACACTGCGCCGGCCCGGGGAACCGTAGCCACCCGCGCCCGGGCTGACGATGGCGAACCACTGCCCTGCCTTCAGCTCTGCATTGGGTCCGTCGAAGGTGACATCGGGGCCGCATTCCACGCGGCCATGAGCGCCACCCTGGCCGCCGAACAGGCCCCAGCTGCGCGAATGCAGGCGCGACAGGTCGATGCGCACGCGAACATCCTCGTCCGCCCGGTAGACCCGGCGCAGCGCCATGCCGCCGCGATGTTCCCCGGCGCCGCCGGAATCCTGCACCAGCTCGTAGCGCAGCAGGGTCAGCGGGTATTCGATCTCCAGCGCCTCAGCCGGCAGGTTCGAGGTGTTGGTTCCGTGCACATGCACGCCGTCGAGCCCATCCTTGTTGAAGCGTGCGCCCGACCCGCCACCCATGGTTTCCAGATAAACCCAGAGCGAGCCGTCCGACCGGCGGCTGCCAATGAAACTGGCCACCGTGCAGGTGGAGTTGGAGCAGGCGGTGACGCGCTCCGACACCGCCTGCGCCAACGCGCCGAGCACCATGTCAGCCACGCGCTGGCAGGCCTGTAGCCGCCCATTCACCGCCGCCGGGTGGCGGCAATGGACGATGCTGCCCTCCCGACCGGTGACGGTGAGAGGCCGCGCCAGCCCGGCATTGGGCAGGATGGACGGGTCCACCACCGACTTTACGGCATAATACGCAGTGGCCAGCAGCGCCGTGTAGGTCATGTTGATGCCGGCGCGCACCTGATCGGGGGCGTCGAACTGCAGCGCCATCTCATCGCCTCGCACGGTGATCTCCACCGAGAAGGGTAGGGTGCCGGCGATCTCCGGGCTGTCGAACACGTCCTCGAAGCACCAGCGGCCGTCGGGAATGGCGGCGATGCCCGCGCGCATCTTGCGCTCTGCATAGTCGAGCAGCGCCGCGCCGGCCGCCAGCACCGTGTCGGTGCCGTATTTCGCGCACAAGGCCTGGAAGCGCTGCACGCCGACCCGATTCGCCGCCATCTGCGCCCGCAGATCCGACAAGCGCTCATGCGGCACCTGGCAGTTCAGGAGGATCAGGTTCTGGATGTCGGATTGCAGGACGCCCCCGCGATACAGCCGGACGGGGGGAATGCGCAGGCCTTCCTGGTAGATATGCGCGTGGCCACGATCGGCGAAATCGGAATGATGCGCCAGGTTCACGGTCCAGGCGACAATGCGGCCCTCGACGAAGATCGGCTCGGCCAGCACGATGTCCGGCAGGTGGGTGCCGCCTCCGGCATAGGCATCGTTGCCGACGAACACGTCGCCTGGCCGCATCTCCTCGACGCGGTGGTGCTTCATGATCTCCGGCACGATGCCGATGAAGCTGCCCAGGTGGATCGGGATGTGTTCCGCCTGGCAGAGCGTCTCGCCCCCGGTGTTGAACAGCGCGGTGGAACAATCGCGCCGTTCCTTGATGTTGGTCGAATAGCTGGCGCGGATCAATGCCTCGCCGGTTTCCTCGACGATGGACGACAGGGCGGCGCCGATTACCTCGACGGTGATGGGATCGAGCGCCATGCTCATGCCGCGCTGCGGGGCCTGCCTCATGCCGTCACCTCCAGAATCAGGTTCAGGTAGCGGTCGACTTCCGCGCTCATGCCGGGCGGCACCACGGTGGTGGTGTCCATCTGCTCCACGATGGCGGGACCCGCGAAGCGGTTGCCGGGCTGCAGCGCGTCACGGCTGTAGATCGGCGTCGACACGAAATCGCCGGCTTCAGGGAACCACACCGGGCGGTGGCCGGTGATGGCGGCGCCGGCGTCCGGGCCCGCGTCGGGATGGGCCTTCAGCGTCGCCTTCTTCACCAAGCCCGTGGCTTCCAGCCGCAAGGTGACGATCTGCACGGCCTCGCCCTCCGCCACGAAGCCGTAGCGCTGGCGGTGGGCCTCGGCGAAACCTTCGACCAGCGCGCGCAGGGTGGCGGCGGTGACGGGGCCATCCGGCAGTGGCACGGCGAGTTCGTAGTTCTGCCCCCGGTAGCGCATGTCGGCGGTGCGGGTCAACCGGCGTGCCTCGGCCGCGATGTGCTCGCCCTCGAACCAGGCCGCGGCCCGCGCGGCGAGTTCCTCGAACGCTGCCGCCACCTCCGGCACCGCGTCATCCACCGCCGGCAGCAGGCGCGTCGCGGCGAAGTCGGCGCGCAGATCCGTCAACAACAATCCCATGGCGCACAGGATGCCGGGGTTGCGCGGCACCAGCACGCGCTGGATGTCCAGTTCCCGGGCCAGGCGCGCGGCATGCAGCGGGCCGCCGCCGCCGAAGGCCATCAGGATGAAGTCGCGCGGATCATGGCCGCGCTGCACGGAGATGACGCGAATGGCGCGCGCCATGTTGGCAATGACGACCGAGAGGATGCCCTGCGCGGTCTCCATGACGCCCAGGCCGAGCTGCTGCGCCAGGCGGCCGATCGCTTCCCGTGCCAGATCCTGCCGGATCTCCATGCGGCCGCCCAGCAGATGGGTCGGGTTCAGCGTCTGCAGCACCACGTTGGCATCGGTGGTCGCGGGCTCGGTGTTGCCCTTGTTGTAGCAGACCGGTCCCGGATCGGCGCCGCAGGAGCGCGGCCCGGCCTTCAGCAACCCGCCCGCGTCGACATAGGCGATGGAGCCGCCGCCGGCGCCCACCGTATGGATGTCGAGCATCGGCGCCTTGATCGGGTAGCCATGCACCACCGCTTCCGAGGTCAGCTTGCAGACGCCTCCCTGCAGCAGTGCCACGTCGGTCGAGGTGCCGCCCATGTCGAAGGTGATGATGTTGTCGAATCCCGCGAGCGCGCCGATCGCCTGCGCGCCGACCACGCCCGTGGAAGGACCCGAGAGCACGGTGCGCACCGGCATCTCGGCGGCCGTCGGAAAGCCGATCACGCCGCCATTGGATTGCGTCAGATGCGGCGTTGCCATCATGCCGAGTTCGCGGAGGCGCGGCGCCAGAAGCCCGATGTAGCGCCGCATCACCGGACCGAGATAAGCGTTCAGCACCACGGTGGAGAGCCGCTCATATTCGCGGAATTCCGGGGCGATCTCATGGCCCGCGCTGATGAAGACGTCGGGCATTTCCTGGCGCAGGATCTCGACGGCGCGCCGCTCATGCTCGGGCCGGACAAAGCCGTACAGAAAGGACACCGCCACGGCCTGGACGCCTGCCTCGCGCAGCGCACGCGCCGCCGCGCGCATCCGGTCCTCGTCCAGGGGGATCTCGACCCCGCCATCGTGCCGCAGCCGTTCCGGCACCTCCATGCGCAGTTCGCGCGGCACCAGCACGGGTGGCTTGTCGGCCTGCATGTCGTAAAGGTCGGGTCGCTTCTGCCGACCGATCTCCAGCAGGTCGCGGAAGCCATCCGTGGTGACGAGGCCGGTGCGCACGCCGCGATGCTGGATCAGGGCGTTGGTGGCAACCGTGGTGCCATGGCCGAAATACGCGACGGGCGCACCGGGCCGGTCGCCCGTGTCAGGCGCCACGCGGCGCATGCCTTCCTCGACGCCCTGGGCGATGCCGCGCGACGGATCATCGGGCGTGGAGGACACCTTCCATACCTCCACGCGCCCGTCTTCCTCATCGAAGAGGCAGACATCGGTGAAGGTGCCGCCGGAATCCACGCCCACACGCCAACGCGCCATGCCCGACTGATCCCCTCATCCAAGAACGCCCGAGAGGTCAAAGTATCCGGCTGTGCCGGCAAAAGGGGCAAGAGGCTTTTTCGGCCGGGCCGGCGCCATTTGGGACAGCACCGGCAAGCAGGGCGCGGGCCGTTCTGCGGCAGCAATCATTTCCGGCTGCCGCCGCGCGGCTGCCTAGCGGGCCGCGCTCCTCCGGGCCCGCGCTTCATCCAGGCTCCAGGCGCCGCCGCCAGCGGCGACGAAGTACAGAAACACGAAGCAGTAGAGGATCGCCGCGTCGCCGCCATTGTTCACCGGAAAAAAGCTGCGCGGCGCATGCACGAGCCAGTAGGCGACCGCCATGGTGCCGGAGGTGATGAACGCCGCCGGCCGCACCCACAGCCCCAGCAGCAGCAGCGTGCCGCCGATGATCTCGATGAAGCCGGCGAACCACGACAGGCTGAAGGCAGCCGGTGAACTGCCCGGCGGAAAGCCGAGCAGCTTCGTCGTGCCGTGTTCCAGAAAGATCAGGGCGCTGACGATGCGCAGCAAACCGAGGGCGCGGTAAGCCCAAGGACTGCCAGGAGAAAGATCCATCAAGCGAAGCTCCGGTTGCTGAAGACGGGCGCGATCCTCGCACGGCTTGGCGGCCAAGTCTCGCCGCCCGTCTGCCCGGTCGCGGACCGCGGCGCCTCAGCGCGCCATGCTGCCGTGCATCCAGCCTTCCGGGGCGCCGGCGCCGACCTGCAGCCAGCCGCCCGGCGCTTCCAGGAACACCTGCAGCGGCGTGCCGGCCGGAACCACGCGGATCACCGCGCCTCCGCCGTTCGGATGGCTGCGCAGATTGCCGTTCTGCCGCATGATCACGGTGCGGCCGGGCAGCGCGGCGGGCGCATCGCCGGAGGCGGATGGCGGGGGCATGGCGGCCTGTGGCGGCGCCACGCGCGGCTGTACCATTCCCGGCGGCGGGGTGCGGCTCTCCTCCGGCAGCCGATCCGGCACCGGAGGCATGGGAGGCGGCGCGCCGGCGCGGTGCTGCGGCGGCGGACCACCCTCCTCGTAGCAGCGCAGCACGGTTTCCACGAAGACCCGCGACGCGCTTGGACCGGAGGTGGCGACAAACTGCTCGACACCGGGCTTGTCGCCATCTCCCGGCGTGACCACCGACACGAACAGCGTGAAGGCCGCGCCGAGCTCAGGCAGGTTGACCTGGCCGCACACCGCCGTTCCACCCTGGGCCTGCCGGTAGAGCTGCACGCCGCGCAAGGTGGTCTGCTCACCTCCGAGCCGACGCAGCTCGGCTTCAGCGGCCGTGCGGGCCGCATCGAGAACGGTGTTGTCCGCGCCGCTCTTCTGGTCATCGCAGCCGGCGGCCAGCAATGCGAGGGCGAAAGCCGGGGCCAGCGGCCATCCGCCGGTTCCTGAGCGTCTCATGGCGGCGCATCGCGCCCGCGGGAGCGGAAACGCGTCTGCTGCCACCATTCGCTCCGCAGCGTTTCCAGGAGCGCCACGTCGAGCGCGACATGCGTGCTGTTCCCGGGCGGCAGCGCGATGGCGTAGTTTTGGCTGTCCAATGTGATCGGCAGCAATTCAAGCTCCGCAAATTCCTGCCGGATGGTCCAGCCGAGCAGGGGACGATCATACACAAAAGCGCCGATCTGGCCCAGGCGCAGGGCAGGGAGGCCTTCGGCCGTCCGGGAATAGGTGTCATGGGCGACCCGCTGCGCCACCAGGAAATCGATGGCCGAGGAGCCCTGCACCGCACCGACCTGCAGGCTGCGCAGATCGGCCACGTTGCGCACCAGCCCCTGCAGGCGCTGCATCGTCACGGAGGAGGCGATGCCCGCGATGAACACCGCGATGGTCACCACCGAGACCACCATTCACACCACCGCCAGGATGCGGCCGGGCAGCGAACGGGGGCCATCCTGCGCCGCGCCGGCCCGCGCATGGCCACCGCCAACCACCAAGCCCCGGCGACGAAGCCGCGCAGCGGCGGGCCGCCATAGGCCTCGTGGTGATGCCGCTCGAACAGCTAGATCAAGGTGCCGACGCCGGGGGCGTTGCCCAGCAGCACCAGGACGCCCTGCAGGAAGCCGAAGGACAGAAAGGTGTGCAGCACCGGCAGCCATGCGGTCGCGGCGTTGTCCCGCGCCACGGCATCGATCAGCAACTGCACCATGTCGCGTTCCACTGGCCTGTAGCGCAGGCCGAGCTGCTCCGCGACGCGACGCCAGAGATCGATGCTGATGCCCTACCATTCGCCGCTGCCATTCTTCATCGCGAAGGGCGGCGCGCTGCGCGTCGCGACCACCCATTCACGGCCGGCCGGCGGCGGGCTGCCCTGCGCCGGCGCCTGCCACGGCAGCAGCGCCAGGACGATCAGGAGGCAGAACAGATGGAGAGGGAAAGTGCCACACCCTGAACGGTGCAACACGCGGCGCGGCATGGCCGCCTCCGGTCCGGGGCCCCGGTTCAGGAAGGCCGGCGCTTCAGCTCGTCGCGGATCTCGGTCAGCAGGATCTCGGATGTGGTCGGCAGCGGCTTTGGCGCTTCCGCGTCCTTGCGCAGGCTGATCCTGGTGAGGATGCGAACCACCCAGAACACCGCGAAGGCAACGATCAGGAACTTGATGATGGCATTGATGAACAAACCAATGCCGAGCGCCACGCTACCGGCTGCCCTGGTGGCTTCCAGCGTCGGCAGCCTTTCGCCGCGGATCACCACGAACAGGTTGGAAAAATCCACGCCGCCGATCAGCAGGCCGATCATCGGGTTGAAGATGTCCTCGACCAGCGAATTCACGATGGAGGTGAACGCCGCGCCGATGATGATGCCGACTGCGAGGTCGATGACGTTGCCACGGGTGACGAAGGCTTTGAACTGAGCGATCCAGCCTGGCGTCCAGTCTTTCAGCGAAGCGGACATCCTCAACTCCGGCAGCAATGTTGCGGCTCAGCATAGGTGCATGATTCACGGCTTTCCAAGGGAAGCTCGGCCATTCGCGCCGATCATGATCCTGTGATCATCAAGATGCCATGAGGGTCCTCGTTTTCGCGCGGCGACGCTCCACACCCGCAGGATCATCGCGGTGCTTGTTCAGCGGCCTTCATGCGCATACGATACGCATGATCATCTCAGGAGACACCGCCCATGCGCCGCGGCACGGCCAATCAGATCGCAGCTCCGGCGCGGAAGCCGCAGGTCAAGCGGGCCATCAACCTGAGCCTGAACAACGAGTTGGTTGAGCAGGCGCGGCGCTACACGGGCAATCTCAGCGGCACGCTGGAAGTGCTGCTGGAGGAATTCGTCGCCCGCGAGGAGGCCCGCCGACGCGCCGAGGACGCGGCGCTGGATCGCGTGGTGGCAGCCTTCGGCGAGTTCCACGCCCGGCATGGCCTGTTGTCAGATGAGTTCTCCGGTCTCTGACCCGGTGCCGCAATTCGACGTCTTCACCAATCCCGGCCGGCAACGCGACGCGATCCCTTTCGTGGTGGCATTGCAGAACGGACGCTACGAGCATGCCCCGACGCGGCTGGTCGCGGCCCTGATCAGCGCCCGCGCCATCGCCGTGGAAGAGCATCATCTGGCACCACGCTTCACGGTGCTGGGCCGGCCGGTGGTGCTGGACGTGTTCAACCTCGCCACGGTGCCGGCGGCCCGGCTGGGGCCGGTGATGGCGTCGCTGGCGGATGAGGACAGTCGCGCCCGGCTCGGCCGTGCGCTGGACGAGTTTCTCAGCCAGGCCTGAGCCGCCCGGTGGCTCGGATTTCCGATGAAGGTCGGGTGTTAAACGCTTGAGTTGAAAACACGCGGAGCGTATCCGGGGCCATTCTTCCGGTGATGGAGACACCCTGATGCCGCTACGCCGTGATCTGCTGGGCGGGGCCGGTGCGCTGCTGGCCTCGACCGCCCTGGCCGGCCCCGTGCTGGTCGGGCCAGCCATGGCACGCAGCCGCGTGCCGGCCAGGGCCGCCGAGCTGGTTCCGGACAGCCCCGCCAGCAGCCCGGTTGGGCCGCTCCATACCCCGGCGAAGCAGGTCCTCCTGCTCGACGCCACCACCGGCGCGGTGCTGCTCGACAAGGGGGCGGATGAGCGGATGCGTCCCTCCTCCATGTCGAAGCTGATGACCGTCTACGTCGTGTTCGACATGATGAAGCAGAACAGGCTCCGTCCCGAACAGACCCTGCCGGTGAGCGAGAACGCCTGGCGCAAGGGCGGCTCCAAGATGTTCGTGGCGCTGGGCAGCCAGGTCACGGTGCAGGACCTGTTGCGCGGGGTGGTGGTGCAGTCCGGCAATGATGCGTGCATCGTGTTGGCCGAGGGCATCAGCGGCACCGAGGAACAATTCGCCGTGCTGATGAACGAGTACGCGAAGCGCCTCGGCATGACCAGCAGCACCTTCCGCAACGCGACCGGCTGGCCGGACCCCGAGCACCTGACCACCTGCCGCGATCTCGCCACGCTGGCGGGCCGGCTGATCAGCGACTTTCCCGAACAATACGGCCTGTTCGGCATTCCCTCCTTTCAATGGAACGGCATCAGCCAGCAGAACCGCGACCCCCTGCTCGGCCGTGTGTCCGGGGCCGACGGCATGAAGACCGGCCACACAGAGGCGGCGGGCTACGGCTTGGTCGGCACGGCGAAGCGGGGCAACCGGCGGCTGATTCTGGTAGCCAATGGCATGAGCTCGATGAAGATGCGCGGCGACGAGGGCGCGCGGCTGCTGGAATGGGGCTTCGCCAATTTCACCAACGTGTCGCTGTTCCGCGCCGGCGAAGCCATCGAGGAAGCGCCCGTCTGGCTGGGCGCGCGCCCGGCCGTGCCGCTGGTCGCCGAACGCGAGGTGGTGCTGACCCTGCCGCAATCCTGGCGCCGCACACTGCAGGTGAAGCTGCGCTACGCCGCACCGGTCGCGGCACCGGTGGCCAAGGGCCAGCCACTCGGTCAGATCGAGATCGGCGGCGAGGGCGTGCCGCCGATGCAGCTGCCGCTGCTGGCCGGAGCCGAGGTGGCCCGGCTCGGGCCGGTGTTGCGCCTGCCAGCGGTGGTCAGCCACTGGCTATCCGGCTGAGGCGCGGCATCAGTCACAGAGGGCGCTACACCACCACGGGGTAGCGCGCGCCATCCATGCCCAGCGTGACGCCGGTGATGTAGCTGGCCCGGGCCGAGGCCAGGAACAGCACGGCATCGGCGACTTCCTCGGGCCGTGCCATGCGGCCCAGCGGGATGGCGGCCACGCTGCGCCGGCGCGCTTCCGCCGCGTCGATGCCGGCGAGCCGCGCTTCCGCCGCGAGCCCTTCGGCCACCCGGTCGGTTTCCGTGGCGCCGGGATTGACGCCGAGGATGCGCAGGCCCTGGCCGGCATAGGCAGTGGCCAGCCCGGCGGTGGCCAGCATCAGCGCCGCGTTGGCCGCGCCGCCGGCCAGATGCGTCGGCGCCGCGACCTTGCCGCCGGCGCCGATGACGTTGACGATCACGCCCCGGCCGCGATCCGCCATGCGCTTCACCAGCGGATCGATCACGTTGATGTAGCTGAAGTACTTGGCATCCATGGCGGCGCGCCATGCGGCCGGGGTCAGCTCAGCCGGCGGCGTGCGGCGGGCGGCGCCGGCGGCGTTGACCAGCACCTCCACCCCGCCCAGCGCGGCTTCCGCCTCGGCCGCGGCGCGCGCCGCCTCGGCAGGGTCGGTCAGGTCGGCCTGGATGCCGATGGCGCCGGGCAGCGCCGCCAGCGCGGCATCGAGGCTGTCGCGCGAGCGGCCGCAGATGGCCACCGCCGCGCCTTCCGCCAGGAAAGCCTCGGCACAGGCGCGGCCGATGCCGCGGGAGCCGCCGGTGATCAGCACCGTCTTGCCGCTCAATTGCAGGTCCATGGACGTCCCTTTTCTGCCCCGGCCTGCCTCATTCGCCGCCGGATCGGTGTTTCAGCCATTTGATGGTGCCGGCGCGGCGGCGTCCAGGGTGCATGGCGCTCTTGCCAGCAGGTTGCGCTTGTCCATCTCTGGCTTCCACCTCCGCGAAAAGGAATCGGACGCATGCCCTTGCTGACCCGGCGTGACCTCGGATGCCATCACGGCTTTACCTGGCTGTGCCTCGCGGCGTTGGCCGGCATGGCCGGCTGGCTGGCATGGCTGGGGCAGGGCGGAGCTGCGCTGGGGACGCTGGCAGCGCTGGCGGGATGCCTGGGCCTGATCCTGCCGCCGCGCGAGCGCATGGAGGTGCTGCCCCGGCGCCTGCGCGCCCTGCCCCGCGGGCTGGACGCCACGCCCGTGCTGGCGACGCTGCTGTCCACGCCCGGCTACGGCCTCGGCTGGTTCTACCAGCCGGGTCCGTATGACGAGGTGGTGCATCTGGTGAACGGCGTGATGGCCGGATTAGTGTTTGCCGCCGCGATGCAGCTGGACGGGCGGTCGCGCAGCCTGGGCCGGATGGCGCTGATCGGTGCCGGCTTCGGCCTCGCGCTGGCGACGGGCTGGGAGCTGTTCGAGGCGGCAACCGGGCTGATCGGCGACTGGACGGATACCTGGACCGATGTGGTGCTGACCACCGGCGGCGCGGTGGGCGGGGCGGCGCTGGCCGGCTGGCGCTGGCCGGCGACGGATGTTGTGGCCCGCGCGCCACGGTGAAGGTCGTCACCTGGAACATCCATCGTGGCCGGGCCATGGCCGGGCTGTTCCGCCCGGGCCGCATCGCCGCCGTGATCGCCGAGCTGGGCGCCGATCTGGTCGTGCTGCAGGAAGCCCAGCACTATCTGCGGCGCGGCGCGCCCATGCTGGATGCCGCGCGCATCCTGCGGGACGCAGGGCTGCGGCTGCTGCCCATCGCGCAGCGGCCCGATCACCAGGGTTGGCGCTCCAACCTGCTGCTGGCCCGGGCGGATGTCCGGGTGCTGCGCGGTCCGGTGGGCCTGCAGCTGGGCGGCTGGGAACCGCGCGGCGGCATCCTGGCGGAGCTGGATTTCGGGCATGGGCCGCTGCGGGTGCTCACCGCCCATCTGAGCCTCGGCGCGCAGACGCGGCGCCACCAGGGCGAATTGCTGCTGCGGGCGGCCGAGGCCGATGGCCGCCCCATGCCCGTCCTGCTGCTGGGCGATTTCAACGAGCGGCGGGAAGGCGGCTCAGCGCTCGGCGTTCTTGCCCGCCGCTTCGCCATGCCGCCACCGCTGCCGAGCTTTCCGGCCTTTCGCCCAACCTGGGCACTGGACCGGATCCTGGTCGATCCGCCCGGCCTGCTGCGGGAGGTGGCGGTCCATCACACCAGGACGGCCCGCCACGCCTCTGATCACCTGCCGCTGGTGGCGCGGCTCGACCTGTCCGCCGCCTAGCGCGGCAGCGCGTAGGCGATTACCGCATCGCCCGCCTTGGTGCCGAGCGACCCGTGGCCGCCCGCCACCACCAGCAAGTATTGCCGCCCGTCCTGACCCTGATAGGTCATCGGCGTGGCCTGTCCGCCGGCTGGCAGCCGCGCCTTCCACAATTCACGCCCGTCCGTGACGTCATAGGCACGGACGTAATAGTCGATGGTGCCCGACAGGAAGGCGACACCGCCCGCCGTCATGATCGGCCCGCCGAGATTCGGCACGCCCATGCGGAACGGCAGCGGCACGGGGGAAGCATCGCGCGTGGTGCCGTTCTTGTGCTGCCACACCACCTCGCCGGTGGTGAGGTCGGCCCCCGCCACATAGCCCCAGGGCGGCTGCTGGCAGGGCAGCCCCAGCACCGAGGTGAATGGGCCGAGCTCGATCGCGTAGGGCGCGCCGAAATTCTCGTTCAGCGCCGGCAGGCTGCCTTCCGGCGGGCTACCCTGCTGCACCACCAGGCTGCTGTTGTCGGGGCGCGGCACCAGCCGGGACACGAAGGCCAAGTATGTCGGCGTGGTGAACGCCACCTGGCGCTGCGGGTCCACGGCCACCGAGCCCCAGTTGAACACGCCGAAATTGCCGGGATAGACCAGCGAGCCTTGCAGCGAGGGCGGGGTATAGCGGCCATCGTAGCGCAGACGCTTCAGCGCGATGCGGCAGGCCAGCTGGTCGAACAGGGTGGCGCCCCACATCTGCGCACCGGTCAGCGGCGGCGGGTCGTAGGACAGCCGCGATACCGGCTGCGTCGGTGCCGTGTGGTCCGGCGCCACGGCGCCCTGCGGCGCTGGCGCCTCGGTCACCGGCAGGATGGGCTGGCCGGTTTCCCGGTTCAGCACGAACAGCTCGCCCTGCTTGGTGGGCTGCACCAGGGCCGGCACGCGCTGATTGTTCACCGTCAGGTCGATCAGGCTGGGCTGCGACGGCACGTCGTAATCCCACAGGTCGTGATGCACGGTCTGGAACACCCAGCGCACCTGCCCCGTGCCGAGGTCCAGCGCCACCACGGAGGAGGAGAAGCGCTCCACATGGGGGGCCCGGTTGGCGCCCCACTGGTCCGGTGGCTGGTTGCCGAGCGGCACGTAGACCATGCCCAGCGCCTCATCCACCGCCGAGATCGACCAGCTGTTGGGCGAGTTCGGCGTATAGGTCTGGCCCGGCGGCAGCGGAGCGGTCTGGTCCGGATTGCCGGAATCCCAGTTCCACATCAGCGCCCCGGTGTTGACGTCGAACGCCCGGATGACACCCGAGGGCTCGGCGGTGGACACGTTGTCCAGCACCGTGCCGCCGACGATCACCCGGTCCCGCGTCACCACCACGGGAGAGGTCGAGTAATATCCGCCCGCCTTCACATTGGGCATGTTGTTCCACAGGCTGATCTGCCCGTTGTCGCCGAAGCTGGTGCACACGCCTCCGGTTTCCGGGTCCAGCGCGATCAGCCGCCCGTCCGCGGTGGGCATGAACAGCTTGCGCGGGCAATCGGCGACGCTGCGGGCGCCCTCCGTCGCGTCCGGCAGGCGCAGCGGCGGCGCCGAGCGCTGGTCGGTGCTCTGCACCTGGGCCGGCGGCTGGGCCGGGGCCGGCTGCGGCGCACCGGTGCCGGCCGGCTGGAACGAGGATGCGGTGCCGTAGCCCACCCCGTCATGATAGGACAGGCCGCGGCAGGTCAGGTGCTGCAAGGCCAGCTCGTTCTGGATGCGCGGGTTGTAGCGCCAGACCTCGCGTCCGGTGTCGGCATCCAGGGCAATGACGCTCTGGTGCGGCGTGCACAGGTACAGCCGGTCGCCGATCTTCAGCGGCGTCACCTCGAAGGTGGTTTCCACCGGATCGCCCGGCTGCCCGCGGACATCACCGGTGTTGTAGCGCCAGACTTCCTCCAGCTGGCCGGCATTGGCGGGGGTGATCTGCGCCAGCGGCGAGAAGCGCTGGCCAAAGCCGGTGCGGCCGTAATCATGCCACTCACCGGGTGGCACGGCGGGGGTGCCGGCCGCCTGCATCAGGCGGGCATCCCCCTGGGCGGCTCCTGATGCATTCCCTTGGGCCTCTCCCTGAGCGGCCCGCACCGGAGGAAGGCTGCCCGCGAGCTGGTGCGGATCGCGCAGCATCGCGGTTCCGGCGACCACCAGCGCCGCCAGCAACACCAGCGACAAGGCCAGCCCGCCGCCGCGCAGCGCCCCAGCCGGACGGGCATCGCCCGGGCGGCGCAGGCTGCGCGTCACCCAAGGCGTCAGCAGCAAGGCGCCGATCACGAACAGCACGTCGCCGCGGGCGGCCAGCGGCCACCAGTCGAGCCCGGCCTCCCAGAGCGACCAGACCAGGGTGGCCGCGGTGAGCAGCGCGAACAGCCAGAGCGCCGCGGGATGGCGCCGCCACAGCAGCAGGGCGGTAGCCAGCATCGCCAGCCCCGCCAGCAGGTAATACCAGGAGCCGCCGAGGGCGAGCAGCCAGGCTCCCCCGGCTGCGCAGCCCAGCCCGGCCAGTGCCAGAACAACAGCGAGGATCGAGGTCAGGATGGCACGACCGGTGCCGGATGGTGGATTGGGCGGCATGGGTGAGCCTTTGTCGGATTTTCCGGCCGGGCCCCATGACCCGGCTAGGGCAGCAACGCCATCCCATTGGCAGAGTTCCTGCACCGTGCAGCATGGCCGAACCGCACGGTGCGCCAGGCACCCGAGCCGGCCTGCCACACCCACCGCCCCCTCCCGCCAGCGGAAGCGCCATTTTCATGCCCTTCGACGATACCGCGGCCGACACCGCGACGGAGCAGCGCCGGCGACCGCCGATCCGCACGGTGATGGCCGGTGCGCTGCTCACCATGATCCTGGCGGCGCTGGATCAGAACATCGTCAACACCGCCCTGCCGCGCATGGTGGGCGAGCTGGGCGGGATGGCGCACCTGTCCTGGGTGGTCACCGCCTTCATGCTGACCTCCACCACCACCACGCCGCTCTACGGCAAGCTCTCGGACCTGTTCGGGCGGCGACGGCTGTTCTTCGTGGCGATCCTGCTGTTTCTCGGCGGCTCCCTGTTGTGCGGCGCCGCGCAATCCATGGGGCAGCTGATCGCCTTCCGGGCCTTGCAGGGCATCGGCGCCGGCGGCCTGCTGGTGCTGTCGCAGGCGGCAGTGGCCGACGTGGTCTCGCCACGCCAGCGGCCGAAATACCAGGGGCTGTTCACCGGGACCTTCGCGCTGGCCAGCGTGGCGGGGCCGTTGCTGGGCGGCATCATCACCTCCACCCTGGGCTGGCGCTGGGTGTTCTACGTGAACCTGCCGATCGGCGCCCTGGCTCTGGTCATGATCGCGCTCGGGCTGCGGACGCCGCCCGCCCGCCGCAGCCGTCCCATCGACTACCCCGGCGCGCTGCTGCTGGCCGCGGCCACGGCGACGCTGCTGCTGCTGCTGGCCTGGGGCGGCACGGAGTTCCGCTGGCTGTCCTGGCGGTCGGCTGGTCTGGCCCTGCTGTGCGTCGGCCTTTACGGCCTGTTCGGCTGGCGTGAGCTGCGGGCACCGGAGCCGCTGATCCGCCTGGCGCTGTTCCGCAACGCCATCTTCGCCCGCGGCGTGGCGGTGGGCGGCATGATGGTGTTCGCCATGATGGGCTCCACCGTGTTCCTCCCGCTGTACTTCCAGCTGGTGCTGGGCATGAGCCCGGCGCTCGCCGGCGCGATGCTGCTGCCGCAGGTCTGCGGCATGGTGCTGACCTCGATCATCGGCGGGCGCATCGTGGCCAGGCTCGGGCGCAACAAGCCTTTTCTGCTGGCCGGGCTGGGGCTGGAGGCCGTGGCGCTGGCGACCCTTGCCATGTTCGCCTGGTGGGGCGCGCCGCCGGCGGTGTTCCTGGTGTCGATGGGCCTGCTCGGCCTCGGCATGGGCATGGGCATGCCCAACCTCACCGTCGCGGTGCAGAACGCCGTGTCGCATGGCGAACTGGGTGCGGCGACCGGTGCCATGACCTTTGCCCGGTCGCTCGGCGGCGCGGTGGGCGTGGCCGTTTCCGGCGCCATCCTATCGGGGCGGCTCAGCGCCGCCTTCGCCTCGCTGGGCGGCAGCGTCGACACCGCTGCGCTGGCCGAGCGCGGGGTGCAGGCGCTGTCCGGCTTCACCCCGGAGCAGCAGGCGGCGGTGGCCGATGCCTACCGCACGGCGCTGACCGGCTGCTTCGGCCTCAGCGGCGTGGTGATGACCGCCGCCTTCCTGCTGGTGCTCGGCCTGCCTGAGATGCGGCTGCGGGACCGCATCGACAACTGAGCCGCCGCGAGGTGTCCTTTAAGCCTGCTTGATGTTCCAGAAGATGGCGAAGCCGGGCACCCGGTCGCGCAGATTGGCGCGCAGCGCGGTGATCGACCGGTAGGCGCCGACCGGGATGAACAGCACCTCCTCCAGCGCCACGCGCTGGATCTCCTCGGCGATCCGCTTCTGCGCGGCGAGGTCGGGGGCGTTGAACCACTGGTCGCGCAGCGCCTCGATGCGCGGCACCTCCGGCCAGCCGGGCCAGGCGCCGGCACCGTTGGCGCGCAGCGCCGCATGCGCCGCCGGGTCGATCCAGTCGAAGGAGGAGAAGCTGGTCAGGAAGGCGCTCCACCCGCCCTTGTCCAGCGGCTCCCGGCTGGCGCGGCGCTGCACCACCGTGCCCCAGTCGCTCAGCGCCAAATCCATGTTGAAGCCGAGGCGGCGGAACAGGTCGGCCGCCACCTGGGTGATGGCGGTGGGCGCCAGGATATCGGTGGGGCCGATCAGCCGCATCAGCTCATTGTTGTAGCCGGCCTCCCGGATCAGCGCCCGGGCGCGGTCCAGGCTGCGCTCGCCCATCAGCGGCTCCAGGCCGGCCTGATTGGCCAGCGGCGTGCCCGGCGTGAATACGCCGGTGCCGGTGACCACGTTCTCCGGGCTGTCGCCCACCACCGAGGCCATGAAGTCGCCCTGGTTGATCGCCGGCAGCAGCGCCTGGCGCAGCTTCTTGTTGTTGAAGGGGGGGTGCAGGTGGTTCAGCCGCAGCAAGGCCGGCATCGGCAGCGGGTCCATGCCGGTGACGCTGATGTTGCGGTCCCGCGCGAACAGCATCTGGATTTCCGGCGGCGGCTGCTCGAACCAGTCGATCTCGCCGGATTGCAGCGCGGCGGCCGAGGTCGCGGCATCGGTGATGATGTTCCATTCGACGCGGTCGAAGAACACCTGCTTCGGCCCGGCGGTCAGCCCGTGCGCGGCCACGGGCGTCGGGCTGTAATCCGCGTTGCGCTCGTACACCACGCGGCTGCCGGAATTGTATTCATCGGCTTTGAAGCGGAACGGGCCGCTGCCGATGTTGTCCGTGATCTGCTTGAACGGATCGGTCTGCGCCACGCGCTCCGGCATGATGAAGGCGATCGGGTTGGTGGCCGCCGCCAAGGACTGCACCAGCCGCGGGAAGGGTCGCTGGAGGCGGAAGCGGATGCGCCGGTCGTCCGCCGCCGAGATCTCCTCCAGCGCCAGGGCCAGCGCCTGGCCGGACGGGCTGCGCTTCATCCAGCGATTGATGCTGGCAACGCAATCCCGCGCCCGCACCGGCTCCCCGTCATGGAACCGCAGCCCTGACCGCAGGGTGATGGTCCAGAGCCGGCCGTCATCCTCCACCGTGTGGCCCTCGGCCATCTGCGGCTGCGGCTGGAACTGCTCGTCCAGCCCATACAGCGTGTCGTAGATCATGAAGGCGTGGTTGCGGGTGACGTTGGCCGTGGTCCAGACCGGGTCGAGCGAGCCGAGATTGGATTGAGGCACAAAGCGCAGCACCCGGCTCGCCGCCGGCTGGGCGATGGCGAAACGGGGCAGGGCAGCGGCCACGCCCAGCGCCGCGGGAGCCGAAAGAAGGTCGCGTCGTTTCATGCTGCTGCCAATCCTGCTGGAGGTGCCGTTCGCGTAGCAGACCAGAGCCGATGCCGGCCGGCAAGGCGGGAACATAGACGCCGTCGGCCGCAGCCTGCGCCCCTCGGAGACGCCGCAGAAAGTTGTCGGCCCCGGCTTCGAACACCCGGGAGCCATCGGAACGCTGTTCGCCGCGCCTTGGTCGCCTCATCCTCCGATATCCGGGCGGATGTTGCTCTGCGCGGTTTTCAGGAGCTAACCAGCTCCTCCCGGGGAAAGGGCGAGCGTGGCCGCGGCCTCGCCGGACCGCAGGGCACCCTCGATCGTGGCGGGCAGCCCGGTGCGCACCCAGTCCCCGGCCAGCATCAGGTTGGCCCATGCAGTGCGGGCGGCGGGCCGGCGTGCCTCCTGCTCCGGCGTGGCGGCGAAGGTGGCGCGGCGTTCCTTGACGATGCGCCAGGGCGGGACGTCGCCCTTAGGCAGGCCATGCAGCCGCGCCACCTCCGGCCAGAGGCGCGCCGCCAGGGCCTCCGTCGGCTCCTCCATCAGGTGGCGAGCATCGCTGACCGTCACCGACAGCCGGTCGGGGAAGGCGAACACCCATTCCGCCGTGCCGCCGACCAGCCCAGCGAGGGCCGGCGCACCCGACGGCGGCAGGGCGCGGAAATGCGCGTTCAGGATAGGGCGGAAATCATTTGGCACCACCAGGCCGGGCAGCAGTTCCGCCGCCGCCCAGGGCGGCAGGGCCAGCACCACCCGGTCGCGCGGCCCGAGTGTCACGGTTCCGTCGCCGAAGGCCAGCCCGCCCACGCGGCCGCCCTCCAGCGACAGGCCGCGCAACCGCTGGCCGAGGCGGATCGTGGCGCGCTGGCGGCGCAGCATCGCGAGGGCTGGGTCGATAAAGGCCGCGGCGAGCGTCGGGCTGGCAATGCGCGGCCGCGCCGCCGCGCCACCCTGGCCGAGGCTCTCGCGCAGCACCGCGGCGGCCAGCTCGGCCGAGCCCTCCTCCGGCGCGGTGTTCAGCGCCGACAACAGAACCGGCCGCAGCAGCCGGTCCCATAACGGACCACGGCAGGGCAGCAGGGAATCGATGCGGCGGCCGGGATGGCGGCGCAGCAGCGTGGCCAAGGCCAGATAATCACGCGGCCGCGTGCCAGGGACGCGGCGGCCGGCGCTCAGCACCCACCAGGGCAGGCGGCCCCGGTTCGGCCGCAGCACCCATCGCGTGCCGTCGCGCAGGTCGAGAAACGGGAACGCCGCCTCGTCCGGCCCTTCCAGCCGGCCGGTGGCCCCCGTTGCCTCCAGGTAGCGCGCCACGGCCGGATTGCCCGACAGAACGAGGTGATTGCCGTTGTCGATCACCAGATCGAGCCTCGGATCATGGTAGGAGCGGCAGCGCCCGCCCGCCTGCGGCGCCGCCTCCCACACCACCACGGCAACGCCGCGCCGGGCGAGCGACACCGCCGCCGACAATCCCGCCAGCCCGGCGCCGACCACGTGGACGGTGCCGCCCGCGGCGCCAGCGGCACCGCCCGGCAGGAGGCTGTCGGCGACCATCCTCATCGCCCGAGGCTACAGCGGGCAATGATCCAGAGCAGTCGCGCCTTGCCGATGCGGACGCGGCGGCGCGGCGGCCGCCAGCCTTGTTCCAGCATGTCGCGCAGGATGTTGCGATACACGGCTTCCATCAGGCGCGGTGCCAGCAGATGGCCGCGGGGCCGGGCGCGCAGGATGCCGTCCGCGGCGGCGAAGTGTTGCAGCGCCCGTTCGGCCAGCTGGCGGCAGGCGGCGTCGACGCGCGGATCGCCCACCACGCCCGGCGGGGCGTTCCCGCCGAGGCCGGCCCGCCGCAACAATTCGCGCGGCAGGTAGAGGCGACCGATGGCGGCGTCCTCGTCCAGGTCGCGCAGGATGTTGGTCAGCTGCAGCGCCCGGCCCAGCTCCCGCGCCAGCGCCAGGCCCGGTGCGTCCTCCATGCCGAAGATGCGCGTGGACAGCCGCCCCACCGCGCTGGCGACGCGGTCGCAATACAGGTCCAGCGTGGCCCAGTCGGGCGCGCGGATGTCGGCGGCGACATCCATCGCCATGCCGTCGATCACCGCCAGGAAATCCTCCTGCCGCAGCCCGAAATCCCGCACCGGCGCGGCCAGGAAGGCGGCACGGCGCGCCGGCTGCCCGGCATACAGCGCGGCCAGGTCGGCCCGCCACGCCTCCAGTTCCAGGTGGCGCTCCGGACGCGGACGGGTGCCGTCATCGGCGATGTCGTCCACGGCGCGGCAGAAGGCATAGACGGCGAACATTGCCGCACGCTCCGCCGCCGGCATCAGCCGCATGGCCGCGTAGAAGGAGCTGCCGCTCAGCTTGGCCTGCAGAACCTCCGCCTCGGCCAGTGGCGGCGCGGCGGCACTCATGCCGGATGGCGCCGCAGCAGCCGCAGCCGGGCCAGCAGCGCGGCCGTGCCGCCGCGCAGCGCCAACGCCAGCGCTTCCGGCTGCCGGTGATGCACGCGCTCCGACAGCGGGTCACGGCGTTGCAGCCGGGCCGCGAGGCTTTCGGCCAGGGACTGGATCACGCCGACCTCCAGCGACAGGCGGCGGTCGGCGATCTGTCCGGCCAGCGAACGGGATTGCGCCAGCAGGCCACCGGTGCGGCGGGCCAGGCCGGCGATCACCGCGCGCAGCGGCGCCGAAGCCCGTGGCGCGTCCAGCGCCGCCACCCCGATACCCTGCGCCGACAGCGCGTCGAGTGGAAGATAGACCCGGTCCAGCATGCGGCGGTCCTTGCCGCAATCCTGCAGGTGGTTGATCACCTGCAAGGCGGCGCAGAGCGCGTCATTGGCGGGCCAGCAGCGCCGGTCCTCCCCGTGCAGGTCGAGCACGAAGCGGCCCACCGGCGCGGCGGAATACCGGCAATACTCCATCAGCTCGGTCCAGCTCTCGTAGCGGCGCTGGGTGACATCGCGGCGAAATGCTTCCAGGAGGTCGAGCGGATGCTGGTCGGACAGGCCCCGCGCGCGCAGCACGGCGTGCAGCGCCTCGCCTTCCGCGCTGGCGCCGCGCTCGCCGCCCAACCCCGCGGCCAGGGCGTCGAGCTGCGCCAGCTTGCGCTCCGGTGCCGCGGATTCATGGTCGGCCACGTCGTCGGCGGCGCGGGCGAAGTGGTAGAAGGCCAGGATGGCCGGGCGCAGTTCGGGCCGCACCAGCCAGGAAGCAACCGGGAAGTTCTCGTCCCTGTGTCCCTTGCCCGAGGCCAGTTCGGACGCACCGTTCATGAGCGCGCCGCCATCGTCTCCCCGGCGCAGCCGGCCAGGGTCAGGGTCCTGCCGCGCCCGGAGGTGCCGATCGCCTCAGCAGGATCGACCGGCGCGGCGTCGCCAACCGGCACCGCATCGCCGGACGGCAGCGTGAAGCCCGTCATTGCCCCGCGTTCCCGGTGTTTCTGCGGCCGATCCTGCGCGATCCGAAAATGGTGTTCTCCCGCCGCTGCCATCCGCCGCCCCTTCGGCACGGCCCTCCCGCTGACCGGAGCCTGCAGCCGCGAACAGGGAGGCCCGGCGCGGCGGCGGAGGGGACATTATGGCACCAGCCGGAGCCCGGCAACTCCGGGGCCATCGGACGGGTCAGGCGGAAGGTGCCAGCGCCGCCAGCCGCGGCGCCGCGAGGGCGTTGGGTTCGGCCTCGATGTCCCGTCCTGCGCCACGATCGCCAGCCCCGCCTCGGTCAGGCGCGCGCCGCCGCCGGAACCTCCGGCCGCCGCCTCTACCACTGAACGGCGCAGGTCACGGTTCAGCGCCTCCACCCATTCCCAGGCGCGGCGATAGCTCATTCCGAGGGCGCGCCCGGCGCCGGAGATCGAACCGGTCCGGCCGATCTCCTCCAGCAGGCGGATTTTGCCCGACCCGATGCGGCGGCCGCCGCCGAGATTGAGGCGGAGGCTCAACCGCGGCCCGGGCGATGCAGGCTCTGGCGGGCCTTGGCGCGGAGCATGGCGTCAGCCGGTCACGGCGGCGCAGGGTCGTGGCTGAAGGCCACCGACTTCACCAGTGCCCACAGCGTCATCCCCGGCGCCAGTTGCAGCCGACGCACCGCATCCCCGGTGACGCGCGACAGCAGCACCGAGGCACCGAGCCGCAGGCGCAGCATCGCCTGGTGCGGCGGGCCAGGCTCCACCGCCTCCAGCACCGCCGGCAGCACGTTCTGCACGGACAGGGCAGGCGGCGGCTCGGTGGCCACCGACACGTCGCGCGCCCGCACCCGCACCCGCAGCCGGGCACCCGGCGGCACGGCTTCCAGCGGCACCAGCAGTTCGCCCCCAGAAAAGCCGAGCCGCGTCAGCCCGCGCTCCGGCGCATGGCCGAGTACGGTACAGGCCAGCACGGCGCCGGCATCGCGGCGGGCGGCCAGCAGCGGCAGGTCGGTGCGGGCGGAAAGCTCCTCAGGCGTACCGCTGGCCTGCACGCGGCCGCCTTGCAGCAGCACCACCGTGTCGGCCAGCCGGTCTACCTCGTCCAGCGCGTGGGTGACGTAGAGCAGGGGAATGCTCAGCCGCTCCCGCAGCCGCGCCAGGAAGGGCAGCAGCTCCGCCTTGCGGGCCGCATCCAGCGCCGCCAACGGCTCGTCCATCAGCAGCAGGGCGGGGCGGGACAGCAGCGCCCGGCCCAGCGCCACGCGCTGCTTCTCCCCGCCCGACAAGGCGACCGGGCGGCGGCGCAGCAGGTGCTCGAGGCCGAGCAGCCGGACCACTTCCGCGGTATCGAGGCCCGCCGCGCCGCGCGGCGCACGCCGCAGCCCGTAGCGCAGGTTTCCTTCCACCGAGAGGTGCGGGAACAGCCGGGCATCCTGGAACACCACGCCGCAGCGGCGCCGCTCCGGCGGCAGGGCGATGGCGCGGGCGGCATCGAACAGCACCCGGCCATCCACCGCCACTCGCCCGGCCTGCGGGCGCAGAAGCCCGGCCACCGCCGCCAGAATGGTGGATTTGCCGCAGCCCGAGGGCCCGAACAACGCCGTGACGCCCGGCGTCGGCGCGGTGAAGGCAGCCTCCAGGAGAAAGCCCGGAAAGGCGTGCCGCAACGCAACTTCCAGCATCAGCGGGGTACCCGGCCCAGCAGCGCCTGCAGCCGCCGCCCGGCGAAGTCGGCCAGGAGCAGCCCACCCACCGCAAGGGCGAAGGAGATGGCGGCGAGCCGCGCCGCCACGCCCTCGCCGCCCGGCGTCTGGGTGGCGGCATAGATCGCCAGGGGCAGGGTCTGGGTCTCGCCCGGAATGTTGGACGCGAAGGTGATCACGGCGCCGAACTCGCCCAGGCCGGCGGCGAAGGCGGTGATGGCGCCGGACAGGATGCCGGGTGCGATCAACGGCAAGGTGATCGTCAGGAAGCGGTCGATCGGCCCGGCGCCCAGGGTGCGCGCCGCGGCCTCCAGCCCGGGATCCACCGCATCCAGGCTCAGCCGGACGGCGCGGACGATCAGCGGGAACGACATCACCGCGGTGGCCAGGGCGGCCCCGCCGGTGGTGAACACCAGTCGGATGCCGAACCAGTCCTGCAGCAGCGATCCCGCCGGCCCACGCACGCCGAAGAACACCAGCAGCAGCCAGCCGATCACCACTGGCGGCATCACGAGCGGCAGGTGGACCAGGGCGTCCAGCATGCCGCGCCCGGGAAAGCGGCCGCGCGCCAGGACCCAGGCCACCAGCACGGCGGGCGGCAGGCCGAACACCACCGAGCGGAGCGCAACCGACAGGCTCAGCTGGACCGCCTGCCATTCCTCGAAGGACAGCCAGCCCATGCCGCTGGTCAGGACCCGCGCAGGGCGAAGCCGAAGCGCCGGAAGATGGGCACGGCCTCGGTGCCGATGACGAAGGCGAGAAACTCGCGCGCCGCCGGATTCGCGGCGGCGCGACGGGTGAGGGCGAAGGGATAGGTCACCGGCGGATGGCTTTCGGCCGGGAAGTGGCCGAGCACCTTCACCGCCTTGGAGGCCGCGGCATCCGTGGCATAGACGATGCCAAGCGGCGCCTCGCCCCGCTCCACCAGCAGCAGGGCGGAGCGGACGTTGTCGGCACGCGCCAGGCGCGGCGACACCCGTTCCCACTGACCCATCCAGGCGAGCGCCGCCCGGGCATACTGGCCGACCGGAACGTTGGAGGGATCGCCGGTCGCGATGCGGCCCTCCGCCCCCGTCAGGGCGAGCAGGTCGGTGTTGCGCGCCAGGGCCACCGGCGCCTGCAGCGAATCGGCCGGGGCGATCAGCACCAGGGCGTTGGCGAGAGGACTGGCCCGGCTCGTGTCCACGATCAATTGCCGCTGCCCGAGATAGTCCATCCAGGGCTCGTCGGCGGAGGCGAAGATGTCGGCCGGGGCGCCCTGCTCGATCTGCCGCGCCAGGGCGGAGGAAGCGGCAAAGGAGAAGCGCGGCGCCGCGTGGCCCTGGGCCGTCCAGGCTGCGCCCACGGCCCGCATGGCATCGGTCAGGCTGGCGGCGGCGAACACCGTGGGCGCCCCCTGGGCCCGCGCGGACGGGCCGGCCGGCAACCCGGCGGCCACCACGCTGGCCAGGATGAAGCGGCGGCGCATGGGGGGCTCGGCTCCGGGCGTTGTTCCCGCTCGGCTATATCGACGGCCCTGCACCTCCACAAGACGGCGCCGGACGTGAAAGAGGCCCCGGGGATCACTCCCCAGGGCCTCCGACATTGTTTGCGGGTAAACCCGCAGCCTCAGGCCGAGACGGTCTTGGTCGTCCCAGCGATCCAGGAGGCAGCAGGCACCGACTTCAAACAATGAGACACTGGATCACCTCCTTTCGGTTGTTGCGGACTGCGCAGAAGGATGGGGAGGGCTGCCGCCGATTGCAAGAGAATCGCGTGCGGGTCTGGTCGCTCCGGCCGCAGCTTTTCGCGGACGGCCGCGCGGCGCGGCGCCGGCCGGGAGCGGCGGCGGCGGCCGCTGGTGCGCGCGAACGGCGGCGGCGAAAGCGCTGCGGTCGCCGGCCTCCAGCGCGTCCACCATGGCGTGATGCTGCCGCGCCGATTCGGCGACCCATCCCGGCGCTTCCCACTGGGCGCCGGGCGCCGCCGGCATGCGCAGCCGCGTCTGGATCACGGCCTGTGCCAACTCGCGGTTGGGACAGAGCTCCAGCAGTGCCTGGTGGAACGCGAAATTGGCTTCGTTGCGCTGCTGCGCCGAACCGCCTGCGGCCGCGGCGGAGAACGCTTCCGCCAGCGCCCGCAGGCGGAGCACGGCGGCCGGCGGGGCCGGCACCGCGGTGAGGGCGGCGGCGGCGTTCTCCAGGATGGCGCGCAGCTGCCGCAATTCCTGCAGGCGAAGCTCATCCATGACGGCGACGCGGAAGCCGCAATTGGGCACGTGCTCAACCAGCCGGCGCGCCGCCAGCCCATCGAGGGCGCGCCGCACGTCGCCGCGGCTGTGCCCGTAGCGCTGCTGCAACGCGATCTGCTTCAGCCAGCTGCCCGCCGGCAGCCGGCCCGTCTGGATGTCCTCCGCCAGGGCGCTTTCCAGCGCCGGCACGCGCTGCCCCGGGGAGCTGGCCTCGGCATCCATGGACGGGTTCCTGGTGGGCACCGGCCGCGGATCAGGCGCCCGGCAGCACCGCGACCGGCAGCGTGGCGATCTGGCGGTAGCCACGACGGAAATACACCAGCCCGTCGGGCTCGCCCTCGGTGACGCGCAGCCCCACCACCTCGCCCAGGAACACGGTGTGGGTGCCGGCCTCCACCGCCTGCGACACGCGGCAATCGAACGACACCGGCGCTTCTTCCAGCACCGGGGAGCCGGTGGCCAGCCGGCTCCAGGAACCCAGGGCGAAGCGCGCCTCCATCTCTTCCTTGTTATTGGCGAACAGCCCGGAGATCTCCTGGTGCGCGGCGGCCAGCACGTTGACGCAGAACACGCCGTTGCGCTTGATCATGCCGTTCAGCCGGGCCGACTGGTTGATGCAGGTCAGCAGGGTGGGCGGCGCGTCGGTGACGCTGCACACGGCGGAGGCCGTCATGCCGCCGCGCCCGGCCTCGCCCTCGGTGGTGATCACGTTCACCGCTGCCGCCAGATGCGACATCGCCGCGCGGAAGGCCTGCTGGGTCACGCTCATCATCGGTCCTCCATCGCTCCGTTCGTCGCCCGGCCGGCAAGCAGGGTGTTGTTGATGCTGGGGTCAGGCGGCAGGCCAGGAAAGACCCGGCCGCGTGATCTCATGCGCCGCCGATCGTCATGGCCGCCCGGGCCATGGCCAGCGCCCCCTCGCGCGAACTGGCGCTGCCGATGAACCGCTTCACATGCACGAACACCGCGTCCGGGATGCCGGAGGCGGCCACCAGCGGCGCCCCCTGCAGCCCCGCCCAGGCTTCCGGCAGCGGCAGCCGCTGGGCAAAGGAACCCGGCTCGGGCGGCATCGCGTCCACCATCCAGTTGCCATTGGGCACGGGATAGATGGCATACAGGATGGGCCAGCCTTGGCGGAAGGCCAGCGAGCGCCAGGGCAGCTTGCGGTCCATCACCAGCAGACGGCCGTCCTGGCCGGCGGCGTGCGCCGCCATCACCTCCGTCTCGCCGGCGAGCTTGGCGCGCACCATGTCGACGCGCCGGCGCAGCACCGCCTCGCACAGGTCCGAGGCCTCGCGGAACAACGCATCCTCGGCCGCCACGTCGCCCAGCGCGGGGGAGTCCCAGGTCGGGTTGAAGTCGCTCACCAGGGCACCGAGGCCGAGCGTGTCGTCGCGCGGCCCGACGCCGTTGTCGATGGCATCCACCCGGCGGATGATCGACTCATCGATTGCCGTGGCGACCTGCGGCGCCAGCGCCACGGCCTCCTCGCCCAGCGGGCGCAGCAGCGCGCGCACCGCGTCCGCGCCGTAACGCTGCCAGACCAGCCCGGCGGCCGAGAAGGGCAGCCCATCCTCCCGCGTGGGGGCGCCGCGCTGGTGGTGGTCGAAGCGCCCGGCCCCGGCATCGCTCACCAGCCCGACATCGAAGGCGATGGTGGCCCGCTCGATGGTTGCGGCGTCGCGGGTGCGGATCAACGTGTGGTCGGTGCCGGCCTCGCCCAGGCCGAGGGCCAGGCGCAGCACGGCATAGGCCAGCGCGTCGTCGCAATGGAAACCGCCGCTATGGGTGACCAGGAGCGGGAGGGGAGCAGTGTTCAAGCGTCAACGTCCATGCGGCGAGAGAAAAGGTCCGTGTCGAAGCGGGTTGTAGGGCGCGAGGTCGATCTCCGCCACGCCACGCAACAGAAGTTGCGCCAGCAGCCGCCCGGCATAGGGCCCCATGGTCAGCCCGCCGGCACCCAGGCCATTGCCGATCACCAGCCCGTCCAGCCCCGGCACCGGGCCGAGCAGCGGCTTCAGGTCCGGACCCATCGGCCGCATGCCGATCCGCATCTCGTGCAGCGTGGCCGTGGCCAGGCCCGGCGCGACGGACAGCGCGTTGGCCAGCACTTGCATCACCCCGCCGGCGGTGAAGCGGTGGTCGAAGCCGGAGCCGGTCTCCCGCGTGGCGCCAACCACCACGCGCGAATCATCGAAGGCCAGCAGGTAATGGCTGCTCATCGGCAGCAGCACCGGCCAGTCGCGCGTCTGCTGGCCGGGCAGCAGCAGGTGCAGGATCTGCCCGCGCTGCGGCGCCACGGGCAGTTCCACGCCGTGGGGCGCCAGCAGCGGCGGCGCCCAGGCCCCGGCGCAGAGCAGCACCGCGTCGGCACCGAATTCGCGCCCGCCGGCCCGCACGCCCGACACCCGTGATCCCTGCCGCACCAGGGCGGTCACCACGTCACGCTCCACCCGGGCACCGCGGCGGGCAGCGGCCCGCAGCAGCCCGGCGGCCAGCAGCCGGCCATCAACACGGGCGGCGCCGGACAGGTGCAGTGCCGGTTCATCCGGCTTCAGCGGCGGAAACAGCGTCCGTGCCTCCGCGGGCGAAAGGCGGGACAGGATGCCGGCCTCCGGCGCCGCCTCCAGTCGCGCCCGGATGCGCGCTTCCGCATCGGGGAGGGCGCCCTCGTCGCCGGCGATGCACAGCGCGCCGACGCGGCGATAGCCGAGATCGGCTTCGCCATCCTCCGCCAGCTGCGCCACCAGAACGGGATAATCGCGCGCGCCGCCGCCGGACATCCGGTACCAGTCGGGATCGGTGACGCGGGACGACCAGGGGCAGACAATGCCGGCGCCGGCGGCCGTGGCGCGGCCCTCCAGCATCGGGTCGATCACCGTGACCTCGGCCCCGCCGCAGGCCAGGTGATAGGCCGCGCTGGCACCCAGCACCCCCGCCCCGACAACGATCACCCGCATCCCGCTCTCCTCCGGCTGGCCACGCTGCCACCGGATTGCCACCCGGCTGACACGCCGCCAAGGTGTCGTGCGGACTTTCCGGAAAACGCCGCATCGACGCATCGTGCCGAGCCTGTTCTTCGGCTTCGCGCACACCCGAACGGCCTCCGCATGACAGCTCATCCGACCAATGGCGCCAACCCCGGCCATGCCGAACCAATGTCCCGTCCCGCAGCGGGCACGCGGAACGGCCGGTCGACTGGGGGTGGATGTCCAGCCTGGGGCAAAGGTTCTTCGATTGCACGGTGCGGCAGCCATCGGCCCTATGGCCGGCGGCGCCAGCGTGACTGACAAGGCGGGCCATCCGATGCCCTCATGCCACCGATGGGCCGCTATCTCGACCCAAGCCGGGCAACATGGTGGACGGCGCCGCCACCGCGCTGGATGACGCGGCGAGGAATGGCGGCTGCACGCCGCGCTGAAGCCAGACCGGATGACATGCCGCTGATCCCGCGGGTGCGCCTCGCAAACAACCGGACGATGCATCTTGGCCCCGCCGCGCGGGAACGAGCATGGCTAGGCCGTGGATCTGTCACCCGGCCCCTGAACCCGCCGGACCAAGGATCGGCAACCCCACGCGCCACGCCCCGGTTATCCCGGAAACCGAAGCGGAGCGATCATGGCCCAGCATCACCTCGGCGGCGCGACCGTCGTCATCACCGGCGCCTCCAGCGGCATCGGACAAGCCACGGCCGAAGCCTTCGCCCGCGAAGGGGCCCGCCTGGTGCTTGCCGCGCGCGGGCCGGAGGCGCTGGAGCAGGTGGCGGCGCGCTGCCGGGAACTGGGCGCCGCCGTCGCCGCGGTGCCCACCGACATCACCGACACGGAAGCGGTGCAGGCGCTGGCCGAGCGGGCGGTGCAGTTCGGCTGCGGCATCGAGGTGTGGGTCAGCGTTGTCGGAACCGGTGCCGTCGGCCGCTTCCACGAGGTGCCGATGGCGGCGCATGAGCAGGTGATCCGGGCCAACCTGCTCGGCCACATGAACGATGCGCACGCCGTGCTGCCAGTGTTTCTGCGGCAGGAACGCGGCGTGCTCATCAACATCAACTCGGTGGGTGGCTACGCGTCCGTGCCGTTCGCCGCCGCCTACGGCGCCAGCAAGTTCGGGTTGCGTGGCTTCACTGAGCCTTGCGGGCTGAGCTGGCTGACCAGCCCCACATCCATGTCTGCGACGTGTTCCCCGCCTTCATCGACACCCCCGGCCTCGGCCACGGCGCCAACTACACGGGGCGGCGGCTGTCGGCGCCGCCGCCGGTCTATGACGCGCGTCGCGTGGCAGCCACGGTGCTTCGACTGGCGCGCCGGCCCCGCAACTCGGCGATGGTGGGATCCGTGGTTGCGCTGATCCGCGCTGGGCATGCCTTGGCGCCGGCGCTCAGCATGCGCTTCATGGCACAGTTCATGGCGTCCTATTTCCGCCGCGCCGAGGCAGTGCCGGTGACCGAGGGCGCCTTGTTCGCGCCGATGCCCCGGCAGGCCGCCATCGATGGGGGGCTGCGTTCGCTGCGCCAGCGCGCCGTCGGGCTCAGCGTCGCGGGCGTCGCCGTGCTGGCGGGTGCCGCGGCCGTGGCGCTGTTGCTGCGCCCGCAGCCGCCGGTTGCCGCACGATCCTGGCCCGTCCGCACCCTGGAGGCGTGGCAGCCCGCGAAACGGCACCGCCGCTGGTGGTGATAATGGCGCATTGTCGATCGCGCATCACAATTTGGCCACTCATTCCACGGTAACCCGGCTTCTTCCACGGTAACCCGGCTTCGGCGCTGCAGCTTGTTGCATGGCATCGCACCGGATGTTCAACGGCATCAGACAGGCGCTCCGCGACCGGTTTTTCAGCCCGCGCAGATTGCCAGCTGGCAACGAAGCCGCCTGGTCGCGGTCGGGGCCGTTCCGCATCGGCGGACGATCTCCAGGCCCTTGGTGTGCTCATCCGAAGCCGGCGAGAGGTGGTGCGTCACGTATAGGCGGTCGGCTTGTGATGCCATGGACAAACCCTGGTGCGGACCGATCTCGAGGAAGTCCGGGACCAATGACCTCCCGATGTCGCCTGCTCGTCTGCGGAGCGCGCCGCCAGCGTCGCTCGGGTCGGATCGCTGCGGTCGTCAGAGTCCACGATCCTGTCGTGCCACGCATCTTGGACGCGTGCTTGTGCCGGATCGCTGCTACTGGTCGATGTCTCGCGTGCACGGTGCAGGGTGCCGGGCAGGGCGGCCAGATCCGCGACGCTCCAGGCCTAACAATGCCGGGCTGCCCAGCAGCGGCAGGCTGAACCGATCATGAGATGCCACGCAGCCCGCCTTCCTCGATGGGGAAGGCGCTGCCAGGAACGCAAAGAATCCGGTGTGCCGCAGCGATGCAATCGCCTGGGCCGGCTTCAGCAGAATGCCACTGTAACGCTTCAGCAGCATGGCGGGCTGGCCTCCAGGAATGAATATCCGTCCCATGTCCACGGTCAGTACAACCGCAACGCCCCGAAGTTACGAACAGATCAGGAGACATCATCCCGCATGGCTGTGACCATTCGGGCCCGGTGCATCGTGGGGCGGCCCATCTAGTTGTTCTCGGCTTCGTTTTGGACAATGGACGGGGCCAGGATCACCTCGGTTCCGGCTTCCTCCAGCGCCTGTGCGAGGGCGGGAGGCGGCGGCTGATCCGTGACCAGCCGCTCGATCCTCCGCAATGGGCACAGGTGGAACAGGGCGGGACGCTCGAATTTGGAGGCATCGGCCACAATGGTGAGGCGCTCGGCGCGGGCGATCATGACACGGGCGATCTCCGCCGCCGCCAGGTCGGAATCAGCGATGCCGGCGGCAGCGATGCCGTCCACGGTCAGCACCGCGTGCTCCGGCGAAAACCCGGCCAGCTGCTGCAGCACCATGGAGCCGACATTCTCGCCGGCCTCGTGCCGATGCTCTCCGCCCAACAGAAAGGTGCCATTGGCGCCGTTGCGGGAGGTGAGCTGGGCGATGCCCACAGAATTGGTAATCACCGTCAGCCCCTCCCGCTGCGCCAGCTCTCCGGCCAGGGCGACGGTGGTGGAGCCGGCATCGATGAACAGCGAGTCGCGGGCGCCGAACAGCGCGGCGGCACGCCGGGCGATGGCGCGCTTGGCTTCCAGCTTCGCCACCATGCGGATGCGGAAGGCCCCTTCGCCGACCGTGTCGGGCAGGGCGGCGCCGCCATGGAACTTGCGCAGGCGGTTGCGCGCCGCCAGTTCGGTCAGGTCGCGGCGAATGGTTTCCCGGGAGGCGCCGAGGCGTTGCGCCAGTTCCTCCACGCTCATCCGCTGGAACTCCAGCAGCAATTCCACGATCCGGTCCCGCCGCGCGTTCAGCCGCATCGCCATCCCGCCCTGCCCGCATCCTGGCCTGTGTTTCCGCCGCCAATCCGCGCAGCAAGGCGGCGGATCGCAGCTTCCGCCGTGGCGCGCGGCATTCTGCGCGGTTGTCCACAGGATTGCCCACGAGGCTTTCCACGCAAACTGGGGATAACCCGTCAGCGGCCGGGAAGGTCGCGCAACTCGGCGATCACCTGCCGCAGGGAGGCGGCCTTGCCGGCGATCTCCGGGCGAAGCTGGTGCATCTGCAGCATGGCATGGCTGGTGGCGGTTTCGGGATCGCCGCCATCCACCAGTTGCGCCGCCCGCGTGACGAAGCCCTGCAACGCCTCGGGCGTGGGAATGGCGCCCTTGGCGCCCGCCTCGTCGATATGCAGCAACAGGTTGCTGAAAGCCCGCAGCCAGGCGAAGGCCGGGTCGTGCATCACCGCCTGCAGCAGCGCATAGGGGTTGCTGGCCAGCGGGGTACCGGCCGCCTGCGCGTTCAACAGCGCCCGGTGAAGGTCGGCGATGGCGGCGGCGAGCCGGCGGTGGGGCGGCGGGCTGGGTGGCATAACGAAACCTCGCGGCAATCAGATGCTGCCGATGCGTAGCGCTCCGTGGGGTCGCTGTCAGGGGGCGGGTCGGTGTCAGAGGGCGCCGGCGCCGGCGCCTCACCGTGCCGGTGATCCCGGCGCGTCAGGCGCCGCCCCAGTTCATGGTCAGCCCGCCATCGATCACCCAGGTCTGGCCGGTGACATAGGCGGCATCGTCGGAGGCCAAGAACAGCGCCACCTTGGCCACTTCCTCGGGCTGGCCGGCCCGGTGCAGCGGAATGGCGGCGAAGGACTGCTCGCGCGCCTTCGGATCGTCGATGCGCTCCTGCGTCATGGCAGTCTCGATCATGCCCGGGGCGACGTTGTTGACGGTGATGCCATGTTCCGCCACCTCCCGCGACAGCGACCGGCACAGCGAGCCGAGGCCGGCCTTGGACATGCCATAGGGCGCGCTCTCCGGCGTCGGCAGGTGCTGCGCCACGGAGGAGATGGTGACGATGCGGCCGCCGCCGCCCTGTTTCAGCCGCTGCCGGATAAAGGCGCGGCAACAGAATAGCGGGCCCATCAGGTTGACGCGCAGCACATTGTCCAGCACTTCGTCATCCATCTCGGCGACCGGCATGTTCGTCATGGAGCGGCCGGCATTGTTGACCAGGATATCGAGGGTGCCGAGTTCCCCCGCCGCCTTGTCGAACAACGCCGACACGGCCGCCGGCTCGCTGATGTCGCATTGCGCGATCACGGCGCGGCGCCCGCTGGCCCCGATGCGGCGGGCGGTTTCCTCCGCACCCTCGCGGTCGCTGCGATAGGTGATGCAGAGGTCCGCCCCTTCGGCGGCGAACAGGGTGGCGATGGCCTGCCCGATGCCGGAATCGGCGCCGGTGACGAGGGCGGTCCTGCCTTGCAGCTTCATGGGGCGATCCTTCCGCGCGGGTTTGCACCGGAAACGCCCGACGGCCGGCCGGGTTGACCCTACCCGGCGCCGGGCATGCGGCGCGCCAGCATCTCGCCGATCATCACGCAGGTGAAGTGCAGGTTCGCGCGGCAGTCGGTCGGCATGATGGCGGCGTCGGCGATTCGCAGCCCTTCGACCCCGCGCACCCGCAGCTCAGGGTCCACCACGCCACGCGGGTCTTCATGCGCGCTCATGGCGCAGGTGCCGGCAGCGTGCTGGATGTCGCCGGCCTCCGCCAGCATCAGTGCGTCCAACTCGTCATCCGGCAGGCCGGCGGCCGCGGCGAACGCCATCTGCCCGTCGTTGAAGGTGATGCGTGGGGCAATGCCCGCGATGGCCGGATGCGCCACCAGGGAAGCCAGGCGCCGCACGCCGTCGCGCAGCCGCTCCCGGTCGCGCGGATCATCCAGCATGTTCTCCTCCACCACGGGGTTGGCATCCGGATCGGCCGAGGCCAGCAGCACCTCACCGCGGGAAAAGGCGTCGTAGAGCGACACGCCGAGGGAGCCGACCGGCGAGACCTGCCCCTCGGGCACCAGGCCGCTGTGGTTGAAGGCGATCATGATCATGTCGCGCTCCCCGCCGCCGGCGAGGCCGGACGAATAGGTCACGCAGCAATTGGTGTGGCGCGCCTCGGGATGGGTGGCGCGCGCCGCCTCGGCCAGGTCCAGCGTGGCGCGCAGGATGGGATGGTCCATCAGGCCCTGCCCGACCGCTGGCAGATCCTGCAGCACCGCGATGCCGAGGTCGCGCAGCCGCGCCGCCGGGCCGATTCCGGAACGCATCAGGATAGCCGGGCTGTGGATGGCGCCGGCGCACAGCACCACCTCCCGCGCCGCGATCTCCTGCCAGTCACCCCGCCGCCCGAAACGCACCCGCACGCCGCGCGCGCGACGTTCCTCGAACAGCACGCAGTCCACCAGCGCCTCGCCACGGATCTCCAGGTTCGGGCGGCCGCGCGCCGGCTCCAGATAGCCGTCATTGGTGGTGACGCGGCGGCCGGCGCGGCTGTTGATCGGATAGGGGGAGACGCCCTCGCCCCGCGGCGCATTGAGATCGGCCTTCCAGGGGTAGCCCAGGGCCAGCGCGGCGTCCCTCAGCGCCCGGTCCACCGCGCCCCAGTCGCGTTCCGGCGCGCGGAACACCGGCAGGGGGCCGCCCCGGCGGCGGCCGGGCACCGTGCCGGTCTCGGCATCGTCCTCGATGGCGTCGAACAGCGGCAGCACCTCGTCGGCCGACCAGCCTTCGCAGCCGCGTTCGGCCCAGCCGTCGAAGGCGGCCGGCACGCCGCGGATGGCGATCTGCGCGTTCACCGTCGAGGAACCGCCCATCGCCTTGCCGCGCCAATAGAAGCGCGGCGCCTGGACCCGGGTGCGGCGGGTCTGCAGCCCGGGCCATTGCCATTCCGCCTGATGCGCCGGGTCGCGCATGAAGGGGATGATGTTGGCCGAGCGCAGGGCCGGCGGTGCCTCCGCCGCGCGCCAGTCCCGCCCGGCTTCCAACAGCAGCACGCGCCGCCCTGGCCGTTCCGACAGGCGGGCCGCCAGCGGCGCACCGGCGGAACCGGCCCCGACCACGATCACGTCATACATGCGGCAGCGAAACCTCCGGCGCAGCGTCAGCGGGACGCAGCATTCTGCGCCTGGCCCCCGGTGCTGGCAATCGCACCGCTCAGGCCGCGCCGGCCGATCCGGTTCCCGGCCCGCGCAGCGTCACCCCGGTGGGCGGGTGCAGCATGTCGGTGCCGTGCCGGTTCAGCGGCAGCTGCATCTCGAACACCAATCCTTCCGGCACCCAGTGCCGCTGCAGCCGGCCGCCCAGCTGCGTGCCGAGGGTGACCTCCAGCATGCGGGAGCCGAAGCCGCGCCGCGTCGGCGGCATGGCGACCGGCGGGCCGCCGCGCTCCGTCCAGCACAGACGCAGCTCCGGGGCGCCGGCCGGCACCTCCCAGGTCAGCGTCACCTGGCCGCCGGGCCGGGACAGCGCGCCGTGCTTGGTGGCGTTGGTGGCCAGTTCGTGCAGGATCATCGCCAGACCCTGGGTGACGCCGGCCGGCAAGGTGACGGCGGGGCCGCGCAGCACCACGCGCGGCGCGCGTCCGTCGAGGAACCCGGCCAGTTCCGCATTCGCCAGCATCTCCAGATCGACGCCGCGCCAGCGGCCCTGCGACAGCAGGGTGTGGGCCCGACCCAGGGCCAGCACCCGCTCCTCCACGGCGCGGGCATAGCTCTGGGCGTCCGTGCGCGGGATCAGCCGCAAGGCGGCCTGCACCACCGCCAGCAAGTTGCGCGACCGGTGATCGACCTCCGCCAGCAGCAGGGCGCGCTCCTGCTCGGCCTGCTTGCGTGCGGTGATATCAAAATGCGCTCCGTAGGTGATGTTCCGGCCGTCCAGCCGGGCGCCGCGCACCCGCACCAGCATGTCTCGCACCGTGCCGTCCTTGGCACGGTGCTGGGCCTCGAACTCCTGGGTATCCGGGCCGATGCGGTGGGCCCGGCCGCGCTGCCGCAGCGCCTCCGAACTGCCCAGCACGTCGACCTCGGCGATGGTCATGCGCAGCAATTCGTCGCGGCTGTAGCCGAGCTCCTGGCAAACGCGGTCATTGGCTCCGAGCAGCCGGTGCGATTGCGGGTCCAGGATCAGCACGCCGAAGGGGGCGGCTTCAAACAGGACTTCGGCGCGCAGCTCCGCGGTGCGCCGCCGGCGCCACTCGCGCAGCAGCAGCATGGCCAGCACCACGACCAGCCCCAGCAGGGCCGTGAAAGCCGTGATCGGACCTGTCACCGGGAAACGGCCGGTTCAGGGCCGTGATCCGGCCGCGCGGGACGCCATGGAACCATTGGCACGAGAATAAGCATGTCGGATTCGCAACGGGCAGGCACAGATGCCTCAACGCCGCGCTCCGGTAAAGCCGGATCTGCCGCCGATCTCCGCCGGCGTGAATCAGCTGTCGAGCAGCCGGGAGAGCCGCCAGGCCAGGCGCATGATCATGCCTTCCGCCGTCAGCCGCTCGCCATGCATCAACAGCACCACGGAGGCGAGTACGGCCGGCAGCACCAGGCGGGCCCCACCCGCGCGATCCGGCACCGGTGGGGCCAGCCAGGCCAGGGCCACCACGCCGGCCAGGCCCAGCGCCCCGCCGGCGATCACGTCGGGAATGGTGTGCGCCCGCAGCGCCACCCGGCTGGCGGCCACCAGCACCGCAACGGCCAGGGCCAGCGCCAGGGCCAGCATCCGTCGCCGCAGCAGCAGCACCGAAAGCCCGCCATAAAGGATGGCCGCCGAGGCGACGTGGCCGCTGGGGCTGCGCAACGACCAGGTTCCCCAGGCGGTGCCGAAGAGGCCGGGCAGGGTGTAAGTGGCGAGCTTGGCCAGAAACACCAGCGTCAGCGTGCCGGCGACCACCCAAGCCCATGGCACCGCACCCTGCCGCCAGCCGGAGGCGAGCAGCGTCAGCGTGACCGCCAGGAAGGCGGGCAGGATCACGGCCAGATCGGCGAAGTCGCTCAGGAACTGCATGGCGGCACCTTAGAACAACCCTCAAGTCCACGCCTGCCGGTTTGTGGCGGCACGGCCCGGTTCACGCGGACTTGCGACGCCCGCGGCGCTGCCCGAAATAGTTGGAAGAAAGAAGGATGGCACGGATGGGTTTGCGCAGAACGGCAAGGCGGGCGGCATGGTTGTGGCTGGCGATGATGCTGCCGGCCGCGGCCCAGACCCGCGTGGGGGAGGTCAGCACCACCTTCCGCATGATCGGCCCCAACGACAAGGTGGTGGTGGAACGGTACGACGATCCGCGCGTCGGCAATGTGTCCTGTTACGTCAGCCGCGCTGACACGGGCGGCGTGTCGGGCTGGGTGGGGCTGGCGGAAGATCCCTCGCGCTTCTCGATCGCCTGCCGCGCCGTGGGGGCGGTCACCCTGCCGGCCGACCTGCCGCAGACGGAATCGGTGTTCCGACAATCCAGCTCGCCGCTGTTCAAGGCCCTGACAGTGACCCGGATCTGGGATGCGGAGAAGAAAGTGCTGATCTACCTGATCACCAGCACCAAGCTGGTGGATGGTTCGCCCTTCAACAGCGTCACCGCCGTGCCGATCGACGTTCCCTGATCGGCCGCGCCGCGCGAACCCGGCGCACCGGGAACAGCCTGGCCGCCGATCTTCCGCGGTGGCTCGACCCGGGCCATACGCCAGGATCTCAGACGCGCCGCGTCATCATCGCCGGACGAGGCGGCGGAGTGCCGGGCAGCAACACCGGCCTGCTCGGTGCCGCTTCGATCCCGCGCGCCCGGGCGTGATCGGGCGCGGGGCCCGGCGCGCTCCAGCGCGTTTGCGGCTCGGACCTCAGCCACCGCGGGGCGGGCGGAAGGCCTGCTGGTCGATGTTGTGGCGACGCAGCTTGTCATAGAAGGTCTTGCGGGGCAGCCCCAGCGCTTCGGCGGCGGCGCGCACATCGCCGTCATGCGTCGACAGCGCCTCGGTGATCAGCGCGGCCTCATAGGCGTCGACCCGCTCCGGCAGGGACGCCTCGGGAAGGGAAGCACCGGGTGCCGCGGCGTCCTCGGCGAGGCCCAGGGCGACGCGTTCGGCGTAATGGGTCAGCTCGCGCACATTGCCCGGCCAGCCATGGGTGGCGAGGTGCTGCCGCACAGCCTCGCCCGTTTGCGGCACCGGCCGGCCGAAGCGCTTTGCGGCGCGCTCCAGGAAATGGACGAACAGCAGCGGAATGTCGGCCGGGCGCTCGCGCAGCGGCGGCACCCGCAGCGTCACCACGTGCAGGCGATAATAAAGATCCTCGCGAAAGGCGCCGCGCCGCACCAGCTCGATCAGCGGCACCTTGGTGGCCGCGGCGATGCGGAGGTCCAGCCGTCGCACCTCATTGGTGCCGAGCGGCGCCACCTCACGGCTTTCCAGAACCCGCAGCAGCTTCACCTGCACGGCAGGCGACATCGCCTCGATCTCGTCCAGGAACAGCGTCCCGCCATCGGCGTGCTCGATCCGTCCGATGCGGCGTTTCTGGGCCCCGGTGAAGGCGCCCACCTCATGGCCGAACAACTCGCTCTCGATCACCGTCTCCGGCAGGGCGCCGCAGTTCAGCGCCACGAAGGGATGGTGCGCACGACGGCTCCAGCGGTGCAGGGCGGAGGCCACCACGTCCTTGCCACTGCCGGTCTCACCCTCGATCAGCACGTCCACGTCGGTGTTGGCGATGGATCGCAGCGTCTGGCGCAGCCGCTCCATGGCCGGGCTGGTGCCCAGCAGCGAGGTATCGCCCGCCGCCTCGGCCACGGCGCGGGCAAGGCGGCGGTTCTCCAGCACCAGCCGCCGCTTCTCCAGCGCGTGGCGCACGGCGTTCATCAGGGTCTCGGCCGGGAAGGGCTTGGGCAGGAAGTCGTAGGCACCCTCCTGGATGGCGCCGACCGCCATGGGGATGTCGCCATGGCCGGTGATCAGGATCACCGGCAGGTCGGCATCGATCTGCCGCAAGCGGCGGAACAGGGAGAGCCCGTTCATGCCCGGCATGCGGATGTCGGTGACCACGATGCCGGGAAAGGTGTCATCCACCACCTCCAGCGCCCGCTCGGCGGAGGGCACCGCCATGCCGTGCAGCCCGGCCAGGGCGAAGCTCTGCAGGTTGGCTTCCCGCAGGATCGCATCGTCATCCACGAACAGCACGTCCAACCCGCCCGCCATTCAGCCCGCCTTTTCCAGTTCCAGCACGAAGCAGGCGCCCAGCCCGGTGGGCGGCGCTTCCAGCGTGCCGCCGAAGCCGGCGAGGATCTCGCGCGAGATCACCAGCCCGAGCCCCAGCCCGGCCGATTTGGTGGTGGTGAAGGGCATGAACAACGCGGCGCGCACGGTTTCCGCCAATCCCGGCCCGTTGTCGCTGACGGTGAGCCGGATCCGGCCGCCCGTTTCCGCCGCTTCGAGCCGAATGCGGCCATCGGCCCGGTCCTGCAGCGCCTCGATGGCGTTGCCCACCAGGTTCACCAGCACCTGCTCCAGCCGAACCCGCTCGGCCCGCACCGGCGGGTTGCCGGTCACCGCCACCTCCACGGCGATGCCCTGCTGCCGCAACCGGTGGCCGAGCAGCAGCAGCGCGCCGTCGATGGCGGTGCGCAGCCCGACCGGCGCCTCGCCGGAGGTCGCCTTGCGGGCGAAGCCGCGCAGCTCCCCGGTGATGGCGCCGATGCGCTCGGTAAGTGAGGCGATGGTGCCCAGGCCCTTGCGGGCCGAGGCGATGTCGCCGCGCTCGGCGAACAGCGCGGCATTGTCGGCGAAGGTGCGGATGGCAGCCAGGGGCTGGTTGATCTCATGGGCCACGCTGGCGGTGATCTGGCCGAGAATGGCCAGGCGGTTGGCCTGGCCCAGCTCATCGCGCATGCGGTGCACCGCGGCCTCGGCGCGCTGGCGCTCCTCCGCCTCGGCCCGCAGCCCCTCATTGGCAGCGCGCAATTCGGCGGTGCGGGCCGTGACGCGGGCCTCGAGCTCCAGCCGCAGCACCTGCTCGCGGGCGCGTTCCTGCCGTGCGCGACGGCGGCGGCGGGTGGCCCAGGCCAGCAGGGCAATGGCGACCGCGCCGAAGCTCAACGCCCCGAGCCGCGCGGCCACCCGCACCGGCTCCAGCGCCGGGCGAACCGGTGCCAGGAGGGTCAGCTGCCAGTCAATGCCCGGCACCACCTCGGTGACCGGCAGGAACGGCCCGCCCAGCGGCGCGCCCGCGCCCCTGACCCGCGCGAGCCAGCGGCCATCCGGCGCCTGCTCGCGGTCCAGCATCAGGTCGGTCAGCGGCGTGTCGCCGAATTGCAGGCTGTCGCGGATCGCCTGTCGCGCCGGCGGCGTCAGGGGCAGGGTGGCGCGGAAGTGCCATTCCGGCACGCTGGTCACGGTGACGATGCCGCGCCCGTCGATGGTCAGCACCGGCTCGGGCAGGCGCGCCCAGGCTTCCTCCACTTCGGCGAATTCCGCCTTGATGACGATCACCCCGACTGGACCGGCGGCGCCGTCCAGCCGCCGGCTGATGTACAGGCCGGGCCGGTTGCTGACCGAGCCGAGCGCGAAATGCTCCGCCGCGCCGTTCGCCACGGCGTCACGGAAATACGGGCGAAACGCGTAGTCGCTGCCGACGAAGGAGGTCGGTTCCTGCCAATTGCTGGCGGCCACCGTCAGGCCGGACTGGTCGAGCGCGTAGATCACGCTGGTGCGGGTGCCCTCGGCCAGCCGCTGCAGCTTGCGGTCCAGCGCCCGCAACCGCTCTGGGGCCAGGGTTTCGAGGGCGCGGTGCAGGTCCGGGTCCTGCGCCAGGATAACCGGCAGGCTGCGCTGCTTCTCCATCTCCGAGCGCAGCACCGCAAGGCGCAGCACCGCCGCGGCGCGGGACGCGGTTTCCAGCTCCCCCAAGGCGAAGCCGGTGGCCAGGCGATCGGCGGCGCGATCCAGCAGCACCAGGGCCAGCAGGCCGAGCAGCCAGGGCGCGGCGCGGCGCATCCGCTCGCCTGGCATCAGCCGGCGGCCCGGGCGGATTTCGGCACAGGCTTTCCTCCGGCCGTGCGGGATTCCGCACGCCGCTCCTGCCGTCGCGTCATGTGCTGCACTGCAAACATGTATAAGACCAAAGACTTAGCTTCCAGACCACGTCCCGTCCTGCCCTGGCACGAGGCTTGCGACCTGTGGCGCGTGCCGCCGCACCCGCGCCGGCCTTGCAGAGCAACGCCGGCGGGCGGCAAGCCGCCGGGCAGTGGAGAAACGTTCCATGGCATTCGTGGACCAGGCTGTCGCGGCCAACGCGCCGCCGCAGAAGCCGAAGAAATTCTACCAGCACCTGTACGTCCAGGTGTTGATCGCGATCACCGCCGGCATCCTGCTGGGTCACTTCTATCCGCAGACCGGCGCCGAGATGAAGCCGTTGGGCGACGCCTTCATCAAGCTGGTGAAGATGGTGATCGCCCCGGTGATCTTTCTGACCGTTGTCACGGGGATCGCCGGCGTGCGCGACCTCGGCAAGGTGGGGCGCGTCGCCGGCAAGGCGATGCTGTACTTCCTCACCTTCTCGACCCTGGCGCTGATCGTTGGCCTGATCACCGCCAACGTGATCCAGCCGGGGGCGGGGCTGAACATCGACCCGGCGACGCTGGATGCCGGTGCCGTCTCGGGCTACGCCGCCAGGGCGCATGAAACCACCATCACCGGCTTCCTGTTCAACATCATCCCGGCTTCGCCGGTGAGCGCCTTCGCCTCGGGCGACATCCTGCAGGTGCTGTTCTTCTCCGTGCTGCTGGGCCTGGCGCTCGCCTCCGTGGGCGAGAAGGCCGATCCGGTGATGACGGTGCTGCACTCGTTGTCCGCCGGCATGTTCAAGCTGGTCGGCATCCTGATGAAGGCCGCCCCGATCGGCGCCTTCGGCGCCATGGCCTTCACCATTGGCCGCTACGGCATCGGCTCGATCGCCTCGCTGGCGATGCTGATCGGCACCTTCTACCTGACCTCACTGTTGTTCGTGATCCTGATCCTGGGCACCGTCGCCCGCTACAACGGCTTCTCGATCCTCAGCCTGGTTCGCTACATCAAGGAAGAGCTGCTGCTGGTGCTCGGCACCTCCTCCTCCGAGGCGGCGCTGCCGACCCTGATGGAAAAGATGGAGCGTGCCGGTTGCCGCAAGTCGGTGGTCGGGCTGGTGGTGCCCACCGGCTATTCCTTCAACCTGGACGGCACCAACATCTACATGACCATGGCGGCGCTGTTCATCGCCCAGGCTTGCGGCATCGAGCTGAGCCTATGGGACCAGGTGCTGCTGCTGCTGGTGGCCATGCTGTCCTCCAAGGGCGCGGCGGGCATCACCGGCGCCGGCTTCATCACCCTGGCCGCGACGCTGTCCGTGGTGCCGGCGGTGCCGGTGGCCGGCATGGCACTGATCCTGGGAATCGACCGCTTCATGTCCGAGTGCCGCGCCCTGACCAATCTGGTCGGCAACGCGGTTGCCACCATCGTGGTCGCCCGCTGGGAAGGCGAGTTGGACCGCGAGAAGTTGGACGCCGCGATGCGCGGCGAGCCGATGCCCCTGCGCGAGCCGTCGCTGCAGCCGGCCGAGTAAGCTTCGCAGGCCGGCGCGGGGGAAGGGCGGGGTGCCGGAAGGCGCCCCGCCCTTTTTCCGTCCCGCCGTTCAGCGCGCCGGGGCGGCGGAACGGATCGGCGCGGTGCCCAGCGCCGCAGGCCCGCCCTTCACCGGCAGGGTGCGGCCGGTAGCCTGCAGGGTGTCGCCCTCGACCCGGTAGATGCCGATCGTCTTGTCCGCCATGTTGCCAATCAGCAGGGTGCGGCCATCGCGCGAGAACGCCATGCCCTGCACCCAGTCGCCGGCCGGCGCCTCGGCCACCACCCGGACCTTGCCGCCTTCCACCTTCAGCAACCGCACCAGGGCCGCCGCGCGGAGCGGGTCGGCCGGTGCGCGGCCGGAGCCGTTATGGATCACCGTGACGGCGTGAATGCCGTCGGGGCTGGCCATCACGCCTTCCGGCGTCGGACCCACCGCCACGGTGTCCACCGTGCGGAACGGCTCCCGCGAGACGTCGATCAGGCTGACCGTGTCCGCGTCGCCGGTGTTGTTGATGCTGCGCCCGACATTGCCGACCACGGCCCAGCCGGACGGCGACACGGAGACGGAGTACGGGCGCACACCGGCCGTGATGTCCCGATCCAGCTTGGTCACCGCGTCGCCCTCGATGCGGAGCACGGAAACGATGCTGTCATTGTCGCGTGTGACCAGCGCGTGCCGCCCATCGGGCGTGAACGCCGCGGCCGAGACGCCCGTGGTGGCCGCACCGATCGGCACCGTTCCGGCAACGCTGACCTGGTTGCCGGCGATGCGCAGTACCGATACCGTGCCGCCATTGCGGTTGGCCACCAACGCCAGCGTGCCTGCCGGGTTGATGGCGATGCCCGATGGCCCGGCGCCGACCTCCAGTGTCGCCAGCACCCGGGGCGGCGATGCCTTGAGGTCGATCACCGAGACGCGGTTGTCCGGCACGGTCTTCGCCGAGTCGGACGGATCGATCTTCTCGGCCGAGCTGGCCAGGGCCAGGCTCTCATCCGGCGTCACGGCCACGGAGTTGGGCGGGCCGACCACCGAATGCGGCGCCTGCACTTCACCCACCAGCTTCGGCTCCCCATTGGCGAAGTCGATCACCGCCAGCGTGTCGGGCTGCGGGTCGCGCACCACGGTGTTCACGCCGTTGACCAAGGCGCGCTTGTTGTCATTGCCGGACACGGCGATCTCCGCCGCGGCCTGGGCACCGAGTGCCAGCGCCAGCGCTGCCCCGGCCAGGATGGGTGCGTTCTGCATGACGTTCTTCCCTGATGATCTTCCAGAAGGGATCTCCGTCCCCCGGTTGGCAGTCTCGTCTTGGCCTGGGCCATCCAGCAAGCGCCGTGTTTCGCAACAACCAGTCCGCTGTACCGTCCGGTCCGCCACGAGGGCCAGGCCGGCGCCCGCCAGCGTAGCCTGAGGCGCGCAGCTGGGCCGGCACGACGCCATCTGCCCGGCGGAGGCACCATCATCCTGCCAGAAGGGGCGACCGCCGGACCAGGTTCCCCACCAACGAAAAGCACAAGCGCCCTTGCCAGGGAGGTTCTTCGAGGCGCGGGAGGGCCGGCAACAGGCCGTCAGCGGTGAGCCGGATCCTGGGGGAGTGGCGTTGATGCCCCGCCGCTGATGTTGCCGCTCCGCCCCGCCTCCTCCGCCTCGGCCGCGGCGGGAAGCCTGGCCGGCTCGGGGTAGCGGAGGCAGCCCCGGACGATCGGGGCGCAAACACCTTCCCGGCCAAACGTATCGTCATTGTCGCCGGTGAACACCACGCCGATCACCCGGCCCTGCGCCACCCGAACCAGCGCCGTGCAATACGAACCACTTCCGGCCAGGCTGAAGCCGCCGACCGCGGGCAGGGACACGTTGAAGCCGCCGACATTGGCGTTGCGCTGCTCGAAGGACAGCAATTCGGTGCCGTCCCGCAGCGTCGTGACCCGGGTCGGGATGCCGGCACAGGCCTGAACGTCATCCACATCCATGCCCGTGATGAGCTGCCGGCCTGCTTCGGCGACCTGCGCCCCTTCCGTCGAGCAGCCGGACAGTGCCAGCAGAACTCCGATGAGAAACAAGGCTCTCGGCATTGCGGCTCCGCTGACGATGCAAGGGCAGGCAGGGAAGCGGGACGAGGCAGGGCTGGCAAGTCCCGTCGGATGCGAGCACCGCCTGTTCCATTATGTTGCATCGCAAAAAAAAGCCTTGCGGAGCGGTAGGCGCTTGCCTAGCTTTCTGGAGGCAGCATATGCGGCTCTGCCGCTATGTTGCTTTTCTTGGACGTTTCCTCCCTAAACTCGGCGGTGCTTCGGCACCGCCTTTTTTTTGGCTGTGAGGCCGGAGGGACGCCCACCATGCTGCCAGTCTGCCAGATCCCTGGTTTTCAGCTCCGCGACGTCATGGCAGGTGAGGTGCGCATCCGCACCGCCCTCGGCGGGAAGGGCCCGCCGCTGCTGCTGCTGCACGGCCATCCGCAGACGCATCTGACCTGGGGCAAGATCGCGCCGGCGCTGGCCGAGCGGTTCACCGTGGTGGCGGCCGACCTGCGCGGCTATGGCGACTCGGCGAAGCCGGAGGGTGGTGCGGGCCATGTCGGCTACAGCAAGCGCACCATGGCACGGGATCAGGTCGAGGTGATGCGCGCACTTGGCTTCGAGCGCTTCGCCGTAGTGGGGCATGACCGCGGCGGCCGGGTGGCGCACCGCATGGCGCTGGACCACCCGCAGGCGGTGGAACGGCTGGCGCTGTTCGACATTGCGCCCACCGTCACCATGTATGCGCGCACCAACCAGGAATTCGCCACACGCTACTTCTGGTGGTTCTTCCTGATCCAGCCTGAGCCATTGCCGGAGCGGATGATCGGCGCCGACCCGGAATTTTTTCTGCGCCAGCACATCGAGGGCCAGATCAAGATCCCCGGCTCCACCAGCGAGGCCGTGTTCGCCGAATATCTGCGCTGCTACCGGGATCCGGCGACGCGCCACGCCATCTGCGAGGATTACCGGGCGGCCGCCACGATCGACCTGGAGCACGACGCCGCTGATGCGGGGACACGGATCACCGCTCCGCTGCTGGCACTGTGGGGTGGGCGGGGCACGGTCGGCAAGCTGTACGACGTGCTGGAAACCTGGCGCGAGAAGGCCACGGATGTGCGGGGCGAGGCGCTAGATTGCGGGCACAGCCCGCAGGAGGAGCGGCCGGAGGAAACGCTCCGGCTGCTGTTGGATTTTCTCGGCTGAGGCCGGGCTATTCCTTCACCGCGCCGGTCAGCGAGGACACATAGTAATCGACGAAGAAGGAATAAAAGATGGCCACGGGCAGCGAGCCGAGCAGGGAGCCGGCCATCAACGCGCCCCATTGGTACACGTCGCCCTGCACCAGTTCGGTCAGGATGGCCACCGGAACGGTTTTGTTTTCGCTGCTGCTGATAAAGGCGAGGGCGTAGATGAACTCGTTCCAGGACAGGGTGAAGGAGAAGATGCCGGCGCTGATCAGCCCCGGCACTGCCAGCGGCAGCGTGATGCGCCACAGGATCTGCAGCCGGGTGGCGCCGTCCATCAGCGCGCATTCCTCCAGCTCATACGGGATCGACTTGAAGTAGCCGATCAGGAGCCAGGTGCAGAACGGGATCAGAAAGGTCGGGTAGGTGAGGATCAGCGCCATGGGGCTGTCGAACAGGCCGAGCTGGAACACCATGGTCGCGAGCGGGATGAACAGGATCGAGGGCGGCACCAGATAGGCGATGTAGATCGCCAGGCCCACATAGGTGGAGCCACGGAAGCGGAGCCGCTGGATGGCATAGGCCGCCAGGACGGAAGCCACCAGCGACAGCACCGTGGCGCACACCGCCACCAGCATGGTGTTGAACAGCCAGGAAGGATAGCTGGTCTCGAATAACAGCTTGTTGATGTTGGCCAGGGTCGGTGAACGCACCCAGAAGGGGTTGTTCTCGGCGTAGTTGTACAGCTCCGCATTCGGTTTGAAGGTTGTCACCGTCATCCAGTAGAACGGGAACAGCAGCACGAACACGAAGCACAGAACCGGAAGATAGACCGTCACCAGGCGGCGGCGGCTGGATTGCCAGGACAGTTGCTCCGGCAGATCGGCCTTCACCTTGCGGGGACGCTCGATCGCGGCCTCACTCATCATCGCCTCCTTGCTGCCATTTGCGCCGGGCGAGGGCGACATAGCTGAAGACTGTTGCCAGGATCAGGAACGGGATCATCGACACGGCGATGGCGGCACCTTCGCCGAGCTGCCCTCCGGGAATGCCGCGCTGGAAGGCCAGGGTGGCCATCAGGTGCGTGGAGTTGATCGGTCCGCCGCGGGTGATGGCGTAGACCAGCTGGAAATCGGTGAAGGTGAACAGCACCGAGAAGGTCAGCACCACCGCGAGGATCGGCATCAGCAGCGGGGCGGTGATGCGCGTAAAGCGTTGCCAGGATGACGCGCCATCCAGGAGCGCCGCCTCGTACAGCGAGGGCGGAATGGTCTGCAGCCCCGCCAGCAGGCTGATGGCGACGAAGGGGATGCCGCGCCAAACATTGGCGGCAACCAGCGACCAGCGGGCATGCCAGGGCGTGCCGAGGAAGTCGATGTAAGTGTCCCGCCAGCCCAGCACATCCACCAGCACGTAGGAAATGATGGAGAACTGGGCGTCATACATCCACCAGAAGGCGATGGCGGAGAGGACGGTGGGCACGATCCAGGGCAGCAGGATGATGGCGCGCAGCAGAGACTTGAACGGCAGGTTCTCGTTCAGCAGCAGCGCCAGCCACAGGCCGAGGCCGAACTTCAGAACCGTGGCCACGGCGGTGTAGAACACGGTGTAGAACACCGCGCCCCAGAATACCTGATCATACCAGAGCGATTCGAAGTTCTCGAAGCCGACGAAATAGCCGCCGCGCCCGATATGGGTGTCGGTGAAGGCCAGCCAGATGCCGAGGCCGAGCGGATAGGTGAGGAACACCAGCAGCAGGCCGACCGCCGGCAGCAGGCAGGCAACGATCAGGAAGGGCTTGGAATCGAACAACCGCGTGAACAGGGAAGGCGCTACCTGTGGGCGCTTCCACGTCACGTGGCGTTCGGTGCTGACGGACATGGCGGTCTGCGCCTCCGGCGGGGCGGGGCGTCTCCGCCCCGCGCAAGATGGTGTTAGCGGTAGTAGCGGCGGGCGCGGCGCTCGGCCTCGCGGACCGCCTCCTCGGGTGTGGACTGGCCGGACGATGCGGCGGCAAACATCTGCACCACCACGTAATCGGCGGCGACCGACCCGGACGCGGCGTTGATCGGCCCCTTGTAGCCCGACCAGAACTCCACCGTGTTGGTGTCCCGGTACACGGCGAGCTTCGGGTCGCTGCTCCAGACGGCGCTCTGCGCATAGGCGCCGAGCGGATGCGACCAGTAGCCGCCGCATCCGGTGAGCCACGCATCATACTGCTCCGCTTCCATCATGAAGCGGAGGTATTCCTTGGCGGCGTTCGGATAGCGGGTGTGCTTGAACACCATCGCGTTCAACAGCAGCACGTTCTCCGCCATCTTGCCGCCCGGCGCCAGCGGCATGCGCGCCATGCCGGTATCCTCGGCGATGGAGGCCGTGCGGGGGTCGTTCTTCAGCGCGAAATACATCGAGACGCCGTTCTGCGTCAGTCCGACTTCTCCCGCGGCGAAGGCGCGGTTGTTGTTAACGTCACCCCAGGAGAGCGTGCCGGGGATAAAGGTTTGATACAGTTCCCGCGCATAGCGCAGCGCGTTCAGGGTTTCGGGGCTGTTGATGGCGACCTTGCCGGATTCGTCCACCACCATGCCGCCATGCGACCAGAGCAGCCAGTTGCAATAGGCATTGCCGTCGCCCACCGCGTTGCCTAGCGCGAAGCCGGCCGGATGCCCGTTCGCCTTGAGCTGCTGGCACAGCTTCAGAAAACCGGCATGATCGGTGGGGATGCTGTCGAAGCCGGCCTCCTTGGCCCACGAGATCCGGTAGACGCAGGGGCCGCCGGAGCCGCCCATCGGCAGCGCCACCCATTGATCGGTGCCCCACTTCTTTCCGAAACGCTGCGGCAGCGCGAGCCAGCCGCCATATTTCTGGCCAAGATACCCGGCCAGCTCCGTCAGATCGAGCACCTTGTCGGCATAAATGTGCGGGTCGTCCGCCCAGGCGACCACCACGTCCGGCCCGGCGCCGGTCTGCGCGGCCACGGCCGTTTGCGGACGGAGATCCTCCCAGCCGGCAAAGTCCACGCGCACCTGGACACCTGTCTCGGCGGTGAATTTCTGCGTGTTGGCGCGGAACACCGTTTCGTCGGCATCGACGAACTTGGTCGGGCGCAGTACGCGCAGCGAGGCGCCGCTCTCGACCTTCAGGGCAGGCGGCGTGGCATTGCCCATGGGAATGGCGCTATGGCCCAGCCTTGGCAATCCGGCGGCCAGCAGCCCTCCGGCACCGAGGGTCAATGCGTCGCGGCGGGTGAAGCGTGTCATGGAACCCTTGCTCCCTGCTCGGCGCTTGGATGCGCCGTTGTGCTGGCTAGGCGCTGATGCGCCGGCCGCTGCTGCCATCAAACAGATGAGCCAGCGACGGGTCCGGCAGCACGCGGATGGTTTCGCCGACCTGCGCGGAGATGCGCTCGCGGAAGGCGCCGGTGATCACCGCGCCCCCGGCGCGCGCCACCACCTGGGTTTCCGACCCGGTCGGCTCGATCAACTGGATAGTGGCCGGAATGCCCTCCGGCGCCAGCCGGAGATGCTCGGGCCGGAAGCCGTAGGTCACCGTCTGGCCGTCCGCGGGTCTCCCGCCGGGCGGCAACGGCCACAGCACCCCATCCGCGCCGGCGGTCGGCGCGCCTTCCGCCGGATCGGCATGGAAGGCGCCGTCGCGCAGTTTCCCCGTCAACAGGTTCATCGCGGGTGAGCCGATGAAGCCGGCCACGAACAGGTTGGCCGGGCGGTCATACAGCTCCAGCGGGGCGCCGATCTGCTCCACATGGCCACCCTGCATCACCACAATGCGGTCGGCCATGGTCATGGCCTCGATCTGGTCGTGGGTGACGTAGATGGTGGTGGTCTTCAGCCTCTGGTGCAGTTCCTTGATCTCGGCACGCACCTGCACGCGCAGCTTGGCGTCGAGGTTGGACAGCGGCTCGTCGAACAGGAAGACCTGCGGGTTGCGGACGATGGCCCGCCCCATGGCGACGCGCTGACGCTGCCCGCCCGAGAGCTGGCGTGGATAGCGGTCCAGCAAGGCGCCGAGGCCGAGGATGCGGGCGGCGCGTGTGACCTCCTGCTCGATGACGTCGGCCGGCGCCTTGGCCAGCTTCATCGAGAAGGCCATGTTGTCGCGCACCGTCATGTGCGGGTAGAGCGCATAGTTCTGGAACACCATCGCGATGTCCCGGTCCTTGGGGGGCACGTTGTTGACCACCCGCCCGCCGATCGAGATCTCCCCGCCCGAGATGTTCTCGAGCCCCGCGATCATGCGCAGCAGGGTGGATTTGCCGCAGCCCGACGGGCCCACCAGCACCACGAACTCGCCGTCGGTGATATCGACGCTGACGCCGTGCAGGATGGCCGTCTGACCGAAGGATTTGCGCACCTCATGGATGCGGACATTGGCCATGGCTCAGCCGCGCGCCATCGGCCAGCAAGGCGTGGATGCGCCGTGCCGCATGAACATTATCTCCCTGTCCCGGCCTCGCCTTGCGGCAGCCTGTTTTGGCGGCCCCGCAGGCGCCGCTGGAAGCAAGCCTAGGCATTTCCCGGCCCGCCGCGCAACAACCTCCTTCGCGAGGCGGGCGCGGTGATGTCAGTCCTGCCGCAGAAGGTCAGGCTCCGCCTGGTCATAATCCACCCGCGTCGCATGCCAGCCTTCGACGCGGCGGGCCCAGAACGCATCGCGCAACCGGGTCGAGACCGGACCTGGTCAGTCATGGCCCATGATGCGGCCATCAATGCAGGACGCCGGCATGGTGCCGCCCGCCATGGTGCAGGCAAAGATCTTGTCGCGGCGCGCAGCTCCGCCACCGGAACCGGCCGCCCTGGCAGGGGATCGCCAGGACCTCGCAAAGCTCCAGCACCGAACGCCGCGTCATGCCATCCAGCGGCCCGCGTGCCGGCGTGGCCGCGCGGCCGTCGGTGATGCTGAAGTTGAAGTCAGCGCCCTCGGTCACGTTGCCTTTCCCGTCCAGCATCACGGCGACATCGGCGCCCTTGTCCAGCGCCTTGGGCTGGCGGCGCGTCAGGTCGCCCCATTGGACATTCTTCACGCGCGGCTCGACGGATTGCGGCAGAATGCGCAGCGTCTCGCCGATCACGAGATGAAGGCCGCGTTCGCTCATCTCGGGGCCTGCCACCTCGACCCAGGAGATGCGAAGCCCACCAGGAAATTGCGCGCAAAAGTCGAATGCCGCGGTGCGCACGGCGCCCGCCTACCGCGCAGGCAATCCATCCCCATACAGCGCATCGCAGGCCTGACAGCCGCACGACGCGGTGCAGGATGGAGCGGAGCTTGCTGTCGCTTTCCGGCAGTGGCAGGCGCAGCGCCTCCGTGGAGGCGCGGAGGCGGCGAAGATGGTCATCCGGCTGGAAGAAGGGTCCGTTCCACACGCCCACCACCTCGTAATACCGCCGAGCTTATGAAGTGACCTTTCTGATCCAGGGAGAGTTGGTGAGGGATTGGAGGCGGTCTGGGGTGA
>NZ_QXGS01000120.1 GCF_003604215.1 Teichococcus vastitatis
AGCCCGGCATAGAACAGGCCCAGCGCGCCCAGCGCGCTGCCCAGCAGCGTCGCGATGTAGCGCGGCCGAACCACAGGTGGCGGCGTCTCGACAGGTTTCGCGGAACCTCGCTTCATCTCAGCCATGGCCTGACCTGCCTTGCTTCGTGGCAATCAGCGCCACGAAATCGCCAACATTGTGCAGCGTTTCCAGCTCGGCGGTGCGAAAACGCACCCCGAAGCGCGTCTCGGCGGCCACCACCAGGTTCACATGCGCCTGGCTGTCCCAGCCCTCGATGTCATCCGCGGTGGTGTCGGCCGACAGGGTGATGCCGTCATCGTCGAACACTTCCTGGAAGACCTCGGTCAAGACGCTGTAGATCTCGGACGGGCTCATGCGGCTTCCACTTCAATGAAATGTTCGGGGCTTTGGACGGCGGCGATCTCGTGGCGCCAGAAGGTGGCGCCGGGCTCCGCGCTGGCCGGCGGCGTCATGGGGGTGAAGCCCAGCCTGCGGTAATGCTCGGCCACCATTCCGTTCTTGGCGGTGGGCCGGTATTCGCCGACCAGCGCCGTGGCACCGCGCCGCGCCGCGTGTTGCACCAGCACGCCGAGCGTCGCTTCCTCCACTTGCCGGCCAAGCACACGGCAGGACATCAGCCAGGTGTCGATCAGCAGCTCGCCGGATGCCAGGGCCGGGTCAGGCCGCGCCACCAGCACGCTGATCAGCCCGTTGTCACCGAACCGGTCGCGCAACCGCAGCGCCAGCATCACCGTGTCGGGATCATTGGCGAAGCGGACGGTGTCCGCCTCGGTGTAGCGGCGGGTGGTCAGGTTGAACTGGTTGGTCTTGTTGATCAGCTGCGTGGCGCGCGGCAGCTCGGCCGCGCCGACCTCGGTGGCCGTCATGGTCATCGCCAGGCTGCGAAGGTAGCCGGAAAGATCGGTCGCCTGCTCCAGCGCCGCCGTCCGCTCGGCATTGAGCGCGTAGGAGCGGTTACGCGCGGCATCATCCGCCGTGAAGCCCGCCGTCTCGAAATAACAGGCGGCGGCGATCACCTCGGGGTAGTTGGCCACGTCCTCCGGCAGTTCCGGCACCGCGACCTCGGGCAGTTCGCGCCGGACGATGGCGCGTTCCGCAGGGTTGTCGTCAACAAACACCAGGCTGTCGAGGCCGATGTTCAGCGTCCTGGCGATGTGGCGGAGATTGCCCGCCTTGTCGTTCCAGTTGGCCACGAAGCAGGCAATGTCGCCACGCTTCAGCGCCATCTCCGGATGTTTGGCGAAGGCTTCCTCCGCCACCTCCAGGTTGTTCTTGCTGCACACCGCCAGGATGATGCCGCGGCGGCCCAGCGCCGCGGCGTAGCGCTGCATGGCCAGGAACGCCTCCCCGGTTGCATTGCCCTGGCCGAGCTTGATTCCGTCCAGCCCGTCATCGCCGATGACGCCGCCCCACAGCGTGTTGTCGAGGTCGAGCACCAGGCATTTGCGCGAGGTGCCGGCCACGGCGCCGGCCACCGCCGCCATGGCTTCCCCGAAGAACGGCGCCAGCACGGGACTGACCAGCTGCTTCGCCTGATGCCAGCGCACCGGGTCGGCAAACCCGGCCGCGAGGCCAGCCCGGGCCGCCTGCCAAGCCAGGTCCAGCAGCAGCACGCCCTCCTCGCGCGCCGCACAGCGGATGGCGGTGTTGAGGCGCTCGGTCACGGCATAGGGGGCAGCGGGCACCAGCGCCTCGTAGGCGCCGAACACCGGCGGATCGAAGGGCACCAGCGTTTGTTGCACCACCTGCGCGCCGTAGCGGGCACGGCCGCGGCGCCAGAGCACGCGCAGCTCCTCGACCCGTGCCGCGACCGCAGCCGCCACGTCGGCCTCGCTGCTGTCGAAGGGCAGGTCGATCGGCGCGTCCCGCGCGTCGAGCGCCAGCAGGATCAGCTGGGGTGCGAATTCGGCCAGGGCCGGATCCTCGCCCAGCAGCGCCTGCCGGTACATGCCGTAGGGAGCCACATGCACCGTCAGGGCGAGACGCCGGCCGAGCCCACCGACGCGGATCGCCGGCACCAGGTGGTCCACCGTGTGCGAGGCCAGGATGGCGAGCCGCAACGGCGTCAGCCCGGCCGAGGCCCCGGCGTGCAGCGCCTCGGCCGCCAGCTTGTCGATGCGTCCCGTGGCAGTGAAATCGCGGCGGAAGCCGGCGAGCCGGATGGCTTCCGCCAGCCGCGCCGCCGGTTCCGGGAGGCGGCGGGCGGCGGTGATGGCGGCACCGAGTTCGGGGTGTTGCGGCAGCCAGATGAGCTGTTCCATGGGCTGTGCCTCAGAACTGGAAGTAGAGGAATTCGGTGGGCGCGACCGACAGCGCCT
>NZ_QXGS01000121.1 GCF_003604215.1 Teichococcus vastitatis
AGGCTTGTCGTGCTCGTTCAATCCCATCTGCGCCAGAATGGTGCGGCTCAGCGTTGTCAACGTCGCCTGCCCGATCAGCGTCATGGTCGACACGCTGATGCCGATGGCACCTTCGATAGCGAGTTGCAGGTCCACTGCCAGCAGGGAGTCGACACCTACCTCATCGAGCGGCCGGGTCGGCGTCAGCACGCTGGCATCAACCCGCAGCGCCGCCGCGATCACCTCACCGAGGAGCGCGGTCAGTGCCGCCATCCGATCTTCGTGAGCAACGGTGACGAGCTTGGCTCGAACTGCCGCGGCCTGCCCGCCATCGAGCCGTTCCAAATGCGGCGCGCAAACATGGTGCAGGCGCGTGGTGCGGGTGCCGCGCGCGTCGTAGACGGAATAGCGCCCCCAATCGATTGCCGCCGATACTGCCACTTGCGCTACCCTTTCGTGCAGCGCCAGGCTTAGGCCTGCCAGGGCCGTGCGCACGGGAAGAGGGGGCAGGCCAATCTGCCGCAGATGCGCCTCGATCGCTGGATCGGAAGCCATGCCTGCGTCGCCGATCGTGCCGAGATTGATGCTCAACCCGGGCAACCCGGCCGCGCGACGCGCATGCGCAATGGCGTCGAGGCCCGCATTCGCAGCGCAATAATTTGCCTGCCGCGGATTACCGACCAGTTGCGCGATGGAGGAAAAAAGGACGAAATGGTCGAGCGCCCGACCGCGCGTTGCGCGGTCCAGCGCCACTGCGCCGAGCAGCTTCGGCCGCAGTACGCTGCTTATGTCGGCATCCGTCAGCTCCAGTACCGGCTTGTCCGCCAGTGTGCCGGCGGCATGGAACACGCCGCGCAGCGGCGCCGTCGCCGTGTCCAACGCGGCCACGGTGGCGTGCACGTCGACGACGTCGGAGGTATCAAGTACCAGTGCCACTGCCTCACTACCAGCCGCACGTATTGCAGCGAGCAACGGCTCGGCGCCCGGTGTGCTGGCGCCGCGACGGCCGGCGACCACCACGCGTCCGGCGCCAGAGGCGGCGAGCCAGAGCGCCGTCTCCTTGCCGAGCGCCCCGAAACCGCCGGTGACCAGATAGGTACCGTCGCGCCGCAGCGCCGGGCGGTAATCGGCCCGGACGATCATCTGGGCGTCACGCTCCAGCTTGACGATCTGCAGGTGATCGTGGCGCCCGTTCCATTCGGCCAGTGTTATTGGCGTCGCCGGCACTGGCAGTTCGTGCTGGGCCGCCGCGGCCATGATCTCGGCGAAACGGCCAGGAGTGGCGCGCTCACTGCTGGAAAGCGGCCGGAGCAGCATTCGCGCCTGCGCCGGTAGCGAGAAGGAGTTTGCGTCAGGACTGAGATCAACCAGAATGCCGCACGGCGCCAACCAGCGGCCGAAGCCGAAACGACGCGACCATTCAGCGAGCGGCGCCGCGATCAGGTCGTAGGCGCTGCCCAGATCGGTTTCGCGCCAAGCTTCCGGATCAGCCGGCATCAGATCGACTACGCCGCCGGCGCGCCGCAGCAAGGCCGCCAGCGTCAGGCCCAGAGCGTCGCTGGTCAGCAGGGCACGCTGACCCGGCTGCCAGTCGAGCTGCGCCATCAAGGTAACCGCCGGCACCTGGGTTACCGCCGCACCGGCGCCAACAGCCGCATCCAGCGGCTCGGGCCAGCCGGCCAGCACGGCAGTCGCGGCCGGGAGGTCCAGCATTGTCGCCGGTTGCACCAGATGCTCAGGTGCGATGCCGCAGACCCGCTCGCCCAACGCACGCTCCTGCCCCTCCTCGGCCACTACCGCGATGCGACCCACAAAGCCGAAGATGCGATGCTCAGTGGTGCTTTGCTGGGGAAGCAGGCACAGGGCCTCGACCTCCAGCCGTAGCATGTCCGCCGCAAGGGGAGGCAGCCGTCGTTCATTCAGGCAATCCTGCTCCAGCAAAAGCTTGGTGCCAGCCTCCAGGCATAGCTGCTTCAGTGGCAGTTCGGCGAACAAGCCGGACGCACGCAGCAGGGGCGCCAGCCGCCGCCCGGCGCGCAAGGCGATCTCGCGTTCCAGCCCCTGCACCAACAGTGCTCCCAGCAGGGCAGCGGGGTCCGGTGCGTTAGGATCGACATCGACCGAGTCGAGGGTCAGGTCTTCGAGTTCGGCATAGGCGACGCGGGCGAAGCCGATCAGCGCTGCCTGCGCGGGCACCGGCGCGTCACCCGGAGCGGCTGCCACGCCCCCGCGCGTCACTAGCACGATGCGAGGCATTGACTCACGCATGATCGCGAAGCCGGACAACGTCGCCCGCAAGCGGCTCAATGCCGTTTCGCCCGCAGGGTCGG
>NZ_QXGS01000122.1 GCF_003604215.1 Teichococcus vastitatis
GCTCCTCCAACACCGCGGCCACATCCCGTTGGAGGCGTGACAGCAGCGCTTCGGGCGTGCCCTTTGGTGAGAAAAGCCCGAACCATGTGCGTGGGTCGATCTCCGGGTATCCCGCCTCGGCCAGGGTTGGCACCTCCGGGAGTTGCGGCAGGCGCGTGGGCCGCCCCACGGCGAGTGCCCGCAGCGCGCCCGTCGCCAGGAACTCGCGCGCCGAGGCCACGCCCGCCAAGGTGCCCTGCACCTCGCCCGTCACCGTCGCCAGCACGGCCGGCGTCAGGCCGCGATACACCACCTGCGCGATGTCCAACCCTTCGCGCGCCTTCAGCGCCTCGAAGAGGAGGTGGGGCTGACTGCCGGGACCGTAGGAGCCGTAGTTCAGCGTCCCTGGCCGCGTCCGCGCCGCCGCCGCCAGCCCTGCCATGTCGTGCGCCGGCACCGAAGGATGGATCAGCACCATCTGGTGCACATCCAGCAGGTAAGATACCGCCACCAGATCCTTCATGGGATCGAAGGGCAACTGGGCGTGCAAGTGCGGATTGGCCGTGATCGAGGCGTCCGATGTCATCAGCAGCACGGACCCGTCCGGTGCCGCCTTCGCCACAGCGTCCGTGCCGGGGATGGTCGCCCCGCCCGGCCGGTTCTCCACCGTGACCGTCTGTCCCCAGCGCGCTGTTAACCTCTCCGCCAACACCCTTGCCAGGGTGTCCAGGCCACCACCCGGCGGATAGGGCACCACGATTCGTACCGGCTTCGCAGGCCAAGCCGTCTGCGCGAAGGCGGACGATGCCAAGAACGGCAAGGCCAGGGCGGCGCGGCGCGTGGGCGCCAGGATGGGGCTCTTCACAGATTCTGGGTCTCGCCGCATCAGAACAGGTGCCTTTCCAGTGCTGCCAGCGTGGCCGCCGGCGCCTCCAACTCTGGCAAGTGTCCCACGCCCTCTTGCACGACCATGGCGGCACCGGGGATGGCTTCGGCCAGGGTGCGGCTGACCTCGGGTGGATTGACCCGGTCCTCGCTGCCAACCAGGATCAGGCTCGGCGATGCGATCCGAGGGGCGAAGTCCATCGTGTCCGCCGTGTCGCTCGCGTGGGCGGCGCGCATCAGCCCCTTGGCGTGCGTCGCGGCCAGCGTTTGCCGCACCCATTCTGCCACGGCCTCTGATGTGCCGGGGGCAACAAGGTTCTGCCATCGCTCCCGCGCCAGGGCCATGCCGCCCGCCGCCATGCTGGCCTGCCGCATCGCTAGCATCCGGTCCCGTTCCGCCTGGGGCTTCCAGCGCTGCCCCCGGGACGTGCCGAGCAGCGCCAGCCGCCCCACCCGCTCGGGATGTTCCGCCGCCGCCACCATGGCGACGAGCGAGCCGAAGGAGGAACCGACGAGGTGGGTGCGCGCGACACCCAGCCCATCCAGCAGCGCCACGAGCACTCGCGCGTAATCCGTCGCCACGGGTGCCTCGGCCGCGAAGTCGGCGGAGAGCCAATAGCCTGGCGCGTTCCAGGCGATCACCCGTGCCCTGCGCGCCAGAGCCGGCAGCACGAAGCGCCATCCCGCGCTATTGGCGCCGATCCCATGCAGAAGCACCACCGTCTCAGGTCCTTCGCCTGCCTCCATAAAGGAAAGCCGGCCATGCTCCAGGCCTAGCGTGGCTGCGTTCAGCTCGACGAAGCGTGTCTCCGGCAGCGCCGGTACCGTGCTGCCGTCTGGATGGTGCGATACCGATTGGAAGCAATCCACCAACATCAAGCTCCTCTCAACGACCTTGGAAGCTGATATCCTGTCGCTGTACTCATGAAGCTGCCAGAAGCGGTTCTGACAGCAAAGGGTCTGCAAAAAGCACTTAACAGAACCTGCGGATCTGGTTCAGGCAGACGGGGGCACAGGCGAGCTTCGTGAAGGCCGTGGATGGCGGTGCGACGTCTCGCTGGAGATCAATGGGGAAGCCGCGACACGCGGCCGCATCGGTTTGGCAACCCTGGGGCAGTGCGTACGGTGGTGGTTTGGGCTCTGACGCCACCCTTCTATTGATGGTACGGGGCCTGACCAGTTCAGCCTGGGTCTCGTGCTGTACGCCGGGTTCTATCACGTTCGAACAGAGTGAGCAGGTGCAGGGCAGGGGCTCCTTGGTTCCCTTGGAGAGCACCAACTGTCCGACTCAGCAGAGTTTAGCTCAAAGCAGAACGGCTTCTTCGACGC
>NZ_QXGS01000123.1 GCF_003604215.1 Teichococcus vastitatis
CCGCGAGTTTCTGTTTGCAGCAAGCTTAAGCCGTTAGGTGTAGGCGCAGCGAAAGCGAGTCCGAACAGGGCGCTGAGTTGCAGGCAGAAGACCCGAAACCGAGTGATCTAGCCATGGCCAGGCTGAAGGTGCGGTAACACGCACTGGAGGGCCGAACCCACGCCTGTTGAAAAAGTCGGGGATGAGCTGTGGCTAGGGGTGAAAGGCCAATCAAACTCGGAAATAGCTGGTTCTCCGCGAAATCTATTGAGGTAGATCGTCGTTCGATTACCGCCGGAGGTAGAGCACCGGAAGGGCTAGGGGGACCCAAAGTCCTACCAAACCCTACCGAACTCCGAATGCCGGCGAGTACAGGGCGGCAGACAGACAGTGGGTGCTAAGGTCCATTGTCGAGAGGGAAACAGCCCAGACCACCAGCTAAGGCCCCCAAATGATGGCTAAGTGGGAAAGCATGTGAGACGGCCAAAACAACCAGGAGGTTGGCTTAGAAGCAGCCATCCTTTAAAGAAAGCGTAATAGCTCACTGGTCTAATAGCTGTCTTGCGGCGAAAATGTAACGGGGCTCAAGCCATCTGCCGAAGCTGTGGGCGCATGCAAATGCGCGGTAGCGGAGCGTTCCGTAAGCCTGTGAAGGCGGACCCGTGAGGGCCGCTGGAGGTATCGGAAGTGCGAATGCGGACATGAGTAGCGACAAGGAGAGTGAGAACCTCTCCCGCCGAAAGTCCAAGGGTTCCTGCGCAAGGCCAATCCGCGCAGGGTGAGCCGGCCCCTAAGGCGAGGGCGACAGCCGTAGCCGATGGAAACCAGGTGAATATTCCTGGGCCTGTCAGAAGTGACGAGTGTGAAACGTTGTTCCTTCTTATTGGATTGGAGGGGCGGCTGGATCACTCCAGGAAATAGCTCTGACATATAGACCGTACCCGAAACCGACACAGGTGGACTGGTTGAGTATACCGAGGCGCTTGAGAGAACCATGCTGAAGGAACTAGGCAAATTACTCGCGTAACTTCGGGATAAGCGAGACCCAATTCTGGGCAACCAGGGTTGGGTGGCACAAACCAGGGGGTGGCGACTGTTTAGTAAAAACACAGGACTCTGCGAAATCGAGAGATGACGTATAGGGTCTGACGCCTGCCCGGTGCCGGAAGGTTAAGGGGAGATGTGCAAGCATCGAACCGAAGCCCCGGTAAACGGCGGCCGTAACTATAACGGTCCTAAGGTAGCGAAATTCCTTGTCGGGTAAGTTCCGACCTGCACGAATGGCGTAACGACCTCCCCACTGTCTCCAGCATGGGCTCAGCGAAATTGAATTCCCCGTGAAGATGCGGGGTACCCGTGGTCAGACGGAAAGACCCTATGAACCTTTACTGCAACTTCGCAGTGGTGCCAGGAAGGGGCTGTGTAGGATAGGTGGGAGGCTATGAAACCGGGGCGCTAGCTTCGGCGGAGCCATCCTTGAAATACCACCCTGCGCCTTTCTGGCATCTAACTGAGCCCGGTTATCCCGGGCCAGGACCCTGCGTGGTGGGCAGTTTGACTGGGGCGGTCGCCTCCCAAATGGTAACGGAGGCGCGCGATGGTGGGCTCAAGCCGGTCGGACATCGGCTGTTGAGTGCAAAGGCATAAGCCCGCCTGACTGTGAGCGCGACAGCGCGAACAGAGACGAAAGTCGGCCTTAGTGATCCGGTGGTCCCGCGTGGAAGGGCCATCGCTCAACGGATAAAAGGTACTCTAGGGATAACAGGCTGATCTCCCCCAAGAGTCCACATCGACGGGGAGGTTTGGCACCTCGATGTCGGCTCATCGCATCCCGGGGCTGGAGCAGGTCCCAAGGGTTCGGCTGTTCGCCGATTAAAGCGGTACGTGAGCTGGGTTTAGAACGTCGTGAGACAGTTCGGTCCCTATCTGCCATGGGTGTTGGAGACTTGCGAGGATCTGTCCCTAGTACGAGAGGACCGGGATGGACGTACCTCTGGTGTACCAGTTGTTCCGCCAGGAGCATCGCTGGGTAGCTAAGTACGGAACGGATAACCGCTGAAGGCATCTAAGCGGGAAACCAGCCTCAAAACCAGGTCTCCCCAAGGGTCGTGGAAGACCACCACGTCGATAGGCCGCAAGTGGAAGTCGGGTAACCGACGCAGCTGAGCGGTCCTAATCACCCAATTGATCTC
>NZ_QXGS01000124.1 GCF_003604215.1 Teichococcus vastitatis
GTCTTCGTGCCGCTGGCCTTTGGCCCGGGCGAGGCGTTTCAGTTCGACTGGAGCGAGGAGCATGCCGTCATCGGCGGCGAGCGCACCAAGCTGCAGGTCGCCCATCTCAAGCTTTGCCATAGCCGCGCTTTCCTGGTGCGGGCCTACCTGCTGCAGACGCACGAGATGCTGTTCGACGCCCACAACCACGGCTTTCGTGTGCTGAGCGGCGTGCCGCGGCGCGGCATCTACGACAACATGCGCACTGCCGTGGACCGGATCGGCCCGAGCCGGGAGCGGCAGATCAACGCCCGCTTTCTGGCCATGGCGAGCCACTATCTGTTCGAGCCGGAGTTCTGCAATCCAGCCTCCGGTTGGGAGAAGGGTCAGGTCGAGAAAAACGTCCAGGACGCCCGGCACCGGCTGTGGCAGCCGATACCGCAGGTTGCCAGCCTGGCGGCGCTGAACGCCTGGCTGGAACAACGTTGCCGCACCCTCTGGGAGGAGATCCCGCACGGGGTGGAGCCCGGCAGCGTCGCCGCGGTCTGGCGGCAGGAGGTGGATTGCCTGATGCCGGTCCGGCGGGTCTTCGACGGCTTCGTGGAGGAGACCAAGCGGGTCTCGCCCACCTGCCTCGTGCACTTCGATCGCAACCGCTACAGCGTGCCCGCCTCCTTTGCCAACCGGCCGGTCAGCCTACGGATCTACCCTGATCGCATCGTGGTGGTGGCCGAGGGCGCCGTTGTCTGCGAGCACCCGCGGATCATCGAGCGGTCGCACCACGGGCAGGGCCGGACCGTCTATGACTGGCGCCACTACCTGGCCGTGCTCCAGCGCAAGCCCGGTGCCCTGCGCAACGGCGCACCCTTCGCCGAACTGCCGGAGGCGTTCCGGCAGCTCCAGCGTCAGCTGCACGGCAGGGCCGGCGGCGACCGGGAGATGGTGGAGATCCTTTCCCTGGTGCTGCAGCACGACGAGCAGGCCGTGTTGGTCGCCGTGGAGATGGCGCTGCAGGCTGGGGCCGCCAGCAAGACCCACATCCTGAACCTGCTGCACCGGCTGACCGATGGCACCGCTTCCCAGGCGCCGCCGATCGAGGCGCCCCAGGCCCTGGTGCTGGCACAGGAGCCCAAGGCCAATGTGGCCCGCTACGACAGCCTGCGCCCGAGACAGGGAGGCCGCCATGCGTCATGACCCGGCGGCCGCCGCCATCACCATCATGCTGCGCAGCCTCAAGATGCACGGCATGGCACAGGCCGCGGCCGAACTGACCGAGCAGGGCGCGCCCGCCTTCCAGAGCGCAATCCCCATCCTGTCGCAGCTGCTCAAAGCCGAGATCGCCGAGCGCGAGGTCCGCTCCATCGCCTACCAGCTCAAGGCTGCCCGGTTCCCCACCTACAAGGACCTGACGGGCTTTGACTTCGCCAGCAGCCACCTCGACGAGGCCCTGGTGCGCCAGCTCCACACCGGTGCCTTCATGGACAGCGCCGACAACATCGTGCTGGTCGGCGGGCCGGGCACCGGCAAGACCCATGTCGCTACCGCGCTCGGCGTCCAGGCGGTCGAACATCACCGCAAGCGCGTGCGGTTCTTCTCCACGGTGGAACTGGTCAACATGCTCGAACAGGAGAAAGCCGCCGGAAGGGCCGGGCAGATCGCCACCCGCCTGCTCCACGCCGACCTGCTGATCCTCGACGAGCTGGGATACCTGCCGTTCAGCGCCTCGGGCGGTGCCCTGCTGTTTCACCTGCTCAGCAAGCTGTACGAGCAGACCAGCGTCATCATCACCACCAACCTCAGTTTCAGTGAGTGGGCGGCGATCTTCGGAGATGCCAAGATGACCACCGCGCTCCTCGATCGGCTCACCCACCACTGCCATATCCTGGAGACCGGCAACGACAGCTTCCGCTTCAGGAACAGCTCCGCCACCCAGGCCCAGCGTGAAAGGAAACCACAGCCGACCTGACGGGATCCGAAACCCCGCATCCACAACCCGGGTCAGATCCTCGTGGCAACCCCGGGTCGGCTCTCAGTGGCAATCAACA
>NZ_QXGS01000125.1 GCF_003604215.1 Teichococcus vastitatis
AAGGGGATAAACTGCGTCATGCCCATCAGATTCGCGGATTTCAGACCGGAGGGAAATCCGACAGACTGCTAGACCGAGCCCGATAACCCGCCCTTCGGGCGAGGCAGGCCTCCAGGGGCGTTCCGCGCGAGATGGCTGTGGACAGCCGGCACCCGCAACGGCGATATGTTGCTGAGCTATTATTACACTTTTGGTTGATAGAAGGTCTCGAGCTTGACCCTTTCCGGAACGCACGATAGCGCCCTGATCGCCCTTTCCGTTCTCATCGCCATGGCTGCATCCTATACGGCTCTCGATCTGGCAAGCCGGGTCCGGGTTGCAGGTGGATGGGCTCGCTCCGTCTGGCTCGCGGCAGCCGCGCTCGCCATGGGTGGCGGTGTATGGGCCATGCACTTCGTGGCCATGCTGGCCTTCAGCGTGCCCGGCATGGCGGTGGGTTACGATCTCAGCCTTACTCTCCTGTCCCTGCTGGTGCCGATCGGCACCACGGGGCTGAGCTTCGCCGTGGTGAGCCGATCGCGTCCAGGGCCCGTGCTCCTCCTCGCGAGCGGCCTGTTCATGGGCCTCGGCATTGTGGCGATGCACTATCTCGGCATGGCCGCGATGCAGATGGCTGCCGATCTTCACTATGCCCGGCTCTGGATCGCTGTCTCCGTGCTGATCGCCATCGGCGCAGCAACGGTTGCGCTATGGCTGTCGACCCTGGCCAATCGTGCGGCCGGAAAGCTCGGTTCCGCCATCCTCATGGGCGTGGCGATTTCAGGCATGCACTATGCCAGCATGCATGGAGCCGTGTTCACGGCCCATTCCCACGTCGACATGGCTCATGGCCGCGCCGGCCTGACACAGGTGACGCTCGCACTCGCTGTCGCAGCCTCCACATTCCTGATCCTGTTCCTGACCTTGATCGCGGCCATGTTCGACCGGCGCTTCGCCATCTTGTCCGAGCGGGAAGCGGTCGCGCTCCGCCGCAGCGAGGAGCGCTTCAGATCCCTCTACCGCCGAACGCCACTCCCCCTCCACTCCCTCGATAACAAGGGGTGCATCGAGGATGTCACGGAGGCATGGCTCGAGATGATGGGCTACCACCGTGACGAGGTGATCGGCCGGCCGCTGATCAATTTCCTGACCGAGGCATCGGCACGTCAGCTGGTGCAGCGTGACTGGCCTGCCCTCCTCCAGGAGGGTGAACTCAGCAACATCGACTATCGCGCCGTAACCAAGGCCGGCGACATCCTCGATGTGACTGCCTCCGCGCGGATCGAGCGCGAAGAAGAGCAAGGCGTACCGCGCGTCCTGGGCGGCTTGTCCAACATCACGGAGCGTCGACGGGCCGAGGAAGCACTCCGCCAGTCACAGAAGATCGAGACCATTGGCCAGCTCACCGGAGGTGTGGCGCACGACTTCAACAACCTCCTGGCCGTGATCCTGGGCAATCTGGAGCTCCTGCGGAAACGTCTGCCGGATGATCCGAGATGGGGGTCGTTGATCGAGAACGCTCTTCAGGGCGTGCAGCGCGGTGCGGGGTTGACCCAACGCCTCCTCGCCTTCGCCCGCAAGCAGGATCTCAAGCCCAAGCCGGTCGATATCCAGGAGCTCGTGCGAGGCATGGCCGATCTGCTTCAGCGCTCCCTCGGGCCGATGGTGAAGGTCGACACCCATTTCCCGCTGCACCTGTGCTGCGCCCACGTCGATGCCCATCAATTGGAGCTGACATTGCTCAACCTGGCGGTCAACGCCCGCGACGCCATGCCTCACGGCGGCACGCTCAGCATATCTGCCTCGGAACAGGTGCTCCTTGCAGGTGCATCGGACGGGCTGGAGCCCGGTACCTATGTGTGCCTTTCAGTCGCCGACACAGGAACGGGAATGGACGCTGCCACCTTGTCCCGCGCTACAGAACCGTTCTTCACGACCAAGGAACCTGGCCAGGGAACAGGGCTCGGCTTATCCATGGCGCACGGGCTGGCCGCTCAGTCAGGCGGCCGCCTC
>NZ_QXGS01000126.1 GCF_003604215.1 Teichococcus vastitatis
CTCGATCTCGTCTTTGATTTCGCTGATGATGCGTTGCAGATCCATTGTACTGGAACATGCTGGCTGGCCGCCAAGTTTCCCACGTCTGGCGAGCTTAGACCGCCTATCTCGGCTCGCATGCAGCATCTGGGCAATTGGTGTTGTGATCCTGTCCGCCGGTTGAGCGTACCCATCCGGCGACGCTTTCGATTACCCACATCTCGGCTGCTCTGCGATCTCCATTCCAAGTTCGATGTCAGCGAGGCGGGAGAGCCCGCGCCAGAAGACCATTGCACCGGGTGGCGGGTCACGAGAGCGGCCGAGGTGGCCGCCTAGGCGTGCGAGCTTTCGGACGTAGGCGGCCAGCGTCTTTACCTGCGGCTCTCCGGTGTCAGTGCTGGGCATGAGCCTGTCGAGGAGGATGATCTCGCGGTCGCGCAGCGCGGCTTGTGGCGCAGCCTCGGGGCTGGCGCGGTGGGCCTGAGTGAGCCAGAGAATCCGCCACGCGATGATGCAGAACAGGGCCAGGAGGTTCGCGATCCGCTCAGCAGACCGGAAGCGAGACTCCTCCGCCCGGCAGCCGGATTTCAGGATCTTGTGGAAGGTCTCGATCTTCCACCGCATGGCATACCAGTGGATCTTCTCGATCGCTTCCCGACGTGTGCGGACTGGCAGGTCGGTTAGGAGCTTCCACTCGATCGGCTTGCGGCTCCGCGGGGGATTGCGCTCAGTCACGTGCAGCACCGTGAGGTCGAGCGGCGGATAGCGCCTCTGCTTCCCGACCGGCGGCAAGAGATGGACCCGGCGTGCCCGGAGTTCGAGGACGGCGTGGATCACTCCGCCCTGAGCATCGCGTGGCTCGACGCGATGGAGACCGCGAACTCTGGCCTCCGCGAACTCTGGCCTCCGCCATCTCGGACGCGACAGTGTGGGTTCCGTCACCTGCCAGCCGATTGTTGCAGGTCCGGATGACGAAGTGGGTTCCAAGTTCCTGGGCGAGGCAGAACATCTCGTAGATGTCGCTCTCGTGGTCGGCGACATGGACGAGGCGCCCTGGCTCGCCCAAAAGGGCCATCGACTGCCGAAGGTTGTCGAGCCAGCGGACACTTTCCTTGCCCTCGATCGGCACCCGGGTGTGATTGACCACCCGCTTGAGCGCGGCGGTTCCCCTGAACTTCGCTCGCGTCCAGACCTTCGCCGCAGTGACGCCGAGCGGCACGCCCTCCTCTGTCACAGCGAGGCTGGTGTGGAGGAGAAGGCCGCAGAGCGTATGCTGCCGCCAACGGCCCTCAGCGTCGCGGCCGCTGTTGACGCGCTTGGTTACACCGATGGCGGCCGTGGAGGCGCGCTGATAGACGAACTCGGTGGTGTCCTGAAGGAGCAGGACCATGCCGGGCCAGGCCCTGACGCGCTCACGCGTTGCCGCGAAATGGCCGCCCAGGATGTCAGCCTCGTCCACCCGCTCGTTAGCCAGGAACCGGTAGGCTGCCTTGGCCCCGGCCCAGTCACCGCACACCTGGGGTATGCTGGATCCTACGCCCGCGGCAAGCTGCCGCAGGAGGCCTGCGCAGCGCCGATGGAACCTCGCATCCACAAAGGTTGCAGCCGCCATCTCGGCGTCCGTCCAGTCCTGCTGGGACCAGTCGCTAGCCTTGCCATCCGAGGCATTTCGCAAGCACGAGGCCATTGCACGCCCTCCAGGAGCATCGGCGTGCTCAACAGCGCATCACGGCAGCCTCCGCAGGATCAAGAGCTTTCCGCCGCCCGACCACTTACCCGTTCGGAATGTGGGTAATCGAAAGTCTCACCGTATGGGTACGGTTGAGCAGGGGTGAGCCGAACAAAAGCGACAAGAAGCCCGCTGCGTGACTCGCATCCGGCGGAACCTGGCGTTCCCACCAAAATGCCTCATTTTAGGCAGGCCGGCTCTAGCATTACAGTTGCGCTCTTCGTCTGACGTGGGCCTCTTGCGCGGCGGCTTGATGAGCGCGTCGCCAGAGTGA
>NZ_QXGS01000128.1 GCF_003604215.1 Teichococcus vastitatis
TCGAAGAGTATCTCATCAGCAAGAAGGGGTTGGTGCCTGAGGTGGCCCGAGGGGCCTCCATCATCGAAGAGGTGGACGACGGCCGCGCCCGCTACTACGAGGTGCGGCACCAGCCCTGCTGTAAGTTCCGAGTGATCATCCCTCTGGAGACACCGTGGATCGCGGCAGACTACGAAAGTCAGGAACAGGCCAACGCCGCTTGGCGGGAGCGTGTAGGCGCCGTAGCGCACATGCTCGGCCTGAACCACGACCAGTCCTGCGCCGACACGAGCCGATTGTTCTATCTCCCCCGGATCAAGACAAGCGACAGCCTCTACGAATTCCATACATCGTTTGGGATGCCCTGCCCGATCTGGACGCTGCCTCCCATTCCGGCAACGGACGATCCGCCGGATCATGGCAGATCCGGTTCACGAAGCAGGCCTCATCACGTCACCGACCTTGACGGCAACACCGTTGACTTGAAGCGCTGGGCTGCACGGTATGCGCGTCGGTTCGAAATCGTGACCGCGCTGAGGACAAACGCGCCCGAGATCTTTGGCGACCGACGGAACGGGGTGAAGCACCACATCGAGTGCCCTTGCGTCGAGGATCACATCACTGACCAGACGACGCGTACCGGTACCTTCTGCGTCAACGCCAGCCAGGTTGATCGTGCCGACCTGCCGCAAATCAAGAGCGGCTTCGTTATCCAATGTTCGCACGCTGGCTGCGCGCGTACCGATCGCCTGGGCTTCCTGGCGGCGTTGCTGCGCAAGGGTTGCCTCACGGCCAACGACCTGACCGATGAAGCTTTCCTGACGTCGGAAGTGACCACACCTATCGATGACGAGACTTGGCCACCCGACGTGGCTTCGGAAAATCCTGATAGCACAACGACGGTGCCCGGCCCAGACGAGGCCGAGCCAGACGAGGCTGGGCCGCAGCGGTTTGTCCGCGCCTCGAACATTCCGCCCGCGCTCTACACTGGTCTGCCCGATGTGCTGGGCGAGATGCACACGTGGCTGTGCAAGACCTCCCCGAAGCCTCAGCCACCACTGCTGCTCGGCGCCTGCCTAGCTTTCATGGCGGCCGCCATCGGCCAGCGCGTGAAACTGGAGCACTTCCAGATACGGCCGAACCTCTATGCTCTCGGCGTTGCCTATTCAGGCGCGGGCAAGGAGCGCGGCCTGTCAGGGCTGAAGGAGATTGCTCGGGCAGCAGGAGCCTGGAACTTGATCGGCGTCGAGGAGATGGCGTCAGACGCCGGCATCGTCACGTCGGTATTCAAACAGCCGGCTCAGGTGATGTTGTTAGACGAGGTGAGCTATCTGATTCAGAGCACACACAACGCCAAGGCTGGAGCCCACGTCCAGAACATCACAGCCACGCTGCTGAAGCTCTACTCAGCTTCGGCGACCACCTATCAGTCGAAGAGCTACGCGGATATCGATCGGATCAAGGTGATCGACCAGCCCTGCGTCTCGATGTACGGCTGCTCCACGCCAGACGGATTGTTCTCGGCGCTCCAGTCCAAGGACATCACCTCGGGGCTGCTGTCACGCTGTGTGCTGTTCCACGCCGGCGACCATGATCCATTGGGAATGCCGCCCGCGGATCTGCCGGTGCCGGATCGTGTCGTGGCATGGGTGAAGGCTTGGCGACGGGTTAACCCGGTTCCAAATCCACTCCACGTGCAAGACGGCATGCCGGTGCTGAACCCGATGACCATACGGATGACGCAAGAGGCCCTGGATATCGCGACCGACTTCGAGGCGGAGATGCACGCTTTGAAGCAGGTGGCGCGTGCACGAGGAACCGATGCGCTCTACGTGCGGGCCCGTGAGAACGCGCTGAAGTTCGCTCTGGTGCGCGCCTGCGCCGTTTACGCACGGAGCACGGAGGGAGTGCCGGAGGTGGATAGAGAAAGCA
>NZ_QXGS01000129.1 GCF_003604215.1 Teichococcus vastitatis
ATGAAGGGGGCAGACGATCCAGGCGCCCGGTATCAGCCACGGCGGCCGCACCACCAAAATCCAGGCTCTGAGTGAGGCTGACGAACTGCCCGTTCTCAAAGCCGAGCCGGCTCCTCGCAGCGGTTCGTTAGTGCATCTTGGCCTGCTTTTGGAGGCTGCAAGAGGCAAAGCAATCACGAGTGCCAGTGCCGACATCGCCAGAAGATCTCTGCCTGAAGCAGCGTCAATCATGCACTACAGTAAGACCCAGGTTCAGATAGGACTGTAGCATCTCCCTCGGCAAGTCCGCCTCGACAACCAATCCGTCCACCTCCTCCAGAGGCAGGACTCGGAAGGGTGACGCGGCACCCAGCTTCTCGCGTGAGGCGAGCACCAGAGTTTCCGCCGACTGGCGGCTCAGCGCGCGCTTGATGGCCGCTTCGTCGGCATCGCCGGTGGTGAGGCCGAGTTCCGGGTGAATGCCGGTGACGCCCATGAAAAAGATATCAGCGCGGATGCGCGCGATGGCCTCCATTGCCGCGGCACCGACTGACACCCTGGAATGCTTGAACAGGCGTCCGCCGATCAGTTCTACCTCAATGCCGGGATGGCGCCCAAGCTCGGCCGTGACGGTAGGGCTGTGCGTGACCACCGTGGCGCGCAGCTCCGGTGCCAAGTGTCGGGCAACCTGCAGCGCTGTGGTGCCACCATCGAGCATGACCACTTGTCCGTCACGCACCATACGCGCTGCCGCCTTGCCGATGGCGACTTTGCCCGCTGTGGAGACATCCTCGCGCTGCGCCAGGCTTGCCATCGCTGCCGAAGCTGGAAGGGCGCCGCCATGAACCCGCTGCAGCCGCCCCTCAGCTGCGAGTTCCCGTAAGTCCCGGCGGATTGTGTCTTCCGAAAGGCCGAGCTGCTGGCTGACCACCTTGGCAACCACGCGCCCGTCCCGCTGCAGGATGGCGAGGATGTGGTCTTTCCGCTCACGTGTCAGCATTGAATCCCTGCCTGCATGAATCTACTTGACCTATCCTGAGTATGCACGAATAAGCTTTGAATCAGGAAAAAATCGCGCATTTCGGGAAGATTCGTGCAATGGCCAATAACAGCATGAGCGTCACAGATCGTGTCCAGGTTGAGAATGTTGAGGTCCTTTCGGACAACTGGTATATACTAACTAAAACCACTTTCCGGTATCGACGGCGAGACGGCACCTGGCAACAGCAGAGCCGGGAGGCTTATGATCGCGGCAATGGCGCCGCGATCCTGCTCTACGATCCTGCGCGCCGCACGGTGATCCTGACGCGGCAGTTCCGCTATCCTACCTTCGTCAACGGCTACGAGCGGCTGCTGATTGAGGTGCCCGCCGGGCTTCTGGACGAAGCCAGCCCGGAGCAGCGCATCCGCGCCGAGACGGAGGAGGAGACGGGCTACCGCGTGCGCGACGTCCGGCAGGTCTTCCAGGCCTTCATGAGCCCTGGATCGGTCACGGAGAAGCTGTTCTTCTTCGTCGGCGCCTACGACCCTGCCGACCGGGTTGCCGCGGGGGGCGGCAACGAAATGGAAGGGGAAGACATCGACATCCTGGAGGTGCCCATCGCGAAAGCGCTGGCGATGATGCAACGTGGCGAGATCTGCGATGCCAAAACCATCATGCTGCTGCAATACGCCGCGCTGCACCTGTTCCCGGAAGTTGCAGGCTCGGAGGCAGACCGCACCGCCAAACACGTCGTCAGTGCTGCTTGAGGGTGTTTGTCTCCAATGGGTCCCCTAGGACGCGTGGACAAAGCTGATCCATAGGCGGATTGAGGACAGGGCGGCGAAGCCGAAGAAGCTGTTGGCGGTCTGGTCATATCGAGTGGCGACGCGGCGGTTGTTCTTCAGGCGGTTGATGAAGCACTCGATGCGGCTGCGGAGCGCGTA
>NZ_QXGS01000013.1 GCF_003604215.1 Teichococcus vastitatis
CCCGCGCCGCCAGCAGCGCCGGGTTGTTGGCATAGGCCTGCGACAGTGACTCCTGCAGCGTCTGGCCCCGCGCCACCTCACCCCACAGCACACCGCCACCCATCACCACCAGCAACAACGCCCCACGAAGAGTGGAGCCGGACGTCGAACGGATCATCGGGGCGGTCCTGAACAAGAGGTCGTCACGGGCGGGCGGAGGGCGTCAGCCCCTCGCTCCAGATGTTGCCGCTCTCCGGGCGCAGCGGTGGTGCGCCAGGCGCCTCCCCACGAACCGCCTGCGCGGTGGTGCCATGGGCACCGCTGAGATCGGGCATGGCACGGCCAGAACAGCCGGCCAGAAGCAGCGAGGCCGGCAGGGCAAGCCGCAGAAGAAGGTGCGTCATCCAGGCTCTCCTCAGGAATCAACGGCGGAGGCGGTGCAGGCCAAGTACCCCCGCACCGCTTCGCTGGCTTCCTCCGTCAGGCTGAAGCCGGCATCGCCGCGCAGCCACTCCAGGATAAAGCCAGCCAGCATCATGTGCAGGAAAAGCGCGGCCTTGTCAGGGGTCCAGGGCGCCGCGAGTTCGCCGCGTTCGGCGGCCATGCGGAACACGTCGCGCAATCCGTCGCGGACCTTGCGGTCGGCCTCGCGGCGCCGCGCCAGAGCCGGCTCCATTTCCGCAACGTATTCGCAGCGATGCAGCATGATGGTCAGCAACCGGCGCTGGCTTGGATTGTTTTCCAGATCAGCCATGGCTGCCGTAATCGCCTTGGCCATGCCTTCCAACGGCGGCATCTGCTGGCAGAGGCACAGGCGCCGCATCATCTCGTCCTGCACCAGCACCAGCCTTTCATCCAACGCCAGGAACAGGCCCAGCTTGTCACCGAAATGCCAGTGGACCGCGCCTCGCGTGCATCCCGCCGCCCGCGCCACCTCATCCAGCGACGCCCGGGCCACGCCGCGCTCCAGGAAGACCTGCTCGGCGGCATCCAGCAACGCCTCGCGCGTCTCGTCAGCTTCCTGTTTGGTACGACGCGCCATTTGCCATCTTGCTGTTGATTAGTGTTACTTTATATACATACGTGAAGGTATCTTTACAAGCCGTTCGGTCCGCGGCCGGCAATTCCTTGGAGGATCCATGACGCTCCTGTTCCGCCGCGGGCTTCCCGCGATCGGGCTCGCCCTGCTGGCGCTGCCGGCCATGGCAGCCCAGCCTCCGGGTGGTGGCGCCCCGCCGGCGGTAGGCGTCGCCCCGGTGGCACGTCGCGCCGTCACCGAAAGCAACGAGTTCATCGGCCGGATCGAGGCGATCAACCGCGTCGAGATCGTCTCCCGCGTCACCGCATTCCTGGAAAAGCGCGAGTTCACCGAAGGTTCGGAGGTGAAGCAGGGCGACCTGCTGATCCGGCTGGAGCGTGGCCCGTTCGAGGCGCAGCTGGCGCAGGCCCGTGCCGCCGTGGCCGAGGCCGATGCCCAGCTGCAGAACGCCAGCGTCACCCTGAACCGTGCCCAGGCGCTGCTCAACACGGTGGCGGGCCAGCGGTCCAACGTCGACACCGCACTGGCGGCGCAGCGCAGCGCCCAGGCGCAGCTGCTGTCCGCCCAGGCCCAGCAGCGGCAGGCCCAGATCAACCTGGACTACACGGAGATCCGTGCCCCGATCGACGGCCGCATCGGCCGCGCGCTGGTGACGGAAGGCAATGTGGTGTCGCCGTCCTCCGGCACGCTGGTGTCGATCGTCAGCCAGGACCCGATGTACGTGTTGTTCACCGTGCCAGTGCGCACCCTGCTGGAGGTGCGCTCGCGTTATGCCGGGCGCGGCGGGATCAACGCGGTGGCGGTGAAGGTGCGGCTGCCGGATGGCACGCTGTACGATCAGTCCGGCAAGCTCGACTTCGTGGACATCGATGTCGGCCAGGACACTGACAGCATCACCCTGCGCGCCCGCATGCCCAACCCGGTGCAGGATGGCAGCCTGCGCGGCCTGAGCGCCGGGCAGCTGGTCAGCGTGGTGGTGGAGGCGATCGAGCCGGCGCAGCTGCTGACCGTGCCCCGCGGCGCAGTGATCACTGACCAGCGCGGCGACTTCGTCTACGTGGTCGGCGCGGACAACAAGGCGGAACGGCGGAGCATCCGCATGGGCAGCCAGTCCACGCCCGAGCTGGCGGTGGTGCAGGAGGGGCTGCGCGAGGGCGACCAGGTGATCGTGGACGGGCTGCAGCGCGTTCGCCCCGGCAGCCCGGTGTCCCCGGCGCCGGTGCAGGGCGGCGCGGCCGGCCAGGGCCCGGGTGGCCCGGGCCGTCCGGCCCAGGGGGGCTGACCGATGTTTTCGGCCATCTTCGTTGACCGGCCCCGCCTGGCGATCGTGATCGCCATCGTGATGACGATTGCCGGCGCGCTGTCGCTGACGCGCATCCCAGTCTCGCAGTTCCCCGACATCGTGCCGCCGCAGGTGCAGGTTCAGGCGAACTACCCCGGCGCCTCGGCCGACGTGGTGGAGGCCGCCGTCGCGCAGCCGCTGGAAGCGCAGGTGGTGGGCGTCGAGAACTCCATCTACATGCGTTCCAACAGCGGCAGCGACGGCAGCTATACGCTGAACGTGTCGTTCCTGCTGGGCTCGGACGCCAACATCAACACCGTCAACGTCAACAACCGCGTCCAGGCGGCGATGGCGCTGATGCCGCCCGAGGTGCAGGCACAGGGCATCCAGGTCCGCAAGCAGTCCTCCTCGATCCTGCAGGTTCTCTTCGTCTACGACACCGGCAACAGCGGCTACGATCCGCTGTTCCTGACCAACTACGCCACGCTGAACCTGATCGACGAGCTGTCGCGTACCCAGGGCGTCGGCTCGGCCACGCTGTTCTCGCGGCAGAACTACGCGATGCGCGTCTGGTTTGACACGCAGCGTCTGGTCAGCCTGGGGCTGGCGCCCTCCGATGTGATCAACGCGATCCGCGCGCAAAACGTGCAGGCCCCGGTCGGCCGGCTCGGCGCGCCACCGATCCCGGCCGACCAACAGGTGCAGCTCAACGTCCAGACCCAGGGGCGCCTGTCCACGCCGGAGCAGTTCGGCGGCATCGTGCTGCGCGCCAATCCGGACGGCTCGGTGCTGCGCGTCCGCGACGTGGCGCGGGTCGAGATGGGAGCGCAGAACCAGGACAGCATGACCCGGCTGAACGGCCAGGACGGCGTCGGCATCGGCGTCTACCTGGCACCGGGCGCCAATGCGGTGAACGCCGCCGCCGCGGTCGCGGCCACCATCCAGCGCGTGGGCGAGCGCGCGCCGCCCGGCATCACCATCCGCCCGGTGTTCGACACCACCATCTTCGTGTCCGACACGATCCGGGAGGTGATCAAGACCCTCCTCGAAGCCTTTGTGCTGGTGGCGGTGGTGGTGTTCCTGTTCCTCGGCAACATCCGCGCCACCTTCATCCCCATCGTCGCCGTGCCGGTCAGCCTGATCACCACCTTCGCGGTGCTGTTGCTGATGGGCTACTCGGCCAACACCGTGTCGCTGCTCGCCATGGTGCTGGCGATCGGCATCGTGGTCGACGACGCCATCGTGGTGGTGGAGAACGTCGAACGGGTCATGGAGGAGGAGCCGGAGTTGACCCCGGCGCAGGCCACCAAGAAGGCGATGGCGCAGATCACCGCGCCGATCATCGCCATCACCCTGGTGCTGCTCTCGGTGTTCGTCCCGATCGGGTTCATCCCAGGCCTGTCCGGCGTGCTGTTCCGCCAGTTCGCGGTGACCATCTCGGTCGCCATGCTGATCTCGGCGATCAACGCGCTAACCCTGTCCCCTGCCCTGTGCGCCGTGTTTCTGCGCCACACCGGGCCGAAGAAGGGGATCATGGCCTGGGTCGGGCGCCGCATCGACAATGTGCGCGACGGCTACGCCGCCGTGGTCACCCGGCTGCTGCGCCTGGGCGTGGTGGCGGTGTTGCTGGTGGCCGTGTTCGGCGGCGCCGCCGGCTGGATCGGATCGCGCACGCCTGCCGGTTTCCTGCCTTCCGAGGACCAGGGCGCCTTCATCATCGCCTTCCAGCTGCCCGACGGCGCCGCCCTGTCACGCACCAGCGCGGTGGTGGCCGACATGGAGAACCGGCTGAAGCAGATGCCGCAGGTGCGCGACGCCGTTTCCATTATCGGCTTCTCGTTGCTCGACAGCGGCGCTTCCTCCTCCGCCGCCACCATGTTCGTGCAGTTGAAGGAATTCGCCGAACGCACCAGGCCGGAAGACAACGTCCAGGCGCTGATCGGGCGGATCTTCGGCGAAAGCCAGCAGATCCGCAGCGCGCAGATCATTCCGATCAACCTGCCGCCGATCATCGGCCTGTCCACCGGCGGCGGCTTCGAATACCAGCTGGAAAGCCTGGAAGGCGCATCGCCGGCGGAGATCGGCAGCGTCATGCAGGGGCTGGTGGCCGCGGCCAACCAGGACCCGCGTCTGGCGCAGGTGTTCTCCACCTTCTCCGCCCGCGCGCCGTCGCTGTTCCTCGATATCGACCGCGACAAGGCGCAGGCGCTTGGCCTGTCCATGTCCAACGTGTTCGCGGCGCTGCAATCGACGCTCGGATCAGCCTTCGTCAACAACTTCAATCTGTATGGCCGCACTTGGCAGGTGTTGGTGCAGGGCGAGGCCGCCGACCGCCGCGACCCTTCGGCGCTGTGGAACATTCAGGTGCGCAACAGCCGCGGGGTCATGGTGCCACTGCGCTCTTTCGCGTCCTCCCGCACCGTAACGGGACCGCAGTTCATCACCCGCTACAACAACTATCGCGCCATCACCGTACAGGGCGGCCCGGCACCAGGCGTCTCCTCGGGTGACGCGCTGCTGGCCATGGAGGAGATCAGCCGCAACAACCTGCCAGCCGGCTACACCTTTGAATGGACCGGCACCTCCTACCAGGAACGGCAGGCGGCGGGGCAGACTGGGCCGATCCTGGCCCTGGCCGTGCTGTTCGCCTTCCTGTTCCTGGTGGCGCTGTACGAGAGCTGGGTGATCCCGATCCCGGTGCTGCTGTCGGTGACGGTAGGCGTCCTGGGTGGCGTGCTGGCGATCTGGCTGGCCGGGATGCCGCTCGACCTTTACGCCCAGATCGGCATCGTGGTGTTGATCGCATTGGCGGCGAAGAACGGCATCCTGATCGTGGAATTCGCCAAGGAACGGCGCGAGGCGGGGCTGTCGATCACCGAGGCGGCGATCCAGGGCTCCAAGATGCGGTTTCGTGCGGTGATGATGACCTCCATCGCCTTTATCCTCGGCCTGGTGCCGCTGGTCTGGGCGTCGGGCGCTTCGATGCTGGCGCGGCGGGCGGTGTCGACGCCTGTCTTCGCCGGCATGATCGCCGCCTCCACGATCGGCATCTTCCTGATCCCGATGCTGTACGTGGTGTTCCAGCGCATGCGCGAGGCGACGCATCGTCGCTTCGGCGCGGGCCGCCGCGGCAAGGCCGAGAAGGAAACGGTGCACTAACATCAAGCGGCGCCGGAATGGAACCCGCGCCGCCCCCGATCATTCAGCCAGCGTCGCCCGGATCCTCCGGGCGGCGCTTGTTGCGTTCGGAGGCTGATCGTGAGTGATGCCGTATCCCTGCCCACCCGCTCACCGGAGGCGGAAGCGCAGCAACCATCCCGGCACAAGGATGAGCTGGCCCGCATCGTGATTGTCGGCGGCGGCGCGGGCGGCGTGCAGTTGGCCACCCGACTGGGTAACCGCCACGCGGTGCACCGCCGGGCCGAGGTGCTGCTGATCGACCGCGACGCCGCGCATCTGTGGAAGCCGCTGCTACACGAGGTGGCGGCCGGCACGCTGGATGTCGGGCAGCAGCAGCTCGGCTTCGTGGTGCAGGCCAAGCGGCACGGCTTCCGCTACCTGCCCGGCGAGATGGTGGGCGTTGACCGCACCGCGCGCGAGGTGCTGCTGGCGCCCCTGCTCGATGCCACCGGCGCCGAGGTGCTCGGTCCGCGCCGCGTATCCTATGACGTCCTGGTGCTAGCGATCGGCAGCCAGGCCAATGATTTCGGCATTCCCGGCGTGCGCGAGCACTGCCATTTCATCGACAGCCGCCGCCAGGCCGAGGCCTTCAACGAGGCGCTGAGGATGGACACCATCCGTTGCTTGTCGGATCAGGACGGGGAGACGCTGGATGTCGCCGTGGTGGGCGCCGGTGCCACGGGGGTCGAGCTGAGTGCCGAGATCGGCACCGCCCTCGATCTCGCCGCCGGCTATGGCTTCCCCGGTCTGCGGGACCGGCTGCGGCTGACGCTGATCGAGACGGCGCCGCGCATCCTGGGGGCGCTGCCGGAACGCGTCGCCGAGGCCTCCCGCCGCGAGCTGGAGCGCCAGGGCGTGCAGGTCCTGACCGGCGCGCAGGTGACGGCGGTGGACGAGGCCGGGCTGCAGCTGAAGGATGGCCGCCACATCAGGGCGCGGCTGAAGGTCTGGGCGGCCGGTGTGGCCGCTCCCGCCGTTCTGCGGACGATCGAGGGGCTGGAGTTCGCCCGGACCGGCCAGGTGGTGACGCGGTCCACCCTGCAGGCGAAGGGCGACGACTGGATCTTCGTGATCGGCGATTGCGGCTGGCTGATCCCGGAAGGCGCTGAGCGGCCGCTCGGCGCCACGGCGCAGGTGGCGCAGCAGCAGGCGGTTCACCTGGCGCGCGCCCTGTCCGGCTTCCTAGATGGACAGCCCGTGCCCGGCTTTCGCTACCAGCATCGCGGTGCGCTGGTGGCCATCGGGCACTACAACGCCTTCGGCAGCCTGGGCCGGCGCGGCTTGCTGGGTGGCGGCACCTTCATCCAGGGACGCCTGGCTCAGCTCAGCTATGCGTCGCTGTACCGCCGCCACCAGCTTGGCCTGCACGGCTTCTGGCGCTCGCTGCTGATCTGGGCGGCGGATGCGCTGCACCGCGCTTCCGCGCCACGGGTGCGCCTGGAGTGAGGCTCAGCCTGCGAACACCACGGTCTTGCTGCCGTTGAGGATTACGCGATCCTCCAGGAAGAAGCGGATGGCACGGGCCAGCACGCGGCGCTCGATGTCGCGGCCCTTGCGCACCAGATCATCCGGCGTGTCGGCATGGCTGATGCGCTCCACGTCCTGCTCGATGATCGGGCCCTCATCCAGGTCGGCGGTGACGAAATGCGCGGTGGCGCCGATCAGCTTGACGCCGCGCGCATGCGCCTGGTGGTACGGCCTGGCACCCTTGAAGCCGGGTAGAAAGGAATGGTGGATGTTGATGCACCGTCCCGGCAGCTTGGCCGCCAGCCCGTCCGACAGCACCTGCATGTAGCGCGCGAGCACCATCAGCTCGGAACCGGTGCTTTGGAACAGCCGCCAGATCTCAGCCTCCTGCTCCATCTTCGTGGCGCGTGTCACCGGCAGGTGGTGGAACGGCACGCCGGTGAAATCGAGATGCGCATAAGTGTCGCGCGGATGGTTGGATACGATGGCCGTCAGTTCCATCGGCAACTCGCCGATGCGCCAGCGATACAGCAGGTCGGCCAGGCAATGATCGAATCTGGAGACCAGCAGCATCACCCTGCGTTTCGACGCGCGGTCGCAGCGACCAGGCCATGCCGAATCGCTCCGCCACCGCGCCGAGACGCTCCCGCAGGGTTTCCTCCGTTGTTCCGGCAGGCACGTCGAACACCACGCGCATCAGGAAGCGGCCCGTGGTGGTGTCGTCCGATTGCTGGGCTTCCTGGATGTTGCCACCTGCCTCGAACAGCGCGGTGGCGACGGCGGACACGATGCCCGGCCGGTTGGCGCAGGTCAGCGTCAGAACAAAGAAGGGCGAGGGCGGGTTCATGCGGTGCAACCTGGAGGGGAAAAGCTCAGGAAGCGGGTTAGGCTGAGTGGCTGGACCTTGCCAATGGCTATTTTCCCGCCGGCGGCTGCGGCGGCACGTCCGCCGGTGTAAGGGGCGGCATGTCCGATTCCTCCGTTCCCGCCGCGCCGCCTCCGGCCACCCGATCGTCCTCGTGGGCCGCCATCCTGGGAGCCGGTCCAGCCGGGCTGATGGCGGCCGAGGCGCTGGCAGCCCAAGGCTGCCGCGCGGTGGTGTTCGACCGCATGCCCAGCGTGGCACGCAAGTTCCTGATGGCCGGGCGCGGTGGGCTGAACCTGACCCATTCCGAGCCGCTGCCAGCCTTTCTCGGCCGCTATGGCGTGGCCGAGCCGGTGCTGGCGCCGGCGATCCGGGCCTTCCCGCCAGAGGCCATGATCGCTTGGTGCGAGGCGCTGGGCCAGCCGGTGTTCACCGGCAGCTCGGGCCGGGTGTTTCCACGCGCCATGAAGGCCTCGCCCTTGTTGCGGGCTTGGCTGGCGCGGCTCGCGGCCTCCGGGGTGGAGATCCGGCCGCGGCATGATTGGCAGGGCTTCGGCGACGATGGCGCGCTGCGCTTCGCCAGCCCGGCCGGGCAGGTGTTGGAACGGCCCGGCACGGTGGTGCTGGCGCTGGGCGGCGCATCCTGGCCGCGGCTGGGCGCCGATGGCGGCTGGGCGGCGCTGCTGCCGGGGGCGAGGCTGTCACCATTCCGGCCGGCGAATTGCGGCTTCCGGATCGCTTGGTCGCCGCTGTTCCGCGACCGGCACGCCGGAACGCCGTTGAAGCGGATAGCCCTGGAGTTCGGTGGCCGCATCGTGCCCGGCGAAGCCATGGTGACGCGGGACGGGCTGGAAGGCGGCGCCGTCTACGCCCTTTCCGCCCCTTTGCGCGACGCGATCGACCGCGACGGTGAGGCCGTGCTCCGGCTCGATCTGCGGCCGGATCTTTCCGACCAGGAGATCACCCGGCGGCTGGACCAGCCGCGGCGCGGACAATCCTTGTCCGGCTTCCTGCGCAAGGCGCTCGGGCTTCCACCGGTGGCGATCGGGCTGGTGCAGGAAGCATTGCATGGCGGTGCCACCCAGGCCGAGCTGCCATCCCTGGTGAAGACGATGCCCCTGCGGCTGTCGGCGCCGCAAGGGCTGGACCGAGCGATCTCCACGGCCGGAGGGTTGGAGCTGGACCAGCTCGGCCCGGATTTCATGTTCCGGAATCATCCGGGCCTGTTCGCCTGCGGCGAGATGCTGGATTGGGAAGCCCCGACCGGCGGCTATCTGCTGCAGGCCTGCTTCGCCACCGGACGGGCCGCCGGGCTGGCCGCCGCCGCTTGGCTGCGGCAACAACCGGCGCAGCAGCCTGGGTAAAGGCGACCTGTTCCCCGCCACCAGAACCAACTGGTCGTCACGGAGGATCCAGCTTCTGAGAGAACCAGGAGCACTTGGCGCGGATAATACGTCGCGCTGCGCCACAAGAGCGGCAGGACCGCGCCTGGGGCGCGGAAGTGCGAGAGAACGGGAGGCGCCTTCGGCAATGGGCGCTCCCCGCTGGAACTCCGCAGGACAACCGGCCGCCGCATGGGTCTGCACAGGCGGCCTGAGGTCGACCGTCGAAAGCCTTCATTACGACGAGCGCCTCATCCGGCATGGACAATTCCATTCTCCATCCGCAAGACTCTCCAAAGGAACGAACCGGCTCGTCCGGATAATGATGATGCAGAGCCACCGCGAAGGTGGCTCAAGGAGGATCCATGTCCATCGCCAGACGCCATGCCATCCTGGCCGCCCTGGCCACCGGCACCCTGCCCCGCTTGGCCGAGGGCCAGGGTGCCTCGTCCGGCGGGTATCCGACGCGCGCCGTATCGGTGATGGTACCCTTCGCTCCCGGCGGCTCCACCGACTTCGTGGCGCGGCTCCTGGCGCAGCAGCTGGGCGCGCGACTGGGGCAGCAATTCGTGGTGGACAACCGTGCCGGTGCCAGCGGCACGGTGGGCATGACCTTTCTGGCCCGCGCCAAGGCCGATGGCTACACGCTGGGCGTGGTGCCGAACGGCACCTTCGCCATGGCGCCATTCATGTTCGAGCGGCTGCCCTACGACAATGACCGCGCCTTCGCGCCAATTGGCATGTTGGCGAGCAACGCCATGTTCATCTGCGTCGCTCCCGATGCGCCGTACCGGACGTTGACGGACCTGTTGGACGCGGCGCGGCAGAAGCCCGGCACCATCAGCTATGCGTCGGCCGGCTCCGGCGTCGCCAACCACCTGGGGGTCGAGCTGATGCTGGATATGGCGGAGGCGCAGATGCTGCACGTCCCTTACCGCAGCGGCGCGCAGGGCGTGCAGGCGATCATGAGCCGGGACGTGGCCCTCTCCTTCGTCGACTCCGTGACGGCGGTGCCATACCTGCGCTCGGGCGAGCTGCGGGCGCTCGCCTTCACCGGCGCCGCGCGCAGCCGACAGGCGCCCGAGGTGCCCACCGTCGCCGAGGGAGCCAGCCTTCCGGGCTATCGCGCTTCCACGGATTTCGGCTTCTTCGCACCCGCCGGCACGCCGGAACCCGTCCTGCGGCAATTGGCGGATGCGGCGCGCACGATCATGCTGTCGGCGGAAGTGCGGGACAAGCTGGAGCCTCTGGCGATCGATCCCGTCGGCGGTACGCCGGAAGAGTTCGGCCCTTATGCCGAGCAGGAACGCGCCCGCTGGGGCGCGCTGATCCGGAAGCGCAACATCAAGCCCGAGTAAGCCACGGCCGGGGGAGCCCTCTCCCGGCCGCGACTTCGCTTCAGGCAGGATGGCGAGCCTCGGTGCCGCTCTCCGGGCCTGCCTCGGGTTCCGGCCAGGCGCCGCGCGCAGGCACCATCATCGTGGGACGCGGCGGAGTCAGGGCGATGCCCTCGGCGTCGAAACGCTGCTTCAGGCGCAGGTTGAAGGCTCGGCCGACGCCCCATTGCTGCAGCGCCCGGGTGCGCAGCCCGCCCATGATGGTGATGCCTTCGGGGGTGAACTGGTCGACGCCCCAGATCGACAGCCCGCCCATCATGTTGCCCGCGAATTCCGGGTCGCGCTGCAACTCCTCGCCCACCTCGTTCATGATGGTCATGGCGCGGTCAAGATCGGCGTCGTAGCCCACCACCACCTTCACCGTGTACACGCCGAAACCGCGCGAACGATTCTTCAGGGCCTTGATCTGGCTGAAGGGAATGGTGTGCAGGGCGCCCTCGCCATCACGCACCCGGACGGTGCGGATGGTGACGCTTTCCACCACGCCTGCGCGGTCTCCGGTGTCGATGGTGTCGCCGATCCCGATGGTGTCCTCGATCAGCATGAACAGGCCGGTGATCACGTCCTGCACCAATTGCTGCGAGCCGAAGGAAATGGCGAGGCCGATCACGCCGGCACCCGCCAGCAGCGGCGCGACGTTGATGCCGAGGTTGCTCATGATGGCGATTACCGTGAGGGCACACAGCACAACGAAAGCGAAGTTGCGCAGCATCGGCAGCAGGGTGCGCGCCCGGGTCGAATGGTCGCGCGCCGCGCCGCTGGGCGGAGTGGCCAGCGCGTGTTCCACCGCCGAATCCACCAGAACCCACAGCACCCAGCCCACCAGCACCGCGACGGCGATGGCGCCGAGCGGCCGCACGATCGCCAGTCCGATGCCGCGGCTGGCCCAGGCCAGCACGTCAATGTTCCAGATCTGCAGCCCGACCACCACCATCGCGATCACCCCGGCAACGCGCAGCAGGAGGCGCAGCACGCCGAGCAGCCGCCACTGCAACCGCCGCACTAGGCCGCCACGGCCGGAATCGAGATGCGCCACCAGCCGGGCGATCCCGCCCGAGATGGTGAAGGTCACCGCCATGATCAGCGCGATGGCTCCCAGCGTCAGCATGGCCCGGCCGAAGAAGGAGCCCTGCCCCAGCCCGAAGAAGCGGGTGATCAGATGCCCCGCCACCAGCGCGATGCCGAGCAGGTGCCAATTGGCGGCGATCTGCGTCGCCACGGAGTGCAGAACGCCCTTGCGCTGATCGCCTTCCGCACGGCTTTCCACCAGCAGCCGCTGGACGGCCCTGCGGCGTCGGATGATGAACAGCAGCGCCACGACGCCCAGCACGATGTCCAGGGTGAACGCCAGAAGCAGCGCCACGTCCGGCCCGATGATCCAGCGCAGATCCGGATCCCGCAGCGAGGAGCTGAACAATGCCAGCGTTGCCAGGGCGGCGAGCCAGGGGAGCACGCGACGCCTGGCATAGCGGGTGATCTGCCAGCCGCGCAGCGGCCCAAGCAGAAACAACAGGGGAAAGCCGGTGCGCCACACCAGGGCACCGACCAGCAGGGGGGTGGCGACCGCGAGGAACAGCCGCGCTTCCTGCCAACCGCGCGGCAGCACCGCGGGCCATGCAAAGATCACGGCGGCAGCTACGCCCAGCGGGATCAGGCGGCGCAGCAATTCCAGCCCCGCGCTGCGGAACAGGTTGCTCCGGTGATCGAGGTGGAAGCGCTGCGCGTCGGGACGCGGCCGCAGCCAGCGCAGGCGCGACAGGCCGTACAACGCCGCCGCGGCCAGCACCCAACCAGCCCCGGCCCACAGGATGAAGTCCAGCATGGCACCACTGGACCAGGCTGCACCGAGACGGCCGCTGATCTGACGCGCCGCCGCGACGAAGCGGCCCTGCACCGTGCCGCCCTCGACCTGCTGGCGCACCGTCTGCCCGATATCGGTCAGTCCAGCGGCGACCGCGCCCAGCAGTCCTTCCTGCGGTGGCACGTCATCGGTGGCGGCCGGATCGGCGACGCCCGGATTGTCGGCACCCGGGCTGCCGGCACCGGAAGCGGCGCCACCCGGGCTGGCAGCCGCTCCCGTGCCGCCGCGCTGCTGTGCCAGGCTGTTGCGCAATTGCTCGAGTTGCCGGACGAAAGCGGCCCGTTCGGCATCGCTGCGCAAGGTGCCGAGAATGCCGTCCAGCGCCGCCACCGGGTCGGGTTGCGCCGGCGCCGGCGTGGCCTGTGACGTTGCCCCGGGCAACTGCGCCAGCACCGCTGGCGGCGCCGAACCCCACATCAGCCCAGCCAGGAACAACAGGATCAGGTGCTTGGGTGCGGCCACGAAGCCTCCTTCGGTGGAATGATGGTTCGCAGGGCATTCGCCTGAGCGGTCCTATATCCCCGGCAGTGCCGGCCTGCGCTAGGGGGCGAGATCCAGCCGGTTCTCGAACACCACCAAAAACGGGGACTTGCCAAGGGGCGCAGGCAGCACCCGGCCGTCAGCATCCGCCGGGAAGCGGCGCAGCGCCACCACATCGATCACATTGCCGCCCACCGCCTGCACCAGGCCTCCGCCATTCCCCACCACGAGGTCGCAATGCATGGGACGGAACTGCCCCGTCTCCGCGAGACGCTCCTGCCAGTGCAGCAGCGGCAGGATGGATCGGTCGGCGCAGAGCAGATCGCCGGGTTGCGGGGCGAAGCTTGCCGGGTCCTGCGGCCGGAACGCGGCGCGCGGGGGATCCTCGGCGGCCCGGATCAACAGCAGATCGACATAGGCCGCATGCGCCGCGGCCGGGGGGAACACGAAGCCGGGCACGCCGGCCTGGGCCATCACATGGCTGATGAAGGCGGCTGACCAGGCAGGATAGGCCCAGAGCGACAGGGCCGGCAGCGGAGGCGACAACGGGACCTCGCCGGCTGCCGCCACCTCCAGCAAGCCCTGCATCAGCGCATCATGGGTCTGCTGGTGGCGCCGGATCACAGCAGGACCCTCCGGCACCGCGTCCCAGTATTGCAGCACCTTGCTGTACAGCTGGGGATCGGGCTCGGCCGGCAAGCTTTCGGGCCATCCATCCAGCACGATTGCGCCCCAATCGCGCCATTCCGCCAGGGCGGCAGCCACCGGGCGGCCGCGCCAGGGCGACATGGCGGAGATCTGCGCCGGCTCAGGGGGTGACGGGGTCGCGCAGGCCCCGACCATGAGCAGGACCAGCCATGCCATCCAGCCGCATCGTCGCGCCATCACCGGTCCTCGCCTATAACGCGAGAAGCAACGTCACAGGCGGTCGAAGGTCACCCGTTGTTCCGCTTGCGCAGGAATGATCACACCGTCATCCGGTGGAAGGATGGCTTGCGCTCGGCCACAGGGCGTCCTGCGGGCGGCGAAGGCAGGTCGGGGGTCCGTGCGACGGGCGGGCGGTGTTCCGCCGATGGAATCGGAAGCCTCGCGCCCCGGCGGCGCCCGCGGATCCAGCGCCACAGGAAGTAGAGCAGCACGGCCGCGCCGACGCCGCCCAGGGCGTATTTCGTCGCTTCCTCGCCCAACCAGGCGACGATGAACCAGCCAGCGGACACGAAAGCGGACGCCCAGATGCCGGCGGCGATGAAGTTCAGCACGGCGAAGCGGGGATGCGGCATGCCGGCGATGCCGCAGGCCGCGGACGCCACGTTGCGCACGCCGTAGACGAAGCGGAAGCTGAGCACGAACAGGGTGCCGTAACGCTCCAGGAAGCGCATGGCCGTTCCCAGGCGCTTCTCGGCGGCCGGAATCCGCTTCACCGCCCGCACGCCATAGCGACGGCCCAGGGTGAACCACAGCTGGTCACCCAGAAAAGAGCCCAGCCACACCGACAGGATCAACAGCCAGGGGTTGATCAGCCCTGTAGCCTGACCGGCCGCGGCCGCCAGGATCACGAATGTTTCGCCCTCGAAAAAGGCCCAGGCGGCAGCCGCCAGATAAGCCAAACCACCCCAATCCGCCCAGAACTCGGCCACGCAACCCCCCCCTCGCGGCCAGCGCCGCCCGGCGGACGATGCGGGAATTCAGGGCCGGATGGAAACACCAATTGCGCGTCTCCGTATAAAAAAATCGGCAAAAAAAGCCCGTCTTTCCCTTGCGGAAAAGGCGGGCTGGACGCGCCGTTCCGCCGCGGCGCGGCAAGTGCCGCGCCGCGGCATCGCGCCTCAGCTCCAGATGTAATCGCCGGAGGAGAGCGAGGTGACGTCGGCGATCTTCACATGCGTGACGCTGCCATCCGCGGCGCGGATCGACCAGTCATCCCCGTCATGCGTCAGGGTGGCGCCACCGCCAAAGCCCTTGAAGTTCACCTTGTCGCCTTCCCAGCGGTGGAAGTCGGCGATGGTGTCGCCGCCTTCGCCCTTGCCGATGACAAAGGTGTCGGAGTTACCGCCGCCGATCAGGAGGTCGGCGCCGCCCTTGCCGTCGAGGATGTTCTTGCCACCATTGCCGGTGATGATGTTGGCCAAGCCGTTGCCCGTGCCGTTCGACCAGCCGGTGCCGTAGAACTTCAGGTTCTCGACGTTCTCGCCGAGGGTGTAGCTGCCGATCCAGGTGGTAACCGTGTCGGTTCCCTCGCCGGCCTTTTCGATCGCGCGGTCATTGGTGCTGAACACGGAGTACGTGTCGTCGCCCTTGCCGCCATGCATTCTGTCGCCGCCGCCGTTCGACTGGTAGAAGTCGTTGGCGTCGCTGCCGTACCAGGTGTCGGTGCCGCTGCTGCCCCATTTCTGGTTGGTCCAGCCACCGGAAACCTTGGTCGCACCGCCGCTCACGGAACCGCTGTCGGGCACCGTCACCACCGGCGTCTCATTGCCGGCATCGCTACCAGAATCGCTGCCGCTGTCGGTGTCGTTGTCCGAGCCGCTGTCCCACTCCACCGGCTTGGAGGAACCGCCCGCGAACGCCGCCTTGTAGGCGGACCCGGTGGAGCCGTCACTGCCATCCGACAGGCGGCCCGGGTAAGACGTATTGGAATCCCAGTAGGATTGGTAGACGACGTTATGGCTGTCGAACCATTCCTTGGCGGCCTTCACGAAATTGGCGGCATCGTTGCCCTGCGTGCCCCACTCCGAATAGGCGGTGGGCTTGCCATGCGCCTTGGCGAAGTTCTCCAGCCACTGCAGGCCGAACTTCTGGTCGCGGACGTGCTCGAACGCCTCACGGCCACTCTCGCCATAGCCCTGCCATTGCGGATTGTAATAGAAATCCATGCCAATGATGTCGACGTAGTTGTCGCCAGGGTAGGCCTTAGACGGATCCATGCCGCCGTAGGATTCGTTAACGTTCCACTCGAATTTGAAGCGATCGGAGACGGAGCGGAAGCTGTCGACGAATTCGCGGAATGCGTTGACGAAGGCGCCCTCTTTGCCTCCCGCGGACCAGGGCATCCAGGTGCCGTTGAATTCCCAACCGGTGCGCACGTAGATCGTGTCACCTTCCCTGTCGGCATTGATCAGGTTCTGCGCGACCTGACGATAATACTGGTTGTAATCGCCATTCGCCGCTGCGCTGAGGCTGGCGCCATTGGTGATCAGCGGCACGGACCAGAACACGTCGGTTCCGGTCGGACCCCACAACCTGCTCGCAGCCCAGGAGGAGCTGGAAACGAAATCGCCCCAGCTGCTACCCCCGACATAGCCGTGAACCCCATCCACATCGCGGCCGATCCAGTTCTCGAACTGGTTCAAGCGCTGCACGCTGTTTTCTACATAGACTCCGAGAAGAGCCATTTTCTGCTTCCTGTGCGTCGGGTACAGGCGTTTCCACTCTCTGCTGTAGGACACAGCAAAGTTGGGAAATCCCTGCACGAGTTGCGCGAGGTTTGCTGGCGAATTGGCCGCCCGCCAGGCGCTCGGAACGCATCAGCCCTAGCTGTATCGCAAATCCGTGTCGAGTGATTGGTGCAAGGCAATATGACGAAAACGTGTGGAGAACTCGCGCATTTGCGAAGTTCGCCGACTGGAGCAGCAGAGTCTTGAACGTCCTAAGAATGAGAATACGTCGTTTTCTCAGTCTCGGGCGCAACCAGTCCGCGTAGCAAACGATCTGGCGCAGACCTTTTTGATAAATAAGGTGATGTGACGAGCTTGTAATTCAACCAGAGGACAAATCTCTGCGCCTCCGGGTCTTCTCCGAATAGGCGAGGCCGACGTCAATTATTCGCCCTCTGCGACAGTGATGCCGGGCGGCGTCGCCGCAACGGCCCTCCTCCGAGCCATGGCTTTGCGATGGCGGAACCAAAGTCCCTCCTCGCAGCCACGAGGTGTCCCCGCTCCCCCTGGTAACCCGCAGGCCTGGCATTCACGAGTTGTTTCAACGTACGGTTGTGGGTAACAAACCCTCGTCATGCGCGCATGAATATGTAGAATACCATCGGCTTAGAGGAGATCCCTCGTGTTGCGCGACAGCATCAACTCCGGCTCCGGGCCGGTCGGTCCGAATGGCCAGGTCCCGGCTGGCCGGCCCTCGCAATTCGCCGAGTTCATGGCGGCATGGCTGCAGTCACTGGCGCCGCGGCCCTCCGCAGCCTCGGGCACACCGCCGCTCAATGCCGCCGAGCTTCCCGCGCGGGGATGAGCCAGGCGGCAACGCCGCGCCGGCCCTCCGGAACTCAGTCGGCGTACACCCCGGCTTCCTGGATGATCGGCCGCCAGCGCGCCACCTCCTCGCTCAGGAAGCGGCGGTGGAAGGCCGGGGTCGCCCGATCTTCACTGGCCGCCGCCGTGACCAGCTCGTTGAAACGGGCCAGCAGCCGTTCCTCCCGCAACGCCGCGCGCAACGCGGCAGACAGCCGCTCCTGCACCGGCTCCGGTGTTCCGGCCGGGGCATACAGCCCGTGCCACGTGCTCATGGCGATGTCCGCCTGGCCCGCCTCGGCGGTGGTCGGCAGGTCAAGCCCGGGAACCCGCTGGGGCAAGGTCACCGCATAGGCCTTGATGCGCCCGTCGCGGATAAAGGGTGCGGTGTTGGTGGCTTGGTCGCAGAACACATCGATACGTCCGGCCATCATGTCGGTAATGGCCGGTGCGCTGCCGCGAAACACTACGGTGGTCAACGCCTGCCTCGCTGAACGCTGCAGCAGCATGCCGCAGAGCTGATTGGCGCCGCCCAATCCGGAATGCGCGAGGGTCAGCTTGTCGCCCTGGCGACGGATCTCCGCCATCATGCCGGCGAGGTCCTGGGCCGGGAAGTCCGGCCGCGCCACCAGGGTCATTGCCGCATCCGACACTAGGCCGAGCGGGGCGAAGCTGCGCTCTACGTCATAGGACAGCTTGCGGTACAGCGTCGCGGTGGTGGCGTGGCCGATATGGTGCATCAGCAGCGTGGTGCCGTCGGGCCGCGCCTGCGCGACGCGGGCCGCGGCGATGGTGCCGCCCGCGCCGGTCACATTCTCCACCACCACGGGCACGCCGAGGTTCCGGCCCATGCCTTCCGCCACCAGCCGGCTGATCACGTCGGTAGGTCCGCCGGCGGCGAAGGGCACGGTGATGGTGACCGCGCGGTTGATCTCCTGCGCCGGCGCCGGAACGGGAACCGTCAGGAGCAGAGCTCCGGCGGCCAACAGGGTGCGACGATGCATCATGAACTTTCCTCCTGTGATAACCGCGGCGGTTGATCCGCCATCGGCTCTGCATTCAAGCATTGGCGCTGTGGATCGCATCGCACACCGCGTCGGTCACCTGCCGGGTGGTGGCATTGCCGCCGAGGTCCGGCGTCAGAACGCCGGATGCGGTGACCCGCTCGACCGCCGCCATCAGGCGCGCCGCCGCCTCGGGCTCGCCCAGGTGCTCCAGCATCTGCGCGCCGGTCCAGAAGGTGGCAATGGGGTTGGCGATACCCTTGCCGGCGATGTCGAAGGCGGAGCCATGGATCGGCTCGAACATCGAAGGGAAGCGCCGCTCCGGATCCACATTGCCGGTGGGCGCCACACCCAGGCTGCCGGCCAGCGCCGCCGCCAGATCCGAGAGGATGTCGGCGTGGAGGTTGGTGGCGACGATGGTGTCCAGGCTCTGCGGCTTCAGCACCATGCGCATGGTCATGGCGTCCACCAGCATCTTGTCCCAGGCGACATCGGGGAACTCGCGCGAGACCTCCTCGGCGATCTCGTCCCACATCACCATGCCGAAACGCTGGGCATTGGACTTGGTAACCACGGTGAGCAGCTTGCGCGGCCGCGCCTGCGCCAGCCGGAAGGCGTAGCGCATGATGCGGGTGACGCCGACGCGGGTAAAGATGGCCACTTCCGTCGCTACCTCCTCCGGCAGGCCCCGATGCGCGCGGCCACCATGGCCGGAATACTCGCCCTCTGAATTCTCCCGCACGATCATCCAGTCGAGGTCCCCGGGACCGCAATCGCGTAAGGGCGGCGTGACGCCGGGCAGGATCTTGGTGGGGCGCACATTGGCGTATTGGTCGAAGCCCTGGCAGATCGGCAGGCGCAGGCCCCAGAGCGTCACGTGATCAGGCACATCCGGCGCGCCCACCGCTCCGAAATAGATCGCATCGAACTTCTTCAATGTATCCAGCGCGTCGGCCGGCATCATCGCACCGGTGCGCTTGTAGAAATCGGAACCCCAGGGAAACTGCTCCACATGCAGCCTGAAGCTGCCGGTGCGGCGCTGCAGCGCTTCCAGCGCCTGAAGACCCGCAGCGATGACCTCGGGGCCGATGCCATCGGCCGGGATGGCGGCGATGCTGTATTCGCGCATGGTCTGGCTGTTCCTCCGGATGATTGCGACGAGCCTAGCCGCAGAAGCGGGACACCGCTGCATCCGAAAGATTATGCAAATGATTGCTATGATCCCGGACCGGGCACAAGCTCGCGCATATGGAACTGAAACAGTTGCGCTGCTTCCTGGCGGTGGCGGATGCTTCGAACTTCGGCCGGGCGGCGCGCACCTTGAACATGCTGCCGAGCGCGCTGGGGCGGCAGGTTCGCCTGCTGGAAGAGGAACTCGGCACACCGTTGTTTCATCGCACCACGCGGCAGGTCACCCTGGCGCCGGCCGGCGCGGCCTTGCTGCCTGAGGCGCGGGCCATCCTGGACCGCGCCGCGGGTGCTGCCTGCCTGATCCGCGCCCTGTCGGCCGACGGCGCGCCGCTGCGCATCGGCGCCATCGACAGCGCCGCCGCCGGCCTGTTGCCCGAGCCCCTGGCGCGGCTTCATGCCACCCATCCGGAAATCGTCACGCGGCTGGTGGAAGCCAAGTCGGCGCAGATCCTGCCCTGGCTGCGATCCGGACGGCTCGACCTCGGCTTTGTGCGTCCGCCCCATCAGGCCGACGGCCTCGAATGCCAGTGGCTGATGCAGGAAAGGCCGGTGGTGGTTCTGCCGCAGCGGCATCCGCTGGCCAAGCGCCAGCGCCTGCAGTTGAACGATCTCGCCGGCCTGCCGGTGATCCTGCCGCCACGTGCCGCCCGGCCACACAGCCGCGCGGTGGTGCTCCGGCTCTATGATCTGCTCGGGGAAACACCGCGTGTGGCTCAGGAAGCCGAGGAGAAGCAGACCATCATCAATCTGGTCGCAGCCGGGATCGGCATGGCGGTGCTTCCGGAATGGGCGGCCCGAATGCGGGTCCCGGGGGTGTCGTTTCGCGGCCTGGACCTGCCACTTGGAACTGCGCTTCCCGAATGGTCGCTGGTCGCCGCCTGGCGTTCCGGAAGCCCCAGCCTCGCCCGAGATGTCTTTCTCGGCCTTCTACAGGAATTCCTGGCCAGCCGTGCGCCGGAGCGCACCTGCACCGACTGATCCGGATGCCGGCAGCCGGGTATGGCGAAGCCACCGGCACAGGTCCGAAGCGGCACATGGATTGTTCATTATGAAGTCCTGTCCGTGGGCCCTGGCCGATCAGACAGTCGCCTGCGCGAACGAAGATTGGCGTCCCCAACGGGATTCGAACCCGTGTTACCAACGTGAAAGGCTGGTGTCCTAGGCCTCTAGACGATGGGGACCTATGCCAATGCTGCGGTGCGGATCTTTCCGCTGCGCGCGGGCGGCTACTTAGCCCAGCCGCCGCAGGGCGTCCAGCCCTGCGCTGCACATTCCGGGAAGAAGCCCTGCTCAGGCCGGCCCGGCATCCTGGATGTGCAGCGCTGCCGAAACCTGGCCGTTCCACTGCTCGGCCCGCAGCACCCCGGCCAGATGCAAGGGTGCGCCGCGACTGCCCAGCAACAATTCGGCCAAGGGCCCTTCCTTGGCCCGAAAGCAGACGGCCTTCAGGCGGCCGCCCGTCTCACCCTCAACAAAGGCGCGGATCGTGTTGCCTTCCTTGCCCACCCGATCGGCCCGACCGATGCGGACGCGCGGCAGGGCAAACACCGGCTCCTCATTGCCGGCGCCGAACGGTCCGATGCGGCCGATCTCAGTCGCCAGGTCTGACGTGGCACCCGGCACCAGCAGCGTGCCGTCCAGCAGCAACTCGGCACTGGCCGGAAGCTTCGCGGCATGCGCCAGGCGCTCGTTCAGAAAGGCATGCACCTCCTCCCGCCGTTCGGAGAGGAAGGAGAATCCGGCCGCCATGGCGTGGCCGCCGCCGGTTGCCAGCAGCCCGGATTGCCGGCCCGCGATGATGGCGGCGCCAAGATCCACGCCGGGCACCGAGCGGCCAGAGCCCTTGGCCAGCCCCTCCCCCACGCCGGCCACGCAGGTGGGCCGGTTGAAGCGCTCCTTCACCCGCCCGGCAACGATGCCGACCACGCCGGGATGCCAGCCCTCGCCGCATACCAGCAGAACAGGGTGTCCGGCCTCCGCCTGGGCCTCGGCCTGGGCAAAGGCTTCGGCCAACACACCGCTCTCGACCTCCTGGCGGCGGCGGTTCACCGCATCGAGCCGCTCGGCCATGGCGCGTGCCTCGATCGGGTCGTCGCAGGTGAGCAGCCGCAGGCCGAGATCCGGCTCGCCAATGCGGCCCGACGCGTTGATGCGGGGGCCGAGCAGAAAGCCGAGCGTATAGGTCGATGGCAGGTCCCGCGCCTGCGCCACCTCCAGCAGCGCGGCGATGCCGGCCCGGCCGCCACGGGCCATCACCTTCAGCCCCTGCGTGACAAAGGCGCGGTTCAGCCCGGTGAGCGGCATCACGTCACACACCGTGGCCAGCGCCACGAGGTCGAGCAGGTCCAGCAGCTTCGGCTCGGGCCGATCGGCGAAAAAGCCGGAGCGGCGCAGCTCGCGCAGCGTGGCGATGGCGGCCATGAAGCTGACTGCGGCGGCGCAGAGATGCCGCAGGCCGGAGCCGCAATCGAGCCGGTTCGGGTTCACCGCCGCCGCGACGCGCGGCACCGGACCTTCCGCCTTGTGGTGGTCCAGCACCACCACGTCGGCGCTGCCTTCGGCGGCTTCCAGCGCGGCGTGCGCGGCGATGCCGCAGTCGACGCACACGATCAGCGTGGCGCCGTCCGCGCACAGCGCGGCGATGGCAGCGGGATTGGGGCCGTAGCCTTCCTTCAGCCGGTCCGGCACGTAGGGTCGCACGGTGCAGCCCAGCTCGCGCAGGAATCGCGTCATCAGCGCGCCGGCGCAGGCGCCATCCACGTCATAGTCGCCGAACACGGCCACCGATTCGCCGACGCGGACCGCGTGCGCCAGCCGCGCTGCCGCAGCGTCCATATCCACCAGGACGGAGGGATCCGGCAGCAGCGCGCGCAGGGTCGGCTCCAGGAACAGCTCCGCCTGTTCCGGCGCCACCCCGCGCGCCGCCAGCAGCTGCCCGATCAGTTCCGGCAGGCCGAGGCGCTGGGCGATGGCCAGCCCGATGCGTGCATCCGCCTGGCGCCACGTCCACCGCCGCCCCGACACGGACCGGGCGACGCCGAGAACCGGCGCCGCCCCCGCAGGCTCGCTCAGGAGCTCAGCCGACAAAGGCGCTCGGCTTCAGGCTGATGTTGTGGTGGGCCTCGACGTAGCGGACCGTCCCCGTCTTGCTGCGCATGATGATGGAATGGGTGTAGGCCGAGGTCGGGCCGCGGCGCACGCCCTTCAGCAGCGGACCGCCAGTGACGCCGGTGGCGGCGAACATCACCTCGCCCTTGGCCATATCCTCGACGGCGAACTTCTTGTTCGGATCGGTGATGCCCATTTCCTTGGCCCGGGCAATCTGCGTGTCGTCCTCGTACAACAGCCGGCCCTGCATCTGGCCGCCGATGCAGCGCAGCGCGGCGGCGGCGAGCACACCTTCCGGTGCGCCGCCCGAGCCAAGATACAGGTCAACGCCGGTTTCCGGCTGCGCGACCGCGATCAGCCCGGCCACGTCGCCATCTGGGATCAGCATGATGCGGGCGCCGGCCTCGCGACAGGCGCGGATGATCTCCTTGTGTCGGTCACGGCCCAGGATGCAGACCACGAGGTCGTTGATCTCGGCCTTCTTGGCCTTGGCCAGCTCGCGCAGGTTCTCGGCCGGGCTGGCGTCGAGGTCGACCACGCCAAGTGGCAGGCCCGGGCCCACGGCGATCTTGTCCATGTAGATGTCGGGCGCGTGCAGAAAGCCGCCATGCTCCGCCACCGCCAGGGTGGCGATCGAGTTCGGGCCGCCGGTGGCGCAGATGTTGGTGCCTTCCAGCGGGTCCACGGCGATATCGACCTTGGGACCACCGCTGCCAATCTTCTCGCCGATGTAGAGCATCGGCGCCTCGTCCATCTCGCCCTCGCCGATCACCACGGTGCCTTCGATGTCGATGGTGTCGAAGGCCTTGCGCATCGCGTCCACCGCGGCACCATCGGCGGCGTTCTTGTCGCCGCGGCCGATCCAGCGGCTGGCGGCCAGCGCCGCAGCCTCCGTCACGCGCACCAGTTCCAGGGCGAGGTTGCGGTCTACGGGAGTGGTGTCGCGGCGCATGGTGGCCTCCTGTGGTGGGCGAGGTGGGTTCCCCGCCGGCGTGCTATGGGCGGACGGCGCCGTTCGCGCCAGTTTAAAGAGTTTCGATGCGGATCAGCGCTGGCGGCTCCAGCACGGCATCCAGCGCCGCGATGCGGCGCAGCGCGTCGCGCATCGCGGCCTCGCCGCAATCATGCGTGGTGAGCACCACCGGAACCGCGCCCACCGCCGAGCGGCCGCGCTGGATCATGGATTCCAGGCTGACGCCGTGGTCCCGCAGGATACCGGTGACATCGGCGATGACACCCGGGCGGTCCAGCACCATCAGCCTCAGGTAATAGGCGCCCTGATGGCTGTCCATCGGCCGTGACGGCTCCGATGACAGCGCCGCACTGCCGGCGCCCCAGACCGGCGTCTGGCGGCCGCGGGCGATGTCGATCAGGTCCGCCACCACGGCGCTGGCGGTCGGCCCCGCGCCGGCGCCGCGCCCTTCCAGCACCACGCGGCCGACGAAATCGCCTTCCGCCACCACCGCGTTGTACACGCCGTCCACCACGGCGATCGGGTGCGACACCGGCACCATGCAGGGATGCACGCGCGCCGCGACACCCGCCTCCCCCGCCTCGGCGATGCCCAGCAGCTTGATGCGGTAACCGAGCTCCTCGGCCAGCGCGATGTCGGTGGCGGTGATGTTGCGGATGCCTTCCACATGCACCGCACCGAACTCGACCGGGCGGCCGAAGGCCAGCGCCGCCAGGATGGCTAGCTTGTGCGCCGCATCCACGCCGTCGATGTCGAAGGACGGGTCGGCCTCGGCGTAGCCGAGCTTCTGCGCTTCGGCCAGGACGTCGCCGAACTCGCGCTTCTGTTCCCGCATGCAGGTCAGGATGTAGTTGCAGGTGCCGTTCAGGATGCCGGTGACGCGGGAGATGCGGTTCGCCGCCAGTCCCTCGCGCAGCGCCTTGATGGCCGGGATGCCGCCGGCCACCGCCGCCTCGTAAGCCAGCACCACGCCGGCCGCCTCGGCGCGCCGGGCAAGATCGGCGCCGCGCAGCGCCAGCAGCGCCTTGTTGGCGGTGACCACCGGCTTGCCGCCTTCCAGCGCCGCTTCCACCAGGGCGCGGGCCGGGCCGTCGGAACCGCCGATCAGCTCCACCACCACGTCGGCCTTGGCATCGCCGGCCATGGCCACCGGATCGTCGTACCAGCGCAGCCCGTCGAGGGGCACGCCGCGGTCGCGGCTGCGGTTGCGGGCGGCGACGGCGGTGACCACGATGGGGCGGCCGGCGCGGGCGGCGATCAGTTCGGCGTTCTGAAGCAGAACGGTCAGAACCCCGGCACCCACGGTGCCCAGGCCGGCGATGGCGACGGAAAGCGGAGCGGTCATTCTTTTACCAGTTCAGCGTGGGCCCTGGCGGTCAGCTCGGCCGGGCCGCCATTGTCGGTCTGCAGGAAGGCGCGGATGCCGCGCAGCGCCTGGCGAATCCGGTGGGTGTTCTCCACCATGGCGATGCGGACATGGCTATCGCCGTGCTCGCCGAAGCCGAGGCCCGGCGCCACCGCCACCTTGGCGCGCGCCAGCAGCAGCTTGGAAAACTCGACGCTGCCGAGATGGCGGAACCGCTCGGGGATCTCGGCCCAGACGAACATCCCAGCCTCCGGCACCGGCACGTCCCAGCCCGACTGCTTCAGGCCGCGCACCAGCACGTCGCGGCGGTCCCGGTACAGGCGGCGCATCTCCTCGATGCAGTCCTGCGGCCCGTTCAGCGCGGCCACGGAGGCAACCTGGATCGGCGTGAAGGCGCCGTAATCGAGATAGGATTTCACCCGCGTCAGCGCCGCGATCAGCTTCGGATTGCCCGCGGCGAAGCCCATGCGCCAGCCTGCCATGTTGTAGGTTTTGGACATGGAGGTGAACTCAACCGCCACGTCCTTGGCGCCCGGCACCTGCAGAATCGAGGGCGGCACGCGGCTGCCGTAGTAGAGCTCCGCATAAGCGAGGTCGGACAGGATGTAGATCTCGTGCTTCTTCGCGAAGTCGACAACCTCACGGTAAAAATCCAGATCTGCCATCAGACCCGTCGGGTTGGACGGGTAGTTGATGATCAGCGCCGTGGGCTTCGGCACGGAATGCCGCACGGCACGGTCCAGCGCCTGCAGCATGTTCTCATCCGGCGTGTGCGGCACGGAGCGCACCGAGGCGCCGGCGATGATGAAGCCGAACTGGTGGATCGGGTATGACGGGTTCGGCACCAGAATGGTGTCACCCGGCGAGGAGATCGCCGCCGCGAGGTTGGCCAGCCCTTCTTTGGAGCCGAGCGTCGCCACCACCTCATTGTCCGGATCGAGCTGCACGTCGAAGCGCCGGGCGTAATAACCGGCCAGGGCGCGGCGCAGGCCGGGAATGCCCTTGGACGCCGAATAGCCATGCGTATCCGGGTTCTGCACCGCCTCGATCAGCTTGGCGACGATGTGCGGCGGCGTCGGGCTGTCCGGGTTGCCCATGCCCAGGTCCACGATGTCCTCGGCGGCCGCGCGGGCCTTGGCCTTGGCCTGGTTGACTTCGGCGAAGACGTAGGGCGGCAGGCGGCGGATGCGGTGGAATTCCTCGGTCATTCTGGTGGAGTCCGTGGCACTGGTTGCGGCCAGAATAGTGCAGATCGCCGGCCGGCGGAAACGTCGTGGCGGGCGGTGTTATAGCCGCGGGGGTGGCGGCGCCAGGAATTCGGCTGGCGGCGGGGCGGGGGCGTCGCGGCCTGGATCCTCCGGCAGGCCGGGAGCATCGGGCGCCGTGGCGGGTGACGAAGCGCCCACGGACGGCGCGGCCGCCAGACGCGGCGGTGCCGGCGGGCGGGCCGGGATCAGGCCGCTGCCTTCCGCGCCCTCAGGCCGGGGCGGCACGGACTGGCCGGGCTGCATCGGCTCGCGCGACTGGCTGCGGGCATCGGCCAGCGTGCGGCTGAGCGTTTCCCGCGCCGAGGCGCTGCCGCGCGGCGGCGGCGGCGGCACCGAGGCCAGATTGGGATAGGATTGTGCCGAGCCGGGCGGCAGCGGACGGCCCTGCAGCGGCTCGCCGAACGCGTTGCTAAAGAACTCCCCCGGCCCCTCGGCTGGCGAGCCGACGCAGCCCGGCAGGGCCAGGACGCCCGCGAGGCAGGCGGCGCACATCCAGCCCCGCGGTTGATGCCGGCCTGACCGGGCACTACCTTGTTTCCGGCTCCATCCGGTGCGCTGCGTCATGGTCCGCCCCATCCTCGCCATCGGCCCAGGGCATTAGCCTGAAAGCCGGTGCCGGCGGAAGGCCGTGATGCGGCTGCCGGTGCGTGCCGGAAAACGCAAGCGCCGGGCACGGCGTGGGGGAACGCATGGACAAGAACAACGATTCGCCGGATCCTGGCGCCTTCCGCATGCCTGACCCTGCCCTGATGTCGCGGACCATGGCGGACGTCGCCGAGCGTAGCCAGCGCATCGTTGCCGACTTTCTGAAGCGCCAGGCCCAGGATGGGCCGGTGGCGGCCTCCGGCGCCGATCCGATGCAGATCGGCCACGCCTTCATGGAGATGACAGCCCGCCTGATGTCCAACCCCGCGCGGCTGGTGCAGGCGCAGTTCGGCTTCTGGCAGGACTACCTGACGCTATGGCAGAACACCGCCCGCCGGATCTGGAGCGGCGATGCGGTGGAGCCGGTGATCGCCGAGGACAGCAAGGATCGTCGTTTCAAGGACGAGGCCTGGCGCGAGAACGAGGTGTTCGACTTCATCCGCCAGTCTTACCTGCTGTCTGCCCGCTACTTCACCAATGTGGCCCATGCGGCGGATAACCTGGACCCGAAGGCAGCGCAGAAGGTCGATTTCTACACGCGGCAATTCGTGGATGCGCTGAGCCCATCCAACTTCCTGATGACCAATCCCGAGGTGCTGCGCAAAACCGCTGAAACGGGTGGCGAGAACCTGCTGCGCGGCCTGCAGAACCTGCTGACGGATCTGGAACGCGGCAAGGGTAGGCTGCGCATCCGCATGACGGACGAGACGCAGTTCCGCATCGGCGAGACCATCGCGGTGACACCGGGCAAGGTGGTGTTCCAGAACCCGCTGATGCAGCTGATCCAGTACACGCCGGCCACCGAGAAGGTGCTGAAGCGGCCGCTGCTGATCATCCCGCCCTGGATCAACAAATTCTACATCCTCGACCTGCGGCCCAAGAACAGCTTCATCCGTTGGGCCGTGCAGCAGGGCCACACGGTGTTCGTGATCTCCTGGGTCAACCCGGACGAGCAGCTGGCCGCGAAATCCTTCGAGAACTACATGCTGGAAGGTCCCTACGCGGCGCTCGACGCGATCGCGCAGGCGACGGGAGAGAAGGCGGTCAACGCCATCGGATATTGCCTGGGCGGCACGCTGCTGAGCTGCACGCTGGCGCACATGGCCGCCAGGAAGGACACCCGGATCAAGTCGGCAACCTTCTTCACCACCATGCTCGACTTCGCCGAGGCGGGTGAGTTGTCGGTGTTCATCGACGAGGAGCAGTTGCAGTCGCTGGAAGCGAAGATGCAGAAGCGCGGCTACCTCGAAGGCCGGGAGATGGCGACCACCTTCAACATGCTGCGCGCCAACGACCTGATCTGGTCCTTCGTGGTGCAGAACTACCTGATGGGCCAGGAGCCTTTTCCATTCGACCTGTTGTTTTGGAACGACGACAGCACGCGCATGCCGGCAGCGATGCACAGCTTCTACCTGCGCCGCATGTACCAGCAGAACGACCTGGTGAAGCCCGGCGGCATCACCCTGGCCGGGGTGCCGCTGGACCTGACGAAGATCAAGGTGCCGGCCTATTTCCTGTCCACGCGCGAGGATCACATCGCACCCTGGCAGAGCACCTATCGCGGCACGCAGATCCTGTCCGGTCCTGTGCGCTTCGTGCTGGCCGCCTCCGGGCACATCGCCGGGGTCACCAACCCGCCGAGCTCCGGCAAGTACAGCCATTGGGCGGGAGACAGCCTGCCCCCCGCGCCCGGTGAATGGTTCGAGGGCGCCACCGAGTTTGCCGGGTCCTGGTGGCCGGACTGGCAGCGCTGGGTGGTGGCACAGGACAAGGCGCAGGTACCGGCGCGTCAGCCCGGCAATGGGGCGCTACCGGCGCTGGAAGAAGCGCCGGGCAGCTACGTCAAGGTGATGGCGACGGACTGAACGCCGCCGGCAAGCCGGCCCCGGGGCAGTCGGCCCCGGGATTCGCACGGATCAGCGGCCGCCATCTCGGAAATCGGCGTTGCGCCAGCCGCCATCCTTGCGCTCGCCGCCCCGTCCGCCACGCGGCGGCATCGGGCCACGGCCCGGCCCCTGCGGCCGGCCCTGCGCCTGACGCGGCGCGCCACCCGGGCCCTGCGGCCGGCCCCGGCCCCGCGGCGGCTGCGGCTTGGCCTTCGGGATGCCTGCCGCGGCCTCGGCCTTAGCGGCGTCGCTGCGGCGGTCCTCGGCGGGAATGCGCATGGCAATCAGCTTCTCGACCGCCTTCAGCTTCGGCATCTCGTCCGGGGCGCAGAAGGCGATCGCCTCGCCGCTGGCACCGGCACGCGCGGTGCGGCCGATGCGGTGAACATAGGCCTCTGGCGTGTCCGGCAGGTCGAACTGGAACACATGCGTCACGCCGTCCACGTCGATGCCACGGGACGCGATGTCGGTGGCCACCAGGATCGGCGCGCGGCCATTGCGGAAGTCGGCCAGCGCCCGCTCGCGCTGACCCTGGGACCGGTCGCCGTGGATCGCGTGCGCATTGATGCCATCCAGCACCAGGTGCTTGGCGACGCGGTCGGCGCCATGCTTGGTGCGGGCGAACACCAGGACGCGGCCGATGCCCGGCGCACGCAGCATCTCGGACAGCAGCACGCGCTTCTGCGAGGCATCGATGTGGATCAGCCGCTGCTCGACCCGCTCCGCCGTGGAGGCGACGGGCGCCACCGACACCTTGGCCGGGTTCTTCAGCAGCTCGTTGGCGATCTTGGCAATCTCGACCGGCATGGTCGCCGAGAAGAACAGGGTCTGCCGCTTGGCCGACATCATGCCGGTGAGCTTGCGGATCGCCGGCCAGAAGCCGCGGTCCAGCATCTGGTCGGCCTCGTCCAGCACCAGGATCTCGACGCCCTGGAGGCGGGCGGCCCCGGTCTGCACGTGGTCGAGCAGGCGGCCCGGAGTTGCCACCAGGACGTCCACGCCGCGGGCCAGCGCCTGCACTTGGGGCCGCGCGCCGACGCCGCCGAAGATCACGGTGGAGGTCAGGCCGATATGGCGGCCATAGGCACGCACATTTTCCGCGATCTGCGAAGCCAGTTCGCGCGTCGGGGACAGGATCAGCGCACGGCAGCCACCGCGCGGCGCCTGCGCCTTGCGGGCGGCCAGGTGATGCAGCAGAGGTAGCGCGAAGGCGGCGGTCTTGCCGGTGCCGGTCTGGGCGATGCCAAGCAGGTCCCGGCCTTCCATCACCAGCGGGATCGCTTGAGCCTGGATCGGGGTGGGGGTGGTGTAGCCTTCCTCAGCCAGGGCGCGCAGCAGCGGCTCGGCGAGGCCCAACTGGGTAAAGTCGGGAGTGGTCACGTCGGTCATCAGCACATCCAGAAAGAACGGCGCGCGCCATGACGGCCGCACCGGTTGCGGGTCAGGACGCCCCGCGTGTCTGGGTCGTACCGGGAAAAAGGATCCGGACGATTGTGCCCGGGGCCCTGGCCAGAGCCGACGCCCTTCGAGGGGCAGGTCGGTCATTCACGCGGTCAGGACGCGGCCGGATCGCCTAGTGGCTCCGGCGTCGTTCATATGCGCGCGGCGGCGCGGTGATGCAAGTGCGAAGAAGCCCATCCGGCAAAAAGCGGCCGGGATGTTCGCCATCCCGGCCGCTCCTCCTCATAGTCTCAGCGATTTTGCCGGGCGGCGGGTTATGCCGCCTGCTTCTCGCCTTCCAGCACCGGCTGCGCCGGGCGGGCGGCGGAGATGGCGATGCGGCGGGGCTTCAGCGCCTCGGGCACCTCACGCTTCAGGGCGACGTGCAGCAGGCCATTGGCCAGATCCGCACCTTCCACCTGGATGTGGTCGGCCAGCACGAAGCGGCGCTCGAAGGCACGGCCGGCAATGCCGCGATGCAGGTAGCGACGGTCCTGGTCGTTCTCGGCCTTGGCCTTGCCGCTCACCAGAAGGACGTTGTCCTGGCTAGTGATGTCGAGATCCTCCGGCCCGAAGCCGGCGACCGCCATGGTCAGCACGTAGCTGTCATCGCCGGTCTTCTCGATGTTGTACGGGGGATAGGCCGGCCCATCGGCGGCAGCGCGCGCCGTGTCCATCAGCCGGGCGAGACGGTCGAAGCCGATCGCGGAGCGGAACAACGGGGCAGTGTCAAAAGCGTTCATCGTCAAGCACCTTCTCGATCAAGCAAGGTCCTGTTGCGTGGCGATCCGGCATTCCTGGGCCCCCGATCGGGCGACCCGCTTGCAGCCGTTTCGCGTCAGCGACCCCGATCATCCGGGCATCGCTGACAGGCTTGAAATAGAAAACGCCGCCCCCTGGTTCAAGGGGCGGCGCTGCAAAAAATCCGCTCCGATCAGGGCCGGCGAGGAGCCTGGATCAGGCCTTCTTGCGGGCGCCGATGCCGGCGAACTTCTTGTTGAACTTGGCGATCTGCCCACCCGTGTCGATGATGCGCTGCTGGCCGGTCCAGGCCGGATGCGACTTCGGGTCGATGTCCAGCCGAAGGGTGTCACCTTCCTTGCCCATGCAGGACTTGGTCTTGTAGGTGGTCCCATCGGTCATGATGATGGTGATGTCGTGGTAGTCCGGATGGATGTCGGGCTTCATGGCAGTCGCTTTCTCGATGGAGCAGCCGATGCCGACCGGCCGCGCGGAAGCGCCGCTTCTACAGGGCGGCACTCCCCCGCGCAACCATTTGGCGGCGTCAGGGAGCTGCTCAGCTCGTGTGCGGGGCGGGAATCGCCGGCGAAGACGTGGCGGGCTCATGCTTCTCAACCCGGCAGGGAGCGCCGCTGAACGGAGAAACAGCAGGGTGCTGGCCTCCACCACCAGATGGAGGGAGAAGGACGGCCGCAGCGTCGCGGCCACCAGCACCGGGAACTGCATCAGCCGCGCCAAAGATCGTCCTCCGGACGCATCCGTCCTTCACCAGGAATCGCGGGCGGTGCCTCAAACGCTGCATCCGAGATCCCGCCTGACTGGCAATCGCTTCATTTCCGTAGTGGACCCATCATTCTGCCGCCGCAGCTATGCTGTAGCCGGGACCGCTTTTCGGACTTAGTCTCCGCCGCCCCGAAGCGGCGAGGCCTTGCCATGAACATCCTCTCCATCCAGTCCTGGGTCGCATACGGCCATGTCGGCAATGCCTCCGCGGTGTTCCCGCTGCAGCGCCTGGGCGCCGAGGTCTGGGCGGTGAACACGGTTCAGTTCTCCAACCACACCGGCTACGGCTCCTGGCGTGGCCAGGTGTTCGGAGCCGAACTGGTGCGCGACCTCGTGGAAGGCATTGCCGATCGCGGCGCCCTGCCCCGCTGCGACGCGGTGCTGTCGGGCTACATGGGCGACGCCGCCATCGGCGAGGCGATCCTGGACGCCGCCGCACGGGTCAAGGCGGCGAACCCGCGGGCACTCTATTGCTGCGACCCGGTAATCGGCGATGTGGGGCGCGGCGTCTTCGTCCGTCCCGGCATCCCGGACTTCATGCGCGACCGCGCCGTGCCGGCCGCCGACATCATCACACCAAACCAGTTCGAGTTGGAATGGATGACCGGCCAACCGGTGGCCACCCTGGCCGAGGCCCGCGCGGCGGTGGACCGGCTGCGCGCCACCATGGCGCCGGGAGGTCCACGTTGCGTGCTGGTGACGTCGCTAAAGGTCGCGGAAACCCCGGACGACCAGATCGAGATGCTGGCCACAGGGGATGACGGCACCTACCGTATCCGAACGCCCATGCTGCCCATCTCGGTGAACGGCGCGGGCGATGCCATCGCCGCGCTATTCCTGTTCCACCAGTTGCGCAGCGGCTCGGCCGCGGCCGCCTTGGCGGCGGCCGCGTCCTCCACCTACGGGCTGCTGCGGCGAACTTCCGAGGCGGCCTCCCGGGAGATCCTGACGGTGGCGGCCCAGGAGGAGTTCGTGACGCCGAGCCGGGTATTCGTGGCGGAGCGCTGCTGAGCGGCATCCGGGGAAAGGCAGACCGCCTTCCCCCGCCCGCCCCTCAGCCGCGCTTGACGTTGAGCGGCAGCGCCATGCCCTGGCGGAAGCCGGTCAGGTTGCTGCGCCAGGCGCTGTCGATCAGATACTGCCCCAGCGGGTAGTACGGGACGTCGACGAAGAACTGCTCCTGGATTTCCCGGCCGATCGCCTGCTGCGCCGCGAGGTCGGCGGCGTCGAACCATTGGTCCCGCAGCGTTTCCAGCTTCGGTGCCGTGGGCCAACCGAACCAGGCCCCCTGGCCATTGCCGCGCAACAGCGGATGGCCGCCGGGGTTGGCGAGGTCCATGCCGCCGAACAGGGCCACCAGCATGTTCCAGCCGCCCTGTGCCGGCGGGTTCTTGTTGCTGCGCCGGCTGAGCAGCGTGCCCCAGTCGGAGGTGGCGCTTTCCACGTTGAAGCCGACGCGCTGCAGCAGGTCGGTGGCGACCGCGGTGAGGTTGTTGTTGTTCACCACGTCAGTGGGGTGCAGCATCACCACCGTTTCGCCCTTGTACCCGGCTTCCTTCAGGGCGCGCTTCGCCGCGTCCAGGTCGCGCGGGCTGGTGAGCGCCTGCAGCCCGGAATCGGACGCCAGCGGACTTCCTTCGGGGAAGCAGCCGACATCCTCGCGCCACAGGTCACGGTTGTCGCCCATGATGGCGGTCATGAAATCGATCTGCCGCAGCGCCGGCCACAGGGCGCGGCGGATCGCCGGATTATCGAAGGGCGGGTGCAGGTGGTTGGGGCGCAGCATGGCCAGCGTGCCGCCGGCATCGATCCGCTCCACCGTGATGTTGCGCGCACCTTTCAGCAAGGGCCGCAGGTCGGGCGCCACCTGTTCCCACCAATCCACCTCCCCCGCCTGCAACGCACCGGCCGCGGTGGCCGGGTCAGGGATCACCTTCCACTCGACCCGCTCGAAATGCGCCAGCTTGGGGCCGGCAGTCAGGCTGACCGGGCCGCTCGGCGCCGGGCTGTACCTGTCATAGCGGCGGTAAACCAACTGGCTGCCGGAAACCCGCTCTTCCGCCACGAAGCGATAGGGCCCGGAACCCACCACCTCGGTGAGGGCACGGCCGGGGTCCTGCTGCGCGAAGCGTTCCGGAAACACGAAGCACGGATAGGACGAGGCCTTGGCCAGCGCGTCCAGCATCGGGCCAAAGGGGCGCTTCAGCCGCATCTCGAAACGGCGGTCGTCCAGGGCCCGGATCTCGTCCAGCCGGGCGGCGAGTGTCTGCCCATGGGTGTCGCGCAGCATCCAGCGCCGGATGGAGGCCACCGCATCAGCAGCGCGCACCTTCTCCCCGTCATGGAAGGTGGGGCCGTCGCGCAGGGTGAAGGTCCAGCGCCGGCCGTCATCCTCCACCACATGGCCTTCCGCCAGCTGGGGATGCGGTCTGGAATCGGCATCCAGGCCGTACAGCGTGTCCCAGCACAGATGCGCGTGGTTGCGCGTAGGGTAGGCGGTGGTGTTCAGCGGGTCGAGGATGCTGACATCGGCCTGCGGAATGAAGCGCAGCACCTGTGCGGCGCTGCCCTGGGCGAGGGCCGGGCGGGCCGGCCCGGCGATGAGACTCCCGGCACCCAGGCCCGCGGTGGCGGCGAGAAAGCTGCGTCGTTGCATGGTGCCCTCCGTCAATCAGTGAAGCCGCGCATTCTGCACATCCGGCGGACCGGCAGAAGGTGGCGCGGGCGATACGCCGCTGGTCAGCGCGGCGTCGGCGTGGTGGCCGACTGCCGCCCCCAGCCGGCACCGGAATCAAGGCTGCCGATCACCTCCACCAGGCGCCCCGTGGCCAGCGCCGCATCCGGCAGCGGGCCGGGCTGAGCCAGCCGCTGCAGGGTGCGCTGGGGCCCGGCGGGGAACACCGCGGCGGGCAGCACCGGGTCGCGCCCGGCCTCGATGGCCCCCGCGGCCGCGGTGAGGATCCCCACCAGCTGCTCCGGCACGGCGCTTTCGGCAATGCCGAGCGCCTGGCGCACCTCGCGGACCGCGGCCCCCAGCGCCAGCACCATGCCCGTCGGCACGGCGGCGTAGCGCGTATCCTGGGTCAGGCTTTGCGTCACGTATTCGAGGCGCGCGGCGGCCCGTGCGGTCGCGGCGGGGCGGCCGCTGAGCGTGGCCCCCTGATCGGCGAAATCCACCGCGGCAAGCTGTGCGGCGCCGCGCACCGGATCATCGCTGGATGGCACGATTGCCAGCGGCACGGTCATGCGGGAAGGCGGCGTGCGCAGCTCGGCGCAGCCAGCCAGCAAGGTGGTGCCCAGCAGCATTGCCAGGGCGGTTGAAGCGAATCGATGCATGAGCGGTGGGCCTCCGGCAGTTGCGGCGAAGAATGCCGCAACCGACGCTGGGGACCAAAAGCACCTCAGCGGCCGCGCCCCAGCATCGCTGTTTCCAGCAATTCCTGGGGTGGGCCGAACTCCCAGTCCCGCAGCGCCATCAACGTGGCGGCATTGGCTTGCGGCATTCGCGGCAGCGTCGCCAGCCGGGATCGCAACCTGGCCGCGTCCACCCGGGGCGGCGTGCCGCCCTGCGCCAGCGTCACCATGGCATCGATCACCAGCTGCGGCGGCACTGCATCCGGGATCTGCAACGCGGCGCGCACATCGTGGCGAGCGGCCTGCAGCGCCGGCGCGGTCAGCGTGCCCATCTCGCGCCGGCTGCGCCCGGCCGGGATTTCCACGGCCAGGAACTCCAGCTGCGCGACGGCCAGCGCCGCCGCCGCCGGATCGCCCTGCGGCGAGGCGGAGAAGAAGGCCGAAGCGCCACGCAGTGCCGCCTCGATGGGATCGGATGGCGCCTGCGTGGTCGCCGTCGGCGGCAGCGTGACCGGCGGTTGCGGCGCGGCGCAGCCGGCCAGCAGAGCCAGCAGTGGAAGCGCCCACGCTATTCCACGATGGAGGTGCGGTGCCGCTTGCTCAGTTCGACATAGTGCGCCGTGGTGGCTTTCCATTGCTCGCGTTCCTCTGGCCCCATCACCCGCACGAGACGGGCCGGGCTGCCCAGCCACAGTTCATTCGGACCGATGCGCTTGCCCGGCGGCAGCAGGCTGCCGGCCCCGAGCATGCCGCCCTCCTCCACCACTGCCCCGTCCAGCACCGTGGCGCCCATGCCGATGAAGGAGCCGTTCCTCAGCGTGCAGGCGTGGATGATGCAGGCGTGGCCCACCGTCACATCGTCGCCAATGATCGCTGGCAGGGTGCCGCGTGCCACATGCACGATGGTGCCGTCCTGCACGTTGCTGCGCGCACCCACACGGATGAAGTTGGTGTCGCCACGAAGAACACAATGGTACCAGACGCTGGCGTCTGGCCCGATCTCCACGTCGCCGATCACCGCGGCGGTGGGCGCGACAAAGGCGGTTGGATCCACCGCCGGCAGCCGGCCCTCGAAGGGAAGCAGGTTGCTCATGGAAGTTGCGTCATCCTCCTGGGGCACCCTGCCCCTTGCTTGGCTGCGTAACGGCCAGACCCCGCCGCAGTTCCTTACGCGGCAGCGCGGGCCGCTTCGCCGAGGCCCAGCATCAGCCCGATATTCTGCACCGCGGCGCCCGAGGCCCCCTTGCCCAGATTATCGAGCCGCGCCACCAGCACCGCTTGGCCATGCGCCGCGTTGCCATAAACGCGGAGCTCCAGCTTGTTGGTGTCGTTGAGCGCCTCTGGCTCCAACTTGCCATCCGCCGTGGCGGGCGGCACGGACACCCAGTCCGATCCTGCGTAATAGGCCGCCAGCGCTTCCCGCAGCGCGGCCGGCGTCGGGCTGTTGTTCAGCAGATCCAGGTGCAGCGGCACGGACACCAGCATGCCCTGGCGGTAGTTGCCGACGGAGGGAACAAACACCGGCCGGCGGGTCAGCTTCGAGTAGGCCTGCAACTCGGGAAGGTGCTTGTGTTCCAGCCCGAGCCCGTACAGCTCGAATGCCGGATGCTCGCCCTGCTCGAAGGTCTCGATCATCGCCTTGCCGCCACCGGAATAACCCGACACGGCGTTCACCGTCACCGGGTAGTCGGGCGGCAGCAGCCCGGCCTCCACCAGGGGTCGCAGCAGCAGGATGCCGCCGGTCGGGTAGCAGCCCGGATTGGCGACGCGCGGCGCGGCGGCGATTTGTTCCGCCTGTCCCGGCGCCAGTTCCGGCACGCCGTAGACCCAGTCGGAATGCACCCGGTGCGCCGTGGAGGCGTCCAGCAGCTTCGGCGCCGCGGAGCCCAGCGAAGCCGCCATGGCCGCGCTCTCCTTGGATGCCGCATCGGGCAGGCAGAGCACCACCAGATCGACCTCGGCCATCAGCGCCCGCTTGGCCTCTGGGTCCTTGCGGCGGTCCGGGTCGATGGAGCGCAGGGCAACGCCCGGCAGGGCTTCCAGCCGCTGGCGGATGCCGAGGCCGGTGGTCCCAGCCTCGCCATCGATGAAGATCGTCGGAATGGTGCCCTTGGGCATCTGGCGCTCCTGCGAGGCTCGCGGTTGAGACTCAGTGATCGATCGGTAGCATGAAACGCGGAACGAGAAAGGGCGGGTCCTCGCGGACCCGCCCTTTCTGATGTCCAATCCCGTCCGGGACCGGCGCGAACGCCGGCCCGCCAGCGTCAGCGCTTGCTGAACTGGAAGGAGCGTCGGGCCTTGGCCTTGCCGTACTTCTTGCGCTCGACCACGCGCGGATCGCGGGTCAGGAAGCCGGCCTTCTTCAGGATCGGGCGCAGGCTCGGCTCGAAGTTGGTCAGGGCGCGGCTCAAGCCGTGGCGCACCGCGCCGGCCTGGCCGGACAGCCCGCCGCCGGTCACCGTGCAGTACACGTCGAACTGCTGGTAACGGTCGGCCACCAGGAAGGGCTGGGCGATCAGCATGCGCAGCACCGGGCGGGCGAAGTACTTGGACGCGGCCTTGCCGTTGATCTCGACAGTGCCCTTGCCCGGCTTCACCCAGACGCGCGCGATGGCGTTCTTGCGGCGGCCGGTGGCATAGGCGCGGCCGAATTGGTCCTTCTTGGGCTCGCGCGGGGTGGCGGCCTCAACACCGGCCGGCGTGCCGGCGACCAGGTCCTTCAGCTCGGACAGCGAGGTGGCGGTCGTCTGTTCGCTCATGGTCTTCAGGCCACCTTGTTCTTGCGGTTCAGGGCGGCGACGTCCAGCGTCTCGGGCTGCGCGCCGGCATGCGGGTGCTCCGACCCGGCATAGACGTGCAGGTTCTTCATCTGGCGGCGGCCGAGCGGGCCGCGCGTGATCATGCGCTCCACAGCCTTTTCGACGACGCGCTCCGGAAAGCGGCCCTCGAGGCGCTCACGCGTGGTGCGGCCCTTGATGCCGCCGGCATAGCCGGTGTGCCAGTAGAAGACCGACTGCTCGGCCTTGTTGCCGGTCACCTGCACCTTTTCGGCGTTGATGATGACGACATGGTCGCCGCAATCGACATGCGGGGTGAATTGCGGCTTGTTCTTGCCGCGGAGGCGCGTGGCTACGATGGCGGCGAGACGGCCGAGCACGAGGCCCTCCGCATCGATCAACACCCAGCCCTTCTTCACCTCCGCCGGCTTCAGCGAGCGGGTCTGCGTTTGCAGCACGGTCTTATCCTGAAATTGGCGAAATGATTTGAACGCGGCTTATCGCCTCAGAGGCCGGCGGGGTCAAGAAAAAATACTGTGGTATCATGGTACCGCATCGCTAAATCACTGGATTTGGCGGCAGCCGGCGCGCAAAGAAGCGCGCGATCGCCGGACCCGTCAGCAGCACCACCATGAAGCGGGCCATCTGCATCGCCATGATGAAGGGCAGGTCCACCGCGCTGGTGGCAGCGATGATGGCCACCGAATCCGCGCCGCCAGGGCTGGTCGCCAGATAGGCGGTCAGCGGATCGACGCCGAGCAGCCGGCTGAGTACCGCGGCGAGCACCCCACAGGCGGCGATCAGCGCCAGGGTGGAGGCCAGCAGGCGCGGAAACGCCCGGGCGGCATGTGCCAGGATCGGCCGCGTGAAGCGCAGCCCGATGCTCCAGCCGATGGCGGCATAGCTGACGGCGAGCAGCCAGGGCGGCAGTTCCACCACCATCAGCCCGAAGCCCTGCAGCAGCGCGGCGGCGAACATCGGCACCAGCAGCGGCCCGGCCGGAATGCGCAGGCGCTTGGCCAGGGCCGCACCGCCCAGGCCCACCAGCAGGGTCAGGCCCAGCGCGCCCCATGGCACGGTCGGAAACCAGGGCACGGGCGCCGCCGCCACCCCACCCGACGGCACCTGCGCCCAGAAACGCGCAACCAGGGAGGCAATGCCGGCCACCAGCACCACCCGCAGATACAGCATGAAGGCGACCAGCCGCACGTCGGCGCCATGTGCCTCCGCCATCAGCATCATGGCCGCGGCGGCGCCAGGAGAGGAGCCCCAGATGGCGGTGGTGCCCGGCAGCACCTGCCGCCGCGCCAGCAGCCATCCCAGCAGGCTGCTCACCGCCAGCACCGACAGCACGCCAGCCAGGAAGACCGGCCAGTCCGCAACCAATTCCACCAGCACCTCGGGATGCAGGGACCGGGCGATCATGCAGCCGATGATCCCCTGGGCCAGGGCGAAGGGCCAGGCACCCACCTGTAGCCGCCCTTCCGCCACCGCCACCAGGATTCCGGCCGCCATGGCAGCCAGCAGCAGCGCCGCCGGAAGGCCCAGCAGGTTCAGCAGCGCCATCAGCAGCGCCGACAGCAGCAGCAGCACGGCCCAGCGCCCGGCCGGCGGCCAGTGCGCCAGACTGGGCGGGCGGGCCTGGAGCAGCCGGCGGAACATCCGGCTCAGCCCGCGGCGACGGGGAAGAAACGCGGCGCCGGCATGTCGGAACAAGGGAATGGCATGGGGACCTTCCAGGCGCAGGCTTTGCCGCAATGCAGCATGAACGATCCCCGTTGTTCAGGATCGCAGCTCCCCGGTCAATCCCGCCCGGCCGGACCTAGCTGCAACGGCTCCAGCGTCCGCGATCGAGGTGAAAGTGATCGGCATGGGCGGCGTTGTAGTCCGGCCCCAGCACCGCCTTGAAGGAATGGCAGGCACCGTCGCGCAGTTCCCGCAGAAAGGCGCCGGCCTCGCCGCGATCCCAGTCCCGTGGCAGGCGGATCTCGCGCCCGTCGGCCAGGGTGAAGCCGGCGATGTCGAGGGCGTTGGCGGTAGCGTGCTCGGAACGGCGGCCCTCGGCGCGGCCATAAACATTGCGGCAGGCATAGCTGCCCAGATGCCGCACCGCGACCACCCAGCTGTTGAAATGGCGTTCGGCGGCGGGCTGCAAGGCGTGGCGCTCGAACAGCGCCCAGGCCGCGGCCATGGGGCAGGTCACGGTGGGGCGGCTGGGCTGCAGAGTAACCCCGTCCCCCTCCAGCCGCACCACGTTCTCCAGCGGGCAGCCGTGATCGGAGGAACGATCGGGCAGCCGGCGGAGGGAGCGGCCGGAGGCAGCGAAAGCCTCCGCGCAGGACTCCGGCTGGAGTTCCATGCGGGCCAGCTTCCAGCTGGTCAGAAGGTTCGGCTCGGCGCGGATATCCAGCGGTGCAGCCGGGTCCCAGGCCGGCGGCGGGCGCCAGAAGCCGCTCCAATAGGCCCCGGCCAGTCCCAAAGGTCCCAACAGCAGCAGCAACAGAACGAGACGACCGACCATCAGCGGAAAATGGCCCCGCCGCCCTCGCGGGCAAGGCCGGGCCAACGCCCCCCGGCCTCCCCCTTGCCGACCGGGCGCCCCGCCGCGAAGCTGCCTGTTTCGCCGTCAGGGATCCTTTCCACCATGCCCGTGCTGAACCGCATCGCCGATTTCCACGCCGAGATGACCGCTTGGCGGCAGGATCTCCACCGCCATCCCGAATTGGCCTTCAACGAGCACCGCACGGCGGAGGTCGTCGCCAGGAAGCTGCGTGAGTTCGGGGTGGACGAGGTGGTGACGGGCGTGGCCGGGACCGGCGTGGTGGGCGTGATCCGCGGCGTCTCTCCTGGCCGCAGCATTGGCCTGCGCGCCGACATGGACGCGCTGCCGATTGCCGAGGAAACCGGCCTGGACTACGCATCCGCCACGCCCGGCACCATGCATGCCTGCGGGCATGACGGCCACACCACCATGCTGCTCGGTGCCGCGCGCTACCTGGCCGAGACGCGCAACTTCGCCGGCACGGTGCAGGTGATCTTCCAGCCGGCTGAGGAAATGGGCGGCGGCGCCGAGGTCATGGTGAAGGAAGGGCTGTTCGAGCGCTTCCCGGTGGACCGCGTCTTCGGCATCCACAACTGGCCCTCCCTGCCCGCCGGCGAGTTCTTCTGGCGCGAGGGCCCGCTGATGGCCGCCGTCGCCGACATCGAGATCACCATCACCGGCCAGGGCGCGCACGGTGCCATGCCGCACCAGGGCAACGACCCGGTGGTGATCGCGGCCACGCTGGTCACCGCGCTGCAATCGGTGGTGGCGCGCAACGTGGAACCGGTGGAGGCCGGCGTGGTCACCATCGGCCGCATCGAGGGCGGCCACGCCTTCAACGTGATCCCAGAAACGGTCAGCCTGCGCGGCACGGCGCGCTGGTTCCAGCCGCATGTGGGCGACGTGCTGGAGAAGAAGGTGACGGAGCTGGCCACGGGCATCGCCGCGGCCTTCGGCGCCAGCGCCGCCGTGCGCTTCACCCGCATGTACCCGGCGACGCTGAACGAGGCCGAGTCCACCCGCCTCGCGGTGCGCGCCGCCGCGGCCGTGGCGGGCGAGAGCCGCGTGTCCGAACTGCCGCAGCCGACCATGGGCGGTGAGGATTTCGCCTTCATGCTGAACGCGCGGCCGGGTGCCTACCTGTTTCTCGGCGCCGGCCGCAGCGCGAGCGATCCCGGGCTGCACCATCCGAAGTTCAACTTCAACGACGCGCTGCTGCCGGTCGGCGCCTCCTTCTTCGCAACACTGGCCGAGCAGTTGCTGCCGAGGGACGCGGCATGAGCCGCGCGCTTTCCCTGGCGCTGACCGGCGACAGCATCCTGCAGCGCCGACTGCTATCCGCCGCCGATCCGGAGTTGCGGCCATTGTTCGACCGCATCCGTGGCGCGGATCTGGCCTTCACCAACCTGGAGGTGCTGGCCAATGATTTCCGCGGCGATCCCTCGCTGGAATGCGGCGGATCGCATTTCGGCGCCCCCGCCTGGGTGCTGGACGAACTGCGTGAGGCAGGCTTCGACCTGTTCGCCACCGCCACCAACCATTGCCTGGATTATTCCATCTCTGGCCTGATGCACTGCATCGAGGCGCTGGAGGCGCGCGGGCTATGCTTCGCCGGCATCGGCCGCAACCTCGAGGCGGCGCGGCGCCCGGCCTATCTCGACCATCCGAACGGCACGGTGGCGCTGCTATCCTGCTCCTCTTCCTTCCAGCCGGGGAACGAGGCGGGGCAGCAGACCGCCGACATGCAGGGCCGGCCGGGCCTGAACCCGCTGCACTTTGACACGCTGCACGAGGTGACGGCGGCGCAGCTGGCGGCGCTGCGGCAGATCGCCGAGGAACTCGGGCTGGAGCAGCAGCGGCAGCAGATCCTGAAGCTGGGCTTCGGCCATCCCCCCGCCGAGGGCGTGTTCCCCTTCGGCAAGATGAATTTCCGCGCCGCCGGGCGCACCGCGCTGCGGCTGACTCCGCGCGAGAAGGACATGAGCGGCATCGCCCGCTGGGTGCGCGAGGCGCGGCTGTCGGCCGATCTCGTCTTGGTCAGCCTGCACGCGCATGAGCAGGGCGCGGACAAGGAGAGCCCGGCCGAGTTCATCCCAATCTTCGCCCGCCGCATGATCGACGAGGGTGCCGACCTGGTGGTGGGCCACGGGCCGCACTTGCTGCGCGGCCTGGAACTCTACAAGGGCCGGCCGATCTTCTACAGCCTGGGCAATTTCATCGGCCAGAACGAGCTGGTGCCGCGCATCCCGAGCGATTCCTACGAGCGCTTCCGGGCCGACCCGTCGCTCACGCCCGGTGCCGTCTACAAGGTGCGCACCGCCGATGACACCAAGGGCTTTCCCGCGGACCGCCGGTTCTGGGAAAGCGTGGTGCCGTTCTGCCGCTTCGAGGAGGGGCGCCTGACGGCGATGGAGATCCAGCCGGTCAGCCTCGGCCTCGGCGAGGCGGCGCATCGCCGGGGCCGGCCGCGGTTGGCGAAGGGCGAGGAAGCGGAGCGCATCCTCGAACGCTTTGCCATCCTGTCGGAGCCCTACGGTACCCGCTTCGCCATGGCCGATGGCTGCGCCCGGCTGGTGCTGCCAAGCGGCTAAGCGGATGCGGCCGGCTTGACGCTGCGCGTCGCTTGCCGTTCCCTGCACCTGGGAACCACGCCAAAGCGCGCGCTGCTGCACCGCCAAAGGATGCGTCATGCCCACTCCTCCGCTCTCCATGTCCCGCCGCACCTTCCTTGGCGCCGGCGGCGCCGTCCTGGCCGCACCGCGCCTTGCCGCCGCGCAAGGGGCACGTGTGCTGCGCTTCGTGCCGCAGGCTGACCTCGCGGTGCTGGACCCGGTGTTCACCACCGCCTCGGTCACCGCCAATCACGGCTTCATGGTGTTCGACACGTTGTATGGCTGGGACAAGGACTACCAGCCGCAGCCACAGATGGCCGCGGGCCATCGCATCGAGGATGACGGCCTCACCTGGATCATCACGCTGCGCGACGGCCTGCGCTTCCACGATGGCGAGCCTGTGCGGGCGCGCGACTGCGTCGCCAGCATCCAGCGCTGGGGCGCGCGGGACATGTTCGGGCAGGAGGTGATCGCACGCTCGCACGAGATCCAGGCGATTGACGACAAGACCCTTCGCTTCCGGCTGAAGACGCCGTTCCCGCGCCTGGCCATGGCGCTGGGCAAATCCTCCTCCAACGTGCCGGTGATCATGCCGGAGCGGCTGGCAAAGACCTCGCCCAACACCCAGGTGACCGAGATGGTCGGCTCCGGCCCCTACCGGTTCCTGGCCGGGGAGCGCATGGCCGGTGCCCGCGCCGTCTATGCCCGCTTCGATGGCTACGTGCCGACGCCGCACGGCGCGCCGAGCCGAACCGCCGGCCCGAAGATTGCGCATTTCGACCGGGTGGAATGGAACATCATTCCCGATCAGGCCACCGCCGCCGGCGCGCTGATGAATGGCGAGGTGGACTGGGTGGAAAGCACCTCCAGCGACATCGCCCCCATGCTCGGGCGCTCGCGCGACGTGACGCTGTCCTACAGCGACGATCTGTACCAGGTGATCCTGCGCTTCAACCACCTGCACCCACCCTTCAACAATCCTGCGGTGCGCCGCGCCCTGCTCGGCGCCATCAGCCAGGAGGAGATGATGCAGGCCGCCTACGGCACCGACCCGAAAGGCTGGAACGCGGGCACCGGCATCTTCACCTCCGACAGCCCGATGGCCAGCGATGCCGGGCTGGCGCCGCTGAAGGGCAAGCGGGACTATGCCAAGGTGAAGCGCGACCTCGCCGCCGCCGGCTATGCGAACGAGAAAATCGTGATGCTACAGGCCGAGGATTACCCGACCCTTCGCGCCGTGGCCGAGGTGTCGGCGCATGTGATGCGTGAATGTGGCATGAACGTGGAAAGCCAGTCAGGCGACTGGGGCACCGTCAGCACCCGCCGCGCCAACCGGGAGGACATCACCAAAGGCGGCTGGAGCGCCTTCTGCACCGGCCTCAGCTATTCGCTCGATCCGTCCGGCCATCTCGGCCTGCGCGCCAACGGTTCAAAGGCGTGGTTCGGCTGGCCGGACAGCCCAAAGCTGGAGGCACTGCGCCAGGAATGGTTCGGCGCGGAAGGGCTGGAGGAGCAGAAGCGCATCGGCAGGGCCATGCAGGAGGTCGCGATGCAGGAAGTACCCTACATTCCGCTCGGCGAATACCGGCGGCTGCAGGCGGCGCGCGCCGACCTGTCCGGCTTTCCCGCTGGCGCGGCCTATTTCTGGGGCGTGAAGCGGGGCTGAGGCAGGGCCGATGTGCGGGCGCTACTTCCAGTATCGCGAAGCCGAGCGGCTCGCCGAGCATTTCGCCGTGCCCGGCCCCCTCTCCAATACACCACCATCCTGGAACGTCGCGCCCACCCAGGATGCGCCGGTGGTCCGGCGGAACCCGGAAACCGGGTCACGCCACCTCGGGCCGCTGCGCTGGGGGCTGGTGCCGCGCTGGGCCAAGGATGCCTCGGGCGGCGCGAAGCTGATGAATGCGCACGCGGACGGCGTGGCGGAGAAGCCCTCCTTCCGCGAAGCCTTCGCGCGGCGCCGCTGCCTGGTGCCGGCGGATGGCTTCTACGAATGGCGGGCGGAGGGCAAGGCGAAGCAGACCTATGCCGTGGCACTCCGGGACGGCGCACCCATGGCCTTGGCCGGGTTGTGGGAAGGCTGGCAATCGCCCGATGGCACTTGGCTGCGCAGCTTCTCCATCATCACCACCGAGGCCAATGCCAAGCAGGCGCTGGTGCATCACCGGATGCCGGTGATCTTGCCCCGGGAGGCCTGGGCCACCTGGCTGGGCGAGGACCCGGCGGAGCCTGCCGCGCTGCTGGAGCTGTTGCGCCCCTGCCCGCCCGAATGGCTGTGCTGCTGGCCGGTGGACAACCGCGTCGGCCGCGTGGCGGAGAATGATGCGGAGCTGCTGAACCGCGATCCCTTCGCCGCGCCGCCACCGGAACTGGACGATCCGCCGGTGCTTCATCCGCCGGCGCTTCAGGACCCGCGATAAGTGCTGAAGGACCAGGGCGAGCACAGCAGCGGCACGTGGTAGTGCCCCTGCCCCTCGGCCAGACCGACCGGCAAGGCCACCACCTCCAGGAAGCGCGGCTGCGGCAGGCCGAAATATACGCCAATGGCGAAGCGCAGCTCATAGCGACCGGGGCGAAAATTGTCGGGCGCCAGCAGCGGCGCATCGGTCCGGCCGTCGCCATTGGTGACGGCGCGGGCCACGCATTCCGGCGCCGGTTCCATGCGCCAAAGCTCCACCGCCACGCCTTGGGCCGGCCGGCCGGCGGCGGTGTCCAGCACATGGGTGGTCAGCGCGGAGGGCCTGCTCATTCCGCCGCATCCTGCAGCAGCTCCGCAGGGATGTCGGAGGTCAGTTCCGCGAGGTCGAAGGCCCGCAGCGCCGAGAGGTGCGCCTCGGCATCCTCGCGCCACAGGGCGCGGCAGATGCCGTCCACCAGCCGCGGTACACCATATTTCATGCCGCTGATGCTGGCGCCGGACAGCCCCATCGACAGCGTCGCCGCGTAGGTCATGCAATGGATGCGCGGCAGCGCCGGGGCGGCGCCAAGCTGCTTCTCCTGGAAGCTGAAATCGTCCGACAGGTAGGGCGAGACGCCGCAGAGCGCGCTTTCCTCGCCTTGCGGCGGGGTGAAGGCGTCGCGCCACAAGCGGATCTGGCGGGCAAACGGCGCCAGCTCCGGCCGCAAACCGAAATCGAAGGTGAAGCCGGTGCCGAGCACCACGGCGTCGGCGCGGAAGCTGCCGCGCGGGGTCTCCACCTCCACCTCATCCCCCACCATGCGCACGCCGGAAGCCGGCGCGCCCATCACCAGATTGAAGCGTGGATCATCGGCCACGCGGTTCCAGCTTTCCTGCGGCGGCGGCTGGTTCAGCTCGAAGATGTGGCGGGTGAAGCGCCATTTCAGCAGGTCCGGCAGGGCGTGGTACTGACCGAGATAGCCCGCCTGCTCCATCCAGCGGAACGGGTTGACCCGCGGCATGCGGCGGCGGCGCACCAGCATGGTGGCGTGGGACACCCCCTCCTCCAGCGCCACAGCCAGGTTGTCGAAGGCCGAGGCGCCGGCGCCCACCACGATCAGCCGCTTGCCACGCAGCGCCGCGAAGTCGATCGCCTGGGCGGTGTGCAGCACCCGCTCCGCCGGCAGCCGGTCGAAGGGCGCCGGCATCAGCCAGGCACCGGAGCCGTCCATGCCGGTGGCCAGCACCAGCCGGCGGGCCCGCACCATGGTGTCCCCCCGCGGCGTGGCGAAGCGCAGCAGCAGCAGCCCATCGGCATCCTGGCCGATCGCCTGAAGGTCATGACCGTGGCGCACCGGCAGCGCCAGAACACGCTGGTACCAGTCGAGGTAGCGCTGCCAATCCTCGCGGCCGATCTTGTGCAGCCTGTTCCAGGCATCGTCGCCGTCACGGGCGGTGAAGAAGGCGCGCGGCGTCAGCGCCGGCACGCCCAGGTCGGGGCCGTTGACGTGCTTGGGGGTGCGCAGCGTGCGCATGCGGGCGAAGGTGGTCCAGACGCCGGTGCCGCCCTGCGGGGCGCGATCGAAGATGGCGACGTTCTCGACCTTCTGCCGCTGCAATCCGAAGGCCGTGGCGAGGCCGGTCTGCCCGGCCCCGAGAATGGCCACGTCCAGCACGCCCTCGCCATGCGACGGCACCCAGGCATGCGCCGGGTAGTCGAGGTAGGCCAGCTGCTGCCGGACCTCGGTCTCCAGCGCGGCAAGGGCGTCGGGCATGGCGCAATTCCGTGAACAAACAATTGCACCGCACCATGCCGCGCGCGGCCGTGCCGTCGCAAGGGTTGCGTCAGTCCATCCGCATGCCGGCGATCTCCACCGCGGCCTTGAAGCGGGCGGCCTCGGCCGCGAGAAAGGCGCGCGTGCTTTCGGGCGTGCTGTCGTCCCGGGGATCGGTGCCGCTGTCCAGCAGGCGCTTGCGCACCGCCTCATCCTTCAGCGCGGTGTTGGCCGCGCGGTTCAGCGCCGTGGTGACCTCGGCCGGCATGCCCTTCGGCCCCACCATCACCGTCCAGGTGGACAGTTCATAGCCCGGCACGCCGGCCTCCTGCAGGGTCGGCACGTCGGGGAAGTTGCGGTCGCGGGTGGTGGTGGTCACTGCCAGCAGCCGCAGCATGCCGTCGCGGATCTGCCCCACTACGGAGGCGATCTGGTCGATGGTGAACAGCACTTCCTGCTTGATCAGCGCTTCCGGCACCGAGGCGCCGCCGCGATACGGAATATGCGTCGCCGGCGCTTCCGCCAGCTTGGAGAACAGGGATGCGGCCAGGTGCCCGATGCCGCCCACGCCGGAGCTGGCATAGCCATCCTGACCCTTCTCTTCCCGCAGCTTGGCGATGAGCTGCTCGACGCTGGTGATGCCGGAGGCCGTCGGCACCACCAGCCCGAGGGCGCTGGTGCCGATCACCGCCACCGGCGTGAAATCCTCCGCCGGGTCATAGGGCGCGATCTTGGGCTGCGCCGCCGGCGCGACGCCGAGGGTGGAGGCGGACCCGACCAGCAGCGTGTAGCCATCGGGCCTGCTGCGGCGAACATATTCGGCGCCGAGCGCACTGCCGGCACCCGGCTTGTTTTCCACCACCAGCCGCGCCTGCGGCCCCAAGGCCGGCCCCATGCGGTCAGCCAGCAACCGGCCGGCAAGGTCGGTGGCGCCGGCCGGCGCGAAGGGCACGGTGATGGTGATGGTGCGATCGGGGAAGGCCTCGGCGGCCCGCACGGGGCGGGCGGCGGCGGCGGCGGCGCCCAGCAGCGCCAGGGCAAGCGGCCTGCGGCCCAGCTTCGTGGGATCGATCAACATGTGTGCGTTTCCTGTTCTGGTTCTTCGTCGGCGGCACTCTCGCTACGGGTCTGCATTCGAGTCAACGGGATTGTCGACAAAATCATCGACAGCTATGCTGCTCAACCTGGCAGGAGGGACGGCCTGCCATCGCACAGGAGATCGCTGCCATGGCCGAGCCCGTCCGCGCCACGCCGCCCACCACCCTGCTGCCCGTCATCCTGGCGGCACTGGAGGAAGACATCGTGTTCGGCCGCCTGCACCCCCGCGAGCGGCTGATCGAGGAAGAGATCGCCGCCCGCTTCGGCGCCACCCGCCACACGGTCCGACAGGTCCTGGTCGAGCTGGAGCGCCTGCGGCTGATCGAGCGCATTCCCAATCGTGGTGCGCTGGTGAAGGCCTACAGCCCGGCCGAGGTGCAGCAGCTCTACGCATTGCGCGAAATGCTGGAAACCCAGGCCGCGGCGCTGATCCCGCTGCCGCTCGGCGATGATGCGCTGGCGCCGCTGCATGCGCTGCAGCGGCGTCATGCCCAGGCGGTGGCAGCCAGCGACGCCCGCGCGGTGTTCCGGGCCGACCTGGCCTTCCATCGCGCGCTCTATGCGCATTGCGGCAACGTCTTCCTGGCCGAAACCATCGAGGAGCTGGGCCAGCGCGCGCAGGTGATCCGCTATGCCAGCCTGCGCAGCCAGGCCAGCATGGAATGGGCGCGGGACCAGCACGCCGCCATGTTGGACGCGTTGCGGGACGGCGAGCGCGACACCCTGGTCACGCTCTGCGCCGCGCATTTTCACCCGGCCCGCCAAGCCTATCTCAGCCAGCACCCCGCGCTGCTGAGCTGACCCGCCCGATCCTGCCTGACAGACCCCATCCGGAGGAACCCTGCCCGTGACCGACGCCCCTAACGACGCTGCTGACGACGCCATCGGCCTGAACCGTGGCCTGACGAATTACGGCGACAAGGATTTCGCGCGCTATCTGCGCCTGTCGATGGCGCGCTCCATGGGCCTGTCCTCGTCCCTGCTGAAGAAGCCGGTGATCGGCATCGCCGCAACCTATTCCGAGTTCAACAACTGCCATCGCGGCGTGCCCGACCTGGTGGAGGCGGTGAAGCGCGGCGTTCTGGCGGCCGGCGGCCTGCCGCGCGAATTCCCCACCATCTCGCTCGGCGAGCCGTTCCTGAACCCGACGGCGCTGGTGTTCCGCAACCTGATGGCCATGGACACGGAGGAGATGGTGCGTGGCCAGCCAATGGACGCCGTGGTGCTGGTGGGCGGCTGCGATAAGACGGTGCCGGCGCAGCTGATGGGCGCCATCTCGGCCGACGTGCCGGCGATCCAGGTGGTGACGGGGCCGATGTCCACCGGGCGGTGGCGCGGCGAGCGGCTCGGCGCCTGCACCGATTGCCGCCGCTTCTGGGGCAAGTTCCGCGCCGGCGAGATCGACCAGGACACCGTCGACGAGATCGAGGGCAACCTGGCCACCACCGCCGGAACCTGCGCGGTGATGGGCACCGCCTCCACCATGGCCTCGCTGGCCGAGGCGCTGGGCATGATGCTGCCCGGCACCGCCGCCATCCCTGCCGTCCACGCCGACCGCATCCGCTCGGCCGAGGCTTCGGGCACGGCGGCGATGATGCTGGCGACGCAGAAGCTGCGGCCGTCGCAGATCGTCACCGAGAAGGCGGTGGAGAACGCGCTGCGCGTGCTGCTGGCCATCGGCGGCTCCACCAACGCCATCATCCACCTGACGGCGATCGCCGGGCGCGCCGGCATCAAGGTGGACCTCAACCGGCTCAACGTGCTGTCGGACGAGACACCGGTTCTGGTGGACCTCAAGCCCACCGGCCCCTTCTACATGGAGGACCTCTACGCCGCCGGCGGCATCGGCGCGGTGCTGCGCGAGTTGCGGCCGATGCTGCACCTCGACGTGATGACCGTCACCGGCCAGACGCTGGGCGAGCGGCTGGACGCCGAGCCGGGCTATGTCGATCGCGCCGTGGTGCGCGCGCGGGAGGAGCCGCTGCAGCCGCAGGGCGGGCTGGTGGCGCTGTTCGGCTCCCTGGCGCCGCGCGGCGCCATCCTGAAGCGAGCCGCCGCCGATCCGGCGCTGTTCGAGAAGGAAGGCCGCGCCGTGGTGTTCACCTCGCTGGAGGACCTCGCCGCCCGCATTGACGACCCGGATCTCGATGTGACCGCGGAGGATTTCCTGGTGCTGCAGAACGCCGGGCCGCTCTCCCCGTCCGGCATGCCGGAGGCGGGCTACCTGCCGATCCCCGGGAAGCTGGCGCGGGCGGGGGTGAAGGACATGGTGCGCATCTCGGATGCGCGGATGTCCGGCACCGCCTACGGCACCATCGTGCTGCACGTGGCGCCGGATGCCGCCTCGGGCGGGCCGCTCGCCCTGGTGCGGAACGGCGACCGCATCCGGCTGTCGGTGCAGAACCGCTCCATCGAGCTGCTGGTGGAGGAAGCGGAGCTGGCGCGGCGCCGCGCCGACCAGCCCGACACCTCGGCCAAGGCCAAGCGCGGCTATGCGCGGCTGTACCGCGAGCAGGTGCTGCAGGCCGATGAGGGTTGCGACCTGGCCTTCCTGCGCGCCGATCCGGATGCCTGAGCGGCACGGCCACGGCCTCTGAACGCGGGAGGTCAAAAACCCCCTGGTCGTGGCGCGGGGCGGCGGGCATCCTGCTGCCCTTGCCGCCCGCATCGCCTGCTGGCCACGCATCCGCGCCCGGTTCGACCGCTTCCGCTGAGAGGCCCATCATGAACTTCGTTGCCAAGTCCAATGACGTGTCTGCGCTGATCGAGGCCGATCGCGCCCATGTCTGGCACCACCTGTCGCAGCACAAGGCCTACGAGACCGTCGACCCGCAGCTGATGGTCGAGGGCAAGGGCATGCGCATCTGGGACGCGCGCGGCAAGGAATACCTGGACGCCACCTCGGGCGGCGTCTGGACGGTCAATGTCGGCTATGGCCGCGAGTCCATCGCGGATGCGGTGCGCGACCAGCTGGTGAAGCTGAACTACTTCGCCGGCGCCAAGGGCAGCGCGCCCGGCGCGTTGTTCGCGAAGAAGCTGATCGAGAAGATGCCGGGGCTGAGCCGGGTGTATTATTCGAACTCCGGCTCGGAAGCGAACGAGAAGGTGTTCAAGATGGTGCGCCAGATCGCCGCGCGCCATCACGGCGGCAAGAAGTGGAAGATCCTGTTCCGCGAGCGCGACTATCACGGCACCACCATCGGCGTGCTGGCCGCCTGCGGGCAGCCGCAGCGCAACGCGGATTACGGCCCCTTCCCGGACGGCTTCGTCGAGGTGCCGCACTGCCTGGAATATCGCAACCAGTATCCGGGAGCCGATGATTACGGCATCGCCGCAGCCGATGCGATCGAGCAGGTGATCCTGCGCGAAGGGCCGGACACGGTGGGCGCCCTCTGCCTGGAGCCGATCACCGCGGGCGGCGGCGTCATCACGCCTCCCGCCAGCTATTGGCCGCGCGTGCAGGAAATCTGCCGCAAATACAACGTCCTGCTGCATATCGACGAGGTGGTGTGCGGCCTGGGCCGAACCGGCAAGTGGTTCGGCTACCAGCAATATGGCGTCCAGCCCGACTTCGTGACCATGGCTAAGGGCCTCGCCTCCGGCTACGCGGCGATCTCCTGCACGGTGACCACGGAAGCGGTGTTCAACCTGTTCAAGGACAACGCCGCCGACACGATGAGCTATTTCCGCGACATCTCCACCTTTGGCGGCTGCCTGGCCGGTCCGGCCGCAGCGCTGGAGAACATGCGGATCATCGAGGAGGAAGATCTGCTGCAGAACACCGAGGCGATGGGCCAGCGACTGCGCGGCAACCTGTTGGCCCTGATGGAGCGCCACGCGGTGATCGGCGACGTGCGCGGCTGCGGCCTGTTCTACGGCGCCGAGCTGGTGGCCGACCGCGCCAGCAAAGAGCCGCTCGCCGAGGCCAAGGTGCAGGCCGTGGTGGCGAAGTGCATGGAGCTCGGCGTCATCATCGGCGCCACCAACCGTTCGCTGCCGGGGCTCAACAACACTCTGACGCTGAGCCCGGCGCTGATCAGCACGCCGGACGACATCGACCGCATCGCCGCCACCATCGGCGAGGCCCTGACCGCCGTTTGCGGCTGACTAGCCGCCGTCGGAAGGCTGACCGGGCCGGACGGGAGGTCCCGCCGCCCGTCAGCCGCCTCAGCGAATGGCGGCCGGTTCCGGCAGTTCGGTCAGGAAGCGCCCCATTTCGGCGGCCCACAGCCAAGTGAAGCCGGTGGTGCCATGACCACGTGGTTCGCTGCTGGCCGGGATCAGGTGAAGGCGCGCCATCGGCATCCGGGCCAGCGCCTGTTCCATCAATCCGGTTTCCGGCGGGCTGCGCTCGTCAGCGGCCGAGTTGATCGCCAGCACCGGCACCCGGATGCGCTCCAGCTCCTGCGGATTGTATTCGCGCAACGCGTTCCACCGGTACATCACATCGTTGGCGTCGCCGTTCAGCGGCGCCTTGAGGCGGGCGTCGAGCAGCCTGTCGGCGGCCTCGCGCGTCGGCGCCTGGGCCTCGGCCTGGAAGGCCAGGGTGCCGCCACTGATGGCGATGCCGAAGAAGGCATCGGCCATCTGCACGGCGCGCGGCTGCGTGGTGTACTCGCCGCCCTTCCAATCCGGATCGTTGCGCATCGCGACGCTGATCATCCGCTGCAGCATCCCGTTGCGGCTCGCCATCTCCGTAAGCTGCGACGCCATCGGCACCAGCGCGTCCGCCATTTCCGAATAGGTGGTGCCCCACAGCGACGCATGCATGCCACCCATCGAATTGCCCAGCACCAGCCGAAGATGACGGATGCCGAGCCCTTCGGTCACCAAGCGGCACTGCGCCAGCACCATGTCGTCGTCATTGTAGTCCGGGAACCGGGCGCGCATCCCGTCGGACGGCTTGGCGGGCCGGCCAGCGCCGATCGAGTCGGGAATGATGTTGAAACACTTCCGCGCATCCAGCGAACCGCCGGAACCGAACAGCGGCTTGGCGAAGGGCGCGGTCAGCGCGCTGGCGGACGAACCGTTGGTGCCATGCAGCACCAGAACCGGCTGCCCGGTTGGCTCACCACCCTGGTGCAGGCAAGGCGCAGTTTCGGCAGCACTTGGCCGGTCTGGAATCCCGGGCGATCCATTCGCCCTGCCGGGATCCGGGTAGCCGGTTGCGCGGGCGGGTGGCAGGCCCGGTGCGAGCAGGGCCGGCAACAGGGCGGCCATGGCCGCGAGGCTGCGGCGGGTGATGGTCTGCGGTCCCTCCCCCGAAATCCGGTGCCGGTTGCAGTCTAGTTGCGATGTAGAAACGATCTGCCCGCGCCGGAAGCACGGCAAGCATCCGCACCCTTCACTCTCCCGGCGCCGCGATCTATGTTCGGCCTGCCGGAAGGACGACCTTCCCCCGCACAGGCACCCTGGCCGGGACGACCCGCCTCCTTTCGCGGAGTTCCTTTCCCATGGCCTGGATCTTTCTGTTCATGGCCGGCCTGCTGGAGATTGGCTGGGCGGTGGGCCTGAAATACACCCACGGCTTCACGCGCCTCGTTCCGAGCCTGCTGACGGCGGCCAGCATGATCGCCAGTCTGGGCCTGCTCGGCTTGGCGCTGCGCAGCCTGCCGCTCGGCACCGCCTATGCTGTCTGGACCGGCATCGGCACGCTCGGCACTGCGGTGCTGGGCATCCTGTTGTTTGGCGAGGCAGCCACGGCGGCACGGCTGGCCTGCATCGGGCTGATCGTCTGCGGCATCGTCGGATTGAAGCTGGCGGCCTGAAGCCGGCCGCACGAAGACCCTTTGCTTCGGCGCGGCAGGCTGCCAGGAAGAAGCTTGTTGCCCCGACCGCCAGGAAGCCATGCCATGCCCGATCCCGCCCCGACCGCCCTTCCCGTGGACGAGGCACGGCACTGGTCGCGGCTGATGCAGATGGCCGAGTTGGGGGCGATCCCCGGCCCGTCTCCGGAGGACCGCGGCGTCAACCGCCCCTGCCTGAGCCCGCTGGACCGCGAGGCGCGACGCCTGTTGATCCGCTGGGCCGGGACGGTCGGCCTGACCGTCAGCATCGATGAGATTGGCAACCTGTTCCTACGCCACGAGGGCACCGACCCGTCCGCCGCGCCGGTGCTCAGCGGCAGCCATATGGACAGCCAGCCGAATGGCGGCCGCTTCGACGGCATCTGGGGCGTACTCGCGGCCTTCGAGGCGGTGCAGGCGATCCGCGACGCCGGCATCGCCACGCGGCGCCCCATCGAGGTGGTGGCCTGGACCAATGAGGAAGGCGGCCGCTTCGCCCCCGGCTGCATGGGCAGCATGGCCTGGGCCGGCATCGAGCCGCCCAGCGCCTGGGATGCGGTGACGGACACCGCCGGCACCACCTTCCGGCAGGCGCTGGACGAGCACCTCGCGGCCGAGGCCGACCTGCCCCGCCGGGCCTTGGGTCCGACGGGTGGTCCCTCGGGGCGGGCGCCCCACGCCTATGTAGAAGCGCATATTGAGCAGGGGCCGCTGCTGGAGGCCGAGGGCCTCGACATCGGTGTGGTGAGCGGCATCCAGGGCAGCCGCTGGTTCACCGTGGAGATCAGCGGCAAAACCGATCATGCGGGAACGGCGCCGCTCCGCCTGCGACAGGATGCGGTGCAGGACATGCTGCGCGCCATCACCGCGCTGAACGCCCTGACGCATGATCCGGCCGACGTGCTGCGCTTCACCGTCGGCAAGGTCGAGGTGCTGCCCAACTCATCCAACACGGTGGCCGACACCGCCCGGTTCTCGGTGGATCTGCGGCATCCGGACGCCACGGTCCTCATGGCCCGGGGCGATGCCATCGCCGGCGTGGTGCAAGCGGCGGTGCGCCACTGCCGCGCCACGGTCCGGGAACGGTTCCACGCCCTGCCCACCACCTTCGACCCGAGGGTGCCCGAGGCCGTAGAGCGCGCTGCCGCCTCATTGGGCCTGCGTGCGCGGCGCCTGGCATCCGGCGCCTTCCATGACGCGCAGTTCGTCGGATCGGTTTGCCCCAGCGGGATGATCTTTGTGCCGAGCCGGGCCGGCATCAGCCACCATCCGGCGGAATACACCAGCTCCGCGCAGCTGGCGGCGGGCACGCGGGCACTGGCGGCCACGCTCCTCGACTTGGCGCAGAGCTAGGCTGCGGCGCTTTGTCCGCGCGGCGCGGCTCTCGTCAGCCCGCACCGCCGCGTCGGGCCTGCAGGCGTTGATCCAGCCGCCCCAGCAGCGCGGAGCAGGCCGCCAGCTCCTCGTCGCTGAAGCCCGCCAGCAGCTCCGCTTCCACCGCCGTGAGCCGGGCCTCGATCGCCAGCGCCGCCTCGCGGCCAGCTGGAGTCAGAACCAGACGGCGGGCGCGGCGGTCGCCGGTATCGAGCTCGCGCCGGACCAGCCCGGCCTTGTCCAGGTTGTCGAGCAACCGCACCAGGCTCGGCCCCTCAATCGCCATGATCGCGGCCAGATCCTTCTGACGCAGCTTTTCGCCCGTGCGGCTCAGCCAGACCAGGACGCGCCAGCCGGAGTCGGGAAAAATCGTCTTCTGGATTTCGGCATCCACGGCCTGGCGCCAAAGCCGCGCCAGTTGCAACAGGCGCAGGCCGAAGGAGGCGCGCGCTCCGCCCATCTCGCTTCGCATAGGAACAGATACCGTGCGAACTATCCCGCGGGCAAGATGATGCTGGACGCGCGCTGCTTACCAGCGCCGCGGCGGCCCGCAATCGAGATGCACGAAACCGTCGCGCCGGTAGAGGCCCACGCCACCGACCTGCATCTCCGCCGCCATGCGGGCGACGCCATAGGCATTGGACCCGGGCAGGCGGAAATCCGCGGCCATTCCCGACATATGCAGGCTGACCTCGGACACCCGACTGGTGCGCAGCGCACCATTGTGCTCCGGCGTCCGGTAGCCGCTGGAGATCTGATAGAATTCGGTGTTCCCGAGACCTTCGGCCACCACGTGCAGAACGTCGAACAAGCGGGGATCCATGGGCGTCACCTCCGCCGCCGATAGGTCGCGGAACACCCAGTCCAGCTTGTGCAGCGCTTCCCGGTCGTAGCGGCCATCGCGGAAATACACGCCGTCGAACCTGTCCTCCGTGGCGACGCGCTGCACCCGCAGGCTGCGCATCGGCGGCAGCGGCGGCTGGGCACGCGCGGCACGGGGCACGGCGGAGCAAGCCAACAGGCCGAGGCCAGCCGTGATGATCTCGCGCCGGACGGTCATGGCAGGATCGCAGCAGGGGCAGGTGTCGGGGTGGGATCGACGGAACATCACTCGATCGGGTCTGTTGGGGGAAAGAGAACTTGACGGAAAGCCGTGCGTTGCGGCGTGGCGCACGCCAGCAGCGCCGCACCCGCGATCAGGGCAACCCGGCCGTTGCGGTGCCGCACAGTGCTCGCTCCAGGCCTCTGCGGACATGGCACTGATGAACCGTTCTGCACCCTGGCCATATCCTGTGCGGCCAGGCTGGAAGGGCTCCGGGGAACCGTCACGCTCCGCGCAAGTCTCGGCGACGCTGCCTCCACTTCCCTGCCCGGCATCGCCGGCAGGGCATCATCGCAGGCGTCGGTGCCGAGCCGGCGACCAGACTGCCCACCGACCTGTCGTGGCGGTGGCCGCAGTCCGGAAAACCCGGCCGAACCGGCCCCCAGCGGCGACGCCTTGGACAGCAACCGGTTCTGCATCGTTCTGCGGCACATCACATTCATCCGCAGCCATCCTAGGACGCCGGATTGCCCTCGACCAGAGTTAAAGTACCCGGTTGAAAAAGCCTCCGAAGCTTTTGTTTTTTATTGTTTAAGCTTGGCCAGAAGCTTTTCCACCTTTGAGCACTGCGAAAGGGTTCCGGCGCACCTCCTGCTCTGCGTCCGGCGCTTCCGTCAATTCCGGCGGCAGGCTGGCTCCAGGGGCGCGAGGATAAGGATCCAGCGCCAGCGACAATTGCTCGGCCAGCGCCTCGCCCAGTTCCATGACACCGTTCTCCGTCGGGATCTCGTCAGGGCCGGCCGCTTCGTCGGCTGGCTCGCGGCCACTGGGCAGGAAGCGCCAGTCGACCTCCTCCCGCACCGCCTGCGGCACCGGCTCCAGCGTCACGACGCAGTTCTGCACCACCGCGGCTTCCAGGCTGCCGCGCACGCGGATGGTGCCGCCCGGCTCCGGCCGCAGCACCAGCTCGCCCTGCAATTGCTCCACCGCCAGGATGCCGAAGCGGCGCGCCAGGGCAGCACACTCCTCCGGCGTCGCGGTCAGGCTGCGGGTTCGGCCTTCCGGCGGCACGGCGGCAAAGGGCAAGGGGCGGGAGAACTCAGGCTCCAGCATCTCGGTCATGGGGCGCTTCCTCCAGGGCAGGAAATCGGGCCTCGCCGCGCAGCAGGGCGTCCAGCGGCTGGGCCGCGAGGGATGTGTCGGTGGCCAGCGCGAGAGCCGCGAGCCGGCGGGGCTGCGCCGCGTCCGCCGGGAGGGCGCCGCGCCAAACGTTGCGGGCCAGCGCCTCCGCCAGGGCCGCGCCGTCGCCGCTCTGCAGCGGTGCCTCATAGGCCTGGGCGCGGCCATGAAACGCCTCCCACATGTTCTTCACCCGGCGTGCGATCGACATGTCGCCGACACCCATCTCGCGCAGGTTGAAATCCATGTCGGCGAACATGGCATCGAACACCGCCTGCGCGATTCCCGGGCCGCGCGGATCGGGATCGCGGTGCAGGCGCCGAATCAGCAGCGCCACCTGCAGGCCGATCAGGTCGAACCGCCCATCCAGGGTGTCCGGCACGGCCAGTTCGGTGAAGAACACCGGCTGGCGCGCGGCACGCACGGCGGCGCCGTACAGCTCGAAGCCCAGCCGCTCATGCGGCTTGCGGCGGAACAGGCCGAACAAGGCCATGGAAACAGGCTCCTCTGCGCCGGCGGGGTGCGGCGCTGGTTGACCCCGCTGCGGGGCGGTGGCAATCGACCGTGCAGATGGACCGCTCGCCGATCCGGGTCAATCCGGTCCTCGGCGGGCGCGCCACCTCCCCCTTCGTCCCTGACGGGCCGCCGGGTGGAAAACTGGATCTCAGCTTCAGGATTTCGGTGCACACCGTGAGCTTCTGCCAGACCCCCTGCCGCAAGACCAAACCGCGCCACACCAGGCTGCGGGCTGGCCTGATGGCGCTGGCCGTGGCGCTGCCGCTGGCCGGCTGCTCGGTGTTTCAGGCCCGCCCGGTCCAACATGGCAACAAGGCCGATCCCGACCTGCTGGCCCAACTGGTGCCGGGGGTACAGACTCAGGCCGACGTGCAGGCGCTGCTGGGCTCGCCCAGCGTCACCGGCACCTTCGACCCGAGCACCTGGTACTACATCTCCTCGGTCAGCCGCATCCAGCCCGGCAGCAACCCCTCGAGCGAACAGGAGCGCGTGGTGGTGATGCGCTTCGACGAGGGCGGGGTGTTGCGCAACATCGAGCAGCGCGGCCCGGACACGATGCGCGATGTCGGCATGGTGGACCGCACCACCCCGGTGCCGGGCACCGACCGCACCCTGCTGCAGGCCCTGTTCGGCAATATTGGCCGCGTCGGCGCCGGCGGGATCGGCACCGAGCAAGGGCCCGGCACCGGCCCCGGCCGCTAGCCGCGCCGGGCGTGGCGGCTGCGCGCCTCAGGCCAGGGCGCGGCGCCGCTGCAGCAGCATCAGCCCCAGCGCGAGGGCGAGGGCCGGGAACAGCAGCAGGTTCAGCATCGTCCAGCCCGCCTGGGCGTGAATGGCGCCGGACGCGAAGGCGGTGCAGGCCACCGTACCGAATACGATGAAGTCATTGGCCGCCTGGGCACGCACCCGCTCTTCCGGCCGGTGCGCCTCCGACAGCAGGGTGGTCGCGCCGACGAACATGAAGTTCCAGCCCACCCCCAGCAGCATCAGCGCCACGGAGAAGTGGCCGAAGCGCTCGCCGGACAGGGCCACGGCGGCGCAGGCCGCTGACAGCAGCGTGCCCACCAGGATGATCCGACGGGCGCCGAAACGGGCGATGAGCCGCCCGGACACGAAGCCTGGCGCAAACATCGACACGGCGTGCAGCTGGATCACCGTGGCGCTGGCGCCGATGCCGAAGCCGCACAGCATCATCTCCAGCGGCGTGGCCGTCATCACCAGGTTCATGGTGCCATAGGCCACCGCACCGGTCAGAGCGGCGGCAACAAAGGCCGGGCGAGCCAGGATCTCCCGCAGCGGAGTCGCCACGGCAGTGCGCGGCGGTGGCGGCGGCAGCACCGTGCGCGACAGCAGCGCCACGCAGATCAATGGCAGCAGGGCCAGGATCAGGTAGGTGCCCAGGAACAGGAAGGGCGCCAGGGTATCCCGGGTGTGCTTCACCAGCTCCGGCCCGAAGATCGCGGACAGGATGCCGCCCGCCATCACCAGCGCCACGGCGCGGGGGCGATAGGCCGGCGTCGCCACCTCGGCGGCGGCGAAGCGGTAATGCTGCGAGATGCCGAAGCCGAGGCCGGCCGGGATGGCGCCGAGGCAGTATAGCGGGAAGCTGCCGGTCCAGACGCCCAGCGCGAAGACGATGCTGCCCAGAAAGGCGCCAGCCGCGCCCAGCACGAAACCGGCGCGCCGCCCCAGCCGGGCGAAGACGATGCCGGCTGGGATCGAGGCCGCCATGGTGGCCGCCATCTGCAGCGCCATCGGCAGCGTCGCCAGCGACTTGTCGGTGGCCAGGCTGTGGCCAATCAGCGCCGACATGGCGACCTGCCCCACAGTGGACGCATTGGTCAGCGCTTGGCACAGGAACAGCAGCCAAACATTGCGCTTCATCAGCGCGGCATCCGCCGGGGCCATGGCCGACATCAGAAGTGACTCCATCCGCTGCGGCCAAGCGGCATCACCCTGCCGGACCTGTCACGCACCGTAACCGTCGAATCGCCCGGCACCAAATGGCCGATCCGCGCCACCGGCGTCGCACAGGCCTCGGCCCGCCCGGCGATCTCGGCCGCCCTCTCGGGCGGTGCCGCGAACAGCAGCTCGTAATCATCGCCACCGGTCAGCAGATCGCCGAGCCGACCCGGATGCTCCCGCAGCCATGCCGCCGCCGGCGCCGACAGCGGTACCGCCGCCGCGTCCAGCACGGCGCCGCAGCGCGAGGCGCGGCACAGATGCCCGAGATCCTGCACCAACCCGTCCGACACATCCATGGCCGCCGTCGCCAGACCCACCAGGGCCTGGCCGAGCCCCAGCCTGGGCTGCGGCAGTTGGTAGCGGCCGGCCAGCCTCCCTTGCGGGTCCGCCACCTCTCCGCGGCGGGCCCGAAGCCCGAGCACGCCGTCGCCGATGCTGCCGGAAACCCACAGATCCTGGCCAATCCCTGCCCCGCCCCGGCGCAGCGCGGTGCCGGGAGCCACATGGCCGAGGATGGTGAGCGACAGGCTGACCGGTCCGGCGGTGGACACCGTGTCGCCGCCCAGGATCGACAGGGCGAAACGCCGCTGATCCTCCGCCAGTCCGGCCGCGAAGCCGGCGAGCCAGTCCACCCCCCGGCCCGGCGGCAGCGCCACCGTCAACAGGTAGCCCAGCGGCACCGCGCCCATGGCTGCCAGATCGGACAGGTTGGTGCGCAGCAGCTTGCGGCCAATGGTTTCCGCCGGGTCATCCGGCAGGAAGTGCACGTTCTCCACCATGGCGTCGGCGGCCAGCACCAGCTCACGTCCCGGCGGCGGGCGCAGCAGGGCGGCATCATCGGCCAGGTCCAAGGCGCCGGGCCCGGCCAGCGGGCGGAAATAGCGGTCGATCAGGTCGAATTCGGGTGGCAGCGTCATGCCGCGCAATGTGCGCGGCGCGGCGCCCTCGCGCCATGGGGTCTGCCGCGCCGGGCTGTTGTTGCCGCCACTCGGCCGTCCCCCTGCCCGGCTCGCCGCGGCGCCCTGGGCGTGGCTGCTAGCGCTGGAACTCCGCGGCGCGCAGCGAACGCGCCATGGCATCCAGCACGCCATTGGCGAAGCGGGGCTCGTCGCCGCCGAAGAAGCCGTGCGCGATATCCATGTATTCGTTGATCACCACGCGGGCGGGCGGCTGGCTGCCGGAGGACAGCTCGAAGGCCGCCGCGCGCAGCAGGGCCCGCAGCACCGGATCAAGCCGTGCCACCGTCCAGGTTTCGGCCAGGTGGCCGGCCAGGATGGCATCCAGCGCCTCCGCCTGGCGCGCCACGCCGCGCACGACGCCGGCGAAGAGCGGCACATCGGCCTGCGGCACTCGGCCATCGTCGAAGCCACCGGCATCGGGGCCGATGCGGTGGCGGACAAACTGGTCGATCACCGATTCGGCGGCCTCGCCGGATTGCTCGCTCTGAAACAATGCCTGGATCGCGGCCACGCGGGAGCCGGTGCGGGGGCGGCCGGGAGCGCCGCGCTTCTGAGTCTGGGCGGCGCTCATCATGCATCACTCCAGCGGCGGGCCAGCAGGATTTGTCCGATCAGCGCATGCGCCGCCTCGGCCCCCTTGTTGTGGCGGTTCGCGGCCGAGCGCGCCTCGGCCTGCGCCAGCGTTTCCACCGTCAGCAGCCCGAAGCCCAACGGCATGCCGGTTTCACCGCTGATGTCCATCACGCCCTGGCAAACGGCCTCGCAGATGAACTGGTAGTGGTCGGTCTCGCCCTTCACCACGCAGCCATGCAACAGGAAGCCGTCCCAGCCACCCTTGCGGATCGCCATGCGCAGCGCCGCCGGCAGCTCGAAGGCGCCGGCCACGTCCACCACGTCCAGCGTGGCGCCGGCCTCGGCAAGGACGCGTTCGGCGCCGTGCCGCATGCCGGAGACCACGGCCTCGTAGTAAGGCGCCTGGATCAGCAGGATGCGCGGCGCCGGTCCTGGAATGACGGGGGTGGCGCGCTCCGGCGCGTCGATCGTGCTCATCGCGGGGTACTCATGCAGGGATAACTCATGCAGGGCCGGAATCGATCGGGCGGGTTTCGGCCACGGTGAGGCCGTAACCCTCCAGCCCGACGATCGCCTTGGGATGGTTCGTCAACAGGATCATGTCGCGCACGCCGAGATCGGCCAGGATCTGCGCACCGATGCCGTAGTCGCGCAGTTCCGGCGGCTCAACCCGGGCGCGGCCGGCACGGACCCGCTCGGACAGGGCGGTGGCCCTGACATCGCGGATCAGAACCACGATGCCGCGCCCCGCTGCCTCGATCTGCCGCATGCAGGATTGCAGCTCGCGCGGTCCGTCGCTGCCGATGATGTCCGAGAACAGGTTCACGGCGTGCATGCGCGCCATCACCGGGCCGGGGCGCTGCAGATCGCCCTTCACCAGCGCCACATGCTCCCCGTATTCCAGGGAATTCGCATAGACCACGAGGCGCCACTCGCCGCCGGCGGCCTCGATGCGGCCTTCCTCGACCCGCTTCACCATGCGCTCGGTGCGGCGGCGGTGCCCGATCAGGTCAGCGATGGTGCCGAGCTTGAGGCCATGGTGTTGGGCGAAGGCCACCAGGTCCGGCATCCGGGCCATGGTGCCGTCCTCGTTCATGATCTCGCAGATCACGCCGGCCGGGTTCAACCCGGCCAAGCGGGCGAAATCCACCGCCGCTTCGGTATGCCCGGCGCGTACCAGCGTGCCGCCCTCCCGCGCCACCAGCGGAAAGACGTGGCCGGGGGTGACGATCTCCTCGCGCCGGGCCTCGGGGTTGATGGCCACGGCCACGGTGCGGGCACGGTCGGCGGCGGAGATGCCGGTGGTGACGCCGTCGCGCGCCTCGATCGACACGGTGAAGGCGGTCTGGTGCCGCGTGCCGTTGGATTGCGCCATCAGCGGCAGGCCGAGCTGCTCCACCCGCGTCTTGGTCATCGCCAGGCAGATCAGCCCGCGCGCGTGGCGGGCCATGAAGTTGATGGCGTCCGGCGTGGCGAACTGGGCCGGGATCACCAGGTCGCCCTCGTTCTCGCGATCCTCGTCATCCACCAGGATGAACATGCGGCCACGCCGCGCTTCCTCCAGCAGTTCCTCGGTCGGGCTGAGGAACTCGGAAAAGGAGGTGCGGGTCTGCAACGCGCTGCTCATGCCTTCGTATCCCCCAGGTTGAACTGCCGCAGCCGGGCCACGTAGCGGGCCAGCATGTCGATCTCGATGTTCACCCGCGAACCGGGCCGCAGATCGCCCAGCGTGGTGACGCCCGCGGTGTGCGGGATGATGTTGACCCCGAAGCTGGCACCCTCGACCTCGTTCACCGTCAGCGACGCACCCTCGATGCTGATGGAACCCTTGGGCGCCACAAACGGCGCGAGCTCCGGCGGCAGCCGGAACCAGAGCCGCAGCGAGCCGTTCTCCGGCGTCACCGACAGCAGCTCGGCCACGCCGTCCACATGCCCGGACACCACGTGCCCGCCCATCTCGTCGCCCATCTTCAGGGCGCGCTCCAGGTTGATGCGGCTGTTCTCGCGCCAGCTGTCCAGCGTGGTCTTGGACAGGGTTTCGCCCGAAACCTCCACGATGAAGCGATCGGTCTGCAGGGCGACCACGGTCAGACAGCAGCCGGAACAGGCGATGGAAGCGCCGATCGCCGCCCCTTCCAGCCAGCCGGCCGGCGTTTCGATGGCGAGGCGCATGTCGTGGCCGCCGCCAATCGGCTCGATCGCGGCGATCCGGCCGGTGGCGGTGATGATGCCGGTGAACATTCAGGCAGGGTCCTCATGCGGCGCGGCGAGGCTGACATATTCGCTGAGCAGGTCCGGCCCCAGCGCGGTGAGCCCGGTGCGACGATATCTGGGCATGGCTTCCAGCAACACCAGCGCAAGCGCGTCCGCGGCGGGACGCCCATCGCCGCCCATCACCGCCGGAGCATGGAACCAGGCGAGCCGGTCCACGAGGCCGGCCCGCAGCAATCCGGCGGCCAGCGCGGCGCCGCCCTCGCTCAGCACGCGGGTCAGCCCACGGGCCGCCAGCGCCCGCAGCAGCGCCGGCACGTCGAGGCCGGGGCCGGCGGCGGGCGGCACCTCGATGAGTTCGGCACCGACGCGGCGCAGCGCCTCCAGCGATGCTCCGGAATGGCCGGGCCGGGTGGCGATCCACACCGGCCCTCCGCCGCGGAACAGCCGCGCCTCCGGCGGCGTCCGCAGCCGCGCATCGGCCACCACCCGCACGGTGGGCACTGGCGCGTAGCCGGCGATCCGGCAAGACAGCTCCGGATCGTCGGCCAGCACGGTTCCGCTGCCCACCAGGACGGCATCATGCCTGCCGCGCAGCACATGGGCGGCACGGCGCGCGGCCGGGCCGGTGATCCACTGGCTTTCCCCGCTGCGGGTGGCGATGCGCCCGTCCAGCGTGGTGGCCAGCTTCAGCGTGAGCATCGGCAGGTTCCGTGCCAGCCGCTTCAGGAAGCCCTCGTTGACGCTTCGTGCCTCCGCCTCCAGCACGCCCACCGTCAGCGCGACGCCGGCGGCGGCCAGCCGCCCCAGCCCCGCGCCATCCACCCGTGGGTCGGGATCGCGCAGCGCCACCACCACGCGGGCCACACCGGCCGCGATCAGCGCATCGGTGCAGGGCGGAGTGCGGCCCCAATGGCAGCAAGGCTCCAGCGTGACGTAGACGGTGGCGCCGCGGGCGGCCTCGCCGGCGCGACGCAGCGCTTCCGTCTCGGCATGCGGGCGGCCGCCGGGCGCGGTCCAGCCGCGACCCACCACGGCGCCGTTCTTCACGATGACGCAGCCGACCGACGGGTTCGGCCAGGTATTGCCCACGCCCCGCGCCGCCAGCGCCAGTGCGGCGCGCATATGCGCGACGTCCTGCAGCGTTTCCGGCACCATCGTCAAGGGCGTGAACAGGGCACTCATGCGGCGTCGCGATCCAAGTCCCGTGCCAGCGCCTTGGCCAGCACGCTGTGCGGGAGGGTCACGCCCAACACCGGCTCGGCCCGGCGGCCCGCGGCCTGCAATTCATAGCCGCGGCGGCGGAACAGGCCGAGGGCTCGGAGATGGCCGCTTGGCACGCGCACCCGCAGGGCGGTGACGCCATCCGAAGCCAGCGCCGCCTCGAGCGCCGCTAGCAGGGCGGACCCGATCCCCTGCCCGGTCGCCGCCGGCGCGACCCACAGCCCGGTCAAGCGCGCTGTCGCGGCACCAGGAGGCGCCGCTTCTGCCAGGATGCAGCCCCATGGAAGCGCCCTCGGCCCGGCCAGCAGCAACGGACCGCCGGTTGCGAACAACTCCTCGAAGCGGGCCGCGTCGGCGCGGGCGCGCAGGCCGGCGGGCAGCAGCGCCGCCGCCCCCTGCGCGAAGGAGGCCGCGGCCAGCACCGCCAGCGCGGCATGGTCGCGCGGCTTGGCGGGCCGGACCGGAATACCGGCCGGGACGGAGACGGCGGAATTTCCCGCGCCGGCCAGCGCCGCGGGATGGAAGAGCTTCACCACGATGGTTTGTCAGCCGTTTCGGTTAGGGTCGAGCGCGCCGAGGAAGGCGTGGAAATCCGCCGCCTCGCCGAAATTCCGATAGACCGAGGCGAAGCGCACATACGCCACCTGGTCCAGTTCCTTCAGCGTTTCCATCACCATCTCGCCGATGGCGCGGGAGCTGATCTCGCTTTCGCCCTCGGCTTCCAGGCGGCGCTGGATGCCGTTGACGATGCGTTCCACCCGGTCCTCGTCCACCGGCCGCTTGCGCAACGCGATGCGGATGGAGCGGGCCAGCTTGTCGCGATCAAAGGCGACGCGCCGGTTGTCCGATTTCACCACCGTCAGCTCGCGCAGGGTGACGCGCTCGAAGGTGGTGAAGCGGGCGCCGCAGGAGGGGCAGGACCGCCGGCGGCGGATCGCCGCCCCGTCATCGGCGGGGCGGCTGTCCTTCACCTGCGTGTCTTCACTGCCGCAGAAGGGACAGCGCATCGGTCGCCCTCCTGCCCGGCTGCCTCAGCCGCGATAGATCGGGAAGCGTTCGCACAGCGCGTGCACGGCGATGCCGACCTCGCGCTCCACGGTGGCATTGCCCCCGGCATCGCTGGCGCGGGCGAGGCCGGCCAGCACCTGGCCGATCATGCGCCCGACCTCGCGGAATTCCGCTTCACCCAGGCCGCGCGTAGTGCCGGCCGGGGTGCCGAGCCGGATGCCGGAGGTGACGAAGGGCTTCTCCGGATCGAACGGCACGGCGTTCTTGTTGCAGGTCAGATGGGCGCGGCCCAGCGCCGCCTCCGCCGCCTTGCCGGTCAGCTTCATCGGCCGCAGATCCACCAGCATCAGGTGGTTGTCGGTGCCGCCGGTGACGATGCCGGCGCCCTGCGCCACCAGTTCGGCCGCCAAGGCCCGGGCATTGGCCACCACCTGCGCGGCATAGGCACGGAATTCCGGGCGCAGCGCCTCGGCGAAGGCCACCGCCTTGCCGGCGATCACATGCTCCAGCGGGCCGCCCTGCAGGCCGGGAAACACCGCGCTGTTCAGCTTCTTGGCCAACGCCTCGTCATTGGTGAGGATCATGCCGCCACGCGGGCCGCGCAGCGTCTTGTGGGTAGTGGTGGTCACCACATGGGCATGCGGGAACGGGCTGTCATGCGCGCCGCCCGCCACCAGGCCGGCGAAATGCGCCATGTCCACCATGAAGGTGGCGCCCACCTCGTCGGCAATGGCGCGGAACCGGGCGAAGTCCCAGGCGCGCGAATACGCCGATCCGCCGGCGACGATCACCTTGGGGCGGCTGTCGCGGGCGATGCGGGCCACTTCCTCCATGTTGATCAGGCCGGTGTCGCGCTCCACGGTATAGGGCGCGACCTTGAACCACTTGCCGGACTGGTTGGCCGCCGAGCCATGCGTCAGGTGCCCGCCGGCGGCGAGATCGAGGCCCATGAAGGTGTCGCCCGGCTGCATCAGGGCGAAGAACACCGCCTGATTGGCCTGGGCGCCGCTATGCGGCTGGACATTGGCGAAGCCGCAGCCGAAGAGCTGCTTGGCGCGCTCGATCGCCAGCGTCTCGATCCGGTCCACCACCTCGCAGCCGCCATAGTAGCGCTTGCCCGGCAGGCCTTCGGCGTATTTGTTGGTCAGGATGGAACCCTGCGCCTCCAGCACCGCCCTGGAGACGATGTTCTCGGAGGCGATCAGCTCGAGACCGTCCTGCTGCCGGACCAGTTCCTGCCCGATCAGGCTGGCGATGTCGGGGTCGGCCTCGGCCAGGGAGGCGCCGAAGAAGGACGGGCTGGGCATCGGGGTCAGGCCTCCTGGGCGGGGTGGGGCGTGATCTTGGCGACGCGGCGGGCGTGCCGGCCACCTTCATACGGCGTGGTCAGGAAAGCGGAAAGCGCATCCAGCACCACCTCTGGCCCCGTGGTGCGGGCGCCGAAACAGGCCACGTTGGCGTCGTTGTGGGCGCGGGTCAGCCGCGCCTCGGTGGTGTTGTGCACCACCACGGCCCGGATCGCCGGGTGGCGGTTGGCAGCGATCGACATGCCGATGCCGGTGCCGCAGACCAGCACGCCGAAGCCGGCCTGCCCCTCGCCCACGGCGCGCGCCACCTGGTGCGCAAAATCCGGGTAGTCGACGCTGCCATTGCCATGGGTGCCGAAATCCAGCACCGGATGGCCGGCCGCCTCCAGCGCGGCGCGCAGGCTGTCCTTCAGGGCGACGCCGGCATGGTCGGCGCCGAGGGCGATGGGGGTTTCGGCGGGGTTCATGGCGCTCCCGATACCACTTCTGGCCACCGGGGGAAATGCGACCCACCACGGCTTGCGTGCAATGCCGGCATGTGTCCCCGCGAGGCCGCGCCCCCTTGCGGCGGCGGCTCAGCCCTCCTGTCAGGGTTCGGCGCTGCCATGGTGCTGGCGCGGCGTGGCGCCGCATGGCACCACATCCCCAACACCATGGGAGGCCCAGCATGGCACAGAACCCTAGCACCCGCCCGGAAACCTTGGCCCTGCACGCCGGCTGGCGGGCCGACCCGTCCACCGGTTCGGTCGCGGTGCCGATCCACCAGACGACCTCGTTCCAGTTCCAGGACACCGGCCACGCGGCGCGGCTCTTCGCGCTGGAGGAGCTGGGCAACATCTACACCCGGATCATGAACCCCACGGTGGACGTGCTGGAAAAGCGCATCGCCGCGCTGGAAGGGGGCGTGGCCGGGCTGGCCCTGGCCTCCGGCCAGGCCGCCAGCGCCTTCGCCGTGATGAACCTGTGCGCGGCGGGGGACAACATCGTCTCCTCCACCGCCGTCTATGGCGGCACCTGGAACCTCTTCGCCAACACGCTGCGGCCGCTTGGCATCGAGGTGCGCTTCGTCGACCCGGCCGATCCGGAAAGCTTCGCCCGCGCCTCGGACGAGCGCACCCGCGCCTGGTATGCCGAAACGCTGCCCAACCCGAAGCTGGAGGTGTTCCCCATCGCGGAGGTGGCGGCGCTTGGCCGCGGCATGGGCATCCCGCTGATCATGGACAATACGGCGGCGCCGGTGATCTGCCGACCGTTGGAGCACGGCGCGGCCATCGTGATGCATTCCACCACCAAGTGGATCGGCGGCCATGGCAGCTCGATCGGCGGCGTGGTGGTGGATGGCGGCACCTTCGACTGGGCGGCGCATCCGGAGCGCTTCCCGACGCTGAACACGCCCGATCCCTCCTACCACGGCGCGGTCTGGACCGAGGCCGCCCGGCCGCTGGGACCGATCGCTTATCTGCTGCGCATGCGGACCTGCCTGCTGCGCGACTTCGGCGCGGCGATGAGCCCGATGAGCGCCTTCCTGTTCCTGCAGGGGGTGGAAACCCTGCCGCTGCGCATGGAGCGGCATTGCGCCAATGCCGACAGGGTCGCCGCGCACCTGGCCGGCCATGGTGCCGTGTCCAGGGTGATCCATCCCTCGGTGATGGAGGGCGAGCCACGCCGGCGGGCCGAGGCCCACCTCAAGGGCGGCTTCGGCGGGCTGCTCGGCTTTGAGCTGAAGGGCGGCGCCGAAGCGGGACGCCGCTTCATCGAGGCGCTGCGCTTGTTCTACCACGTCGCCAACATCGGCGATGCACGGTCGCTGGCGATCCATCCCGCCACCACCACCCACAGCCAGCTTTCGCCGGACCAACAACTGGCTGCCGGCGTCACGCCGGGCTATGTGCGGCTTTCGGTCGGCATCGAGCACATCGACGACATCCTGGCCGATCTGGACCAGGCCCTGGCCGCAGCAGGAGGAACCGCATGACCTCAGCCGCCGCGCGCGCCCCGACCGCTTTCGGGGGCGCCTTTCCCGCCATCCGGCCGCGCCGCAACCGCTTCGACAGCTGGACGCGCCGCCTGGTGGCGGAGAACCGCCTGTCGGTGGACGACCTGATCTGGCCGATCTTCGTCATGGACGGCGAGAACACCACCTCCGAGGTCGCCTCCATGCCTGGCGCCTGGCGCGTCACGCTGGATCGGCTGGAGGCGCATGTGGCGCCGGCCGCCGAGCTGGGCATCCCGGCCATCGCCCTGTTCCCCATGACACCCTCGGGGAAAAAGGACGCGGAGGGCAGCGAGGCCGCCAACCCCGAGAACCTGATATGTCGCGCCGCCCGCATCCTGAAGCGGCACTTTCCGGATGTGGGGTTGGTGGGCGACGTGGCCCTCGATCCCTACACCGACCATGGGCATGACGGCGTGATCCGCGACGGCTACGTCGCCAATGACGAATCGGTGGCGCTGCTCAGCGCCCAGGCGGTGGTGCAGGCCCAGGCGGGGATCGACGTGATCGCCCCCTCCGACATGATGGATGGCCGCGTCGCCGCCATCCGCGCGGCGCTGGATGCGAAGGGGCTGATCCACACCCGCATCATGTCCTACGCCGCCAAATACGCTTCCGCCTTCTATGGCCCGTTCCGGGACGCGCTGGGCTCCGGCGGGGTGCTGAAGGGCGACAAGAAGACCTACCAGATGGACCCGGCCAATTCGGACGAGGCGCTACGCGAAGTGGCGCTGGACCTGGCCGAGGGCGCCGACATGGTGATGGTGAAGCCGGGCATGCCCTATCTCGACATCGTGCAGCGGGTGAAGGCCGAGTTCCGGGTGCCGACCTTCGCCTACCAGGTCAGCGGCGAATACGCGATGATCATGGCCGCCGTGCGCCATGGCTGGCTGGACCACGACAAGGCGATGCTGGAAAGCCTGATGGCCTTCAAGCGGGCCGGGGCCGACGGCGTGCTGACCTATTTCGCGGTGGAAGCCGCCCGGCGGCTGCGCGAGCAGCGCTGACGCAGCCGAACGGAACGGCCTCCCCGCGGCAGTGAGGATCAGGCAGAGGCGGCGTTCAGGGCCTCGATGTCCGCCGCATCCAGCGTCAGCGTGGCGGCCGCGATCATTTCCTCCAGCTGTTCGAGCCTGGTGGCACTGGCGATCGGGGCGGTGATGCTGGGCCGGGCCATGAGCCAGGCCAGGGCCACCTGCCCCGGCTTCACGCTGTGCCGCGCCGCCACCTCGTCCAGGGCCTTCAGCACCGCTTCGCCCTTCGGGTTCAGGTATTTCTTCAGGCCGCCACCGCGCGGCGACTGGCCCAGATCGGCCTCGGAGCGGTACTTGCCGGTCAGGAAGCCGGCGGCGAGCGAGAAATAATTGATGACGCCGAGCCCTTCGGCCTCGCACAGGGGCTCGAGCGCGTTCTCGTAGCCGGCGCGTTCCAGCAGGTTGTAATGCGGCTGCAGGCTCTCATAGCGCGGCAGGCCGTGCTTCGCGCTCGCCTCCAGCGCCGCCTTCAGGCGCGGCGCCTCGTAGTTGGAAGCGCCGATGGCGCGCACCTTGCCTTCCCGGATCAGCGCATCATAGGCCGCGAGCGTCTCCTCCAGCGGAGTCTCGGGGTCATCCCTGTGCGACTGGTACAGATCGATGCGGTCGGTACGGAGCCGGCGCAGCGAATCCTCCACCGAGCGGCGGATGTGGTCCGGCTGCAATCCCTTGCGGTCCGGCGCCATTTCCATGCCGACCTTGGTGGCGATCACCACCTGGTCGCGCTTGCCGGAGCGGTCGAGCCATTTGCCGATCACGGCCTCCGATTCGCCGCCCTGGTGTCCGGACGCCCAGCGCGAATACACATCGGCCGTGTCGATGAAGTTGAAGCCGGCCTCGACGAAGCGGTCGAGCAGGCGAAAGGACTCGGCCTCACCGGCGGTCCAGCCGAACACGTTTCCACCGAAGCAGAGCGGCGAAACGGACAGGCCGGAACGGCCCAGCGATCGCATCATCATGCGGCAAGCATCCCCTTCAGGAGGTGCGAAGCACCCCTGCGGGGATGCTGCCATGGCAGGGCCGTGCGCGACACCCGCGCACGGCCGGGGTCACGCGGCCGTGTCAGCCGCGCGGCGTCCTACGCGCCGGCACCACCACCGCCGGCGCCGGCAGCGCGAAGGCCGAGCGCAGCTCGCCGGCCACGAAGCGCTGCGCGTCGCCGGCCTTGGCCAGTACGGAGGGGTCGGCGCCGAAGAATTCATGCGTCACGCCCTGAAAGTCGCGTGACACCACGGTGACGCCGCTTTCCTGCAGGCGCGAGGCCAACCGCGTGCCGTCATCGTGCAGCGGGTCGATCTCGGCGGTGACGATGATCGCCTTGGGCAGGCCACGCAGCTCGGCGCGGCCATACACGTTCAGCCGCGGGTCCTGCGCATTCGCCGGGCTGGCCGAATAATGATCGAAGAACCATTTCATCATCGCCGCGTTCAGCGGCTTGGCATTGGTATTCGCCACATAGGAGGGCGTCGTCATGTCGGTGCCGGCCACCGGATAGATCAAACCCATCGCCACCGGCAGCGGTGCCCGCGCCTCGCGCGCCGCCATGGCGACGTTGATCGCCAGATTGCCGCCCGCGCTCTCGCCCACCACTGCGACGCGGCTCAGATCGGCGCCGAGCGAAGCGGCGTTGCCGAGCGCCCAGATATAGGCGGCGTAGGCATCCTCATGCGCGGCCGGGAACTTGTTCTCCGGGGCCTGGCGGTAGTGCACCGACAGCACGATGGCTTCCGATTCGGCGGCCAGCGCGCGCGCCGACGCGTCGTAGGTGTCCAGGTTGGCGATCACGAAGCCGCCGCCATGGAAGTAGACGATCATCGGCAGCGGCGCGCGCGGCGCCTGCCCGGACCGCAGCGGCTCCACCGGGCTGTACAACCGCGCCGGCATCGGGCCGCCCCGGCCCGGGATCTCCAGGTCCCGCACCACGGGAAGGGTCCGCGGGGCGTCCGAGCGGCCGAGCGCCCGCAGGCGGTGCCGCACCGCTTCCGTCATGCCGGGCTGCAGGCGCGCCTCGGCGGGGCTCAGCGTCTCGATCGGCTGCGGACGCAGGGCCTGCAGGCTTTCCAGCAGGGCGCGCATCTGCGGATCGGCGCGGCCGGTCGGGTCCGCCGGCGGCAGCGGCGCCGACGGCGTCGCGCAGGCAGCCACAAGGCCAGCCATTCCCAACGGCAGCATCAGACTGGCGCGGCGCGAGATCATGGTCATTCGGCTTCTCCTCCGTCCCGGCCGCGCCGGGACATGCGGTGAGGCGAACGTGGGCTTCACGGCAAGGTTGCGCCGACGGCGGAACGGCGTGGCCGTGGCGACGGCAGGGCGGCGACCGGAACCGCGACTCTGCCAGCGATGATTTACTTTGGTCCGCACAATGCCACGGCGGAGAGACTGACTGCCACCGGACCGGACGGACAGAGACCCCACGCGACGTCACCGGCTGGCGAGCGGCTCCGGGACCTTTCGCCTCGAACGGCTCCAACGGCATAGCGGCGGCAGGATGAGGTCAGCGATGAAGGGGCCGCTTTGCCGCGGGATGGACGTCCGGCGATCCTGCATCGCGGGCGCCGGACCAGGCGGCGTGCCGAAGCCGGCCAACCTGGCTTGACGGCATTGTGGCCGGTCCCGTCGGTCGGGAGGCGGCCATCGCAGCGTGCCGCGCCGAAAGGCAGGTGCCCTCAGGTCGGGGTGGCATCGGTGTCTATCCCCTGCCGTTTCCAGCCAGTCCGGAGGGCCTATCAGGGCCCTGGTTTCCACCGCCGGCACGGGCGCGACAGCAGCCGGGCACGCATGCGGACCCGTGCAGGCCTATCCGCGCCTGCCGCGCGTCACGGCGTGCGCAGATGCGGCGGCACCGCCACCGCCTCGAAGTCGCGGGCCAGCGCATGCAGGGCCGAACGGAGCGCCGGGCCTTGCATGGCGCGTCCGTGGCCGGGCACCAGGATCTCCGGCTCCAGCCTGGCGAGCCGCCGGGCCGATTCGGCGGCCGAAATCCAGTCGGGCGTGAAGTAACGGGGCGGTCCGTGCAGTTCCGGTGCCTGGGTCGCCGCGGCATAGGCGGATTCCTGCGCCGTCGTGACCACGGCATCGCCGGATACCAGCAGGCGATCCTCCTCCCGCCAAAGGGAAACATGGCCCGGCGCATGGCCCGGCGTGTGCAGCCAGCGCCAGCCCGGCATCCCCGGGACGCTACCGTCCTCCGGCAGCGGCAGCAGCCAACGGCTGACATTCACCGGCGAGCGGGGAAACAACGGCGCCAGGAGCGGCATCAGCCCGCCGCCCGCGCGGGTATCGGGCGGCGGGTAGGACTGGCCGCCGTTCAGGAAGGGGTGCTCCAGCGGATGGGCATAGACCGGCACCTCCCATTCATTGGCCAGGGTTTCCAGCACGCCCACATGATCGAAATGCCCGTGGGTCATCACGATCGCCCGCGGCGGGTGGTCCAGGAACCGCTCGGCGGCCGCCCGGCGGATAATGCCGGCGGTGCCGGGCAGTCCGGCATCGATCAGCACCCAGTCGCCACTGCCGGGCGTGCCCCAGAACGCCACGTTGACGATGGCTAGCCTCCGATAGGCGACGTCCGGGGCCACTGCCAGTGTGCCGTCGGGCTGCTCCAGGCCGGCGATGGCCTCCGGCGTGAGCGGGATCTGCTGGGTCATGCGCGCCTCCCTGTGCTTGGGAAGGCAAACCGGCGGCGCCGGCCGGGGTTGCCGGCGCCGCCATCCGTCACACCAGCTTCTGCTCGCGCAACGCGGCGATCTCGGCGGCGGAATAGCCGAGGCTCAACAGCACCTCCTCGGTATGTTGGCCCAGCACGGGGGCGGCGGAGCGGTAGTCGGGCGGCGTGGCCGACAGTTTCACCGGGTTCGCGACCACCGTCACCTCCTCCCCCGAGGCATGCGGCATCTTCACCAGCATCTCGCGCGCCTGGACGTGCGGGTCGGCGAAGACGCGGTCCAGCGTGTTGATCGGGCCGCAGCCGATCTTCAGCGCCTCCAGCTTGCTGATCCATTCATCCGTCGGCATGGTCCTGGTCACCGCCGTTAGCGTCTCGGTCACCAGGGCGCGGTTGCCGACGCGGGCGGCATTGGTGGCGTAGCGCTCATCGGCCAGCAGGTGCTCCAGCGCGAAGTTCCTGCAGAAGCGCTCAAAGGTCGGGTCGTTGCCGATGGACAGCACCATGTAGCCATCGGCCGTGGGAAACACCTGATAGGGCACGATGTTGGGGTGCTGGTTGCCGAGGCGCGGCGGGTTCTCGCCGGTCGCCAGATAATTCATGCCCTGGTTGGCCAGCCATGCCACATGCGTGTCCAGCATGCCGATGTCGATCTGCTGCCCCTCGCCCGTCGCCTGCTTGTGGCGCAGCGCGGCCAGGATGCCGATGGTGCCGTAGAGGCCCGCGAACAGGTCGGCCACCGGGATGCCGACCTTCTGCGGCTCGCCCTCGGGCTCCCCGGTCAGCGACATCACGCCGCCCATGGCCTGGATCAGCGCGTCGTAACCGGGGCGCGGCGCGTAAGGGCCCGTCTGGCCGAAGCCGGTGATCGAGCAGTAGATCAGGCCCGGATATTGCCCCTTCAGCTGTTCCCAGCCCAGGCCGTATTTGGCGAGCGCACCGACCTTGAAGTTCTCCACCAGGATGTCGGCGTTGGCGAGCAACCTGTGCACCACCGCCTGCGCCTCGGGCTTGGCGATGTCGAGGGTGATGGATTTCTTGTTGCGGTTGACGCCCACGAAATATGCGCTTTCGCGGGTGTTCGGCATGAAGGGCGGCGCAAAGCCACGGGTGTCGTCGCCGGCTTCAGGACGCTCGATCTTGATCACCTCGGCGCCGAGATCCCCCAGCATCTGGGTACAGGTGGGACCGGCCAGCACCCGCGTCAGGTCGACGACGCGCAAGCCTTTCAGGGGTCCGCTCGGTTCGCTCATGGCATTCGCTCTTTCATGCTTCGTCAGGGACACAGCCAAGGGGATCATAAAGCTCGAGGGATCACAAACAGGGCCTCACAGCCAGCCGGGCACGATCAGCACGGCCCAGGCCAGGGCCGGACCGGCGACGACCACCAGGCCGCTGTAGATCAGGAAGCGGCGGAACAACCGCTCGCGCTCGCCTTCCGGCGCGTTGGCCAGCACCAGCGCGCCATTGGTCGAGAACGGGCTGACATCGACGATGGTGGCGGAGATCGCCAGCGAGGCGATCATGCCGACGGCGCCGATCTCGCCCCCTGCCAGAAAGGGAACCGCCAGCGGGATGATGGCACCCAGGACGCCGGTGGAGGAGGCGAAAGCCGAGACGACACCGCCGATGTAGCAGAGCAGCAGCGCCGCCAGCATGGGCGAGCCGAGCCCGGCGACGCCGTTCGAGACGCTGTCGATGGCGCCTGATTTCTGCAGCACGCCGACATAGGTGATGACCCCGGCGATCAGCAGCACGGTGGACCAGCTCACCTTGTCGATCGCGCCCTTCTGCGCACTGGGCGACAGCAGCGCCAGCAGCACGGCGATGGTGATCGCCACCATGCCGACGTTCAGGCCGAAGGCCAGAGAGCCGACGCCCAGGACCACCAGACCGGCCAGGGTCAGGAGTTGGTCCCGGGTGGCCCCGGCGGGTGCATGGTGCTCGCCATTCGGCGCCGCCTGGGTGCCGCCATGGCCGCGCACCGGCAGGGAGGCGCGGCCGCCTTCCTCGAAATCGGCATGCGAGCCGGTATCGCGCCGGCCGATCAGCCGGCTACCGCCGAAGGCGAAGAACACGCCCACCGCGACTAACAGGTTGAACAGCAGGGATGCCAGGAACAGCACCGTCTCGTCACCCGGCAGCCCGGCCCGGCTGACGATCTGGTTGGTGATGCCGCCATAGATGGAAATGGGCGAGAAGCCCCCGCCCTGCGCGCCGTGCACTACTAGCAGACCCATCATCAGCGGATCGATCCGGTAGTGGCGGGCGAAGCGCAGCGCGATCGGCGCGATGATCGCCACCGCTGCCGGACTGACCGCGCCCACCGCCGTCAGCACGGCCGCGACGCCGAACATCACCCAGGGAATGGCGACCACCCGCCCACCCACGGCGCGCACCGCCCAATGCACCAGCAGGTCGATGGTGCCGTTCTTCTGCGCGATGGCGAACAGGTAGGTGATGCCGACCAGCGTGACGAACAGGTCGCCGGGAAAGCCCGCCAGGACGGCGTTGGCGTTCATGCCGACGAAGACGGTGCCGACCAGGAAGGCCAGCGCGAAGGCCAACGCGCCCATGTTGATCGGCAGCGCGGTGCCGACCACGAACATCACGACCAGCCCCAGGATGGAGGCAAGGGATGGAGACACTTGGAACGTTCCTTGATCTTGGCGCGGCACCGGGTGCCGTGCGGCTCGTCGGGCGGCGCCGGAGCGCCGCCGGCTGTTCAACCGGTCAGGCCGCCGGCTTGCTGTCCGCCTCCTCGGAAGCCGGTGCAGAGGGCGCGTCCTGCGTTGGCTCGGCTGTCTTGCGGCCGGGCTTCGCGCCGCCCTTGGCGGCAGCCGGCTTGCCGGGGTCGCCGGAGCCGCCGAGCAGCCGCGGCAGGTAGTTGGCGCGTCCCTTGCCCGCCGCCACTGCCGGCATGGCCAGCAGGGCGTCCACCGGAGCCGAGCGGGCCACCGTGCCGGAGCGGGTGAAGGCCTCGTGGTTCGCCTCGATGCTGTCCGGATCGTAGAGGTAGTTCACCATCACGCCGTAGGATTCCGTCATACCGCGCGCGGCGGTGTTGCCGAGCCAGTTGATCCGCTCCAGCCGCGCGCCATTGCCCAGGTGGAAGCGGGCCACGGGATCAATGTTGCCCATGCCGGTGTTGGGGCGCGTCAGGTATTCGGCGGCCAGCCGCAGCAGCGGCGGGCGCAGCGCCGCTTCGCGCAGCGGGTCTATCCACCATTCGCCGGTGGCCAGGCTGTCCAGCACGGCCGCGGCGGCGGGTGCCCCGGCCCCCTCCTCCGCCGCCCCGGCCGGGATGTGCAGGGCGAGGATCGCGGCTTCCTCGCCGGCGCGGAACAGGTCGTCACCGCCACGGTCCAGCCTTCGCTTGAGCCAGCGGCGGAAGCCGGGCACCGGCGACAGGGTGGAAAAGCGCTTCACCTCGGGCAGTTCCGCCTTCAGCTCCTCCACCACCTGCTTGATCAGGAAGTTGCCGAAGGACACGCCGCGCAGCCCTTCCTGGCAGTTGGAGATGGAATAGAAGATGGCGGTGTCGAATTCGGCCCGCGCCGACCCGTCCTGCGGCGCCAGCAGCGGCTGGATGGCCCCGGCCAGACCCTGGGTCAGCGCCACCTCGACGAAGATCAGCGGCTCGCCCGGCAGGGCACGGTGGAAGAAGGCGAAGCAGCGGCGGTCCGGCGCCAGGCGGCGGCGCAGATCCTGCCATCCCATGATCTCGTGCACCGCCTCATAGTCGATCAGCTTCTCCAGGATCGCCGCCGGGGTATCCCAGTCGATGCGGCGCAGCTCCAAGAAGCCGCGGTTGAACCAGGAGGCGAACAGGTGCTGCAGGTCGGCGTCGAGCGGCTTCAGCTCGGGGTGCTTCTTCAACTCGCCCAGCAATTCCTGCCGCAGCTGCACCAGGGCGGCGGTGCCGCCGGTGGCCATGTTCATGCGGCGCAGCAATTCCTGCCGCGGCGGCTCCGCCTTCTCGAACAGGGTCATGGCCCGGGCCGCCGACGGCTCGTCGAGATAAGCCTGCGCGGCGGCGCGCAGCGTGGCCTCGTCCGGCAGGAAATCGCTGGCCAGCAGGGCACGGAAGGCGGCCCGATCCTCGGCATTGAGGTCGTGCAGCACGCTGAGCAGCTCGCGCGCCACGGCGGCGCCCGATGCTTCGCCGCGTTCCGACAGGAGGGCGCGGGCCAGCAACTCGGCCCGCACCAGCGGCGGGCGGGCAATGGCCGGCACGTCGGCATAGGGGCGGCCGCGATCGGCGATGCCGGCCCAGAGCCGCTCCAGCCAGGTCCGGGCGCCCATGGTGATGGAAGTGGCCATATGGTGTCGCTCCCCGGTCGCAGTGGTGGGTCGCCGGCAGTATTGGCCACGACCAGGGGATTGGAAACCGTAATTATGCGGGACCGGCCTTCACCCTGGATCCTGCATGCGAATCAGTTAGGTCCTGGCCTTGCGCATATACTGGGCCAGGGCGGCGCTGGCAGTCAGGATATGCACGCGCATCAGGTGGCCCGCTTCCTCGCCGGCGCCCCGCAGCACTTGTTCCAGGATGGAGGCATGCTCGGCGAAGGAACGCTCGATGCGATGATGCTCGTTGAACTGGGCGCGGCGATAGGGCGCCAGGCGCAGCCGGAGCGAGGCCGCGTGCTCGGCCAGCACGCCGTTGTGGGTGCCGCGGTAAAGCTGGTTGTGAAAGCCGCGATTGTATTCGTCATAGGCGTCCAGCGCCGGCTCGGCCGGGTTGAAGCCGGCATGGAGGGATTGCAGGCCGAACCGCTCGGTCGCGGTCATGCGGTAGGTGGCGAGGCGGGCGCACATCGCCTCCGTTTCCGCCAGCAACTCGAACATCTCGGCCAGTTGTTCGGTGGTGACGCTGGCGACCCGGGCGCCCCGGCGCGGCTCGATCACCACCAGCCCGGCGGCGGCCAGCTCGCGCAGCGCCTCCCGGGCGGGGGTGCGGGACGCGCCGAAGCGCTCGGCCAGCTGGCTTTCATCGATCACGCTGCCGGGCGCCAGGCGCCCCGCGGTGATGTCGTCGGCCAGCGTCAGGCGGATGGTTTCGGCGAGGGTGGTGAAACGGGTCATGGCCCGGCGATGCTGCCCCGGTCCGGCGCGGCGCGAAAGGCCCCCGCTTGCGGCGGCACCGGCCTTGGGGGCATGGTCGCCGCTTCGTACCGCGACCCTGGGGCCACGCTCCCGGCGGCCGCGTCCGCCGGAGGAGAACGCCATGCCCGAAACCCCTGACGCCCCGACCCTGGACCAGGCCGCCCTCGCCCGCGCGTTGTCCGGCTTTCACCTGATCGGCGGCAAGCTGACCCGCCCGGTGAACGGCAAGCTGTTCCCGGTGGTGAACCCGGCCACCGGCGCCACCGTCGCCGAAGCCGCCGATGGCGATGCCGCCGACGTGGAGGCCGCGGTGGCGGACGCCGCGCGGGCGCAGAAGGAATGGGCGCTGCTGCCCTCGCGCAGGCGCGGCGCGCTGGTGCATCAGGCGGCGCAGCTGATCCGCAGCCATGTGGAGGAGCTGGCGCGCCTGGTCGCGCTGGAAACCGGCAAGGCGCTGCGCACCGAGAGCCGCGTCGAGGCCAACAACGTCGCCGACATCTTCGAGTTCTTCGGCGGCCTGGGCGGTGAGCTGAAGGGCGAGACGGTGCCGTTCGGCCCAGATGTGCTGAACATCACGGTGCGCGAGCCGCTTGGCGTGGTGGGCGCCATCATCCCGTGGAACATCCCGATGATGCTGATGGCGCTGAAGGCGGCGCCCGCGCTGGTCGCCGGCAACAGCATCGTGGTGAAATCGGCCGAGGAAGCGCCGCTCGCGGTGCTGCGCATCGTCGAGCTGATGAACCGGGTCCTGCCGCCCGGCGTGTTCAACATCCTCTCCGGCCAGGGCCCGGAATGCGGCGCGCCGCTGGTGGCGCACCCGCTGGTCAGGAAAGTGACCTTCACCGGCTCGGTCGAGACCGGCAAGATCATCTCCCGTACCGCGGCCGACAAGCTGATCCCGGTGACGCTGGAGCTGGGCGGCAAGTCGCCGATGATCGTGTTCGCCGATTGCGACTTCGAGAAGACGGTGCAGGGCGCGCTGACCTCGATGCGCTTCACCCGCCAGGGGCAAAGCTGCACCGCCGCGTCGCGCATCTTTGTCGAGCGGCCGATCTACGACCGCTTCGTGGCGGAGATGACGCAGCGGGTCAACGCCATGGTCATGGGCGACCCGCTGGACGAGAAGACCGACATCGGCACCATCATCTCCCCTGCGCAGTACGAGAAGGTGCAGGGCTTCATCGCCGAAGGCAAGAACACGGCGGGGGCCGAGGGCCGCGCCTGCGCCCGGATGCCGGAGGACCCGGCGCTGCGCAAGGGCCTGTTCATCCAGCCGCACATCTTCACCGGCCTCGACAGGAACAGCCGGCTGGTGCGGGAGGAAATCTTCGGCCCCGTCACCGTTGTGTTTCCCTTCGACGATGCCGAGGCGGTGCTGCAGGACTCCAACGACACCGAGTTCGGCCTCGCGGCCAGCGTCTGGACCAACAACCTGAAGATCGCGCTGCGCTTCGCGCACCGCATCGAGGCGGGGCTGGTGCAGGTGAACCAGAACCTCGTGGTGCAGCCCAACCTGTCCTATGGCGGCGTCAAGAATTCCGGCCTCGGCAAGGAGGCGAGCCTGGAATCCATGCTGGAGCACTTCACTCACAAGAAGACCATCATGGTGAACATGGCCTGATGGCCTCACGGCATGGTGGGCATGGCCCGGCCGGGCCAGGCGGACGGCACCCGGTGGAGAAGGCGTAGCCCGGAGGCCCGGCTGCGCGCGGCGGTAGGAAATCCGCCGCGCCCATGGCAGGTTGCGGCGCGATGCGCATGCTGGCCCTGCTGAAAAATCCCCGTTTCCTGGTAATGCTGGCCCTCGGCTTCTCGGCCGGGGCACCGCTGCCGCTGCTGCTCGGCATCCTGCGGCGCTGGATGACCGAATCCGGCATCTCACTCACCGAGATCGGCATGACGGCGCTGATCGGCCTGCCCTACTCGCTGAAATTCCTCTGGTCGCCGCTGCTCGACAACGCCAGGCCGCCCTTGTTCCGCGCCTGGGGACGGCGGCGCGGGTGGCTGGCGGTGATCCAGCCGCTGCTGATGCTGGCCATCCTGGCCATGGGGATGACCGACCCGGCGGTGGCCCCGCTGACTACGGTGTGCGCCGCCATCGCCGTGGCCTTTCTGTCGGCCAGCCAGGACATCGTGATCGATGCCTACCGCATCGAGATGCTGGAGGAGCGGGAACAGGGTTTCGGCCTTGCTGGCTATGTCTGGGGCTACCGGCTGGCCTTGCTGGCGGTGGGCGCCGGGGTGCTGGCGCTGTCCGAGCAATGGGGCTGGAGCCTCGCCTTCGCCTATGCGGCGGCGCTGGTGCTGGTGGGCTTCGCCGCCGTCTGGCTCGGGCCGGACGTGCTGTCGCCGCGGCCCCCGGCACCGCTCGGCGATCTCGCGACGCGGCTGCGCATCGCCGTGGTGCATCCCTTCACCGACTTCATGCGTCGCCGCTACTGGCTGCCGATCCTGTTGTTCGTGGCCTTGTTCAAGCTGGGCGAGGCGCTGGCGGCGGTGATGGTGACGCCGTTCCAGGCCCAGCTCGGCTTCACCCGCACCGAGGTGGCGCAGGTCGGCAGCGTATTCGGCCTGATCGCCACGCTGCTCGGCGCGCTGGCCGGCGGCTGGCTGGTGGCGCGGATCGGTACGGCGCGCGCCCTGGTGCTGACCGGCTTGGCACAGATGCTGTCAAACGTGATGTACATCTGGCTGGCCTATGCCGGGCACGACATGACGGTGTTCTACTTGCAGACGGGGGTGGAGAACTTTACCGACGGCCTCGCCGATGCGGCCTTCCTCACCTACCTTTCGGCGCTCACCAGCCGGGCCTTCACCGCCACTCAATACGCGCTGCTATCCTCGCTGGCGGCAGTCGGCACGCGTACTGTGGGCGCCTTCAGCGGCTCACTGGCGGAGGCGCTGGGTTGGCCCGGCTTCTTCACCCTGACCATGCTGGCGGCGCTGCCGGCCATGGGCATCATGCTGTTCCTGCTGCGCCGCCTGCCGCCACCGCCGCGCCCGGCCGTGCTGGCCACGGCCGGCGGGCCGGAGGTCGGCTGAGGTCTGCCATCTCCCAGCCAGCTTCGGCGCGGGAACGCCGGTGATCCTTCCTCCTTCCGGAGCCTCCGCCGTGTGTTCTGTGCCCCTGCCCCGACGCGCCCTCGCCGGCCTCGCGCTCGCTGCCGCAGCGCCGCGCCTGACGCGGGCAGCAGCCGCCGCGACATCCCTTCGCAGTACCGAATGGGAGATGCGGACGCCGGCCGGCATCCGCCACCGGATCCAGCTCGGCTGGCCGGACGCGCTGCCCCCCGCCGGCGGCTATCCCGCCATGCTGCTGCTGGACGGGCAAACCACCTATCCCATGGCCCAGGCCGTGGCGCAGCCGCCGAGCGGGCAGGAACCACCTCGCGACCTGGAGGCAGCGCTGCTGGTGGGCCTGACCTATCCGGAGGATGCGTTCGACTCGGGCCTCGGTGTCGATTCCCGCACCCGCGACTACACCCTTCCCGGACCCTCGGCGCCGCCCGGCGCCGGCGGGGTGGAGGCCTTCCTCGACTTCATCGAGAATCATCTGCTGCCGGAGCTGGCAAGCCGTTTCCCGCTCAACCCCGATCGGCTGGCGCTGTTCGGCCATTCCTATGGCGGGCTCTGCGCGCTGCACGCCTTCTTCACCCGCCCCGCCCTGTTCGGCACCACGATCGCCGCCAGCCCCTCGATCTGGTGGCAGCAGGGCGTGCTGCTGAAGGAGGAGCAGCGCTTCGTCGCCGCCCTGCCTCCGGGCACATCGCGCCGCCACCTGCTGATCACGGTCGGTGCGCGCGAGCAGCGCAGCGAGGCCGAGCTGGCCGCCATGGAGCCGAGGCGGCGCGAGCGTGCGCAGAGCAGCAACATGGTGGGCCGGGCGGCGGCCATGGCCGAGCGCCTCGCTGGCCTCGGCGCCGGCGCGCCGCAGCTGGAGTTCGTCAGCTTCGCCGGTGAGGACCACGGCTCGGTGATCTCACCCGCCATGCGCCGCGCCCTGCGATTCGCCCTCGGCCGCTGAGGCGTCCGGCAGGCGCAGCGACAACAGCTTGCCCGGATTGCGGATGATATAGATGGCACTGATGCGGCCGTCGCGCAGTTCCAGGGCGGTGGTCTGCGGCAGCCCGTCCGGTTCCAGCGTGACGAAGCCGGGCAGCCCGTTGATGCGGCCAAGATGCAGCAGCGGCGGCACCCCCGGCAGCTTGCGCGCGAGGCCGGCGAAGAAGCGCCCGACCCAGTCGGCGCCGAAGACGGGGTTCAACGCGGCGGGGCGGATCCCGCCGCCATCGGTGTGCAGCACCGCATCGGCCGCCAGCAGGCCCCGCAGCGCCGCCAGGTCACCCTTCCGCGACGCGGTCAGAAAGGCGCGCGCCACCCGCTCCGCCTCCGCATCGGTGACCGGGAAGCGCGGCGCGGCCTCGGCCAGCCTGTTTCGCGCCCGGCTGGCCAACTTGCGGCAGGCCGGCTCGGCGCGGTTCAGCAGGGCGGCGATCTCGCTGAACGGCGTCTCGAACAGGTCGTGCAGGATGAACACGGCGCGCTCGGCTGGCGAGAGCCGCTGCAGGGTCAGCAGAAAGGCGACCGACAAGTCCTGCGCCTGCTCATGCGCCGCCTGTTGGGGCGGGCGCGGGTCCTCGATCACCGGCTCCGGCAGCCAGGGACCGACATAGCGCTCCCGTCGCACGCGGGCCGAGCGCAGGTGATCCAGGCTGAGCCGCGCCGCCACCGTCAGAAGCCAGGCGCGCGGCGCGGCGATGGCGGCGCGGTCGGCCGCCGCCCAGCGCAGGAAGCTGTCCTGGGCGATGTCCTCCGCCTCGGCGAGCGAGCCGGTCATGCGGTAGGCGAGGCCGATCAGGTCGGCCCGATGCGGCGCGAAGCTGGCGGCGGCATCGCCCATGCGGCTCACGCCTCGCGCAGGGGAGGCATGGAACGGAAGCCGATGGCCAGCCGGTTCCAGCTGTTGATGGCGCCGATCAGCAGGGTCAGCACCACCTTCTCGGCATCGGTGAAATGCGGTTCGAGGGCGGCGTAGTCGGCATCCGGCGCATGGGTTTCGGCGATCCGGGTCAGCGCCTCGGTCCAGGCCAGCGCGGCCCGTTCGCGCGGGGTGTAGTGCGGCGCTTCCCGCCAGGCATCCAGCAGGTAGAGCCGGGCTTCCGTTTCCCCGGCGCGGCGGGCGTCGCGCGTGTGCATCTCGATGCAGAAGGCGCAGCCATTGATCTGCGAGGCCCGGGTCTTCACCAGCTCAACCAGGCGGTGTTCCAGCCCGCCATTCAACACCGCCTTCTCGAAGGCGTACATGCCGGCGAAGGCCTCGGGGGCGGCCGCCTGGGGATTCAGTCTCGGTTGCATTGATCGTTCCTGTGTTCCGACAACCTCAGGACGGCGGAGCAGCACGAGACGTGACCGGCCGCGGCGATTTTCCTGCCGTCGCCGCTAGATGCGGCGGAATTGCTGCCGAACGCTGGCGCCGCTGGCACGTTGAAGCGGAATGTTACAAAGCGAATGGCTTCCTGATTCCTACATCCTGATTCTCACCGGCTTCGGCGTGCTGATCGCCCTGGTGGCCTGGTTGCCGCTGGCCCTGAAGCGGCTGCC
>NZ_QXGS01000130.1 GCF_003604215.1 Teichococcus vastitatis
GGACGCGCCGGACCTGACGATGTCGCCCGCGCACGCCTCATCGCTGAAGCTGCCAAGGAGGTCTCACAACCAGACAGGTAGGATCCGTCATTCAGCCACAACCGCCCGCGCTTCGGCTGCCGCGGCGGCACCTTCAGCCCCTCGGCCTGCCAGATCCGCTCCACCCGCTTGTGGTTACAGGTCCAACCCTCAGCGCGCAGCAGGGCAGTGATCCGCCGATAGCCGTAGCGGCCATACTGCTTGGCCAACGCAATCACGGCCTGGGTCAGCGCTGCCTCATCGTCGGCCGTCCGGCGCCGCTTGCGCTGCGTCGAACGGTTCTGGCCCAGCACCCGGCAGGCCAACCGCTCGGATACATCCAGCACCGCCGTGACGTGGTTCACGGCGGCCCGGCGACGGGCAGCGCTCAGAAGTTTCCCGAGGCGGCTTCCTTGAGGATCAGCTTCTCCAGCGTCAGGTCCGATACTGCCCGCCTGAGGCGGCTGTTCTCCTGTTCGAGCTGCTTGAGCCGACGCACCTGATCCAACTTCAGGCCGTCATACTCCGCACGCCAGCGATAATATGTGGCCTCCGTCACCCCGATCGCCCGAGCACCCTCGGCCACCGTCTTGCCCTGACCCACCAAAACCTCGACCTGCCGGAGCTTGGCCACGATCTCCTCCGGCTTATGCTGCTTGCGAGCCATCCCAACCCTCCGAACTGCACCACCGATCTCACATGATCGGCGGTCCACTTCTACGGGGGGCAGGTCACTGCCTCAGCGTCAGCCGACGCGAGGAGGCGGGTTCCTCTCATAGACTGCGGCGACCTCGCGGCTCACGCTGCGCAGCCACACGGCGGCCCGATCTTGCATCGTTGCCTCGCCGCGCACGATGCACGGTGCTGGCGCTCTACTTCTTCGTTCCACCCTTCTATTCCTTTGCCATACCGAACGCTGAAACAGCGATCAGTGTCGCTCTCTTCCTCGGATCCGGCCTGTTCATCGCCCTTGTCAGGGAGGCGCTGCACGTCGCTTACGTGGAGGCGGAGCAAGCCCATGCGGAGGCCGCAGCGGCTCAGCAGGCCGCCGAGGACGCCATTCATGAGCGCGACCTGCTGCTGCATCGGCAGCTCCACGGTTTGGCCAGAACCTACGGAGTTGAGGCCGCCCAAGGGCTGAACAAAATGGCCTGCCAAAGGGATTTGGCAGAGCAGTACCTGCTTTGAAGCTCACAGCACACTCAACCTGTGGTTTCTTTCATCGGATTGCTATTTTGTAATTTATCCTCCCTCAGCGCATGAAAATCAGCAGTTCAAGCCTTTTCAACATGCAAGAAGTCTCAGTTACGCGGCCGTCTGCACGTCTTCTATCGAATAGGACAACTAGACGTGAAATTGAGACTTCCCGTGTGTGGAGTTTTCCTTCACAACACCGCTACTCAAGGTTGAGTGATAACCCCTCGGTGAAACCGATGTCCCTGACCAGCCGCCCCGCCTCCACCCTCGACACCGCCATCACCCTGCTGCAGCACCTGGCCACGCTGGCCGTCGACCATGGCGAGGCTTGCGCCAGGCCGTTGTTCCAGGCCGCCGACTACCTGCAGGACGTGCTCGATTGCATGCCGGAGCTGAGTGACGCCGGTGCCACAGACGAGGTGGGGGCTGAATTCGAGGCGCTGATGGCAGGCCTGTCCCAGCTGCTGCCCGACCCCAGCCAGCCGCTGCATTCCTGAGCCGGCTCGTCCCCCGCTTTGCTCTTCATCTGACCTGACCTGACCTGTTCCTTCCCCTCCCCGCCTGCCGCAGGACCTCCTCCAAGATGCGTGCTCTCCTGGTTGAAGACGACGCCACCACCGCCCGCGGCATCGCCATGATGCTGAAGGGCGCCTCGATGAT
>NZ_QXGS01000131.1 GCF_003604215.1 Teichococcus vastitatis
CTCGGCCTTTCGATGATCTACGGCTTCGCTCGTCAGTCCGACGGACACGCCAAGATCTACAGCGAGATTGGAAAAGGCACCACTGTCAAAATCTACCTGCCTCGCTACTATGGTGATGCTTTGGACTGCGAGGATACTGCTGACGGCTTCAGCGCCGAACATCGCGCGGAACACGGTGAGACCGTGTTGGTGATCGAGGATGAAGCAGCGGTCCGCCACCTTGTGGTGGAAGTTTTACACGATCTCGGCTACCGCACGCTGGAAGCTATCGATGGACCCTCAGGCTTGAAGATCTTGCAGTCTACCAAGCCCATCGATCTCCTGATTACCGACATCGGACTACCCGGATTGAATGGACGTCAAGTTGCTGATGCCGCCCGCCTTGTCCGTCCTGGCCTGAAGATTCTCTTCATGACCGGTTATGCTGAGAACGCCACTATCGCCAACGGTGTTCTTGAGCCAGGAATGCAGATGATAACCAAGCCCTTCGCGGTTGATGCACTCGCCACGCGTGCGCGAGATATGATCGGAGGCAAGTAGAGGATCCCCAGCATCATAAGTCTTCGATGTTGCAGACTTATCAGCATTGGCGTTGAGCCGGCCGACTCACGCCGTCCCTATGATCCGGCTGCAGCGGTCGGTGTCCTGCGTCACCACCACCGGCTTGCGGAACACCGGGGCGGCGAGCGCCTGCCGTGCCCGGGCACCCTAGGGCTGGCGGCTCTCGGGCACGTCGATCTCGGCCAGCCGCACCCGCACCTGCTGCCTGTCCGTGGTCGGCACGGTCAGGGTGTCACCGTCGCTGAGGCCCACCACCTCGCCGCGCAGCTCGGCGGCCGAAGCAGGGACGGAGAGCAGCAGGACGAGGGCCAAAGCACCGATGAGACGAAAAGGAGAGGCATGGGGCAGGGTAGGCGCAGGGCTGCCACCAGAATGCGAACCGCCCGGCGGATGTCTCCAGCCGGGCGGATGGGTTCTGCTTGCCCCCCTCTACACCGGCCTGGAGGCTGGTGGCGATCCAATTAGGATCCGTTCTCGCTTGGAGCGTTCACCACGCCGCCGCAGTGAAGGTGTTGTAGTGGAGGGCGGTAACGCTCGATGAATGGCGACGAAGAAACCGCAGATGGGGTGAAAAGCTGAGCGGTCCCTGGCGCTGGCATCGGTGAGAGCGTGCTGGTCACGACGAGCCCACCCTACGCTTGTTGGTGAGCGAGGTACTGGAGGGGTTGGACTACTCGACCCTCCGACGGTTCCCACCAAGCTGGCCCTTGTTGGCCAGCGGCAATCCAGATTTGGCGGGGCAAGTGATGCTGGCACGCCGATCGACATGCTCGGTCAGCGCCCGATCAGCAGTTCCATACACCCGCCCCATCTTCGTGATTTGCGGCAACGCTCAAGGCCGTGAAGATCGTGATCCACTGTTTGCCGGCGAACCCGATGGTTGACGCCGCACCCTTCCTGACCCGCTGCGCCCGTGTTTAGCAATTCCAGCGGCATCGTCCGCGCCACGCTGCCCGCGCAGCCGGAAGGTCGTGGTGGTCAGGCCCTGGAGATCCTGGAGGGCACGACCGCCACGATGCACTTCGACCGGACGGATGCCAGTCAGGACATGGTCTTCCGCTTCGTGCCGGATGAGCCTGAGACCGCGTCGCAGTATTTCGGCTACGACCCTGCACGGCCTCCAGTCATCATCTGGGCTGCTGGAGACACGTTCCCGAAGTACCTAACGATCGGGGCGATTGAGGACGCGCTACCGATCGAGAGCAATTGGATGCTGGAGCCGCTCGCGGTCGTGTCCCATCGCGTGGTGTAGGAGCGATGGTTTCCGGCGGGCTGAACTACCGGATCAGGCTGGCACGGCGGA
>NZ_QXGS01000132.1 GCF_003604215.1 Teichococcus vastitatis
CAAAAATCCGGCCAACATTTTCAACGCGCTCGATATCGTTGAGGATTACCAGGGTGATGTGCGGCTCGGCCAACCCGGTGCCGCCTTCCGCTTCGTGGGTGATAGCCTTGGCTTCACGCTTCTGGCCTCGCCCATGGCGCGGGAACAGCGCACGCCAGATGGCCGTGATCGCCTCCGCCTGACAAGCCTGCCGCTGCGCAATGCCCGGTTCGAGAATGGCCGATGGACACCCTCGGTCGCCGCGCGGGTGAATCTGAACTTGGAGAATCTTGAGCTGGCGGTGTCGCACTTTCACGGCACCTCGCGCGAGGCGGAGTTCCGGTTTGACCCGGATGCCGAAGGGCCAGCGCTACGGCCCTATTATCGCCGCATCGATCAGTCGGCGTTGGAAGCGCAGTACGTACTGGGCGACTATGTGCTGCGTGGTGAGCTGATTCGGCGTCAGGGGCAGACCGGCCGGTCCTTTTTCGGCCTCGGTGTTGGACTCGAGCGCATCTTCTATGGTGCCTTCGGCGGCACCGAGGATTTGCAGGTTTATGCTGAAGCTTATTACGACGACCGGCCAAACACGGCTCCAGTCACGGCCTTCCAGCGGGACATCTCGGTTGGCGGCCGCCTGATCATGAACAATGAGGGCAGCACGGAGTTCGCCGCGCGCAGTACGGTGGATCTGGAAGGCGGCGGAAGCATCCTTGAGTTTGGCGCGGCGCACCGGGTCTGGTCCGACTACGTGCTCGGCTTCAATGCCACCGTCCCATTGGGTGGGCGAAGCGACCCGGCACTGGCAGCCTACCGGCGCGACACGCGGCTTCGCTTCGCTTTGACACGATACTTCTGAACTTCGGAGCGATACTCATGCAGCTGAAGCAGATCCCTGATCCTGTTGGGGGCGATGTTTCCGTCGGCGCCCATGGCCGTGGCCTCAACTTCCCGGAGGAGCCGCCACGTCCTGGCAAGGCGATCGAACTTGCTGACGGGGTCCTGTGGATGCGCCTGCCCGTGGCCGGCCGCCTGCAGCATGTGAACATCTATGCGCTGGATGATGGCGACGAGTGGACCCTGATTGACTGTGGTCAGCAGGACGCAGCCAGCATGGAGGCGCTGCAGGCGCTGCTGAGCGGACCATTGCGGCGCAAGCCAGTTCGCAACCTAGTGCTGACTCATCACCATGCCGACCATGCCGGGGGCACGGCTAGCTTAGTCGTGCAGGGCGCCAGACCTTGGGCGTCGCGTGCCGCTTGGTTGCATCTGCGGATGCTCTCGTTGGAGACTCCAGGCACTATGCTGCCGACCCGGACGGCGTTCAACCGCTGGCTCGGTATGTCGTCGGAGGAAGCCGCAGCGCTGGCGGCGGCGGTCAAGAATCTGACGCTCCTCGCACCTACGCCGCCACCCGGCTACCGCCGTCTAGAGGAAGGGCAAGCGCTAACCATGGGCCGCAGATCCTGGCGCGTTCGGCTCGGCGATGGGCACGCGCCGGAACATGCCAGCTTCTGGTCGGAGGATGGCAGCCTCGTGATCATCGGCGACCAAGCCTTGCCTTCAATCTCCGCCAGCCTAGGCGTGGATGTCCACGAGCCCCATCGCGACACAGTCGGCGACTGGCTCTCCGCGTCCTCCCGGCTCGGCGCACTGGCCGATGAACGCCGGTTGGTGCTGCCGGGACATGAGCGACCCTATCGCGGTCTGAGCTTTCGCCTGCGGCAGATTGCCGATAAGCACAACGCCGTCCTGGCCCGGCTGCGCAGCAGCTTGGAGATCGGGCCTTGCACCGCGATGCAAACGCTGAAGCAGGCGCTCGGGGATGAACTGCTTCAGG
>NZ_QXGS01000133.1 GCF_003604215.1 Teichococcus vastitatis
CGCACGTTCTGAATGTGATGGCGGTGGAAGAAGTTTACCGGATTAAAGGTATGATGGAGGGCAGGGAAGCTACATGCCGCTCAGGAGGCACAGGGTGCTCGCGAGTTAGGTCGGCGCAAACAGGACGAGCAGTTTCGGCCGGTGTTACAAGACGGACCGACCGGCAGGATCGATGGCCGGAGGCAAAGAGCTTCGTGCATTACCGAACCAACAATGGCCCTCCAAAGTGCCAGAATGTCTCCATTCGATGGAGGAGATCTAAAACTTGCCGCGCTTCTTCTTCGACTTCAAAGACGCCAAGCTGGAGGTTCGCGACGGGGAAGGTGTGGATTTCTCCAGCCACGAGGAGGCCCGGAAGGAAGGTCTCGCTACCTTGGCCGGGCTGGTGAGGGACAGGATGTGCGCGAGCCATTACGACCCCTTCGCGATGGATATTCGCGATGAGAGCGGGCAGGTGTTTTTCACCGCGACCCTGACGCTGGACATGCGCTGGACTGACCAGCTGTCGGGTTGAAACCGAGTTCCAACCGCTGGCCTCATCAACGAGCACCTGCAAAGCAGCAGGTCAGTGAATTGAGCTGGAGATCGGCTCGCCGCCGGGCCGGCATCGAAACTCCCAAGGTGCAGAGGTACTCTCCACTCGATGCATCGCGAGGAGCTCCCATGACCATCATCGTTTCGGTGAAGATCAACGACGGCGTTGTCATGGCGGCCGACAGCGCCGGCTCAATGGGAAGCGGGCAGGTCTACGCACACGCTAACAAGATCGCAAACCTGTGCCACGGGATGCCCCTCGGAGCGATGTCCACCGGAACCGGCGGCATCGGCAACGAGTCCGTCGAAACGCTTCTCAAGGACCTTCGCCGGCGCTTCAGCGGTCTTGATCCGGCGCATGCCGACTGGAAACTTGATCCGGAGACCTACACCGTCGCGCAGGCGGCGGAGCGGCTGCGTGCTTTTCTGTTCGAGGAGAAGTCGGAGGCCTGCCCGGATCCGACAAACCTTCAGCTGCGCCTGTGCGGCTACTCCGCCGGCCGCCCGCTGGCCGAGGTGTGGGAAGTCAATATAGCGGGGCCTACCTGTTCCCCGCCGCGCCAGATCATGGATGAGAGCAGCTTCGGTGTGCTGTGGGACGGGCAGTACGAAGCCTTGAACCGCCTGATCCTGGGAGCCGGGTTCAACATCGGTGAGGCCTTGGTGCGCCACGGCGTCCCCGCCGCGAGCGTGGGTGATCTGCAGGCGGGCTTGGCCAAGGACCTGTACGCGACGCTCGCGGTTCCTGCGATGCCGATCCAGGACGCGATCGACCTTGCCCGTTTCCTCGTCGAGACCACCATCGGCTTCATCCGCTTCGCTGTGTTCCTTCCCAAGTCCGTCGGGGGAGCCGTACAGATCGCCGTCATCACGAAGCACGAGGGCTTCCAGTGGGTCCAAAGAAAGGAGGCGTATCCATCCAGTCTCAACAAGGGCAGCTGAATCCTGCAGTGGGTAGATGCCGATTCGATTTCAATGATCACAGTCGTCGGACTGAGAAGGAGAAGTTGAAGGTTCATGATACCGCTTGCGCCACTGAATGGCCGTGAGCCAGCTTTCGAAGACAAGCGATCAGGCGAATGATGACCCATTTGATCATTCATCCACAGGAGGTGCGCTCACTGTCTAAGAGCAGGCCGCCCCAATGGGTGAGCCAGCCGAAGCTGCGTTCGACGACCCAGCGGCGAGGCAGGATGGCGAAGCCCT
>NZ_QXGS01000134.1 GCF_003604215.1 Teichococcus vastitatis
TGCCGCATACCGCTCATCGACATCGAAGAAGCCAGGCTGATCCGCCATCGCCACTGCCTCCGCTGACCGAAGCCAGTGAATCAGCTCAGTGCCCTAACAGCGAGGTATTTCGAAGTGTCCAGTTGGCCGAAGTGCTCTACAGCATGTACCAAAGCGGTAAATATGAAGCTCTCGTGCTCGTCGCTGACCCACAAACGCTTGGCCAGCTGCGCGACACCATGCACAAGAACGTGACCGCAAGTCTGGTTCTAACGCTGAGCAAAGAGCTAACGAACCACTCCGTCCGCGAGATCACGGAGGCACTCACCTGACGAAGGAGGGTTTCTAAGCCTCATAGGATGGAGGGGAGCCATTGCAGCTGGGAAGCTTGCTGTTCGTCCGGTGCCTTCCAGGACGAAATGGCGCCGCTTGCTATCGGCTGTCGATAGCAGCAGCGTCCTCTCAAGGCTTGGCGTAGACGGATCGACTTGGGCTCGGGCGCGTTACCGTGAGGTCAGAGACCAGCCAACCCCAGCATGGAACCGCGATGCTCTCCCCTTTCGAATTGATCTCCGTCCTGCTTGTCCTGACAGCCGGCTTCGCCTGGACGAACCATCGCCTCATCGGCTTGCCGGACTCCGTGGGTCTGCTGGTCATGGGGCTAGCGGCGTCGGTGCTCCTGCTTCTCGTCGAGCGGTTCTTTCCTCAGGTTCAGCTCTATGAGCAGGTCGGCGTCATTCTCCAGCAGGTTGACTTTCAACGCACCGTCCTCGAAGGCATGCTCGCCTTCCTGCTCTTCGCCGGTGCCCTGCACGTGGATCTGTCGGCTCTGCGCGAACGGGCCTGGGCCGTTGGCAGCATGGCAACCATTGGCATCCTGCTTTCGACCCTCATCGTCGGCCTGGGCTTCTGGTGTGCCGCATCACTCGCGGGCATCAATCTGCCGCTCAGCTGGGCGTTTGTTTTCGGCGCCCTCATCAGCCCCACGGACCCTGTCGCGGTACTGGGTACCCTCAAGGCAGTTCGCGTACCGAAATCCCTTGAACTTGATATGACCGGTGAGTCCTTGTTCAACGATGGCGTGGGCGTCGTAATTTTCACGATTGCCTTGGCGGTCGCGGCCGGTGCCGGACATGGTGCCACTGGCTTCAGCGGTGCCGCAGAGCTCTTCGCGATCGAGGCTATTGGTGGCGCCCTTCTGGGCTTTGCCGCCGGCTATATCGCCTATCGAGTCATGAAGCAGATCGATAATTTCTCGGTGGAGGTGTTGATCTCTCTCGGCTTGGTGATGGGCACTTATGCCCTCGCAGCTCGCCTCGGCACGAGTGGACCGATCGCCATGGTCGTAGCCGGTCTGCTCATCGGCAACCGTGGTCCGCGAGATGCCCTGAGTGACCTGACGCAGCGCTACCTCTTCGGCTTCTGGACGCTGGTGGATGAGATCTTGAATGCCATTCTCTTTCTGCTTATCGGGCTGGAGGTCTTGGTTCTGCGGCCGGATGTCCTGTTTGCCTGGTTGCCAGCCAGTGCCATCCTGCTGGTCCTTCTCGCCCGCCTCGCTGCGGTCGCGTTGCCCGTCTGGATACTGAGCCGGTGGACCGTCTTCGTTCCGGGCACCATTCCTGTCCTCACCTGGGGCGGATTGCGGGGCGGGATCTCGGTCGCGCTGGCCTTGTCGATCCCCGAGGTGGAGGAGAATGAGGTGGCCCCCATCTGCCGGACAGTTTGGCGGCCCGGATAAGCTCGGTCCTGGTTGATCTCAGGCCGCCAGTC
>NZ_QXGS01000135.1 GCF_003604215.1 Teichococcus vastitatis
TCAACGACTTCACGCTGCTTGGCCGCAACTACCGGGTCAACCTGCAATCCGAGGCGGAGTTCCGCCAGGAGCCGGGGGATCTTAGCAAGGTTTTCGTCCGCGCGGGCAGCGGCGAGATGGTGCCTGCGAGCACCATGCTCACGCTCACCCGCGTGGTCGGCAGCGACCTGTCTGAGCGCTTCAACGGCTACCCGGCCGCCACCATCAATGGCGGCGCCGCGCCTGGCTACTCCTCCGGCCAAGCGCTCCAAGTTATGCAGGAGATCGCGGCCGCCACCCTGCCGCAGGGCTTCGACATTGCTTGGAGCGGCGCCGCCTACCAGGAGGTGGCGGGCGGCAACGCGGGCGCTCTGGCGCTAGGCTTCGGCGTGGTCATGGTGTTCTTGATCCTTGCGGCCCAGTACGGTCGCTGGAGCCTGCCCATCGCTGTGCTGCTAGCAGTGCCCTTCGGCTTGTTTGGCGCGCTGCTGGCGGTCTGGCTGCGCGGGCTGAACAACGACATCTACTTCCAGGTCGGCCTGATCACCCTGGTGGGCCTCGCCGCCAAGAACGCCATCCTGATCGTCGAGTTCGCTGTGCTGGAGCGTCGGTCGGGTAAGTCTCCCTTCGAGGCGGCCCTGGCTGCCGCCCGGCTACGCTTCAGGCCCATCATCATGACCTCGCTGGCCTTCATTCTGGGCTGCGTACCGCTGGCGATCAGCACCGGCGCAGGGTCCGGCAGCCGCGTCTCCATCGGCACCGCTGTGGTGGGCGGCATGCTGGCGGCGACTTTCCTGGCCGTGTTCCTGATCCCGCTCTTCTACAAGTGGTTCGCCGGGAAGGCCGAGATAGAGGCGGAGAGGGAGCCTACCAACACGAACTCCGCAGCGGCGCCCCGGAAGGTGATCTGACCATGGCTATTCGTCGCACTCTCCTCGCCGGCACAGCCCTCGTGCTGCTCGCAGGCTGTGCCGTCGGTCCGGACTTCGAGCGTCCAGCCGCACCGAATGCCGTCGGGTACCGCCCGGTCCCGCTGACGGCCATGACCGTCAGCACGGATGGCCCTGGCGGCGGTGCCCAGCGCTTTGCACCCAGCGCACCAGTCGACGCCGATTGGTGGCGCGCCTTCGGTTCGCCGGAACTCGACGCACTCATCACCGAGGCGCTCGCCAGCAACGCTGACCTGGAGGCCGCCCGTGCCACGCTGCAACAGGCGCAGGCGCTGGTCGCTGCAGGACGCGGCGGTTTCCTCCCGACGCTCGGCCTGGGTGTGCAGTCGAGCCGCCAAAAAGCTGAGCCGATCCCGGTGGGCGGTGCTGGCAGCTTCCCGCCCTACAGCCTGCACACTGGCCGGGTGGAGGTCAGCTACGCTCCCGATTTCTTCGGCGGCACCCGCCGCGAAGTCGAGGGGCTAGTGGCCGAGGCGGACCGTCAGCGTTTCGAACTCACTGCCGCGGCGCTGACCGTTAGCGGCAACTTGGTGAACGCCGTGGTTCAGGAGGCGGCGTTCCGGGCGGAGATCCAGGCGACCCGGGAGATCATCGCGGCGTCGGAAGACAGTCTCGGCCTGCTGCGCAGCCGCTTCGCTCTGGGTGCGATATCACGGAGCGAGGTGCTGTTGCAGGCGGCTGAGGTGGCGCAGCGTCGGGCTGATCTTCCTGCGTTGCTGAAGGCAGCCGAGGAGCAGCGTACCCTGATTGCAGTCTTCACCGGCCGCACCACCGACCGCCCGGCGCCGCCTAC
>NZ_QXGS01000136.1 GCF_003604215.1 Teichococcus vastitatis
ACCGCCTGCGGCTGGCTACATGATCCGTAACCCAACTATCCCACTAGCAGCCGACCCAAACCCGACAGGCTGCTAGGTCGCTGAGGCTCTAGAGAAGCTACTTCCAGGAACAGTATGCTCCTCAGAGGATGCCTCGTCTTCTGGCCTGCCACTCGCGTGCGGAGATCGGTTGCAGCGTTCGTGCTGCTTCGGCAAATACTCCCGCACCTTGCCACTCCTCACGATTGCCCACCACGTAGAGCGCACGTTTTGCTCGGGTCGCGGCAACGTTGAGCAAATTGGGCGTTGCCCCAGCCCAGAGGCGCGATCCCTCCTTGGCCCCACGTCCCGCACCGAGCATCAGAATAACAGCTTCCGCCTCTTTGCCCTGAAATGTGTGCACTGTACCCACTCGCTTTTTGATCCATTCTTCCCGTTGAGTCCTGCTGAGCGCTGGGAGTACCCCAGATGTGTCCAACAGCAGCGACTTTAGCCGGCTGGCCGGCGTCTTGAACGGGCAGATGACGTAGAGGTCGGGTGGTTCCGGCAAGGCTCCGCACAACTCCGCAATCGCCCCAGCGATGAGCCGTCCCTCGCTCTCCACCCATTTATCGGTGGAAGGCGCGTCCACATCGATCCAGGCCGATGGGCCCAGGAGGTCCCTGATCGGCGAGGCGCCCGCCCTTGTCGCGAACACCATGCGTCCATCATAGGCGATCCGGTTGGCGATACCAAACATCGGCTCCTCACAGCGCCGATGCACCAGCAGTGGCATGCCGGTGATCCGCTCTTTCTGGTCGGCTTCTTGATCCAAGACCTGAAAGCGCCCCTGGATCTGACTGGCGCGATCTGCCAACGATTGAGCCGACTGCCGTGGCGCAGCCCAGGGTCCCGGATCGGCGCCGTTGCTTTCGAAGATCAGCTGCATGGTGCGCCTCGGGGTCGTAGTGACCGGCTCGATTTGCAACGGATCACCGATGATCACGGCGCGCTTCGCGCGCCAAACTGCGCCCATGGCCGCCTGCGGCGCCGCCTGCCCCGCCTCGTCGATCAAAAGCCAACCTATCTCACCGGCGCCCATCCCCTGGAACATGCGCCCCACTGAGGCAAAGGTGGTCGACACCACCGGCACCAGCAGAAAGAAGATCCCCCAATCAACTGCGCTGGGCTTAACGGCGCCGGAGCCGCCTTGCGCCATTCGGGCCACCGTGTTCAGCGATGACTTGATGGTTCGTGCAGCTGCCACGATGACAGCTCGGTGCAGGCGGAGCGTTGCAACGAACACATCATCCCGGGCCGCGCGGAACGCACCGGCATTCCAGGGCGCTGCCTGCTGTAGCTCGTCGTCAGGCATCGCCCAGAACCCTGGGCCGGGCACAGCCTTGCCCGTCTCGCCCTGTTCATCCTGCAGCTGCTGCTTGAGCCGCTCAGCTTCCTGTTGAAGGCTCTGATGGACATGCAAGGCTGCCTGCTGTTCGGCAGCACGCCGCCCCTTCTCCGCGATGGCAGCTCCAAGCCTCTCCCTCGCGGTCTGATGCGCCTCCTGAGCGCTCTCCAGTTTCATCACCTGGCGACGGATACCGCTTTCATGCGCTTGCCAAGCAGAGGTTCGGAACAATCTGGCCAGAAAGGAGGGTGCTACAGAAGACAGCGCGGTCAATTTGTCAGTTTCGGCCGCTTCTTGCCTGGCATGCTCGTTGTGATCATGTTCTGCCTGAGTGA
>NZ_QXGS01000137.1 GCF_003604215.1 Teichococcus vastitatis
TGCTAACACGGTTCCTACAGCGGTGTGATTGCCCTGGGGGAGTTGGAGGATGGCCAGGATGTCGGCGAGGATGCGGCCTGACCGGGAGCGGGTGCTGGTTCCGGCACGACGGCTGTGTCCGGCCTGCGGCGGTGGCATGCGGATCCGGTACGAGAACCAACGCACGCTGGTGACGCTGTCGGGGGCCATGCGGCTGCGGCTCAAGATCCGTCGCTGCGAGGTGGCGGGCTGTGCACAGCATCATCGACCCTATCGGCCTGAGGCGGAGGGGGCGATTGCGCTGCCGCAGCACGAGTTTGGCCTGGACGTGGTGGCATTGGTGGGGGTGCTGCGACATGGCGACCACCGCAGCGTGCCGGAGATCCATGCCATCCTGCGCGGACGCGGAGTGGTGATCGCCGAGCGCAGCGTGACCAACCTGCTGGACCGCTACGACGAATTGCTGGCCACCTCGCTGACCAGCGGGGCACGTCTGCGACGCGTATTGCGTGACCAGGGGCGGGTCATCCTGGCGCTGGACGGGATGCAGCCCGACGTCGGTCACGAAGTGCTGTGGGTAGTGCGCGAGTGCATCTCGGGCGAGGTGGTGCTGGCGCGCAGCCTGCTCTCGGGCACCGCCGATGATCTGGCGCCTCTGTTACGGGAAGCAGCAGACGCGGTCGGCGTGCCGGTGGAGGGCGTGCTCAGCGACGGGCAGACCTCGATCCGCCGCGCTGTCGCCAAGGCACTGCCCGGAGTGCCGCACCAGCTCTGCCAGTTCCACTTTCTGCGTGAGGCGGCGAACCCGGTGTTCGAGGCCGATCGGCACGCCAAGAAGGAGCTCAAGAAGCAGGTGCGCGGCGTACGCCCCCTCGAGCGAGCGATCGAGGGCCGCGACGATGCGGAGGCGGAGGTGGTGCGCGGCTACTGTGCCGCGGTGCGCAGTGCCATCACCGACGACGGCCGCACCCCGCTTGGGGCTCCTGGCCTGAAGCTCAAGCGGCGGCTGGAGGCCGTGGCAGGCAGCCTGGACCGGGTCCTGGAAAAGGGGGCGACACGCCCCCCGCGCCGCTCGCGCGGCTGCGCCGGCTGATCAGCCGCGGCCTGGAGAACACCGCCCCACTGTGGCCGGAGGTGGAACGCGCCTATACCTGGGTGCATGCTGCGGCCCGGCTGCTGGGCAACGCGGCCGGCGAGAGCGCTGCCGTTGTGCGACGCCGGTTCGACGGCCTGCTCGCGGCCATGCACCGGCACCGCAACCGTGCCGGCGTGCTCTCCGCTGCCATTGACCACTTCGTCAAGGTCGCCCGCAGCTACCGCCCTGGGCTGTTCCACTGCTACGCAGTGCCGGGCTTGGCGCGCACCAACAACGACCTTGAGCAACTGTTCGGCTCCCAACGCTATCACGAGCGGCGCGCCACAGGGCGAAAGGCAGCCTCGCCAGCAGCGGTGCTGCGCGGCGAGGTTCGGCTGATCGCGGCTACCGCCACCAGGTTGCGCCCGCCGGGCTCGCGTGAACTCGGCCGTGCCAGCAAAGAACGCTGGGCTGAACTCCGCCGCCGTCTCGAACAGCGGCGACACGCGCGGACACTACGCACCCAATTCCGCCGCGATCCCGCCGCCTATCTGGCCATCCTGGAACAGCAAGCTTGCCAGCTGATTTTGCCGGCCTAC
>NZ_QXGS01000138.1 GCF_003604215.1 Teichococcus vastitatis
CAACACGGCAACTCCGGATCCGCGCTCGCAGCGCATCCGGGCGAGCCGCAGGGGCGGCCAGATAACGGCTCGGGCTCACAGCCCATCGTTTGAGGGTCGGCCTGCCCGCACTTGCGTGCTCCCGGTGCCCCATGTCCCGGATGGGCTCACCATAGCGCCGATCCACTCAGGATCAGCAGAAACATCAAGGCACCAGGGGCATCATGCCGGATAATAGGATGGTCGAGAGATTTAACGACCGCGTGAGTAGTGAGGTGCTCGGTATCACCATCTGGTCCCACGTTCAGCTCGAGCAGCTGCTCCGAGGCTTCAACGCTGCCTACAACGCACGCCGTCAGCGCGTCCTCGACGGCAGGACACCTGATCAGGTTGTCAAGGAGCGCCTCAGAGCTCGACGAAAGCTCGCCCGTGCCAAGTCTGACCAGCCCGAGGGACGCGCCGGACCTGACGATGTTGCCCGCGCACGCCTCATCGCTGAAGCTGCCAAGGAGGTCTCACAACCAAACAGCTAGGCAGCAGCATCTCGCGCTGCGACGGCGGCGTCACGCTGAGGCGCTCGCCTGCTACCCTGGAACAGGGGCTACGTCAACCGACGGCCACAAATCAGATGAGGCCCTGCTGTGTGAAGGCATCGATGTCCGAGACCTGTGCCGTCCGTAGCTCGCGGTCCGCGTCAACTGCGACAGCATATTGGCGGCTGCCACACTGATGCGGAGTTGACTGCCTGGCTGCCATCTATGGCCGAGCCTGTTTGTTCAGGGTGTGTGAGTCACATCTGCATCGCGGTAGGTGCGTAAGCTCGCGAACACGACGCAGGCAAGCACGGTGACCAAAACGGCGGCTGTCAGCAGTACAGTTGTATGTGCAGAGCTGAAGCCTGCTCGCGCGGCCCGCACAAGCGCTTCGCCTTGCTCGCCTCCGAGACGATTCGCGACAATCATGGTCTCGCCGATCGAGGCGCTGGCACTTGCCGGCAGATCTGCCAGATCCTTCGGCAGCTGAAGCGCTGAGCGGTATATGCTGGCTAGCAGAACGCCGAAGCCGGTGATCCCCAGTCCTGCGCCTAGTTCATAGCCGCTGGCTTCCCTTTGCCACGGGCGCGCTGCCCATGATGGCGATGGACGATGCCGTGAGGCCAACACTCAGCGAGAACCCCAGCAGCGCCATCCAGACCACGACCACCATCCCGGCATCGTGGAAGTCACTGAACCCTAAGCCCGCAAGGCTCAGCGCGGACAGAAGCAGGAAGACCGAAGCGACCCACTGTAGGCCGACCTTCGCCACCAGGGCGCCGGCAATTGGCCCTCCTACGGCAGAAGCGATCATCAGCGGCAGCATGAATATCCCCGCCTCTAGCGGGGTCATCCCGATGACATATTGCAGTTCTTGCGCAATGGTCAGCTCGACGCCCACCAGCGCGCCCGAGACCACCAGGGCCATGATCAGACCCGTGCGGATTGCTGGTTTCGAGAAGAGCGAAAGATCCA
>NZ_QXGS01000139.1 GCF_003604215.1 Teichococcus vastitatis
GACTGGCGGCCTGAGATCAACCAGGACCGAGCTTATCCGGGCCGCCAAACTGTCCGGCAGATGGGGGCCACCTCATTTTAGCGGTCATCTCCATACTCCATCGCAAGATCATCGGACATATCAGGGTGAGACCGTCGTACCGAACCATCCCTCAACAACAGACGGCTTGGCTGATCCAACAGCTTGTTCCCGACGTTAGATGGCAGGTGCTGCCAAATGCGAACTCATGACTGCTCCGCCTTGGCGAGCTCCCACCACAGCGATGTCAGACTTCCTCGTCAATGCGGTTCTGCTCGATGGCCTCAAGAGGCGTCAGACCAGCATCGAAATACTTTCGCCACAGATCCGCATCAACATCGAAGGTTACCAGGGCTTCGATCTCGGTGATCCAGGTCTGGAAGTCCATGGGCTTGCTCCTGGCGCTTGACCGAGTGGTTGCCGAAGCCGCCATCTCGTATGATCTCGGGGTAACGCCTCACCCGCGCATTATGTGCCTATGGATTATCCGGCAGCACCTCGTCCTGCTAGCTGCTGTTTTGCTGAAGGCGGCGCCGTTCTCCTGAAAGCCTCTTGCGCAACTAGGTGTCTCGGTGCGCCAAGCGTCCAAAGGCCTCCGACACCGCCCGAAACGCATCCGCATTCCCTCCGACATCCGGATGCGCCGACTTGGCGGCGTGGCGATAAGCGCGCCGCAGATCGGTTCCTGAGGAAGGCATCCGATCCAGACCCAGGGTTGTGAGGTCCGGGTTCACGGGTGCAGGTGCCCGGGGCCACGACGCGCCTGGCGCCAGCAGCTTCCAGGCGTCGTTCACAGACCTCGTCGCCATAGCGAAAAGTTCGGCGTTCCAGCGCGTCAGGATGAGGCAAGTGTAGAGCATAGCCTGGAGCTAACGCATGGAACCTGATTCGGTGTCAGATCGGTCGGCCATCTGGCTCTGCCCCGGTATGCTGCCGGCGCCGACAATGTTACAAGGCCGGCAAAGCCGCGTCCTGCTGCTGGCCCGGCGCTGCGACAGCCTCGATGGCGGCCACCACCCGCTCCGGTGCACCGTGGTGAACCATGTGGCCGAGACCCGGAAGCACGTGCAGCTCACTTCTCGGCAGCGCCTGATGCAGGCGCGCGGACTGCCGCTCCACGTCGACGATCCTGTCGTCGGCGCCGGCCAGGATCGCGACCGGCAGGTGGGTCAGCTCAGCATACCGCTCCTGGAAGCCGGCCGCCCCCGGTATCATCGTGGCGGCATCCTCGGCGCTCGCCTTGACCTGCCAGGGCCGCAGCATCATCGGGATCGGCACGGCGTCGGTGAAGGCCGGGGGGACCGGCGCCGGCGCGAACATGGTCCGGATCATCTTCGGGGCGATGAGTTGCCCGACCAGCGGGCCGACCGTGTAGCGGATGGCATCGCCGATCACCGGGACCGCGGGGGGCGAGAACAGCGGCACGTCGGCCCGTGCGGTCGGGAAGTAATAGCCTGACAGGAGCACGAGACCTCGTACGGCCTCCGGAT